>CALRQR020000001.1:0-399862 GCA_943370375.1 Synechococcus sp. UW140
CGGCCTGCGCGCGCAGCTCGCTGGTCTCGCGGGTTTGCAGTACCCAGTCGTTGAGTTGCTCTACGCGGTGCAAGTCGCCTGTGCGCCAGGCGGGGATGGCCTGGGCGATGGCAGCCAGGTCGCCACGCGCCAGGCTCAGGTGCAGCTGATCGGCCAGCCAGTCGCTTGCTATGGTTTCTGTAGCAACCCCAGAACGATCCACGGCGGCCTCAAGCCCTTCTGAGTATGAAAATCCGCCCACGGGAAGGGCCGGTGAGGCCAGCCAGATCAGCTGCAGCAGGCTGGGTGCCGGCAACTGGCCTGCGGGAGGTGCGGACAAGTCCATGGCAGCTAGTGACTGTGCGGCTTGTGGTTGTGGATCTGGATGGCGACCGGTTTGACCTCATGGGCGTGGTCATGGTGGTCGTGCTTGCAATCAGGGCCGTGAACGTGCGGCGCCGCAGCGGCTGGCTGCGCTGTCTTGTGCTCATGCGTAGGGTCATGCGCATGGTCATGTGAGCCATGGTTGTGGCTACCGGCGCTGTACGCACCGCCTTCAGGCTCAAACGCTTCCTCGACTTCGTTCACGATCAGATGCATCGCACGCAGCATGTCGCCCAGCACGTGGTCGGGCTCGATCTTGAGGTGATCGGGCTTGAGCTCAATCGGCACATGGCGATTGCCCAGGTGGTAGGCGGCGCGCGTCAGGTCGAAGGGCGAGCCGTGTGAGGCGCAGGCCGTGATGCGCAGCACGGCCTGCGGCGCGGCAATCACTTTGACCATGGAGCCGTCTTCGGCCACCAGCACGTCGCCGCCGCGCACCAGCGTGCCGCGCGGCAGGAACACGCCCAGGCTGCGGCCCAGGGAATCGGCCGCATCAAAGCGGCTTTTCTGACGCACGTCCCAATCGAGCTCGACGGTGCTGGCGCGCTTGACAAGGACGGGGGCCAGGCCCGCGCCTTGGGATATGACTTTGGAAACCTGGAGCATGAGGCCTTAGAAAAAATTTGAGGCGAGACTTAGAAAAGAAAATAACGCTGCGTCATCGGCAGGCTGCTGGCTGGCTCGCAAGTCAGCAACTGGCCGTCGGCCCGCACCAGGTAGGTCTGGGCGTCGACTTCCATTTTGGGAAGATAGGCATTGTGGACCATGTGCTGCTTGCGCACGCCGCGCACATTTTTCACGGCGCTCAGTGTCTTGGCCAAGCCGAAGCGCTCTTTGACGCCGGCGTTGAGCCCGGCGTGCGAGACAAAGGTCAGCGAGCCCCTGGCGATCGCGCCGCCGAAGCCGCCAAACATGGGCCGGTAGTGCACCGGCTGCGGCGTGGGGATGGAGGCGTTCGGGTCGCCCATGGCTGCCATCGCGATGAAGCCGCCCTTGAGAATCACCGAGGGCTTGATGCCGAAGAACGCCGGCTTCCAGACCACCAGGTCGGCCCATTTTCCGGGCTCGACCGAGCCGACCTCGTGCGAGATGCCGTGGGCAATCGCCGGGTTGATGGTGTATTTGCTGATGTAGCGCTTGGCGCGGAAGTTGTCGTGGCGCTCGGAATCACCCGGCAGCTTGCCGCGCTGCTGCTTCATCTTGTGCGCCGTCTGCCAGGTGCGGATGATGACTTCGCCGACGCGGCCCATGGCCTGGCTGTCACTGCTCATCATGCTGATCGCGCCCAGGTCGTGCAGCACGTCCTCGGCCGCGATGGTTTCCTTGCGGATGCGGCTTTCGGCAAAGGCCAGGTCTTCCGCGATGCCGGCGTCCAGGTGGTGGCACACCATCAGCATGTCGACATGCTCGTCCAGCGTGTTGACGGTGTAAGGCATGGTCGGGTTGGTAGAGGAGGGCAGGAAGTTCTCCTCGCCCACCACACGCAGGATGTCCGGTGCGTGGCCGCCGCCCGCGCCTTCGGTGTGGAATGCGCAGAGGCCGCGGCCCTTGGTCGCAGCAATCGTGTTCTCGACAAAACCCGATTCGTTGAGCGTGTCGCTGTGGATGGCGACCTGCGTATCGGTTTCTTCCGCCACGTCCAGGCAGTTGCTGATGGCCGCCGGTGTGGTGCCCCAGTCTTCATGCAGCTTCAGGCCGATGACGCCGGCGTTGATCTGCTCGTGCAGCGCGGCGGGCAGGCTGGCGTTGCCCTTGCCCAGAAAACCCAGGTTCATCGGAAAGGCGTCGGCCGCCTGCAGCATGCGTTCGATGTTCCAGGGGCCGGGCGTGCAGGTGGTGGCAAAGGTTCCGGTGGCGGGGCCGGTGCCGCCGCCCAGCATGGTGGTGATGCCGGCCGTCAGTGCTTCCTCGATCTGCTGCGGGCAGATGAAGTGGATGTGCGAGTCGATGCCGCCGGCGGTCACGATCATGCCTTCGCAGCTGATGATCTCTGTGCCGGGGCCGATGATCATGTCGACACCGGGTTGCGTATCTGGGTTGCCGGCCTTGCCGATGGCGGCGATGCGCCCGCCTTTCAGGCCGATGTCGGCCTTGACGATGCCCCAGTGGTCGATGATGAGTGCGTTCGTCATGACGCAGTCCATGGTGCCTTCGGCCCGGGTTTTCTGCGACTGGGCCATGCCGTCGCGAATCGTCTTGCCGCCGCCGAATTTGACTTCTTCGCCGTAGCTGCCGGCGCGCAGTGTGTAGTCGGCTTCGACTTCGACCAGCAGGTCGGTGTCGGCCAGCCGAAGGCGGTCACCGACCGTAGGGCCGAACATTTCCGCGTAGGCGCGGCGTCCAATGGTTGCCATCTGTGTGTCCTCGATTCAGAAAATTACGGAGCCAGCGTTGTGGAGCGGCCGGCGCGCGGTCCGTTCGCAGTGGCGTCGGCCACCGGATGAAAAAGCTCGCGCAGCGTGCCCAGGGCCAGGGCCAGCAGGGCCACGGCGCAGAGGCGGTAAGTGAAGCGGGCCCAACGCGCGCCCAGGCGGCGGAACACGCGGTCAACGACGGCGGCGCACACAAAACACCAGACGACGGACGCGACCATGAAGCCGGCAAAAAAGACGGCGTAGTCTGTGGTGCCGGGGTGCGCCACGCCTACCGTGCCCATGGCGCCGCCCATGGCGGCCCAGTAGGCAATGTTCTGCGGGTTGGTCAGCGACAGCGCCATGCCTTTTTTCAAGGCGCCCTGGGCGGCCGTTGCCGCGCCGGCATCCATCGTGTGTTCGACCCGTGCGGCCTGCCAGCTGTCCCAGGACAGCCACGCCAGGTAGGCCGCGCCTGCCAGCCCCAGCGGCCAGCGCAAGGCATCAAGCTGCATGGCCAGGCCGATGCCCGCGAGGCCCAGGATCGCCCAGGTGGCATCGCCCACGAGCGAGCCGGCTTGCACCAGGAAGGCCGGCCGGAAGCCGCCGCGCACGCCCTGGCGTACCGTCTCAGCGAATACGGCGCCGGGCGCGGCGTTAAAAACCAGTCCCAGAAAAAACGCGGAAATGAACAATGTCGTCATGGCTTGGTCGGCGTTGGCAGGGCTCAGAGCCTGCCCTGGATCAGGCCGCGAAAGCCGTAGACCGTGCGGTCCCCGGCGAAATCCACCAATTCCACCGTGCGTTGCTGCCCCGGCTCAAAACGCACTGCCGTGCCCGATGCGATGTTCAGCCGCATGCCGCGCGCCGCATCGCGGTCAAAGCCGAGTGCGCCGTTGGTCTCGGCGAAGTGGTAGTGCGAGCCGACCTGGATCGGCCGGTCGGCGGTGTTCTGCACCACCACGGTCAGGGTGCGCCGACCGGTATTGAGTTCGTGGTCGGGGCCGTCGGTCAGCAGTTCGCCGGGAATCATGGCGTGCGCTTTCAGGCCAGGCGGCCGAGCAGGGCCAGGCCGAACACGGCAACGCCGGCGCCGGCCAGGCGCGGCACCCAGACGTTGGCGTGGCGCAAGGCCCAGCCTGCCGCCACGCCGGCAAGGTGCAGCAGCAAGGTGGCAGCCAGCATGCCGGCTACCACCGGCAGCGCATTCGCATCACCCGCCAGCTCATAGCCGTGGGCCAGGCCGTGGAAGACGGCAAACACGCCGACCAACGCCGCCGCGGCGACGCCTGGGACGCGCCAGCGCGTCAGCACCAGCAGGCCCAACACCAGCAAGGAGGCGGCAATCATCGGCTCGACGGCGGGCAATTGCACGCCCTGCAGGCCCAGCACAGCACCGGCCAGCAGCATGGCGGCAAAACCGAGCGGCGCCCACAGCAGGTCGGGCCATGCGCGGCGTGCAGCCAGGGCGCTCCACAGGCCCACCGCGACCATGGCCGCCAGGTGGTCCAGGCCGGTCAGGGGATGCAGGAAGCCGACCATGAAGGCGCTGGCGTGGCTGTGCGCCGCCGCCCCGGATTCATGGCCAATATGGGCGCTAGCCAAGGTGGATATTGCACATACCGCTATCAAAAAGAGAGCATTTTTGAATGAAGTTCGCATGGGTGATGGCCTCGTGAGAATGGGGAGGGGAGTGCTCAAACAATCGGCTGGTGCACAGTGACCAGCTTGGTTCCGTCTGGGAAGGTGGCTTCCACCTGGATGTCGGGAATCAGTTCGGGGATGCCGTCCATCACGTCGGCGCGGGTCAGCACGGTGCGGCCCTCGCTCATCAACTGAGCGACGGATTTGCCGTCGCGCGCGCCTTCCATGACGGCGGCGCTGATCAGCGCAATGGCTTCGGGGTAGTTCAGTTTCAGCCCTCGGGCCTGGCGGCGTTCGGCAAGCAGCGCCGCGGTGAAGATCAGCAGCTTGTCTTTTTCTCTCGGGGTCAATTCCATGGGTTCTCCGGGGGCGGCTGCGGCAGGGTTGATGGAGTCCGGGCTGCAAGAATGGTGCCACAGGATGGTGCGCGCGGCCCCTGTTTTACCGCTGTGGCATGGAATCTGCACTCAACAGACTCCGCCTTATGACGTATTGACGACGCCCCCATCTATGGACACCCCGGCCGCTCCGCTGCCCCTGCCTGCGCAGGCTGTGCCCCCATGGGCGCCTGCGCCGCTGCCGTCCGGTGAGGCCGATGCGCCGGTGCAGCGCATCATCAAGGTCCGGCGCGACTACAACAGCTGGGTCGCCAGCGAAACCATGGAGGATTACGCCTTGCGGTTTACGCCGCAGCGCTTTCGCAAATGGTCCGAATGGCGGGTGGCCAACACCGCATTTGGCGCAGCCTCTTTTCTGATCCTTGAGGCCGTCGGCGCCACCTTGCTGGTGAAGTACGGCTTCACCAATGCCTTCTGGGCCATCGTTGCCACGGGGCTGATCATTTTCATGGCCGGCTTGCCGATCAGCATTTATGCCGCCCGCTACGGCGTCGACATGGATTTGCTGACGCGCGGGGCCGGCTTCGGCTACATCGGCTCCACGCTCACCTCGCTGATCTACGCGTCCTTCACCTTCATCTTTTTCGCGCTGGAGGCTGCCGTCATGGCCTACGCGCTGGAGCTCGCGCTGGGCATTCCGCCAAGCTGGGGCTATCTGATCTGTGCGCTGGTCGTGATTCCGATGGTGACCTATGGGGTGTCCGTCATCAGCCGCTTGCAGATCTGGACGCAGCCGCTATGGCTGGTGATGCTGGTCGTGCCGTTTATCTATGTTTTGGTGCGTGACCCGGGGGCTTTTACCGGAATCACGCACTACAAAGGGGAAAAAGGCACGAATTCAGGATTTGATCTGCACTTGTTTGGTGCTGCTTTGACGGTCGGGATCGCGCTGATCACACAAATGGGTGAGCAAGCCGACTACTTGCGCTTCATGCCCGCGCGCACTGCCAGCAATACCCGGCGCTGGTGGGCCAGCGTGCTGGCGGGCGGCCCGGGCTGGGTGCTGCTCGGTGTGGTCAAGATGCTGGGCGGCGCGTTCCTGGCCTACCTGGCGATCCAGCACATGGTGCCGCTGGATCGCGCGGTGGATCCAAACCAGATGTACCTCGCGGCCTACGAGTACGTGTTTCCGCATTACGGCTGGGCCGTGGCCGCGACTGCGTTGTTCGTGGTGATCTCGCAGCTCAAGATCAATGTCACCAATGCCTATGCCGGCTCGCTGGCCTGGTCCAACTTCTTTTCGCGGCTGACGCACAGCCACCCGGGGCGCGTCGTCTGGGTGGTGTTCAACACGCTGATCGCTTTCATGCTGATGGAGATGGATGTGTTCCAGGCGCTGGGCGACGTGCTGGGCCTGTACTCCAATATCGCCATCGCCTGGGTGATGGCGGTGGTGGCCGACCTCGTTATCAACAAGCCGCTGGGCCTGTCGCCTAAGGGCATCGAGTTCAAGCGCGCCCACCTCTACGACATCAACCCGGTCGGCGTGGGCGCGATGGCGCTGGCCTCGGTGCTGTCGGTGGCCGCCCATCTGGGGTTGTTCGGCCCCCTGGCTCAGGCTTTCTCGGCGCTGATCGCGCTGGGCACGGCATTTATTGCTTCGCCGCTGATCGCCTGGGCGACCAAGGGACGCTACTACATCGCCCGCCAGGGGGAAGCGCCCGAGACGGATGCCCAGGGCAGCTACAAACCGTATGCGCTCAAGCGCTGCGTGATCTGCGAGCGCGACTACGAAGGCCCTGACATGGCGCATTGTCCGGCGTATCAGGGGGCCATCTGTTCGCTGTGCTGCACGCTGGACGCGCGCTGTGGCGATTTGTGCAAGCCCCAGGCCAGCCTGTCGGCGCAGTGGTCGGCAACCCTGCGCTGGCTGCTGCCGCGTCGCATCTGGCCTTACCTCGATACCGGGCTGAGCCACTTCCTGCTGCTGATGCTGGTTATCGTGCCGCTGCTGGCCAGCGTCTTCGGGCTGCTGTACCGGCAGGAGCTGACCGCGCTGCTGATGGCGGCTGCCGACACGGACGTGATGGATGCACCGGCGGCCGCCTTGCGCTCGGGCTTTTTAAAAGCCTACATGGCGCTGCTGGTCATCGCCGGGCTGGTGGCGTGGTGGCTGGTGCTGGCGCACAAAAGCCGCCAGGTCGCGCAAGAGGAATCCAATCGCCAGACGCATTTGCTGATGCGCGAAATCGAGTCGCACCGCCAGACCGACGAAGCGCTGCAACAGGCCAAGCGGGTGGCCGAGCAGGCCCGCCATCATGCCGACCAGGCCAACCAGGCCAAGAGCCGCTACATCAGTGCGATCAGCCATGAGCTGCGCACACCTCTGAACAGCATCCTGGGTTATGCGCAACTCATGGGTGAGGACAGCGCCATACCGCCGCACCGCAAGCAGGCCGTCAGCGTCATCAAGCGCGGCGGCGAGCATCTGCTGTCTCTGATCGAAGGCACGCTCGACATTGCCCGCATTGAGGCCGGCAAACTCACACTCAATGTCAAACCCATGCATTTTGCGGACTGCGTTCATGAGATGGCCGGCATGTTTGAGCTGCAGGCAGCGGCAAAGGGCCTCGGTTTTCGTTTTGAGGCCAGCGGCAATTTGCCGGAACTGGTGCGCGCCGACGAAAAGCGTGTCCGGCAAATTCTCATCAACCTGCTGGGCAATGCCATCAAGTTCACGGCCAAAGGCGAGGTGACTTTCAGGTTGCGCCATGCACGCGAGATGGCTTATATCGATATTGAGGACACCGGCCCCGGTATGCGCGCGGAAGAGCTGGCGCAGATTTTTGAGCCTTTCGCCCGAGGCGCTACGGCCGGCCAAAGCGCTGAAGGCACACCGGGTGCGGGCTTGGGACTCACGATTGCCAAAATGCTGACCGACTTGATGGGCGGCGAAATGACGGTGGACAGCACGCCGGGAGAAGGCTCGGCGTTTCGCATCCGCTTGTTTTTGCCGGAGGTGCATGTGCCTGCAGGGGCTGTTAAAGGCCTCATCGACAAGCCCGCAAGGCGCCGGCCCGTCGGCTATGAGGGTGTGCGCCGCAAATTGCTGGTCGTCGATAACGAAGAGCCTGACCGGGAATTGCTGGTGCAGTTGCTGGAGCCCATGGGGTTCGAGCTTCGCACCGCCGCCAGCGGCCACGACTGCCTGGACCTGCTGGCCGCCGGCTACCGGCCGGACGTGATCTTTATGGACCTGGCCATGCCCGGTATCGATGGCTGGGAAACCTTGCGCCGCATACAGGGAGCCGGGCATACCGGAATTCACCTGGCCATTGTTTCTGCCAATGCGTTTGACAAGGGCATGGAAAACGATGCCGGCATCCTTCCAGAGGATTTCATCCTCAAGCCGGTGCGGCACACCGAGCTGATCGACTGGCTGGAGCGGCGCCTTGCCCTCAAATGGCATTACCACGAGGCGCAAGCATTGGTCAGCCTGCCGGCCGACGTGGCGGCGCCGCGTATCTTGCCCGATGCTTCGCAGCTTGCCGCCTTGCTTGAAGTGGTGAACCTCGGCTTTTATCGGGGCATCATGAATACCCTCGCGCAAATTGAACGGCAGCAGCCCGCGACTGCGGTCTTTGTCAATGAAATGCGTGTGCTGGCGCGCCAGTTCCAGTTCGAGGCCATGGGGCGCCAGCTTGCCAACAAGGAGACCGGCCATGAGCAGCGTGCTTGAAGGCGAGTCCATGCTGGACAGGCGGCTGGACCGGACGCTGGACCGGGCCAACAGCGATATCGTGCTGATCGTTGACGACGTGCCCGACAACTTGTCGGTGCTGCACGATGCGCTGGATGAATCGGGTTACACCGTTCTGGTCGCCACCGGCGGCGAGGCCGCACTGCAGCGTGCACTGCAGGCATTGCCCGACATCGTCCTGCTTGATGCCATGATGCCCGGAATGGACGGATTTGAGGTCGCCAAGCGCTTGAAAGCCATGGCCGAGACCGCCCACATCCCCATCATCTTCATGACCGGCCTTACCGAGACCGAGCACCTGGTGGCCGCGCTGGAGGCCGGCGGTGTGGACTACGTGACCAAGCCCATCAAGCCCAAGGAAGTCATGGCGCGCATGGGCGTACACCTGCAAGGCGCCCGCCGGGCCAGGCAGGAGGCGCGGCAGGCAGGGCAGGCGCGCAATGCGCTGGACGCCTTCGGTTATGCCAGCATCACGGTGCGCATGGGCGGCGCAGGCGATGGCCGGTTAATCTGGCAAACGCCGCTTGCGCGTGATCTGCTGATGCGCTACTACGGGACATCGGCGCCGCAAACTCCGGAGCCCGTGCTGAACTGGCTGCGCCGCCATCTGGCGGAGGCAGAGCGCCAGATCGAACCACCGCGCCTGGCAGTGGAGTTCGGGCCGCGCCGCCTGACCTTTCGCCTGCATCAACAAACCGATGATGGCGAGGGCAGCGGCGACTGGCTGATCGTCATGCGTGAAATTTCCGACGACGCCGTTGTGGAGGCCATGAGCCTGAGTTTCAAGCTCACAGCCCGCGAAGCAGAAGTGCTGTATTGGGTGGTCAAGGGCAAGACCAATCGCGATATCGGCGACATCCTGGGCTCCAGCCCGGCCACCGTCAAAAAGCACCTGGAGCGGGTCTACGCCAAGCTGGGTGTCGAAACCCGTACCGCCGCCGCGGGTATGGCCATGAACCGCATCAAGCAGCTTCATCCGCAGTTTGAAGGCTAGAGTGTGGCCCCCACGGTCGCTCACTGCGTGTAGCCTGCGGCTTCTCCCTGCCCCTTTCATCACGAAAAGGGGCCGCCCGCCCTCCGGCCCGGCGAAGCCGGTTCCGGGGCTCATGTTTGTAAAGAATACGGGGTGGCTTGCACCGTATGGGGTAAAAAGCGCGATCTGCGCTGGGCGGTTACAATAAGAGCTTCGGTAAAGCATCAGCTTTTTACATCGAGGCCTTTTCCCAACAGGCTTCCTTCTCAATTGCGGCGCTTCCCAGAGCCCGAATCCACAGTGTTTTCAGTGCCCATACAGCCCTGAACCTTCTCAGCACTGTTCCGTTTTCCCGGCGAGCACTATTCCCGACAGTGCCCACTCATGGCTCAACCAGCCCAGCCCCTTGACAAAGGGCCTGGCGGGTGGAAACCGAACACCCGCGGCTTGCTTGCAAGCCAATTACTCCTTATTTATCAAGCCGGGAAAAATACCCGGCACGGACTTTATGAACACAGATCACACCAAAATCGCGGTGGGCAAGTACCTTGTCTCACCACTGGCCAAGCAGCAAGGCGAAGGCTACGCTGCATCGGTCTCCATCCGCTCCGGACGCGGCAGCGCCACGCACGACCGCGTGATGCGCTTCAGCGGCCTCTTTGACAGCGCGGCCGCGGCCGTGCATTACGCGACGGAACATGCCCTGGGCTGGATCCACGAGCGTTCGTCACCGGCATGCGCTTGAAGCGTTTGCCTGCCAGTACAAACACAGCAACAGATAATTTTTTCAATTTCCTAGGAGTTACATCATGGCCAAAGAAGAACTGATTGAAATGCACGGGCTGGTCGACGAAGTGTTGCCGGATTCGCGCTTTCGCGTCACGCTCGACAACGGCCACAAGCTTGTGGCCTACACCTCGGGCAAGATGCGCAAAAACCATATCCGCATCCTTGCCGGCGACCAGGTCTCGTTGGAGCTGTCGCCGTATGACCTGAGCAAAGGCCGGATCACCTTCCGTCACATTGCAGGCCGCGGCCCAGGCCCCGCGCCGCGCCAGGCACGCTAAGCAGCGACCAGCCGCACCCCAAAGCACAAAGCCCGGCAGGTGGAGAAGCTCTCCGCCTGCCGGGCTTTGTCATTTTTCAAATCTGTTTTCAGTGGCCGCCGGTTGCCATGTGTTCGGTCTTTTTATCGAGCAGCACTTCGGGCTCCTGGGCTTCCACCCAGGTCTCGTTGTTGAGCCCGGCCTTGAGCCGGTCGGTGTCCAGCTCATCCGTCCATTTGGCGACCACGATGGTGGCCACGCCGTTGCCGATCAGGTTGGTGAGCGCCCGAGCCTCCGACATGAAGCGGTCTATCCCGAGAATCAGCGCCAGCCCGGCCACGGGGACGGTGCCTACGGCCGACAGCGTAGCCGCCAGCACGATGAAGCCGCTGCCGGTGATGCCCGCGGCCCCCTTGGAGGTGAGCAGCAGCACCGCCAGCAGCGTGAGCTCCTGCGTGAGCGTCATCGGCGTGTTGGTGGCCTGTGCGATGAACACCGCCGCCATGGTCAGGTAGATCGAGGTGCCGTCCAGGTTGAATGAGTAGCCGGTCGGGATCACCAGGCCCACGGTGGTTTTCTTGGCGCCCAGGTTCTCCATCTTTTCCATCATGCGAGGCAGCACGGATTCGGACGACGAAGTGCCCAGCACGATCAGCAGCTCTTCCTTGATGTACTTGATGAACTTCCAGATACTGAAACCGTGAACGCGTGCGATGGTGCCCAGCACCACGAAGATGAAGATCAGGCACGTTGCATAAAAAGCGGCCATCAGCTTGCCGAGTGACACCAGGCTGTCCACGCCATAGGCGCCTATGGTGAAGGCCATCGCGCCGAAAGCGCCTATGGGCGCCACCTTCATGATGAAACCGACGATGGTGAACAGCACGTGCGAGGTTTTCTCGATGAAGTCGAAGACCAGCGTGCCGCGCCCGCCGAAGCGGTGCAGTGCAAAGCCGAACATCACAGCGATCAGCAGGACCTGAAGAATTTCACCCTTGGCAAAGGCATCGACCACGGTAGACGGGATGATGTTGAGGATGAAGTCGGTCGTGCCGACCATCTTGCCCGGGCCTGTATAGGCCGCGATGGCTTTGGTGTCCAGCGTCGACACATCAACGTTCATGCCTTCGCCTGGCTTGAACACGTTGACAAGCACCAGCCCGATGATCAGTGCAAAGGTGCTGACAACCTCAAAATACAGCAGTGCCAGGCCGCCGGTCTTGCCGACCTTTTTCATGTCCTCCATGCCTGCGATGCCGATCACGACGGTGCAGAAGATGATGGGCGCGATCATCATCTTGATCAGCTTGATGAAGCCGTCGCCGAGCGGCTTCATGTGCTTGCCGGCTTCGGGGTAAAAGTGCCCCAGCAGTACACCGGCGATCACGGCGCATATCACCTGGAAGTAAAGCGAGCGGTAAAGAGGGAGCTTGCGGCTTGTTGTCTTTGTTGTCGTTGTGTTTGCCATGGCCGGGACGCATCAGGCTATGCGTAAGTTGTGAGAGACGGGCTCAATATAGCCCCGCCACACAATTTGTCCATGTGGGAAACCACAGATCACACAACTTACGCCGCCTCACCTGCAGAGGCGAAATCCCTCAGCCTGCAGGGTGGCTGCCGCCGGCACCCTGGGCGGGCGGGCGCGCCATCCAGGCGATCAACGAGGATCGCATGGCTTCTTCCACCGACATGTCGATCGGTTGCACCCAGTCTGCCGGCACAAACACCGTGTAGCCGCCAATCATGTAGCCCATGGGCAAATACACCGCCACGCGCTCGCCGGGCAAAAACCCCGGGGGAAGGTCGGCGAAGCTGCGGCGTGTGATCAGGCCCACAATTTCCATGGCGTGGCCCGGCATGCGCAGGATCACCACACTTTGCTCGCCCTGTTTTCCCGAAGGGGAGAAGTAGTCGGCAAAACTCTTGAGGGACGAATAGATGCTTTTGACGACGGGCAGGTTGGTAAACGGCAACTCCGCAAATGACAGCAGCTTGCGCACACTTTGCTTGGAGACCAGGTAGCCGATCACCAGAATGCTCAGCACGCCGAACACCAGGCCCAGGCCCGGGATATAAAAGCTGCCGATCAGCGGCCGCAGGATCCACAGCGCCGCAGTTTCCATCCACGCCAGAAAGATATACAGCAGGTACACCGTTAATGCCACCGGCAAGATGGTGATGAGGCCGCGAAAGAAATATTTGTAAAGGCTTTTCATGGATTCTTCATTCGAGCCGCCCGGCAATATGCGAGGCTGGCCATGCCTGCAATATAACCATTTCGGGTGACGACTCGGCCATGAACGCCTGTCGGCTTTCTCCTACATTTTCGCGGTACTAATCACCGCGTCCTGTCACAGTTCCGTGCGTAAACTGGCGGTGTTACGAACACTGATATGGAACCCGACGCTCTCGCTGAAAAGAAACCAGACGCAGGTCTGGGCGCTGCTGTCTTTGCCGCGTTGTCACAGCGGCCCATGCCGGCATTTTGGCCGCCATCGGTGCCCGCGTTGAAAGTTACGTTTCATCCCCTTGATATTTTTTTGCCGCGCTCCAAGCTGCGCAGCACTGTCACATCCGGCGCGCCCGGCTTTTTTGAGGATTAATCCATGAGTCATTCCACCCTGGTAAATGCACAGCTCAGCGCACCTCTGCGCTCTTTGGCCCTGACTGTTGAAGAAACCGGTCCCGGCGAATTTTGCTGGCGCATCCTGGAAAGCCGTCAGAACCCGAAGGTCTTCGAATCGGTTTCATGCTCGGACATCAGCTTCGCCGCTTACGACACCGCGCTGGCGACGGGCTATGGAGAATTGCAACGCCTGATCGGGCCGGATCTGCAGTACGGCCCGCGCAGTGAAGAAGACCTTCAGGTTGAATTGTTTACTGCTGCACCCAAAGCCGCGGCAGCTGGCAGTCCCGACACGCGTGCCGCCGTGAACGGCAGCCTCAAGCCCGGCACGGTTGCGGCATGAAACCCGATCTGGAATCCCGCTATGCCCGCTTGCGTGCACAGCTGCAGGCCCTGCAAGAAGCGCCGGTCAAGGATTTCGCCAGGATAGACCAGCTCATCGAAGAGCTTGAAAAACTCCAGCTCGCCATCAAGGGCGTGCACGGTCTCAAGGGCAACAACCCCAACGAGTAAGGCCGCAGCGTCTGCGCAGCCGCTCTGTATCAGCCCGTGACGCTCGTAGCATCTTGTGACCTCGCTTGTCCTACATATCCGGCCGGATGAGGCCGACGGCGCGGTCCCTGCTCCTCCTCGTAAATTGAATTTAGCTGGCAATACGGCCAGCGATTTACCAACCCCGATTGCCTGTGATGGGCATGACTTAAGGAGTTACACCATGAGAGCATCCAAGACACTGGCATCCGCCTTCGCAGCAGCTACCGTAGTGGGCGCCATCGGCCTGGCCTACGCACAGACCCCTGACGCCGCCACGCAGCCTGCTTCGCCAACCGACACGTCCGCGCAGCCCATGCAGAACCAGGTCACCACGCCTGATAGCGCTGCACCTGCCACGTCGGCTGATACGGCTATGACGCCCACCGAGCGTCCTGCTCAGGCTGATCGCAACTAAGCCTGAAACGTCATGCACCTTCGTGTAAGGCCGCCCCGCGCGGCCACGGCATCCAGCCATGCCGCGGCCACCGGGGCGTTTTTATGCGTTATTCACGATGCGGGTTTCTGTTTCTGACAGAGCCTGCGTGGAAACCGGTCATGCAGCGCTTTCTCCAGAATTTTCAGAATTTCATCAAGCGACCTGAACCCGAAGGTACGGGACAGAACAGCACACGCTCCGACATCTTCGCCGGCATCAAGCAAGGCGTGTTGTGGGGCGCCGCCGTGGCGGCCCTGACATTGCCGATTTTTCGCGCGCACTCGGTGGTTCCTTTTTCAGGCAGCGCCAGCACCCAGGTGAGCGCACTGCAGCGCACGCCGCGCGTAGCCGATTTCGCAGGCGAGCCTGCCTCCGATGACGCGCGCCAGGTGGCCGACTGGGTGGTCGCCTCCGGCGACAACCGCAAACTGTTTTTTGTCATCCTCGACAAGGCCAACACCAAGGTGTTCGTCTTCGAGCCTTCGGGCAAGCTGCGCAGCGCCACACCGGTGCTGATCGGCGCCGCGCGCGGCGATGATTCCGTCACCGGCATAGGCGGGCGCCCGATCGCCGAAGTGCAGCCGCATGAACGCACCACGCCGGCAGGCCGCTTCCTGGCAGAGCCCGGGCGCAATACCCTGGGCGAGGACGTGGTCTGGGTTGACTACGAGGCAGCCGTCTCCATGCACCGCGTACGTGCGACGGAGCCCAGGGAGCGCCGGCTGGAGCGCCTCGCGTCCCCTACCACCGACGACAACCGCATCTCCTACGGCTGCATCAATATGCCCGTGGCGTTTTTTGAAACTGTGCTCAAGCCCGCCTTCAATGCCAGCTACGGCGTGGTCTATGTGCTGCCTGAAGTCAAAACGCTCGCCGAGGTATTTCCCGCGGCCCATGAACTTGCCGCCAGGCAAAGCAGCGCCTTGGCGTTCGCAACACCCTAGAGCCTGAGCGCACCGCTTCCGCACATCTGAAGGTACACAAGAAAAAAAGCGGCGCACTGCTTTCGCAATGCACCGCTTCGGCTGCTGAACTACTCAATTCAGCCTGGACCCTTTTGGAAGCCTTGCCGACAACCACTCGTGCACGTCGGCGCGAACATTGCGGCCCCGCAGCAGAAAGTCTTCATAGCGGCTTGGCACGTAGGGCAGGTACACCAGGGGCATTCCAGCCTGCTCGGGCGTGCGGTCCCTCTTTCTCGCATTGCAATGGCGGCAAGCGCTGACCAGGTTGGTCCAAGAGTACGGCCCGCCCTTGCTCTGCGGAACAATGTGCTCGGCTTCCAGATCCTTCTCGAGGAACACGTGGGCACAGTAGGCGCAGGTACAACGGTCGCGGCGCAGCAGCTTGGGCTTGGTGACCGCAGGCGCCACGCCGTGCAGGTTGCGGCGCGGTGCGCCCCGCAGCGCGATGATCGGGTGGATCACCAGCGTGGATTGCCGGCCGCGCGCGACGTTCCAGCCGCCGCGCAGCGTCACCAGCGGGCTTTCCCCGTCCTCCCAGGCGACGGTGCTGGTGGCGTAGTGCAGGGCTGCCTCTTCAGCCGTGATCCAGGCTTGGGGCGTCCCCTGGATGTCGAGCTGAAGAACGTGGTGCATCTTGGTCTCCTGTGCAAATAAAAATGGTGCGGGCAGAGAATTTCGAAATCTCGACCTACCGGTTAAAAGCCGGTTGCTGCTGCCTCTGAGCTATACCCGCATAAACCGCAGAAAAATGGGGTGCAAGACCGGACTCGAACCGGTGACCCGCGGGGTCACATCCCGCTGCGCTGCCAACTGCGCCACTTGCACCGGAAAAGAAAAAGTTGGTAGCCGCAGCTGGCATCGAACCAGCGACCTGTGCCTTATCAAGGCACTGCTCTACCACTGAGCTATGCGGCTATGACGGAAATTGGCTCCACGACCTGGGGTCGAACCAGGGACGACGCGATTAACAGTCGCGCGCTCTACCCGCTGAGCTATCGTGGAATGGGAAAGAAATCGATCACCACTCGCCGCATTCGCGAACGCGCTGATCCAGGTCGCGCTCATCCTGTGCCAGCTTGCGTTTTTGCAAGGCATGGCGATGCCGGCCGGCGGCGGCAATGATGCCGCTCAGCATGGCGCGGATGATGTGATTAAGAGGCGTTACCGGCCTCCAGGAGGCCGCTGTATTTCTGGCTGTCATGGCGAATCTCCTTGAGGTGGGTTATGTGCGGAAAGTGATGCGCCCGGGCCGATTCGAACGGCCGACCACCGGGGTAGAAATCCGGCGCTCTATCCGGACTGAGCTACAGGCGCTGATGAACCGGGCTGGAGGCGATGGTCAGATTCGAACTGACGTGTGCTTGACGCAGGCGGATTTGCAATCCGCTCCCTTCGACCACTTGGGTACACCGCCGGAAAAAATTGGCAGGCGCGGGAAGATTCGAACTTCCAACCTTCGGTTTTGGAGACCGCTGCTCTGCCGGGTTGAGCTACGCACCCATTGAAAACTTGCCCCGGCATGCCGCGGCGTGAATACTGGCGGCCTGTACGGGGATTGAACCCGTGACCACATCCTGGACAGGGAAGTGCTCTACCACTGAGCTAACAGACCAAAAAGAAAAAATGAATGGCCTCGCGTGAAAGATTTGAACTTCCGACCCTCTGCTTCGTAGGCAGATGCTCTGATTCCAGGCTGAGCTAACGCGAGAAAATAAATGGCAGGCCGTGATGGATTCGAACCACCGAAATGTCGGGATCAAAACCCGATGCCTTGGACCAGCTTGGCGAACGGCCCATCGAACAATGGGCGGAAGATGGGATTTGAATGCCAATCTTCCAAAAAATCTCCGGTTACGAGTTCCGGTGCCACCCTATCTTTGAGGCCGGTTTCCGCACTACGCCCTTGCGGGCACTGCGCTTCTTTACTGATTGGCTGAAAGTCGAAATGCATCGATCTCCCGCGTTTGAATTGGCGTCACGTAGGGGATTCGAACCCCTGTCTACAAGAATGAAAATCTTGTGTCCTGAGCCAGCTAGACGAACGTGACAAAAAATACCCTGGCCCACGGTCGCAAGGGCGTGGGCTACAACTGAATCCATTTCGGCTGTACCTGCATGCGGGCGGCCGGCATCAAGCCGGCCGGGATCTCCCGCTGCACTGCTTTCCCGGGGCCATGAACCCCGGTCGCCGGCACACACATCACCCAACCGTCTCCTCGGTTTCGCGCAGGTGATGTGAAGCAGGCACACCCGAAATGGAGCGGACAGACGGCTTCGAACCGACGACATTGAGCTTGGAAGGCTCACGCTCTACCCACTGAGCTATGTCCGCAATTTTTTGCGGAACTCGCTGCCATCCAGTTTTGGCTGCTGTTCCGCGGCTGATTTTTAAAGAGCCCCGCGCTTGTGGGAGCGCATTGACGGCACGATCACTGTCAGGGGAAAACAAAAAGGCCCGGTTCCTTGCGGATACCGGGCCTCTGGAAATCAGAGATTCAGAAGGTACGCTCAGGCGTCGCCTTCTCCCGGTTGTGTGCAATCCTCGTGTTCATTTTTCTCGGGCATGGCTGCTCGCGAAATGGAGGATGCAAATGAACCCTGTCCATCACATTGGCCCAAATGAACGTCAAGGCGACGCACGGCAACACCGCCCCAAATGGGGGTGCTGTGTCTTGCGATGGCGGCTATCGGTTTCATGATGAGTGCGTGGAAGGCGTTAAAAGTAAAAGTAAAAGTTAAATTCAAAAGTCGATGCCGAAGCAGCGATGAGAGGTAATGTAAAATCTTTTTACGTCATCGTCAACAAGCGGGCGAAAAATAATTCTGATCGTTGCAATCACGTCACATGGATTCCCTGAACATCAATCGCACCCGGCGCAACAACCTGCTGATCCTCATTCGCGAATACAGCGAAAGAGAGCTGGCCGCCGGTGAATCACCTGTCGGCATGCTGGGCAGGCTGGCGAAAGAGCTCGGCCTGAGCGCGGGCGGGCTGAGCCAATTCAAAGGCGATGCACAAGGCTCGGGCCGCAACATTGGCGACGCCGCCGCTGCGCAGATCGAGAGCAGGTCGGGAAAGCCCAAAGGATGGCTGGATCAGGACCATGGCGGCGACGCCATCAATCCGGCCGAGAACGCTTTCATTGACTTGGCCCGCGCTGCATGGCGCACCACGGATGCCAAAGGACGGCGGCAGCTGATGCAACTTGCCAAGCGGGGTTTTGGTGGGCCATCTGGCGGGTGATGCCGTGCCCTGAAAACCAGCCTTCGGCGAAGAACAAATTTCACCGCCGAGTTGTAACTTGTAACGGCCTGGGTCGTACTTCATTTTTGCTGTTGCGTGCCCGCATCTTTCATGCGTAAAAAGACCGTCCTTCGCGACTGTTACAGTCCTGCGCCATGACTAAAAATATCAGTCAAAACCGGTGCTAGCCATTGCTGGGTAATGAACTTATGCTACATAAACAATAGCAAATTGCCCGAGTGATTCAGGGTTTCTCCGTTGAGAACATTTGCTTGCATCGTTAACATGGTGCAACTGACCGCCGGGCGCGTTAAGAGATGACACCTCGGTTTTTTTCATGTGCGTTCGCGCACTCCAACGGCGCAACGCACAGGCCCCGAATGTTGTTCAAAGGCAAGAAGCACGCACACATGGCCCGCACGGCGCTACTGGCGATGTTGGCCGCCGGCTCCTCGCTCTCCTTCGCAGCGCCTCTTGCCCCTTACACCGATACCACCAGCACCCCAGTCACCACCGCAGCCGTGGTTCCTGCCAATGGCATGGCGCTGGTGTCCGCCTCTGCTGACGCTCGCCAGGCCTTGCGCTGGGTTGTGGAGGCGCACGACAACCAGGGCCTGCCTTTTGTCATCGTCGATAAAAAAGGCGGACGCATCTTTGTGTTTGAAGCCAATGGGCAATTGCGCGGCGCATCACCCGCGCTGATGGGCCTGGCGCCCGGCGACCATGCCGTGCCCGGTATGGAGCAGCGCAGCGTGGCCAGCCTGCGCGACTTTGAGCGCACCACGCCCGCAGGCCGTTTTGTGTCGGAGCCTGGCCATAACCTGCAAGGCGAGGCCATTGTCTGGATCGATTACGCGGCCAAGCTCGCCATTCACCGCCTGCGCCCCGCGCCTGCGGCAGAGCGCCGCGCCGAGCGGCTGGCTTCCGGGACACCCGACGACAACCGCATTTCCATGGGCTGTGTGGTGGTGCCGGTCAGTTTCTACGAAACCGTGGTCGGCCCCGTGCTCGGAAAAAGCCGCGGCATCGTCTACGTGCTGCCGGAGACCCAGCCGCTGCAGCGCATGCTGGGCGCCTTGCAGCTGAGCCAGAACTGAATCGGCTCCCCGAGCGGGGTCTCACTCAGGCCGGATTGATACAGGACGCCGTAGGCCGCAACCGGCCGGCCCTTTCCGGCATAACGTTGCTATATTTTCAGGAGCGCCTACCCAAGATAGTTATTGGGCTACAGGGCTTATTCTTGAAAATTCCTGGCGGGGTGCACTTTGCCCCGGCCCAAAGGCAGGCCTGCAACTACAAGCGCGTCAGCCATTCCCTACTTGAAGCAGGCCTTCAGGCTGGCATCACCCGCCTGGCCCGCGCCCTACATTGAAGTTGTCCTTTAAACATCCTCACTACTTAGGAGAAACAACATGCCCATCATTGCCTGGCTACTCGGCGTCCCCCTTAGCGTGATCCTTATCCTGATGCTGTTGGGCGTGTTTTAGGCGCCTGCTGCTGATCAATAAAAAAGCCCGCGATTGCGGGCTTTTTTCCGTTTTGGGAACGTGGCTCAGACAGGTGCCGGCTCTTTGCGCCTGGCACGCAGGCGCGCCACCTTCCACCAGCCCGGCAGCAGACTTTGAATTTCCGGCCGCGTAAAACGGTCGTCGATGAGGTACACCACGCCGCGGTCTGAGGTGGTGCGTATTACCCGCCCGGCGGCCTGCACCACTTTTTGCAGGCCCGGGTAGAGGTAGGTGTAGTCATAACTCTGGCCCGCGCCAAAGTTCACGCCCATGCGCTCCCTGATTTGTTCGTTCACCGGGTTCACCTGCGGCAAGCCCAGCGTGGCGATAAAAGCGCCTATCAGCCGGTCACCCGGCAGGTCGATCCCTTCGGCAAACGAGCCGCCCAGCACCGCAAAGCCGATGCCTTTGGAGGCCGGCGTGAAGCGCGCCAGGAAGGCGTCACGCGCGCTTTCCTCCATGCCGCGCGTCTGCTCCCACATCGGGATGTGCGGGTAGCGCTGGCGAAAGAGTGCTGCGAGCTTTTGCAAATAGTCGTAGCTGCTCAAAAAAGCCAGGTAGTTGCCCGGCTGGCCTTCATACTGCCGCGCCATCAGGTCGACGATGGGCGAGAGTGAATCGTCGCGGTGCTGAAAGCGCGTAGAGACATCGCTCACCACCGACACCTGCAGCTGCTCGGCGAGGAAAGGCGATTGCACTTCCGTCCATACGGTGCCGGCCGGCAGGCCCAGTGTGTCGGCATAGTAGTTTTGCGGGCTCAGCGTGGCCGAGAACAAAGCTGTTGACTGCGCCGCCGCAAAGCGCGGCGCCAAAAAGGGCGCGGGCACCACGTTGCGGATGTTCAGTACCGCCAGCTGCTGGCCCAGCACCTGGCCGAGTGCATCACGGCCGGCCTCCGTTTGCAGCGTCACGTCAAACAGTGAATGCGCACCAAACTCTTCCGCCATGCGCGAAAAGTGCAGCGCCTCGAAATAGAAATCCTGCAGTTCGCCGTCCATGCGGGTCGGGTTGGCCAGTAAAAAGTCGGTGATCTGCGTCAGCGCCTGGCCCAGCGTCTTGAGGAAAGGCGCCGGCAGCTCGGGGTGCACCTGGTAGGTTTGTCCATCGGCCTGCTGCGCTTGCTGCAACTCCAGCAGGCTGCGGTTCAGCCGCTCCAGCGCACTGCGCACGGCCCGGGGTGCTGTGGCGTGCACCTGCTGAAGCTGCGCCTGGCTCAGCGTGGCCGAATACATCTTGCGCGCACGTTCGACCAGGTTGTGCGCCTCGTCCACCAGCACGCCCACGCGCCACTGGTTGCCGCTGGCCTGGCCGTGCAGCAGCGCGCTGGTGTCAAAGTAATAGTTGTAGTCGCCCACCACCACGTCTGACCAGGTCACCAGCTCCTGGCTCAGGTAATAAGGGCACACGTGATGCGCCAGCGCCAGCTCCCTCAGCGCGGCCTTGTCCAGCGGGCCTTCTGCGGCCGCATGCGCCACGGCGGCGCTGCGTGCCTGCGGCAGCCGGTCGTAAAAGCCCTTGGCCAGCGGGCAGGCGTCGCCGTGGCAGGCCTTGCCCGGGTGTTCACAGGCCTTGTCGCGCGCCACCAGCTCCAGCACACGCAAGGGCAGCGGGCCGGCGCCCTTGATGCGTTCCATCGCATCCAGCGCCAGCCGGCGGCCCGGTGTCTTGGCCGCCAGGAAGAAGAGTTTGTCGAGTTGCTTTTTAGGCACCGCCTTGAGCAGCGGAAACACCGTGCCTATGGTCTTGCCGATGCCCGTGGGCGCCTGCGCCATCAGGCAGGCGCCGGCCTGCGCGGTTTTATAAACGGCCTCGGCCAGTTCGCGCTGGCCCGGGCGGAATGTGGCGTGTGGAAACGCCAGCGTGCCCAGCGCGGCATCGCGCGCCTGGCGGTGTGCGAGTTCTTGCGTGGCCCAGGCCAGGAAGCGCTCGCATTGCGCGTCAAAGTATTCCTTGAGAGTAGCGGCCGTGAAATGCTCGGTCAGCGGCGTTTCCTGCAGGCTGGCCACATCAAAGTAGACCAGCGTGAGGTTGATGTCTGCCAGGCCCTTGTCGGCACACAGCAGCCAGCCGTAAATCTTCAGCTGCGCCCAGTGCAGGTGCCGGCGGTTGTCGGCCATGCTGTGCAGGTCGCCCCGGTAGGTCTTCACTTCTTCGAGCTGGTTTTGCTCCGGATCGTACCCGTCGGCGCGGCCGCGCACTTTCAGCGCCTTGTAGTCGCCTTCAAGGCTTACCTCCGACTGATAAGCGCCGCCGCGCCGCGACGCGACCAGCGCATGGCCCGCCATGCCTTCCTGGGCGGAAGGCGAGGGCGTAAAGCGCAAGTCCAGGTCGCCATGCTTGGCCGTGAACTCGCACAGGGCCCTGACGGCTACAACATATTGCAAGGGGGTGGCTCTCTGGGGGGGGGGAGGTGGGGTGGAACGGTCATGGTAGCGCAGCCGCCGCCGGCCCCCTTCCCAACCTTCCCCCAGCGGGGGAAGGGGCAAGACTGACCGTGTTTTATCAAGGCGACCCTCTTCACTCCCTCCCCCGCTGGGGGAGAGCAGGGGTGGGGGCCTGCGGCGCTTGAACGAGCGCTTTTGTCACGGCCGCCAGCCCCCATCCCAACCTTCCCCCAACGGGGGAAGGAGCAAGACTTTGAAACACAGTATTGGCGGTCAGGCCATTTACCGATGCGCCGCGCCCGTCTACATTGGCCCCATGAACCAGATCATTTCGTGGCTTGAGCAATACGGCCTGGCTGCCGTTTTCCTGAATATCGGGCTGGAGCAGCTGGGCCTGCCCATTCCGGCCTACCCCGTGTTGATCCTCACCGGCGCCTTGAGTTTTAACGGCCAGTATTCGGCGGGCGGCCTGTTGCTCACGGCCGTGCTGGCCTGCCTGATCGCCGACAGCGTCTGGTACTGGGCCGGCCACCGTTACGGCAGCCGCGTGCTCAAAACCTTGTGCCGTATTTCCCTCTCGCCCGACTCCTGCGTTCGCCAGACTGAATCGATCTTCACGCGCTGGGGTGTCAAGTCACTGGTGCTGGCCAAGTTCATTCCGGGCTTTGCCTCGCTGGCCACGGCGCTGGCCGGGCGTACCGGCGTGCCCTTCGGCCGCTTCCTGTTCTTTGATGCGATAGGCGCGGCGCTGTACGCAGGCGTGGGCCTGGCCATCGGCATGGTGTTTCATGACGCGGTGGCCGACGTGCTGGCCATCTTCGAGCAGATGGGCCGCATCGGCCTCATGGTGCTGCTGGCGGCCTTTGCACTTTTTCTGGCGCACAAATGGTGGCAGCGACAGCGCTTTTACCGCCAGCTGCGCATGGCCCGAATCTCACCCGCAGAACTGGTGCAGCTCACGCAAGGCGAGCAACCCACCGTGATCCTGGATGTGCGCACCGAAATCGCACGCGCCGGGGGCGGCATCATTCCTGGCGCGCTGCTGTGGTCGGACCCCGACCGCAAGATGGCCACGCTCGATCTTCCCCACGATGTGGCGGTAGTCGTCTACTGCGCCTGCCCCAACGATGCCTCGGCCGCGCAGGTGGCCAGGCGGCTGATGGCGGCAGGGTTTCGCAATGTCCGCCCGCTGCACGGCGGCATCGACGCCTGGGAGGCCGCCGGGCTGGCGCTGGAGTATCCCGCCCCGCCTGCATGAACGCGGCGCGGCCTTGTGCGCGAGGCCTGTGCAAGAGGTGAATTTTCACCTTGCCTTGGGCGCTGATTTATGCCGTCACGCCTCTACGTGCGACGCAATGGATGACAAAAGCATCAAGAACGCATGACAAGAGACCTCGAGAGAGGTCTTAAGTATGCAAATAAAGTGTGCGTCGCCGCGAGGGTGCGGACCAAAGAAAACAGGGTGTTGTCCTATGGCGAATTTCCCGGCTGCGGAACAAACTTGGCAATTGCCGGGCGCCTCTGAAAAATGGATCATGAGCGCTCTAACTTTGTAAAGAAAGTTCCATGCAGTGCATGACTTTTTGTACGCCAGGCGCATTGATCACCGTGTCGTGTGAACATCGCCTGACGGGATTGCTTTTGCCCCCGCAGTCCCCCTCGCGCGCAGTGCGCTTCATGCAGGAGCCATGGTGAAAAGAGACGAGAGCCTTCCAGAAGCGAACGAACGCCTTCAGGCCGAAGCAGAGGTGCTGGCCGCCGCCAACGACAAGCTCAGGCAGGAGCTGGCCGAGCAGCGGCGTGTCGTCGAGACACTGCAAAGCGAAGTGCAGGGCTTGTGCAGCCTGGCCTCCATCTCGGCAGACTGGTACTGGGAGCAGGACGCCGACTGCCGCTTCATCGCGTTCGCCGCCGAGAAAGCGCCGGACGATCCCGACACCCTGGACCCTGACCTCAATAGCGCCCTGGGCCAGACCCGCTGGGAGCTGCCGGGCGCTTTTCCCCTCAGCATGTCCTGGGCCGACCACCGCGCACTGCTTGACGCACGACTTCCTTTCCGCGACTTCGAATACATACGCGTGTTGGGCGACGGCATTGCCCACTATTTTTCCGCCAGCGGCGTGCCGGTGTTCGACCATCACCGCCAGTTCACCGGCTACCGCGGAACGACACGAGACATCACGGTGAGCCGGCGCACCGAAGAAAAAGAACGCAAGGCCGCCCAGTTCCTTGACGACATTGTTGAAAACATCCCCATGGCCGTGCACCTCAAGTCGGTGCACGACGGCTTTCGGGTGGTGGCCTGGAACCGGGCCGCTGAAAGCCTTTACGGAATCAAGCGCGACGAAGCGATAGGCCGCACCGTGCAGGACTTGTGGCCCAAGGCCGACGCCGACCGCATGCTGGCCTCCGACCACGAACTGATGGCCAGCGGTGCGATGCAGGAATTTCCCGATCTGGCTGCGCATACCCGGGACCGCGGGCGCATACGCGTTCACATGCGCAAGCTCCCGCTCAAAGACGAGAGCGGCACCATCACCCACATCCTCGTCACATCGGAAGACATCACCGAGCGGCTGCTCGCCGAAGCCCGGCTGCGCCACAGCCAGGCCCGGTTTCGCAGTCTGACCCGTTTGTCCTCCGACTGGTACTGGGAGCTTGACGAGCAGTTCCGCTTCACCCGGCTGTCGGGCGGCGTCACCGAGCAGGCCGGTGTGGCCCTCAGCGACTACCTCGGAAAAACCCGCTGGGAAGTCGACACCAGTTCGCGCAATCGCACCGCGTGGATGGCACACCGCGGGCAGTTGGAGCGGCACGAAACTTTTCGCAACTTCGAATACGAGCACGAGCACAAAGACGGCCGCGTACTGGTGTTCTGCATCAGCGGCGAGCCTATTCTGGACGCCCAGGGCGTGTTCACCGGTTATCGTGGTGTGGGCACCGACATCACCGAGCGCAAGCAGGCCGAAGCCGCGCTTCACGCCGGCGAGGCGCGCTTTCGCGCGGTGGTCGGCGCCCTGGCCGAAGGCGTGGTGCTGCGCGACGCCGACGGAAAGATCATCGACTGCAACAGCAGCGCCGAGCGCATCTTCGGCAAGTCCCTGGCGCAGATGAAGGGCTTGCCGTCGGCTGCACTGGACTGGGAACGCCTGCGTGAAGACGGCTCGCCCATGCCGGAAGAAGAGTGGCCCAGCGTGCTTGCCAAGCAGACCGGAGAGGCGCAGAACAACTCGGTCGTCTGCTACCGCCGGCCCGACGGAAGCGTCATGTGGGGCCTGGTCAACGTGCAGCCCCTGTTTGACGGCGTGACCAACGTGCCGACCGGTTTTGTCACCTCCATTGCCGACATCAGCAAAAGAAAGCAGGCTGAAGTCGAAATTGTCCGCCTCAACGTCGACCTGGAAACCCGCGTCTCGCGCCGCACCGCCCAGCTGGAAGCGGCCAACAAGGAAATCGAGGCCTTCTCGTACTCCGTCGCGCATGACCTGCGTACGCCGCTCAGCACCATCGACGGTTTCTGCGTGCTGCTGGAAAAGGCCATGCCGCCCGGCTCGGACGAGCGAGCCCGGCATTTCCTGACCCGCATACGCAGCAGCGTACGCCGCATGGGCGAGCTCACCGACGGCCTGTTGTCCCTGGCCCGCCTCTCGCGCACCAGCATCGTCTGGGCACCGGTGGATGTCAGCGCCGAGGCCGAGGGCATCCTGCGCAGGCTCAAAGAAGCCGACCCCACGCGCGATGCCGACCTCACCGTGGAGCCCGGGCTGGTGGCGCGCGCCGACCGCGCCCTGCTGGCGCAGGTGCTGGAGAACCTGATTGCCAACGCCTGGAAGTTCAGCTCGAAAAAGCCGCGCACCGAAATCTCAGTCGGCAGGCAGGATGGCGCCGGCTCCACCACCATCTACTTCGTCAAGGACAATGGCGCCGGCTTCGACATGGCCTATGTCGACAAGCTGTTCGGCACCTTCCAGCGCCTGCATGCCCCTGAAGAATTCACCGGCAGCGGCATCGGCCTGGCCACCGTCAAGCGCATCATCACGCGGCACGGCGGCAAGATCTGGGCGCAGTCCACGGTGGGAGAGGGCAGCACCTTTTACTTCTCGCTGGGCGGTAACCAGACCAATGTCGGGCTCGATGACGAGATCGATGAAGACACGGGCTTTGTGCTGGCCGATTCTTCACTGAGCATGCCCTTCAGCAGCGACAACGACGCCTTCCTGCTCAAGGACCAGCAGTTCAGCAACGCGTTTGAGCATGCCGCCATCGGCATGACGCTGATCGGCATCGACTCGAGGCGGCTCAAGGTCAACAACGCGTTTTGCCAGATGCTCGGCTACTCGGAAGCCGAAATGCTGGCGCGCTCCATCTATGACCTGACCCATCCGGACGACATTGCATGGGACCTGGAGCAGCGCAAGAGGGCTCTGGCCGGCGAAATCGAATCCTTCCAGGTGGAAAAGCGCTACATCCACAAGCTGGGCCACACGGTGTGGGGCTACATGAGCTGCTCGCTCGTACGCGACGAAGACAGGAAGCCGATCCACTTCATCGCGCAGATCCAGGACATCACCGAGCGCAAGCAGACCGAGCAGGTCCTGCGCGAGCGGGAAGAACGCTTTCGCGCGCTCACGGCGCTGTCGTCCGACTGGTTCTGGGAGCAGGACGAGAACTTCCGCTTCATCGAGATTTCAGGCGATGCGCCGCATGTGTCCGGCGTCGCGCACACGGCCTACGGCAAGACGCCGTGGGAACTCGACCACCTCAACATGAGCGACGCCGTCTGGGCCGAGCACAAGGCCACGCTGGAGCGGCACGAGGTCTTTCGCGACTTTGAAAGCATACGGCGCGACACCAACGGCAGGATCCGCTACCTCAGCATCAGCGGCGTGCCGATCTTCGACGAAATGGGCCGTTTCACCGGCTACCGCGGCACCGGCCGCGACACCACTGAATGGCGCCGCATCACCGAGGCCTTGCGCACCAGCGAGTCGCAGCTGCGCGAGATCACCGACACCGTGCCGGCGTGGATCACTTATGCCGACGCCGGGCAGAACCTGCGATTTCACAACCGGGCCTACGAGGAAGTCTTCGGCATGACGAGTGAGCAGCTCGAAGGCAAGACCATCCGGGACATCGTGGGCGAGGAGATGTACGCGCTGATCCAGCCCCGGGTGGAAGAGGTGCTGCAGGGTTACCCGGTGGTCTACGAGCGTTCGCAGAAAACCGACCGCGGCGGCATACGCGACTACGTGATCAATTACTTCCCGCGCTACGGTGACGGCGCCGACGAAGGAAAGGTGCTCGGTTTCTACGCGCTGGCCAACGACGTGACCGAGCTCAAGCGCATAGACCGCATGAAGAGCGAGTTTGTCTCCACGGTCAGCCACGAGCTGCGCACGCCGCTCACTTCGATCCGCGGCTCGCTGGGCCTGATCTCGGGCGGTGTGGCCGGTCAGCTGCCGGAGGCCGTCAAGACGCTGGTCGGCATCGCCAAGAGCAATTGCGAGCGTCTCATCCGGCTGATCAACGACATTCTGGACATTGAAAAAATCGAGTCCGGCAAGATGACGCTGGACTTGCAGACCGTGGAACTCAAGCCCTTGCTGGAGCAGACGGTCGCGGCCAACGAAGGCTACGGCAAGGAAAAGAATGTGACCTTGGCCCTGGTGTTTGATGACGACGATGAGCTGATGCAGGTCAGGGCCGACAGCGACCGCCTCACACAGGTGGTCACCAATTTGCTGTCGAATGCGATGAAGTTTTCACCCACCGACGGCGTGGTCGAAATTCATGTCTCGCGCAGCGTACGCCAGGTGCGCGTGGAGGTGCGTGACCGCGGGCCCGGAATTCCCGAAGAATTCCGCAAGCGCATCTTCCAGAAGTTCTCGCAGGCCGATTCGTCCGACACGCGCCAAAAGGGCGGCACCGGCCTGGGCCTGAATATTTCGCGGGCCATCATCGAGCGCCTGGGCGGCAGCATCGGTTTTGACACCCGAACGGGGGAGGGCACCACCTTTTTCTTCGAACTGCCCGAATGGCAGGAGCCGCTGCCCACCCAAACCTCAATGCTGCACACCGGCTTGCCGCGCATCCTGATCTGCGAGGACGACCCCGACATCGCCCGCCTCATCAGCCTGATGCTGGAAAAAGCCGGCTTTGACCCGGACACGGTGCACAGCGCCGAAGAGGCGATGGCGCGGCTGCAGAACGAGCGCTACGCCGCCATCACGGTTGATCTGAAATTGCCCGGCCAGGACGGCATTGCACTGATACGCGCGCTGCGTGCGCAGCTGCCCACGCGCGATGTGCCGGTGGTGGTGATTTCGGCGTCGGCCGCTGAAGGCCGGGTGCGCTTTAACGAGCAGTCGCTCACCGTGTCGGACTGGCTTGACAAACCCATCGACGAAAACCTGCTGGTGCTGGGCGTGCGGCGTGCCATCGCCGGCGCGGCCGAGAGCCGGCCCGTCATCCTGCATGTGGAGGACGACCCCGACATCCAGCGCATCGCCGCAGCCATTGCGCAGGATTTTGCGATCTTTGTGTTTGCCGGCACGCTGGCCGAAGGGCGTGCGCGTCTTCAAGAGCAGCGCTTTGACCTCGTCCTGCTGGACCTGACCTTGCCTGAAGGCTCGGGCTGGGACTTGCTGGACGACATCGAGGTGCTGAACAGGCCCCCGCCGGTGGTGATCTTCTCCGCACTGGAAGTCAACCGCGTGCAGGCCGCGCGGGCTGACGCCGTGCTGGTCAAGGCCAAGACCTCCAACACCGAGTTGCTGGCGACGCTGCAGCGGGTGCTGGCGCAGGGCCGGTTCTTCCCGCCGTCGCGGATTTGAACCTGCACCCAAAAATTTAAGAAAAATCGGGCGCTAGCCCTTGATTGGTATGGGCAATCAGCTATATTTTTGATAGCAGCATCAGGATGCCGGGCCGTTCATGATCTCGGTGTAGCGGCGCTGCATTTCCTCGGGCGGCATCTCTTCAATGCTGTGCCCCACGCTCCAGCGGTGGCCGAAGGGGTCGCGAAAGCTGCCTGAGCGTTCGCCGTAGAAATGATCGGCCGGGGCCATCTCCAGTGTGGCGCCGGCTTTCACCGCACGGGCGATCACCGCATCGCAGTCATCGACATGCAGGTGCAGCGTCATCGCCACCGGTGCGGCCGGCACGGGCCCTGCAATGCCCAGCTCCGGGTATTCGCCGGAGATCATCAAGGTGGTGCTGCCAAACGCCAGCTCGGCATGGCCGATGCGGCCGTCCGGTTCGGTGAGACGAAACTTCTCGGGCACCCCGAATACCGAGGTGTAAAACGCGATAGCGTCCACCGCATTTTTGACATGGATATAGGCAAACAGTTCGTGAATGGCCATAACGCCTCCTGGCTTGGGGATGTGAAAGTAGGGCGCGCACTGCCAGGGCGGTGCGAGGTGATGCACAAAGTCTAGCCCTCGCTGCCCGCGCGGTCTTGAACAAAATTGACATGCCGCAAAGGCGGCCCCTGCATCAAGCCCCGTCAGGCTCTGGCAGGCACCGCCACATGGTTGGCTGCCACCGGCCGCGCCAGCCGGTATTGCTCAGGCGTGACACCCGAGAACTCGCGAAACTCGCGGTTGAAATGTGGCTGGTCGCTGTAGCCTGCTTCCATCGCCACCAGCGCCAGGCTCTGCGGCGCAGGCTGTATCAGTTGCGTCACCTGCGTCCCTTGCGTCATCCGCATCAGGCCCAGCGCTTTCTGAAAGCGCTGCACACGGCCGTAGAGCTTGGGTGGCAAACCCACCGCTTGTGAAAACAGCCGGATGAACTGCCGGTGGCTGTAGCCGCTGCGGGCCACGGCTTCTTCCACACGCATGCCGGCGTCCAGCTGCCCCAGGGCGCGCTGGATGGCTGGGTTCACCGCGTGTGCCGATGCGCCCGCCAGCCGCCGCAGCAGCAGCGCCTCGAATGTGCGCAGCTTGGCCTCGGGCGTGGGTGCGGCCAACAGTTGCTCTCGCATCAGGCCGGCGCTGCTGCCCCATAGATCCTCCAGCCGCACATGCCGGCCCGCCAGTTCGTCAGCCGGCAAGCCCAGCAAAGCCTGCGCGGCGCCGGGCAATAGCTGCATACCGATGGCTTGCCCGGTTTCAGCCGCGTCCTTGGCATAAAACCCCGCGCGTGCGCCGCCCACCAGCGCATGGCCCAGCTGCGCGCCGGTGGTGTCGGCCGTGTCTTTGAAGATGCGCACCGCCGGCCCGTCCAGGCGAAACACCAGGTGCATCAGGCCGGTGGGCATCACGTGCTCGCGCGCTGGCGCGCGCGGGCTGCCTGGTGTGGGCGCGCTGAACCATACCGTCTTGATCAAGCCGGCCAGTGGAGGATGGGAAGGGCGTTGCATGGCGAATGGCGCTCTTGCGGCCAGTCTAGGGGATAGCGCCGCGCAGTGAAACCGCCTGCCGGCTTTGAGGCGGCCATGCAGCAGCCCGGCCTTCAGGTTTTCCGCTAAATGGAAATTTAATTTCACAATCGACGCTTACATCTCGGGGTATTCACTTACATAATCGAACAATTAGCCAAATATCCTACGGATTCTGAAAATTACTTTCACATAGGAGCGCCTTATGGCTTACCGCACAGATACCCGCCACGTGCTTTCCGCACTGGCTTTTGGCCTGATGGCCCTGGTGCAGGGCGTGATGCCCGCACAGGCCCAGACCGCCGCCTCGGCCCTGAACATCGCCATGGTCGGCGAGCCCCCGTCGCTGGACCCGATGCAGGCCACCACCGATCTGGTCGGCACGATCATGCAGCACGTGTACGAGCCGCTCTACACCTTTGACGCCAAATGGAACGTCGTGCCTATGCTGGCCGAGGGCATGCCCCGGTTTTCGGCCGACGGCAAAGTCGTCACCATCACGCTGCGCAAAGGCGTGAAGCTGCATTCGGGCCGCGCGCTGGATGCTGAAGACGTGATCGTCAGTCTCAAGCGCTGGATCAAGGAAGCGCCGCGCGGCAAGGCGGTGGGCAAGGAAATCGTCGATTTGAAATCGACCGCCCCGCTGACCGTGGAACTCACGCTGCGCAACCCGTATGCGCCGCTGCTTGCCCAACTGGCCCTGCCCAGCGGCATGGCCGCCATCATGGCCAAAGAGGCCGTGCAGATTCCGCTGCGCGACTTCGTCGGCACCGGCCCCTACAAGTTCAAGGAACGCCGCACCGACCAGTTCGTGGTGCTGACGCGTTTTGACGGCTACACCTCGCGCAAAGAGCCGGCCAACGGCTACGGCGGCAAGCGCGAAGCCTTTGTGGACGAGCTGCGCTTCATCCCCGTGCCCACGCCCAACACGCGTGTGGAAGGCGCCATGTCAGGCCAGTTCCACTTTGCCGACCTGCTGCCCATCGACGCGCTGGCCCGCCTGGAGAAAACCGGCGGCCGCGCCACCGCAGTGATCACGCCGGCCTTCGGCTTTCCTTACCTGGTGTTCAACACGCGTGAGGGCATCAACGCCAACAAGGGTATCCGCCAGGCGATCCAGACCGCCATCGGCCCCGGAGAGATGATGGCCGCCGGTTTTGGCGACACGCGTTTCTTCACGGCGGAAGCCAACCACTTCCCGCTGGGCTCGCCTTACTACTCCGCCGCGGGTGCCGAGAGCTACAACCAGCGCGACCCCGTCAAAGCCAAGGCCCTGGCCGAAACCGCCGGCTACAAGGGTGAAACGGTGCGCATCCTGACGAGCCGCCAGTACGACTTTCACTACAACATGGCCGTCGTCATGGCCGAGCAGCTCAAGCGCGCCGGCATCAAGGCCGAGCTGACCGTGGTCGACTGGGCCACGCTGGTGCAGCGCCGCAACGACTCGGCCGCCTGGGATATTTATGTGACGCATTCGGGCTTGCTGCCTGAGCCGATGCTGTCGCCGCCGCAACTGGGCGACGGCGCACCCGGCTGGTGGAACACCCCGGGCAAGCAGGCCACGCTGCTGGAGTTCAACCACACGCCAGTGCCCGCCAAGCGCGGCCCGGTCTGGGCCAAGGTGCAGCAGCTGGTGTATGACGAAGTGCCTTACATCGACATCGGCAAGTTCAACAGCCTGTCAGCCAAGTCCACCAAGCTGAAAAACTACCAGCCGGCGCTGTGGCCCTTTTTCTGGAACGTGAAGCTCAAGAACTGAGTGACTGTGAAACTGGAAGTTAGCCGTGCGGCCACAAGCTGCACGGCTTTTTTTATGGGCAAGCGGCTTGTCAGGGTTGCTTGCTGCGGTTCATCGCATTGTTGAATTCTTCCTGCGACAGGAAGTTGTCCTTGTTCAGGTCAGCCTCGTCGAAATGTTTGGACACACCGCGAAAGTTCGATGCCTCGTCGCGGCTGACCTTGCCGTCACCCGTCTTGTCCATGAACTTGAAGGCGCGCTCCAGGTCCTTGGAGTCGTATTTGAGGGTGGTGTCTGCGGAGGCGGATGTGGAAGCTGAGGCGGTGGGCTCCGGGGTCTGCGCTTGTGCCTGCGTGGCCAGCAGCACGGCCGCTGCGGCCAGGGCCAGCAAAGACCCCAGCATCAGGATGCGGGGGCGGGTGAGGCCGGAAGGCGCTGTCTTTATCGTTGGCTGTTTCATGGGCTTCCTGCGGGAGTGATCAATAAGCACTATTGGATGCTACCCCCGGCCCTAATGCCAGTGTTCTTGCAGGGTGTTGCGCCGGTTTACATGCGGGCCGACGCCGGACACACTTCTTTGCGCGATATTCCCGTTTATCTCGACGCTAGAGCTTGAAATCGAGGAAAACGGCGCAATGGTCAGACGCCACATTGCTGCTCGAGACCAACTCAAAGCGCTCGTACTGAAAATCAATGATCTCCGGGTTCGGGTCGTCCTCGATCGCTTCAACCTTCACCTGTTTGGGCAGATAGCCGCCGTCCACCTTTTTGGATTCAGACCGGAAGCCGATGCCGCGGCGCTCTATATAGAGGCCGTCTTTTTTCAGCTTGCCTGAAAGCGCGGGCGACAGCAGCACATGGTCCAGCTGCGACACGCTGTTCTTGGCCTTCCAGTAATGCGTCCATCGCTCCTCTGGCGCCAGCGTGGCCAGTGCATCGACCAGGCCGGCCTTCACGCACAGGCCCGACAGCTGGGGCGCCAGCGGCGTGTCGTTCAAGTCGCCCAGCACCGCGAAGTAACCTGACTTGAATTCAGGGCCCGGAAAGCGCTCCTTCAGCAGCTTGACCACCGTGTCGGACTGCAGCTTGCGCTTGCGGTCGGCTTTCTCTTTCTCCTTCGCCCTTGCCTCTTCGGTCTTGCCCATGGCCAGCTTGGACTTGAAGTGGTTGATGAACAAGGTCACCGTGGTCGTCTTCTTCACGCGCACGCGCACCTCCAGGCAGTCCCGGCTGAAGGTGTATGGGCCTGTCGTCGGGTCGCTCGACAGGTCGTCCACGTGCGTCGTGATGCTGTCAATGGCATATTTGGAGAGGATGCCCACGTCAATCTGCCGCAGGTCGCGCGAGTCGAGCACCACGACGTAGGGATAGGCGCCGTCCAGAAAGTTGTCGTTGAATTCCCGCAGCGCGATCAGACTTTCGACCTCCTGCACGCACACCACGTCGGGCAGCACCGTGTTGCCCTGCGTGATGGCCAGCGCCGCCAGCTTGCGCTGCTCGGCGTTGAAGATTTCGAACGCGCCCTTTTGGTACAGAGGCAGGTAACCGGTGTTGGTGGATGCGGCGCCTTCCACCGCACTCTTGCCGCCTTGGTCGCCGGGAAAGGTCTTCCCGAACTTGTAGCGCACAAACAGGTTGTTGACGTTGAAGTTGCACAGCAGCATGGCACGCCTCCCCAGGTGGTGGTGATGGTGATCAGCAGGGCAGTTTAGGCAGCGCGTTCACCTGCCGCATCCTCTAATTGAGGTATCAGCGTGAGGCTTTTTGATGAAGGTTTGATGACGAGGCGATGGCTCACTCTTCCTGGACGATTCCCCCATGTGGACAGCCTGTTCAACATCACACAAAGAAACAGTTTTGTGCGGGCGCCGGCTTGACAAGCTGCGGCGTTTCGTTAAATACTAAGCCAAATGGTTAAGTATAAAGATGATGTCGGGAGCGACGCCGAAAGCGATGTCCTCAACGCCGTGTTTGCCGCGCTCGCAGACCCGACCCGCCGCAAGGTGTTGCAAGACCTGGAGCAGGGCAAGCTCTCGGTAGGCGAGCTGGCAGAGCCGCACGGCATGTCTTTGCCCGGTTTCATGAAGCACCTGCGGGTGCTGGAGGGCGCAGGCCTTGTCACCCGCGCCAAAGACGGCCGGGTGGTGAACCTGGCGATCTCGCCCGAGCCCATGCAGGAGGCCGCCATGTGGCTTTCCCGTTACGAGAAATTCTGGTCCGCACGCCTCGATGCGCTGGGCCGTTACCTGTACCGACAAGAGGAGTTGAACCCGCCATGGAAAGAAGCACAACGCAAGGCAAGCCGCAAGGAAAGTCGTCCGTCGACTTCACCCGGCATTACCCCGTCACCCCCGAAAAAGTCTGGCGCGCGTGGACCGACCCGCAAGCGCTAGCGCAGTGGTTCGGCCCCGAGGAGGAGAGCCAGGTCACCATCGCCGATATGGATGTGCGTGTGGGCGGCCGCTATCACATCCAGTTTGGTGTGCCCGGCCAGGAGACGCATGACGTGGAAGGCACTTACCTCGAGGTGCAGCCTCACAGCAAGCTGGTATTTGACTGGGGCTGGAAGAGCACGCCTGAGCGCATTTCGCTGGTGACGATCACGCTCAAACCGTCGGGCAACGGCACGGAGCTGGTTTTCAAACACGAGAAGTTCTACGACCAGGCCGCGCGCGACAGCCACAACGAAGGCTGGAGCGGCGCCTTCCTCAAGCTCGACAAACTGCTCAAGGCTTGAAGCCCACGCCATGCCGCCACGCTGACCCTCGAAAGGATTCCCATGCTTGCCAACCGAAACGCCATGGCGACCATCGCCGTCAAGGACCTTGCCGCCGCGCAAAAATTCTACGAAAGCAAGCTGGGCCTGACACGGCTGGCTGCCGATGAAGAGGGCGTGCTCAACTACCAGAGCGGCACCGCCAACATCGTGGTGTATGTCTCTGCCTTTGCCGGCACAAACAAAGCCACCTCGGCGACGTGGGGTGTGGGCGACGAGTTCGACAGCATCATGAAAACGCTGAAATCCCGGGGCGTGGTGTTTGAACACTACGACATGCCCGGCATGACGCTTGAGGGCGATGCGCATGTGGCCGGCGACTACAAAGGCGCCTGGTTCAAAGACCCGGACGGCAACATCCTGCACATCCTTAATCGATAAGCCCATCAATAGGCCAACCGATACGCCCATCGCGAAGGCCATCATTTACTTGCACCGCCAGGGAGCCCGTTGTGAAGTCAGTTTCTGCAAATCCAGCCAACCCCACCGTCCGCTCAGTGGTGTCCAAAGACGAGTGGCTGTCCGCCCGCCGCCTGTTGCTGGCCCGTGAAAAAGAGCTCACCGCCCAGCGCGACCTGGTCAACGCCGAACGCCGCCGCTTGCCCTGGCTGAAGATCGACAAAGACTATGTGTTTGACGGGCCCGCGGGCAAAGAAGCGCTGGCCGATCTGTTTGAGGGGCGCAGCCAGCTGGTGGTTTATCACTTCATGTTTGGCCCCGGCTGGAAGGAGGGTTGCCCCAGCTGCTCCTTTGTGGCCGACCACATCGACGGTGCGCTGCCGCACCTGGCGGCGCGGGACATCACGCTGGCCGTGGTCTCGCGCGCGCCGCTGCAAGAGCTGGCCGCATTTCGCCGGCGCATGGGCTGGGGTTTCAAATGGCTGTCGTCTTTCGGCAGCGATTTCAACCACGACTTTCACGTGTCCTTCACGCCTGAAGAGCTGGCCACCGGAAAGGTTGACTACAACTACCGCATGGACGACGTTGAAGGCGAAGGCATGCAGGAGTGGCACGGCATCAGCGTGTTCAGCCAGGACGGGCTGGGCAATGTCTTTCACACCTACTCAAGCTACGCGCGCGGTGCCGACTTGCTGGTGGGCGCCTACAACTACATGGACCTCACCCCCAAGGGGCGCGACGAAGAAGGCCTTCCCTTCACCATGAGCTGGTTGCGCCACCATGACCAATACGGCCCCGATGACGCCGGCCGCGAACCCGCCCCCGCCTGCTGCCCCGCCGGGGCGGGCGCCGCATGACGGCATCTCCCAAAGCCACGCGCCGCGACTGGATAGGGCTGGCCGTCATCGCCCTGCCGTGCCTGCTGTACTCGATGGACCTCACGGTGATGAACCTGGCGGTGCCGCACCTGAGCGCCGATCTCAAGCCCACGGGCGCGCAGCTCTTGTGGATGGTCGACATCTACGGCTTCATGATTGCCGGCTCACTTATCACCATGGGCACGCTGGGCGACCGAATAGGGCGGCGCAAGCTGTTGCTGATGGGGGCGGCGGCTTTCGGCGCAGCCTCAGTGCTGGCGGCGTTTTCCACCAGCGCAGAGATGCTGATCGCCACGCGCGCGCTGCTCGGCGTGGCCGGGGCAACGCTGGCGCCTTCCACGTTGTCGCTGATCCGCAATATGTTTCTGGATGCGGGCGAGCGCACCGTCGCCATCGGCGTGTGGATCACCAGCTATTCAGTGGGCGGCGCGATCGGCCCGCTGGTGGGCGGCGTGCTGCTCGAGCACTTCTGGTGGGGCTCAGTTTTTCTGGTCAGCGTGCCGGTGATGGTCTTGCTGCTGGTGCTGGGCCCTATGTTGCTGCCCGAATACCGCGACCCCGACGCGGGCAAGCTGGACCTGCTGAGCGCGGCACAATCGCTGGCCGCCGTGCTGGCCGTCATCTACGGCCTCAAGCGCATTGCCGAAGGCGGTTTGGGCTGGGTGGCCGCGGTTTGCATCCTCGCGGGGCTGGCGATTGGCTGGGCCTTTTTGCGCAGGCAGCGCACCTTGGCCAACCCATTGATTGACCTGGCCTTGTTCCGCGTGCCGGCTTTCAGCGCGGCGCTGGCCATCAACACCTTTTGTTTCTTCGGTGCATTCGGCGCCTTTCTTTTCATCGCGCAGTATTTGCAGCTGGTGATTGGTTTGTCGCCGCTGGAGGCGGGCTTGTGGTCGGTGCCTTCGGCGCTGGGCTTTGTGGTGGGCTCCATGCTGGCGCCGGTGATTGCGCGGCGCATCCGTGCCGGGCTGGCGGTGACGGGTGGGCTGGCGTTGGCCTTTGTGGGTTTTGGGGTGCTCACGCAAGTCGGCGGCGCATCGGGCCTGGCCACGTTGGTCACCGGCAGCGTGATCTTTTCGCTGGGACTGGCCCCGGTAGTGACTTTGGGGACAGACCTGATCGTGGGCTCTGCGCCACCCGAGCGCGCCGGTGCGGCGGCGGCGATTTCAGAAACCAGCTCGGAGTTTGGCGGCGCGCTCGGCATTGCGGTGCTGGGCAGCGTGGTGACAGCCGTGTACCGGCATGCGATGGAGGGCACCGCGCTCGGCGGCGTGCCGGCCTCAGCGGCAGAGGTGGCGCGCAGCACATTGGGCGGCGCTGTGGCGGTGGCGGCCGAATTGCCCGGCGCCAGCGGCACGGCTTTGCTTGACACGTCGCGCAACGCGTATGCGCAGGCCTTTCAGGTCACGGCCGGCATCAGTGCTGCACTGGTACTGGGCACGGCCATCCTGGCCGCCCTCATGCTGCGGCAGGCCGGCGCCGGCTCGCCCGCCGGGTCCGCGCCCTGAAGCAGGCGGGACGCCCCAGTGTGGCTAGAAGCGAACTTTCAGGAAAGCCGACGGCCCTTTGAGCTTGACCCGAAAGCGGGCGTTGCTGTCATCGCGGCGCAGGTCGATGTCGGTCAGGCCGTAGTCCAGCACCACGCCCACGTTCTTCATCGGGAACCATTCAAGGCCGACCGCGGCGTTGTAGATCTCGCCGCGCACGTTGCCGCTGCTTTTCTTCACGCCCGAGGCATCCGCAAAAAGGCGCAGGTCAGGCGTGAGTGCATGCCTCAGGCCCACCTCCAGCAGCGGCGCCACGGCGTCGTCGCTGTAGCTTTCGCTGATGCTGCCGGTGGTGGCACCGATGGCGGCCGTGGCGTTCAAGTCCAGGCCGACGCGGTAGTAGGCGGCGCCCGCGCCCAGACCCAGCACGGTGTTGCCCGAGCCAAACCACCACTTGTAGGCCAGCTTGGCGAAGTCGATCTTCACGTCCAGATTGGCGCTGCCGGTGGTGCTGACGGTGCCGCTGCCCACATTGAAGTTGCTGGCCAGCGACTCGGAGTAGCCGCGCTTGAATTGGTAGTAGTCAAACGACAGGCCCTGGCTGTCAAACAGCAGCACATCGGCCTTGATGCGCGGCATGGTCACGCTGCTGCTGTTCACGTCGCCCGAGTCCAGCCGGCCGAAGCGTGTGTTGACGGCCGCATTGAAAGTCGGGTCTGCGTGGAAGGCGCCAATCGAAAAGCTCGCGCGGTCCAGCGCGGGCGAGGGCTCGGCCAGCGCCGGCAGGCTGGCAGAGCCGAGGACGGCCACGGCGCCCAGGCCGGCAAGCTGGCGGGCCACACGAGTGGAGCGGATGAGGTGAGTCAGCGGCATGAAATGAATCCCTTGGCAAAGTTGGCAAAGAGTGAACTGGGGTGTGGATCAGTGCGCGGCGGCTCACGTTTCCTGCCCCACAAATTAATAAAAGGCGTTGCCGGCTTCTATCCGTCAAAAGCCGTTGGCTGTGTAGGACGCGAGCGATTGCAACGTGGTAGCGGTGCGCCGTGGCGCACCAATCCTTAAGTAAAAAGGGCCTGTGGCCCAATAAAAACAAAGGCAATTAGCTATTAAATTGATAGCATACGAACGCATGCAAGGCCTATGTGGACAGGGTGAAATATCCGGCGCCCGTCTGCTGTTTTAATCTGCGTTTGTCCGCGCCCTCCGCGCTACCTGAGGTAGCTGCGGATAAGGCTTGAGGTAGTCATTGACACATTCATTCACGAAAGTAAAAGACAAAGGAGAAACTGCAAATGAAAAAAGACATGGACAGCCGCAAACGCTGGTGGGCCCTGACGGTCTTGTGCCTCGGGGTGCTGATGATCGTGCTCGACACCACCATCGTGAACGTGGCCCTGCCCTCCATCCGCACCGACCTGCATTTCACCGAGACCTCGCTGGTCTGGGTGGTCAATGCCTACATGCTCACCTTCGGCGGTTTTTTGTTGCTGGGCGGGCGGCTGGGTGATTTGTATGGCCACCGTCGGCTCTTCCTGGCGGGGCTCACGCTCTTTACCGTGGCCTCGCTGGCCTGCGGGCTGGCCAACTCGCAGGCGCTGCTGATTGTGGCGCGTGCGGTGCAGGGCCTGGGCGGCGCCGTGGTGTCGGCGATTTCGCTCTCGCTCATCATGAATCTGTTCACCGAGCCGGCCGAGCGTGCCAAGGCCATGGGCGTCTACGGGTTTGTCTGCGCCGGCGGCGGCAGCATCGGCGTTCTGCTGGGCGGCGTGCTGACGGATTCGCTGAGCTGGCACTGGATCTTTCTGGTCAACCTGCCGATCGGCGCCGCGGTGTTTGCGCTGTGCGTCATGCTGCTGCCTGGCGGCAAGGGCCAGGCCGGCGATGCAAAGCTGGACGTGTGGGGCGCCATCACCGTAACCACCTCGCGGATGCTGGCGGTCTACGGCATCGTCAACGGCAATGAGGCCGGCTGGCTCTCGGCCCAGACGCTGGGCCTGCTGGGTGTGGCGGCTGTACTCATGGTGATCTTCCTGGTCATTGAGTCCAAAGTGAAGACGCCGCTGGTGCCATTGGCCATGTTCCGCCTGCGCAACGTAGCCACCGCCAATGTGGTGGGCGTGCTGTGGGCGGCCGCCATGTTTGCCTGGTTCTTTATTTCAGCGCTGTACATGCAACTGGTGCTGGGCTACAGCGCCATGCAGGTCGGCCTGGGCTTTTTGCCGGCCAACCTGATCATGGCGGCGTTCTCGCTGGGCCTGTCGGCCAAGATCGTCATGCGCTTTGGCATACGCGCGCCGCTGGCGGCCGGGCTGCTGCTGGCGGCGGTGGGCCTGGCGCTCTTTGCGCGCGCGCCGGTGGGCGGCAGCTTTGTGGCCGACGTGCTGCCCGGTATGCTGCTGCTGGGTCTGGGCGCGGGTGTGGCGTTTAACCCGGTGTTGCTGGCCGCCATGAGTGATGTGGACCCCAGCGAGTCGGGCATTGCCTCGGGCGTCGTCAACACCTCCTTCATGATGGGCGGTGCCTTGGGCCTGGCCGTGCTGGCCAGCCTGGCGGCGGCACGCACGTCATCGTTGGCGGCAGGTGGAGCGGATGCGGTGACGGCGCTGAATGCCGGCTACCAGATGGCGTTTGTGGTGGGTGCTATTTTTGCTGCCACCGCTGCAGTGCTGGGGGCGGTGCTGCTGCGTACCGGTGACGCGGCAGGCGCGCGGGCAGCCAGCGGGGCCGCAGCCGAATAATTGCCAAATTGGCCTCTAGCCCAATCGCTGCCTGGGCTGGTAGCTCCTGAATTGATAGCGAGCAGTGGGTGGCGAGAGGCGGTTCAGTAAACGCCGAACAGCGCCCGTATCTCGTCGCCCGCTGTGCGCCCGTGCCTGGCGCTGGTGTACTTGTCACCCACGTCTGCGCATTTCTCCATGATCAGCAGTGTGTATTCCTGAAGCTGGGGAGTGAGCGCTTCACCTTCCACCAGCAAGCCGGCCAGCCTGGCCAGGTTCACCAGCTGGGTGTCGGAAATGGAGCCGATGGAAAAGTCCGACGATTTGAAATCGGGAGGAAGTGGCATGGGGTGCACCTGCAGTGTTGTCTGGCGGCCGGATTTCGTGACAGCTTAGCCCAGGCTTGCGACACCGGTATTCAGTCTTTCCCTAAGAAGCGGGGCCGTTACTCCTTGCTGCGGGGCGCTCTTTATTCCGCTCGTCGCTCCTCATTGCCCTGGTGTAACCCGCTTCATTCTTTCCTACAAGGCGCGGCTGGATTTACCTACCCTGCACGATGGGCATGCCGGAAAAGATAGCTCTACAGCCTGCTTGAATCCCCCTTCGGGCGGCTGCGATGAAATTAACCAACTCTCAACCATCGATACCCCACTAGGAAACCATCATGCCCACAGCCATCAAGACTGCAACCAGCAAAGCACCCGCATCCAAAGCGCCCGCACACAAGGAAGCCACCGCTCTGCTCAGGGCCGATCACAAGCTGGTCAGCGACCTGTTTGAGCAGTACGAAAAAAGCCGTTCGGCCTCCAAAAAGAAAGAACTCGTTGCGCAGATCTGCAAGGAACTGACCGTCCACGCACAGGTCGAAGAAGAAATCTTCTACCCAGCCGTAAAAGCTGCGCTGAAAGACCATGAACTCATTCCTGAAGCCAACGTGGAACACGCCACGCTGAAGGACCTGATCGCGCAAGTCGAAGGTGTCGAGCCCGACGGCGAGATGTTTGACGCCAAGATCAAGGTCATGTCTGAGTACGTCAAGCACCACGTCAAGGAAGAGCAGAACGAAATGTTCCCCAAGGCCCGCGCCACCAGTCTGGACATGGTTGAGTTGGGTGACCAGATCACCGCCCGCAAACAGGAATTGATGAACGCGATGTAACGCATTTGCCTGTTTGGTCAAAGCCCGCCCGTGGCAACGCCGGCGGGCTTTTTGGTGTTTGCGACAGGGCCGCGCGCCACTATCATGGAACGCCTCAGCTTTAAAAGGAGCCTTGTATGACCATCACGGCAAGCTGCCACTGCGGCAAAAACACCTTCCGCATCGAGGGGGAAATCCCGGCGCAGCTCACGCGCTGCACCTGCTCGTTCTGCGCCAAAAGCGGCCCGCTGCGCGCCTACTACGCGCCCGAGCAGTTCCATGTCACCTCACCGCCTGATGGCGACACCATCTACCGCTGGCAAACCAGGATGGTTGCGCATCACTTCTGCGCCGGCTGCGGCGTGTACACCTATTCAGACAGCCCGGCGTTTGAGATGGACGGCAAGTGGGATGGCATCACGCGCAGCATCGGCTTGAACGCGCGACTCATTGACAACTTTGACGCAGCCGAGGCGCCTGTCACGGTGATTGACGGCAAAAACCTCTGGTAGCGCAGGCCGGCGCGGCCTAGAAGTGCGGCGGCAGGTCGTCGCGCAGGCTGCGTGCGGTGGTGATGTCGCCGTCACGCACCGGGCTGGCCTTGAGCTCGGCCACCTCGCGCAGCAGCGCGTCGATTTGCTGCTGCTGGCGCACGATGACCTTGTCGAGCTGGTCCAGCAGGTCTTCGGTAAAGCTGGCCTTGATTTCGAGTTCGGTCAGGCGTTGGTCGGTATTGGGTGCTTCCATCCGTGTATTGGACATGAATTTGGGGTGTGAATTCGGGTCTGAGCGGGCAATTTCCCTGCCGCGCGCACGTTTGGGCGGCTTGGGCTACATTGGCGCTGAACTTCAGTTTCGTCCCCTCCCAACACTCTGACACCCCCCAATACCCCCTACCGGCCATGACCAAATCCAAGACCCCCTCCAAGACTCCCGCCAAGACCTTCCCCAAAGACTTTCCCATCACCCAAAAATGGCCTGCCCAGCACCCTGAGCGCCTGCAGCTGTATTCACTGCCCACGCCGAACGGCGTCAAGGTGTCCATCCTGCTTGAAGAACTGGGCCTGGCTTATGAGCCGCACCTGGTGAGCTTTGACACCAACGACCAGATGTCGCCGGCGTTTCTATCGCTCAACCCCAACAACAAAATCCCCGCCATCATTGACCCGAACGGTCCCGACGGCCAGCCGCTGGCCCTGTTTGAATCCGGCGCCATCCTGGTCTACCTGGCCGGCAAGACCGGGAAGTTCATCCCCGCCGACACCGCAGGCCGTTATGAAACCCTTCAGTGGGTGATGTTCCAGATGGGCGGCATCGGCCCCATGTTTGGCCAGCTCGGTTTCTTTCACAAGTTTGCCGGCAAAGAGTACGAAGACAAACGCCCGCGCGACCGCTACGTGGCCGAATCCAAACGCCTGCTCGGCGTGCTCGACAAACACCTTGAAGGCCGCAACTGGATCATGGGTGATGAGTACACGATCGCCGACATCGCGATCTTCCCGTGGGTGCGTAACCTGAATGGCTTTTATGAAGCCGGCGGCTTGGTGGAGTTCGATAGCTTCGCCAATGTGAAGCGGGTGCTGGCGGCGTTTGTGGCGCGGCCTGCGGTGGTGCGGGGGTTGGCTATTCCCAAGCGGGGTTGATAGGCCGGTTCTTGCTCCGGCGTTTGCGCTTTTTGCTGAGTCCTGCTGGCCGGGCTACCCCCGGCCCCGGAACTCAAACCAACTCAGCGCTCAAATAACAAAGAGGCTTCGACAGGCTCAGCCCGAACGGTTGGTGGCATGCGAGGCTGTGTAGCGCTCCAACAGAACATAAAGCACCAGCCCTCCCGCCAGCGGCAGCAGGTAATACAAAGCCCGGTAAGCCAGCACCGCCCCCATTAACGTACCCTGCCGCACGCTGCCTGAGAGCAGCGCCAGGTACACCGCCTCAATCACCCCCAGCCCGCCCGGGATGGGCATGATCACGCCGATGATCGACGCCGCCATCAGCACCCCCAGCGTGATGCCATAAGGTACGGCCTGCCCCAGCAGCAAATACATCGCCGCACCCATCAGCGCCCAGTTGGCCGCCGACAGCAGCAGCTGCACCATGGCCAGCCGTGGCGAGGGGAAGTGAATGGTCTTGCCCCGCACGCGCCACGCCCGCCCGCGCGCAAAGGCACACGCCACCACATAGCCCAGCGCCAGCAGCACCATGCCGACACCCAGCACGCGTAAAGCGTCGGCGCCAATGTGCGCCTGGTTGGGCGGCGCAATCAGGCCGGCGGCAAACAGGCTGCCGGCCACCAGGCCGTAGCCCAGCCAGTTGGTCGCCAGGCTGATGCCCACGATCTGCGCAATCGTGGCTTCGTCCAGGCCCGCACGCGCATAGAGGCGCGCGCGCAGCGCCACGCCGCCTACCAGCGAGCCCAGGTTCAAGTTAAAGGCATAACTCGTCACCGCAATCGCCCAGGCCTGCAGGCGCGGCAGCTTGTGTTTTGTGTGATGCCGGCCGATCAGGTCAAAGCAGCCATACAGCGCATGGCTGATGGTGGCCAGACCCAGCGCGGCCAGTAAAACAAAAGGAGAGTAGCGCCACAGCGCCTCCCAGGCGCCCACCCAGTCGACTTTGTGCGCATGCGATGCCAGCAGGCCCAGCACGATGACGCCGAACACTGGCAAGCCCCAGCGGCGCACGTGCGGCCACAGGGAGGATGCGAAAGCGAAGAAGGAGTTGGCGGTGGCGGGCGCCGCGGAGCTGGGCATGATGACTGCCATTTTCCGCAGCGCGGCCGGGCAGGGCCAGCGAGGCTGGCGCTGGTTTTTGTAGGCCTAAACCGACGGATCACGCGAGGGCGGACGGCCGGGCGCTGACATGGCCAGCAACCCTATTTGCTATAAATTCAGGAGCTGTTGGCCAAGGTGGTTATTGGGCTAGAGGCCGATTTGATGCATAAATCGCTCTCGACCGCCGTGGCTGCCGCGACAAAACCGGACGCTCTACAACTACCTATTGCGGCACAAGCCCCGAAGCCTTCACCAGCTCCGCATGCAGCGCGATCTCCTGGGCGATGACTTGCTGGAATTGCTCGGGCGTGGTGGGTGCCACTTCCATGCCTATTTCATAGAGCTGCTTCTTCACGTCCTCGCTCTGCAGGATGGCGTGTACCTGGCGGTTCAACTGGTCCACGAGCGCGCGCGGGGTAGCCGCCGGCGCCAGCAGGCCGATCCAGGTCTGCATGACCATGTTCGGGATGCCTGCTTCGCGCATGGTGGGCACGTCGGCGATCAGCGCCGAGCGCTTGTCGCTCATCAGCGCCAGCGCGGTCAGCTTGCCGGTCTTGAGGTACGGCAGCGCCTCGGGCAGAGGTGCGAACAGCAGGTCGACGTTGCCACCGAGCAGGTCGGTGATGGCCAGCGCGCCGCCCTTGTAAGGCACGTGGGTCATGCGCACCTGCGCCCGCGTCTCGAACATCAGCGCGGCCAGGTGTTGCGGGCTGCCGTCGCCCGAGCTGGCGTAGTTCAGGCTACCGGGCTTGGCCTTGGCGGCGGCAAGAAGTGCCCCCGCGCTGGAAAACTTCTGCTTGTCCTTGACCACCAGCACCATGGACTGGTTGGCCAGCTTGGTGATGGGTGCGAAATCAGCCTGCGGGTCGTAAGGCAGCTCTTTGAAGATGCTCTTGTTGGTGGTCAGGAACGAAGCAGGCGAAGCCATCAGCGTGTAGCCGTCCGGCGCGGCCTTGGCCACCACCGGCAGGCCGATGCGGCCGGAGGCGCCGGCCCGGTTGTCCACCACGAAGGGCTGGCTGGTGACGGCGGCCAGCTTCTGGCCGACCAGGCGCGCAATGATGTCCACCCCGCCGCCGGCAGGCAGCGCCACGATGACTTTTACCGGGTGGTCGGGATAGGTGCCCTGGGCGATGGCGGGCAGCGCCGCGGCCAGCAGGCCCAGTGCGCACGTCAGGAGGGAAATTCTGCGTCGAGTGTTCATGGGGAGCTCCGGTGGTAGGTCAGGAAGGAATGGCTTCGCCGTGGCTGGCCGCGTGGGAAACATCGGACACCAGGCGGTCCAGCCGCAGGCGGGTGATAGCGGCAATTTCGCCGAGTGTGGTGGTCAGTTCGGTGGCGCGGTCGTGCTCCAGGCGCTGCTCGAAGGCTTGCAGGGCCGACTCCCGCGTGTGGCGGCGAATGCACAGGATGAACGGGAAGCCGAAGCGCGTACGGTAGGCCCGGTTGAGTGCGCTCCAGCGTTCGGCCTCGCGTGCATCCAGCTGCGCCAGCGACAGCGTGCCTTGTTCGGCAATCGACGCATCGGTCATCGTACCCCGGCGGGCGTCTTCACCGGCCAGCTCCGGGTGTCCGGCATAGAAGGCGATGCGCGCGGCCTCGTCCCGCCCGGCCACCACCGCCACCATGGCTGAATGCAGTGCTTCGACGGTCGCGAAAGGGCGCTTGTCTACGACGCTGTGTGCCACCCAGGGCGCATGTTCCCAGATGTCGGCCAGGGCGGCGCAAAAGGCCTCGGGCGTACAGGTGTTGAGGTATTCCAGGCTCGATCGTGTGGTCATGAAACGGATCGTAGGGACACAAATCATTGCCGTCCATCACCATTTTTGCAATGCTGCGTACGCAAAATCAGTACACTCTATCTACACTTCTCCCCACCCGACACCCACCCATCCATGCGCCATTCGTTTGTTCCCGCCGGACTGCGCTACGCCGACCAGGTTGCGCGCTCGGGCTCCATCCAGAAGGCCGCGCGCGAACTCCACGTAGCCGCGTCAGCCATCAACCGGCAGATCCTGCAGCTGGAGGAAGAACTCGGCGTGCCCTTGTTCGAGCGGCTGCCGCGCGGCATGCGCTTGACGCCCTCGGGCGACGCACTCATCACGCTGGCGCGCCACTGGCTGCAGGACGAACGTGGGGTGGTCGCCGAAATCCGGCGCATCCAGGGCATCCACCAGGGCCATGTGTCGCTGGTGGCCATGGACAGCCATGCCACCAGCGTCATGCCCGCCCTGGTGCGGGACCTGGGTGCGAAGCATCCGCTGGTCAGCCTGTCCATCGCACTGGCCACCCCCGACGATGCCGAGGCTGCATTGATGACCGGCCAGGCCGACCTGGCTGCCATCTTCAACCTGAAACCGCGCCGGGAGTTGCTGGTGCTGTGGAAGAGCGCGCTGCCGCTGGGCTGCGTGGTGGCGCCCGGGCACCCGCTGGCGCAGCGCGAGACGGTGAGTTTCCAGGAGGCCATGGCCTACCCGGTCGCGCTGCAGAGCAAGGCGCTGACGATCCGGCGTTATCTCGAGGCGCAGTACAACTGGCTGTTCAAGGAGCCGCGCCGCTACACCGAGACCAACTCGCTGCAGCTGGTCAAGCAGCTTGCGCTCGGCGGCAACCACGTGGTGTTCACGTCCGAGCTGGACGTGGCGGCGGAGCTGGCCACCGGCCAGCTGGTCTTTATCCCGGTGCGCGACCGCGGGGCCGAACCGCAGGAGATCAGCGTGGCCGTGGACGCCACCAAGCCGCCCGGCCCGATCGTGAAGCTGGTGTCCGAGCGGCTCATCGCTGCGCTGCAGGACAGTCTTGCGGCGGCACGTGGACGAGGTGCACGCGCAGTCTGATACTGATGGCGCAATCAAACGGGGATCGGATGTAACCTGGGCTGCTCTAACCAAGCTGCCGATGTCAACGTCCGGTAACCTGCATCGCGTGCTTAGTTCTTCCGAGATTCATACTTCTTCAGAATCTCCGGAATCTTGCTTTCGGGCAAGCCAGGCTGGTCGCATTTGCCTAGGAGTCGCGCCACAACCGAATTGGGCTTTCCCGGCGCGATCTGTCCAATGCCTGTACCTGCTATTTCGAGTTCCCAAGTTATCTTGTAACGCTGAGACCATTGCACCAGCATCGTTACGATCGCGCGCGTGTCTCGACACATCATGAGCGAATCTTCTGGCTCAGAAATCTTCACCGCGCCGTAGCCGCCACCAAGCGATACCCGCGAGCCACCGACCAAGCGCTTTGAATCTTCATCCTGACCGATCGAGAATGGCTCGGCCCACCAATCAACCGTCCGGGCAAAGCGCTTGGCTTGGACGGAGATTTGCGTCGCGACTGGCTCAGGGACAGGCTCTACGCTTGCAAAGTCAAAGGTGAAGCTCATAGCATTTATTTGCGTTGGAGGTCCGCTCGAGCGAAGGGTCAGGCAGCATCACTCCTGTCGTACCCTTGCTGGGCGGATGTGCGTGGCAACCCGCACGAATAGCCAATGGAGAAGGGATGAAGCAATTGCGATGAGTGGCCATAGGCACACAGCAGCAATAAAACTTGCTACCGAAAGCTTCAAACCATACGCTAGCGTGGGCTGGGCGCACATACCCAAATTTGCGAGAACCGAACGCGATGAAAGAGAGGACGCGCCCGGAAGCTGGAACAAGACGATGTAGGCGAAGACTATTCCAAGCAGGGTGTAGAGCAAGATCACCAGCAGTCCCCATGCCATGTCAAGCAGGCCTCTTCTGCGAAGATTCTGGAACCGCAAGGGGCAGCACATGTAGAAGCAGACCGCTTTGAGTGGAAGCAGCATTGTCAATGTCGCGAAGTGCTGAGACTTGAGCACCCGGACATCGGCAGGACATCTTTTCAGACGGTTCACAAAGTCGGACTCCGGCAATAGCGCCTGAGCGGTGCTCCACAGCCACTCTGCCTTGAACTCGAGGAGCATCAACTCAGAGGCGAGAAGGAGGACCAGTGTGCAAAGCGCCAGATTCTGCCATTTGTTTTGCCCATGGACGTGTAAGCCCTCCACGTGTGTGCCGCCTAACGTAATGTGTACCGCAAGGTCTGCGGTATAACTTGGGGACTGCGGTATATCCTGGGCATCAAATTCTCACTAGTCCTTGTCTACATTGAATTTGTTGAGGTGCGGCCTGACATTTATACAGGTAAAAAATCCGGCAATCCCCTCAGCCGATTCTAGGAGTCAATGCCTGAAGAGGCATCCTAAATAGCGCACATCGCGCAAAAAAGCCACAGGTTCAGTGCATCACAGCCTGCACTGAGACCCCGGTCAGCTGTACCCTTGGCGGCCGCGTCTGTCGGGTCATAGATCCACTCGCGACCAAATTAGCAACGTTGTTTGCCGAGGTAGCCTAAAGCACTTCGCGAGCCACATCACACTGGCTACCGACAATGTTGCATAGCCCGCACGCCAAGGTCCGGCCGGAACCTCGATAAGGAGGTCCGGCCTTCCCGCTGCTCTCGTTACTTCTGCCCGCTGACCTGCTGCGCCCAGCTGGCCGTGTTGCTCTTTCCGTCGAGGAAAGGCAACACCGTCGGCACCAGGCTAGGTGCGAGGAACAGGTCGTAGTGCGTGAACCCGGGCAAAATCGCCAGCCGGTTTTTTGCCATGTGCTCCCGGCCCCAGCCCGCGTCCTTCAGCCCGCCGCCCAGCAGCTGGTAGAACTTCATGATGTGCTCGGGGCGGTACATGTCGCTGTCGCCAAAGACCAGCATGACCGGCATCTGCAGCCTTTTCACGTCTTCTGAATAGTCATAAGGCTTGCGCATAAAGGCGCCCATCTGGTCCAGCAGCTTGGGGAAATCCTGCGGGTGCGGCGCCACCGCGGCGTAGGACTTGTACATCGGGGTTTGCTTCATCATCTCGAACATGCCCGCACCGACCTGCGCCTGCATCGGCAGCATCTCGGGGAAGAAGCCGTCTTGCGCGTAGCCGGCCGACACCAGCGCCAGGCGCCGCACGCGCTCGGGGTGTTGCACCGCCATGCGAAAGCCGACACCGCCGCCCAGCGAATAACCCATCACGTCTACTTTGTCGTAGCCAAGCTGCTTGACGATCTGCGCCATGTCGTCGCCCATGTCGACCACGCTCATGGGCCGCTCGGTCAGCGCCGTTCGGCCGTGCCCGTACAGGTCAACGCCAATCACCTGACGGGTTTGGACCAGCGCCGCCAACACCGGCTCGAACATGTCGAAGTCGCCCAGGCCGCCATGCAAGAGCAACAACGGTTCGCCTTTGCCGTGCACCTGGTAGTGGTAGTTGACGCCGTTGACGCTGAGGTAGCCGCTTTTGACGGGCTTACTCTCCTGGGCGTGGGAAGCGGTAGGGACGATGGTGGCAACAGCCACCGCGGCGGTCAGCAGCGGGGTGAGCAACGTGGCAAAAGTACGCAGGAACTTCATCGATTTCTCCTTGAGTTAAAAAAGGGATAGGCCCCGTGGGTCGTTTGGGGTGCTTCCACTACTACGACGAACGGGGCCGGTGAATTCGACAAAGTCCGGCTACGTATTTACCTACGCGGTGGCGTTCATCGCCGCCATGTCCATCCACACCGCCTCAAACACATGGCCGTCCGGGTCCTGGAAGGCGCGGTTGTACATAAAGCCCATGTCCTGCGGCGGGCGAACGTCGGCTTTGCCGCCCGCAGCGGCTGCGGCTTTCGTGATGGCGTCTACGTCTTCGCGGCTGTCACGCGACAGGCACAGCAGCACCTGGCAGGTCTGCTGCGCGTCGGCGATGCGCTTCGACGTGAAAGTGCCAAAGTACTCGTGCGTCAGCAGCATGAAGCTGATCGTCTCTGACCAGACCATCATCGCGGCCTGCTCGTTGCTGAACTGCATGTTTTGCTCGCAGCCGATCGCCTTATAGAACCGTAGGGCGGCGGCGAGGTCTTTCACGGGCAGGTTCACAAAAATCATCTTGGGCATGGTGTTCTCCTTTGGGTTGAGGTTGGGTTGAGGTTGGGTTGAGGTTGGGGTGAAGTGGGGGTGAGTGGGGGCTTAGGCGATCTGCGCGCGCAGCCGCTCTTCCTGTTCGCGCAGCTCAGGCGTAAAGGCCTTACCAAAGTCTTCGGCCGCAAAGACCTGCCTGATCTCGATTTCCGAATCACTCAGCATCGGGTTGGGGCAGCGCTTGACCCAGTCGATGGCTTCTTGCAGCGACGCACACTGCCAGATCCAGAATCCGGCCACCAGCTCCTTGGTTTCGCTGAAGGGTCCGTCAATCACCGTGCGGTTCTTGCCGGAGAAGCGCACGCGGGCGCCCTTTGAGCTGGGGTGCAAACCTTCACCGGCTTGCATGATGCCCGCCTTGACCAGCTCTTCGTTGTACTTGCCCATCTCCGTGAGCAACTGCTCGCTGGGCATGATGCCGGCTTCGCTGTCGGCAGTGGCTTTGACTAGGACCATGAATTTCATGTTGCTCTCCTGTTAGTTGGGGTGAAGTTGGATGAGGTTGGGTGATCAGTGGCTTTGCACGACGCTGTACTTGTCGCCCACAGCGTCACGAATGGGGGCCGTGTCGTACACGATGGTCATCATCTCGATCAAGCCCTGCTCGTCGAAATCAAAAAGATCGAAGCACCGAAAGCTGACGTGCGACCCGTCGGCCAGCTCCCATTGATAAGTGAAATACACCGAAGCCCGGCGCGAGCCGACACCGCTCACAAACACTTCAGGCTCTTCGAGAACGCTTCGCCGCGTGGCAGCCTTCAGCAAGTCAAAGAACTTGCCCGCTGGCTGAACACCCAGAAAGGGCGAATGCACGCGCCCTTTGGGGCTGAACAGCGACACGATGCCGCCAACGTCGCCCGCGGCGAGCAGCGCCAGGTATTTGTTGATGACGGCGATGTATGCCAGTGCGTTGGAGCTGATGACCATGATTCTTTCGGGCGATCTGTTGGAGTGAATAGGGGGCCATCGTAGGAGTGACCGCGCTGCAGCACCAACGAAAGTTTTTGGGGTCAGCCATGTGCGCCGCGCATGGCTGGTACTGGTTGTTACTGGCTGCTGCCGCGGCAGGCCGCCAAGATAAACTGCGCCCATGACCGCAACCCCCTCACAAGCCTGAGCCATGCCGGCCCTGCCACCCCTCTATGCCCTCCAGGCCTTCCTGGCCGCCGCTGATTGCGGCAGCTTCACAGGCGCAGCCACCCGGATCAACCTGACGCAAGGCGCGGTGAGCAGGCAGGTGCAACTGCTGGAAGAGTATTACGGCTGCCCCCTATTCGTGCGCGTAGCCCGCGGCCTGACCCTCACCGCAGAAGGCCAGCAACTGATCGCGCCCGTGCGGCAAGCGATGCAGATGCTGTCTGAAGCCAGCGCCCGCGTGCGCCGCGGCAGCGACGTCCTCAGAGTGCAGTTTCCGCCCACCATGGCCGTCAGGTGGTTCTTGCCGCGCCTCCCGGAATTGCAGGCCGCGCTGCCCGGGCTGGAGATACGCGTAGCCACCCACTGGACGGATGCGCCCGACTTCAGCAACACCGATGCCGACGTCATCATTGCCCACGGCAAAGGCGGCTGGCCCAACCTGGTCGAAGTGCCGCTCATGCGCGAGCGCCTTGTACCCTTGTGCACACCGCAGCTAGCCGCCGGCTTGCGCGAACCGAGCGACCTCGCCAGCGCGACCCTTCTGCATGCCACCGCCAACCGGCACGAATGGCTCACATGGCTGCGCGGTGCCGGCGTGCCGGATCTGCAGGGCGCGCGTGAGCAGTTGTTTGACACGGTAGATATGTGCGTGCAAAGCGCAGAGCGCGGTCTGGGCGTCGCCATTGCCGACGCTGCGCTGTTCACTGACTTGATTGCCTCGCAGGAGGTGGTGACACCCTTCGATATCGAGGTCGACAGCGGGAATGGCTACTTTCTTACCTATCCGCCTGAGCGGCGTGAGCAGCGCAATATCCGGCGCTTTGAGGAATGGCTTGTGACTGCGTTGCGGGCTTGAGGTGGCTTTTGCCATATCACAGTCTAAACCTACTCTGAGTGCGCGTCGGGTGCCGCCGAAGTACCTGCTCCTGCTGAGCTAGCAGGCCGCACCGCCGCGCTCTCCGGCGGTGGCGACAATTCGCTATCAGCTGGAACTGCACCCTGCAACTTCTTCCGAATATGGATAAAGGGAGGTGAAGCGATCTTTAGCACCGACACGCGCAACGGTAAGTCGGATTTTGCTTCGCTAACCGTAGCAAACGCGGCAGCTACAACGTTCTCGATGTATTCGGGATTGCGTGTGCCGAAAGACCCAAGCGACAAGATCAGCAACTCGCCCACCTGCGCCTTAAGATCCTCAACACTGTGCTTGTGGTGCTTGAGACCTGAAACGAGGATTGCGAGCAATTGACTGATCACGCCGAAATGGCAATTGCCGGACATGAAAAGCGTCCCAAGAAATTGCATGCTGACATTTAGGGCGGACCCGAACTCTATCGTCCCCTCAGCGATGAGTTTGGCGAACTTTCTGATACCGAAGTCGAGCCAGTTTTCTCCCTGATATGCCATCATCGTCAAGTCGACGTCACCTAGAGAAATGAATGACCGATTCGCAAAAAACATCTTCAGACAAGCCACCGAATAATCACGCCTGCTGATCTCTTCTTTCACCATGGCATGCATCAGAAGAACTTGAGGCCACACACCACGTGTCCCAAATATTGCCGCGATATTTCGTAATCGCTCGTCAAGACTTAGGAGGTGTGCCTTCTCTTGTAGGCTCAGCAATATGACCGAAAATTCCTCACTCGACAATATCCGGCGCAATTCTCCCGGGATCTGTGAGATATCGTCTGGGCCATAGGCGGGAAGAACCTCGCAGTGGCGCTCAATGGCACCAGAAATTGTCTCGAAGTAACGGATCTCCCGAGCGCGATCCCGATCACTGAATTCAGAGAATCCCAGTTGGCCATCCTGTTGAAAAGCGGTCCCTTCCCGCCGCGTGACGCGCACGTTGGCAAGCTTCTGAGCGATCAGGTCTCGCGTACGGGTGGTCACAAGTACCTGAGGCACGCCTGCCAGAAAATCAAGGCAATCGATAGTCGCCAGCTCAGTAAGGGTCGCTGCGTCGATGACAAATCTTGCGTTGGCATCTGTGAGCAGTTGAGCGGCTGCTTCGCGCTCCTGCAGAGCTCCTCCGCCCACGAATAATGGAACGTCTTGCTGTTGCCAGGAGCGAGCGACTTCGATTACGTCGCGCCCAAGCATCTTGGCTACACCTCCTAAGGTAATGGGAGATGTTCGATAAATCTCAAAAACCTGTTGAGCGTGATCCGACTGCTCTTTCAATTGACGTGTTAGCTCGCTGAAGTCCGCTTTTCCTTCCGAATCCTTACCGATCGACACCATCGTCACGATCTTGGAAGGATTCAGGGATTGCGAAGTTGCTCGCCCCGAAAGATCCAGGAGCCGCTTGTAAGCGCTCTGGATATGCACCACTTCGTAAGTTCGCGCTTGTGATATGAGTTTTTCCCTGATAACCAGACTCTCACCTACATGTAAGCCCAACAGGTGGCGAACATCCTCGGAATCTGCGTGACGAAACTCCTCGGTCAGCGGCAGCGCTTGGCAGTCGGACGGATCGATAGTGCGTACCATTTCCTGTCCTGCGTGGTCACGCAATAAAACGGAGGTGCCTGGACCAATTTTGTTCGGTACGGCATGAAGCAGGGGAAGCTCTCCTCCCTGCATCAAATGTGCAGCCAGATGCACTGCTGCCGCTTCCGTGTCGTCCAGTTTGGCTCGGCGCATCCGATAAAGCCGGCGCACAGCCTTATCGCGGTCACCGTAGGCAATCTCGGTGCTGGCAAGCCGTGCGAGTTCGTCGATGGAACCTGTCGCTAGCTCGGGAGCATCACCGATAGTGGTTCGCACGCTTGCTTCGTCGCGGTGTACCGCCACATAGAACTTGAAATTCCAGCTCACTACTGCGTCCGGATGTCGGTTAATCTGTGGCTCAACCAACGTCGCTAGGAATTCCCAGTCGGCAGTGCGTTGGCCTAACTCGATAGCAATGTGCCGAGCATCATCGTTGTACGCCCATCCCGGCGGGAAGCTCTTGACGAGGAGTCGGGCTTTCGCAAGCTGGCCACTTCGCAGGAGTGCGCGCAGCCGGTGTGTGTGGAGTTCGCTCAGCTGGCCCTTGGACAGAATGCGGTCAAGTAAGTCGGCGGCTAAGACGTAACGTCGTGCCTGCATCAGAAGCATCGATACTAAATAAATTTCACCTGCATCACTACTCTCGTTGATCAGGCCAGTCGCTCGCTCGATGACGGGATCGGCTTCGCGGGGGGCGCCGTATAGTGTCAAGGTTCGACCCGCGATCGCTATGAGTGAAACTGCATTCCCAGCAATGATGGTGCTCAGTTGCTGGCGAACCTCTTGCAGCGCGGACGCGCGCGTCTCGGAATGATCCAACATCGTGTCCCAACGTAGGGCCTGCAGCGCGTCGATGACGCGTTGTTCGACGCCACGCTCCTTAGCTGCATGCAAGGCGCTTTCAATGGATACGACGTCTCCTGCATTAGATGCCAGTTGCCCAAAAGCGACGAGTGCTTCGGGCGGCATCTGATTGACGGCACGCCTGCCCAGCGAAAGCGCGTCCTGCTGCTTTCCGTTTGCTTCTAGGGCTTCGATGCCAAGTCGGTAAAGCGCAGGCGCTTGCATCGCCCGAGCTTGCGACTCCTGATACACCGCAAGGGCGTCGTCAGGTTGTCCCAACAGCAGATACGCCATCCCGAGGCGCGCTGCCGTATCAGCAACCGTGTCCGGCGCTTGGATCGCCCAAAGCTTTTGAACGCGCGGTTCGAATGCGGCTGCAGCGGTTGCTAAATCGCTCCTCGCGGCGTTATCGAAGAGACGAAAGGCTGCCTTCAATCCATCACCTGCCGCGTTTTCTAAAGTTATGACCAAACTAGCGTCGGCAACGAAGAAACCCGCATCAAGCAACGTGAGCGCCTTCAAGGCGGTTTTGGCGGCTTCAGTTTTCTTTCCAGTCGCTCTGAGGCTCCACGCCACGAGTTGCATGGCGTCGGCCTGGCCACGATGAGCCGGCGGGATGTCCGACTCGATCAAGGCCTTACCGTCGAGCATCTGTGCGTTGGCCAGGATCAGCCATGCCGACAAAGAGTTGGGAAACCGGTCGACTGCGGCTTGTGCAGTCTTGATAGCCTGCGGAATTTCCTTTCGCAGCAGATGCGCCCTGGCCCGCGAGGCTGCTAGTTTGTCGTCATCTTCACAGAGTTCAGCAGCTCTCATAAACTCAGAAGCGGCATCCTCTTCGCCATGCACGTGCCAATAGCAAACTCCGCGTAGCAGATGCCACCGCGCCTTTTGGTGAGCATCGAATAGAGTTTGGTCCTGACCTAGGTGATTGATATCGGCTAAGGCCGACACGTACTGGTTGGATTTAATCTTAGTGTTGATGTGGTCGAGCTGTCCCGATACCAGTTTGTTAGTCGAGCTTTCGCGGGCTATCGGCAAGTGTTCTTGGAGGCCGGGGGCCACCAGGACTTGTGCCGTGGAGGCAATAAGAAGAGTGGGTGCTGGCACCGTCGACGACGTCGACTCTTGCTGCCCTGGGAGCAAAGTAGCCATCGCCTGCGATCCGAGGCCGAAGAGCGAGCGGTGAACCCCAAACCAAACGCTTAGCTCGCTGCCGATGAAGTCTTTCAGGTTGACGAGATTGACGGCGCCTGCTTGCTCGTTCAATTCCATACAGGTCGTCACCAGCCTCGACCAGACCAGAGTTGGGTTGTGGCGGATCGCGTGTCCTGGCGCTGCGGTTTGGATCTGGTGCAAGTACGACTTGCATTCGGCAGTCGTATCGGAGTCCAGGTCGTGCGCAAGGAAGTGGACATGAGCGATGAAGACATGCAGTTCGTCGTCTGGGCAATCGCGGCCGGCATAATGATCGACTGCAGCTTTGATTAGGATGTAGGCATTGCGTTTGGCGTCGTTTCCTGCACCCGGATCGACTAGTTTTTGTAGCCAATCGACAGAAGTCAGAGATGATCTGGCTATGGTGGCGATTGCCTCGGCTCCACGCATTTGGGCCTTAGTGGCCATGTCGTGAACAATCAACAGAACGTCAATGCTTTTTGCGAAATCGGCGGATTGGAAGTCTAGCCAGGCGTTGCCCACAGCCTCAGTAAAGTTAGCATCGCTCTTGCGCGCCGTCAGACCGCTCTTCATCTGCATCAGTGCGCGGCTACGCTGGCCCGCGCTGTTTTCTACGGTGCAGACCAGATCGTCCGTGAAACTGCCATGGACCCGGGCCTGAAACTTCAGTTCTACGACACGACTGTCGTCCGGTAGACCGGCTGTGGGGCATCCGATACACATAGCCAGCAGTTTGGTGGCTTGGACCCGGTTCTCAAATCGATAACCCTTACCCCCGGTGGCTGAAGAGGGGGCCACCTTCTTAGCCCTCCCGGCTTTCGTCGAGGGCTTATCGCTATGCTCCTTGTCCGCGGATTTCTTCATCGATAAATGTGGCCCTGAATTACTTGATGGTAGCCAGACGATAGTTCGTCTATCGAGGGCAGTTTAGGTTGTTTTCCGAATTGGAACGACGCTGCATCCCGCCCTGAGCAAAGCACTATCACTACCGACCCACAAACCCAACCGGCAACACCGGCGGCCCCTTCCGGTACATATCCACGTAAATGGTGATGGTCTTGCTGCCTCCGTCTACCTGAATGTCATACACATCCAGCAGCCCGCCACCCGTCGGGATCGACTTGTCTTCGAACTCGCAGCAGGCGCCTCGGCGCTCGTACGTGACGGGTTCGCCTTTGGGGCCGCGCAGTGAGTTGAGGTACAGAAGATGAAGCCGGTTGTCGTAGGGGCCTGTTCTGATGGGGTTGGCGGCGGAGTAGCCGTAGCCTGGGTCGGTGGCGGTTTGCATCTTGATGACGCGAAGGTAGGGTGCCGCGGAGTCTGAGCGTCCGTTGGGGATTCCTTTTCCTGCCACGCGCGTGACGGAAAGAATCTTGGGCTCGGGGTTGCTTGCAGCTGCGCCTGGGCCGGGCTGGGTGGTCTGGCAGCCTGCGAGCAAGGCCGCAGTTAGCGCAGTAAGGCACAGGCGGGAAATCAGCTCGCTCATATATTGAATCCTTGTTGTTCTGACGTGTTGGGTGACCTGGCTCAAGAAGAGCCAGCTCGCGCTGCAGCCTCCCTGCAGATGCGTGCCCGGAGGGGCCTCCAGAGCATAGCCAGCACGCCTGCATTCGGTACCCGGCGTATTCCCCAATCCTCCTGGGGTCCAGAATCACTCGTCGCAGTAAAAGCTTTGCCTTACGCGAATTTGTCCGAGTGCTATAGATTCAATAGCGGCTAGCCTATGACCTGATTGGGCTGGAGGCCTATTTGATGCATAAAACCCTCTGAACCAGAAAGCGCGAGTACCGTGCGGCTGGGGCCCGCACCCACCAGTACGGCACGCGCACCACATACGCCACCCGGCGTATTCCCCAATCCCTCTCCGGTCCCCAGAATCGGTTCATCGCTGAGTAAAAGCCCTGGTTTCCCCGGCTTTCGCGCAGCGAAACGCGATTTACCTAACTAATCTACCGGAGTGGATTCACATGCAGCAACGTCGATTTACCCTCAAGGCGCTTACCGCCGCCGTCGCACTGGCAGGCCTTGGCGCTGTGCCAGCATTTGCCCAGGACACCATCAAGGTTGGCATCTTGCACAGCCTGTCGGGCACCATGGCCATCTCTGAAACGGTGTTGAAAGACACGGTTCTGATGGCGATTGAAGAAATCAATGCCAAGGGCGGCGTGATGGGTAAGAAGCTCGAGCCCGTGATCGTGGACCCGGCCTCCAACTGGCCGCTGTTTGCTGAAAAGACCAAGCAGCTGCTGGGTCAAGACAAAGTCTCCGTCATCTTCGGCTGCTGGACGTCTGTGTCCCGCAAGTCGGTGCTGCCAGTGGTTGAAGAAATGAACGGCCTGCTGTTCTACCCCGTGCAGTACGAAGGTGAAGAGCTGTCCAAGAACGTGTTCTACACGGGCGCGGCGCCTAACCAGCAGGCTATTCCTGCAGTCGACTACCTGATGAGCAAGGCCGGCGGCGGCGCCAAGCGTTGGGTTCTGCTGGGCACTGACTATGTCTACCCACGCACCACCAACAAAATCCTGCGCGCTTACCTCAAGAGCAAGGGCGTTGCCGACAAAGACATCGACGAGAAATACACCCCCTTCGGCCACAGCGACTATCAAACCATCGTGGCTGACGTGAAGAAGTTCTCGCAAGGCGGCAAGACGGCTGTGGTGTCCACCATCAACGGTGACTCCAACGTGCCCTTCTACAAAGAGCTGGGCAATGCCGGCCTGAAGGCCAAAGACGTGCCCGTGGTGGCCTTCTCTGTGGGTGAAGAAGAACTGCGCGGCGTCGACACGAAACCTCTGGTCGGCCACCTGGCCGCCTGGAACTACTTCCAGTCGATCAAGAGCCCGGCCAACACCGAGTTCATCAAGAAGTGGTCTGCCTACGCCAAAGCCAAGAAGCTCCCTGGCTCTGACAAGCCTCTGACCAATGACCCGATGGAAGCCACCTACATCGGCATCAACATGTGGAAGCAGGCTGTTGAAAAAGCCAAGTCCACCGACACCGACAAAGTGATCGCTGCGATGGCAGGCCAGACCTTCAACGCGCCTTCCGGCATCGTCAGCAAGATGGATGAGAAGAACCATCACTTGCACAAGTCGGTGTTTATCGGCGAAATCAAGGCTGATGGCCAGTTCAATGTGGTGTGGAAGACGCCTGGCCCGGTGAAGGCCAAGCCATGGAGCCCGTACATCGAAGGCAACGACAAGAAGCCTGATGAGCCTGTGAAGAAGTAAGTCGAAGCAGTTGAAGTAGCAAGAGGCTGGGTTGGGGTGAGGCCGGTTGGCCCCCACCCTAACCCTCCCCCAGTGGGGGAGGGGACTAAAACCCCAGTCCTTTGCGCTGCTTCTGCTGCTTGTCTTGCTCCTTCCCCCGCTGGGGGAAGGCAGGGATGGGGGCCAACCGGCCTCCACATCGACACAGCTTCGGCTCGGTTCTTGCTCTTAGGTGAACAAGACCGGTGCCCCTTCAGGAAGTTGCAGTCTGGGCTCTATGCGGTTGCTTCCGTGTACGTGCCCAACCTACAGGTTCTTTCTCCTATGCTCCGTCACTCACTTCATCGCCTACTCCTCCTTGCTACGCTTTTAATAGCTGCTAACGCACACGCCTTAAGCCCTGAGGAGGTAAAAGGCATGGCGATTGGCGAGACAGAAGCCCGGGTTGAAGCCCTGGGCAAGGCCGCCGCCAAGGCGGATGAAAAAACGGCTGCCTTCATCCAGGCGCTGTCTGACGATGCAGTCAAGACCAAGGGCGACAAGGTGTTTGTGGTCAAAGACGACAAGGCCTTTGACCCGATCACGGGCGCCGAGGTGCCGTTGCCTGCGGATGCGGAAGACGTGATCAACCCCAACCTGATGCGCAGCGAGCTCGACAACGCGCTGGCGGCGCTGAAGCTGTTTTCCAAAGACGAGAAGCAGCGGCGCGATGCGATCAAGACGCTGGGTGGCGACAACGATGAAGCGCGTTTGCCGCTGATCGAAAAAGCCTACGCAGCCGAGACGGTGCCTGAGCTGAAGAACCAACTGGAGCTGATGCGGTCGGCCATCCTGCTGGGCAGCACCGATAAAGCCAAGCGCCTGGAAGCCGCCGCGCAGCTGGCCGGCAGCAAGAACCCCAATACCAAGACGGTGCTGATCGAGCGCCTGGGCTCTGAGGCGGATGCCGATGTGAAGGTCGCGTTGCAGGCCGCTTTGAGCAAGGTCGAGGCTTCGCTCGAATGGGGCAATCGGTTGGGCGCGATTTTCAGCGGCATCAGCCTGGGCAGCATCTTGCTGCTGGTGGCGCTGGGGCTGGCCATCACGTACGGCCTGATGGGCGTCATCAACATGGCGCATGGCGAGCTGATGATGATTGGCGCCTACGCCACTTATGTGGTGCAAGGCCTGTTCCAAAAATATTTTCCCGGCGCGTTTGACTGGTATCTGCTGGCTGCGGTGCCGGTGGCTTTTATGGCCTCGGCGCTGATGGGCGCGGCGCTGGAGCGCAGCGTGATCCGCTTCCTCTACGGCCGCCCGCTAGAGACATTGCTCGCCACCTGGGGTATCAGCCTGATGCTGCAGCAACTGGTTCGCTCCATCTTCGGCGCGCAAAACGTCGGTGTTGAAAACCCGGTGTGGATGAGCGGCGGCGTGCAGGTGCTGGGCAATTTGTCGCTGCCTTACAACCGGCTGGTGATCATCGTGTTTGCCGTGGCGGTGCTGCTGGGCGTGGCCTGGCTGATCAGCAAGACGCGCCTGGGCCTGTTTGTGCGCGGCGTGACGCAGAACCGCCCGATTGCCTCATGCATGGGGGTGAACACGGCGCGCGTGGATACCTATGCGTTCGCGCTCGGCTCGGGTATTGCCGGGCTGGCCGGCTGCGCACTGAGCCAGGTGGGCAACGTGGGGCCTGACCTGGGCCAGGGCTACATCGTGGACTCGTTCATGGTGGTGGTGCTGGGCGGCGTGGGCCAGCTGGCGGGCACGGTGTATGCCGCGCTGGGCCTGGGCATCCTCAACAAATTCCTCGAAGGCTGGACGGGCGCCGTGCTGGCCAAGATTGCCGTGCTGGTGTTCATCATCATCTTCATCCAGAAGCGGCCACAGGGCATCTTCGCGATGAAGGGCCGCTCGGCTGAGGCGTAAAGACGATGACTCCCATGACTCCAATGCCAACCATCGTCAACCTTCCCGCCAAAGGCCCGCTGCTCACGCGCGGCGGCTGGAGCGCCTTCATGATGGCGCTGATCGCCGTCTGCGCCATCGCGCCCATCCTCAACCTCTGGGTGCCCGAAGGCAGCGTGTTCCACATGAGCACCTATGCCGTGGCGCTGCTCGGCAAGATCATGTGCTACGCCATCTGCGCGCTGGCCATGGACTTGATCTGGGGCTACACCGGCATCCTCTCGCTGGGACACGGTGTGTTCTTTGCGCTGGGTGGTTACGCCATGGGCATGTACCTGATGCGCCAGATCGGCCGCGACGGCAATTACAAAAGCGACTTGCCGGACTTCATGGTTTTCCTCGACTGGAAGACGCTGCCCTGGCACTGGACGTTCAGCGACAGCTTTATCGCGACGCTGTTCCTCATTGTGGCGGTGCCCGGCATCGTGGCGTTTGTGTTTGGCTTCTTTGCCTTCCGCTCGCGCATCAAGGGCGTGTACTTCTCCATCATCACGCAGGCGATGACGTTTGCGGCCATGCTGCTGTTCTTTCGCAACGAGACGGGTTTTGGCGGCAACAACGGCTTTACCGACTTCAAGCGGATCCTGAGCATCCCGATTGCCACACCTTCGATGCGCATGACGCTGTTTGTCATGACGGGCCTGACGCTGCTGGGCTTCTTCCTGTTTGCCAAATGGCTGGTGGGCAGCAAGTTTGGCCGCGTGCTGCAGGCGATTCGCGATGCGGAAACGCGCGTGATGTTCTCGGGCTACAACCCGCTGGGCTACAAGCTCACCATCTGGGTGATCTCGGCCATCATGTGCGGTGTGGCGGGGGCCTTGTATGTGCCGCAGGTCGGCATCATCAACCCCGGTGAGATGAGCCCGGCCAATTCGATTGAGATCGCCATCTGGGCCGCAGTGGGCGGGCGTGCCAGCCTGATCGGGCCGATTGTGGGCGCCTTTATCGTCAACGGCGCCAAGAGCTGGCTGACGGTGGCGTACCCCGAGTTCTGGTTGTACTTTCTGGGTGCGCTGTTCATTGGCGTCACGTTGTTCCTGCCGGATGGTGTGGTGGGCCTCGTCAAGAAATTCCGCAAAGGCGGTGCCAAATGACCCCCGATCTGCTTGAGCAAGGCGCGCGCCGCGTTGAGCAGCGCCTGGCCGCGCTGGAAGCCGGCAAAAGCAACACCGAATCCGGTGGCCGCAGCGCCAGCGGCAGCCGCGTTGCGCATGCCACCGGCGAGGTGGACGTTACCCACGGCCGTATCCTGTATCTCGAAGATGTGAGCGTCAGCTTCGACGGCTTCAAGGCCATCAACAAGCTGAGCCTGGACATCGCGCCGGGCGAGCTGCGCTGCATCATCGGCCCCAACGGCGCCGGCAAGACGACCATGATGGACATCATCACCGGCAAGACGCGGCCTGATGAAGGCACGGTGTTTTTCGGCAGCACGATTGATTTGCTGCGCCACAAAGAGGCCGAGATCGCCCAGCTGGGCATTGGCCGCAAGTTCCAGAAGCCTACGGTGTTTGAGCAGCTCACGGTGTTTGAAAACCTGGAACTGGCCCTCAAGACCAACAAGGGCGTGAAGTCGTCGATGTTCTTCAAGCTCGACTCGGCGCAAAGTGACCGCCTGGCCGAGATCCTGGTGATGATTCACCTGGCCGACAGCGTGGGCCGCATGGCCGGTAACCTGAGCCACGGGCAAAAGCAGTGGCTGGAGATTGGCATGCTGTTGATGCAGGACCCGAAGCTGCTGCTGCTTGATGAGCCTGTGGCCGGTATGACCGATGAGGAAACGGCCCGCACGGCCGAACTGTTCTTGACACTCAAGGGCAAGCATTCGCTGATCGTGGTGGAGCATGACATGAGTTTTATCAAAACCATCTCTGAAATCGTGACGGTGCTGTGCGATGGCTCTGTGTTGGCTCAGGGAACGCTGGACCAAGTGCAAGCCGACGAGCGTGTGATCGAGGTCTATCTCGGACGTTGAGGAAAACATCATGCTGACCGTCAAAAACATCAACCAGTACTACGGCGGCTCCCACATCCTGCGGGACGTGAGCCTTGAAGCGCACCTGGGAAAAGTCACCGTACTGCTGGGCCGTAACGGCGTGGGCAAGACCACGCTGCTCAAGTCATTGATGGGCCTGGTGCCGATCAAGACCGGCACCATTGAGTTCGACGGCAAGCAGATTCAAGGCAGCACGCCGTATGAGCGCGCCCGGGCTGGTGTGGGTTTTGTTCCCCAGGGCCGCGAGATTTTTGCGCGCCTGACGGTGGAAGAAAACCTGCGCATGGGCCTGGCCTACAAAAGCGCGAACACGCCCATCCCTGCGGAGTTGTATGAGCTGTTTCCGGTACTCAAACAAATGCTGGGCCGCCGTGGTGGTGACTTGTCGGGCGGGCAACAACAGCAACTGGCGATTGCACGCGCGCTGGCCGCCAAACCCAAGCTGCTGATCCTGGACGAACCCACTGAAGGCATCCAGCCCAGCATCATCAAAGACATCGGCCGCGTGATCCGCATGCTGGCCGACCGGGGCGACATGGCCATCTTGTTGGTGGAGCAGTATTACGACTTCGCGCAGGAGCTTGCCGACGACTACCTGGTGATGGAGCGCGGCGAGTTCATCGCGCGCGGGCAGGGCAAGGACATGGAAACCAACGGCGTGCGGCAGCTGGTGGCGATTTAGCCGGCCTGCCCCCTCCCTTCCCAAAGCCCGGTACAGCCGGGCTTTTTTGCGCCCGCCAGCCTGGCGAGAGCCGCAGCCATACCGCAAACGTAGAATTGCGGCGGCCGTTGAAGCGCTTGCCGCCGGCTCTCACAATCAAAAAGAAAAGGGATATGCCGATGACTTTGGTAGCGCTGGACAACTGGCTGATGCGGGCCGAACCTCATGCAAACCTGTCGGGCTTTCGGCGCTTTCTGGTGGAGTTCGGCTATTTCGGCCTGAAGGAGGCGAGGGCTTGCCTTTTTGCCGGCCTGTTTTTTGCGGCGGTGTTTCTGGTGCCGCGGGCCGGCGTGGCCGGCATCCCGCGCTATGACCTCTTGCTGCTCATCGCGCTGCTGATTCAGGGCTGGATGGTGCTGTCCAAGCTGGAAACGCTTGACGAGCTGAAAGCCATCTGCCTCTTCCACCTGGTGGGGTTTGCGCTGGAGGTTTTCAAGACATCCGGCGCTATCCAGTCGTGGAGTTACCCGGACGCTGCCTATACCAAGGTGTTTGGCGTGCCGTTGTTTTCGGGCTTTATGTATGCGGCGGTGGGCAGCTACATCATCCAGGCGTGGCGGCTGTTTGACTTGCGCATCCGTCATCACCCGCCTTACTGGATGGCCGGCGTGATTGCGCTGCTGATCTACGGCAACTTCTTCACCCACCACTATTGGGGCGACTACCGCTGGTACATCGCCGCCTGCCTGGGCGGTTTGTACGCCCGGTCGTACGTGATCTTCCGGCCTTATGACCGCGACCGCAGCATGCCTTTGCTGTTGTCTTTTTTGCTGATCGGTTTCTTTATCTGGGTGGCTGAAAACATCAGCACCTTCTTCAGCCTGTGGCACTACCCCAACCAGCTGGGCGCGTGGTCTGCCGTGCATGTGGGCAAGTGGAGTTCGTGGTCGCTGCTGGTGGTCATGACCTTCACCATCGTGGCCAACCTGAAGCATGTGAAGGAACGCATCCATGTCCCTGACTGAGGCGGCCGCGCCGCGCATGCAACTGCGCTTTGACCGCGAGGCGGCGCTGTGGGCCCTCCTCATTTTCATCGTTGAAGTGTTGATCGCCACTGTGTGGTCGCACCACCGCTGGCTGCGCGGTTTCGTCGGCGATGTGTTGGCGGTGGTGTGGGTGTACTTCCTGCTCAAGACTGTGTTCAAGGCCAATCGCTATGGCCTGGCACTGGTTGCACTGGCGGTGGGTTGCCTGGTCGAGTTGTGCCAGTACGTGGCCACCGTCAATGGCTGGCATTTCCAGAACCGGGCGCTGAAGATCTTGTTGGGTTCGGTGCCTGACTGGATGGATGTGTTGGCGTATGCCGTCGGGTTCTTGCTGGTGTTGGCGTTTGAGGCTTTTCGTTTCCGGTTCCGTGTTATTTCTCCCTCTCCCTCTGGGAGAGGGCAGGGGTGAGGGCTCGGCGGCGGTCCAAAGATCACTGCTCTATGTCACAAGCTGCGGCCCTCACCCCAACCCTCTCCCAGGGGGAGAGGGAGTAAATCCCTTGGCAAAGCGCGTCGCGGCGCAACAACGCCAGTAGGATTTTTGAGCGACGCTCGGGTAGGATGACAACGGGCCGGCCCCATTGCCGGCCACGTCGCTCGGACGGTTCCGGGCGCTTACGTGAAAGTCTCCTATGTCAGCCTCTTCTCCAGGCAAGCGCCGCTTTGCGCGCATTGACCGCCTCCCTCCCTACGTCTTCAACATCACGGCCGAGCTGAAACTCGCGGCGCGCAGGCGCGGCGAGGACATCATCGACATGAGCATGGGCAACCCCGACGGGGCGACCCCGGCGCACATCGTTGCCAAGCTCGTTGAAGTCGCGCAGCGGCCCGACACGCACGGTTATTCGGCCAGCAAGGGTATCCCGCGGCTGCGGCGCGCCATTGCGCACTGGTACCAGAGCCGTTACCAGGTGGCGATAGACCCGGACAGCGAAGCCATCGTCACCATCGGCTCCAAAGAGGGGCTGGCGCACCTGATGCTGGCCACACTGGACCGCGGCGACACGGTGCTGGTGCCCGACCCGAGCTACCCCATCCACATCTACGGCGCGGTGATTGCCGGAGCCGACATCCGCTCGGTGCCGCTGACACCTGACACGGATTTTTTTGCCGAGCTGGAAAAAGCCATTCGCGGCAGCTACCCCAAGCCCAAGATGATCGTGCTGGGGTTTCCGTCCAACCCCACTGCGCAATGTGTGGAGCTGGCGTTTTTTGAGAAGGTCATCGCGCTGGCACGCAAGCACGACATCTTTGTGGTGCACGACTTGGCCTATGCCGACATCGTGTTTGACGGCTGGAAGGCGCCTTCGCTCATGCAGGTGCCGGGCGCCAAAGACATCGCGGTGGAGTTTTTCACGCTCTCCAAGAGCTACAACATGGCGGGCTGGCGCGTGGGCTTTATGGTGGGCAACCCCGACCTGGTGGCGGCGCTGGCGCGCATCAAGAGTTACCACGACTACGGCACCTTCACCCCGCTGCAGGTGGCCGCCATCGCGGCGCTGGAAGGCGACCAGCAATGCGTCAAAGACATCGCCGCGCAGTACCAGGCCCGGCGTGACGTGCTCTACAAGGGCTTGACGGAAGTGGGCTGGGTGGTGGACTGCCCGAAGGCGTCGATGTATATCTGGGCGCGCATCCCGGAGGCTTATCGCAAGCTGGGGTCGCTGGAGTTTGCCAAGCAGCTGATGGAAAAAGCCAAGGTGTGCGTGTCACCGGGCATAGGCTTTGGCGACCACGGCGACGACCACGTGCGCTTTGCATTGATCGAGAACGAGGCCCGCATCCGCCAGGCGGTGCGCGGCATCAAGGCCATGTTCAAGGCCGATGGCTTGATCCAGGGCTAGCGTTTGACGTCAGCTGCGGGCGCCGCTGAATCTTTTTTCGCGAGCTGGGTTTCAGCGCTCTGCAGCTTCTTTTCAAGTTCTTCACGCTCTGAAATCTCTTGCTCCAGCAATTCGTTGACGTGCGCCAGCTCGTCCGCGGAAGCCTGTATCTGGTCTTCGAGTTCTGCCGTTTTCACCAGTGCCATGGCGACGTCGCCTTTTTTGACGTCTACCGGGATTTCCTTTTCCAGAACGCTGTTGACCAGATCCAATTCCTGTGCGGAACGTTCAACCGTGCCCTGGATCGCGTCGTTTTTTTCCAGCGCGCGGGCCAGTTGGGGCTTTTCTTGCAGAACAGGTGTGGGCTTGGACATGGTGGCTTTGTGGCGGTGGTTGGAAAGTGGCCTGCGGGGCGTGAAACAGACACCAGGAGGGTAGATCGGGACTACGCCATCATGCGCGCTAAACCGCTTTGGTGCTTGTGCTTTACAGAGTGAAAAGACATATCGAAAGCATCCGGGCGCTTAGACAAAAACCAGAAAAACGAGCGAAAAGAAGACGCCGAAATAAGAAGTGGGCCGCAAGCGGCCCACCTTTGCTTCTGCTTCATCCGGTGAATTCATCAAACCCCGGCGGAGCGAGTGGCAACTGGTTATTGCGGTGCGGGAATCACCACAATGTTGGAATTGGTCTGCGGCTGCACGCGCACATTGGTGGCGCCTGCAGGCATGACAACGGTTTCTACCTGGCGGATCGCGCCGCCGCCGGCTACGCTGCCGTCGGTCTTGCCGTAGCCCACGATGCGGGCCTGGCAAGCGACCAGATCTTCACCTTGAAAGACGTCGCATCGTTTCATTGCGTTGGCAGAAAACTGGCCGCCAGAGTTATCGACCTGGCCAGCACGTTTAGCGGCATTGGCGTTACGCACTTCGGTCATACAAGTTTGTTGGTCTTGTTGCGTGCGGCCGGTCAGGCAGGCGTTCATTTCGCTGCGGGCATTGCCTGAAGCGTCAATGCCGGTGGTGCCGGAAGCGATCTGGGCGCTGGCGCCGAAAGAAAGCAGAGCGGCAACGCCGAAAAGCGCTGCACTTTTGGCAAGGCGGAAATTGTTGGCTGAAATCATGGTCAAACTCCTTGATCGAACTCGACGGATGTCGATGAATGGAGTCTGGACCGGGGTGTGACGCCGCCATGAAAGGAAAAGCTCCGGGCAAGCCGTGCCCTATGCCCATTAGGCTGTAGGACAGGTCTTTCAGCTTGGCCTTGACGCTGTGAACAAAGACACGAAATGGCCGCGGAGCGTTGCACCCGGCTCAATTTGCCGGGGCACGTGATCCCGGCAATGGCTTTTTGTACAGCCCTCAGGTGACTAGGTGGACCACAGCCGCGGCGTGGATGGTTCGAGTTGCCACAGCTCCCTGCGCCAGGCCTGCCAGACCTGCCTGAGCAGCGCCATGGCTGGCTCCACCACCGGCGAGAGCACCCGCACGACGACGACCTGCGCATCCGGGCTGGTAGCGCCGGCGGTGGGGCTTAAGGCGTGGGCGCCCATCACTTCACGCGCGCAGTCCAGCGCCAGTTGCCTGCGGTTGCGCTCAAGTTTGCTGCCCGCCACAAAAAAGAGCGACGCAATACAGCGGTGGCCGGCCATGCCCAGCGGGCTCTCCATCAGCAAGGTGTCGCTGGCGGCGAGCTGGGCGCGTTCCAGCCAGACGCCGGGCACTTCGATGTGCTGGCGAAAGCTGCCGCTTTCAAAGGGCTGGCCGGCAGCCGGCAGGCCCAGCGCGGTGATGTCCCAGCCGATCAGCTCCGCGCCCGGTGCCAGCGTCATGGTCAAGCGGTTTTCGGCCAGGCAGCCGCTGTAGCAGATGGCTTCCAGCGGCAGCCATTCCATGCGCGCCCCGGCCTCTAATGTGAGGCGGGTGTTTTGCAGTGCAGGCTCACCCGTCGAGCGGTAAAAGCGTGTGGCGCCGGGCGTAGTGATGAGGCCGTGCGAGCCGGTGGCCGCACTGAAGGCGAGATCCAGCGTATCGCCACCGACCAGCCCGCCGGGCGGGTGCACGATGACGTTGTGGCAGATCGCGTCGCCCTCGGGATAAAGGCTTTGCAGGATGCGCAGCGGCCCGCTGTGGCGAAAGTGGGCAAGCGTCTTGCCGGCCTGGTGGGTGTAGTCGAGTGCGAGGGTCGCGTTCCAGGTCATGGGGCAAGTTTAACGTGGGTGGTGCCAATGGATGAAGCAGTCTGCATGATGCCGCGCCGCATAACGCCAGCGAAATGCAGTTGATTAAAACGTCCAGGCTCTTCCAATATGATCCACTGATCATGGAACCGCTTCGCTCTGTTACTGAACGTTTTGCTGCAAAAGCAGTAAGTGGGCTATCCCGCGCGCCAACTGAATCTGCGCGGAACAACTCCGGTGTGTTGTACTTCAAGTGGCAATCGCCTTGTCCCGAGATTGAGGCGCTATGGGTATCCATTCAACCCGCGGAAGTAACGTTGAGCTGCAAAATCTCGCACACGCATTTTTCTGCGACTCGCTATCACAGTGGATCGCTGACTCGTCTGAGACTCAAGCGCCGAATTGTTCGCGACGCTTTCAGGGAGGTCTCAAGATTTTTGGATGGAGAAATCGCTGTGACGATCTCATATGACGGTCAAGGAAAGGTGCATAGCTATGGTTGGGGCGACAGAAGTCAGCTACCTTTTTCGGTGGAATCCCTTCGCAGGGTATTTGGAGTCGAGATGTCGGAGCGCGCCTGGAACTGGAATGGAGAAATCAATGTCTCCGGCTAGATATCAGCCGCGTACTCATCGATCAGTTGATATGTATGCGTGCAAGGAGTGGCTGTCTTGCGACCCTTGCTGCGCACCGGTTGCTTTCAACGCGGGATATCACCGTGGCCTCTGAGTACTACGAAGTGCGAGTCTTGGTGAGGCATCCCGCACTGCCAGCGGATGCCTTGTCGGTACTGCTGAGCGCGGAGCCCGACTATTCAGCGAACGCTGGCGACAAAGGCCAAATTTGCTCCTTTTGGTCGCGTACCAGTGCGACCCGGGGAGCGCGACACTTCTTTTCCGAAGTGAGGGATGTAGTTGACTGGCTCGGCGGGAAAGGCAATGCAGTTCAGGAAATCCGCCGGACCGGCGGCAGCGTTGAAATCATTGTGCAACTCCCTGGGGACACGAATATGGGAGATTCAGTTCCACCCGATGTATTGGTTCGAGCCGGAACTCTCGGCATTTCATTGGGAGTTGAGGTGTTCCCTCATATGAGACGTGTGGACGGCGATACCTGATATCTCAGGTCCGCGCCGCGATTCATCGCAAACCTAAGATGACACAATCTTTACGATGAACGAAACGACGAAGCTACTTCGCCCGGAATGCATGTGCGCGTCCGCTTAAGTCCAACGAGTTGTCCTTCCATGATTGATCTCAACGCCGCAAACCATACGAATCGCGAACTGGAGCTCATGTTGGCGGAAAAGAAGCCGCTGGCGATGTTCTATGACGAAACAAGCGTACTGCCGCATGAGGAAATCATTCCAGAAGAGAAGTTCGCACCTTATGTCAGTGCCGGGCTTTTTGTGCGAGGTGAAGAAACGTACACGGGGGAATTCCATCCCGGCTTGAATCGCAATATACAAATCAAGTATGTGTTTTTCGCCCTCGCCCGAGAGGCCTGGCGAATTCCTGCCATCTCACTTCTTTTGCGGGTGCGTTATCAAATGAATAGCTGGCAATGCGAAGAGGTGGAGCGGATGGAAAGCTTCCTGCTGGGCTACACGGCTGACGAGATTGACGAGTGGTGCAATCATCGGTTCCCGAGGGGGGCCGAAGGCTCCATCGAGGCGGTGCCTTGCGATGCTCAGGCCAATGATTAGCCGCGGGTCGTAAAGCGATTTGCTATTAATTTAATAGCTGTTAGCCAATGACCAGTCTGGGCTAGAGGCACTTTTTGCTTAAAAAAACAAGCCGGGCCAGCTCACCCGCTGCCCGGCCCGTTCCTGAAGTCTGACGCGCCCGCGTTTAGTGCGCGGCCGTTTTCTCTTTCGCTTCCTTCACCCGCGCAGCCAGGTGGTCCAGCGCTTCCTGCACCTGGTCGACCAGGATCAGGCACAAGTCACCGGGCGACAGGCGCGACAGCGCGGTGTCGATGGCCAGGAACTCGCCGCGTATCTCGTCGATCTGTTGGGTGCGGCGGGCTTTGTCGAGGCCTTCGCGCAGCAGGGCCATCACTTCGCCGTCGGCGCGGCCGCGCTGGGCGGCGTCCTGGTAGAGGATGACGTCGTCGAATGCGCCGCCCAGGATGATGGTCTGGTCGCGGATGTCGCTGTCGCGGCGGTCGCCGGCGCCGCTGATCACCACGCTGCGTCGCTGGCCCGGTGTGGCGGGCATGGCGTCAACAGCGGATACCAGTGCGCGCATGGCGTCGGGGTTGTGGCCGTAGTCGGCGATCACGGTGGCGCCCTTGTAGTCCATGACGTTGAAGCGCCCGGGCGCGTTGTGTGCGTCGGTCACAAAGCTGGAGAGGCCGCGTTTGATGGTGTCCCAGTTGATGCCGGCGCCCCAGGCAGCAGCCACTGCGGCCATGACGTTTTCAACCTGGAAGCTGATGGTGCCGCCGCGTGTCACGGGCACGCCCTGCAGTGGGATGCGCTCGACCCAGGCGCCTTCAGCGGCGACCAGCATGGCGCCGTCGACATACACCGTGCGCTTGCCCTGCGCGCGGTGCGTGGCCATGAGCGGGTGGTGGCGGTCGGCGGCAAAAAAGATTACCTTGCCGGGGCAGGTGGCGGCCATGTCGGCCACGATGGGGTCGGCGGCATTGAGTACCGCGTAGCCGGTGGTTGAAACGTTCTGCACGATCACGCGCTTGAGAACGGCCAGGTCTTCGACCGTGGTGATGTAGTTCAGGCCCAGGTGGTCGCCGCTGCCGATGTTGGTGACCACGGCAACTTCGCAGCGGTCAAAGCCCAGGCCTTCGCGCAGCACGCCGCCTCGGGCGATCTCGAACACGGCCGCATCGACGTCGGGGTGCATCAGCACGTTGCGCGCGCTCTTGGGGCCGCTGCAGTCGCCGCTGTCGGTCTGCCGGCCATTGATGTAGACGCCGTCGGTATTGGTCATGCCGGTGCGCAGGCCGTCGGCGGCCAGCAGGTGGGCGATGAGGCGGGTGGTGGTGGTCTTGCCGTTGGTGCCGGTCACGGCGATCACCGGAACGCGGCCGTTGTCACCGGGGGCAAACAGCTCGTCGATCATGGCCACGCCCACGGCGCGGCCCTTGCCGTAGGAAGGCGACAGGTGCATGCGCAGGCCGGGCGCGGCGTTGACTTCAACGACGCCGCCGCTCTGCGATTCAAGCGGGCGCAGCATGCTCTCGCACACCACGTCGACGCCGCAGATGTGCAGGCCGACCATCTGCGCCGCTGCCACGGCGCGCGCGGCCACGGCCGGGTGCACGTCGTCGGTCACATCGGTGGCGGTGCCGCCGGTGCTCAGGTTGGCGTTGTTGCGCAGGATGACGCGCCGGCCCTTGGCGGGAATGGAGTCGGGCGTGAGCTCCTGTACACCGAGCCGTGCCACGGCGATGTCGTCAAAGCGGATCTTGGTGAGCGAGGTGGAATGGCCTTCGCCGCGTTTGGGGTCCTGGTTGACGATGTCGACCAGCTCGCGCACGGTGTGCAGGCCGTCGCCCACCACCTGCGGCGGCTCGCGCCGCGAGGCGGCCACCAGCTTGTTGCCTACCACCAGCAGGCGGAAGTCGCTGCCGGGCAAAAATTTCTCGACCATGACGTCGCCGTGTTCGGCGGCGGCTTTGTAGGCGACGTCCAGGTGCTCGCGCGTCATGATGTTGACGGTGACGCCCTTGCCCTGGTTGCCGTCCAGCGGTTTCACGACGGCCGGCAGACCCACTTCCAGAGCCGCAGCCCAGGCATCGTCGGGGTCTGTCACCGGCCGGCCCAGCGGCACCGGCACGCCGGCGGCGCGCAGCAGTTTTTTGGTGAGGTCTTTGTCCTGCGCGATGGACTCAGCCACGGCGCTGGTGGCGTCCAGCTCGGCGGCCTGAATGCGGCGCTGTTTGGAGCCCCAGCCGAACTGCACCATGCTGCCTTTGGTGAGGCGCCGGTACGGAATGCCGCGCGCCACGGCGGCGTCGACAATCGCGCCGGTGCTGGGCCCGAGGCGCTCGTCTTCATCGAGGTCGCGCAGCTGCGCAATGGCGGCGTCCAGGTCAAACGCGGTGTCGCGCAGCGCGGCGTGGATCAAGGCCTGTGCCAATTCAAACGCCAGCCGGCCGACGGTTTCTTCGCTGTACTCGACCACGACCTGGTAGGTGCCCGCCTCAACGGTGGAGGCGGTGTGGCTGAAGGTGACGGGGCAACCGGCGGCGGTTTGCAGCGCAAGCGCGGCGGCTTCGAGCACATGGGCCAGTGAGACGGGGCCTGCGTGGCCGGTCTGGCGGAAAGCGCCCATGTCGGGGAACAGCGAACGCACGCGTGGCTCGAAGCCGGGCAGACCAGCGATGTTGCACTCCACCGTGGTGCAGGCCACGATGGCTTCAAGGGCCGTGTGACGGCTCCAGAGATTGGGGCCGCGCAGCGCGCGGATACGGGACACTTCCATTATTCGGCACTCCCGGCGTTCTTAGGGGTGGTTTCAAAGGCTTCCATGCCGGCGCCTATCAAATTCAAGGGGATGCCCAGCGCCCAGGCGGCGCCTACGGCGGCCAGCAGCGCGTCCTCTGTCAGGCCGCGGCGTTCACGCCAGGCCGTGAGCTTGCCCAGGCCCGGCAAAAAGGCTTCGCTGGCGCCGGTGGCCAGCACCACCTGGTTTTGCCGGATATACAGGGCGCGGCCGCCCTTGGCGCAATGCGTGGCGATGGCCGGGGTTTTGGGGTCTGTGCTGTAGAAGATCACTTCGCCGTCGCAGAGTTCTTCCATCTCCACAATGCGTGCGTCGCCGGCGTTGAGCACCGCAGCGCCGCTGGGCAATACCACGTCAACCTGCGAGCGCATGACCTTGAACATCTGGTCGTCTTCCGTGATGTCGAATTCGGCCAGGCCTTGCGCACCGCCCAGGCTGGTGACGACGCCCACCTGGCATTTGTCGTAGGGCAGGCCGCTGCGCAAAATTGTGTCGGGGCCGTTTTCAAACACGGCCGCCTGCACGGCGCGGTTGATCAGCAGGCGCTGGCCGGCTTCCCAGTTCGTGCAGTCACTGGCGTCCACGCAGCGCTGGTCCAGGAAGAGGCCGTCCTGGCAGGCCAGCCCGGTGTGCCGGCCCGACAGGTGCAGCAGCCAGGCGACGAGTTTGGCGATGCGCTGGTTGCCGCCGGAGCCGGCAATGCCGACGATGGGGATGCGGCCGTCTGTGCCAGGGTCTGCGTCGGGGTTTTGGGGAAAGAGGTGGTCGCAGATGGCGCGGCCCACCGGGCGCGGCGAGCCTTCGGCGGGCTTGAGGTGCATCAAGAGGCCGGGGCCGGCGTTCACTTCGACAATCGCGCCGCCCTGCTCGTGCAGCGGGCGCGAGATGTCTTGCGCCACCACGTCGACGCCTGCGATGTCCAGGCCCACCACGCGTGCGGCCAGCGACACGATGTGGTCGACCTCGGGATGGATGTTGTCGGTGCAGTCAATCGCCACATTGCCGTTGCGCTGGATCAGCACTTCACGCCCGGCGGCCGGGACGGCTTCAGGGGTGAGGCCCTGGCGCTGCAGATCAAGAATGATGGCGCCGTCGCTGGCGGTGTTGATGCGGCCCAGCGGGAAGTCCTCGCCTACGCCGCGGCGCGGGTCGGTGTTGAGCTGGGCGTCCACGAGTTGCGACACTGTCGAGCTGCCGTCGCCGGTGACGCAGGCGGTTTCGCCGCGCGCGGCCGCCACCACGCGGCCGCCGACCACCAGCAGGCGGTATTCGTGGCCTCGCACAAAGCGCTCGACCATGACTTCGCTTCCGTGGCGGGCCGCCACTTCAAAAGCGGCTTGGACTTCGGCCCGCGTTTTCAGGTCCAGCGACACACCGCGGCCGTGGTTGCCGTCGGAGGGTTTGACGACCACCGGCAAGCCGATGTCTTCGGCGGCGTCCCAGGCTTCCTGCGCGGTGGCGACGATTTCGCCTTCAGGCACCGGCACACCGCAGGTGGCCAGCAGGGTTTTGGTGAGGTCTTTGTCGTGGGCGATGCCTTCGGCGATCGCGCTGGTGAGGTCGGTTTCGGCTGTCCAGATGCGGCGCTGGCTGGCGCCGTAGCCCAGCTGCACCAGGTTGCCGTCGTTCAGGCGGATGTGGGGGATGCGGCGGTCCGTCGCGGCGGCCACGATGGACGCGGTGCTGGGTCCAAGGTAGCAGTCGTCGACCTTGGCGCGGATGCGGCCCACGGCGGCCTGCACATCGGCCGGGCCGTAAGCCGTGCCGTTGATCGCGGCCATCAGCAGCTGGTGGCCCTCGGCCAGCGCGGTGCGGGCGACCTGTTCGTCGCGCGCGCGGAACACCATGCGGTAAACGCCACGTTGGCTGGTGCTGCGCGTCTGGCCGAAGCCGGTGGGCATGTCCGAGAGGTTGAGCAGCTCGATCACCACGTGCTCCAGCACATGGCCCGACCAGGTGCCTTCGAGCAGGCGCTGGATGAAGCCGCCGCGCTCGCCCACGCCGCAGTGGTGTTCGACGAGGGCGGGCAGCAGGGCGACCAGCCGGTCGTTGAAGCCGGGCAACAGGTTGGAGGGGAAGTCTTCGAGGCTGCCGAGGTCCAGCCAGACCTCAAGCACGGCCCGGTACGTCCAGATATTGGGACCGCGCAGGTAATTGATGCGCAGAAGCTTGATGTCGTCCTGTTGGCTCATTTTTCGCAACATTGTCGGCAGGGCAGGGCTGCACTTGGCGGTGCAAGGCCTGGTTCCCGGCCGATGTATTTCAGTGTGGGGCCTGTGAAAGCCCCGGTGGATCCCCGTGTGTCTCGTTATGTATTTGTTCTTATTGCGAACGGGCTGGTCGCCGAAGGGGCCGGTGCCGCCGGTTTCGCCATTTTCAGGGTCGAAAGGTCAAACTCTGTCGTTCCTGGCCGCATTCGGCGAAAATCCCCTGTTCGGGTTCCCATGCGCGAAGACCAAGACCTGCGAAAACCCAGCCGCGCCAGATGCGGGACGCCAAGAATTCACCAACACAATGCAACACAAACACCCGGCAGACGATTTCAGCCTAACCGACCCCGCTTTGGCGGGGCTTCGCTCACAACTTGCAACCGAAGAGAACGTTCTATGTACTCTTACGGTTGACCTGGACGGCCAACTCCGTTTTGCCCAGGGCCTGCTGGCCCTGACCGACCGCCAGCTGCTGGCCCGTGATACCGCCGGCCAGTGGACGCGCTGGCCCACGGTGGACCTCGCCGGCGCCCCGCTGGCGGGGCTGTCGCTGCGCCATTTCGACCATGCCGGCGTCGGCACGCTGGAGCTGCACGAGGCCGGCCGGCGCCTGGCCGGATGGCGGTTTACCCTGAGTGTCAATGTTCAGGCGCTGCGCCTGGTACGGCTGTTTGCCCAGCAGCGGGCCCAGGCCGGTGCCGGGGCGCCCGACGACACGGCCGACACCGCGCTTTGCCCCGAATGCGACCTGCCGCTGCCGCCCGACAGCGAAGAGTGCCCGGCTTGCGCCCGGGAGCTGCACACCCCGCCCTCCACCTGGGTGCTGCTGCGCCTCTGGCGCTTTGCCGACCCGTACCGTTACCAGCTATTGGCCGGGTTTTTGCTGACTTTGGCCTCTACGGCCGCCACGCTGGTGCCGCCTTACCTCACCATCCCGCTGATGGACGACATCCTGATCCCGTTCCAGAACGGGCAGCAGATCGCCCCCTGGAAGGTCGGCATGCTGCTGGGCGGGCTGCTGGCGGCGGCGGTACTGGGCTGGGCGCTGAACTGGGCGCGTACCTATTTGCTGGCCCTGGTGTCCGAACGCATAGGCGCCGACCTGCGCACCGCCACCTTTGACCACCTGCTGGAGCTCTCGCTGGACTACTTCGGCGGCAAACGCACCGGCGACCTGATGTCGCGCATCGGCTCCGAAACCGACCGCATCTGCGTGTTTTTGTCGCTGCACGCGCTGGACTTTGCCACCGACGTGCTGATGATCGTGATGACCGCGGTCATCCTGTTTTCCATCAACCCCTGGCTGGCCGTGGTGACCTTGCTGCCGCTGCCTTTTATCGCCTGGATGATCCACGTGGTGCGCGACAAGCTGCGCACCGGCTTTGAAAAGATCGACCGCGTCTGGTCGGACGTGACCAATGTGCTGGCCGACACCATTCCCGGCATCCGCGTGGTGAAAGCCTTTGCCCAGGAAAAGCGCGAAGCCCAGCGCTTTCGCGAGGTCAACCAGTACAACCTGGCCGTCAACGACAAGCTCAACAAGACCTGGTCGCTGTTCACGCCCACCGTTTCGCTGCTGACGGAAGTCGGGCTGCTGGTGGTGTGGGCCTTCGGCATCTGGCTGGTGTCGAAGCAGCAGATCACGGTCGGTGTGCTGACGGCTTTTATCGCCTATATCGGCCGCTTTTACGGCCGGCTTGACTCGATGAGCCGCATTGTCTCGGTCACGCAGAAAGCCGCCGCCGGCGCCAAGCGCATCTTCGACATCCTGGACCACGTCTCCAACGTGCCCGACGCGGCCAACCCGGTGAAGATCACGGCGCTTGAAGGCCGCATCGACATGAAGAACCTGGGTTTCCGCTACGGCAACCGCTCGGTGATCCGCGGGCTTGATCTGCAGATCCGCCCCGGCGAGATGATCGGCCTGGTGGGCCACAGCGGCTCGGGCAAGAGCACGCTGGTCAACCTGATCTGCCGCTTTTACGACGTGAGCGACGGCTCGATCAGCGTGGACGGCACCGACATCCGCCGCTTCGGCGTGGCCGACTACCGCCGCCACATCGGCCTGGTGCTGCAGGAGCCCTTCCTCTTCTTCGGCACGATTGCCGAGAACATCGCCTACGGCAAACCCGGCGCTACGCGCGCCGAGATCGTGGGCGCTGCGCGCGCCGCGCATGCGCATGAGTTCATTCTGCGCCTGCCGCAGGGCTACGACTCGCTGGTGGGCGAGCGCGGCCAGGGCCTGTCGGGCGGCGAGCGCCAGCGCATCTCGATTGCGCGCGCGCTGCTGATCGACCCGCGCATCCTGATCCTGGACGAAGCGACCTCGTCGGTCGACACCGAGACCGAAAAAGAAATCCAGCGGGCCCTCGACAACCTCGTGCAGGGCCGCACCACGATTGCGATTGCCCACCGCCTGTCCACCTTGCGCAAGGCCGACCGCCTGGTGGTGATGGACCGCGGCCAGGTGGTTGAAGTGGGACCGCATGACGAACTGATGGCGCAGCAGGGGGCGTATTGGCGGCTCTATGAAGCCCAGGCGCGGCAGGTCGATAACGAAGAGGGCGGCCAGGAAGCCGAAGAGCGCCGCATCGCACTGGCTACCTCGCAACTGGCCCACACCGCACAGCATGCAGGCAACGCATGAGCGCAGGACTTCACATGACTGATTCCACTTCCATTTTCATTTCTTCTTCTTTTGATCTGGCGCGCGGCGCCTCGGGCCACCTGGTCTTCACCGACGCGGCCGGCCAGGTGCATGCCGGTGTGGTGCCGGTGCGGGCCTTTCCCCTCGCCGCACCTGATGAAGGCATTTCGCTGGTCAATACCGAAGGCCATGAAGTCGCCTGGATAGACCAGTTGCAGGCCCTGCCTGACGCGGCGCGAACGCTGCTGCAGGAAGAGCTCGCCCTGCGCGACTTCGTGCCTGAAGTCACGCGGCTCAAAAGCGTCTCCAGCTTTGGCACGCCCAGCGTCTGGGCGGTCGAGACCGATCGCGGCGAGACTTCTTTCATCCTGCGCGGGGAGGAAGATATCCGTCGTCTTGGGCGCGTGGGGCTGCTGATTGCCGGTAGCTCGGGCGTGCAATACAGCGTGCGGGATATGACTTTGCTGGACCGGGCTTCCCGGCGGTTGCTGGAGAGGTTTCTTTAGGCCGGAGCCAAGACCCGGCTCAACATCTCAGCCGTTCTGCGACCCGCGGTGCGCCCAGCCGGTGGTGTGTTTTTCGACGTAGCTGAAGAGCTCATACATCGCCATGGCCATGGCGCCTATCACCACCAGCCCGGCAAAGGCCAGCGCCAGCCGCTGCTGCGAGCCCGCGCTTTGCATGAGGTAGCCGATGCCCGAGTCGCCCGCCGTCATTTCGGCCAGTACCGTGCCGACGAAGGCCAGCGTGATCGCGACTTTCAGCGAGGCAAAGAAGTAGGGCATGGAGCGCGGCAGGCCGACCTTGACCAGCACGTCCCAGCGCTTGGCGCCCAGCACGCGCAGCACGTCTTCGAGCTCGGGCTCCAGCGTGGCCAGGCCCGTGGCCATGTTCACCGTGATGGGAAAGAACGAGATCAGAAAAGCGGTCAGGATGCCGGGGCCGACGCCGATGCCGAACCAGACGATGAGGATGGGAACAATTGCCGCCTTGGGCACGGCGTTGAACGCCACCAGCAGCGGGTAGACGGCCGCATAAGCCAGCCGCGACGAGCCGACCAGAAAGCCCAGCATCACGCCGACGATGATGGAAATGCCAAAGCCCACCATCGTGACCCAGAAAGTCTTCCACGCGGCCTCGGCAATCGGGCCGGCGAATTCGTGCATGGCCTGGGCGATGGCCAGCGGCGCGGGGAAGATGAACTCCGGCACCGAGAAGCCGGCGCACACCGCCTGCCACAGCGCCACCACGGCCGCCAGCAGCAGCCACGGCGCCCAGCGTTCGAGTTGTTTGCTTTGCAGGTTCATACGGCAGCTCCGCCGCGCACCGCGCCGATGTGGCCGCGCAGCTCGTGCACGATGTCGCTGAACTCGCGGGTGTAGGTCACTTCCAGGTCGCGCGGGCGCGGCAGTTCAATCTCGCGCCGCACCACGAAGCGGCCTGGGCTTTTGCTCATCACGTACACCGTGTCGGCCAGGAAGACCGACTCGCGCAAATCGTGCGTCACCAGAATCACGTTAAAGCGCTGCTCGGTCCAGAGGTCGCGCAGGATGCACCAGAGCTCTTCGCGCGTGAAAGCGTCTAGCGCGCCGAAGGGTTCGTCCAGCAGCAGCATTTTGGGCTCATGGATGAGCGCGCGGCAGATGCTGACGCGCTGCTGCATGCCGCCCGAGAGCTGCCATGGAAATTTGTCTTCATAACCCGCCAGGCCCACCTTTTGCAGCAGCCGGCGTGCACGCTCTTCAAACTCTTTTCGCTTTGCCTTGAACTGGCTGCGGTAGGGCTCCACGATTTCGAGCGGCAGCAGCACATTGCCGACCGTGGTGCGCCACGGCAGCAGTGAAGGCGCCTGAAACGCCATGCCCGAAATCTTCAGCGGGCCGGTCACCGGCCGGCCGTCGATGAGGATGTGGCCGGCAGACGGCATCTTCAGCCCGGTCGCCAGCTTCATGAAGGTGGACTTGCCGCAACCCGAGGGCCCGACGATGGCGATGAACTCGCCTTGCCGTACTTGCAGGTCAATCGCCTCAACGGAAAACTGTTTGCGCGCGAGCAGCTCGTCGTTGTAGGCGAGCCAGACGTCGCGGAAATCAACGAAGGGGCTGTCAGCTGTCTGGGGCGTCATTGAGTATTAAATCGGGCTCTAGCCCATGTGGTGTATTGGGTTATAGCTATGAAAAATGTAGCAAATACCGTGTCGACTGAACGGGAAAGTTACTTCTTCGGCAACACATTGAGTTCGGCTGTGGTTGGCAAGAAGCTGCCATTCCACACCGCATCGGGGTTGACGCGTGTCTTGGTGCCAAACGCATCCGACACCTGCGAAGCCATCAGCGTCAGGCGCGGGCCTTTTACCTGGCCGAAACCTTCAGCGCGCGCGTCGGGGCTGTTGACGACGGTGTCGATGGCCAGGCGCAGGCGGCGCACTTCCAGCGGCACGTTGATGATGCCGTCGCGTGCTTTCACAAACTCGATGGCTGCAGCCGGGTCGGCCACCACGTCTTTCACGCCTTTGGTGAAGGCCTGCAAAAATGCCTTGATGGCGGCCGGGTTCTCCTTGATGAGTTTGGGTGAGGCGATGACCACGTTGCCGTAGTGCCTCACGCCGAAGTCGGCATAGGGCAGCACCACCACGTCTTCGGCCTTCACGCCGCGCGCTTCCAGGTTGAGCAGCGAGGTGAAAGTAAAGCCGGTGATGGCGTCCACATCGCCGCGGGCCAGCATGGTTTCGCGCAGGGGTGGATCCATGGTGACCCACTGGAAGCCGGTGACGTTGTTGGCCTTGGCAAAGATCGGGAAGGCGCGGCGGCCGGCGTCAAACACCGGGGCGCCCATTTTTTTGCCGTTCAGGTCGGCGGGGGTTTTAATGCCGGATTTTTTGAGCGCCATGACGGAGGCCGGCGTGTTGTTGTAGACCATCATCACGCCCACGGGTTTGTTGGGGGCGTCCGGGTTGTTGGCGTGAAACTCCATTACCGAGGCCATGTCGGCAAAGCCCATGTCGTAGGTGCCCGAGGCCACACGCGTGACCGCACCGCCCGAGCCGTTGCCGGCGTCTACCGTCACGTCCAGTTTGTTGGCCTTGAAGTAGCCCTTGGCCACGGGTGTCAAAAAGAGGGCGGCCGGGCCTTCAAAGCGCCAGTCGAGCTGGAACTTGATGGGCGTGTTCTGCGCATGGGCGATGGTGAAGGCGGCCGTGGCGGCCAGCAGGCCGGTGGTTTTGAGGAGGTGCGCGGCAAAAAGCGAGGGCAGGTTGCGTGTCATGGGAGGTCCTGAAGGAAAAAGAGGGCTGTCGCTTGCCGGCCCACAGGGCGCGGGGCGAAGAGCAGTCTTGGGGATTAGCAAAAACAGTGCCGCGCCTGTTATTCGGGGTAGAGGGGTGAGCGGATGGGCCGACACCCTTTGCGCACGGCGTAGGGCCTATTTTCGGCGAAGTCACGCCTTGTTCAGCGGGTTTCGCCGGTTTTCACGTCCGTGATTACCACTAAGCCCCTATCCCCGTGGGGCGCGGCGGCTTCAGCCCGCTTTGCGCAGGGGTGACAGTTGCGTCAGCGCCGCCCGCAGCCGCTCGTTACCGGGCGCGGCGTCGGGCGCCGACGAGCCCAGGGCGTCTTCCACGCTGCCGATGTGCTCGAGCATGCGTTCGCGGGCCAAATCCAGGTCACCGTTTTCAAGCGCGGCGACGATGCCCGCGTGCTCGGCGCAGGATTGCCCCGCGTCGTGCTTGGATTGGTAGAGCGACGCGGCCAGGGTGGTGCGCGCGGTGAGGTCGCGCAGCACGTCGCACAGCAGGCGCTGGCCCAGGCATTCGGCCAGGCAGACATGAAAGTCGGCCAGCAAAAACGCCCGTGTTGCGGCGTCGGCTTCTTCAATGGCCTGCTCTTCCTGGGCGATGTGGTCGCGCAGCTTGCGCAGCACCGACTGCAGCGGCCGGCCGGCCTCGCGCAGGATGCCGCTTTCGATGATGCGCCGGGCCGAGAAGGCGTCGCGCGCTTCTTCCACCGACGGCTCCACCACATACCAGCCCTTGCGTGTGCGCACTTCGACAAAGCCGCGCGCCTGCAACTGCATCAGCGCTTCCCGCACCAGCGTACGGCTGACGCCGAAAAGCTCGGCCAGTTCCTGCTCGCCCAGGCGCTCGCCGGGCGCGAGTTTTTGCGCGAGGATGGACTCGACGACTTGCTGGGCGATCTGGACCTGGCTGATGCTCATGGGTGCTGACGAGTGTAGCGACCTGTGCTCAGGAGGTGGGCCGCTTGAAGAAGTTGGCCGGCAGCGTCGCCTTGAACCACACCATGGCGTTGATGGCTAGGGCCTGTGATTCGCTGGCTTCGCGCAGGAACTTGTTGACGCGCGCCAGCAGCCGCTCTTCGCCTTTGCGCACGCCGATATAGCAGGGGCTTTCGTTGAGCATCAGCACAAAGCGGGTGCGGTCGCGCGCCGACACGTCTTTGATGGACTCGATCACCACGTTGGCGGCGGCGATGTATTCGATCTCATGCTTGAGGTAGGCGTCGATGATGGCGGCCGAGTTTTCATAGCGCACCACGGCGGCGCCCGGCAGGCGGCGCAGCAGCAGCTCTTCCTCCAGGCTGCCTTTGGTCACGCCGATGCGTCGCTCTTTGAAGTAAGCGGGCTCCGGTACGCCGCCATAGGGCGGGCCGAACACACCGTTGTACAGCGGCGCATAGGCGAGGGTGAAGTCAATCTGCTTTTCGCGCTCGGCGTTTTTGCCCAGGCTGGCGATGATGAGGTCGACCTTGCCGTCACGCAGGTAGGGCAGGCGGTCCGAGCTTTGCACCGGCACGAGTTCGAGCTTGACCTTCATGTCGATGGCCAGCATGCGGGCAATGGCGATGTCGTAGCCCTCGGGGTTGCCGTTCTTGAGGGAGCCGAAGGGCGGAAACTCCTTGGGCACCGCCACGCGCAGCAGGCGCTGGGCGAGGATGTTGTCCAGCGCGTCGCCGGCTTTGGCGGCGGCAGCTTGTTGGGCGAAAGGCGTCTTTGCCAGCAGCAGGCCGAGGCCTGCGGCGGCGCCTGCGATAAGACGGCGGCGATTGCCGGCGATGTGGGTTGTGGTCATGAGGGTTGTCTCCGTGAGACGCATCAGGCTTTGGCCGGCACCGCGGTGACTTCAACGTCCATGTCGTCTTCAGTCGGCGGCACGTAGCGGCCGTCCAGCACCGCATGGGCGCGCTCGCGGTCGATGTCGCCTTCCCACGCCGCCACGGCCACGGTGGCCACGCAGTTGCCGATCAGGTTGCCCAGCGCGCGGGCGATGCCCATGAACCAGTCCACTGACAGCACCAGTACCAGGCCGATGGCGGGGATGGCGGGAATCGCCTGCAGCGTGGCGGCCAGCACCACGATGGCCGAGCCGGGCACGCCGTGTGCCCCTTTGGACGTGACCAGCGAGATTGCCAGGATCGTCAGCAGGTCGGTCATCGAGATCGGCGTGTTGGTGGCCTGCGCGATAAAAACAGCCGCCAGCGTGATGTAGATCGAAAACGCGTCGAGGTTGAAGGAGTAACCGGTCGGGATGACCAGGCCCACGGTCGAGTCACGGATGCCCATGCGTTTGAGCTTGGCCATGATCTGCGGCAGCACGCTGTCTGACGAGGTGGTGGCAAAGACCACCATGAGTTCTTCACGCAGGTACTTCAGCAGCTTGAGCAGGCTGAAGCCTGAGAAACGCATGATGCCGCCCAGCACGACCGCGACGAAGATGATCACCGCCGCATAGAACAGCACCACCAGCATGCCCAGTTGCTTGAGTGAGCCGATGCCGTATTTACCGACAGTAAAAGCAATGGCGCCCAGCACGCCCAGCGGCGCGAGCTTGATGATGATGCCCATGGTCTTGAAGAGCACGTGGGCCAGGTCGTCGATGAGGCCGACGACTTTCTCGCCCTTGCTGCCCAGCATCGCCAGCGCGCAGCCGAACAGCACCGAGAACAGCAGCACCTGCAGCACGTCGCCATTGACGAAGGCGCTGACGGCCGTGTTGGGAATGAGCTTCATCAAGAATTCCACCGTGCCGCCGCCGGTGAGCTTGCCGGCGTTTTCGACATAGGCGCTCATGGCCTTGGCGTCCAGCAGCTTGGGGTCGACATTCATGCCGGCGCCGGGCTGGAAGACAAAGGCCAGCACCAGGCCTATCACCAGCGCGATGGTGGTGACCACTTCAAAGTAGATCAGCGCCTTGACGCCGACGCGGCCTACGCGCTTCAAGTCACCTGCGCCCGCGATGCCGTGCACCACCACGCAAAAGACGATCAGCGGGATCAGCATTTTGATCAGCTTGATGAAGCCGTCGCCCAGGGGCTTGAGCTTGACGGCCGTCTCCGGCCACACAAAGCCGACGATGACGCCGACGACAAGGGCCAGGAGCACCTGGCCGAAGAGGGAGCGGAAAAACTTGGGCATGTCAGTCTCCGAAAGAGTAGTTATGGGTAGCCGGCCGGAAGCACGTGTTAGCAAGTTTTCTTTGCACGCAAATCTTGCATACAAGCAATGTAGACAAGTTGCTTCAGCGCTGTCACAGGGTTATCCCGGGGCGATTCATGCTGATTCGGTTAAAGCTGACGCACCCGAAGTGCGAGGGCTGCCGGAAGGCGCCGCAAAGCAAAACTCCCGCCGTGGCGGGAGTTTCTGGGGAGGCGTTGGGGGTGGCCTGATTTTATGAGTCAAATCGGGCTTTAGCCCAATAACTGCCTGGGCAAGCAGCTACTAAATTAATAGCAACTGGGGCTTGCCGCCCGGGCCGGGAGCGCGCCTGGTTCAGGCCAGCAGATCCCGCAGGGTGCGCGCGATCACCTTGGTGGCGCGGCGCAGGTCTTCCAGGTCCAGGCGCTCGTCGGCGCGCTTGGCGTGGGATTCCAGCACGGTGCGCGGCCCGGCGCCGTAGATCACGCCGGGAATGCCGGCTTCGGCGTAGAGGCGCACGTCGGTGTACAGCGGCGTGCCCATGGCCGGGATGGCCTGGCCGAAGAGCGCTTCGCCATGTTTCTGGATGGCGTCGACGAGGGGTTTGTTGCCCGGCAGCGGCCGCATCGAGTTGGCCAGCAGCAGGCGCTTGATGTCGACGGAGATGCCCTTGCAGCCCGCGGCCGCGTCGGCGATCACCTGGCGGATGTTGGCTTCGACTTCGGTGGGGTTCTCTTCGGGGATCATGCGGCGGTCCAGCTTGAACATCACCTTGCCGGGCACGACGTTGGTGTTGGTGCCGCCTTCAATGCGGCCCACGTTGAGGTAGGGGTGCTGGATGCCCTCGACCTTGGACGTGACTTGCTGGTAGAGCGCGTTTTGCGCGTAGAGCGCGTTCAGGATGTGCACCGCGCCCTGCAAGGCATCGATGCCGGTGTCGGGAATAGCGGCGTGCGCCATCTTGCCGTGCACCGTGACTTCCATCTGCAGGCAGCCGTTGTGCGCGGTGACCACTTCATACGAAAAGCCCGCAGCGATCAGCAGGTCGGGTTGGGTCAGGCCATTCTTGAGCAGCCAGCCCGGGCCCATCTCACCGCCGAATTCTTCGTCATAAGTGAAGTGCAATTCGACGCTGCCCTTGAGCGGCGCGCCCAGCGACTCGAGCGCGCGCACCGCAAAGGTGAAGCTGGCGAAATCGCATTTGCTGACGGCTGATGCGCGGCCGTAGATCTTGCCGCCTTCAATTTCGCCACCGTAGGGGTCTTTGGTCCAGCCTTCGCCTGGCGGCACCACGTCGCCGTGGGCGTTCAGGGCGATGGTTTTGCCCTCGCCTTTGTTGCCATAGTGGCGTCGCACGATCAGGTTGGTGATGGACTCCATGCCGTAGCCGCGCACGTCGGCTTCGGGCACCGGGTGTTTTTCAGCGTCAAAGCCAAAGGCCTTGATGAGTTCGGCTGTGCGCTCGGCGTGCGGTGCGTTGTTGCCCGGCGGCGTGTCGGTCGGCACGCGGATGAGCTGCTGCAGGAATGCCGTTTCCTCGTCGAAATGGGCGTCGATCCAGCTGTCGAGCTGGGCGTAGTCAGTGGTGAGGGTCATTGTTGTTCAGGGGAGAGATTAGTGAGCAGATGCGTCAGGGCCTGGATCGAAAGATCGATGTCGTCGCTGGTGGTGCTTTCCAGCGGGTTGTGGCTGATGCCGGAGTTCTGGCCGCGCACAAAGAGCATGGCCTGCGGCATGACCTTGTGCAGTTTCATCGCGTCGTGGCCGGCCCCGCTGGGCATGGCGTGAAGCGGCACGCCCAGGCTTTTGACGGCGGCCTCCCAGCGCTGTTGCCAGGCGGGCGCGCTGGGCGCGGCGGCGGCGCGCTCGGTCAATTCGGTTGTGAAATGCACGCCGCGGCGCTCACAAATGCTTTTAAGTTCGGCCAGCACATCGGCCACCAGCGCGTCGCGCTGCGCATCGACAGGCGCGCGCATGTCGAGCGAAAACAGGCAACGCCCCGGCACCACGTTGATGGAGCCGCTGGGCACCTGCAGCATGCCGACGGTGCCGACGGAGTCGCCGTCTTGCGCGGCGCGCCGCTCGACATACAGCAGCAGCTCGGCGGCAGCGGCGGCGGCGTCGCGGCGGCGGTTCATGGGCGTGGTGCCGGCGTGGCTGGCCATGCCGGTGATCTCGCACAGGTAGCGCACATTGCCGTTGATGGAGGTGACGATGCCCAGCGGCAGGTCCAGCTCGTTCAGCACCGGGCCTTGTTCGATGTGCAGCTCGATAAAACCCAGGTAGTCGTTGGCGTCGCGTTTGCTGTTGACGATGTCTTCGGGCTTGTGGCCGGCGTTGGCCATGGCCTCGCGCATGGTGATGCCGTCGGCGTCTTTCTGGTCCAGCCACTCGGGCTTGAAGTCACCGATCAAGGCGCCCGAGCCCAAAAAGGTCGCCTTGTAGCGCTGGCCTTCTTCTTCGGAAAATCCGACTACCTCAAAGTTGAAAGGCAGGCGCTTGCCCTGGCGGTGCAGCTCGCGCACGCAGGCCATGGGCACAAAGATGCCGAGCCGGCCGTCGTACTTGCCGCCGTTGCGTACGGTGTCGTAGTGGCTGCCGGTCAGCAGGGTTTTGGCGTTGGGCGTGGCCGCCTTGTAAATACCCACCACGTTGCCGACGGCGTCGATCTTCACCTCGTCAAAGCCGCACTCACGCATGGTGCTGCTGATGTAGGCCGCGCAGGCGCGGTGCGCATCGGTGAGGTAGGTCACCGTCAGCTGGCCTTTCTCAAGATAGCCCGGGTCGCTGTACTGGGACATCTCTTCATGCCAGTCCCACACGTCGTTGCCCAGGGCAGGCGCGGCGGCGAACTTGTCGTTGAGGCGCAGCTCCGCGATGCGGTGGATGTTGCGCAGGTTTTCCTGCAGCTCGAAGTCAGGGTGGTTTTGCAGGCGCCGGGTGAAGGTCTCGATGATCTGCTGCTTGTTCAAACCATCGCCGCGCGGACCACGCACCGCCAGGATGAAGGGAAAGCCGAACTTCGCGTTGTAGTCGGTATTGAGTTTTTGCAGGGTTGCGAACTCATCGGGCGTGCAGTCGGTGAGGCCGGCTTTGCCTTGCTCATGGGTCGATTCAGCGGTGAGGGTTTTGCTGACCATCGCCTTGCCCGCCAGCTCGGGGTGGGCCTGGATGAGCTTGACCTGCGCGTCCCTGCCGGCCTCGCGCAGTACGTGCGCCATGGTGTGCTTCAGGTGAGCGAGCGACTGGAAGGGGCGCGCGTCCAGGGCCTTCTCGACAATCCAGGGGGAATGCTCATACAGGCCGTCCAGCAGCTGCAGTGCTTCTGCACGCGAGGCGGTATTGATGTGTTCAAGGGTGATTGCCATGGTCAGCTTTCTTGCCGGGGCAGGTAAGGGTGGGTGGCCTGCCAGTGGCGCGCGATGTCGATGCGGCGGCAGACCCAGACGCGCTCGTGCTGCTGCACGTGGTCGAGGAAACGCTGCAGCGCCACGATGCGCCCAGGGCGGCCGAGCAGGCGGCAATGCATGCCGATGCTCAGCATCTTGGGCGACGCATAGCCTTCGGCATACAGCGCGTCAAAGCTGTCGCGCAGGTAAATAAAAAAATCTTCGGCCTGCGAGAAGCCTTGCGGCAAGGCAAAGCGCATGTCGTTGGTGTCCAGCGTGTAGGGCACGACCAGGCGCGGCACCACCTGGCCGTCGGTGCGTTTCACCTCGGTCCAGAAGGGCAGGTCGTCGCCGTAGTAATCGCTGTCGTATTCGAGCCGGCCGTCGTCGGCCACCAGCCGGCGCGTATTGGGGCTGTCGCGGCCGGTGTACCAGCCCAGCGGACGTGTGCCGGTGAGCTTTTCAATCGCATCGAGGCCCAGGCGCATGTGTTCGCGCTCGGTCGCTTCGTCGACTTGCTGGTAGTTGATCCAGCGCCAGCCGTGGCAGGCGATTTCGTGGCCGAGTTCGGTGAGGGCCTTGGCGACATCGGGGTGGCGCTGCAGCGCCATGCCCACGCCGAAGACGGTGAGCGGCAGCTTGCGCTTTTCAAACTCGCGCAGGATGCGCCACACGCCCACGCGCGAGCCGTATTCGTAAATGCCTTCCATGCTCAGGTGCCGGTCGGCAAAGCTGGGCGGGTTGGCCATTTCAGACAAAAATTGTTCGGAGCCGGCGTCGCCGTGCAGCACGCAGTTTTCGCCGCCTTCTTCGTAGTTGAGGACGAACTGCACCGCGATGCGGGCCCGGCCGGGCCAGTTCGCCTGGGGCGGGTTTTGGCCGTAGCCAATCAGGTCTCTGGGGTAGCTATTGCTCATGACAGCGCCATCGAAATATCGTTGGTCGGCACCTTGCGGTCGAAGGCGAGGTTTTCCTCGACGTGCAGCAAGTGTTCGTTCATCAATCGCACGGCCAGGGCTTCGTCTTTGGCGGCCAGCGCCTTGACGATTTCCGCGTGCTCGTCGTTCGAATGTTCGGCGGCGGTGGCCGTCTGGTACATCAGCGTGATGAGGGCGCAGCGCGAGATCAGCTCGCCCAGCATCTGCGCCAGCACCTCGTTGCCCATCAGCTCGGCCATGCGCACATGGAAGTCGCCCAGCAACTCGGTGCGGCCGGGCACGTCACCCAGGTCGACGGCCGACTTTTCGCGGGCGACGTGTTCTTTCAGCGCCTTGATCTTGGCGGGGGTGACTTCGCGCACAAAGGCGCGTGTCATCTCGGCTTCCAGCATGCGGCGTACGGCAAACACCTGGCGCGCTTCCATGACCGACGGCGCGGCCACAAAAGCGCCGCGGGCCGGCTCCAGGCGGATCAGGCGGTTTTGCGAAAGCTGAAAGAGCGCCTGCCGCACCAGCGTGCGCGAAACGCCGAAATGGTCGGCCAGTTTTTGCTCGGCCAGCTTGGTGCCCGGGTGCAGCCGGTGCTCCACAATGGCCTTGGTCAGGGCTTCGACGATGGTGTGGGTGGTTGACGATTCCATCCGCAAATAATAGCCGGAATGACCAAAACTGTATACACTTTTGGTAAACCAGAATCAGAAACCAACCTTCAAGGACTGCCATGGGCTTGAGCACACATGTACTGGACACCATGCACGGCACGCCGGCCGGCGGCATGAGGGCGTCGCTCTACACCACGCAGGCGGGTCAGGCTTCGCTGGTGAAATCCTTCATCCTGAACGCCGACGGCCGCAACCCGGACGGGCTGCTGTACGACAGCGCCACGCTGAAAGCGGGTACTTACCGCCTGGTGTTTGATGTGGCGGGCTACTTCAAGGCGCGCGGCGTGGCATTGCCCGAGCCGGCCTTCCTCGACCAGGTCAGCCTGGACTTCGGTGTGGCCGACGTCACCGCGCACTACCACGTGCCCCTGCTGGTGAGCCCCTGGAGCTACTCGACTTACCGCGGCAGCTGAAAACCCGCCCGGCGCCGGGCTGGAGGGAAGGGTCGCCGCCGTGTCATCCTGGCGTCATGCGCCCCGGCGACAATCGGCTGTTCACAACTTTTCCTCCTCCCCATGAATGTCAAGCCAATGGGCGCCCTGAGCCGCCGTCAAGCCCTGCTGCTCTCCGCAAGCACCGCCGCCAGCCTGGCTCTTCCTGCTTCTGCTGCATGGGCCCAAGGCCCGCTGGGCGCCGCTTCGGCTGCCGCCGGGGCTTATCCCGACCGCCCCGTCAGGATCGTCGTGCCCTTTGCGCCCGGTGCCGGTACCGACGCCATGGCTCGCCTGATTGCACAAAAGCTGGGTGAGACCCTGAACGCCACGTTTGTGGTGGACAACCGCGCCGGCGCTTCGGGCGCTATCGGCACGCAGTTCGTCGCCCAGTCGCCGGCCGACGGCTACACCCTGCTGCTGGTGGCTTCGCCCTTCACCACTGTGGCGGCCTCGCTGCCCAGCGCCGGCTATGACCCGCTGCGCCAGTTCGCGCCCGTCGGCATGATCGCCAGCGGCCCGCTGGTGTGGGCGGCCAACACCAAGCTGCCGGCGAACACCATGAAAGAGCTGGTCACACTGGCCAAACAAAAGCCGGGCGCGCTGAACTACGGCTCAGCCGGCGCAGGCGGCGTCAACCACCTGGTGCTGGAGCTGCTCAAGGCGCGCACCGGCACCTACATCACGCACATCCCGTACCGCGGCGTGGCGCCCGCCACCATGGACATGATTGGCGGACAGATCCAGCTCATCACCGGCACCATCCCGGCCTTGCTGCCCTTCATCAAGAACGGCAGCATCAAGCCGCTGGCAGTCACCAGCGCCAAACGCTCCAGCGCCTTGCCCGACGTGCCCAGCATGACCGAAGCCGGCCTTTCAGGCATCGACGTTGTCAACTATTTCGCGCTGGCTGCGCCCGCCGGCACGCCGGCGGCCATCGTCAACACCCTGAACGCCGCCATCAACAAAGTCGTGGCGCAGCCCGACGTGATTGCACGCTTCAAGGCCGATGCCGTCGAGCCCGCACCCGGCTCCCCCGCATTGCTGGGCCACTTCATCGAAGCCGACTACCGCGCCTGGCGCAACGTCGTCAAGACGCAGAATCTCAAGATTGAATAGGCCCCCACGGTCGCTCACTTCGTGTGGCCTGCGGCCTTTCTCCCTGCCCTTTTCATCAGAAAGGGGGCCGCCCGCCTGCGGTCTGGCAAAGCCAGTCCCGCGGCTCATGCTGGCCCGGTCGGCTCGCTTCGTATCGCTTTTTTCTCGCGCTCCTGCCCTCTACGGGCGAAGCGCTAGTCCTGGCCTTCTGTCAGCGTGTCGAGCTGGAACTTTCCGCTCTTGTGCCAAAGCCAGGTGTCGGTATAGACCACCTTGCCCATGCGCGTCGGCGCCGGGAAAGGTGACGCATCCCGGATGGTGCGTTCGATCTCTGCGACCACTTCGGGTGCGTGGCGCGGGGCGCGCATCCAGTCCAGGCGGGTGACGCGGCCTACCCGGTCGATTTCCACATTCATCACCCCCACGGCATACAGCAGCGGCGGCATGCGGCCCTTGTAGATGCGGTCGGAATTGAGGCCGTAGAGGTGCGTGGCGCCGTCTTCACGGTAGGCGCGCGGTGTGGTCGCGCCTGAGGTCCTGGCTGAACCTTTGGGGCCTTCAATCGGCCCGATCACTGGGGAAGGTTCCGGTGCTTTGGCGGTGGCTGCGGGTTCCGGCGCGCTCTTGCAGGCGCTGACCACGGCAGCCACGGCGGCCGAAAGCAGGGCCGCCAGCCAGAAGCGGCGCGGCGCGGACTCGGACGGGTTTTCTTGTCTCATGGTGTGTGCCTTTGCCGGCTTTGGCAGAGCCCGGCTCATTGGATTCCTGATATACCTGCCATCATGCCTGAGCACTGTCCGGCGCCCAGGGGGTGCTAAGGTATTGCAAACGTAGGAAAACGTCGCGAAAACGTGGCGTCCAGGCCATTTTGCCGAATATTTCCACCCCCTGCCCGTCAACTCGTCACCAATGGTTTCCAGTGTCTCCAGCCTGCAACTTGAGGATTTCCTCGCCCAACTGGCCTCTGCGCCGGCGGTGCTGGTAGAAGTCGTGCACGCGCAGGGTTCGGTGCCGCGCGAGGCCGGCACCTGGATGGCCGTCTTTGCCGACGCGCTGGTGGGCACGATAGGCGGCGGCCACCTTGAATACGACGCCATCGCCAGGGCGCGTGCGTTGCTGGCGGACGATGGTGCATGTAGCCGCGGGGGGGATGTCACATTGCGCGTGGCGCTGGGCCCTTCGCTGGGCCAATGCTGCGGCGGGGTTGTACACCTCCGCTCTGCACTCGTCAGCGCAATTGATACGCCGGCGCTGGCGTCACGTCTGGGCTATACCGCGCTGACGCCGGTGGCGCTGTTTGGCGGCGGCCATGTCGGCCATGCGCTGGTGCGGGTGCTGGCGCCTTTGCCGTTTTCACTGACCTGGATCGACAGCCGCGACGGCGTCTTCCCGGACAGCTTGCCGCCGCGCGTGGAGGCCGAACATTCCGATCCGGTGCAAGCCGCCGTGCCGGGTCTCGCGCCGCAGTCGTGCGTGCTCATCATGAGCTTCAGCCACGCAGAGGACCTCGACATCGTGGCTGCCTGCCTGCTGCGCCAGCGCGAGAAATCCGATTTGCCCTACATCGGCCTGATCGGCAGCAAAACCAAATGGGCCGCCTTTCGCCACCGGCTGGAGGCCAGGGGCTTTACACCCGATGAGCTGGCGCATGTCACCAGCCCCATCGGCGTGCCCGGCATCACCGGCAAAGAGCCCGAGGTGATTGCGGTTGCTGTGGCGGCCCAGTTGCTGCAGACCGTCAACACAACCCACAAGGAGGCCGCGAAGGCTTTGCGCTGAGCGCTAAAGCCCGTAAACTCGCATCACCAGGTCGCAGCGGAGCCGGGAAAGCAGGTGGCAAGCCCATCGCTTTCTTTAGTTCGTGACCCAAGTTTTCTGCTTACAGCGCCCGCAGTGGTGAGCAGCTTTGCACAAGTTGAGCGCTATGGAAAACTACCTACTCGACTGGGCCAACCTGCTGCTGCGCTGGGTCCATGTCATCACCGCCATCGCCTGGGTTGGCTCCTCGTTTTATTTTGTCTTTCTCGACAGCAGCCTCACGCCGCCTGAAGATGAAGACCTCAAGAAGCAGGGCGTCAGCGGCGAGCTCTGGGCCGTGCACGGCGGCGGTTTCTACCACCCCGTCAAATTCGCTGTCAAGCCGCCGCAGCTGCCGGCCCACCTGCACTGGTTTTACTGGGAAAGCTACAGCACCTGGCTGTCGGGCTTTGCGCTTTTCACGATTTCCTATCTGTGGAACGCCGGGACCTACCTCGTCGACAAGTCGCTGATGAACTGGTCGCCCGGTGCGGCCGGCGCCGTGGCGCTGTCCTTCTTTGTGATTTTCTGGATGCTGTACGACGGCATCTGCCAGTGGTTCGGCCAAAAGAAAAACGGCGACATGATCGTCGGCGCGCTGGTGGCGGTACTGGTGTGCGCCGCCTCCTGGCTGGCCTGCCACTGGTTTGCCGGGCGCGCGGCCTTCTTGCTGGTGGGCGCGATGATGGCCACCGCCATGAGCGCCAATGTGTTCTTCTGGATCATTCCCGGCCAGCGCAAGGTCGTGGCCGCCATCAAGGCCGGCGAGCCGGTCGATGCGGTGCACGGCCAGCGCGGCAAGCAGCGCAGCGTGCACAACACCTACTTCACGCTGCCGGTGCTGTTTGCCATGCTCAGCAACCACTACAGCTTTACCTGGAGCCACCCGCAGAACTGGCTGGTGCTGATTCTGATGATGCTGGCCGGCGCGGCCATACGGCAGTTTTTTGTGCTGCGCCATGGCTACAAGCTGGGCCGCAACCGGCACCCGCTGGCCTATGCGCTGGTGGGCGTGGCCGTCATCATCGGCGTGATCGTGTGGATGAAGCCTCCGCCTGCGGCGGTCACCGCAGGAACACCCGTTGCTATCAATTCAGGAGCTACTTCCCAAGGTACAGAAAGGGCTACAGGCCAAAATGACTATCAAAACGTGCAGGCCATCATGGCCCAGCGCTGCTACCTGTGCCATGGTGAGCAGGTGCAGATGAAGAACGTGCGGCTCGATTCACCCGCGGCGCTGAAGAGCCACGCACAGCAGGTTTACCAGCAGGTGGTGGTCAGCAAACTCATGCCCATGAACAACGCCACCGGCATCACCGATGCGGAGCGGCAGGCCGTCAAGGGTTGGTTTGAGGCGGGTGCCAAAACCGATTGACCGGCTGATGCCCCGGCGAATCACGCCATGGTCGAATTCGAAAACAGATTCAGCACCACCACGCCCGCGATGATCAGCGCCATGCCGACCATGCCCCAGAGGTCGATCTTCTGGTTGTGGACAAAAAAGCTGGTGATGCTGATCAGCACGATGCCCAGGCCCGACCAGATCGCATAGGTCACGCCTGTGGGGATGGACTTCATCGTCACCGTGAGGAAGTACAGCGCCGTGCCGTAGCCGGCCACCGTGATGATCGAAGGCACCAGCTTGGTGAAGCTGTCGCTGGATTTCAAAGCCGTGGTGGCGATGACTTCGGCAATGATGGCGATACCCAGGGCGAGGTAGGAGTTCATACGGCTTTCTGCTTGGGTGGTGATGAACCATTCTAGGGAGAGGCCTTCGGTAAGCCGCCCCTAAAACCTCCCGTTTTGTCGGGTTACTGCCCGGTTACCACGGCACAATCCGGGATGGAGACCTACCAATGACCGCAGCCAAAACACCGACCATCGCCCGTACACCTGACCCGGCCACGCAGCCGCGCGAATTCCTGGAGCATCTCTACCAGGCCGCCGTCAGGCGCGCGCTGCCGCTGGAGAACACCGCGCGTTACCTGCCCCAACCGCCGACGCCTGAAAGCGGCGGCCGCACCATCGTGATCGGCGCGGGCAAGGCCGGCGGCTCGATGGCGCAGGCGGTGGAGGCGCTGTGGCCGGCCGATGCGCCGCTCGAAGGCCTGGTCGTCACGCGCTACCACCACATCCCGCCGCGGCCCGAAGGCCTGAAAAAGCGCATCGAGATCGTTGAAGCCTCGCACCCCGTGCCCGACGCGGCCGGCCTCGAAGCCGCCCAGCGCATCCTGGCCATGGTGCAGGGCCTGACCAAGAACGACCTGGTGCTGTGCCTGATTTCGGGCGGCGGCTCCGCGCTGCTGACCTTACCCGCCGAAGGCCTGACGCTGGAAGACAAGCAGCGCATCAACAAGGAGCTGCTCAACAGCGGCGCGAATATTTCCGAGATGAACTGCGTGCGCAAGCACCTCTCGCGCATCAAGGGCGGGCGCCTGGCCGCGGCCTGCGCGCCGGCGCGCGTGGTGACGCTCACCATCAGCGATGTGCCGGGCGACGACCCGTCCATCATTGCCAGCGGCCCCACTGTGCCCGACGCGACAAGCTGCGCCGAAGCGGTGGCCATCCTTCAGCGCTACGGCATTGAAGTGCCTGGCGCCATCATGAGCCTGCTGGAGCAGGGCGCACTCGAAACGCCCAAGCCCGGCGATGCGGCCTTCACCGGCCATGAAGTGCACATGATCGCCACGCCGCAGCAAAGCCTGGAGGCTGCCGCCGCCGTGGCGCGCGAAGCTGGTTTGCAGACCTACATCCTGAGCGACGAGATGGAAGGGGAGTCGCGCGAAGTCGGCAAGGTGCACGCGGCACTGGCCCGTGCCGTGGCCCTGAAGGGCCAGCCCTTCAGCAAGCCCTGTGTGATCTTGAGCGGCGGCGAAACCACGGTGACCATCCGCAAGCAAGCCGAGGGCACACCGCGTGGCCGCGGCGGCCGCGCCGGCGAATTCTGCATGGGCCTGGCGCTCGCGTTGCAAGGCCAGCCCGGCGTGTATGCGCTGGCGGCCGACACCGACGGCATCGACGGCGTGGAAGACAATGCCGGCGCCTATGTGGCGCCCGACACGCTCGAACGTGCACTCGCCAAAGGCATGAAGCTGGACCAGTACCTGGACCGCAACGACGCCTATGGCTACTTCGAACCGCTGGGCGGCCTGGTGATTCCCGGGCCGACACACACCAACGTAAATGATTTCCGAGCGCTATTGATTTTGTAGCAGGTAGCGCATGTCCTGCCTGGTCTGCAGGCCGATTTGATTCAAAAAATACGGAAGCGCGTCAGACGGCCGTGATGCCGCCGGTGCTCCGGTCCGCGGCCAGCTCCGGCGGATGCGTGACGATGGATTTGAGCTCCGGCCGCGCCGCTTGCAACGCCTGCAAGTCTGGCTGCGGCCTGCGCAGCGTGTCATCGGCTTCAAAGGCCTGCTCCAGCGCCTGGCACGCCGCGAGCAGTTGCGCATCGCCATGCAGGCGTCCTGTCACTTGCAAGCCAAACGGCATGCCGTGTTCGTCTTTGCCGCAGGGCAGGGCCAGCGCCGGGTTGGTGGCCAGCGTCACCACATAGGTCAGGCCCAGCCAGTGGTAGTAGTTGCGCATGGCCTGGCCGTCGATGTTGCCGGCATACAGCTCCGTCCACGGGAAAGGCGTCACTGGTGTGGCGGGCGCCAGGATGAGGTCGTACTGCTCAAAAGCTTTGGCAAAGCGGCGCGAGATGCGCGTTTGCTCCAGGTGCGCCCAGGCGCGGTCTGCCAGTGTGATGGCGGCGGCGATTTCCATGTTGGCGCGCACATTGGGGCCCAGCGTTTCGGGTGCCTTGCGGTAGGTGTCGGCAAAGGCGGCTACAAAACTTTCGGCACGCAGCGTGTCGAAGGCGCGGTCGGCGTCCCCCAGTTGCAGGTCTATGGGCTCGCAACTGGCCACCAGCGGCCGGATGGCTTCCACGCGCCGGCGGAACACGCGCCGGATTTCCGGGTCCACGATGCACAGGCCGAAGTCTTCCGTGGTGCCGATGCGCAGAGTGGACAGGTCTACCTGTTTGAGCGGCCAGAAAGTGGAGGCATCCGCCGGGTAGGAAAGCGGGTCGTGCGCGTTCGCCCCCACGCTGGCTGAAAACAGCAGCGCCGTGTCGGCCACATTGCGCCCCATCGGCCCCAGCACGGAAATCACCGACCAGCCCAGCGGCCGCGCATCGTTGGCCACCAGCCCGGGCGAAGGCCGCAGGCCCACCACGCCGCACAGCGACGCCGGAATGCGCAGCGAGCCGCCCGTGTCGGAGCCCGTGCAGATGGGCAGCATGCCGGCCGCCAGCGCGGCTGCCGAGCCGCCGGAAGAACCGCCGGCATTGAGCGTCGGGTTGAACGGGTTGCCCGTCGCGCCCCACACCGGGTTGCGGGTGTTGGCGCCGGCGCCCATGTCGGGCACATTGGTTTTGGCCGTGACGATGGCGCCCGCAGCACGCAGCTTGGCCACGAGTGCGTTGTCCTTGGCCGGCACGTTGCCGCGCAGGCCGACATTGCCATACGTCGTGAGCAGGCCCGCCGTGTCCTGCAGGTCCTTCACACCCAGCGGCAACCCATGCAAAGGCCCGAGCGGTGCGCCGCGCATCACCTGTGCTTCGGCCTCGCGTGCGGCCTCGCGCGCCCGTGTGAAGTCGGTCGCGCAGATCGCGTTGATGGCGGGGTTGAGGCTTTCGATGCGGTCTATGCAGGCGTCCATCAGCTCCACCGGCGACACCTGGCGGCTGCCGATCAGGCGGCGGAGTTCAACGGCGGAAAGATCGGGCAGGTTGGATCGCATGTCAGTGCCTTGATTAATCAGTTTTGATTTGAGAGCGCTCAGCCAGGGCCTTCATGCGCGTAATTTCTGCCGTGACCATGCCAGGCCAGTCGGAGACGGCGGTGTAGCCGGGCTCGAAGCCGGCCGCCTTGAGCTTGTCAAGAATTTCGGGGTTGGCCATTACCGTTGTCAGTGCCTTTTCAAGCCGCGCCTTGACGGGCGCCGGCAAGCCCTTGGGCGCGACCACCGCCAGCCACGCGTTCATGTCGACGGCGGGGTAACCGGCCTCGGCCATGGTCGGCACATTCGGCAGCAGGCCCGCGCGCTTGTTCATGGCCACGGCCAGTACGCGCACCTTGCCGGACTTGAGTTGCTGCGATGCGGCCACCACGGTGTCGAAAGACACCGGAATCTGCCCGCCCATCAGGTCGGTCATCAGGGGGCCTGAGCCTTTGTACGGCACATGCGTCATCTTCAGGCCGGTGGCCGCATTGAACATGGCGCCGGCGAAATTGGAGCTGGTGCCATTGCCGAAACTGCCGTAAAGGTATTTGTCCGGGTTGGCCTTGGCGGCCGCAACGAACTGCTGCACATCCGCTGCGGTGACCGATGGGTTCACCAGCATCGCCAGCGCCACCGAGCCCACCATGCCGATCGCCTCAAAACCCTTGGCCGGGTCGTAAGACAGCTTGGGCTGAAGCGCCGGGTTCAGCGTGAAGGTGGAGTTCGAGCTCACCAGCAGCGTGTAGCCGTCGGGCTTGGCGTTGGCCACCGCGGCTGCACCAATGGCGGTGCCGGCGCCCGGCTTGTTTTCAACCACCACGGACTGGCCCAACTGGTCCCCCAGCGCCTTGCCCAGGATGCGCGCCAGCACGTCGGCGGCGCCGCCGGCGGGGAAGGGCGCGACCAGCGTGACGGGCCGCTCCGGAAAATCAGCCGCACGGGCGAGTCCGCCCGTGGCCGCCAGCCCGGCAAAGAGGATGCCGCTGGCGGTCAGCGCGCGGCGCATTGCATTGAATGACATGTGTTGCATGGTAGGCCTCATGGAAGTTTCAGTCGATCAGGGGTGGGTGGGAGCAGGAGCGTTAAAGCGTCATCGCAAACGAGCCGGCGACAGCGCACAGGCTTCAACGCCCTGCTGCCGCAACTCATCGGGCAGTGCCACCTGCCGCAGCAGCGCATCGGCCAGCGCGCTGGCGCCCGCCGCACTCTGGATGCCGTAGCCGCCTTGCGCCGCGAGCCAGAAAAATCCAGGGCAGGCATCGTCGGCGCCTATCACCATCTCGCCGTCGGGCACAAAAGAGCGCAGGCCCGCCCAGGTGCTGGCCGGGCGCCGTATGGTCAGGGTCGTCACGCTTTCAATCTGGTGAATGCCCATCGCGATGTCGAGTTCTTCGGGCGCCACGTCGTGCGGCACGGTGGGGTCGGCATTGGCCGGCGAGCCCAGCAGCTGGCCGGCATCAGGCTTGAAGTAATAACTTTCATCCACGCCTACGACCGCGGGCCAGGCCGACGCGTCAGTGCCCTCGGGCGCCTTGAAAGTGAAGGCGCTGCGGCGGTGCGGCACCAGGCCGATGGGCTCAGCGCCGAACACGGCGGCCAGCTCGTCGGCCCAAGCGCCCGCGGCATTCACCACGGTGCGCGCGCGCAAGCTGTGGCCGTCGCTCAGCTGCACGGTCCAGCAGCGGCCGTCATGCGTGGCCTGGGTGATGAAAGCACCCGTGCGCAGTTCGCCATCGGCGCCCGCCTTCTGGCGAAAGCCGCGCAGAAAGCCCTGGTGCAAGGCGTTCACGTCCATGTCTTGTGCGCCGTTGTCGTACAGCGCGCCGTGCACCGCGTCGGGCCGCAGGCAGGGCACATGGGCCAGCGTGGTGCCGGCGTCCAGCGTGACCAGGCCGGGGCAACTGGCGGCCAGTTCCTGGCGGGTGTGCGCCAGTTCTTTTTCCTGGCCGTGTGTGGCCAGGTACAGCACGCCGCGCGGCTGTATCAGGTCTGGCGCGAAGCCTTCCGGCGGCCGCTCGTAAAACGCGCGGCTGGCGCGTGTCAGCGCCCGCACCATGGGCGGGCCGTAGCTTTCCATGAACATGGCGGCAGAGCGGCCCGTGGAGTGGTAGCCCGGCTGGGACTCGCGTTCGAGCAGCGCGACGCTGCGCTGCCCGGCCAGGCGCCAGGCCAGGGAAGTGCCCGCAATGCCGGCGCCGGTGATCAGGATGTCAAATTCTCGCATTTGAGAATTCTCACATGCGAGAATCGTGCCTGTCCAGCGCTATCTGCCATATTTGCTTGAAACAAAGGGAAACCACCATGCCCACACGCCCCGCCCGCACCCCCGTCGCCGCCCCTGAGGCCGACCGGGTGCAGCTCGGCCTGAGCCTGCGTGCGCACCGCAAGGCGCGGCAGCTGACGCTCAAGGATTTGTCCGGCCATTCAGGCGTGGCGCTGTCCACGCTGTCCAAGATGGAACTGGGGCAGATTTCGGTCAGCTATGAAAAGCTGGCCGCCGTGGCGCGGGCGCTTTCGCTGGATGTGGGGCAGCTGCTGGACGCACGCACCCCGGCGCCGCAGCCCGGCGCGGCACAACCCGTGGTGGTGTGGTCTGAGGCGGGCGGTGCGCCGGCCTACAGCTCAGGCAACTACGACTACCACGCGCTGGCCGCCGGCTTTCCCGGCAAGCGCATGACGCCGATGCTCGGCCGCATCCTGGCGCGCAGCCGCGGCCAGTTTTCCGACTTCATCCGCCATGCGGGCCAGGAGTTCGTGACGGTCCTCTCGGGCCGGGTGCGCATCGAGTTCGAAACCGGCGACACCGTCGAGGTGGGGCGCCACGAGTCGGCTTACTTCGACAGCGGTGTGGGCCACATCTACCTGTCGCTGGGCCGCAACGATGCGCAGGTGCTGGTGGTGATGAGCGAGTAAGCCCGTGTCGGGGGACGTTACAGTGTGAACTGATCGCACGAGGAACCTGCATGTCCAACCCTAAAAATATCCCTGACGCCCGCGAGAAGGCCCTGATCGAGGGCGCGATCGCCAAGGTCAACCGGCAGCTCAAGATACTGCGAGCTTTCAATGTCTCGGTGTCGCAGATCGGCTGGGACTCGAGCGTGGAGTCCCTGCAAAAGAAGATCAACACCACACTGGCCGACAGCTTCGGCACGGGCACCCCCGACTACCGGCAGTTCGCCGTGACCCTGCAGGATTTCATGCTGGACAAAACGTTTGGCGACCGCTTCACCGAGGACGAGCGCCTGCAAAAGGTCAAGCAAGGCATCGATCTGGCCACCATGCGCATGAATGCCGCCAAAAAACTGCTGACCGATCGCCTCGACGGCTCGGCCCCTCCCGCGCCGGTGGCCCCGGTGGAGGAGGCGAAGCCGGTGTCGCCGCCACCACCACCGCCGCCGGCCTCTGCGCCGCCATCACCACCGCCTCCCGCACCCGCACCCGTGCCTGCACCCGCACCCGTGCCTGCACCAGCACCAGCACCGACCACCACGCCTTCACCTTCCACCCCAAAGAGGATGCCCATGTCCAAGACCGATCTCCCTTCTTCCTCTTCCGGCAATGGGCCGGTGGCCATCCTGGGTCTGGGCGGCGATGCCGTGGGCGATGCCTGCGAGTTCATTGAACAGCTGGGCCTGGAGGCGGCCATCCTCGACGCCGTTTCCATCGACCAGCTGGAGGGGCTGCGCAATGTGGGCTTTTTGCTGCTCCTGCCGGGCAACAAACCCGATGCGCCGGCGGCCATGCTGGCCATCGGCTTCATGCTGGCGGCACTCGGCCGCAACCGCATTGCCTGCCTGCTGTCCGAAGAAGACACCCTGCCGGATGTCCTGAAGGGCGCGACCAGCATTTCGGTCGACGATACGGGCCTGTGGCGGCTGCTGCTGGCACGCGAGATGAAGCGGGCGGGCCTGGAGGTTGACCTGAACCGGGCCGTGTGAGCGGTGCGCTGCAGTGCGCCGCTCACACGGCGCGCTATTTAATTGATAGCTACTTGCGAACGCCCTGATTGGGCTGCAGGCCTTTTTTATATAAATCTTCTCAGGCCGATATTTTTTCCCAGCTCAAGTCAAACTTCAGCAAATACTTGCGCAGCCTGTCCGCGTCGTTCACCACGCTGCGCTGGGTGCGCGAGACGTTGAACAGCGCTCTGCCCGCATCGCTCAGTGAGGTGTGCCTGCGGCACACCGCCACGACGGCCTGCAGCTGAAGGCGGTCAAAACAATCGAGGTCAGCGGCCGCCGCGCCCAGCAATTCATCAAGGTGTGCTGCAGTGTTCTCAGCACCATCGGCACCTTGAGGGCTAGCCTGCCATTGCCAGCGCAGCCGCGCAATCTCGGCCTCAACAAGGCCGGCGCCTATGCGCCCGTTGTCGGCCAGCGTGGCCAGCCGGGTCAATGAAGCGCTGAGGTCGCGGAAGTTGCCGGTCCAGCTCGCCTCGCCTGATTGCGCAAAACGCAAATAGGCCGCCCTGGCTTCCGTGGTCATGCGGATCTTGCGGCCCAGGTCCTCCGACGCCAGGCCGAGCTGGTGTTCGATATTCGGCTCAATGTCTTCGCGCCTTTGGGCCAGGCCGGGCAGGGTGTAGGTCCACAGGTTGATACGCGCAAACAGGTCTTCGCGAAAGCGCCCGCGCGCCACCTCGGAGCGCAAGTCCTTGTTGGTGCCGGCTATCAGCTGGAAGCTGCTGTCGACCTCCTTGTCGGCGCCCACGGGCAGGAAGCGCTTTTCTTCCACCGCCTTGAGCAGCATGGCCTGCTCGTCCAGGCCCAGCTCGCCGATCTCGTCGAGAAACAGCACGCCCTTGTCGGCCGTGCGCAGCAGGCCCGGGCGGTCATTGGCCGCGCCGGTGAACGAACCCTTCTTGTGGCCGAACAGCGTGGAAGCCGCGCCGTCGCCGTGCAGCGTCGCACAGTTCACGTCGACAAAATTGCCGCTGACCTGGTGGCGTGATTTCTTGAGCTCGAAAATCCGCCGCGCCAGCATCGATTTGCCGGCGCCGGTCGGCCCCGTCAGCAAGATGGGCGCCTTGCTCTGCACGGCGATGCGTTCTATTTCTTCGATCAGCGTGTTGAAGCGCGGGTTGCGTGTGGCAATGCCGCTTTTCAAAAACGACACGGCATCCTGCTGCGCCACCGCCAGCCGCGTGTTGATAGCGTCGTAGCGCGAGAGGTCCAGGTCGATCAGCTCATAGCTGCCCGCACCCTGGCCTTGCCGGCCGCGGGGCGGCGCCGTCTGCAGCAGCACGCCGGGAATAAAGCGCGCCTCGACCAGCAGGAACAGGCAGATCTGCGCCACGTGCGTGCCGGTGGTGATGTGGGCCCAATACTCTTCGCGCTCGGTGTCGAAGGCGTAGGCGCGCATCCAGTCATACAGCGCGCCATAGACCTCGCCGAAATCCCAGGGGTTGGCCAGGTTCATCTCGACCAGCCGAACCTCGGTGCCGGGCGAGAGCTGAACCACGTCGTCACGCACCCGTTCGGCCAGTGCCTTGTTGCGCACGTCTTGCATCAGCTCCAGCCGGTCGACGAGCAGGTCCTCATGCTGCGCGATCGACACCGTCGGCCGCCACTTCTCCCAACGCGACGCGTTCAAGCCGGAATCGAGCTGGGTGCCCAGGAAACCCATCACCACTTTTTTCTTCATATTTCTAATGTACTAGCTTTAAAGCTACAAGTTGCGAAATTCAGAGAAGAGAAATTGACTTGTTATCTGACTTTGATGGCAAAAATATTCAATTAAATCAACAATCTTTTAAGCGCGACGAGCGAACCCGGCAAGCCTGGCACGTTGCCTGCAATAAAGAAGGTGTCAGATGAGAAAGTTGCTCGCTCACAAGCAGGGGTTTCCGGGGAACCGGGCCCCGCTGGTGCAGGAAGTACCGGGTTGCCCTGGGTCTCTTGTATGCCGCGGCAACGGATGCGCTGGCACCAAGGCATGTGGTCAAGGGGCGGCTCAGATAGAGGAGCCGCCCCGTCAGGTTCGATTCCTGATGCCTAAGTTCTGTAGCTCAGATTGGTAGAGCACCGTGTTTTTAACGCGACTGTCGCGGGTTCGAATCCCGCCGAACGTTGATCTAAACAATCAACTTTATTGGAAGTAGTGAAACGTGCCGCGAGTGGGAAAAGTGGATGCAGGCTGCAACGGGAAACCGCTGCAGTTTGCAGGGCCAGCACCCACCGGCAACAGTGGCCAGTGCGAAGGTACTGCGACACCGGACAGTGAAGACGCCGGACGTGACATCGAGAGATCTCGCGGCCAGGCCCCTCACCTGAAAGTGCCCGCACCCTGAGTCCGCGGCTGTTGCTGATGCGGACTATTTTTGTTGGATGAAAAAGATAGCTGAAAAGAATAACGGAGAAGAAAAATGTTGGGATTAAAGCAATACAAAATCAAGAACAACGAGCGCGGCCTGCTGCTGCGCAACGGCGATTTCGAGCGCGTGCTGCAGCCCGGTAAACACTGGGTGTATGCCGGCGCCGATCCGATCCGGGTGGAAACGTTCGCCATGGAGCAGGCGGCCTTCACGCACGGCCTTGCCGATTACTTCATGGCCAAAGAGCCGGCCGTGGTTGCCCAGGAGTTTGTGCTGGCCGCGCTGTCGGATTCGCAGGCAGGTCTGCGCTATGAGAACGGCCTGCTGGTTGAAGTACTGGCGCCCGCTACCCGCAAGCTCTACTGGAAGGGCCTGAACGACATCCGTATCGACGTGATTGATATCGACCAGGGCGTGGCGAACAGCGAAAAGCTGCCCGCCGGCCTGGTGGCCACGCTGGGCCAGACGCAACTGCGCCAACGCGCCGTGAAGGGGCTGGACGGCGTGCTGCTGGTGCAGGTGCCGGACTTCCATGCCGGCGTGTTGACGCTGGACGGCAAGGTGACCGGGCTGCTCGGCGCCGGTGCGTATGGTTTTTGGCGATACGGCCGCAAGGTCGAGGTGGAATGCATTGACCTGCGTTCGCAGGCGCTGGCAGTCAGCGGGCAGGAAATCCTCACCCGCGACAAGGTGAGCCTGCGCCTGAACCTGTCGGCCACCTGGCGTTATGACGATGTGCTGAAGGCCTTTGCCCAGTGGGGCAAACCGTCAGAGCAGATCTACCGCGAACTGCAGCTGGGCCTGCGCGCGGCCGTAGGGACCCGCACGCTCGACGAGCTGCTGGAGAACAAAGCTGCGCTGGACGACATCATTGCCGAGCACACCCGTGCACGGCTGGCGGGCGCCGGCCTGAAGCTGGAAAGCCTGGGTGTGAAAGACATCATCCTGCCCGGCGAGATGAAAACCATCTTGTCGCAAGTAGTAGAGGCCGAGAAGTCGGCCCAGGCCAACGCGATTCGCCGTCGTGAAGAAACCGCGGCAACGCGCTCGCTGCTCAACACCGCCAAGATCATGGAGGACAACCCGATTGTCCTGCGCATGAAGGAGCTGGAGACGCTGGAGCGTGTGGCCGAACGCATCGACAAGATCTCCGTATTCGGAGGTCTGGACCAGGTGCTCAACGGGCTGGTGAAGCTGCGTTGAGCGTTGAAGAGAACGAAGGGCGCGCTGGCACAGAAGGGAGCGCCACTGCCAAAAATGTTGAAATTGCCGGCAGGCCGGGTAACACCGGGTGCGGCGGGAAAGCCGGTTGACGGGCAAGGTTGAGGATGCAGGTGCTGGCTCCGATGACGGGTCTGTCACTGGCGCGCGTTTCCAACCGTCAGCTGGGCCACAGGCGTCAAACACCGTGGTCGCCGTATTGATGCGGGTTCGAATCCCGCCGCGTCCACCAGTTGAATAATTGAAGATCGCTAAAACCAATAACATCAAACGAAGAAAGAAGAACAACAATGAACTACCAACAACACGAAGTCCCCGGCGGTGTGCCGGTCAAGATGTGGACCAACGGCGTGCCGGTGGAGGCCCAGGCCCTGAAGCAGCTGGAAAACTCCGCACGCCTGCCCATCGTGTTCAAGCACGTTGCCGTGATGCCCGATGTGCACTACGGTCTGGGCGCCACCATCGGCAGCGTGATTCCGACCTTCAAGGCGATCATTCCGGCCGCGGTGGGTGTTGACATCGGCTGCGGCATGATGGCCTGCAAGACCACGCTGCGTGCCGAAGACCTGCCCGACAACCTGGGTCCGCTACGTTCGGAAATCGAGAAGGCCGTGCCGCACGGCTCGGCGCCCAAGACCTGGCGCAGGAATGGTTCGGTGCGCGAAGTCGGTGCCTGGACGAACCCGCCCAGCGCGGCCGATGCGGCCTGGGGACAACTGGTCGACGAATTCGAGGCGATCTGCCTGGACTACCCGCGCTTGAAGAACACCAACAACCACCGCCACATGGGAACCCTGGGCGGCGGCAACCACTTCGTCGAGGTGTGCCTCGACGAAAGTGGCGGGGTGTGGATCATGCTGCACAGCGGTTCGCGCGGGGTAGGTAACGCCATCGGTACGCACTTCATCGAGCTGGCGAAGAAAGACGCCGAACTGCACCAGCGCAACCTGCCGGACAAGGACCTGGCCTACCTTGAAGAAGGTTCGCAGTACTTTGGCGACTATGTGCGCGGCGTGGGCTGGGCGCAAAAATTCGCGCGCCTGAACCGCGAGGTGATGATGCAAGCCGCCATCGGCGCACTGCGCAAGGTGATCAGCAAGCCTTTTGAGACGCACCTGGAGGCGGTGAACTGCCACCACAACTATGTGCAGAAGGAAACGCACTTTGGGCAAGAGGTGTTCGTGACCCGCAAGGGCGCCGTGAGCGCCAAGGCGGGGGAGCTCGGGATCATTCCCGGCAGCATGGGCGCCAAGAGTTTCATCGTGCGCGGCAAGGGCAACCCCGACAGCTTTATGAGCTGCAGCCACGGGGCAGGCCGCACCATGAGCCGTACCCAGGCCAAGAAGCAGTTCACGGTCGATGACCAGATCAAAGCCACCGAAGGTGTTGAGTGCCGCAAGGACGCCGACGTGATCGATGAGATCCCGATGGCCTACAAGGACATCGATGCCGTGATGCTGGCGCAGAGCGACCTGGTGGAGGTGGTTTACACGCTCAAGCAGGTGGTGTGTGTGAAAGGGTAAGACGGGGCTCTCCCGGGGGGAGGGTGCCCTGGCTTCCGGCAAGTGGAAGCAAGCAAACAAGAAAAAAGAAAGCAGAAGAAAAATGATTGAACTCGATGGCTCGCAAGGCGAAGGCGGCGGGCAGATTTTGCGTACGGCGCTGGCGCTCAGCCTGGTGACGGGAAAGCCGTTTCGCATGGACAACATCCGCGCGAAAAGGCCCAAGCCTGGCCTGATGCGCCAGCACCTGGCCTGTGTGAATGCGGCTGTGGCCGTGGGCGGAGGTGTTGAAAAGACCTCCGCCGTCAACGCAGACGGCCAGGCCGTGCAGATTGGCGAAACCACGCTGGTGTTCACGCCCGGCGAAGTGCGCGCGGGCGATTACGAATTTGCGGTTGGCTCCGCGGGCAGCTGCATGCTGGTGCTGCAGACCGTGCTGTGGCCGCTGCTGCAGGCCAAGGCGGCCTCGACGCTGCTGCTCAGCGGCGGCACGCACAACCCGATGGCGCCGTCTTGCTCCTTTCTGACTGCGCTGGCGCCTTATTTCGCCGGCAGCGGCGAGGCACTGTTTGACATTGAACTGCGCCGTCACGGTTTCTACCCCGCCGGCGGTGGAGAGGTGCGCGTGCGTCTGCACCCGCCCGCGCAGGGTTTTGCGGCCATCCACCTGATGGAGCGCGGCGCGCTGATCGAAGCCTATGCCGAATGCCTGCATGCCGGCCTGCCCAGGGGCGTGGCCGAGCGTGAGCTGGATGTGCTGCGCAAGGGACTTGGCTGGCAGGACGATTGCCTGCGCGACCGCGGGCTGCGCAGCAACGAAGGGCCGGGCAATGCGCTTCTGGCTGTGCTGCGCTACGAACACATCACCGAGGTGTTTGCCGCCTACGGCGAAAAGAACGTGAGCGCCGAGCATGTCGCACGCCGCGTGCTGCAGGAGGTGAAGGACTACCAGGCCCATCAGGCGCCGGTAGGCCCGCACCTGGCAGACCAGTTGATGATCCCGATGGCGATGGCGGCCTTGCAGGGAAAGATGGGACGCTATTGGGCGACGGAACTGACCGAGCACACCCGCACGAATGCGCGGACGATTGAAGCTTTTCTGCCGGTGAAGTTCTCATTGGAGCCGCTGCAGGGCGGCGCGGTGGTGTCGATCGCGCATTGAGCGGCCGCTGCGGCATGAAGGCTGTCAACGTGCTGCAGCTTCTGTTCCTGCATCGCCAGGCAGCATGGCGGCGTCTCTTCGCATCAGGGCACGGACCAGCCAGGTGAACCATGCAGCGGCAACCACCGCTGCAATCCACACCAGCATCTGCCCCAGCCGCGCCTGGTCGTCCATCAGGTAGGCGTTGCAGACGCGCACCGGCGATGTTTCATACAGGTTGCCTGCGACGACCATCATCGGCAGCACATTGCCCAGAAAGAAACCCTGCACCAGCAGTCCAGCCGTTTGCCATGACAAGGCAATGGCGCCGCCGCAAGCCAACAAGGCCAGGCATTTCAACATTTCAGCGCGGCCGTCTACCAGCGCCAGGTCCAGCACGCGGGGAATCATCAGAATGCCGAGCATGACCGCGGCCGCGAGCAAGCCGTTGATGCCGTGGGCATTCCACCGGTTCAGGCGCGCCGTCCAGCGGACCGGCCATGCCGTGGCGAACAGGAAGCCGGCCAGCATCAACAGAGGGTATTGCACCAGCATGTGACGCGTCATGCTGGCCTCCAGCCCGTGCCGCACGCCGGGCCAGGCCAGCAGACACAGCAAGGCCACGGCCAGGCCGGCCAGAGCGATGCGTGAAGGAGGGGCCGGCATTCTCATGGCGACGGTGATGGCGATGGGGGAGGCGAGGCCGCGCCCGCCAGGTGCTGCGCATAGTCGAGCGCGAGCTGCTGCTCCGCGTAGTCGAAGATGCGGACCAGCCGGCCTTTCTGGTCGACCACCAGCAGCGCTGCGTTGTGCTCAAAATCACCGCGCCCGTTGGGAACCACCACGACCTGAAAATCCGTGAGAAGGCGTTGGGTTCCCTGCGGATCCGGAACGCGCACGAAACGCCAGATGGCCGGGTCGGCACTCAATTTGTTTGAATAGGCCTGCAGCACCGCAGGGCTGTCGTGCACGCCGTCGAAGCTGATCGAGAGCAGCTTGACGTTCCCGTCCCGCTCATGCAGCGCGTGCTGCAGTTGCTGAAAGCTGCTGCCCATGGCCAGGCAGACGCTCTGGCAACGTGTGTAGATGAAGTCCACCAGCGTGACGGACTGCCCGTCAGCGAGACGTTGTGACAGCGCTTGCGCAGTGATGCCGGGCCCGTCCACCTTGACCGCAGGGGTTGGCACTGGCTGCAAGGCCGCTTCGAGCCGGCGGGCGCCTTCGGCGGTCCACACCTGGAAGTCATGTGTCAGCCAGGCTGCAGCGGCATAGCCCGCAAGGGCCAACATGACGCTCAGCAGGGCGGTGCGAAACATCGGCCGGCTCAGGGGGCTTTGGCCGCCAGTGTTTTGAGTTCGGCGCCGCCGTTGAACGGTGTGGTTCGCGTGCCGGCCTTGCGTTCGGCTTCGAACAGCCCGGGCTTGATAGCGTCTGCCTTGTTCGACCATTCAGCGCGCACATAACTTGCCACCGCGGCCAACTCGGCGTCGCTCAGTTGCGCGAACGCCGGCATCGCGCCCTTGAAGGAAGTGCCCATCACGGTGATTTCGCCCGTCACGCCGTGCAGCAGGATGTTGGCCACAATGCGCTCGTCACCGGTCACCCATTCAGAGCCGTCCAGCGGCGGAAACACGCCCGGTAGCCCTTTGCCGCTGGCCTGGTGGCAGGCCGCGCAGTTGGCGGTGAACAGCTGCTTGCCGTTGGCGGACGCACCTGCGGCGGGGGCCGCCGGCCCTGACAGGTCGGCGACGGTGCGCTTGTCACCGAGATCGGCGCGGCCGAAGGAGCCGGACAGCACGATGTAACCCGCGCCCCACAGCACCAGGGCAGCCGCCCCGACCAGGAAGATCAGCGGAATGGGCTGGCTCTTTTCAGAGGGTTCGGCCTGTTCGCGCTCCTGGGCCCGGCTCTCGGAGGTCTTGTCGTTCAGCATGGGGTCACCTTGTTGTGCTCAGGGCTTGGGGGTGGGCGGCAGAACGGGGTAGGTGTGGTTCAGGCTTTGCAGGTACTTGACCAGGTCCAGCGCCTCGGGTGAGGGGACGACCACCATGCCCACGTTCGGCCCATAGGCCGGCGGCAGGGCCAGCGGTGTTTCGCCCTCGCTTTCGGCTTCTTTGGCGTCCTTGACGGTGAAGAGGTAGGGGTAGGACGGCATGATGGAGCCGGGCACATAAGCGCGCGGCTGGTACAGGTGGCCCAGGTGCCAGTCCTTGCTCGGCTGGCGCACGCCGATGTTGAACAGGTCCGGTCCGGTGCGCATGCTGCCCAGCAGATGGGGCTTGTCATAGTAGTAGTCGCCCGGCACCGAGGCGCGGCCCCATCCGCGCTCTGCATCGGGGCCGAAGTTGCGGTCGCGCGGCTGCTGGCTGTGGCAATACACGCAGCCGTTGGCCACATACACCTCGCGTCCGCGCAGCTGCGCGCTGGTGTAGGGCTTGAGCTGCGGCGGTGGTTTGATGTCGCGCACCTGCATGTAAGGCATCACCACCAGGGCGGCCGTGGCAATACCCAATGCCACCATGGCGCCTGAGGCGAGCTTGACTTCATTTTCCATGAGCGGCCCCTGTTGCAGCGTTGCGCACATCGCGTACATCGCCCATATCGCTTTGCCAGAAGAGGGCCGCGCCCGCCCGGCCCGGCCCGAAACGCAGCGCCATCGCCAGAAAATGGCCGACGAACACCAGGTGGCTGAGCACCATCAGGCTGCCGCCCACCGATCGCCATTTCAGGTAGGGCAGGGTCAATTCAACCGATGCCATGAAGGGCTGCGCGGCGTCTAGCATGGCAACCCCCTGCAGCCAGCCGCCGATGGAGAGCCCGACAAAATAAATCATCGCCCCGATGGTGGCCAGCCAGAAATGCAGGGTGATCAGTTTCGGGTACGGCCACTCCCAGTTCAGCACCCGCGGCATCATGAAATAGATGGCGCCAAACAGCACCATCGTGACAAAGGCATAGGCGCCCAGATGTGCATGGGCCACCGTGAAATGCGTGAAGTGGGTAATCTGGTTGACGCTGCGCAGTGCCTCCAGAGAACCCTGCAGCGACGAGGCCAGATACATCAGGCCGCCGAACATCATGAAGCGAAGCGTCGGCGAATAGCGGGCCAGGTGCATGCGCCCCTGCAAGGTGGCGCCCATGTTGATGCTGAAGGCGATCACGGGGATCACCATCATCACGCTTTGCACAATCGACAGCGTGACCAGCCAGCCCGGAACCGGGCCGCCGATCAGGTGGTGGCCGCCGACCTGGCCGTAGAAGAAAGCCAGCGTCCAGAAGCCCAGCAGCGAGAGGTTGTAGGAGCGTATCGGCCGCCCGATGATTTTGGGCAGAAAGTAGTAAATGGCGCCCACGCTCACCGGCGTAAACCACAGGCCCAGTACGTTGTGGCCGTACCACCAGTTGGTGGTGGCTTGCTGCACGCCGGTGTGCACGCCGGGCATTTTGCCGACCAGGAAAAGCAGCGCAATCCACAGCAGCGCCGCCGTCATGTACCAGACGCTGACATAGAGGTGCGACACCTTGCGGTTGACCAGGGTGAACAGCACCGGCAGGATGACGAGCGCAAAGCCGGCGAACATGAAGATCGCGATCTGCCACGGAATCTCCAGGTACTCCATGCCGTCGTTCCAGCCGGTGGCGATCGCGCCTATGCCGCCGGCAATGCCCATGTTGATGAGCGCGCCGCCCAGCATGACCCAGATGGCGCCATACAGACGCGTACGCAGCAGGCGCGGCAGCAGCCACACGATCATGCCCAGCGCGGCGTTGGTGATCCAGCCATAGAGCACGCCGGTCAGGTGCACGGTGCGTATCCGGCCAAAGGTCAGCCAGGCGTAGTCGGTGAGCCAGTCGGGCTCATGCAGTTTGATGGAAGAAATCAATCCGGCAGCCGAGCCCACGATCAGCCACAGGCAGGCGAAGGTGATGAACATGAACACCGGAAACGCGGTGGAACGGTCCGACGTGATGCGGTCCAGCAGTTCGGCGGCATCGGCCGTATAGGTCTTGATGCCGCCTTCTTTCACCGCTTTTTGCATCGACGCCTGGGCGTTGTCGTGCAGGGCGGGGTCGTCCACCTGTCCGATCTCCCCGTGCGCGAAGATGACGGACGCCGCGACGGGGTTTTCGACCAGCAGCCCTTTGCGCAGCGACCATATAAATACAAAGAGGCCGATGATCGAGAGCAAAAAGGCGCCGAGCAGGCTGATGACCGCGCTGTCCATTACGCGGCTCCTTCGGCGGGCAAGTCAGAGGCAATGCCGGGAAGCTGTGAGATTTGGACGCTCATGCGTGATGCAATGGTCATGATTTCTCCGGTATTGAGGGAAGGCAGCGCTTGCGCGAAGGTCCTCTGGCATCCTGAGCCGCGATGGGCCGCGGGGGCTTGCCGCAGATGAGCCATCCTACGCCTTTGTCCGCAATTCGTCCGTGCGATCACCTGTTGGCGCACTTTATGCTATTGATTTTGTAGCGTTCTCCCTACGATCTGATTGGGCTAGTGGCTGTTTTGGTACTGAAGATCGTCTGCAAGCTCTCTGCAAGGCTGCTTAAGCCTGGCCTCATACTTTGGTGTTAGCCTCGCGGCCATGTTGAACCGCATCCCCTCCTTCCTGCGCCATGTCGGTCCAGGCGTTGTCACTGGCGCTGCCGATGACGACCCGTCCGGCATCGCCACTTACACGCAGGCGGGGGCGCAGTTCGGCACAGGCCTGCTCTGGACGGTGTTCCTGTCGCTGCCTTTCATGATCGCCATCCAGCTGGTCAGCGCCCGCATAGGGCGCGTCACCGGAAAGGGCGTGGCGGCCAACCTGCGCGAGCACACGCCGCGCGCATTCCTGATGAGCATGGTGTTATTGCTGGTGATCGCCAACACCATCAACATCGCCGCCGACATCGCTGCCATGGGCGAAGCGCTGCAGCTGGCTGTGGGCGGCGGTGACCATTTCCATGCGGTGGCCTTCGGCATCATCACCGTGCTGCTGCAGGTGTTTGTGCCGTACCGCAAGCTGGCGCCCATCCTGAAGTGGCTGACGCTTTTTCTTTTTGCCTATGTGATCGCCGTGTTTCTGGTGCAGGTGCAGTGGGCGCAGGTGCTGCACGATTTGGTGATCCCGAAACTGCAGTGGACCTCGGGCTACTGGATGATGATCGTTGCGCTGCTGGGCACGACGATTTCACCCTATCTCTTCTTTTGGCAGGCCTCGCAAGAGGTCGAAGAACTGCGACTGAAGGGCGGCGTGATCGGCCCTGAAAAGAAAATTCGCCGCGACCTGCGCCGCGTCAAGCGCGACACCTACATCGGCATGTTTTTTTCCAACACCATCGCCTTCTTCATCATGGTGCTGGGCGGCGCGGTGCTGTATACGGCCGGCATCCACGACGTGACCTCGGCCGCGCAAGCGGCGCAGGCCCTGCGGCCGCTGGCCGGCGACTTTGCCTTTGCCCTGTTTGCCGGCGGCATCATCGCCACCGGTTTGCTGGCCGTGCCGGTGCTCGCGTCATCCGCCGCGTACGCCGTGGCCGAGGCCTTTGGCTGGCCCGAGGGCCTGGAGCGCCATTGGTACGAGGCCAAGCGCTTCTACGCCATCATCGTCATCGCCACCGTGGTGGGCACCGGCATGGACTTCACTTCCATCGATCCGATGAAGGCGCTCTACTGGAGCGCGGTGATCAACGGCGTGGTGGCCGTGCCCATCATGGCCGGCCTGATGCTGCTGGCCGGGCGCAAGTCGGTGATGGGCAATTTCACCTCGGGCCTGAAGACCACCTGGTTTGGCTGGGGCGGTGTGGTGGTGATGGGTTTTGCGGTGGTGATGATGCTGCTCGATCTCTTCCGCCCGCTTGTTTAAGGCGGCTGTTTCTTTATTCCCTCTCCCAGAGGGAGAGGGAGAAAGATAAATTCCGATCCTAAGACCCGTCACGTCGCGCTATTAACAACCGCTGCGGCCCCGCCCCCTTGTCACCCAGCTTGTCATAGGGGTTGCGCAGCCGGCATTTGTCAATCGACAGGCAGCCGCAGCCTATGCAATCGTCCAGTGTGTCGCGCAGTTTTTTGAGCTGCGCCATGCGCTCGTCCAGGTCCTTGCGCCAGGCGGCTGACAGGCGTGCCCAGTCCGCGCGGCTGGGCGCCGCTTTGGCGGGCAGGGTGGCCAGGGCGGCCTCGATGTCGGCCAGCGCAATGCCCACCCGCTGCGCCACGCGCACAAAGGCCACGCGCCGCAGCATCTCGCGCGCATAACGGCGCTGGTTGCCGTCGGTGCGCGTGCTGCTGATCAGTCCCTTGGTTTCATAGAAGTGCAGTGTGGACACTGCCACGCCGCTACGGCGTGCCATGTCGCCGACCGACAGGGTGGGCGGAAAGCCGGCTTTTTCCAGTTCCGTGCTCATGGGGGCTCCTTGAAATATTGGCAAATAGCGCTTGACCTCAACTTTACTTGAGGTCTTAGGCTGTTGGTTCCAACATCAAAGGAGTTATGCAAATGCCAGGTGAATCTTCAACCCCCGCTTCCGTTCCTGCCTCCACGTCCGTATTCCGTATCGACAAATTCGTGGTGCCGTCGCAGTCGATCGCGGCTTTTGTCGCGCGTATCCATCAGGTTCAGCGCATGCTGGGTGAACAGCCGGGCTGCCTGCAAAAGCATGTGCTGACGCAGACAGGCGACAGCAGTGAGTTCGATGTGGTGACCGTGGTGGAGTGGGCCAGCGCCGACGCTGTGAGCGCGGCTCAAGCCGTCATGCAAAAACGATTCGCCGTCGAAGGCTTTGACCTGCAGGCTTTTCGCAAGAAGCTGGGCGTGCGGGGCGACTCGGGGATGTACAAGGCGGCTTGAGCGCTGGCCCTGGTTCGATTGCTCTTGCTCCTTCCCCCGCTGGGGGAAGGTGGGGATGGGGGCTGACGGCCGTGGAGAATGCGCTTGTTCGATCGCCGCTAGCCCCCACCCCAGCCCTCCCCCAGCGGGGGAGGGAGCTAAGAAAGGAATGCGTGAGAAGTCATGGAACGCAACACATGCTCGGCCGTCGCCGGCGCTTCCAGCACCACACACTCGCGCGACCGCGCAACCGAAGCCACCGCATCCCGCATCGCCTCATACACGCTGATCGCCAGCATCAGCGGCGGCTCGCCCACGGCTTTGCTGCCGAAGACGTTGTCTTCGCGGTTGGGTTCGGGCCACAGGTCGACCTTGAAGTGTTCGGGCACATCACCGGTGGCGGGGATTTTGTAGGTGCTGGGTGCGTGTGTGGTCAGCAGGCCCTTGTCGTTCCACACCAGTTGCTCGGTGGTGAGCCAGCCCATGCCCTGGATGAAGCCGCCTTCGATCTGGCCGATGTCGATGGCCGGGTTGATGCTGGTGCCTACGTCGTGCAGGATGTCGACTTTCAGCACGCGGCTTTCGCCGGTGAGCGTGTCGATGGCGACTTCGGTGCAGGCGGCGCCGTAGGAAAAGTAATAAAACGGCCGGCCGGTGAGGGTGGTTTTGTCGTAGTGGATTTTCGGCGTGCGGTAAAAGCCGTCGCTCCACAACTGGATGCGGTTGGCGTACGCCAGCTTCACGACTTCGGTAAAGGGCCGCGTGCTTTCGGGCGTGATGACCTCGCCGCCGTTTGCTCCACACACAAATCGCACCGCCCCGGCGCCGCAGCGGTCCAGGCCCGCCACAAACTGCGCCAGGTTGTCGCGCACGTTGCGCGCGGCGTATTGCGCGGCGCGGCCATTCAGGTCGGTGCCGGCAGATGCGGCGGTGGCCGAAGCGTTCGGCACCTTGCTGGTGTCGCTGGCGGTGGCCAGCACTTGCGCAAACGGTACACCCAGTTCGTCGGCCACGATCTGCGCGACCTTGGTATTCAGGCCCTGGCCCATTTCGGTGCCGCCGTGGTTCACCTGCACGCTACCGTCGGTGTATACGTGCACCAATGCACCGGCCTGGTTAAACAGCGTGGCGGTGAACGAGATACCGAACTTCACGGGCGTGAGGGCGATGCCGCGCTTGATGACGGGACTGCTCTTGTTCCATGCCGAAATAGCCTCCCGCCGGCTCCGGTACTGGGCGGTATGCTCCAGTTTTGATAGCAAGGGGTCGAGGATGTTGTCTTCGACCTTCATTTGGTAGTGCGTCACGTCGCGCTCGCCGATGCCGTAGAGGTTGCGCTTGCGCACGTCCAGCGGGTCCAGGCCCAGCGTGCGGGCGATGTCGCCCATGATGGCTTCGATCACGATCATGCCCTGCGGGCCACCGAAGCCGCGAAAGGCGGTGTTGCTCTGTGTGTTGGTCTTGCAGCGGTAAGACGCGATCTCCACGTCTTGCAGAAAGTAGGCGTTGTCGGCGTGAAAGATCGCGCGGTCGGCCACCGGGCCCGAGAGGTCGGCGCTGAAGCCGCAGTTCACCGCCATGGTGATCTTCAAGCCTGTGAGCAGGCCGGTACCGTCAAAGCCCACGTCATATTCATAGGCGAACGGGTGCCGCTTGCCGGTGACCATGAAGTCGTCGTCGCGGTCCATGCGCAGCTTGACGGCGCATTGGAGCTTGTACGCGGCAAGGGCGGCCCACACCGCCATCTGGCCCGACTGCGTTTCTTTGCCGCCAAAGCCGCCGCCCATGCGCCGGCACTCCACACGCACAGCGTTGTTGGTGATGCCCAGCGCGTGCGACACCCAGTGCTGGATCTCGCCCGGGTGCTGGGTGCTGGAATACACCAGCCATTGCTGCTGCTCTTGCGGCACCACGTAGGCGACCTGGCCTTCAAGATAGAAGTGCTCCTGGCCGCCGACTTCCAGCGTGCCGTGCAGTGTGTGTGCGGCTTTCTTCAGCGCCGCTGCCGCGTCACCGCGTTTGACGAAGACAGGGGGGAGCACATAACTTTCGGCTTTCAGGGCATCCTGCACATTCAACACGGCAGGCAGGGTTTCGATCTTGCACACCACCTTGCGTGCGGCGCTGCGTGCCTGCATCACGGTGTCGGCCACCACCACGCCGATCACCTGGCCGATGTGCTGCACGGTGTCTTTCGCAAATACCGGTTCGTCGTGCGAAAAATTGCCCAGCACCGGGTCGCCTGGAATGTCGCACGCCAGGATCACGTCGCGCACACCCGGCATGGCCAGGGCTGCGCTGGTGTCAACGCCCAGCAGCTTGCCGTGGGCCACGGTAGACAGAATGGGCGCGGCATGCAGCGTGCCGCGCACTTCGGGGATGTCGTCGACATAGGTGGCCGCGCCGGCGACTTGCGCGCGGGCGCTTTCGTGGGCGGTTGAGCGGCCGGCCGCCTGCGTGTTCGCGGGCTTGCGCGCCAGCGAGGCTTTTTCAGCCGGGTCGGCGGCGGGCGCCTTGCCGGTGCGGGCATTGGCTTCGCGCACGTCGGGGTCGGCCACGGCGTCACGGCTCACCGAAATATCTTTGGCGGCGTTCATGCGGCCTCCTCCAGCTTGAAGCTGGCCAGGTTGATCTGCTGCAGGCCCTGGCTTTCCAGCCAGTAGCGCTGCAGCAGGTTGCCCAGCACCTGGCTGCGGTAGGCGGCACTGGCCCGCATATCGGAGATGGGCGAGAACTCGGCGCGCAGCGTGGCGATGGCTTGCTGCACGGTGGCTTGCGTCCAGGGCTGGCCGGTGAGGGCGGCTTCGGTTTTGGTTGCGCGCACCGGCGTGGCGGCCACGCCGCCAGCGCCTATGGATGCACTGACGACCTGCCCACCCTCGATGTGCAGATTGATCGCCAGGCAAACGGCGGAAATATCGTCGTCGTAGCGCTTGGAGATTTTGTAGACCTTCATGGCCTCCCGGGCCTGCGCCTTGGGCACCTTGATCCAGGCCAGCACTTCATCCGGTGCCATCACGTTCTGCCGGTAGCCGGTGTAGAGCTTTTCCAGCGGCAACTCGCGGTGGCCGCGCACGCTCATCAAAACGACATTTGCACCCAGGGCAATCAAAAGCGGCATGGAGTCGCCAATCGGCGAGCCATTGGCCACATTGCCGCCCAGCGTGCCGGAGTTGCGCACCGGCAGGCCGGCAAAGCGCGCGGCAAAGTTGTGCAGCTGCGGGCGGTCTTTCACCAGCGCGGCGTAGGCGTCGGCCAGCGTGACGGCCGCGCCGATGGCGATGTGGTGGGGGTAGTGTTCAACCTGCCGCAGTTCTTGCACCTTCGTCACGTCCAGCACCTGGCCGAACTGCTTGTGCATCTTGGTGACCCACAGGCCCACGTCGGTGCAGCCGGCCACCAGCTGGGCCTCGGGATGATCTGCGCGGGCCGTCAACAGCCCGGCCAGCGTGGTGGGGGATTTATAAGTCAAATCGGCCTCTAGCCCTGGTGCAGCATGGGCTAGCTGCTCTAGTTTTTGTAGCAAAGCAGGTTCGTCGACGGCTACCGGCGGCAGCGCGGCCATGGCCTGCGCGGCATCCAGAATCGGGCGGTAGCCGGTGCAGCGGCAGAGGTTGCCCGAGAGTTCTTCCTGCGCCAACTCGCGTGTGATGGCCTCGCCTTTGCACACATGGTTTTGGTACATGCCGAACATGCTCATCACAAAGCCCGGTGTACAGAACCCGCACTGCGAGCCATGTTTGTCGACCATCGCCTGTTGGGCTGGATGCAAGGCACCGTCTTGCGCTGCCAGGTCTTCGACTGTCCACAGCGCCATCCCATCAACCGAATGCGCCAGCCGGATGCAGCTGTTGATGGCGCGGTACTGGACCTCGCCGTCAGCCGCTTCGCCCAGAACCACCGTGCAGGCGCCGCAGTCGCCTTCGCCGCAGCCCTCCTTGGTGCCGGTGCAATTGAGGTCCTCACGAAGCAGCTCCAGCAACGTACGGGTGGGTGGTACATTGCTGACGGAAATGACCTCGCCCCGCCTGACGAAGCGGATGGATTGGGATAAAGATGGGACAGACATGCTTCAGATTAAAACAGTCGCGCCGAGGTCAGCATACAAAAGCGCGTATCAACCGCATGGGTGAAAAGGTATGAAAGACCAGGCGCTTTTCGACAAGATAGACCTCCATCTCATCAGGGTCTTAAACACCGTGCTAACTGAACGCAGCGTATCACGCGCAGCCATCAAATTGGGTATGTACCAGCCCGCTGTCAGCGCGGCGCTCAAGCGCCTGCGCGTGCTGGCGGGAGACCCCATCCTGGTGCGTTCAGGCTCAGGCATGGTGCCTACCGATGCCGGCCTGCGCATGATCGAGCCCTCGGCCAGCATCCTGCGCGCAGCCGGCATGCTGTTCAGCGACGCCCGCGGCTTTGACCCGGCCACGGCCGAGATCACCTTTCGCCTGGCGGCCAGCGACTACATGGACCCGCTCTTTTTGCCGCAGCTGGTCGCACAGATCAAGCAGCAGGCTCCGCGCTGCCACATTGAAATCCAGCCGTTGTCGTCGGAGTCCGACTACCGCTCCCACCTGGCGCAAGGCGACGCAGACCTCGTCATCGGCAACTGGTCGGCGCCGTCGGACGAGCTGCACATGGCGCGCCTTTTCGGCGACGACGTGGTGTGCCTGGTCGCCAAAGACCACCCGGCGGTGCGCCGCGGCTGGGACGCCGCAGGCTGGCTGGAGGCCGAGCACATTGCGCCCGCCGCCATGCACCCGGGCGCCAAGGGCGTGATCGACGAACACCTGGATTCGCTGGGCATGGTGCGCAATATCACCGTGCGCTGCCCGCATTTCGGCCTGATGCCTTCCATGGTGGCATCGAGCTTGCTGGTGATGACCACCGGCCGTCAGTATTGCGAACGCTTTGCGAGCATCCTGCCGGTCAAAATATTGCCCAGCCCGATCGAGTTCCCCCGCATGATGTATTACCAGCTCTGGCACGAACGCACGCACGCCTCCAACGCCTCGAAGTGGCTGCGTGACCGGGTCAAGTCGGTGGCCGCCATGCTACGAAAAGAATAGCTGCTGACGGTTCCCAGATAAGGGCTGAAGCACTCATTCTTATAAGACCGACACCAGAACGGACATTAAAGAGACAAATGACAGCACCATCGCCCCAGATTGAAAACCCCCCAGGGCTGCCGCCGCGGCTGCAGCTGAGCGGGATCACCAAAAGTTACCCCGGCGTCGTGGCCAACAGCGGTATCTCGCTGGCCGTGCAGCCGGGTGAAATCCATGCCGTGCTCGGTGAAAACGGCGCCGGCAAATCCACACTGATGAAAATCATCTACGGCTCCGTCAAGCCCGACGCCGGCAGTGTGACCATGGACGGCAAGCCCGTGACGGTGCGCAACCCGCACGAAGCGCGCGCGCTGGGCATCAGCATGGTGTTCCAGCACTTCAGTTTGTTCGACACGCTCACCGTGGCTGAAAACGTCTGGCTCGGGCTCGACAAACACCTGAGCCTGGCCGAGGTCTCGGCCCGCATCGAGCAGACCACCCAGGCTTACGGCCTGCAGCTGGACCCGGGCCGGCCTGTGCACACGCTCAGCGTGGGCGAGCGCCAGCGCGTCGAGATTGTGCGCGCGCTGCTCACGCACCCCAAGCTGCTGATCCTGGACGAGCCCACCTCGGTGCTCACGCCCCAGGCGGTCGAGAATCTTTTTGTCACGCTGCGCCAGCTCTCGGCGCAGGGCTGCAGCATTTTGTATATCAGCCACAAGCTGCATGAAATCCGCGCGCTGTGCACCGCCTGCACGGTGTTGCGCGGGGGCAAGGTCTCGGGTGTGTGCGATCCGCGGCAGGAGTCCAACGCCTCGCTCAGCCGGCTCATGATCGGCGCCGAGCCGCCTGCGCTGGAGCACCGCGAGGTGCGCGCCGGCGCGGTGGTGCTGGACGTGAAACAGCTTGATCTGCAAAAAGAAGAACAGTTCGGCGTCGACCTGCACCAGGTCGCGCTGCAGGTGCGGGCCGGTGAAGTCGTCGGCATCGCCGGCGTATCGGGCAACGGCCAGAAGGAGCTGCTCTATGCGCTTTCGGGTGAAGACACCCGTGCGGACGCCGAGTCGATCCATGTCAAAGGCCAGGCGGTGGGCAAATGCGGCCCGCGCGGCCGCCGCGAGCTGGGCCTGCACTTTGTGCCTGAAGAACGCCTGGGCCGCGGCGCCGTGCCCTCGCTGTCGCTCGCACGCAACCTGCTGCTCACACGCAAAGAGGCGGTCGGTAAAAGCGGCTGGCTCAACCGCGGCGCATTGCAGGCGCAGGCCGCCCGCATCATTGCCGACTACAAGGTCAAGACCGGCGGGCCGCAGTCGGTCGCCAAGTCGCTCTCAGGTGGCAACCTGCAAAAGTTCATCATGGGCCGCGAGATTGAAGCCAAGCCCGACCTGCTCATCGTCTCGCAACCCACCTGGGGTGTCGATGTGGGGGCGGCCACGCAGATCCGCAGCGAAATCCTCAAGCTGCGCGACGCCGGTTGTGCCGTGCTGGTGGTCAGTGAAGAGCTGGAAGAGCTGTTCGACATCTGCGACCGCTTGTATGTGATGGCCAAAGGCCAGCTCTCGCCCTCGCTGCCGCGCGCGGACGCCACGGTCGAGCTGGTCGGGCAATGGATGAGCGGGCTCTGGTCACCCGGCAGCACGCCCCCTACAGAAACAACGCAAAACACGATGGAGGCCTCGGCATGAAGCTCGAAGTCCGCCCCCAACCGTCCTCCTTCTGGAGCTACGCCTCGCCCTTGCTGGCTTTGCTGATCACCGTGCTGATCGGCGTGGCGCTCTTCATCGCGCTTGGCAAAGACCCCGTGAAAGGCCTGCAGGTGTTTTTCTGGGAGCCGATCAAGTCACCCTACGCCATCGGCGAGCTGCTGGTCAAAGCCACGCCGCTGCTCATCATCGCGCTGGGGCTGGCCGTGTGCTTTCGCTCCAATGTGTGGAACATCGGCGCCGAAGGCCAGTTTGTCATCGGCGCCATTGCGGCCGGCGGCGTGGCGCTGCTGGCCGACAAATCTACCGGCCCCTGGATCATCCCGGCCATTTTGCTGGCGGGCGTGATGGGCGGCATGGTGTGGGCGGGCATCACGGCCTTGCTGCGAGACCGCTTCAACGCCAATGAAATCCTGGTCAGCCTGATGCTGGTGTATGTGGCCGACATGGTGCTCAACTACCTGGTCTTCGGTCCCTGGAAGGACCCGAACGGCTACAACTTCCCGCAGACCAAGACCTTTGATGCGGTGACGCAGATCCCGCGCCTGATGCAGGGCTCGCGCGTGAACATCGGCATCATCCTGGGGCTGCTGGGTGTGGCGGGGCTGTGGCTCTTTCTCTTTCGCACGCATGCCGGGTTCCGGCATGAAGTCAGCGGCCTGGCGCCCGCCGCCGCGCGTTATGCCGGCTTCTCGTCGCGCCGCGCGCTGTGGCTGGCGCTGCTCACCTCCGGCGGCGCCGCGGGCCTGGCCGGTGCACTCGAAGTGGCCGGCCCCATCGGCCAGCTCACGCCTTATGTGCCGGTGGGCTACGGTTTTGCGGCCATCATCGTGGCCTTTGTCGGGCGCCTGCATCCGGTGGGTGTGGTGTTCTCGGCCATCCTGATGAGCATGTTCTATATAGGCGGTGAGCTCGCGCAGTCGCGCCTGGGCCTGCCCAAGTCGATCACCGGCGTGTTCCAGGGCCTGCTGCTGTTCAGCCTGCTGGCCTGCGACACCCTCATCGCTTACCGCTTCAAGCTGGCCAAACCCATCCCCCTGCCGGTGGCCACGCCTCCTTCAACCGACCTTGTGAAAGGAGCCAGCTGATGGACTCCACCGCATTGCTAATCGCCTCTACGCTGAGTGCGGGCACCGTGCTGGCCATCGCCGCGCTGGGCCTGCTCATCAATGAAAAAGCCGGCATCGTCAATCTGGGCGCCGAGGGCATGATGCTGTGCGCCGCCATCGCCGGCTTTGCCACGGTGGTTCACACCGGCAACAGCTGGCTGGGCTTTGCGGCCGGCATGGCCGCAGGGGCATTTCTGGCCGCCGTGTTCGGCGTGCTGGTGATCTGGCTCAACACCAACCAGTACGCCACCGGGCTGGCACTCAGCCTGTTCGGCGCGGGCTTCTCGGCTTTTGCCGGCATCAAGTATGTGCAAGAGAAGCTGCCCGAGCAGTCGCAATACCCGATTCCCTTCCTGGCCGACATCCCACTGGTGGGCCCGGCGCTGTTCCGCCAGCACCCCATGGTCTATATCGCGATGGCGCTGACGGCCGGGCTGATCTGGTTTTTGTACCGTACGCGCGCCGGCCTGGTGCTGCGCTCGGTCGGCGAAAGCCCGGAATCGGCGCACGCGCTGGGTTACCCGGTGCGGCGCATACGCCTGGCCGCCGTGGTGGCCGGCGGCGCGCTGTGCGGACTGGCCGGGGCTTATGTGTCGGTGGTCTACACGCCGCTGTGGGTCGAGGGCATGATCGCCGGCAAGGGCTGGATCGCGCTGGCGCTCACCACCTTTGCCACCTGGCGCCCGGCACGGGTGTTGCTTGGGGCTTACCTGTTTGGCGGCGTGACCATGCTGCAGTTTCACCTGCAAAGCGTGGGCCTGGATGTGCCCACGCAGTTCCTGAGCATGCTGCCTTACCTGGCCACCATCGTGGTGCTGGTGCTGATTTCGCGTAACCCGCTGTGGATACGCATCAACATGCCCAGCTCCATCGGCAAGCCGTTTTACCCCGGCGCCTGATGGTGCAAATCGCTCAAACCGCCGCATAATTGCGGTTTTCGCCTTAGCCTGATTTTTCCGTTTCTTATTTCCGGTTTCTTACCTTTTTGAAATTTCCTTCAAATCCTTCACTTCCTTTGACGAAAGCGAGATGACATGACCGACCTGCAAAAACGTTCCCTGCTCAAGCTGGCGGCCTTGTCGGCCATCGCCGCGGCAACCCTGGCCGGTTGCGGCAAAAAGGAAGAGGCCGCACCCGCTGCCGCGCCCGCCGCTTCTGCGCCTGCCGCCAAGGCCGAGCCCCTGAAGATCGCCTTTGCCTACGTCGGCCCGGTGGGCGACGGCGGCTGGACCTACGCGCACGACAACGGCCGCAAGGCTGTGCAAAAAGAATTCGGCGACCGTGTCGTCACCAGCTTTGTTGAAAAAGTGCCTGAGTCCGCCGACGCGGAACGCGTGATCCGCGACATGGCCGCCCAGGGCAACAAGCTGATCTTCGGCACCACCTTCGGCTACATGGAGCCCATGCTCAAGGTCGCCGGCGACACCAAAGACGTGAAGTTCGAGCACGCCACCGGCTACAAGCAGGCCGACAACATGCGCACCTACGACAGCCGCACCTATGAGGGCGCCTACATGGCCGGCGTCATCGCGGGCAAGATGAGCAAGACCGGCACGCTGGGCGTGGTCGGCTCGGTGCCGATTCCTGAAGTGGTGCGCAACATCAACAGCTTCACGCTGGGCGCGCAGTCGGTCAACCCCAAGGTCAAGACCAAGGTGGTGTGGGTCAACGAATGGTTTAACCCGCCCAAAGAAACCGAAGCCGCCACCGCCCTCATCAACGGCGGCGCCGACGTGCTGTTCCAGAACACCGATTCGTCGGCCGTGCTGCAGACCGCCGAAAAAATGGGCAAGCGTGCCTTCGGCTGGGATTCGGACATGACCGCCTACGGCCCCAAGGCCCACCTGGCATCGGCCGTGATCAACTGGGGCCCGTACTACATCAAGTCTGTGGGCGAGGCGCTTGACGGCAAATGGGCGGGCAACACCGCCGCATGGTGGGGCGTGAAAGAAGGCGCGATTGACATCGTGTCCATCGCCGCCGACGTGCCCGACGACACGAAAAAACGCATCGATGAAGTCAAGGCAGGCCTCAAAGACGGCAGCTTCTCGATCTGGAAAGGCCCCATCACCGACAACACCGGCAAAGAACTGCTGGCCAAAGACGTGGTGGCGGACGACAAATTCCTCGGCGGCCTGAAGACTTATGTCAAGGGCGTCGAAGGCAAGGTTCCCGGCAACTGAGGATAATGGACAGAGCGCCGTGCCCGAGGCAAAAGCCCCGGGCCGGAGCGCTCGCAACGTAGTTTCAAAGCTGCCTTCGGGCAGCTTTTTTCGTTATGAGCTATGGTCAACAGGGTTGATATGACCACCATGAACTCAATGCTTCCGGAGCCAAGATGACGCCCCCACCCATCAAAGTCAAACCCGTCGCCGCAGACCGCATGCCCGCGCTGCTGGCCGGCATGCCCAAGGCCGAGCTGCACATGCACATCGAGGGCTCGCTTGAGCCTGAGCTGATCTTTGCGCTGGCCCGCCGCAACGGCGTGACGATTCCCTACGCCAGCGTGGAAGAGCTGCGCAGTGCCTACGCCTTCACCAACCTGCAAAGCTTTCTCGACATTTACTACGCCGGCGCCAGCGTGCTGATGACCGAGCGGGATTTTTACGACATGGCCCAGGCGTATTTGCGCAGGGCTGCTGCCGACAACGTCGTGCACACCGAGATGTTTTTCGACCCGCAGACGCACACCGCGCGCGGCGTCAGCATGGCAACGGTCGTCAACGGACTGCACCGCGCCTGCGTGGACGCGCAGGCTCAATTCGGTGTCAGCGCCTCTTTGATCCTCTGCTTTTTGCGCCACCTCAGCGAAGAAGACGCGTTTGAGACGCTCGAACAAGCCTTGCCTTATCGCGACAAGTTCATCGGCATCGGCCTCGATTCAGGCGAAGTCGGCAACCCACCCGAAAAGTTTGCCCGCGTGTTTGCGCGCTGCCGCGAGCTGGGCTTTCACCTTGTCGCGCATGCCGGTGAAGAAGGCCCGCCCGAATATGTGTGGACGGCGCTCGATGTGCTGAAAGTCGAGCGCGTGGACCACGGCGTGCGTTCCAGCCGCGACGCATCGTTGATGCAGCGGCTGGCCCAAGACCGCATCCCGCTCACCGTGTGCCCGCTCTCCAATTTGAAGCTGTGCGTCTTCCCCGACCTGGCCAGCCACAACATTCGCGAGTTGCTGGACGCCGGGCTGGTGGCCACCGTCAACTCAGACGACCCGGCCTATTTTGGCGGCTACATGAACGAGAACTTCGTGCAGACCTTTGCCGCAACGGGGCTGGATGCGCAGCATGCCTACACGCTGGCGCGCAACAGCTTTGAGGCGAGTTTTATCGATGCTTCGGCGAAGGCCCGCTACATCGGCCGCCTCAACGAGGCCTTCGAGACATTTCAATAAGCCGCGCAACGGGCGGCACGACGCAAAACAACACAGAATGGAGAAGCCCTTATGGCGATGACGCCAAGCCAGGAATCAGTCAAAGAAGTCAAAGCATCAGGCCCCTGGCCCATCGCCCTGGCCGGCCTTGTGGCCCTGGCCGTGGCCATGGGTATTGGCCGCTTTGCCTTCACGCCGCTGTTGCCCATGATGCTGAACGACGGCGTGGTCGATTTGCCCACCGCCAGCTGGCTGGCCAGCGCCAATTACTTCGGCTACATGCTGGGCGCGATTTTCTGCACCTTGCAGCCCTGGCTGTGGGCGCGCTTCAAGGGGCTGCCTTCGGTGGCGTATTCGTCGCTGGTGCGCGCAGGCCTGGTCGCCACCGGCGTGCTGACACTGGCCATGGGCTGGCATGTGCCTGCGGCGTGGCCGTTTCTGCGCTTTGCGGCAGGTGTGACGAGTGCGGTGGTGTTTGTCTTCACTTCGGGCTGGTGCTTGTCGCAGCTGGCCAAGCGCGGCGTGCCGGCGATGGGCGGCATCATTTATGTGGGCCCGGGCGCCGGCATTGTGGTGAGTGGCCTGTTTGCCACCGGCATGGTCGCCTGGCACTGGACGGCCGCCACCGGCTGGATGATTTTTGGCGTGCTGTCTTTTGTGCTGGCTGCCGCCGTGTGGCATGTTTTGCGCGGCGGTGACGAGCGTCTCATCCCGCTGGCGCCGCGCGCGGCCGCCCAGCCGGGCGACGCGCCGCAGCACCATGGCAACGCCGAGATGACCTTGCTCACGCTGGCCTATGGCCTGGCCGGTTTTGGCTACATCATCACAGCCACTTTTTTGCCGGTGATCGCGCGTGCGGCCTTGCCGGGCTCGGCCTGGCTCGACATGTTCTGGCCCATCTTCGGCCTGGGCGTGATGCTGGGCGCGCTGCTGGCCACGCGCCTGCCGCCGGGCAAAGACTTCCGTTTGTTGCTGGCCGGCTGCTACTTTTTGCAGGCACTGGGCATTGCGGCCAGCCTCTGGAGCCCCAGCCTGGCCGGTTTTGCGCTGGGCAGCCTGATGCTGGGCATCCCCTTCACCGCCATCACCTTTTTTGCGATGCAGGAAGTGCGGCGCCTGAAACCCGCCACGGCCGCCAGCTTTATGGGCCTGCTCACGGCCACTTACGGCGTGGGGCAGATCCTCGGCCCGCCGCTGGTCGCGGTGCTGCTCAAGCGCACGGCCAATGCGGGCGAGGGCTTCACGGTGTCGCTGGAGATCGCGGCGGCCTCGCTGCTGGTGGGCGCCGTGATGTATATCTGGATGGCCAGGGCCTACCCGGTGCTGCGTGCCGCAGCGACCGCGAAGTAAGTGGCTGCTTAGCCCGGTCCCGGCTGCTGCACGAGTGCCATTGCAAACTTGCCACCACCCACCGACCAGTCCGAGTAGTCGTTTTCGTGCGTGAAGATAAACACGTCGTCGGGCGCCACGCCCGCGTTCGCCTTCAAGTTGCGGGCGATGCGGGCGTAAAGGTCGCGCTTCATCGCGTCGCTGCGGCCGCGGCGTAGGGTGATCTCGACTACCACCAGTTTGTCTGAGCGCGCCATGCCGTTAAAGCTGCGGTTGTAGAAAAAATCTTCGGGCGCGTAGGCGCTCACCCGGTTGAAAAGCTCGTCTTCGGGCATGCCGATGGCGTCGATGAGCGCCTGGTGGATGCCGTCGACGATCCCTTGCCGCTGGGCTTGGGGCGTGTCTTGATGGACCTGGGTATGGATAAAAGGCATGTGATTTTTACTCAATTAAAAAAAAGATTGGCGGCTTAGCTTCAGAAATGTCTATTCGGCTATAGCCAAGATACCGTCTGGACTGTGGCAGATTGATCATTTTTTGAAAAACGATTTATTGGCGTTTTATATGTGAATTAAAATCACATAATGATGAAACGCCGCCTGCCGCCCTTGAACGCCCTGCGCGCCTTTGAGTCCGCCGCCCGCCTGGGGCGCATGACGGCTGCCGCGCAGGAGCTCTCGGTCACGCCCGGCGCTATCAGCCGGCAAGTGCGCCACCTGGAGGACGTGCTGGGCGTGCCACTGTTTGAAGGCGCCAAGAACAAGCCGCAGCTCACGCAAGCCGGCGCCACGCTGCTGCCTTCGCTGACGGTCGCCCTGAACCAGATGGAAGCCGCCGTGCGCGAAGTCAGCAGCGGCGAGGCGCGCACGCTGGACGTCTGCTGCTACAGCACTTTCACCGTCAAGTGGCTGATTCCGCGCTTGTACGGCTTTCATGCGCAAAACCCGGGCATCGACATCCGGCTGTCCGCTGCCGATGACGCGGCGGGCGCCGACACTGACCGCTACGACCTGGCCATCACGGTGGAAGCAAAGGGCGCCAAACCATCCGCCACGCTGCTGCCGCTTTTTGTCGAACGCCTGGGGCCCGTCATGAGCCCGGAGCTCGCGGGCCGAGCCCCCGTGAGCGAACCCCATCACCTGGCCGGCCAGCCGCTGCTGCACACCAAGACCCGGCTGGATGCCTGGGATGCCTGGCGCGCGTCGCGCGGCGCAGACTTTGCCATGCCGGACGGCCCCACTTTTGAGCACTATTACTTCACGCTGGAGGCGGCTGTGGCCGGGCTGGGTATCGCCATCGCGCCCTGGCACCTGGTGATGGACGACATCCGCGCCGGCCGCCTGGTCGCGCCGCTGGGTTTTGACGAAAGCGCTTACCAATATGTGGCACGGCGGCGCGGTGACGCCGATGCACGGCTGGACATTTTTTGCGGCTGGCTTGAGCAGCAGGCGTTAGACATGCCGGCGCCCTGATCTGCCCGCAAATCCCCTGAATCCCCGCCATCGGCCCTGAACCGTTAAAATCACAGGCTCGCGTGCTGCCTCGGCGCGCCGGCATTTGCTTTATTTCCGGGGCCATGTAGAGGACTACCATGTATAAAAACCTCGCGACCCCCGGTCTTTCGGCCTCTGTGGGCGCCTGTTTTATCTCTCTTTCTTCCCCAGTTTCCCAACTGACCTTGCACCCGCAGATGCCTGCGCAGGCCGCGCCATGAGCTACCAGGTCAAGGAAATTTTCTACACGCTGCAAGGCGAGGGCGCCAACGCGGGGCGACCGGCGGTGTTCTGCCGCTTTGCCGGCTGCAACCTCTGGACGGGCCGCGAGCAGGACCGCGCCACGGCCGTCTGCCAGTTCTGCGACACCGACTTTGTCGGCACCAACGGCACCCTGGGCGGCAAGTTCAAGGACGCTGATGCGCTGGCTGATCGCATTGCCGCGCAATGGCCGGCCGGTGACAGCAGCCACCGCTTTGTGGTGATGACGGGCGGCGAGCCGCTGCTGCAGGTCGACGTCGAACTGATTGCGGCGTTGCATGCGCGTGGTTTTCAGATCGCCGTGGAAACCAACGGCACCATCGCCGCGCCCGAGGGCATCGACTGGATCTGCGTCAGTCCCAAGGCCGGTGCGCCCTGGGTGCAGCGCGCGGGCCATGAATTGAAGGTGGTCTGGCCCCAGCCGAGCTTTGACCTCGCCGAGCTCGAAGCCGCCGACTTCACCCACCGCTACCTGCAGCCCATGGACAGCCCCCAGCGCCAGCAGAACACCGAAACCTGCATCCAGCTGTGCATGGCGCGCCCCGCGTGGCGCCTGAGCCTGCAGACCCACAAGATCACGGGCATCCGATGAGCACGAAAAAACTCCCCAAAGCAGAGCCGATGCGCTGCGAGATCAGCCAGACTTTTTACTTCGACGCAGCCCACACGCTCAAACGCGCCATCGAGGCCGACAGCAGCAAGCGCGTGCATGGCCACACCTACAACGCCGAGGTCTTTGTCGCCGGCGAGCCTGACCCGGTCACCGGCATGGTGATGGACCTGGGCCTGGTGCGGCGCGAGATCGAGGTGCTGCGCGAGCTGCTCGACCATCATTTGCTGGACGACGTGAAAGAGCTGGGCCCGCCCACGCTTGAAAATTTGTGCCAGTTCATCTTCCGCAAGCTCGATGCGCGCTTGCCGGGGTTGACCTCGGTGCGGGTGTGGCGCGCCTCGCTGGGCGATGGCTGCCGGGTGAGCCGATAACCCTTATCGGAATTTGTATATCGCGGCGCCAAGCCCCTGCGTTACCCTAAGCGCCATGAAAGCCTACCGCGCCGCCATCCTTTACTTCACCGGGCCTGCCCAGGCCGTTTTTGAATCCGACGGCCTGCTCGTGGTCGGCCCGGACGCCGAAGGGCGCCAGCGGGTGGAAGCCGTGGGCAGCTACCAGGCCCTGGCGCCGCGTTTTGCCGATGTGCCGACCGAACACTTTGCAGGCCGCATCATCGCGCCGGGTTTTGTCGACATGCACATCCACTACCCGCAGCTGGACGTGATCGGCTCACCCGCCGACGGCTTGCTGCCCTGGCTGGAAAACTACACCTTTCCTGAAGAAAAACGCTTTGCAGCCCAGGACCACAGTGCACAAGCCGCTACATTTTTTATAGCAGAGCTGCTGCGCAACGGTGTCACCACGGCGCTGGCCTTTGCCACCTCGCACACCGAATCGGTCAACGCCTTGTTCACCGAGGCGCAAAAAGGCAGCCTGCGCCTGATGACGGGCAAATGCCTGATGGACCAGAACGCGCCCGACGGCGTGCGCGACGAAACCGAGCAAAGCCTGATCGACACCGAGGCGTTGATCCAGCGCTGGCACGGTGTGGACCGGCTGGGCTACGCCATCACGCCGCGTTTTGTGCCCAGCTGCAGCGAAGCGCAACTGCGCGGCGCCGGCGCGCTGGCTGCCAAATACCCGGATGTGTGGATCCAGTCGCACGTCGCTGAAAACAAGGACGAGATCGCCTGGGTGAAATCGCTGTACCCGGATGCGCGCAGCTACCTCGCCGTGTACGAGCAGTTCGGCCTGCTGCGCCCGCGCGCCGTGTACGCGCACTGCATCCACATCGACGATACGGACCGCGCGCTGATGCGCAGCACCGGCACGGCCGCAGCCATCAGCCCGACCAGCAACCTGTTTTTGGGCAGCGGCTTTTTTGACTACGAAGGCGCAGACCGCATCGGCTTTCCGTACGGCTTGGCCAGCGATGTGGGCGGCGGCACTTCCTTCAGCCCGTTTCACACCATGCTGGCGGCTTATTACGTCGGCCGCGAAGGGCAGACCAAACCGGGCCTGTCACTCAAGCCGCAGGCACTGTGGTGGCAGCACACGGCGGGCGCGGCGCGCGCGCTGGGGCTCGATGGCGTGGTGGGCAACCTGCAGCCCGGCTGCGAGGCCGACTTTGTGGTGCTGAACCCGCAGGCCACGCCGCTGCTGGCGCGCAAGACCGCGCAGGCGGGCAACCTGGACGAGCTGCTGTTTGCGCTCATCGTGCTGGGGGATGACCGGCTGGTTGAGCGGACGGTGATCTCGCAGGCGCTCCCTGCCTGACCCTTCTTTCTCCCTCTCCCTCTGGGAGAGGGCAGGGGTGAGGGCTGGCGGCCTGGGCATCGCGCGGTGGTGTTTCATGCGCTGCTGGCCCTCACCCTAACCCTCTCCCAGAGGGAGAGGGGATAAGAGAGGGAGAAGGGATGAAACGGGCCTAAGCTGTCACACTGCCCTGGTTCGGAATCCCCTCCATGGGCGCCTCATCCGTACCAATCGTGGTCCGCGTAAACGACTCCACCTGCTGGCGCGCAGCCTCGGGGTCGCGCAGCCAGTCGGCATAGAAGCTGAACGGGCAGGTGGGCGTTCCCTTGTCGCCGTCGCCCGAGTTGATCATGCCGGTGTAGCCGCGGTGCAGCAGCTTGAACAAATGGTTTTCCGACTGGCCGTTGCGGCGGAAGTCGCGGATCAGGCTCTTGGACAGCGCCGCATACTGCACGCCCATTTCTTCCTCGCCGCATTCGCCCAGCGTGCGGCCGTCAAAGCCGATCAGCGCCGAATGGCCGAAATAGGAGTACACGCCGTCAAAGCCTGACGCGTTGGCCACCGCCACATAGGTGTTGTTGGCAAAGGCCATGGCCTTGCTGATCAGAATCTGCTGCTCCTTGGCCGGGTACATATAACCCTGGCAGCGCACGATGAGCTCGGCGCCCTTCATCGCACAGTCGCGCCAGATCTCGGGGTAGTTGCCGTCGTCGCAAATGATGAGGCTGATCTTCATGCCCTTGGGCCCGTCGCTCACATACGTGCGGTCGCCGGGGTACCAGCCTTCAATCGGCACCCAGGGCATGATCTTGCGGTACTTCTGCACGATCTCGCCCTGGTCGTTCATCAGGATCAGCGTGTTGTAGGGCGCCTTGCGCGGGTGCTCCTCGTGCCGCTCGCCAGTCAGCGAGAACACGCCCCACACCTTGGCCCTGCGGCAGGCGGCCGCGAAGATCTCGGTCTCAAAGCCCGGCACCGTGGCGGCGTTCTCATGCATCTCCTTGCTGTCGTACATGATGCCGTGGGTGCTGTACTCGGGGAAGATCACCAGGTCCAGGCCGGGCAGGCCCTTCTTCATGCCTTCGAGCATGCGCGCGATGTTGTTGGCGTTCTCCACCACCTCGGCTTTGGTGTGCAGGCGCGGCATCTTGTAGTTGACCACCGCCACGCCGACGGTGTCTTTGCTGCTGGATATATCGCCGTGAATCATGTCGTGCTCCTTGCGGGTTGGGAAGCCCTCTAGTGGCTGATCATCCAGGGGCGTTTGCTTGGGAAGGCCTTGTTGCCATTCGGTGCTGTTAGCGTGGCGCCGCGCTTGCCGCTGGAGCAGCAACCGCAGCCCGCCGGGTGCTTGAGCCGCGCGTAGTCGCCCGAGCGTTTGGGCTCATGCCGCGCGCGTTCGTTGGTGTCCATGGCGCGGCGCGCGCCGTCTTCCATCAGTGCGAGTGAGGGCGCGACAGACAGAATTCGCGCCGCAGGGCCGCCGCACGCCGGGCAGGCGGCCGCCTGGTTGCGCATGGAGACCGAGCGCAGCGCGTCGAAGCTGCCGCATTGCGGGCAGTCGTAGTCGTAGGTGGGCATGGTGCGGTGCCTTCCGTATCAGGGCAGGTCGTGCGACAACGGCATGCTGATCTTGCCGTCAATATGCTTGATAGGCCCCGAGGCATTCGGGTTGATGTCGAAGTCGAAGATGCCGGTCGGCAACCACAGCGTGGCGCAAGAGTTCGGCACGTCGACCACGCCGCTGATGTGGCCCTGCACCGGCGCCGTGCCCAGGATGGAATAGGCCTGCGCGCCCGAGTAGCCGAATTTCTTCAGGTACTCAATGGCGTTCAGGCAAGCCTGGCGGTAGGCGACGTTCACGTCCAGGTAGTACTGCTTGCCGGCTTCATCGACCGAGATGCCTTCAAAGATCAGGTAGTCGTCATAGCGCGGCGTGATCACGCTGGGCTTGAAGATCGGGTTCTTGATACCGTACTTGGCCATTCCGCCTTTGATCAGCGTGACCTTCATGTGCACCCAGCCGGCCATTTCGATGGCGCCGCAGAAGGTGATTTCGCCGTCGCCCTGGCTGAAGTGCAGGTCGCCCACCGACAGGCCGGCACCGTCAACGTAGACAGGGAAGAACACCTTGGAGCCGCGCGACAAATCCTTGATGTCGCAGTTGCCGCCGTGCTCGCGCGGCGGCACGGTGCGCGCCCCCTCGGCCGCAGCCTTGTCGCGCGCGGCGCCCGTCATCTTGCCCATGTGGGCGGTGCCGGCCGAAGGTGGGTTGGCCAGTCCGGTGCGCGTGGGGTCGCTGTCGATCAGCGCCTGTTCGCGTGTGTTCCACATGTCGAGCATGGCCTTGTCGGGCAGGCAGCCGATCAGGCCGGGATGGATCAGCCCGGCGAAGTTGACGCCTGGTATGTGGCGCGAACTCGTGAACATGCCCTTGAAGTCCCAGATCGACTTTTGCGCTTCGGGGAAATGGTCGGTCAGAAAGCCGCCGCCGTTTTTCTTGCTGAAAAATCCGTTAAAGCCCCAAAGGCTGTCCTGCTTGGCACCGATGTCCAGCAGGTCTACCACCAGCAGGTCGCCGGGTTGCGCGCCCTTCACCCCGACCGGGCCCGAGAGGTAGTGCACCGTGCTCAGGTCGATGTCGCGCACGTCGTCTGCACTGTCGTTGTTCTTGATAAAGCCGCCGGTCCAGTCAAAGGTTTCCAGGATGAAGTCGTCGCCGGGGTTGACCCAGCAGGCCATGGGGATGTCCGGGTGCCAGCGGTTGTGGATGTTTTCGTTGAGGGTGGGCGACTTCGTCAGGTCAACCTTGATCAGCGTATCGGTCATGCCATATCTCCTGGTGGTGATGAATAAAAAAGAACGAAAAAGAAGGGAAAAATCAGACGGAAAGAAACTGCTTGATGCGCGCCGTGTCGGTGCCGGCGCGGGTGCTTTCGTGCACCAGCTGCCCGCCCTCGATCACAAAGAGGCGGTCGGCCACATCCATCGCGAAGCTCAGCACCTGCTCCGACACCACGATCGTGATTTCGCGCATCTTGCGGATCTCGTTCAGGGCTTTGGCGATGTCCTTGATGATGGAAGGCTGAATGCCCTCGGTCGGCTCGTCCAGCAATAGCACCTTGGGGTTGGTCACCAGCGCGCGGGCAATCGCCAGCTGCTGCTGCTGCCCGCCCGAGAGGTTGCCGCCCTTGCGGCTGCGCATGTCAAAGAGCACGGGGAAGAGCGCGTAGATTTCTTCGGGAATCTGCTTGTGTTTGGCGTTCTCCAGGCCCGTCAGGATGTTCTCCTGCACCGTGAGCGTCGGGAAAATCATGCGGCCCTGCGGCACATAGGCTACGCCCTTGGCCACGCGCTGGTAGCTCTCGTCTTTCGAGATGTCCAGGCCGTCGACATCGATGGTTCCGGATTTCAGCGGCAGGATGCCGATCAGCGACTTGAAGAGCGTTGTCTTGCCCATGCCGTTGCGGCCCATGATGGCCACCGTTTCATTTTTTTTGGCGCTGAAGGTGATGCCGTGCAGCGCCTCGCTCTGGCCGTAACTGACGTGGAGGTTGTTGACGTTGAGCATGGTTTTCTCCTTAGTGGCCCAGGTACACGTCGATCACGCGCGGGTCGGCCTGCACTTTTTCCATCGACCCTTCGGCCAGGATCTTTCCCTGGTGCATGACGGTTACCTTGTCGGCGATACGTTTGACGAACTCCATGTCGTGCTCGATGACGATCATGGCGCGGCCCTTGCAGATGCGCTTGAGCAGCTCGGCCGTCAGCTCGCGCTCACGCACGCTCATGCCGGCGATGGGTTCGTCCAGCATCAACAGCTCCGGGTCCTGCATCAGCAGCATGCCGATCTCCAGCCACTGTTTTTGCCCGTGCGAGAGCAGGCCGGCTTCCGTATCAAGCTGGTCGCCCAGGCCGATGTCAGTTGCCACGGCCTGCACCCGGGCCTTGACCTCTTCCGTGCGCTTGAAGAACAAAGCACCGAACACGCCGCGCCCGCGCGGGAACGAGACTTCCAGGTTCTGGAACACGCTGAGGTTTTCGTAGATGGACGGCGTCTGGAACTTGCGGCCTATGCCGGAGCGCACGATCTGGTATTCGGGCAGCTTGGTCATTTCGGCGTTCTTGAACTTGATGCGGCCGTGGCTGGCGCGGGTCTTGCCGCAGATCAGGTCCAGCAGCGTGGTCTTGCCCGCGCCGTTGGGGCCGATGATCACGCGCAGCTCGTTCTGGTCGACGTAGAGGTTCAGGCTGTCGATGGCCTTGAAACCGTCGAAAGAGACCGTCAGGTCTTCAACCGACAGCACGAAGTCCTTGGGGGTCATGGCGGGAGCGATCATGGTGGCTTCCTTGGGTGGTCAGGTCTGCTGGCCGGTCAAGCCGGAGGGCAACGTGGGCGTTGCATGGGGTGTGGCCGGTGGGGGCGCCATGGGCGGAACGGCGGGTGGATCAACCTTCTCGCGGCGCGCAAAACGTTTGGCCAGCCAGGGCTTGACGCGCTGGGTGTACACACCGGCCAGGCCGTCGGGAAATGCCAGCACCACACCCAGGAACATGCCGGCCATCAGGAACAGCCAGAGGTCGGGAAAGCTTTCGGAAAAATAGGTCTTGCCGAAGTTCACCAGCAGCGCGCCGTACACCGCGCCGACCAGCGACATGCGCCCGCCCACCGCAGCGAAGATCACCATTTCGATGGAGGGCACGATGCCGACCAGCGAGGGCGACATGAATCCCACTTGCAGCGTGAACATCGCGCCGCCCACGGCCGACAGCATGGCCGCGAAGCAGAAGGCAAACACCCGGAACATGGCCACGTCGTAGCCCGAAAAGCGCACACGGTCTTCCTTGTCGCGCATGGCCAGCAGCAGCGTGCCCAGCTTGCTTTTCTGGATCCAGGTGCACAGCACGATGGCGCCCAGCAGCAGGCCCACCGTGAGAAAGTAGAGGATGTACTTGGCGCTGTCGGTGCGCGTGTCCCAGCCCAGGATGGTCTTGAGGTCGGTCATGCCGTTGACGCCGCCGGTGTAGCCCTGCTGGCCGATGATGAGCACCGTGAGGATCAGCGCCACAGCCTGCGTGATGATGGCGAAGTACACGCCGCCCACGCGCCGCTTGAACATCGCGTAGCCGATGATGAAAGCCAGCAGCGTGGGCACCACCAGGATCAGCACAAGCGTCAGCGGGAAGGACTGGAAGGGTTTCCACCAGATCGGCAAGGCGGTGATCTGGTTCCAGTCCATGAAGTCGGGGATGCCGGGCGTGGACTGGATCTTGGTGGTGATGGGGTCGCTGGCTTCCAGCTTCAAAAACATCGCCATGCCGTAGCCGCCCAGGCCGAAGAACACGCCCTGGCCCAGGCTCAGCACGCCGCCGTAGCCCCACAGCATGACGAGGCCCAGCGCGACGAAGGAATAACTCAAATACTTGCCCACGAGGTTCAGGCGGAACAAATCCAGCGCCAGGGGAAAGGCCACCAGCAGCACCAGGGCCAGCAGGGCGACGTTGCCCAGGCCATTGCGCTCTATCCATTGCTTGAGGCTGTTCATGAAAAACTCCGGTTGTCTGGGATTGCGGTGGAAGCGGTAGAAATAAGGTGAAAGCTCAGCGCCGCACCTTGGAGGCGAACAGGCCTTGCGGGCGCAGCATCAGGATGGTCACGATGGTCATCAGCGTCAGCACCTTGGCCATGGAGCCGGTCATGAAAAACTCGGCAATCGATTGCGTCTGCGCAATGCCGAACGCCGAGACCACGGTGCCCAGCAGGCTGGCCGCGCCGCCGAAGGTGACGACCAGGAAGGCGTCGACGATGTAGAGCGAGCCGCTGGTCGGGCCGGTCGAGCCAATCGTGGTGAAGGCCGCACCGGCCACACCGGCGATGCCGCAGCCGATGGCGAAGGTCAGGCGGTCGGTCTTTTTGGTGTTGATGCCGGTGGCATTGGCCATCACGCGGTTGGCGACGGTGGCGCGCACGCGCAGGCCCCAGCGCGACTTGTGCAGTGCGATCAACACGCCGCAGGTGACGACCAGCGTGAGCGCCATCACAAACATGCCGTTGATGGGAATGTCCAGGCCTTCAGCGGGAGCCCAAGAGCCCATCAACCAGTCGGGGAGTGTGGGGCTGACTTCCTTGGCGCCGAAGGTGGTGCGGAAAATCTGCTGCATGCCCAGGGACAGGCCCCAGGTGGCGAGCAGGGTGTCCAGCGGGCGTTTGTAGAGATGGCGGATGAAAGCCCATTCGGCCAGCCAGCCGACAGCAAACGCGAAGATGAAGGCCGCGACGATGGCGAAGGGGAAGTAGGCCTGCACAAAACCCGGTGCGTAGGTCTCGGACAGGTGCGAGAAGAGGTAGATGGTGTAGGCGCCAATGGTCATGAACTCGCCGTGCGCCATGTTGATGACGCCCATCTGGCCAAAGATGATGGCCAGGCCCAGGCCCATCAGCAGCAGCACGGAAAACAGGCTCAGCCCGGCAAAGCCTTGCATCAGGCCGATGTTGAGCATTTCGGAAAGGTTCATGGCGGGCTCCGGTGCGGCGGGTAATAAAAAACAGAACGTCAGTCAAAAAGCCCCTGCCGGCTCACCCCGCCACACGGCGGAATGAACCGGTAAGGGCCAGCGCGTTCGCTTACTGGTAGCCCTTGGGGAAGGGGTTGGGTTCGATCAGCGCGGACGATTCGGCGACCACCTTGAACTGGCCGTCGGCCTGCGCCTGGCCGATGCGCGCCTTGCTCCACAAGTGGTGGTTGTCGTGCAGCTTCACGTAGCCTTCGGGCGCGGTTTTCAGCTCGATGCCGGCAGAGGCTGCGGCGATCTTGTCCACGTCGAAGCTGCCGGCCTTTTCAACCGTGGCCTTCCACAGCCAGGGGCCGAGGTAGCCGGCCTGCGTCACGTCGCCGATCACCGCGTCCTTGCCGTACTTGGCCTTGAAGGCCGTCACAAACGCCTTGTTGTTGGGGTTGTCCAGCGACTGGAAGTACTTCATGGAGGCGTAGAAGCCGTTCATGTTTTCACCACCAATGCCCAGCACTTCGTCTTCGGTGACCGAGATGGTCAGCAGGAACTGCTTGGCGGCGGTAACGCCGGCCGCCTTGAGCTGCTTGTAGAAGGCGACGTTGGAGCCGCCGACCACCGCGATGAAGATGCAGTCGGGCTTGGCGACCTTGATCTTGTTGATCAGCGAGTTGAAGTTGGTGTGGCCCAGCGGGTAGTACTCTTCACCCACAACCTTGCTGCCGGTGAGGTGGCCTTCGATGTGTTTGCGCCCGATCTTCATCGAGGTGCGCGGCCAGATGTAGTCGGAGCCGACCAGGAAGAAGGTCTTGGCTTTCTTTTCTTTCGACGCCCAGTCCAGGCCGTACAGAATTTGCTGCGTGGCTTCCTGGCCGGTGTAGATCACGTTCTTGCTTTGCTCCAGGCCTTCGTAAAAGGTCGGGTAGTACAGCATGCCGTTTTCTTTTTCAAAGATCGGCAGCACGGCTTTGCGTGAAGCCGACGTCCAGCAACCGAATACGGCAGCGACCTTGTCGTTGACCAGCAGCTTCTTGGATTTTTCGGCAAAGGTCGGCCAGTCGGAGGCGCCGTCTTCCTTGATGACCTTGATCTTGCGGCCCAGCACACCGCCCATGGCGTTGATCTGGTCGATGGCCAGCTGCTCGGCCTGGATGGAGCCGGTTTCGGAGATCGCCATCGTGCCGGTGGCCGAGTGCAGCTGGCCCACGGTCACCTCGGTGTCGGTGACGGCCAGCTTGGTGGTGTTGACCTTGGCGGTGGGAAATTGCTGCGCCTGGGCCCAGCCGGGCAAGCCCGCCAGCGGCAGGGCCGCGGCCACGCCTTGCATGAGGCGGCGGCGGTTGATGAAGGAAGATGGATCGCGATCGTCGTTGGACATGCTGGGCTCCTGCGGTTGGTGAAAGTGTGAAAGGTGAAGTGATCAAGGACTGCGTTGGGGTCAGGTGGATCATGTTCACTGGGGCTGCGTATCCCAATACGTCAATCAACGTAGGTACCGTTCCTGGTGCAGCGCACCAGATGCGGGCACACTTCTTGCGGACCCTGTTGCAAGCCATCCGGCCGTTTCGACGGAGACCCCTCTTGACCATCGCCACCCAGAAAATATTCCGCATACGCCGCGAATACAACGCGTGGGTGGCCGACGAGTCCGTTGAGGACTACGCGCTGCGCTATACGCCGCGCGGCTTTCGCAAGTGGTCGGAATGGCGCGTGGGCAACACCGCTTTCGGTGCGGTGTCTTTTCTGGCGCTGGAGGCCATAGGCGCGGCCATTGCGCTGAACTACGGCTTTACCAATGCGCTGTGGGCCATCCTGGTGGTGGGGCTGATCACTTTCTTCACCGGCCTGCCCATCAGCTACTACGCCGCCCGCTACGGTGTGGACATGGACCTGCTGACGCGCGGTGCGGGCTTCGGCTATCTGGGCTCAACCATCACCTCGCTCATCTACGCGAGCTTTACCTTCATCTTCTTCGCGCTGGAGGCGGCCATCATGGCGCTGGCGCTGCAGATGTACCTCGATATTCCGATTGCCTGGTGCTATGTCATCAGCGCGGTGGTGATCGTGCCTTTGGTGGTGCGCGGCATCACGCTGATCTCGCGCCTGCAGATGTGGACGCAGCCGCTGTGGGGCGTGTTGCTGCTGTTGCCCTATCTTGCGGTGCTATGGAAGAACCCGCAGGCTTTTTTCGACTTCACGGGCCTGGCCGGGCGCACCTCGGGCAGCAGCGAGTTCAATCCGCTTATGTTTGGTGCGGCGGCCACGGTGGCGTTCTCGCTTGTGGTGCAGATTGGCGAGCAGGTGGACTTTTTGCGCTTCCTGCCCGAAAAGACCCACGCCAACCGCGTGCGCTGGTGGGGCGCGGTGCTGATGGCCGGGCCGGGCTGGATCGTGCTGGGCATGCTCAAAATGCTGGGCGGCGCCTTCCTGGCTTTTCTGGTGCTGCAGCATGAGCTGCCTGCCTCCAAGGCCATGGAGCCCACGCAGATGTACCTGGCCGGTTTTGCGTATGTATTCAGCAACCCGGCCTGGGTGCTGGCGGCGACGGTGCTCTTTGTGGTGGTGTCGCAGCTCAAGATCAACCTGACCAATGCCTATGCGGGCTCGCTCGCATGGTCCAACTTTTTTGCGCGGCTCACGCACAGCCATCCGGGCCGCGTGGTGTGGCTGGTCTTCAACGTGACCATCGCCTTGCTGCTGATGACGCTGGACGTTTTCTCGGCGCTGGAAAAAGTATTGGGGCTTTACGGCAATGTGGCCATCGCCTGGGTCGGTGCGCTGGTGGCCGATCTGGTGATCAACAAACCCCTGGGCCTGAGCCCCAAGGGCATCGAGTTCAAGCGCGCGCACCTCTACGACATCAACCCGGTGGGCCTGGGCGCCATGCTGCTGGCCGCCACGGCCGGTGTGTTTGCCTACACCGGCGCCATGGGCCCGCAGGCCGAGGCTTTCTCGCCTTTTATCGCGCTGGGCCTGGCGCTGGTGTTGTCGCCGCTGCTGGCCTGGCTGACCGGCGGGCGCTACTACATCGCGCGCAAGCCGCAGGCCATGGGTGCGCCGGGCCAGATGGTGCACTGCCATGTGTGTGAAAACGCCTTCGAAGCGGAGGACATGGCCAGCTGCCCGGCCTACGGGGCGCCTATTTGCTCGCTGTGCTGCACGCTGGAGTCGCGCTGCCACGACCGCTGCAAGACACGCTCTCGCGCGGCCGAGCAGGCCGAGCAGTTTTTAAGCACGCTGCTGCCCAGCGCGCTGTCGGGCCGCATCAACTTTCGCGTGGGCCACTACATGGTGGTGATGCTGTCGCTGTGCGCACTGCTGGCCACCGTGATGGGCATGGTGTACACGCAGGAAACGGCTTTTGCGCTGTCGGGCGATCTCTCCGGCCTCTTGCGCTCGGCCTTTGTGAAGGTGTTTGCCATGCTGCTGCTGATTGTTGCAGTGTGCAGCTGGTGGGTGGTGCTGGGCAGTGAAAGCCGGCGCATGGCGCAGGACGAGTCGAACCGGCAGAACCAGCTGCTGTCGCGCGAGATCGAGGCGCACCAGCGCACGGATGCGGCGCTGCAGACCGCCAAAGAAGTAGCCGAGTCGGCCAACCAGGCCAAGACGCGCTATGTGGCCGGCATGACGCACGAGCTGCGCACGCCGCTCAACAGCATCCTGGGTTACTCGCAAATTCTGCTCAAGAGCGAGGCACTTAGCAACACGCCGCGCGAAGCCGTGCAGACCATACAGCGCAGCGGCGAGCACCTGCTGCAGCTGGTCGATGGCCTGCTGGACCTGGCGCGCATCGAGGCCGGGCGCTTGCGGCTGGAACCCATTCCTGTGCCGCTGCCCGACTTTATTGAGGGCCTGGTCAGCATGGTGCGCCCGCAGGCTGAAGCCAGAGGCGTGGACTTCATCTATACGCACAGTGGGCGCATGCCGGCCTGGGTGCAAGCCGATGCCAAGCGGCTGCGCCAGATCATCATCAACCTGCTGAGCAATGCAGTGATGTTTACCGATACGGGCAGCGTGAAGCTGCATGTCGATTGCCGGCGCGAGGTGATCCGCTTTGACGTGGTGGACACCGGCATCGGCATTGCGCCGCAAGACCAGCAGCGCATCTTTTTGCCCTTTGAGCGCGGGGCGGCCGGCCGCCGCCGCGGCGAGCCGGGCACCGGCCTGGGCCTGACCATCACCGGCCTGCTCACCGCGCTGATGGGCGGCGACCTGACGCTGCAAAGCGAGCCCGACAAGGGCAGCACCTTCAGCGTGCGGCTTTACCTGCGCGAGATCGACGACCCTGGCCCGATGGCTGACCCGCCGCACCAGATCGCCGGCTTCTTCGGCAAACGCAGGACGCTGCTGGTGGTAGACGACCAGCCGGTGCAACGCCAGATGCTGGCCGGCATGCTGACACCGCTGGGCTTTGACGTGAAAGAAGCGGCCAGCGGCCTGGAGTGCATCGACAGCCTGAAAGACGGCGTGCCCGACGCCATCCTGCTTGATATCAGCATGGACGACATGGACGGCTGGGAAACCGCGCTGCAGATACGCCACCGTGGTTATGCCGAGGTGCCCATCATCGTGGTGTCGGCCAATGTGTTTGAGAACCAGGCCTCGCGCCTCAAGGCTTCGGGCTGCCAGGCGTTTGTCGGCAAACCGGTGCTGGAGTCCGAGCTGATGGACGCCTTGCAGCGCCACCTGGGGCTGGAGTGGGTGACGTCCGTCGTCTCACCGGTGCCGCTGGCGGCCAGCGCGGCAGCTTCATCCGGGGAAGCGTTGCTGGGCTTGCCCGAGGAGGCCCGGGCCGGGCTGATCCGCCTGGTGAAGCTGGGCCACGTGCACGGCCTGCACCGGCTGCTGGACCGTGTCACGGCCGAAGACCCCGCGCTGGCCGCCAGCTGCGCACGGCTGCGCGGCTTTGTGAGCCGCTGCGAGCTTGAACTGCTGCTCGATCATTTGACGGAGGGCGTTGATGCTTGACGGGACCGACGAACAGCGCCCGGTCGTGCTGGTGGTGGACGACGCCCCCAGCAGCCTGGGCATGCTGTGCGACACGCTGGAAGGCGAGGGCTACACCGTGCTGGTGGCCCGCGACGGCGATTCGGCCCTGCAGCGCCTGGAGCTGGTGGCGCCTGATGCCATCTTGCTGGACGCGGTCATGCCCGGCCTTTCAGGTTTTGACACCTGCCGGCAGATCAAGGCCAACCCGGTCATGGCGCACATCCCGGTGATCTTCATGACAGGCCTGTCGGAAACGCCGCATGTGCTTGAAGGCTTTGCCTGCGGCGGCGTTGACTATGTGGTCAAGCCGCTGCGCGCGCAAGAGGTGGTGGCGCGCCTGCACACCCACACGCGCAACGCCCGCATGACGCGGCTGGCGCGTGAGGCGGTAGACGTGGCTGGCTTCGGCGTCGTGCTGGTCGATGCGCGCGGGCGCGTCGCCTGGCGTTCGCCGCAGGCAGCGTTGTGGCTGCAAGGCGCCGAGGGCGGCGTGCAGCCAGGGCGTTTGCCCGAGGCGGTTTACGCCGCACTGGAAGACGGAACCGACGAAGTGGTCCTCAGCCTGGCCGGCGTGCAGCTGTCGGTGCGCAATATGGGCCGCGTCGGCATCGGCGAAACCATGCTGCTGCTGGAGCAGCGCAGCGCCAACGCCGCCTCGCCCTCGCGCCTGGCCAATGCCGCGCTGACGCCGCGTGAAACCGAGGTGCTGTCGTGGCTGGCCAAGGGCAAGACCAACCGCGATATTGGCGACATCCTGGGCATGAGCCACCGCACGGTGAACAAGCACCTGGAACATATTTTTGAAAAGCTGGGCGTCGAAACCCGTGCGGCGGCAGCGGCGCTGGCGACCGGGCATGTGTTTTAGGCGGGCGGCCCGGGTCCTTGCGGGTTTTGGCCTTGTCCGGGCTTCGGGTACTTGCGTTGATTTTATTGATAAAATCGTGCTCCAGCCCATACGGGATATGGGCTATTAGCTATCAAATTTATAGCATCCAGGTCTTTGGCGGGGCAGCGGCCCTGCTTGCCTACAATCGAGGGCACAGTGAGGAGTTCCCCCGAATGAGCATCAAGAGCGACAAATGGATACGCCACATGGCGGAAACGACCGGCATGATCGAGCCTTTCGAGCCCGGCCAGATCCGCGCGGCAGCCGATGGCCAGAAAATCATCAGCTACGGCACCAGCAGTTACGGTTACGACATCCGCTGCGCCCCTGAGTTCAAGGTTTTCACCAACATCCACAGTACCGTGGTGGACCCGAAGAATTTCGACGAAAAGAGTTTTGTCGACTTTCACGGCGACAGCTGCATCATCCCGCCCAACAGCTTCGCGCTGGCCCGCACCATGGAGTACTTTCGCATCCCGCGCAACGTGCTCACCATCTGCCTGGGCAAAAGCACCTACGCCCGCTGCGGCATCATCGTCAACGTCACGCCGTTTGAGCCCGAGTGGGAAGGCTACGTGACGCTGGAGTTCTCCAACACCACGCCGCTGCCCGCCAAGATCTACGCCGGCGAAGGCTGCGCGCAAGTGCTGTTCTTTGAAAGCGACAAGGACGACGTCTGCGAAGTCAGCTACAAGGACCGCGGCGGCAAGTACCAGGGCCAGGTTGGGGTGACGCTACCCAAGGCCTGAGTTTTTTCGCTCAACATCACCCGCCCAGCCACCGCCTTGAAGCGGCAAGGCCGGCGGGTTTTCTTTTGCTCTTTGGCTTACTTCACCAGCAGCACGGGAATGTCGCTCTCAGCCACCACGCGCTGGGCGACGCTGCCGATCAGCGCGCGGCTGAGCAGTCCCTGGCCGTGTGTGCCCATCACGATGAGGTGCGCTTTGCTGCGTTGGGCGGCACGCAGGATTTCGGCGGTGGGTGAGCCGACGACAGCGAGGGTTTTGAACGACATCTTGTGGCGCTTCAAAAAACGCTCGATGGGCGCCAGCACTTTTTGCGATTCTTCCTCGTGGTAGGCGCTGACATTTGCGGAGCCCAGCATGGTTTTGACGCGGCCCGGCACAGGCGCCTGCACATTGAGCACCAGGACCTCACCGTCGGCGCCTGCCAGGTCTTCGTGGTTGACCAGGAAGACCAGGGCTTTTTTGGTGTACTTGCTGCCGTCGGCGGCGAAAAGAATCTTCATGGTGTTTCTCCGGTGTGAAGATTCAGCGTAGCACCGCAGGCGCGATCTGCTTGTAGGCGAGGGCCGCCGTATCGCGGCTCGCCGGCGATCTAGGGCGCAGCCAGCGCCGCACGCGCCGCGGCCAGGTCCCAGCCCGCCCAGCCGCAGCTTTTAAACAGCACCGGCCCGGCGGGTTGTTTGATGTCCTGGCGGATCACGTCGGCCAGGGTGGCGATGCGGCTCACGTCAAGCCCGGCTTGCAGCAGGTCGCCCGCTTCGTGGCCGGCGTCGGCGGTGTCGACAAAGACCGAGCCCTTGGCCGCGAAGTGCTGGCACAGCGCGGCGCCCAGCTCGACCATGGCGGGTGTGAAGGCGCCCACGGCGCTGACGAAGGCGTCGGGGCGCGGCAAGGCGCGCAGCACTACGCCGCTGGCGGGTGTGCAGGTGACGGCGAGCGGGCAGTCGGCCAGCGCGGTGTCGGCGTCAAACACCATGCGGGCGCTTAAGCCCAAAGACTGCGCGTGATGAACCAGGGCTTGCGCGCTGGCCGCGCTGCGCGAAGCGACCCGGAATTCGCGCACGCCCAGGCCTTCGGCAAAGGCCTCCAGGTGCGCCAGGCCCTGCACGCCGGCGCCGACGATCAGCATCGGCCCCTGGGTGTTGGGCGCCAGCCGCTGCGCCGCCAGCAGCGAGACGGCGGCGGTGCGGCGGGCGGTGACGGTAGGGCCGTCCAGCATCAGCCGGCGCTGGCCGGTGGCCACGTCGAACACGACCACATCGCCCTGGATGGTGGGCAGGCCGGTGCCCGCATTGGCGGGCGTGAAGGTGATGAGCTTGGTGATGGCGGTGCGGGCATCCAGCGCCGGCATCACAAAGAGGCTGCCGCCGCCGGGCAGGGGTTGCACCACGCGCGGCGGCGCCTGGACTGAGCTGTCTTTGAGCAGCAGCACCAGCTCGCTGACCAGCAGCGGGTAGGCAAGGCGGGCGGCAGTCTGGGCAGGGTTGAGCAGGGTGGGCGTCATGGGGCGATGGTAAGCCGGGAGGTAAGGGGATGAATAGGGGGCCCAGGATAAGGGGCCCGGGATGCCGCCGTTACGTCGCGTAAAAAAATGAAAGGTTTTTATCCTACAAATTCCCGGGAAAAGCGCTGGATGGAAACCGCCATGGCCCCCCTAGGATGAAGACAGATTCACCGGAGGGTTGCCATGTTTTCTGACCACTTGAAAAAAATCGACGAACCGCCTTACAAAATGCTGCTGTGGGCAGCGGCAGGGCTGGCTTTTGCATCCCTGCTGGCCGCCTTCGCCTATGTGGCGGACGGGCAAGTCACCAAAGCCAAGATTCGCGACTTCCAGCGCAATGCCGAAATGCAGGCGATCGCGCAGTGCATGGACAACGCGGCAGGCCCGGCGCGCCAAAGCTGCATCCAGGAGGCGCGTGTCGTGGCGGGTACTTCATTGGCCTCCGATGACTTCAATCTGCCCAAGGCCCAGACAATGGCCGGTACTTCAGGTGGATCCAGCGGTGTGATGGCCAGCAATGGCGCGGGCGCAAGCGTTACCAGCATGCTGCCGGTGCAGCCTGCGCAGGGATTTATGTCCGCGTCTTTTGCTGTCCGCTGATCCGTCTCAATTCTCAAAGGGTTTAGCGGCCGCTGCGCTTGGCGTTAGCATGTGGCCACGATGAAACTCACACGTCTTTACCAACCGCGCAACCCCCTGTTCTGGATGATGCTCGCGTTCAACGGGCTATCCCCTATGTTGGCCTGGGTGGTGCATAACCGGCCGCTAAACATGCCGGCAACCTTGATGGTGGCCTTCTTTGCGGTCGGCAATGCGGTGCTCGGGACGTGGCTGGCGTGGCGCCTGATGCGTGAAGAGCCGCCTGCGGCCCAGAAAATTACCCAGCCAACCCACCCACCAACCCCGCCAGACAAGGTCGGCTGAGTCAGCTAAGGGCGCCCGCACCTTTTTTAAGGTCATGCGTGGTGGCCAGTGCCGCAGCCACGGCCACGCGCAGCCCGCGAACGATTTCTTCCAATGTCATGTGGGGCACACCCTGTTCCGGTAAATACGGCACATGAATGAACCCGCCGCGAGTGCGCTTCAAGCCGCGCCGCGTGGCAAGCGCATGCATCAGCGCATAAAACACGTGGTTGCAAACAAAGGTGCCCGCTGTCTGCGACACCTCGGCAGCCACGCCGGCCCGCTGCATGGCCTGCAGCATGGCCTTGATAGGCAGCGTGCTGAAGTAGGCCGCCGGGCCATCGGGCACCACGGGCGTGTCGACGGGCTGGCCGCCAGTGTTGTCGGGGATGCGCGCATCGTCGATGTTGATGGCCACGCGTTCCAGCGAGATCGCGCCGCGCCCGCCGGCCTGGCCTACGCAGATGACGAGCGCCGGTTGGTGCAGCTTGATCAGTCGGGTCAGTTCGAGCGCCGAGGATTCAAAAACAGTGGGCAGTTGCGCAGAGACCAGGCGGTGGCCGGCGATGCGCTTGCCGTGCAGCGCCTGCACCGCCATCCAACTGGGGTTGATGGGCGTGCTGCTGTGCCCGGTGTCGCCAAACGGGTCAAAGCCGGTGAGCAGTACGCACGAAAGGGGGGGAGGCAGGGCGACGGCTGAAGATGACGGGGTGGCTGGCGGCATTAAGGCATTGTGAAGGAGGCGGCGGCTTTTTGGCTACCATGGTCTTTATGAACACTCCAGCCTCCCCTACTGATGCCCGGGTCGATATCCAGAGCCTTGTTGCCGACGTGACCCGCGCCCGCCTGCAGGCGCAGCCTTTGCCGTGGTCAAGCGCGGTGCCGGCAAATGTGCCCCTGGCCTATGCCACCGCGCTGGCCGTGCGCAACGCGCGCAGCGCCGGCGGAGAGCGGCCGGTGGGCTACAAAGTCGGCTTTACCAACCGCACGATCTGGCCGCGTTATGAGGTCTATGGCCCGATCTGGGGCACGGTGTGGAATTCCACGTTGACATGCATTGATGCCGCGGCGCCCAACGAAGGCGTGCTCTCACTCAAGGGCTTGTGCGAGCCGCGCATCGAGCCCGAAGTGGTGTTTTGCCTGCGCGAGGCGCCGCCGCCAGGCTGCTCGCTGGCGCAGCTGGTGGCTGCGGTGGACTGGGTGGCGCATGGCTATGAAATCGTGCACACGCATTTCCCGGCCTGGAAGTTCACGGCCGCGCAGGCGGTGGCGGATGGGGGCCTGCACGGCTTGCTGCTGGTGGGGCATCCCGTCAAACTGGACGCCGGCATGGCGCCCGAGGCTGTCGTGGCGTCGCTGGCGGGTTTGCGCATCAAGCTGTATGGCGACGGCGTGCTGAAAGACGAGGGCACCGGCGCCAATGTGCTGGACGGACCGGTGCAGGCGCTGCTGCATTTTGTGAACGAGCTGCGCGCCATTCCGGGTGCGCCGGCGTTGCAGGCCGGCGATGTCATCACGACAGGAACGCTGACCGATGCCTGGCCGGTGGCGGCGGGGCAGACCTGGCACACGGCGATTGAGGCGAGCGGGCCGGTGGCCGGCGCCCTCAAAGGGCTGACGGTGCGTTTCGAGTAAGCCCGGGCTTACTTCTTGATCAGCGCACCGGTTTCGCTGTCGAACTTCACCACGCGCACCTGGCCGTTCTGGCCGGGGAAGTCGTCAAACACCGCCCGCACCAGATAGGGCACCACCAGCGGAAGGTCGCCTGTGCCGCCCTCGTACACGGCGCGTGACTCAAACACGGTGCGGGGCGGCTTGCCCGGCGGTGCGTCTTGGGTGTCCAGCAGCCGCAGGCGCAAGTGGGTGGTGTAGACGGTCATGCTCATTTGCCGGTCGCCCACGTAGCGCGGTCCAAACGGGTCAGGCACCCAGCCTCCGCCATAAAAGCGACCTGCGGCGTCGCGGTAGGGCGGCATAAACACCATGTTGTCCTGGTACACCGGTTGCAGCCAGGTTTTTTCGTCGCTGCGGCTGCTGGTGGCCACGTCGACCTGCAGACGCCCGGCCTGGCCGGCGGCGGCGCGCTGGAGGCCGCGCTTTTCCAGTTCAGCCTGGACATAGCCTTCGTAGGTGGCCTGCTCCAGCTGGCGGGTGGTGTCCATGGGCGTGATGTAGCTGAAGGTGGCGCCTGCCGCGTCGGCCGGCCACTGGTTGAAGCTGGTGACGCGCGTGGTGATAGGGCTGGCGCAGGCGGTGAGCAGGGCGGCCACGCCCAGCGCCAGCCAGATGCGTGGGCGCATCAAAGATCGCAAAGAAGCCATAAGACTGTTCATAAAAGGTGGATACATCGGGGTTCAATTTTGTTCCTCGAAGGGTGTCTTGCTCAAGTAAAGTCGGCGCATAAGCTGACAGCCGGCCGGGGCTTCCCGGGGGCACAGTCATTACCACTACACGGGAATGGGGAACGCCATGAAATGGGAAGGCAATCGGGAATCGGACAACGTCGAAGACCGGCGTGACGGTGGAGGCGGGGGCGGCGGTTTCGGTTTTGGCGGCCGCAGCATCGGCATCGGCACCATCGTGGTGGCGCTGGTCGGCGGCTGGATCTTCGGCATCAACCCGCTGACCATCCTGAGCCTGCTCAGCGGCGGTGGCGGTGCGCCCGCCCAGGTGCAACAGGGGCCGGCGCCCAAACCACCGGCCGACGACCGCATGGCCAGGTTCGTGTCGACCGTGCTGGCCGACACCGAAGATGTCTGGACCGATGTGTTCACCAAAGGCGGTGCGACATACCAAAAACCGCGGCTGGTGCTGTTTCGCGGCGCGACGCAAACCGCCTGCGGCCAGGGCCAGGCGGCGATGGGACCGTTTTACTGCCCGGGTGACCAGAAGGTGTACATCGACCTCGGCTTTTACGAAACCCTGAAAAACCGGCTGGGCGCGCCCGGCGACTTTGCCCAGGCGTACGTGATCGCCCATGAGGTAGGCCACCATGTGCAGAACCTGCTGGGCATCAGCGGCAAGATGGACCAGATGCGCAGCCGCGTCAGCAAGGCCGAATACAACGCGCTGAGCGTGCGGCTGGAGCTGCAGGCCGACTGCTTTGCCGGCGTGTGGGCGCACCATGCGCAAAACGCGCGGCAGATCCTTGAGCAAGGCGATGTCGAGGAAGCCATGAACGCCGCGGCCAAGATCGGCGACGACGCCCTGCAGCGCGCCGGCGGCGGCGCGGTGGTGCCCGAGAGCTTTACCCACGGCACCAGCGCCCAGCGCCAGCGCTGGTTTGATACCGGGCTCAAAACCGGCACCGTCAAGTCCTGCGACACCTTCAGCACCCGTAGCCTGTAGCTGGATTAATGATGAAATTCGGCTCCAGCCCAATAAACACCTTGGGTATTAGCTATTAAATTCATAGCAAACGGGTAAACCCTTGGGCGCACCGCCCGGCGCCCGGAATTGCCCCGCCTGCGGGTATGGCCGGCAAAAACGGTCAATTCGCCCAAAGTGCGACAATAGAGGGCTAAGGAAGCGCTACAAAAGCCCTGCCACGGTCGGTGACCGTGCCACCTCCGGGCGGCCTGCCGCGTTCCCTTTCTTGCCAATGGTGCAGCGGTGCTGTTGGCTGCCAGCGCGCCGGTCCTCGACTTCCGGTCCGCGCGCCCTTCGCAAGACAACCTGCAACGTACCGCCGAGCCTTCCTTATGACCTCCAATTTTTCCAATCTTTCGCTGGCAGAACCGCTGGCCCGCGCCGTCGCCGAAATGGGCTACGAGACCATGACACCCATCCAGGAACAGGCCATACCGGTCGTCCTGCAGGGCAAAGACGTCATGGGCGCTGCGCAAACCGGCACCGGCAAGACCGCGGCTTTCGCGTTGCCGCTGCTGCAGCGCATGATGAAGCACGAAAACGCCTCGACCTCGCCCGCGCGCCACCCGGTGCGCGCACTGGTGCTGCTGCCCACGCGTGAACTCGCCGTGCAGGTCGCCGAGCAGGTCAAGCTGTATGCCAAATACACCAACCTGAACAGCGCTGTCGTTTTCGGCGGCATGGACATGAAGCCGCAAACCGCCGAGCTCAAAAAAGGCGTTGAAGTGCTGGTGGCCACGCCCGGCCGCCTGCTGGACCATATTGAAGCGAAGAACGCGGTGCTCAACCAGGTCGAGTACGTGGTGCTTGACGAAGCCGACCGCATGCTGGACATCGGCTTTTTGCCCGACCTGCAGCGCATCCTGAGCTACCTGCCCAAGCAGCGCATCACCTTGCTGTTTTCGGCCACCTTCTCACCCGAAATCAAGAAACTGGCCTCCAGCTACCTGCAGGACCCGGTGACGATCGAAGTGGCGCGCTCCAACGCCACGGCGTCGACCGTCGAGCAGCACTTCTACAGCGTGGGCGCCGACGACAAGCGCCGCGCCCTGCACCAGATCCTGAAAGAACGCGGCATGAAGCAGGCGTTCGTCTTCGTCAACAGCAAGCTGGGCTGCGCCCGTCTGGCCCGTTCGCTGGAACGCGAAGGCCTCAAAACGGCTGCGCTGCATGGCGACAAAAGCCAGGACGAGCGCCTGAAAGCGCTGGATGCCTTCAAAAAAGGCGAAGTCGATTTGCTGGTTTGCACCGACGTGGCCGCCCGCGGCCTGGACATCAAGGATGTGCCGGCGGTGTTCAACTTCGACGTGCCCTTCAACGCTGAAGACTATGTGCACCGTATCGGCCGCACCGGCCGCGCAGGCGCATCGGGCCTGGCGGTGAGCTTTGTTTCCAGCAGCGACCAGCGCCTCGTGGCCGACATCGAAAAGCTGATCAAGACCAAGATCGAACTCGAGCCCCTCGAGTTTGAAGAAAACAGCCCGCGCGCCAGTGACGGCCGCATCAACGACGGCCGCCGCATGTACCGTGAAGGCGACGAAGGCAGCAGCCCGCGCGAGGCACGCCCGTCCCGTGAGCCCCGCGAGCGCCGCGAACACCTGCCGCACCGCCAGCCGGCTGCACCGCGTGACCCGTTCTTCGACCAGCCCTACGAGCCGACCGCAGCGCCCGACGCCCAGCCCGCCTGGGAAGCCGCCGCCAAGGCCACGCCCGCCCGCAGCAGCGTGTCCGCCAACATCAAGCCCAAGAAAAAAGTCGCGGCGCTGTTCAAGAACCAGTCCACGGTCTAAGTCAGCGAACCCGCCCCCGTCGGCCAGCGCCTACGGCTGATTGCGGGGCTGTCCGGTGCAGCGCCCACGGCGCGCCTTCTACGCTGTTTTGATGATGGCGAAATTTGACCCGAACCCCAAGCCTGCACCCGGTGCATCGGCTTTAGGGCTTCTCGCGCTTTTTGACAAAACCCTGAAAATTTTCCGCCCCTTGTGGCGTGCCGTTGACCACTGGATAGACGCCGGCGGCATGCGCATGAGCGCGGCCATGTCTTTTTACGGCATCCTGAGCCTGGCGCCGCTTCTTGTCTTGCTGGTGGCCGTGCTGGGCTGGTGGCTGGACCGAAGCTACATCGAAACCAGCCTGGTCGACCAGATACGCAGCGTCATCGGTGCGCAGGGCGCCCAGGTCGTGCAGCAGGCGCTGTCCAGCGCGCAGGAGCCCTCGGAGGGCATCGCGGCTTCGCTGTTTGCATTTGCCTTGCTGCTGTTTGGCGCCACCGGCGTCTTTGCCGAGCTGCAGGACGCGTTTGAGCGGTTGTGGCGGCAAGGTAGCGGCGAGGAGCCGCAGCAAAAGTGGTGGCACGGTGCTTCAGTTCGCCTGCGCGGGGTCGCCTACATCCTGGCTTTCGGTTTTTTGCTGCTGGTCTCGCTGGCGATCTCGACGGTTCTGAGCCTTCTCTCAGGCTGGGCCGGCAGCTATTTGCCGATCGAGCAGATCGCCTGGGTCCTCAATGAGGTCATCTCTTTCTGCTTTTGTGTGGTGTTGTTTGTGGCGCTGATGAGGATGAGCGTGGGCCCCAAGCCCGCTTTACGCTATCTGGTGTTGGGTTCAGCCGCGGGGGCCATCCTGTTTGCGGTCGGAAAGCACCTGATGGCTTTTTATCTCTCCACCGCTGCGGTGGTGTCGGCCTATGGCGCGGCAGGCTCGCTGGTGGTCATCCTGATGTGGATTTATTTTTCGTCGGCGGTGCTGCTGCTGGCGGCCAGCGTTGCCCGTGCGTGGGCGGATGAAGCGAAGGCCGCGCGGGGGCCTCGTCTGCCTGACGGCGCTGCTGCAGCGGGCGCGCCGGCAGCCTGATCTTATTTAGCGGGCTTGCCGGGTTTTTGCGCCTGCTCGCATTGCACGCTGATCAATTCAAACTGCCCCACCGCTTCACCCAGCCGGGCCGCCGTGAGGCAGCCGCCCCACACGCAGCCGGTGTCCAGCGGCAAGGTGTTGTTGCGCAGGGCGGGCCCGCTGTTTTTGCCGGCGGCCAGTGTGGACCAATGGCCAAACGCCACCGGCGTGCCGGCAGTCGCACGGCCCGGCACATCAAACCACGGCAGGTGGCCTTCGGGGGCACTGCCAGGGCCGTCGGTGCTGCTGAAATCCATCACGCCATCGGGGGTGCAAAAGCGCAGGCGCGTGAGCGCGTTCACGATGACGCGCAGCCGGTCGGCGCCCTGCAGGCCGTCGCTCCACCGGTCGGGTGTGTTGCCATACATGGCTTGCAAAAAGTCCTTGAGATTGCCGCCGCGCAGCACCTGCTCCACCTCTGATCCCAGCGCCACGGTTTGCGCTGCAGTCCACTGCGGCAGCACGCCCGCATGCACCATCAGCCAGCCGTGGCGGTGGATGACCATGGCGCGGTGGCGTACCCAGTCAAGCAGCGTCTGGCTGTCTTTCGCCTCCAGGATGTCCTGCACGGTGTCGCTGCGGCCCGGCTTGCGCACGCCTTGCCACACGGCCAGCAGGTGCAGGTCATGGTTGCCCAGCAGGCACTGCGCGGCGTCGCCCAGCGCCGAGAGGCTGCGCAGCACCTCCAGCGAGCCGGGGCCGCGATTGACGAGGTCGCCAAGGATGTAAAGCGTGTCGCGGCTGGGGGAGAAATCGATCTTGTCGAGAAGCCGCTGAAAAGGTGCGTGGCAACCCTGCAGGTCGCCGATCAAGTAAAGTGACATGTGTTTATTTTGCGCCAGGAGCCCCAGACTCCTAATCTATGGACTTTTTGCTGATTGCTTTCTTGACGCTGCTCAACGGCGTTTTTGCCATGTCGGAGATGGCCCTTGCCTCCAGCCGCAAGGCCAGGCTCACGGCCATGGGGGAGTCGGGTGACAAAGGTGCGCAAGCGGCCCTGGGTCTGCTCGACAACCCCACGCAGTTTCTCTCGTCGGTGCAAGTGGGCATCACCTCCATCGGCATGCTCAACGGCATCATCGGCGAGGCGGCCTTCAGCAGCGGCCTGGCCGCCTGGATACAAACCTTCAACGTGCCGCCGCGTGTCGCCGAAATCTCTGCCACCGCGCTGGTGGTGACCATCATCACCTTCATCACCATTGTCTTCGGCGAGCTGGTGCCCAAGCGCATCGGGCAGCTCTACCCTGAAACGGCGGCACGCCTGGTGGCGCGCCCCATGATGTGGGTGGCGACGGGCGCCAAGCCCTTTGTGCGCCTGCTGTCCCTCAGCACGCAGGCCGTGCTCAAGCTGCTGCGCATCGACAACAGCGCCGGCCGCGCGGTGACGGAAGAAGAAATCGCCGCCAGCCTGGAAGAGGGCGTGGACGCCGGCCTGATTGAAGAGCACGAGCACCAGATGGTGCAAAACGTGTTCCTGCTCGACGACCGGCTGCTCACGTCCCTGATGCTGCCGCGCTCTGACATCGAATGGCTGGATGCCTCTGACACCGTCGCCCAGGCCATCGACAAGGCCGGCGCCACCGGCCATTCGTGGTACCCGGTGTGCCGCGGCAGCCTTGATGACGTGGTGGGCGTGGTCAACGTCGCCAAGCTGCTTGCGCTGCGCGGCGAGATCAAGCCCGTGCCTTCAGGCGGAGGCACGGACGCGGTGCCCTCCGTAGCCGACCGCATAGGCGCGTATGCGGTGCCCGCCGTGTTTGTGCCGGAAACGCTCACCGGCATGGAGCTGCTTGAGCAGTTCCGCGCCCGCTCTACACGCATTGTGTTTGTGGTCGACGAATACGGCGTCGTGCAGGGGCTGATGACCCCCATGGACATGCTGGAAGCCATCACTGGCGAATTGCAGCCCGGCGCCCAGATTGACGCCTGGGCCACCGAGCGCGAAGACGGCAGCTGGCTGATCGACGGCGTCATGCCCGTGTCCGAACTCAAAGCGCGGCTGGACATCAAGGAGCTGCCTGAGGAAGGCAAGGGGCGCTACAACACCGTGGCCGGATTGCTCCAAAGCGTCTCGGGCCGGCTATTGAAGACAGCCGAGCATGTTGAATGCGCCGGCTGGCGCTTTGAAGTGCTGGACCTGGACGGCAAACGGATCGACAAGGTCTTGGCCAGTCTTCTGCCTGAGCCCTCCGAGATGTAACTTTTGAGTTACTCATTCGGCGGGCATGGCCTTGTCATGGGGATCGCCGACTCACTCTACGTGACTTAAGTCTCGGTTTGAATTGACGAAAGCGGGATTTTGAGACCTGGCTACAACACTTCAATTCGTAAACGGTTGTAACCTCATGGGTGCTGTGTATAAACTCAAAGAAAAAAGCAGGGCACTCATGTTTGATGTTTTTGTGTTGGCGCTGACCGCCACGGCGGTGTCGGGATTGGCGACGGGAGCGGCCTGCCACCACGGCTGGCTGGCGCGCGCTGCCCGCAAGAAAAGGCGCATTCCGGCTCAGTGGCACCTTCAGGCGAGGCCCTTGTTGCTGGGCAGCGAGCAGGAAGTCTGGCACTGGCTGCAACGCGCTTTTTTCGACCACCACGTGCTGGTCAAGATTCCCGTCATCCGTTTTGTCTCTCCGCGCAATGAAACGGAAGGCCAGCGCTCGTTTGAGATCCTCAAAAGTGTGTATTGCACCTTCACGGTGTGCGCCGCAGACGGCACCGTGATCGGCTGCCTGGACGTGCCCGGCCCGCAGGGGCTGCGCGCCAGCAACCGCGACCTCAAGCGCAAGCTGTTTGACGAGTGCGGTATTGCGTATGCCGTGGTGCGTGACAGCAACCTGCCCACGCTGGAAGATGTGCGCGCCGCCTTCCTCGGCGAAATTGATCTGTCGGACGACGAAGAAGGCACGCCCGCCGTGCTGGGCCAGCCGCCGCTGGCCATGCCCGAGTCTGAAGCCGACGCCATGGCGACTGTGCCCGACACCATGCGCGCCGCCGACGGTGGCGCCCTGGTGGCCGACGCCCAGCATGTTGACATGACGGCCATGGCCGCCGCCCGCAGCAGCCTTCAGGCCAAGCTCGAGCGCAACCGCAAGATCCGCTTCACCAACTTTGACCCGCTCAGCACCGGCTCGGGAATCGTCCATGACGATGCCGAACACCATTTCGCCGTGCAGTGGGAAGACTCGTTCATCTCGCCCGAAGAGCCCCAGGCGCCCAACGGCACCAACGCCTGATCGATTAACGACGCACCGGTGTTGCCGGTTTGCGGGCTTTGTTCAATTGGCTTTCGCGGCGTCAAACAAGGCTTTCGTTTCCGCCGGCATCGCGGTAGCCAGCGCTTTGCCGCCCGGTTTCACGGGCTTTAAGAACCATTGCTCGTACCAGCCCTGCGCCGCGCCGCTGCGCATCGACTCCTTGATAGAAGCGTTGACCAGCTCACCCATGGCGGCATCCCCCTTGCGGTAAGCAATGGCGATAGGTTCTACGGACAGGCGTTCCGGCAGGATCAGGTAGTCGTCCGCCTGGGGCAAGCCAGCCAATTGCGCGGCCAGCACCACGCCGTCGCGGGCATACCCTGCCGCCCAGCCCAGTTGTAACTGCCCGAGAGCCGCATCGGCGTTGACGGCTTTGGCATATTTCCATTTCAGCGCATGTTCTTTCGCGTAGCGATCAAGTGCGGCAACCACGGTGGAGCCGTCAATGCCCACAATGCTTTTGCCCTGCAACTGGTCGAGCGCGGTAAGTTTGTCCTTCTTGCGCACCGCCACCTGGATGGCTTCGATAAAAATCGGCGTCGAGAACTCCATCCGCGCCCGGCGCTCCGGCGTGTCGGTCACGTTCTCGCACAGCAGGTCCACACTGCCTTCAGACAGCAAGCGTGTGCGGGCGTCCACGTAGGTTTCGACGTACCGTACCGGCAGGTTCGGTTTGCCGGCCGCCTGGCGCAGCCGCTCAATGATGGGTTTGCAGAATTCGATGCTGTAGCCGAAAGGTTTTTCCGCCGTCTGGTGAGACGAGAAGGGCGCAGAGTTGGCGCGGTAACCCACGTTGATTTGGCCGCGGCTTTTGATCTTCTCCAGCGTGGCCTGGGCTTGGGCCCATTGGGGTGCGGCAAGGGCCATCAACGCGAACGTGACCGGCAACAGGCGCGCGTAGAAAGCGAAAGAGCGAATCAGAAAACCTGTCCCCATAAGTACCTCCGTTGTTCGGATTGATTCTTGGGTAAAAGCCCTGAATGCGCAATTCGAAAGCAGGCGAGTCGTTCCCCGGTACGACCAAGGTATTCATTGCACTGTCGCCAAATCACCACGATGAATAAAAAAGCCCCTGTTCCTTGCGAAACAGGAGCTTCAATTGGGGCTCGGCCTTAGTGCCAGCAACCCAACAATCGTGGCAAAAAAATGAGATTTGGTTTCAAACTGCTTTGTGCTTTCGTATTGGGACTGATGGCATTCCTGTTTGCCCTGAACGGGTGGACAGGGATGCTTGTGGGCATTGCCCTTCTGTGCGTTGCAAGTGCGCTCTTTATTGACAACACCCTCTGGCAATCCATGCTTCGTCTCATCGGCGGGTTGGCGCTTGGGGCATTTTGTTTCAGTGCCGGCCTGCACTATTTCATGGATAACGCCCGCTATGTGCCAGACGCATGCAATGGGCGTCGAAGGTGGCTTTGCCAAGCCGTGGAAGACGTTTTGCAAAGCGGGGGGCCGAAGTTTGTGGGCGTCCTCTGGTTTGGTCTTGCTGCTGGCCTGTTTTTGTTTTCGTTGAAGGCTTTCAGCTACGTCTGGAAGAGACGCCAGATGCTGAAATAGCCCAACTGACGGCGCAAAAAGAAAAAGCCCTCAATTGAGGGCTTCTGCTTGAATGGAAAACCAACTGTCATCAGTATTGACATCAGTTGTTTTCAGTTAGTAACCACTATCGCATTTGACTGCGGTAAATGGTGCCGGAGAGATGAATCGAACACCCGACCTTCTCATTACGAATGAGCTGCTCTACCGACTGAGCTACACCGGCGTTGTATGAAATACAGCCTTCAATTATAGCCCGGAGTGGTAGGAGGTCACCCGTTCGACTTCATTTTTGGAGCCGAGGATGACGCTGACACGCTCATGCAGCTTGGTGGGCTGCAAATCCAGGATGCGCTGTTTGCCGTTGGTAGAGGCGCCGCCGGCCTGTTCGATGAGCCAGCTCATGGGGTTGGCTTCGTACATGAGGCGCAGTTTTCCGGCCTTTTCGGGCTCGCGTTTGTCCCAGGGGTACATAAAGATGCCGCCGCGGCAGAGGATGCGGTGCACGTCGCCGACCATGGAGGCGACCCAGCGCATGTTGAAGTCTTTGCCGAGCGGGCCTTCCTCGCCCTGCAGGCACTCGTCGATGTAGCGCTTGACGGGTGGGGCCCAGTGGCGCATGTTGCTCATGTTGATGGCGAACTCTTTGGTGTCGGCCGGGATCTTCACGTCTTCCTCGATCAGGAAGAAAGAGCCCTGTTCACGATCGAGCGTGAACATGGCCACGCCGTCGCCCACCGTCAGCACCAGGGTGGTTTGCGAGCCGTAGATGCAATAGCCTGCCGCCACCTGCTTGTTGCCGGGTTGCAGGAAGTCTTTTTCTTCCACCCCTGCGTGGCCTTCGGGCTTTTTGAGCACGCTGAAGATGGTGCCGATGCTGGCGTTGATGTCGATGTTGCTGGAACCGTCGAGGGGGTCAAACAGCAGCAGGTATTCGCCTTGGGGGTAGCGGTTGGGCACTACATAGATGCTGTCCATTTCCTCAGAAGCCATGGCCGCCAGGTGGCCGCCCCATTCGTTGGCTTCGATCAGCACCTCGTTGGCGATGATGTCGAGCTTTTTTTGCACTTCGCCCTGCACGTTCTCGCTGCCGGCTGTGCCCAGAACGCCGCCCAGCGCCCCCTTGTTGACGGCCTGGCTGATGCCTTTGCAGGCGCGGGCTACCACTTCGAGCAGCAGGCGCAGCTGCGACGGGATGTGCCCGTCCATGCGCTGCTTTTCAACCAGGTAGCGGGTGAGGGAGATTTTGGATGCCATGTTGTTCCTTCGGTGCTTGTTCAGTCGGCCAGGGCGCGTGAAACGACTTCGTGCGTGTCTTTGCTGAGATCCGTTTTTGCAGCGACCCGTGCAATCGCTTCGCGCGCCGCGCTGCGGTAGGGCTCGGCCAGTTTGCTCCAGCGGTCCAGCGCGCGTGCCAGGCGGGCGGCCACTTGCGGGTTGATGGCGTCCAGCTCCATGACGCGGTCGCTCCAGAACACATAGCCGGCGGCGTCCGCACGATGGAACGCGGCCGGGTTGCCCTGGCAGTAGGTGCTGACTACGCTGCGGGCGCGGTTGGGGTTGCGCAGGCTGAAGTCGGCGTGCTTCATGAGCTGCTTGACCGCAGGCAGGATGTTGCCGCCGCGGTCAGGCGCGCCGGCTTGCAAGCCGAACCATTTGTCGATGACCAAGGCTTCGTCCTTGAACATGGCGTGAAACAGCGGCAGCGCCTCGGCGGCCAGCGCGTGGCCGCTGGAGACCAGGGCCGCCAGCGCGTTGAAGCGGTCGGTCATGTTGCCGGCGTCCTTGAAGCGCTGCAGGGTCTTGCCGGGCCAGACGGTATCACCGGTGCTTTGTGCCGCCAGGCACAGGTAGGTCAGCGCCATGCCCGCGAGCGCGCGGCGGCCGGACGAGACCGGGTCGGGCGTGTAGGCGCCGGTGTCGTGATTGGCTTCGTAGACGGTTTGCCAGTCGGCTGCCAGCGCGGTGGCCAGCTGCAGGCGCATGGCTTCGCGCACCGCATGGATGCGCTGCGGGTCCACCACGTCAAGCTGCTCGGCCAGGTAGGTTTCAGACGGCAGCGTCAGCACCAGTTCCTTGAAGGCCGAGTCCAGGCCTGGGTGGCGCAGAACCTGGCGCATGGCGTCCAGATAAGCATCATCCAGCACGGTAGCCGGCACGGGGCCTGTGCTTTCAGCTATCGATCTGATAGCACGAGCCACCGCCAGACGCTGCCCGGCTTCCCAGCGGTTGAAGGGGTCGCTGTCGTGCGCCAGCAGGTGCAGCAGCTGGGCGTCGGTGTAGTCAAACTCCAGCACCACCGGCGCGGTAAAGCCGCGCAGGATGGACGGCACCGGTTCGGCATCGATATTGACGAAGGTCAGCGTCTCGCTGGGCTGCGTCAGCACCACGGTGCGCGTGCTGGCGGGCGCCTGGCTTTCACCGGCAAGCTGCAGCGGCAAGTCCTGGCCGTCTGCGCCCAAAAGGCCCAGGCCGACCGGGATGACAAACGGTTCTTTGACGGCCTGGCCGGCGGTTGGCATGCAGCTTTGCGACAGGCTCAGCGTGTAGGTGCGCGCGGCAGCGTCGTAGGTACCCTGCGCGCGCACGCGCGGCGTGCCGGCCTGGCTGTACCAGCGTTTGAATTGCGGCAAAAGGCGCGCCAGGTCCGACATCGGGTTGGCGTCGGCAATGGCTTGCGCGAAGTCGTCGCAGGTCACGGCGTGGCCGTCGTGCCGCTCAAAGTAGAGCGTCATGCCGCGGGCAAAACCCTCGCGGCCCACCAGGGTCTGCATCATGCGGACGACTTCGGCGCCTTTTTCGTAAATCGTGACGGTGTAGAAGTTGCTGATCTCAACGTAGCTGTCGGGCCGCACCGGGTGGGCCATGGGGCCGGCGTCTTCGGGGAACTGCGCGGTGCGCAGCACACGCACATCTTCAATGCGCTTGACGGCGCGGGCCGAGGCCTCGCCGCACAGGTCTTGTGAAAACTCCTGGTCGCGAAAGACCGTGAGGCCTTCCTTCAGGCTGAGCTGGAACCAGTCGCGGCAGGTGACGCGGTTGCCCGTCCAGTTGTGAAAGTACTCGTGGCCGACCACGCTTTCGATGTTGGAGAAATCAACGTCGGTCGCGGTGGCCTGGTTGGCCAGCACGTACTTGGTGTTGAAGATGTTCAGGCCCTTGTTTTCCATCGCGCCCATGTTGAAGTCGCTGGTGGCGACGATCATGAAGCGCTCCAGGTCCAGCGGCAGGCCGAAGCGGGCTTCGTCCCATGCGACCGAATGCATCAGCGAGGTCATGGCGTGTTCGGTCTTGTCCAGATCGCCCGGCCGCACGTAAACCTGCAGCGTGTGCTGCTTGCCGGCGCGCGAGGTGATGCGCTGCTCACGGCTGACCAGCTGGCCGGCCACCAGGGCAAAAAGGTAACTCGGCTTCTTGTGTGGGTCTACCCACTTGGCAAAATGCCGCGCGCCATTGGGGCCGGGCTCCAGTGGGCCCTGGTCGACCAGGTTGCCGTTAGACAGCAGCACCGGGTAGAGCGCCTTGTCGGCACGCAGGGTCACGGTGTAGCTGGCCATCACGTCCGGGCGGTCCAGGAAGTAGGTGATGCGCCTGAAGCCTTCGGCCTCGCACTGCGTGAAGAAGGAATCATTGCTGACGTACAGGCCCATCAGCTTGGTGTTCTTGGCCGGGCAGGTGGTGGTAAAGATTTCCAGCTCGAAAGGCTCGGTGCCTTCGGGCAGGTTCTCCAGCACCAGCTGGTTGCCGTCCATCTTGAACGAAGTGCCCTGGCCGTTGACCAGCACGCGCGAGAGATTGAGCTCTTCACCGTCCAGCCTCAGCGGCTGAGCCGGCACTTCCGGGTTGCGGCGCAGGCTCATCTTGTTGAGTACGCGCGTTTTCTGCGGATCCAGGTCAAAGCACAGCTCGACTGTGTCGATCCAGTAGGCGGGGGCGACATAGTCGGCGCGGTTGATGACCACGGCGGCCCCGGGGCCCGATCCATCAAGCATTTGCAGCATGGTTAATTCCTGAAAATTTCCTGAAAATCAAAATTCACAACTTGCCGGGCGCGTGTCAAAAAAGACGCCCGCTCACACGGGCTCACACACCCTGTTTCAGGGAGGCTTCAATAAACACGTCCAGGTCCCCATCCAGCACCTTCTGGGTCGCCGAGACTTCCACATTGGTGCGCAGGTCCTTGATGCGGCTGTTGTCCAGCACGTAGCTGCGGATCTGGTGGCCCCAGCCCACGTCGGTCTTGGTGTCTTCGAGCTTTTGCTGCGCTTCCTGCTGCTTGCGCAATTCGAAGTCGTACAGGCGCGAGCGCAAGCGCTTCCACGCCACGTCGCGGTTGCTGTGCTGGCTGCGGCCGTCCTGGCACTGCACCACGATGCCGGTCGGGATGTGCGTCAGGCGCACGGCCGAGTCGGTCTTGTTGATGTGCTGGCCGCCGGCGCCGCTGGCGCGGAAGGTGTCGGTTCGTACGTCAGACGGGTTGATCTCGATCTCGATCGAGTCGTCGATCTCGGGGTAGACGAACACCGAGGCGAACGAGGTGTGGCGCCCGCCGGAGGAGTCAAACGGCGACTTGCGCACCAGGCGGTGCACACCGGTTTCAGTGCGCAGCAGGCCGAAGGCGTACTCGCCCTCGATCTTGATGGTCGCGCCCTTGATGCCGGCCGTGTCGCCCGGGGATTCATCTTCAACCGTGGTTTTGAAGCCCTTGCGCTCGGCGTACTTGAGGTACTGGCGCAGCAGCATGCTGGCCCAGTCGCAAGCTTCGGTGCCGCCGGCGCCGGCCTGGATGTCCAGAAAGCAGGGCAGCGGGTCGGCTGGGTTGTTGAACATCCGGCGGAATTCCATCTTCTCGACTTCAGCGGCCACCTTCGCGGCCTCGCCTTCAATGGTCTGCATGCCGGCTTCGTCGCCTTCGGCCTTGGACATCTCGAAGAGTTCGGTGTTGTCGGCCAGCTCGGAGCTCAGGCGGTCGATGACGTGGACCACGTCTTCCAGCGATTTTTTTTCCTTGCCCAGTTCTTGCGCGCGCTTGGGGTTGTCCCAGACTTTCGGGTCTTCCAGCGCGGCGTTGACTTCGTTCAGCTTGCGTTCTTTGGCAGGGTAGTCAAAGATACCCCCGAAGTTCATTCACCCGGTTGCTGAGGTCTACGAGCTGGTTACCGATGAGGTTGATGCGTTCTGCGTCCATGAGAGTGTCCTGTTCTGCTGTCGGGGTCGGATGCCTGTGCGGCGGTGTAACCCGCTATTTTCTCACGAGCCGCCCCCTGTGGAGCGAAAAAGGGAATACGGCCGGCTGGGCGGCCGTGACCCTGTTTCTCAGGTGGCATTTGGGCCTGGCGGCAACATCGGCAGAGTCACGGCAAACGTCGACCCCTGTCCCCGTACGCTTTGCACGCCAATACGGCCGCCGTGGGCCTCGACCAGCTGCTGGGTGATGAACAGACCCAGCCCCAGGCCGCCGGTGCCGTCGTTGCCTGCGGCGCGCTCGAACTGCTCGAAGATGCGTTGTTGGTCTTCCTCCGAAATCCCCATGCCCTGATCGGTGACCTCGATGCGCGCGCACCCGTCGGCCGGCGCAACGCTGACTTTGACCGGCTTGCCTCCGCCGTAGCGCAAGGCATTGGTCAGCAGGTTGACGACCACCTGCTCGATGCGGAATTCGTCCCAGGTACCCGTGATGGCGTGGCCGTTTTCCAGGGTGATGGTGGTACCCGCCGACGCGGCCTGGTTGGCCAGGTTGCCGACCACGCGCTGGAGCAGGGCGGACAAGTCGACCTCGCTGGGCCGTATCGACAGCCGGTTGCTGCGGATGCGCGACACGTCCAGCATGTCGTCGATCAGCCGCACCATGCTCTGGATCTGCCGCTGGTCCCGCGCCACCATCTTTTGCAGGTAGGCAGCGTCAAATATCGCGGTATTGCCGCGGTCCAGCTGCATCTTGCGCAGTTGCGCCTCCAGAAACAGTGTGTTGAGAGGCGTACGCAGCTCGTGCGCCACCATGGACATGAAGTCGTCGCGCATGCGAATGGCGTTTTGCAGCTCGCCCTGGGCAGCCTGCAGCTCCTTGAGCAGCGTTTCCTGCTCCTGCCGGCTTTTCTCCAGCGCCTGGACCTGGCGGCGCACTTCCTGGCGCTGGCGGTACAGATCGACAAAAACACTGACCTTGCTCCTGACGGCATCCACGTCAAGGGGCTTGTAGAGGAAGTCGACCGCGCCGGTCTCGTAGCCCTTGAAGGCGTAATTGAGCTCTTTCCCGGCAGCGGTGACGAAGACGATGGGGATGCTGCGGGTCTTTTCGGTGCCGCGCATCAGTTCGGCCAGTTCGAACCCGTTCATGCCCGGCATCTGCACGTCCAGGATGGCCAGCGCGAATTCGTGTTGCAACAGCAGGGTGAGCGCGTCCTCGCCGTTCGATGCCTGGAAGATGACGCGATCGTCCTGCCGGATCAAGGCCTCCAGCGCAAGCAGGTTTTCGGGCAGGTCGTCAACGATCAGGACTTTGGCGCTTTGGTCGTTCATGGGAGAGAGTCCAATTGGAGAAGCAGGCGGCGGATGCCGTCCAGGGGAAGTACAAGGCTGGGTTGCAAAAGGGCGATGGCGGCTTCGGGCATGGTGGCGACTTGCGCTTCGGCCGGGTCCTGCACAACGGTAAGGCCGCCGCATTCGCTGATCCTGGCCAGGCCCGCCGCGCCGTCAAAGTTGGCGCCTGTCAGCAGGATGCCCGCCAGGCGCGGGCCGTAGGCATCTGCCGCCGACGCCATCAGCAGGTCGATGGAGGGGCGCGAGTAATGGACAGGGGCCTCGCAGCTCAGCGAAAAGGACCGGTCTTTTTCAATCGACAGGTGGTAGCCCGCGCCCGCGAAGTAAAGCGTGCCGGGCATGACACCTTCCTTGTCGGCCGCTTCGTGCACATTGATGGCCAGTCGCTGGCGAAAGATGTCAGCCAGCAGGCTGTCCCGCGTGTCCGGCAGGTGCAGGACAGCCACGATGGGCAGGCGATACCGGTCGGGCAGGCCCGTCAGCAGCTGCAGCAGCGCATCGACGCCGCCGGCCGAGGCGCCGATCACCACCGCATCCACTTTGTGGACAGGGAAAACGTCGTCTGCAGCAACGGAGGCGGTGCACGTGCTCATTTTTTGCGGAAAAGGCGTTCGGGCCGGTCCAGCACATCGAAGTGGTTGGCGTAAGCGGAGAAGTCGATGCTCTCCTTGCTGCCCAGGCCCAGGGTGCCGCGGTGGCTCAACGATTCGTGAAAGAGCCCCAGCGCCCGGTTTTGCAGCTGCTTGTTGAAGTAGATCAGCACGTTGCGGCACAGCACAAGCTGCGTCTCAGAAAATACGCTGTCCGTCGCCAGGCTGTGATCGGCAAAGGTGATGTTCTCGCGCAGCGACTTGTCGAAGACGGCGGCGTTGTAGGCGGCCGTGTAGTAGTCTGAAAAGGCGCGTTTGCCGCCGGCCTTCTGGTAGTTTTTCGTGTGGACCCGTATGCTTTCGAGCGGAAAAATCCCCTGACGCGCCTTGTCCAGAGATTCGGGATTGATGTCGGTCGCATAAATCAGCGTGCGCTCAAGCAAGCCCTCTTCGCGCAGCAGGATCGCCAGTGAATAGACCTCTTCACCGGTGCTGCAGCCGGCGATCCAGACCTTGATCGAGGCGTAGGTGGCCAGGCGCGGCACCACCTGCTGGCGCAGCGCGAGAAAAAACGACGGGTCGCGGAACATCTCGCTGACAGGGATGGTCAGGTACTGCAGCAAGCGGTGAAACATCTCAGGGTCATGCAGCACCCGCGCCTGCAGTTCCGAGATGGTCGGGCACTCGAGCTGGCCCAGCGCGTGCAGCACGCGGCGCTTTTGCGACGCGCCCGCGTAGTCGCGGAAGTCGTAGCTGTAGCGCAGGTAAATGGCCTCCATCAGCAGGCGCAGCTCAATGTCGGTATTGCTGGGCGCGTCACGCATGGCGGCCGCCATCGCCGCCGAGCTGCGGATCACGGGCGCCGAAACGCCCGGCGCTGCCCCGGGGGAGCCCGCGCCGTCATCCGTTGCGCTGGTGGCGTTGCCCACCTTGTCTTTGTCAGTGCTCAAAGACGTTCCAGGTTCGGCATCCAGACGCGCAGCAGCGAGAACAGACGGTCCAGATCGATGGGCTTGGCCAGGTAGTCGTTGGTGCCGGCTTGCAGGCACTGCTCCTGGTCGTCCTTCATGGCCTTGGCCGTGACGGCGATGATGGGCAGTTTTTGAAAGCGCGGGTTCTGGCGGATGCGGCGCGTGGCTTCCAGGCCGTCCATGCCCGGCATCATCACATCCATCAGCACCAGGTCGATATCGGCCACTTCCTCCAGCTTGCGGATGGCCTCGAAACCGTTGCGGCCGATTTCGACCTGCACGCCTTTTTGTTCCAGCGCACTGGTGAGTGCAAAGATGTTGCGGACATCATCGTCTACCAGCAATATCTTGCGGCCTTCAAAGACACGGTCGCGGCTGCGCGCGGTTTTGAGCATGGTGCGGCGCTCGGCCGAGAGTTCGGATTCGACCTTGTGCAGGAACAGCGTCACCTCGTCGAGCAGACGCTCAGGCGAACGGGCCCCCTTGATGATGATGGAGCGCGAATACTTCATCAGCTCCGCCTCTTCATCGCGCGTCAGGTTGCGCCCGGTGTAGACGATCACCGGCGGGAAGGACGAAATGTCTTCGATGGACATGCGCCTGAGCAGTTCCGCCCCCTGGATGTCGGGCAGCTTCAGGTCGATGATCATGCAGTCGAAGATGGTGGTGGCCAGCAGTGCCAGGGCTTCGGCGCCGGTCTCCACTGCCGTGATTTCCACGTCGTCGTCGCTGATGAGGTGGGTGACGCTGTCGCGTTGCATCGCATCGTCTTCCACCAGCAGCACGCGCTTGACCTTTTGCGTGAGCTTGTCTTCGAGCTTGCGGAACACTTCCTTGAGCTGCTCGCGCGTGGTGGGCTTGACCGCGTAACCGATGGCGCCCATCTGCAGCGCCGCCTCGCTGCGGTCCTGGGCCGACACCACGTGCACGGGGATGTGACGCGTTTGCGCGCTTTCCTTCAGGCGCTGCAGCACCGAGAGGCCGGAGCCGTCGGGCAGGTTCATGTCGAGCAGGATGGCGTGGGGCACAAACTGGCTGGCCAGCGCAAAACCGTCTTCGGCGCTGTGCGCGACCAGGCAGCTGTAGTTGAGCTCGTGCGCCAGGTCGTAAAGGATTTGCGCAAACGCCGTTTCGTCCTCGATCACCAGCACCAGGCGGGCCTTGAAGGGGGTGTGGCGGTCGTCGGGGAAGGCGGGTGCCTTGGGCTGCACCGGCGTGCCCGCGGGGACTGCAGGCACCGCGGTGGGCACGGGTGCGGGGGCCGGCAATGCCGCAGGAGATGCCTGCAGCGCTTGCGGCCGGCTCCAGGCGCAGGGCAGCAGCAGCGTGAAGGTGCTGCCCTTGCCTTCGATGCTTGCCACGCTGATCGAGCCGCCTAGCAAGGTGGTGAGGTCGCGCGAGATCGACAAACCCAGGCCCGTGCCGCCGTAGCGCCGGCTGGTCGTGCCGTCGGCCTGGCGGAAGGCGTCAAAAATAATCGCCTGCTGGTCTTCGCGGATGCCGATGCCCGAGTCCTGCACGGCGAACGCGATGTAATCGCCGGGTTGCGGCGACACGTTCAGGCGGACGGCGCCCGCCTCGGTGAATTTGACGGCGTTTGACAGCAGGTTCTTGAGGATTTGCTCGACACGTTGCCGGTCGGTGAAGATGGCCGCCGGTGTGGCCGGATCCACCATGACCTCGAACGTCAGGCTTTTCTGGCCGGCCAGCGGTTCGAAAGTGTTTTTCAGCGACTCGACCAGCCTGCCCACCTGAATGTCCTCCGGTGAGAGTTCGAGCTTGCCGGCTTCCACCTTGGAGATGTCCAGGATATCGTTGATCAGGTTGAGCAGGTCGTTGCCGGCTGAATAAATGGACCGCGCGAACTTGATCTGCTCTTCGCTCAAATTGCCCTTGGCGTTGTCGGCCAGCAGTTTGGCAAGGATCAGCGAGCTGTTGAGCGGCGTGCGCAACTCGTGCGACATGTTGGCCAGGAACTCCGACTTGTAGCGGCTGGCGCGCGTGAGTTCTTCCGCACGTGCTTCGAGCTGCGTCTGCGCCAGGCTCAAAGCCTCGTTTTTCTGGTCGAGCGAAAGGGCCTGCTCACCCAGCTGCACATTGGTCTGCTCAAGTTCGGCCTGCTGGTTTTCAAGGTTGGCTTGCGATTCCTTGAGTACGCGCGACTGCTCTTCAAGTTCCTCGTTGGCGGTGCGGAGCTCTTCCTGCTGCACCTGCAGTTCTTCGTTGAGCTGCTGGGTTTCGGCCAGCAGGTCCTGCAGGCGCTGGCGGTACAGCGCGCTGTGGATCGACGTGCCCACGCTACCGCCTATCAGTTTGACGAACTCCATGTCACGCGCGGTCAATTCGCGAAGGAAGCCGAGTTCGATCACGCCGTTGGCGACGCCTTCGTGGGCCACCGGGACGATCAACACATGCCGCGGGGCGGATTCGCCCAGGCCTGAACTGACCTTGAGGTAGCCGGCCGGCAGGTCATCGAGCTGCAGCACGCGGTTTTCGAGCGCTGCCTGGGCCACAAGGCTTTCGTTGCTGGCCAGGATGTGATCGGCATCGCCCGCCTCTTTGGTGAAACCGTAACTCGCGATGCGGCGCAGGTCGCCGTTGTCTTCGCGCAGGTAGGCAGCGGCAACCTCAAAGCGCAGATAGCGGGCCAGGAACTCGAGCACGTTACGGCCCAGGGCACCCAGCACCTGCTGGCCGATCATTTGCTCTGCCAGCTGCGTCTGGCCGGTGCGCAGCCAGGCCTGCTCCTGCACCACGGCGGCATCCGCGGCCTGCTGTTTCAATGCCACGGTGTAGGTGTCGGACAGGCGAACCAGCTCACGTCGGCCGAAAAATGCCAGGAGGCCGCTCACGCCCAGCGTGAAGACGAGATAGAGTGCCACGCTCCAGAGGGTGATGGCCTTGGCGTCCTCGCTGCGCTCTTGCAGCAGGCGTCTTTCCATCGCGATGAAGGACTGGAACTCGCGGCGCATCTCGTCGGTGAGCGCCTTGCCGCGGCCCGCGCGAATGGTTTCCTGGTAATCCCCCTGCTGCCGCCGCAGGTCGATGGCGCCCTGAGCGAACTCGTTCCACTGGGTCTGAAGCGATGCGATACGGCGCAAGCGGTCTACCTGCTGGCGGTTGTCGGTGACCAACAACGACAGGGCCGCCGTTTCGCTGGCGATGCGCGACTTGGCGATGTCGTAGGGCTGCAAAAAGGTTTCGTCGCCCGTGATCAGGAAGCCGCGCATGCCGGTTTCCAGGTCGATGGCGAGTTTGCTGATTTCGTTGGCGTTGCCAATCACCCGTTCGGTGTGCTCAACCCACTTCAGGGATGAGAGCAGGAAAAGAATCAGGCCCACGAATAGCGCTGCACTGAGGGCGCCTATACCCAGTGGCAGGGTGATGTTGCGCGTCAGGATGCTGCGAAATTTATCCTGGTCAATGCTGGCTGGGCCGGTCATGCTGCTTGTTTCCGGTTGTTACACCGCAAAAAGCGTCAAGTTTGCCCCAGCCTGCCGCACTTCCTTGTAGGCCAATACCTCAGTTTGCGAAGTTTTCGATCAATTTGGCCAGCTGTTCCGGCTGGTCGTGGTGCAGCATGTGTCCGGCGTCCTGGATCACCGCCACCTGCGCCTGGCGCACCTGTTTGAGCCGCTCGTGGTACTCGGCCAGGCTGTATTTGCCCTGCCACCAGGTGGCCAGGGAATCGTCTGAAGCCTCGACCGCCAGCACGGGCGCGCTGATGCAGCGGTAGATTTCCAGTGCTTCGTCCACGCGGTAGAGCTGGGCGCTGGTGATCTTGTGCGCCGCCTCGCCCAGAATTTGCCATTGCCCCGCCGAATCCTGCCGCGCCCAGTGGCGGGCCAGCCAGCCGGCTTTGTCGGCCGACAGGCGGGGGTTGGTTTTCATCAGGCGGCGTTCCACGCCGGCCACGTCGCCATAGGCCTTGAGCGCCAGCTCGCCGCGGTGCAGGCTTTTGAGCTCGTCTATCCATTTGGCATAACGGCCGGGCGCCTGCTCGGGCTTGCTGGGCGGCAGGCCAAAGCCTTCCAGGTTGACCAGCTTGCGGATGCGCGCGGGCCGCACACCGGCGTACAGCATGGCGACATTGCCGCCCATGCTGTGGCCGACCAGGTCGACGGGTTTGTCGCCCGCGTAGTGGTCCAGCAAAAAGTCCAGGTCGGCCATGTAGTCGGCAAACCAGTAGTTGTCAGCAGGGTTGCTTTCTGGGCCCGAGCCGGTGAGCCCGAAGCCGCGCCAGTCGGGAGCAATGATGGTGCGGCCTTGTGCGAAAACATCAGAGAAGGCGTCGACCATGAACTGGTACGAGGCGGCTACGTCCATCCAGCCATGGACGAGAACCAGCGGCGGCAGCGCGGGGTTCGCGCCCTCTGGGCTTTCCCACAGGCGCACGTGGTAACTCAAGCCACGTATAGGGACAAACTCGCTGCGGGAAGATCGTTTTTCTTTGTACATTGGCTCAATGATAAGGAGACATGATTTGAAGCGCAGTCAACACAGGGACAAGCCCGTTCGAAGCAAAAATTCATCAGGCGAAAAGCACCCTGACCACTACGCGGCCCTTCACGCCGGCTTTCACTGGCAGGTGGACGAATACTTCAACATTGCCGAGGCCTGCTGCAGCCGCTGGGTGCGCGCCGAGCGCGAAACGCCGGTCGCTATCAAAAAGATAGCTATACGCAAACACCAGCCGGGGGCTGCAACCGTTTTTTATACATATCAGGCGCTGCAGGCGGGCGCCGATGCGCTCAGCCATGTGCTGACGGGGCTGGGCGTCAAGCGCGGCGACCGCGTGGCCATCGTGATGCCGCAGCGGCTGGAAACCGCAGTCGCTTACATGGCGGTGTTCCAGATGGGCGCGGTGGCGATGCCGCTGTCCATGCTGTTCGGCCCTGAAGCGCTGGAATACCGGCTGCAGGACAGCGATGCGGTCGTGGCCATTTGCGACGAAAGCTCGATTGACAGCCTGAACGCCATTCGCGGAAACTGCCCGGCCTTGCGCACCGTGTTGGCTGCAGGTACGGCCAAGGGTAAGGGCGACCTTGACTACGAAACCGCACTGGCCGCGCAAAAAAGCGCTTTCACCGCCGTCAAGACCAAAGCCGACGAAGGCGCGATCCTGATCTACACCAGCGGCACCACCGGCCCGCCCAAAGGCGCGCTGTTGCCGCACCGGGCATTGATCGGCAACCTGCCCGGCTTCATCTGCAGCCACAACTGGTTTGGCTTCGACGGCAAGACCAACAAGAAGTCGGACGCGGTTTTCTGGTCTCCGGCAGACTGGGCGTGGACGGGAGGGCTGATGGACGCCTTGCTACCCAGCCTCTACTTCGGCCGGCCCATCGTCGCCTTTAACGGGCGCTTCAGCCCCGAACTGGCCTTCAGCCTGATGGCAGAGCAGGGCGTCACCCACACCTTCCTGTTTCCGACGGCGCTCAAGGCCATGATGAAGGCCTACCCCAAACCCCGCGAACATTTCAGGCTGACGCTTCAGGCCATGATGAGCGCCGGCGAAGCGGTCGGCGATGCGGTGTTTGCCTACTGCCAGAAGCAACTCGGCGTGACCGTCAACGAGATGTTCGGCCAGACCGAGATGAATTACGTCGTCGGCAACTGCAGCCGCCTCTGGCCCGCCCGGCCCGGGAGCATGGGCAAGGCCTACCCGGGCCATCGCGTGGCGGTGATTGACGACGAAGGCAGGGAATGCGCAGACGGCGTGCCGGGCGATGTGTCGGTGAACCGCTATGACATTCACGGCAAGCCCGACCCGATTTTCTTTCTGGGCTACTGGAAGAAGGACGAAGCCACCCGAGGCAAATTCACCGGCGACTGGTGCCGCACCGGCGACCTGGCGCGCCGCGACGCCGGCGGCTACCTTTGGTACGAGGGCCGCGCCGACGACGTCTTCAAAGCCGCCGGCTACCGCATCGGCCCCGGCGAAATCGAGAACTGCCTGGTCAAACACACCGCCGTCGCCAACGCCGCCGTCGTGCCCAAACCCGACCGCGAACGCGGCGCCGTCGTCAAGGCCTACGTCGTACTTGCTCCTGATTTGATAGCTGAACGTCCAGGTGGTACCTTGGCTAGAGCCCGATTTGATGAAGAATTGACAGCAAAGCTGCAAGCCCACGTCAAAACCATGCTGGCGCCGTACGAGTACCCCAAGGAGATTGAGTTCATCGACGCGTTGCCGATGACGACCACCGGCAAGGTGCAGCGACGGGTGCTGCGGCTCCAGGAAGAAGAGCGGTTTAGAGCATCAACAGGGCAGGGATAGACCCCCATAAAAAAAGCACCCGGCAGGGTGCTTTTTTACTTCCAGCAGGGGCCGGGATCTGGCTTCGCCAGGCCCAAGGCGCCTGTCCCCTGCAAGGGGAGGTGGCGCTACACGCAGTGAGCGCCGGCAGGGGTGTGCAATTTATCGGGCTGCAACTTGTTCGGCAACATAGATCTCAACGCGGCGATTCTTGTCACGGCCTTGTTGCGTGGCGTTGTCGGCAACGGGTTCGCGCGAACCGCGGCCGTCGGTGGCGATGCGGGTGCGGGCAACACCGCGGCTGACGAGGTAGTCGCGGGCGGAGTCGGCGCGGTCGATCGACAGCGGGTTGTTGATGGCGTCCGAACCGGTGTTGTCGGTGTGGCCGATGATGGTGACGGTGGTCACCGGGTTCTGGTTCAGGCTGGTCGCAAACTGGTTCAGGATGGGCGCGAAGTTGGGCTTGATGGCCGAGCGGCCCACGTCAAACGACACGTCGCTCGGGATGTCCAGCTTCAGGCGGTTGTCGGTGGTCTGGCTCACGGCCACGCCGGTGCCTGCGGTGGCTTGTTCCATCGCGGCTTTTTGGTCCTGCATTTTCTTGGACCAGATATAACCGCCGCCGGCGCCTACAGCGCCGCCCAGAACCGCGCCCGTGGCCGCGCCCTTGGAGCCGCCGGTGGCCGCGCCCAGCAGCGCACCCGCAACCGCACCGATGCCGGCGCCTTGGGCCGTGCCCTTCTGGGTTTCGCTCATGTTGGCGCAACCGGAGAGGGTCAGGGCGATCAGCGCTGCGCTGGTGATGGATGTGATGGTCAGTTTGTTCATGGAAATCATGGAAATGCTCCTCGGGAAAATAGAATAATTTAGAGATGTCGTTATGAAGGATGAGTCGGTGAATGGATGATTCACCAACCTGGCGCTCAATCACGACGGGATTAAAACGCTGCTGTGTGAATGGTAGGCAGGCGATTGGTGAGCAGTTGTAAGACAAAGGCCCGAATTGGGCACTCAGCACGCCGCGTTCTGAGCCTTTAAACTAGCCGTTTTGTGAAATCTTTCACATGGTCGTCGCCCCCGTCATGGGAGCTTTTCCTATCTCACCCACTGCAAATTCCATGAACAAAGTCCAACTCGGCTCCAGCGACCTGCACGTGACACCCATTTGCCTGGGTACCATGACATTCGGTGAACAGGTGGATGAAAAAACCTCCCACGCCATCCTGAGCCGCTCGCTGGAGCGCGGTGTCAATTTCATCGACACGGCAGAGATGTATTCCGTGCCGGCGCGGGCCGAAACCTGCGGATCGACCGAAACCATCATCGGCAACTGGTTCGCCAAAAATCCCTCCGCACGCGGCAAGCTGGTGCTGGCCACCAAGGTCGCCGGCCCTTCGCGCGGCATGCCCTGGGTGCGTGAAGGCAGCGGCATGACCGCCAAAGACATCGTGGCCTCATGCGACGCGAGCCTGAAGCGCCTGCAGACCGACGTGATCGACCTCTACCAAATCCACTGGCCTGAGCGCCATGTGCCGGCTTTTGGCGCGCTGTACTACAACCCCGAGCAGGAGCGCTCTGCCACGCCTATCCATGAACAGCTCGAGGCGCTGGGTGGCTTGGTGAAGGCCGGCAAGGTGAAGGCCATTGGCCTGTCGAACGAAACACCGTATGGTGTGCACGAGTTTGTGCGCCTGGCCGAGCAGCACAGCCTGCCGCGTGTGGCCGCCGTGCAAAACCCGTATTGCCTGGTGAACCGCACGGTCGAAAACGGCCTGGACGAAACCATGCACCGCCTGGGTGTCTCGCTGCTGGCGTATTCGCCGCTGGGCTTTGGCCTGCTGACGGGCAAGTACGACGAGTCGGGTATCGAAGGCCCGGCGGCTCCCAAGGATGCACGCATCGGCAAATTTGAATCGGTCCGCAAGCAGCGCTGGGGCCGCCCCGAGGCGCTGGCCGCGGCGCGCCGCTACAACGCGCTGGCACGCGATAACAAGCTGACCCCGACGCAACTGGCGCTGGCGTTCTGCTACACGAAATGGCAGGTCGCCAGCACGATCATTGGAGTGACCTCGGTGGCGCAGCTGGATGAGGATCTTGATGCGTGGGGCACCAAGCTGTCTGCGGAGGTATTGGCCGAGATCGACAAGATTCGTTGGGACGCGCGGGATCCCGCGCTTTAAATGCCTCTCCCCCGAAGCGCCTTTGGCGCCTCCCCTCATGGGGCGCCACCAGCGGCCCGGCGAAGCCGGTTCCGCGGTAGCCCGCGAACGGAGAAATCGCAGTGAGCAAGAAGGGCCACGTCAGTGAAACGCCGGCCACTCAGCTGCTGAAAGCCAGCAAGGTCGTCTTCACCGAGCACCCGTACGAGTACCTTGAACACGGCGGCGCACAACACAGCGCCGAAGTGCTGGGATTCGACCCTTTCACCGTCGTCAAGACGCTGGTCATGCAAGACCAGGACGCCAAACCACTGCTGGTGCTGATGCACGGCAACCGCAAGGTGTCGACCAAAAACCTCGCGCGGCAAATCGGCGCCAAATCGGTCGAGCCCTGCAAGCCCGAAGTCGCCAACCGCCACAGTGGCTACCTGGTAGGCGGTACATCGCCTTTCGGCACGCGCAAAGCCATGCCGGTCTATATTGAAGAAAGCATCCTCGCCCTGCCTAAAATCGCCATCAACGGCGGGCGGCGCGGCTACCTGATCGGTATTGACCCGCAGGTGTGTGTCACATTGCTCGGTGCAAAATCGGTGAACTGTGCTTTGAGCTTAGATAACGCGGCGGGCTACGGCTGAAGCCTGCAGCCGCCCTTACAGCCATAACGACCATAACGACAACAAAGATTACGAGGAAGATCACTGTGAACTACGCCTACTCCATAGCAGCCACGCTGTTGGCCTACCTGCTCGGCTCGTTGTCGTTTGCGGTGATTGTCAGCAAAGGGATGGGGCTGAAAGACCCGCGCAGCTACGGCAGCAAAAACCCCGGCGCCACCAACGTACTGCGTTCAGGCAGCAAGGCCGCTGCGATCATCACCCTGCTGCTCGACGGCCTGAAGGGCTGGCTGCCGGTGGTGCTGGTCAAATGGTTTGGCGGCGACTACGGGTTGGGCGACGGCACGGTGGCGGCAGTGGGGCTGGCGGCCTTTCTGGGCCACCTGTACCCGGTGTTCTTCCAGTTCAAGGGTGGCAAGGGCGTGGCCACGGCGGCGGGTGTGCTGCTGGGCGTGAGCTGGCTGCTGGGACTGGCCACGCTGCTCACCTGGGTGATCGTGGCCTTCTTTTCGCGCTACTCCTCGCTCGCGTCACTGGCGGCAGCGGTTTTTGCGCCCCTTTATTACCTGTTGGGCGACCGGGAGGCCTGGTATGTCGACAAGGCCATCCTCGTGGTGATGTTCGCCATCAGTGCCTTGCTGATCTACCGGCACCGTGAAAACATCAACAAGCTGCTCAAGGGCACGGAGTCCAAGCTGGGCGGCTCAAAACAGGCGGCCAAATGAGATGACGCGGCAAGCGCCGCGCCTGCGCTGTCTCAGTAACGCTTGTCCAGCGTCATCAGGCTGTTCTCGCGCCGCATCTGAAAGCGCGACAAGAAGCTGTTGCCCAGCAGAAGGAAGGGCATGGCTTGCGGTAACACCACCGCATCGACGTCGTACACCTCCACGTCGCCTATCCGGACTGAATTGAGTTTGACGCGGTAAGCCTGAACGATGCCGTTGGCGGTTGACATGCGCACGGGCTCTCCGTTCTTGTAGTCAATGCCGGCGCGCGTCGCGTCGGCAACACCCATCGCCACCGTGGTGGCGCCCGTGTCGACCAGGAACTGCACGGCTTTTCCATTGATCTGGCCGGCCGTCATGAAATGGCCACCGCCGCTTTCGCTCATGGTGATGCGGGTGCCCCGGCCGGCGGAGGCCGTGCTGCCGCCGGAGTTCACCGGCGCATCGCCCACCCGCAGCGTGTGCCGCTTGCCGCCTTGCTCAATCACCGCTTGTTCGCTGGTGGTGGAGATAATTTTCACGCCCTGGTGCGTCTCCCCCGGAGCGACGCTTTTGGGTGCGCTGCCGTTGACGATCAGCAATGCCTTGTTGCCCATCATGCCGGCCAATGCAACGGATTGAACTTCGTTCTGCGCCCGGGCCGCTCCATGCAGCAGCAAAGTCGCGCTCAGCAAAATCGCGGCGCGGGCAGGGGCAGGCAGAAAATCCATGGCAACCCTAATCCCGACGGTTGTCAAAACTAAGCGGAAAGTCCTTCATCTCCGACAGGATCAGCCCCATGGCGGCCTGCAGGTCGTCGCGCTTGGCGCCCGTGACGCGGACTTTTTCTTCCTGGATGGCGGCCTGCACCTTGAGTTTGCTGGCCTTGATGGCGGCCTGGATCTTCTTGGCGGTTTCGGTGTCGATGCCATTGCGGACCTTGTTGGTCTGCTTGACCTTGTCGCCACCGATTTTCTCGATCTTGCCGGTGTCCAGAAAACGCACGTCAACGCCTGCCTTGGCGAGCTTGGAGCGCAGGATGTCATTGATCTGGTCGATCTGGAAGTCGCCGTCGCCGACGAGGATGATGTCCTTGTCCTTCAGTTCGATGGAGGCCGAGGTGCCCTTGAAGTCGAAGCGATTGCCGACTTCCTTGGCCGTGTTTTCCACGGCATTTTTGACCTTGACCAGATCGGCTTCAAGAACGGTGTCGAAAGAGGGCATGGTGCAAGTCTTTGCTAGGGGTGTAGGGGTGGGCGTCGGGGTGAGACAATCCTTCGGATGTTAGTCGAGAAAAACGTTCCGCTCCAGCATTCCAACAGCTTTGGCATCGTGGCCAAGGCCCTCAGCCTGGTCCGCGTGGCCGATGAAGGCAGCGTTGCCGCCGTGCTGCAGGATCCAGCCCTTAAAACCGCCCCCAAATTCGTGCTGGGCGGGGGCAGCAACATCGTGCTCACCGGCGACGTCAAGCCGCTGGTGCTTAAAGTCGAAATCATGGGCAAACGGCTGCTGCGTGAAGACGCCAAGGCCTGGATCGTCGAAGTGGGCGCCGGTGAGAACTGGCACGACCTGGTCACCTGGACGCTGCAAAACGGCTACCCCGGACTGGAAAACCTCGCCTTGATCCCTGGCACGGTAGGCGCTTCGCCGGTGCAGAATATCGGCGCCTATGGGGTCGAGCTGCAAGACCGCTTTGAGTCGCTGGACGCCATCGATTTGACGACCGGCCAGGCCTTTACCCTCAATGCCGCGCAATGCGCCTTCGGCTACCGCGACTCGGTCTTCAAGCACAGCAGTTCGGCGCCCGGGCCGGGCGGCCGCGGCTTTGGGCTGGAAGGCAAGGCGCTGATCACGCGGGTGCGCTTTGCCCTGCCCAAGGCCTGGAAGGCCGTTCTGGGTTATGCCGATATTGAGAAAAAGATGCTGCAGTCCAATGTCCATGCGCCTGACGCGCTACAAATTTATGAGTGGATCTGCGAGATCCGCAAGGCGAAGCTGCCCGATCCGCAGGTCATCGGCAATGCCGGCAGCTTTTTTAAAAACCCCACGGTGTCGCCCGAGCAGTGCGCCGACATCATTCAGCGCGAACCCAAGATTGTTCATTACCAGCTGGCCGACGGCTCGGTGAAGCTGGCCGCCGGCTGGCTGATCGACGCCTGCGGCTGGAAAGGCAAGTCCATCGGCAACGCCGGCGTGTATGAAAAGCAGGCCCTGGTGCTGGTCAACCGCGGCGGCTCGGCCGACCCCGTCACCGGCGGCGAGGTCATGACGCTGGCCAAGTCCATCCAGACCAGCGTGTATGAACGCTTCGGCATCCTGCTGGAGCCCGAGCCGGTGGTGGTCTGAGGGATGGCGCGGCTGGGCGATACCTATCGGGGGCCGCGTATGCCCCTGTGGCGCCGGCTGGTGCTGCGGTATTCAGGTTCCGCCGTCGTGGCCCTGGCTTTCACCTGGGTTGGCCTGTTCCTCGCCATGGTGTTTGCGGACTGGCGCGTGCCGACCTGGTTGATGGCCGGCATTTTCTGGGTGTTCGCGTTCATGCTTTTCGCCGGCATCTGGGCGAGCCGCGAGCGCAGCCGGCTGGTGCGTGAAGCACCTCTGCCGAACTTCCTGAAGCACAAGCTGGTGTCCACCTATCCGCACCTCACCCTGCGCGACGCCGAACTGGTCGAACGCGGCTTGCGCCAATTTTTCATCGCCTGCCAGCGCAGCAACAAGCGCTTCGTCGCGATGCCGTCGCAGGTGGTCGACAGCATGTGGCATGAATTCATCCTGCACACATCCGCCTACCGCGAATGGTGCAACCTGGCGGTCGGGCGCTTCATCGACCATGTGCCGGCCGAAGTGCTGGGCCGCAAGGCATCAACCAACGACGGCCTGCGCCGCGCCTGGTTCTGGGCCTGCCGTGAAGAGTCGATCAACCCCAAAAAGCCGAGCCGGCTGCCCTTGCTGTTTGCGCTCGACGCCAAATTTGCGATACCCGGCGGCTTTGTCTATCTGGCCGACTGCAAAGGCGTGCGCCGCGACGACGGGGGCGGCGGCGCGCATGTCTACTGCGGTGAAAGTTTTGCAGATGGCAGCTATAGCGGCGACGCAGGCAGTTTTGGCGGCAGCGAGTCTTCAGGCGGTGGCGGCTGCGGCAGTGGCGGCAGCGATGGAGATGGCGGCGGCAGCGGATGCGGCTCAGGCTGCGGCGGAGGCGGCGATTGAGCGCGCCCTCTGAAACGGCAGGCGCCACGGGTTTTCGTGTGGTTGATCTTTTGGGCCAGGACGAGGTCGACGCCATGGGCGCGGCCATCTCCGAAACGATTGACCGCGTGGCAAAAGTCTTGCGCACGCCGTATGAAGACAGCGAGCCCGATGCCGGCTTGTTCGACAGGCTGCAGCGCATTGCCACGCGCAACTCCGTTTACGCCTCCGCTTTGCTGTCGGCGGTGTATGCCGATGCCCATCTGGACCCGCGCATTGAATGCCTGTCCATGGACGAGCGCCTGCTGGCGGCGGTCGCGCAGCAATGCGGCCCGTTTGAGCCCGGCGGCATGACCATCCGGGTGCGTTGCAGCGTGCCTCCCATCACCAGAACATTGCATGGCTGGCATTCAGACGTGGCAATTAACGCACCGGTTCGGGCCGATTCCACCTGTCACACGGTTTTGGGCGCCTGCTGGATTCCGCTGCGCGATGTAGACCCCGCCAGCGGCAGCCTGGAAGTCGTCACGACGCGCTTGCCCGCGCCTTTGGCCCATGAACGGCACACGGGAAGCTATGTGATCAATGAGACCCTGCTGGAAGGTTTGCCGCGCCAGTCCATTTCGGTACGTGCCGGCCAGGCGGCGGTGATAGACCGCTTCACACCGCACCGCTCATTGCCCAACACCAGCGAGCAGGTGCGCTGGAGCGTGGTGGCCTGGGTCAAGGGCGTTCCCGCCTGATCTTCGGGCCGCAAAAACCGTCCGAAGGGGGCTTGATTGAGGGGCTTTGCTATCTTTTTAGGAGCTAATAGTGCACGCCATATAAGGGCTTCGGCTACTTTTTGCTTGAGAAAATTCGCTTGCCTGCCAGCTTATTCGCCGGTCTTTCCCAGCCGCGGGATCGCAGCACCTGGCTCAAGCCGGGGCAGAGGGGGCACGAGAGGGGATATGCTCTTAAAGTTAAAGATCACTGTTCCGTTACTCCCGAACCCAGCTGGTTTCACCCCTGTCAGTCGAAAAGCGCGATCCTGTAGCCATGCCCTCATCCACAACAATCTACGACCAATCCCGCAGCGCTCCCCGTCATAGCGTCAAAGAGGGTGAGATCGAATACGGCTTCATTGGGAAGCTGCAGGGTCTCAAATACGAATACCGCCAGGACATTCGGGATCGCGCCGCTCTGGAGCGCAACTTTCGTGAGAAGTTCGAAGCACTGAACCGCGTCAAACTTTCAGATGGCGAGTTCGCCCGTCTGTTGGATGAAATCGTCACCCCCGACGTATTCACCGCCGCTAAGACCCTGCGGAGCATCAATTCGTTCACCCGCGAAGACGGTACACCCCTGAACTACACGCTGGTCAATATCAAGGACTGGTGCAAAAACACCTTCGAGGTGGTCAACCAGCTACGTGTCAACACCGACTACAGCCACCACCGGTATGACGTGCTCATCCTCATCAACGGCGTTCCGTGTGTACAGATCGAGCTGAAAACGCTGGGTATCAACCCGCGCCGCGCCATGGAGCAGATCGTTGACTACAAAAACGACCCAGGCAACGGCTACACCAAAACGCTGCTGAGTTTTTTGCAGCTGTTCATCGTCAGCAACCGCACCAACACCTACTACTTCGCCAACAACAACGCGCGCCACTTCGCGTTCAATGCGGACGAACGCTTTTTGCCCATCTACCAGTTTGCGGACGAGGCCAACAATAAGATCACCCAACTCGACGAGTTTGCTGACAAGTTCCTCGTCAAATGCACCCTGGGCCAAACCATCAGCCGCTACATGGTGCTGGTAGCCAGCGAGCAAAAGCTGCTGATGATGCGGCCCTACCAGGTGTACGCGGTCAAGCAAATCGTGGACTGCATCCACCAGAACTGCGGCAACGGTTACATCTGGCACACCACCGGCAGCGGCAAGACGCTCACGTCCTTCAAGGCCTCCACCCTGCTCAAAGACAACCCCGACATTGAGAAATGCCTTTTTGTGGTTGACCGCAAGGACCTCGACCGCCAGACCCGCGAGGAATTCAACCGCTTCCAGGAAGGCTGTGTGGAGGAAAACACCAACACCGCCACGCTGGTGCGCCGCTTGCTGTCTGACGACTATGTCGACAAGGTGATCGTTACCACCATCCAGAAGCTGGGCTTGGCGCTTGATGAAAATAGCAAACGCAACAAGCAGCAAAAAAAGGACGGCAAGGCCACCTTCAAAGAGCAACTGGCGCCGCTCAGCGACAAGCGCATCGTCTTCATCTTTGACGAATGCCACCGCTCGCAATTCGGCGATAACCACGACGCCATAAAGAACTTTTTCCCTAAGGCTCAGCTCTTTGGTTTTACCGGTACGCCCATCTTCGAGAAGAACGCCACGGTCAAGCAGTTCGAGGGCGAAGAAGGCCAGTTGCGTACCACGGAAGACATCTTCCAGAAGCAACTGCACGCCTACACCATCACCCACGCTATTGAAGACGCCAATGTGCTGCGCTTCCATGTGGACTACTTCAAGCCAGACGGCAAGAACCCACCCAAGGCGGGCGAGGCGCTAACCAAACGGGCGGTGATCGAAGCCATCTTGGCCAAGCACGACACGGCCACGGCCGGCCGTCGCTTCAACGCCGTGCTGGCCACCGCCAGCATCAACGATGCCATCGAATACCACGGGCTATTCCAGAGCCTGCAAGAAGCAAAGCAGAAGGCCGACCCGAACTTCGTGCCTCTCAACATCGCCTGCGTTTTCTCGCCCCCTGCCGATGGCAACCCCGATGTAAAGCAAATCCAGGAAGACCTGCCACAGGAGAAGCTGGATAACGAAAAAGACCCCGAGGAAAAGAAGAACGCGCTCAAAGCCATCCTGGCCAGCTACAACACGCGCTACGGCACCAATCACAGTATTGGCGAATTTGACCTGTACTACCAGGACGTGCAAAAGCGCATCAAAGACCATCAGTGGCCCAACGCCGACTACCCTGCCGCCAAGAAGATCGATATCACCATCGTGGTGGACATGCTGCTTACCGGCTTTGACAGCAAATATCTCAACACCCTGTACGTGGACAAAAACCTCAAGTACCACGGCTTGATACAGGCCTTCTCACGCACCAACCGCGTGCTCAACGGCACCAAGCCCTACGGCAACATCCTGGACTTTCGCCAGCAGCAAGCCAACGTAGATGCCGCCATTGCGCTGTTCTCCGGCGAGAAGTCGGGCGAAGAGGCCCGCACGATCTGGCTGGTGGACAAGGTCCCAGTCGTCATCCAGAAGCTGGACGCAGCCGTCACCGTTCTGGCCGACTTCATGCAAAGCCAGGGCCTGGCCTGCACGCCCGACGCTGTGCACAGCCTCAAGGGCGACGACGCCCGCGCCGCCTTTATCAAAAACTTCAAGGAAGTGCAGCGCCTCAAAACCCAGCTCGACCAGTACACCGACTTGACCGAGGACAACGCCGTTGCCATAGAGCACATCTTGCCCGCAGAAAACCTGCAAGGCTTTCGCGGTGCCTACCTCGAAACCGCCCAGCGCCTCAAGCAGCAACAAGCCCAGCAAGACAAAGGTGGCGAAACGAAAGGCGATGACGAGGCCGATGTGAACCAGCTCGACTTTGAGTTTGTGCTGTTCGCCAGTGCACTGATCGACTACGACTACATCATGGGCCTCATGTCCCGCTACTCGCAGGGCACGGGCAAACAGAAGATGACCAAGGATGAGCTGATTGGCTTGATCCTGGCCGATGCCAAGTTCATGAACGAGCGCGACGACATTACTGCCTACATTAATACCTTGAAGGCGGGTGAAGGCTTGAGCGAGACTGCCATCCGCGAGGGCTACACCCGGTTCAAAAAAGAAAAAGACAGCGCTGAACTCACCGACATAGCCACCCGCCATCAACTAGCCCCCGCCGCCCTGAAAACCTTTGTGGACGGCATCTTGCAGCGTATGATTTTTGATGGTGAAGTCTTGAGCGATCTGATGGCCCCGCTGGACTTGGGCTGGAAGGCCCGCGCTCAGGCTGAACTGGCGCTGATGAAAGAGCTGGTGCCGCTGCTGCAGAAGCGTGCGCAGGGGCGGGATATTTCTGGGTTGAGCGCTTATGAGCACTAAGAACAAAGCGCTGCTGGTGCCGAAGCTGCGGTTTCCGGAGTTTCGTCAGACTAGTGGGTGGACTCCGAAGAGACTGAAAGATGCCTGCGAGTTAAATCCTGCGAACTCTGCATTGCCCGAGAGGTTTGTGTATATCGACCTTGAGTCAGTGGAAGCGGGGAAGTTGACTCGGCGCAAGATTATTACTAGAGATGAAGCACCGAGCAGAGCGCAAAGGCTATTGCAGCCCGACGATGTGATCTTTCAGATTGTTCGACCATATCAGCGAAACAACTTCCATTTCAAAGGCAGTGAAGGCTCGGACTACGTTGCATCTACTGGATACGCGCAACTCAGAGCGAAAGATGCGGCCGACTTTCTATTTCAGGCCGTTCATGTTGATAGTTTCGTTGATCGAGTAATTGCGAAATGCACTGGTTCAAGCTACCCGGCGATTAATTCGTCGGATCTTGCGGAGGTGCCGCTCGCTATTCCGAATCCCGATGAACAAAAAAAAATCGCTGACTGCCTAAGCTCCTTGGACGAACTGATCGCCGCGCAAGCCCGCAAAGTGGACGCGCTCAAGACCCATAAAAAAGGGCTAATGCAGCAGCTTTTCCCCCGCGAAGGCGAGACCCAACCACGTCTTCGGTTTCCTGAGTTTCGGGGAGCGGCATTGCGAAACGTGTTGCTCGGTGACGTGACTGAAGAATGTCGGATCCGCAACGGCAAGAAGCACGCAGTCGATTCGGTTATGGGCGTGACCAAGGCAGACGGCATCGTTCCGATGGAAGCACGCCTTATCGCGGCAGACATTGCGCGCTACAAACTGGTTGAGAACGATTGGTTCGCCTACAACCCGATGCGGCTGAACATCGGTTCAATCGCTCAGTGGAAGGGTAAACGCGAAATACTCGTCAGTCCCGACTATGTCGTCTTCAAGTGCCTCACAAATGGGGGGTCGGGTATGGCTCCCAGTTATTTCGATCACTTCCGGAAGACTAAAGCTTGGGAAGAATTCGTAACCGAAGGCGGCGATGGTAGCGTGCGTGTCCGCATCTATTACAAAGATATCGCTCGCATTGAACTTGCGCTTCCGTCTTTCCGAGAACAACAAAAAATCGCCGATTGCTTCACCTCCCTCGACACCCTCATCACCGCCGCAACCCAACAACTCGAAGCCCTCAAAACCCAAAAGAAAGGGCTGATGCAGCAGCTTTTCCCATCGGCGGCGGAGGTCAAAGCATGAGCGAGAAATTGAAGATTCATCGCTACACGGACATGCGCAGACTGGTGACACGGTTGCGCGATGACCTGAATGGTGGCAATCAGGACTTTGTGCTTCTTTATGCCTACAACGGCACGGGAAAGACTCGCTTGTCAATGGCGTTCAAGGATGCAGGCAAGAAGCGAACTTCGCGGCCTTTTCGTGTTGGTGACCATGTAAACCAGTCACTCACGATCACAGAGTCAGTGGGCGACACGCTTTATTTCAATGCTTTCACTGAAGACTTGTTCTCGTGGGACAACGACTTGGAAAAAGACAGCGAGCGCCGGCTTCATATCAATACTGACTCAAAGTTTTTCAAGGGCCTGAAAGACTTGGCTCTAGAGGAGCGTATTGGCTATTACCTGGGCCGCTACGCGGATTTTCTGTTCGATATTGACTATGACAATTGGCACGTCAGCTTTCGCAAGGATGACATCAACCACATCAAAGTGTCTCGTGGTGAAGAAAACATTTTCATCTGGTGTGTATTCATGGCCATTTGCGAGCGTGTGATTGATGGAGCTGAGTCGTACCAGTGGGTGAAGTATCTCTACATTGACGACCCCGTCACATCGCTGGACGACAACAATGCCATTGCCGTGGCCAGTGATTTGGCCAAGTTGCTGCGCAAAGCCAAAAGCAGAACCCGACCGGAAGCGGTGGGTGCTGTTGGACCGTCCGAAGGCGAGAGCGCGCCGAGCATGGTGACCGCGGCGCCCATCAAGGCGGTCGTGTCATCGCACCATGCCTTGTTCTTCAACGTGGTGTGCAACGAGCTGAAGAAGGACCCGCACAAGAAGTATTTCTTCCACCGTCCTGAGCGGGGCACTGCATACACGCTGCGTGCTACGGATGACACGCCGTTTTTTCACCACGTAGCCATGCTGGCGGAAGTGCAGAAGGCCGCCGAGAGCGGAGAGCTCTACACCTATCACTTCAACATGCTGCGCAGCATTCTGGAGAAAACCGCTACTTTTTTTGGTCACGATGATTTTTCTGCCTGCATTCAGGGCTTTGATGACACGGACCTGTATGCCCGAGCGCTCAATTTGCTAAGCCATGGCAAGTACGAAATCTATCAGCCAATGGCTATGGTTGACGACAACAAGCAGCTTTTTAGACGGATCCTTGACGCTTTTTTGGGTCGCTATAAGTTTTCTTTGCCCGATATCCTTGAACGGCCCGCCAGAAGACTAGCGACCAAGACACGAGTACCTGAGCCAACACCATGACCGAACAAAATCAGAAACAACTGGGCAAGACCCTCTGGGCTATTGCCGACCAATTGCGCGGAGCCATGGATGCGGATGATTTCCGCGACTACATGCTGTCCTTCCTATTCCTGCGCTATCTGTCAGACAATTACGAGGCAGCTGCTAAGAAGGAACTGGGTCGCGACTATCCGGATTTGGCTATTGCTGAATTGCTAAAAGTCGGAGTAAGTACCCCTCTCCAACTCTGGTACGAAGAGAACTTGGACGATGTGGCGGCATTCGAAAAACAGATGCGCCGCAAGGTGCATTACGTGATTGAGCCGCAGCACCTGTGGAGCAGCATTGCCAATTTGGCCCGTACGCAAGACGACGAATTACTGCGTACGTTGCAAAGGGGTTTCAATTACATTGAAACTGAATCCTTCCAAAGCACGTTTCAGGGCTTGTTTTCAGAAATTGACCTGGCGTCGCCCAAATTGGGTAAACGATATACGGAACGCAATGCCAAGCTATGCACAATCATCCAAAAAATCGCTGATGGGCTGGCAGAGTTTTCTAAAGAAATGGATGCGCTGGGTGATGCCTACGAATACCTAATTGGCCAGTTTGCCGCTGGCTCCGGCAAGAAGGCAGGTGAGTTTTATACGCCGCAGCAAATCTCGGACATTCTCTCCACCATCGTCACGTTGGACAGTCAGGAACCCAAAACGGGCAAGAAGCAACGGCTAGAAAGCGTGATGGATTTTGCGTGCGGCTCAGGCTCGCTGTTGCTGAATGTGCGCAAGCGCATGGGGCCGCATGGTATTGGCAAGATCTACGGGCAAGAAAAGAACATCACTACCTACAACCTGGCGCGCATGAACATGCTGCTGCACGGGGTGAAAGACACCGAGTTTGAAATCTTCCACGGCGACACACTCACCAACGACTGGGACATCCTGCGCGAGCTGAATCCGGCCAAGAAACCTGCCTTCGATGCCATCGTGGCCAACCCGCCATTCAGTTACCGCTGGGAGCCGACGGAGGCAATGGGGGACGACGTTCGCTTCAAAAACCACGGGTTGGCGCCCAAGTCGGCGGCCGACTTTGCCTTCTTGCTGCACGGCTTTCACTTCCTGAAAGAAGAAGGTGTGATGGCCATCATCCTGCCGCACGGTGTGCTGTTCCGGGGCGGCGCAGAAGAGCGCATTCGCACCAAATTGCTGAAGGACGGTCACATCGACACTGTGATTAGCCTGCCGTCCAACCTGTTTTATTCCACCGGCATTCCGGTTTGCATTTTGGTACTCAAGAAGTGCAAGAAGCCAGACGACGTGTTGTTAATCAATGCGGCGGAACACTTCGTCAAAGGTAAGCGCCAAAACCAACTGACGGACGCGCACATTGCCAAAATCATCAAAACGTACCAGTTCCGCAAGGAAGAAGCGCGGTACTCTCGCCGGGTGGAGATGGCAGAGATTGAGAAAAACGACTTCAACCTTAACATCTCGCGCTACATCAGCACGACGGTGAGCGAGACAGAAATTGACTTGGCAAAGACGAATCGCGAGCTGGTCAAGATTGAAAAAGCGATTGCTGCAGCCAAAGAAAAGCACAACGACTTTTTGAAAGAGCTGGGTTTGAAGTTGCTGCCCTGACTCGCTGAACATTAACGCAAACAAAAAAGCCCGCCAGGCTTTCGCCTGGCGGGCTTTATCTTTGGGCCTTCAGTCGAGGTTTACTTACCCAGCTTCAAGAAATCATCCCCCTTGCCCAACTCCAGCATCCCGGCATTGGAATAAATCCCCAGCTTGGCCCGCGTATCCGTGATGTCCAGATTACGCATAGTCAGTTGCCCAATCCGATCCAGCGGCGAGAACGGCGCGTCTTCCACCTTTTCCATGCTCAAACGCTCAGGCGCATAGGTCAGGTTGGGCGACTCGGTGTTCAACAGCGAGTAGTCGTTGCCGCGGCGCAGTTCCATCGTCACAGTGCCGGTGATGGCGCTGGCGATCCAGCGTTGGGCGGTTTCGCGCAGCATGATGGCCTGGCTGTCGAACCAGCGGCCTTGGTACAGCAGGCGGCCGAGCTTGCGGCCGTTGTCGCGGTATTGTTCGATGGTGTCTTCGTTGTGGATGCCGGTGACCAGGCGCTCGTAGGCGATGAACAGCAGCGCCAGGCCGGGGGCTTCGTAGATGCCGCGGCTCTTGGCTTCGATGATGCGGTTTTCGATCTGGTCGCTCATGCCCAGGCCGTGGCGGCCGCCGATTTCGTTGGCCTTGAGGATCAGGCTCACGAGGTCGGGGTAATGCACGCCGTTGAGCGCTACGGGGCGGCCTTCTTCAAAGGTCACGCTCACTTCTTCGGCCTTGACGACGCAGTCGTCTTTCCAGAAGGGCACGCCCATGATGGGGTTGACGATCTTGATGCCGCTGTTGAGGTTTTCCAGGTCTTTGGCTTCGTGCGTGGCGCCCAGCATGTTGCTGTCGGTGCTGTAGGCCTTCTCGGCGCTCATCTTGTAGCCAAAGCCGTTGGCCGTCATGAAGGCGCTCATTTCAGAGCGGCCGCCCAGCTCGTCGATGAACTGCTGGTCCAGCCAGGGTTTGTAGATCTTCAGCGCCGGGTTGGTCAGCAGGCCGTAGCGGTAGAAGCGCTCGATGTCGTTTCCCTTGAAGGTCGAGCCGTCGCCCCAGATGTTCACGTCGTCCTGCTTCATCGCGCTGACCAGCATCGTGCCCGTCACAGCGCGGCCCAGGGGCGTGGTGTTGAAGTAGGTGACGCCGGCGGTGGTGATGTGGAAGGCGCCGCTTTGCAGCGCGGCAATGCCTTCAGCGGCGAGCTGCGGGCGGCAGTCGACCAGGCGGGCCTTGATGGCGCCGTATTCCATGGCCTTGCGCGGGATCTCGTCGTAGTCCGCTTCGTCGGGCTGGCCGAGGTTGGCGGTGTAGGCGTAGGGCAGGGCGCCCTTCTGTTTCATCCACAACAGCGCAGCGCTGGTGTCCAGGCCGCCAGAGAACGCGATGCCGACCTTTTGGTTGGCGGGGATGTTTTGCAGAATGGTGTTGGACATGTTTTAGGCCTGAATATCGCTGTAGCCCGCACTGAATATGGGCTGATAGCTATGAAAAAAGGAGCGTTTTGGGGTCTGGGTGTTTTAACCGAAATGGCAGATGTAGTGGTAAGCCGCTTCGCCGGCTGCCACGCGGATCTCGAATTTGGCGTTGCCCGGCACGCTGAATTTCTCGCCCGCCGAGGACTTGACCCATTCGTCGCTGCCGGCCAGCTTGTATTCACAGGCGCCGGCCACGCATTCCATGATCTCGGGCGCGCCGGTGTTGAAGGTCAGGCTGGCCGGGAGGATCACGCCTACCGACTTTTTGGTGCCGTCGGCAAAGGTGATGCCGTGGCTCACGCATTTGCCGTCAAAGTACACATTGGCCTGGGTGCTGACGCTGACGTTGTCGAATTTTTCGGTAGGCATGGGAAGGGGCTGAGGATAAAAAAGGGTGGAGAGGGTGTGTGTTGCAGGGGCCCCACAGAGCGCTCAAACCGCTGATTTTAGGTCACCGAGGCCTTCTGCCTGTCCCCCGGTGAATCCGTTTGGGCCTGCGTGGCGTATTTGAGGGATACCTTGCCGTGTTTTCGCTGATTTTCGATTTCCGGCTGATCCCTCACAATGGCTGCATGAAACCAGAAAGCCCGGATATCCAATTGATCGCCCTGATTGACCGTGTGGCCCAAGCCGATGAGTCGGCCCTGCGGGAGCTTTACGAGCTGACCTCGTCCAAGCTTTACGGCGTGGCCGTGCGTGTGGTGACCAACCGCGAGTGGGCTGAAGACGTGCTGCAGGAGGCCTTTCTCAATATCTGGCGGATTGCCGGCGACTACAAATCCACCCTTTCGCCGCCCATGGCCTGGATGGGGCTGGTGGTGCGCAGCCGCGGCCTTGATTTTTTACGGCGCCGGGCGTCTGACCGCGCCGACCTGATGCAGGAACTTGACGACGTGATTTCCGACACCGTGGCGGGCGACTCGCCCAACCCGATGGACACCACCCAGGCCAGCGAGCAGGCCTGGGCCCTGCACCAGTGCCTGGGCCAGCTGGAGCACAAGCAGCGTGAAGTGGTGAGCCTGGCGTATTTGCGCGATTTGAGCCATGGTGAACTGGCCGAACAGCTGAAGCTGCCGCTGGGTACGGTCAAAACATGGATCCGCCGCGGACTTGAACAACTCCGCGGTTGCATGGCGAGGTTCGCGTAATGAACTTGCAAAACAACCCCTCCCTGATGGACCAGCTCGCGGCCAGCTACGCGCTGGGCACGCTGCGCGGTGGCGCGCGCCGCCGCTTTGAGGCGCTGGCACGTGACAACGCTCCTTTGCGCGCTGCGGCGCTGATCTGGCAAAGCCGGCTGTCGTCCGTGGCTGAACTGCAGCCGCAAGAGGCGCCCAGCCCGGTGGTCTGGAAGCGCATTGAAAACCTCGTCAAGGCCGACAAAGAAGCGCGCGCCATGCAGGCCGCGCGCGCAACGCCGGCCCCTGCGGCGGGCGGCTGGTGGGCCAGCCTGGGCCTGTGGCGCGGCGGCGCTGCAGCGGGCGCGATCGCCACCGTGGCGGCTGTCGTTGTCGGACTGAATGTGAACGGCCGCTTGAGCGGGCAGGTCGGCGAGTTGACAGCCAAACTGACGGCGACGCCGGCGATCGAATACGTGGCTGTGCTGACGGACGACAAGGCGTCGGCATCGCTGCTGGTGACCTTTGACCCCAAGAACAAGACGCTGGTGCTCAAACGCGTCGGCAATTTCAGAGAGCCGCCTGACAAGTCGCTGGAACTGTGGGCCTTGCCACCGGGCGCGGGCGCTGCGCCCAAGTCGCTGGGTGTCATGACTGCAGGTGGGGTTGCTCGCTTGAACGTCGCGGATACCGACATGCGCCAGGTTCCGGGGCTGGCGATCACGCTGGAGCCCAAGGGCGGCGTGCCACCGGGCACCGCGGCGACCGGGCCGTTGTTGTTCAAGGGCGCGCTCATCGAGACGCCTAAGTAGCGCCACTCACAAAACCCTCCTGGCGTTGTTGCGCCGCCTTGCCGTGCTGTAGCACTGTCTGCGGCGACGCGCCTAGCCAGGACCGCTTCGCTGGGCTTTGTGAGCGGCTAACGGGTAGGCAGAAAAAAAAGGGGCGTTACAAACGCCCCTTTTTTCATTCAACCCAAACCGGCAGTGCCGGCGGTTTTAGCGCCAGTGGCGATGTCCGCCATAACCCCGGCTGTAGCCGAAGTTCAGTGACAGGCCGATCGGCGCGTAATAGGGCTGGTAATAAGGGCGCGGGTAGTAGGCCGGGTACACCGCCGGTTGCACATACGTTGGCTGCACATAGACAGGCTGCTGAACCACATAACCTTGCTGCGCGGGTTCCGCATACGCCTGGGGTTGCGGCGCCGACTGGAAGGTCTGCGGTGCAGGCGCCATCGCGCCGACCGGCGTGACCTGCAGGCGCACGTACTGGCCGGGGTCGTTGGCCATCTGGGTGTTGTACTGCGTGCCCTGGTATTCATAGACCACGTTGAAGTGGCTGGGGCGGTTCTCGTAGTAGGTCTGCGTCGTGCATTGCTGCATGTTCTGGACCTGGGTGTTGTTGCCTTCAATGCGGTCGCCCACCATGGCACCGCCTACCAGGCCGATCACGGTGGCCACTGCGCGGCCGCTGCCGTTACCGATGGCGTTGCCGGCTGCACCGCCGGCGATGGCGCCCATCAGCGCACCGGCACCTGAATTGGGGCCCTGCGTAATGACGGGCTGGTTGCTGCAGACCTGGCGCGGCACGGCCACCTGCTGGACCACCGGCGTGCTGGAGATCACCCGCGCCAGGATGTCCATGGCGGAGGCGGGCACGGCCGCAAAACCGGCGGCTGCGGCGAGTGTGGAGAGGACAAGTGCTTTTTTCATGATTCAGACCCTTTTCAGCAAATGGCTGAAGTTGCGCCGCTGGATGAGCGGCCCGTGCTGCGGAGGGCTCTGGTGAGAGCGCTCCGGAGGCAACCCCAATTTTAGTAAGTCAGAGTCGTTTTGGGGCGCAGAGTTCGGTAAATCGACGGTAAAGCTGTTCAGAGGGGAAAAGAAGGCAAAAGAGGGGAGAAAACCACGGAATCCGGGGCAAGGGGTTCAAAAATATGACAAAGGGCACGCGGCGGGCGCGTGGCCTTTTCTCAAACCCGTCCGGCCCAGGCCTCGGCGTTAAACCCGACCGTGATGCCATTGCCCCAGTCCACCACCGGGCGCTTGATGACGCTGGGGTTGGCCAGCATGACGGCCTCGGCGCTGGCACTGTCGTGCACACCCGCCTGCACAGCCGCATCCAGCTTGCGCCAGGTGGTGCCCTGACGGTTGAGGACCTTTTCCCAGCCGGCGGCTTGCGTCCAGCGTGTGAGCTGGCCGGCTGGAACGCCTTGCTTCTTGAAATCGTGAAACTGATAGTCCACGCCGTGGTCGCCTAGCCAGGTACGGGCCTTTTTGACCGTGTCGCAATTGGGGATGCCGTAAAGAATGATCATGGCGCGATTCTGGCAGATTTCCTGAACCGGAAAACTTAAGGAAAAAAGGGGTTTTGTCAAGGCACTGTATGGACAGTTAGCTATCAAATAGATAGCAAACTGCGGCAAAACCCGTGAGAACCCGACGCGCGGACGTCTCTTGGGCAAGGCTGGAATAATGAAGAACGCTGGCCGGCCCGGCCTCGCCAGCCACCTCTTTACACACGCCTCAACACGGACTGCCTATCCATGACCGCTGCCTCAGTCGCGCCCGCCGCGCCATCCGCCCCAACCAGCCTCTACCCACCCATCGAGCCCTTCCGCACCGGCGTTCTTGAAACCGGCGACGGCCACTCGGTGTACTGGGAGCTGTGCGGCAACCCCAAGGGCAAGCCGGCGGTGTTTTTGCACGGCGGGCCCGGCGCGGGTTGCTCGCCCGAGCATCGCCGCCTGTTCGACCCCGAGCGCTATTGCGTGCTGCTGTTCGACCAGCGCGGCTGCGGCCGTTCGCGCCCCAGCGCCTCGCTGGAGAACAACACGACCTGGGATCTGGTGGCCGACATCGAACGGCTGCGCACGCTGCTGGGCGTGGAGCGCTGGCTGGTCTTCGGCGGCTCCTGGGGCAGCACGCTGGCGCTGGCGTATGCCCAGGCGCATCCGGCCCGGGTGTCTGAACTCATCCTGCGCGGCATCTTCGCGCTGCGGCGCGCCGAGGTGCTGTGGTACTACCAGGAAGGGGCGTCCTGGCTGTTTCCCGACCTGTGGGAAGACTTTCTCGCACCCATTCCAGAAGCCGAACGCGGCGACCTCATGGCGGCCTACCGCAAACGCCTGGTGGGCACCGACCGTGCGGCGCAGCTGGCCGCCGCCCGCGCCTGGAGCCTTTGGGAAGGCCAGACCATCACGCTGCTGCCCGACCCGGCGTTTACTGAACTGCACGGCGGCGACGACTTCGCGCTGGCCTTTGCGCGCATTGAAAACCATTACTTTGTGCACGCCGGCTGGCTCGAAGAAGGCCAGTTGATCCGGGACGCGCACAAGCTGGCCGAAATTCCGGGCGTCATCGTGCAAGGCCGCTACGACGTGGCCACGCCGGCCAAAACCGCCTGGGACCTGCACCGCGCCTGGCCCGAGGCGGATTTCCAGCTGGTGGCCGATGCGGGCCATGCGTTCAATGAGCCCGGCATCTTGCGCCAATTGATTGCCGCCACAGACCGCTTCGCCCGCTGAGCTCAAGGTTTTGAGGCCTGCGCGACAATTGCGGGCTCTATGCAAAATTTGAAAACTCTCGACGACTGGCTGGCCTACTGCGAGCACATTCACCCCGTCGGCATCGACATGGGCCTGACCCGCATCAGCGCCGTGGCCAAGCGCATGGGCCTGGTCTTTGACTGCCCCATCATCACGGTCGCCGGCACCAACGGCAAGGGCTCGACCTGCGCGATGCTGGAAGCCATCTTGCTGCAGGCCGGCTACCGCACCGGCGTCTTCACCTCGCCGCACCTGGTGCATTTCGAAGAGCGCTGCCGGGTGCGCGGCGACATCGTCAGTGCTCCTGATTTGATAGCGAACTTTGAAGGGGTGGAGCGGGCCAGAACCCAAAACGGCGAGGATATTTCGCTGACCTACTTCGAGTTCACCACGCTGGCCATCCTGCAATTGCTGGCCGCTGCCAAGCTCGACGTCGTCATCCTCGAAGTCGGCCTGGGCGGGCGGCTGGACGCCGTCAACATGCTGGACGCCGACTGCGCGGTGATCACCAGCATCGACCTGGACCACATGGAATACCTGGGCCCCGACCGCGAAAGCATTGGCCGTGAAAAGGCCGGCATCATGCGCGCCGGCAAGCCCGTCATCGTGAGCGACCCGGTGCCGCCGCAAAGCATCATTGACCACGCCGCCGCAGTGGGCGCTGACTTGTGGCGCTTTGGCACCGACTTCAATTTCTCGGGCGACAAGCAGCAATGGGGCTGGGCAGGGCGCGGGCGGCGTTATGCCGGGCTGGCCTATCCGGCCTTGCGCGGCGCCAACCAGCTGGTCAATGCCTCGGGCGTGCTGGCGGCGCTGACGGCCCTGCGCGATCGCCTGCCGATAACGGCCCAAGCGGTGCGCAATGGCCTGTCGATGGTCGAGTTGCCGGGGCGCTTCCAGATCGTGCCTGGCCAGCCCACGCTGGTGCTGGACGTGGCCCACAACCCGCATTCGGTGGCCGCCCTGGCGGAAAACCTGGACGCGATGGGCTTTTATCCCTGCACCCACGCCGTGTTTGGCGCCATGGCCGACAAAGACCTCGCGCCCATGCTGGCGCGGGTGGGGCCGCTGATCGACAAGTGGTATTTCACCGATCTGCCGACGCCGCGGGCCGCCACCGCAGCCGATTTGCAGGTGAAATGGACGGCGGCCAACACCCGGCCTGATGCGGCGTCCGGCACTTACAAATCCCCGGAAGCCGCGCTGCAGGCCGCAGTCAAGGCCGCGACCCCCGCTGATAGAATTGTCGTGTTCGGCTCCTTCTACACGGTGGGCGGCATTTTGAAGGACGGCGTGCCGCGTCTTTCGGCCCCGCACCTGGCCACCTGAAGCGTTTTTAGAGGGCTTTCAGCCCGCGGTCACCGTCGACGTCACCCTTATCGGATTCAAGCCACACCATGCCGTTTTTCAACTTCCGCCGGGGCGGCTCCAACACTGCCCCTGCTGCCGGGTCAGCCGCTCAAACGGACAGCGTGGAAGTGATGCGCAAGCGCGCCAAGCACCGCCTGATCGGCTCGGCCGTGCTGGTGCTGATCGGCGTGGTGGGTTTTCCGCTGGTGTTTGACACGCAGCCCCGGCCGATTCCGGTCGACATCCCGATTGAAATTCCCGGCAAAGGCACGGTCAAGCCCCTGGTGACGCCCGCGCCGGCCACCGCCACGGCGCCTGCGGCCGCACCCGCCGCAACACCCAAGCCTGCCGAGAAAGTGGCGGCCAACGCCAGCCTGGCGCCCAAGGAAGAGATTGTTTCATCAAATCCGGCTCCAGCCCACACGGCGTCTGCACCAGCCGCTATCAAAAACGAAGCAAAGCCCCAACCGAAGCCCGAAGCCAAGCCTGAGGTGAAGCCGGCCGTCAAGCCTGAAACAAAACCAGCCGCCAAGCCTGCCGCGACGGGCGACGACGCCGCCCGCGCTGCCGCATTGCTCAACGGCACGCCGCCGCCCGCGGCCAAGCCGGCCGCCACTGCCGAGGCCGCAGGCCGGTTCGTGGTTCAGGTGGGCGCTTTCGCCGACGACACCAAGGCCCGCGAAGCCCGCCTGAAGGTCGAAAAAGCGGGCCTGAAAACCTATACCCAAGTGGCCGAAACCAAGGACGGCAAGCGAATCCGCGTCCGTGTGGGGCCATTTGCCAGCAAGGCCGAGGCTGAAAAAGCCGCCAGCAAAATCAAGGGCCTTGATTTGCCGGCCGCCATCCTGACCTTGTAAGCAACGCCTTTGGTAATTTCGTGACGTCTGTTGACTGGGTTTTGCTGGGGGTGCTGGTGTTTTCCATGCTGCTGGGTGCATGGCGCGGGTTGATGTACGAGGTGTTGTCGGTGCTGGGCTGGGCGGTGTCGTTTTATGTGGCGCAATGGTTTGCGCCTGACCTGGCCACCCGGTTGCCGGTTCAGTCTGCTTCTGACCCGGTGCGCTACGCAGCGGCTTTTGTGCTGATTTTTATCGCCTCGGTGTTCGCGGCGGGGCTGCTGGCGTTTCTGGTGAAAAAGCTGGTGGCCGCCATCGGCCTGGCGCCGGTGGACAGGGTGTTCGGAGCCGCCTTTGGCGTGCTGCGCGGAATTATTTTGCTGCTGGCAGCGACCGTCGTGATCAACATGACGGCGCTCAAGTCCGGCAGCTGGTGGCAGGAATCGAAGGGCGCGCCGCTGCTGACGGCAACGCTGCATGCGCTCAAGCCCTTGCTGCCCGAACAGTTTGCCAAGTATTTAATTTAACTTTTTAGAGTCAACTCTTCATGATCGGAACACCATGTGCGGGATAGTCGGCGTCGTCAGCAAAGCCCCGGTCAATCAACTGATCTATGACGGCCTGTTGCTGCTGCAGCATCGCGGCCAGGATGCCGCGGGTATCGTCACGCAGCAAGGGCGCAAGTTCTACATGCACAAGGCCAAGGGCATGGTGCGCGACGTGTTCCGCACCCGCAACATGCGCGCACTGCCGGGCAATGTGGGCCTGGGCCAGGTGCGCTACCCCACGGCCGGCAATGCCTACAGCGAAGACGAAGCCCAGCCGTTTTACGTCAACGCCCCGTTTGGCCTGGTGCTATCGCACAACGGCAACCTGACCAACGCGGCCGAGCTCAAGGCCGAGCTCTTCAACACCGACCACCGCCACATCAACACCGACAGCGACTCCGAAGTGCTGCTCAATGTGCTGGCGCATGAGCTGGAAAAAACCACGCGCGGCCTGCCGCTCAAGCCCATCGACGTGTTTGCCGCCGTGCGCGGCGTGCACAAGCGCGTCAAGGGTTCTTACGCCGTTGTCGCGCTCATCGCCGGCCACGGTTTGCTGGCATTTCGTGATCCCTTCGGCATCCGGCCTCTGTGCATCGGCCGCGGTGAGAATGAAAACGGCGCCACCGTCATGGTGGCCAGCGAATCGGTGGCGCTGGAAGGCACTTCGCACCAGTTCGAGCGCGACATCGCGCCCGGTGAGGCGGTGTACGTGGACATGGAAGGCGTGGTGCACGCCGAGCAGTGCGCGCCCAACGCCAAGCTCAACCCCTGCATCTTCGAATTTGTTTACCTCGCCCGCCCTGACTCGGTGCTGGACGGTATCTCGGTCTACCAGGCCCGCTTGAACCTGGGCGAGACGCTGGCCAAGCGTGTGGTGTCCACCGTGCCGCCCAGCGAGATCGACGTGATCATCCCGATCCCCGAATCCAGCCGCCCCAGCGCCACACAACTGGCGCACCTGCTGGGCATTCCGTACCGCGAAGGTTTCGTCAAGAACCGCTACGTGGGCCGCACCTTCATCATGCCGGGGCAGGGCGTGCGCAAGAAGTCCGTGCGCCAGAAGCTCAACGTGATCGCCAGCGAGTTCAAGGGCCGCAACGTACTGCTGGTGGACGACTCCATCGTGCGCGGTACCACCAGCCGCGAGATCGTGCAGATGGCGCGTGACGCCGGTGCGCGCAAGGTGTACCTGGCCAGCGCCGCGCCGCCCGTGCGCTTTCCCAACGTGTACGGCATCGATATGCCTACGCCGGACGAGCTGGTGGCCCATGGCCGCACCGTTGAAGAAATCCGCCAGGTGATCGGCTGCGACGCGCTGATCTACCAGGACGTGGACGGCATGAAACGCGCCATCGGCTCGCTCAACGGCAAGCTCGACGGCTTTGATGCCTCCTGCTTTGACGGCGTCTACATCACGGGTGACGTGACCGCTGAAACCATCGCCGCGATGAATTCGCAGCGCGCCGACAGTGCCGGCGAAGAAGGCGACGTGGATGTGTCCCGCCTGGCGCTGCCCAATCCGCAAGAAGCCTGAACCGATGACAAAAAAACAATTGCCCGGCAACCTGCACCGTGACACGCTGGCCGTGCGCGTGGCGGTGGACCCCAGCCAGCACGGTGAAAACTCCGAGGCGCTGTACCTGACCAGCGGTTTTGTGCAGCCCGACGCCGAGACCTCGGCGCGGCGCTTTGCCGACCCGACCGAGGGCTACACCTACGGCCGCACATCGAACCCGACGGTCACGAGTTTTGAACGCCGCCTGGCCGCCATGGAAGGCACCGAAGCCGCTATCGGCGCTTCGACCGGCATGGGCGCCATCCTGATGATGTGCATGGGGCTGTTGAAGTCCGGCGACCACGTCATCTGCTCGCGCTCGATGTTCGGCTCGACCATTGCGCTCATTGGCCGTGAGTTCGGTAAATTCGGCGTTGAAACGACCTTCGTGTCGCAAACCGATGTGGCCGAATGGAAGGCCGCGCTGCGCCCGACCACCAAGCTGCTGTTTGCCGAAACGCCGACCAATCCGCTGACCGAGGTGTGCGACATCGCGGCGCTGGCTGACCTGGCGCACAGCGTTGGCGCGCTGCTGGCGGTGGACAACTGTTTTTGCTCACCGGCGCTGCAGCGGCCGGTGGAGTTCGGCGCCGACCTCATCATGCATTCAGGCACCAAGTATTTGGACGGCCAGGGCCGCGTGATGGCGGGCGCGCTCTGCGGTCCGTCCAAACTGATCGTCGACGTGTTCGGCCCCATCGTCCGTACCGCCGGCATGACGCTCGCGCCCTTCAACGCCTGGGTCGTGCTCAAGGGCCTGGAGACGCTGAACATCCGCATGCTGGCCCAGAGCGCCAACGCCTTGGCCGTTGCGCAGTGGCTTGAAATGCAGCCCGCCGTATCGCGTGTCTATTACCCCGGCCTTGAGTCGCATCCGCAGCACGAGCTGGCCATGCGCCAGCAGTCGGGGCTGGGCGGCGCAGTGCTGTCGTTTGACGTGCGCGGTGACACACCTGAAGTGGCACGCGCCAATGCTTTCAAGGTGATCAACAGCACGCAGGTGTTGAGCATCGCGACCAACCTGGGCGACACCAAAACCATCATCAGCCACTCGGCCACCACCTCGCACGGGCGCCTCAGTGAAGAGCAGCGCCAGGCCGCCGGCATCGGCCAGAGCCTGGTGCGCCTGGCCGTCGGGCTGGACCACGTGGACGACATCAAGGCCGACCTGTCGCGCGGCCTGAGCCTCATCGCATGACTGCATCCATGACCCCAAAAACCAGAACCCGCTTTGCCCCTTCACCGACCGGATTTATCCACCTCGGCAACATCCGCTCCGCGCTGTACCCGTGGGCGTTTGCCCGTGCCACCGGCGGCGACTTCATCCTGCGCATTGAAGACACCGATGTCGAGCGCTCCAGCCAGGAGGCCGTCGACGTCATCATCGAAGGCATGCGCTGGCTGGGCCTGAACCACGACGAAGGCCCGTTCTTCCAGATGCAGCGCATGGACCGCTACAAGGCCGTGCTCGCGCAGATGCAGAAAGACGGCCTGGTCTACCCCTGCTACATGAGCGTGGCCGAACTCGATGCCCTGCGTGAAAAGCAGATGGCCGCCAAAGAAAAACCACGCTATGACGGCACCTGGCGCCCCGCGCCCGGCAAGACCCTGCCGCCCGTGCCCGAAGGCGTGCAGCCCGTGCTGCGCTTCATGAATCCGCAAGGCGGCAGCGTGGTGTGGGACGACAAGGTCAAGGGCCGCATCGAGATCAGCAACGACGAACTCGACGACCTGGTGATCGCGCGGCCCGACGGCACGCCGACCTATAACTTCTGCGTGGTCGTTGACGACATCGACATGGCCATGACCCATGTGATCCGCGGTGACGACCATGTCAACAACACGCCGCGCCAGATCAACATCTTCAAGGCTTTGGGCAAAGAGCCGCCGGTCTATGCGCACCTGCCGACCGTGCTCAATGAGCAGGGCGAAAAGCTCAGCAAACGCAACGGCGCCAAGCCGGTCACGCAGTACGCGGCCGAAGGCTATTTGCCCGATGCCATGGTTAACTACCTGGCGCGCCTGGGCTGGAGCCACGGCGACGACGAAATCTTCAGCCGCGCGCAGTTCGTCGAGTGGTTCAACCTTGACCACCTGGGCAAGAGCGCCGCGCAGTTTGACGAAGCCAAGCTGCGCTGGGTCAATGCCCAGCACCTCAAGGCCATGGCCGACGACAAGCTCGCCGAAGCGGTCGCTCCCTTCCTGCAGGCGCAGGGCGTGACGGGCCTGGATGCCGCGCACATCGTTCGCGGTTGCGGCCTGTTCAAAGACCGCTGCAGCACGCTGGTTGAATTGGCCGGCTGGCTCAAGCTGCTGGTGACCGGCGGCGAGCCCAGCGCGCAAGACATGGCAACGCACGTGACCGATGCCGTGCGCCCCGCACTGGCCAAACTCGCCGAAGCCCTGGGCACCGCCGAGTGGAGCAAGGCCGCGATTTCCGCCGCCATCAAGCAGGTGCTGGCCGACACCGGCCTGAAGATGCCGCAGCTGGCCATGCCGGTGCGCGTGCTGGTCATGGGCACCCCGCAAACCCCCTCACTCGACGCGATTCTGGAGCTCATGAAGCGCGAAGATGTGGTCGCCCGGCTCAAGCTTGTTTGAGGATTTGGAAAAGCCCAAATTTTCGGGCTATAATTCAAGGCTCGACAATTGCAGGGAAACCTGCAGTACTTGACGGGGGTATAGCTCAGCTGGGAGAGCGCTTGCATGGCATGCAAGAGGTCATCGGTTCGATCCCGTTTACCTCCACCACTAACTTGTCGAAAAGATTGAGTAGAGTTTTTTGTCGGGCTGATTGTGTAAAAGCAAAAAGCCTGTCCGGAAAGTTCCAAAGCTTTGACCCTATCGTCTAGAGGCCTAGGACACCACCCTTTCACGGTGGCTACAGGGGTTCGAATCCCCTTAGGGTCGCCAGTTTCACTGCGGTGAAGTTGGTAAACAAGTCGTCAGCACTTGGCTTCGCAAGAAGTAAACGTTGTCTACCAGGAGTGGTAGTTCAGTTGGTTAGAATACCGGCCTGTCACGCCGGGGGTCGCGGGTTCGAGTCCCGTCCACTCCGCCAAGGTTACGTTTTACACTGTCCAGCACAGTGCTAAAAACACCCCTGAAAGCCCCGTTCTACGGGGCTTTTTTGTTTTCCAACGTCCACCCGCCAAATTGATAAGGGTTAGCAGGTACATATCTGCTAACCCTTTTTCTTTTTGTGGAAGAGTTTCTGAAGAGTGTCCGCCCATGCCGTCCTGCGCTCGGCCGCCATGTTGTCGCGTCAGGCGCTCGGGCATTCACTGCATTGAATGCGGCGGCTGCAGTTCCAGTACCAGCCGGTCCAGGCCTTCCTCTGTTCCGCGCAACCGCTCGGCCTTGTCCTCATGGCCGTCGAGGTAGGTGAGTTGCTCCATATAACTCATTCGCGTGCCTTCACGCACGGGCAAAAACTGCACGGTGACAAGCGATACCGAAAGTCTGCGGCCGTCCACCGAGATGTCGTAGGCGAAGACGATGCGCTGACCTTGCACGATATCGAAAAAAAACTTCTCGATGAGTTGTACGTTGCCGCCGGGGTAAACCACGCGATGGCTCTCACGCCCGTGCGGCCGGAAATCGAGGCTGTAGTCTGTAGTGTTTTCGGGGTGGCAGTCGGACCATCGGCGCTTGGCCACAGGGTCGGCCCATGCCTGAAATACGGCTTGCGGCGAGGCTGCGAATTGACGCTCGATCGTAAAGCTTGTGTGAGTAGCCGGGGTGGACTGTGGTGCTGTCATGGGTTGTCTCCTGCGGCCTGTTCGGCCAGATAGGCATCGAGCCGGTCGAATTGCTGGTTCAAGCGCGCCTTGCGCTCGGTCACCCAGGTATCCATCGCCGTCAGCGCGCCGGGGGCGATCTGGTAAGTGCGTACGCGGCCGGCCTTTTCCGAAATCACCAGGCCGCCGCTCTCCAGGACTGCAAGATGTTTGACGACTGAGGGCAGCGCGATGCCCAGCGGGCGCGCCAGTTCAGAGACTGAGGCCGGGCTGTCAGTCAAATGGTCCAGCATCATCCTGCGGCTGGCGTCAGCCAGTGCAAAGAACATTCGATCCAGCGCTGCCGTAGCGGTTGTTGCGCGCATGTCAGGCTCCCGCCTGCTCAAGGAAGCGAGCCGGGATGGCATCCTTCACCGGGTAGAACCTGAAGAAGGGGCGGGCCTCGGACAGGGTGCGAGCAACGGAGGGACGAGCCACCAGCCGCTCGAAATAGGCGGCCAGGTGCGTGTGTTCTTGCGGGAAGGGCGACACGGTTGCTGCGTAAAAGAGTGAGGGCGCCGCCGCGCAATCGGCCATGCTGAAGGTTTCACCGGCAGCCCAGGGGCGGTGCGCCATGTGTCGGTCAATCAGTTCGTAAGCCATGGCGAGCGTAGCTTTCGCCTTGGGCACGGCCAGCGGGTCGCGGTCGGTTGCGGAACGCAGGCGATCACCCACGATGGCCTGCATGGGCGTCATCACATACAGGTCGAACATCCGGTCCCACAGTCGTGCTTCAAGGCCATCATCGGCACTGGACGGCAGTAAGGGCGCGGTGCCCGGATGGCGCTCCAGGTATTCGATGATGATGCTGGTTTCCGGCACAACCCGGCCTTCATCTACCAGCAGCGGCATCTTGCCAGTGGGCCACATGTCCAGAAAAGCGGCACGGGCCGCGTCGTCCCCCAGATCGAGTAAGCGCGCGTCAAACGGCAGGCCGCGTTCATACAGTGCGATCAGCACTTTCTGGCAGTACGAGGACAGCGGGTGGAAATGCAGTGTCAGGTTCATGAAGCAGGTCCGAAAATAGTTTCTCAATTGGCTAACTATAGCGATCCAGCGCCATGGATGCAAGAATAGTTTCTTGATTGGCTAAGTTTTTTTTCAGGTGGGCACTTCGCTTCGATCGGGCCGGTGAAACAAGGCTTTTTGTATGTCAGTGTGTCTGCGCGCGTTCCCGATACCCGGAGTTACTCCTCGGCCCGCAAGCGACACATGGGTGATACCTCTCAGCGCTCCAATGCGTGCATGCGGCGCTGAATGTTTTGACGCCGTGTTCCCTCACCATCAAAGGAGCCGGTCCATGACCTCCCGCCGTCAATTTGTTGCTGCAGCTGCTGCGGTGTGTGCAACGCCTTTCGCATCGGCATTTTCCCCGCTGGGCCGTGCGCCAACGGCGGCACCGGAGTTCACCGGCATTGACCAGTGGCTGAACTCCGCGCCGCTGCGCATGGCCGACCAGCAGGGCAAGGTGGTGCTGGTGGATTTCTGGACCTACACCTGCATCAATTGCCTGAACCACCTGCCGGCGGTGAAGTCCTGGCATGAAAAATACAAGGACAAAGGTTTGGTGACTGTCGGCGTTCACACGCCTGAATTTGCGTACGAGAAGTCGACCAAAAACGTGCAGTCGGCCATCGAACGCCTGGGCATCAAGCATGCCGTGGCCCAGGACAACCGCTACGCGACCTGGCGCGCCTTCAACAACAACTACTGGCCGGCGGTCTACCTGATCGACAAGACAGGGAAGATCGTCTACAGCCACTTCGGTGAGGGGCGTTATCAGGAAACCGAAAAAACCATCCAGGCCTTGCTGGCCCAGTAAGCGCATTGCCGTAGCCGAAGCGCAAAATGCCGGAATTGCGACTTCCCAAGGACCCACCGATGCTGCCAGACCACATCCTTATCGTCGACGATGACCGCGAAATCCGGGAGCTGCTGGGCAGCTACCTTGAGAAAAACGGCCTGCGCGCGACCAAGGTGGAATCCGGCCGCCATATGCGTGCAGCGCTGGAGAACGTGGCCGTCGACCTGATCGTGCTCGACCTGATGCTGCCCGGCGAAGACGGCCTCACTTTGTGCAGGGACTTGCGCGCCGGAAAATTCAAGGCCATTCCCATCCTGATGCTCACGGCGCGCAACGAAGAGGCCGACCGCATCCTCGGCCTGGAGATGGGCGCCGACGATTACCTGGCCAAGCCCTTTGCGGCGCGCGAGCTGCTGGCGCGCATCCGTTCGGTGCTGCGCCGCACACGCATGCTGCCGCCCAACCTGCAGGTGGAAGAGCCCTCCAACCTGATCTCGTTCGGCGACTGGCAGCTCGACACCACGGGGCGCCATCTGCTGGACGCCAGCGGCACGCTGGTGCCCCTGAGCGGCGCTGAATACCGCCTGCTGCGTGTGTTTCTCGACCACCCGCAGCGCGTCCTCAACCGCGACCAGTTGCTCAACCTCACGCAGGGGCGCGATGCCGAGCTGTTCGAGCGCTCCATTGATTTGCTGGTGAGCCGGCTGCGCCAGCGCCTGCAGGACGAGGCGCGCGAGCCGCGTTATATCAAAACGGTCCGCAGCGAAGGTTATGTGTTCTCCGTCGCGGTCCAGGCCCGGCCGGAGGCTGCATGACGGTGCCTGCGAACGCCTGGCTGCGCTGGCCCCAAAGCCTGTTTGCGCGCCTCATGCTGATCCTGCTGCTCGGCATCCTTGCCGCCCAGGCCATGTCTTATGTGCTGGTGATGTACGAACGGGGGCTGGTGGGCCGCGACCTGATGCTGGACAACCTGGAAAAAGACGTCACCAGCTCCGTCGCCATCCTGGACAGGGTGCCTGCAAACGAACGCGCCGCCTGGCTCCCTTTGATCGATCGCATGAACTACCGTTACCAACTGGACGCGGGCATCACGGAGCAAGGCACCGACAACGAGATCGCCGGGCGCGTCAGCGCCTCTATCGCCAACGCCGTGGACCCGCGCTACCAGGTCACCGTCAATGCGATCCCCGGCGACCCGAAACGCGTGCATATCCACTTGCAGCTCAGCGACGGCGCCCCCGTGACGATCAATCTCTGGGCAGCGGCCATGCCAACCTCACCCTGGTTGCCGGCCTTGCTGCTGCTGCAGCTGTCGCTGCTCGCCGTCTGCGCGTTCTTCGCGGTGCGCATCGCCACCCAGCCGCTGCGGCAGCTCGCCAATGCGGCCGATGCCCTGGGCCCTGACCTCAAGGGCACGGCCTTGCCCGAGAGCGGCCCGACGGAGGTCGCACGTGCCTCCATGGCCTTCAACGCCATGCAGCAACGCATCGCCGGCTACCTGACGGAGCGCACGCAGATACTGGCCGCCATCTCGCATGACCTGCAGACGCCCATCACACGCATGCGGCTGCGCACCGACCTGATGGACGACGAAGAGCAGCGCGGCAAGCTGCAGCACGACCTGGACGAGATGGTGGCCCTGGTGCGCGAGGCGCTGACCTATGCGCGCAGCCTGCACGGCGCCGACGAGAACCCGCGCAGGGTGGACCTCGATGCCTTGCTGGACACCTTGCGCTGCGACTATGAAGACGCCGGCAAACCGGTACGCGTGAGCGGGCAGGTCGGCCACCCGGTGATGAGCCGGCCGCTGGCGATGCGGCGCATTCTGACCAACCTGACCGACAACGCGCTGAAGTTCGGGCAAGAGGTGGAGTTAACGGTGCAAGTCAATCCGCCGGGCGAGATCGAAATCTGCGTGCTGGACCGCGGCCCCGGCATCCCCGAATCCGAATTGCAGGCGGTGCTGCAGCCTTTCTACCGCGTAGAGAACTCCAGAAACCGCGAAACCGGCGGCACCGGCCTGGGCCTGGCGATTGCGCAACAACTGGCGTCTTCCATTGGCGCGAGGCTCAGCCTGGCGAACCGGCCCGGCGGAGGCCTGGTGGCGCAGCTGGTGATGCCGGCCTCTTTCGGGGCTTGAGCGGCAAGCCAAGCGGCCGCAAAAAAGCCCGCCGGCCCGATATCAAGGGCAAGCGGGCTTTGTCATGCGAGGGCTCAGACCAGGTTGATCTCGACGTCGATATTGCCGCGGGTGGCTTTGGAGTAAGGGCACAGCTGGTGGGCGGCATCCACGATGGCGCGGGCTGTTGCGCTGTCCAGTCCGGGAAGGCTCACGTTCAGGCGCGCTTGCAAAAAGAAAGCGTCGCCCGCCGTACCCAGGTCCACTTCGGCATCCACAGCCAGGCCTGCGGGCAGGGTGACCTTTTGCGCCCCCGCGGCACGGCCCATGGCACCGATGAAACAGGCCGACCAACCGGCGGCGAACAGCTGTTCAGGGTTGGTACCCGCGCCTGCGCTGCCGGGTGGAGAGAGCTTGATATCCAAGCGCCCGTCAGAGCTGCGGGATTCTCCGTTGCGGCCTCCAAGCGTGTGGGTCTTGCCGGTGTACAGGACTTTGTCGAGAGTGTTGATGGCGGTCATGGTGAATTCCTTTTTGAAAAGTTGAAGAAAAATGCGTTTCTTTAAAGTCTGTTGAGAGATGCTCATGTCTTCGCGAAACACCGATGAATTACATCGAGCCGGCGTGTCGCAGGTGTCTCGGCAACGCAATGTTCTGTACGCACCCGGCGGCCAGACACATTGCGGTACAAATCTCCCCGGCGCCCGGTAACTCAGCGGCGGCGCCAGACCACCGCGGGCCTGGAACTGATGCATTGGCAACTGACCGGGTTGCGCAGCTCGTGCGCAAAGCCGCCGAGAAAGAAGGTCAAAGCGAACCAGAGTTTTTTCATGGGGTGTCGTGTCGTGTTGGGTTGTGGTGTTGTGAACGCCGTTGAACAGGCTCAGCCGAACGTGAAGGCGTAGACATGGGCGCCGGGGTCGAGGAACTCGATCTCAAACAGGTGCTCGCCGGCTGAAGCCGGCAACCTGACCAGCTGGTACAGCCGGTGCGCATCGATCACACCGCTGCCGTCTGCCGCGACGTCTGTACCGTGCTCTTTCAACGGCGGTTTTCCATCGATCAGGATGCGAAAGCGCACCGGGCCTGCGCCCGTTTCACGCCCCAGCACCAGGTGCAGGTCGCGGGCGTGAAAGCGAAAGGCCAGGCGTGCACCGGCGTGCGCTGCGGCGGCACGCTCGGCTTCGATGACCCAGTCACCGCCCAGCGTCCACTGGTTGAGTTTCAAGCTCGCTGCGCTCTCGTAGCGGTGCAGCCGGTCGGCCTGTATGCCGCCTGCGCCCACAAAGCCGGTGGCGCGTTCATGGCCCACATAGGTTTCGCCAGACTGCACGTCGCCGCCGGGCGCAGCCTGTGTTCCTTCACCTTGAGCGTTGACGAATCCGCCGGCACTGAATGCTTTTCCGCTTTCTGCCAACAGCTTCTGGATCAGTCGCTCCGATTCGGGGTAGCGCCCTTCACCGAGGACCTGGTCCCTGACCTTGCCCTGCGCGTCGATGAAATACAGCGCCGGCCACGCCCGGTTGTGAAACCCGCGCCAGATGGCGTGATTGCTGTCAACGGCGACCGGGTAGGTGATGCCCAGATCCTTCACCGCCTTGCGCACGTTGTCGGGGTTCTTTTCAAACGCGAACTCCGGCGAATGCACGCCCACCACGACCAGGCCGGCGTCCTTGTACTTGTCGGCCCAGGCCCTGATGAAGGGCAGCGTGCGCAGGCAGTTGATGCACGAGTAGGTCCAGAAGTCGACCAGCACCACCTTGCCGCGCAGATCGGCGGCAGTCAGGGCGGGCGAGTTGATCCATCCGGTCGCGCCAGCCAGCGGCGCGAAAGTCCTGTCGTGCGCGGTTGTCGCAGGCGCAGCGGGGATATCGAGCTTCGCGGCCACAAGCGGCTTGGCTTCGGGCACGGGCGCATCGGTTTCAACAACGGCCGTGTTCATCCCCTGCGGCTTCAGGGTGTCAATGAGTTTCTGCTCGATCCGGGACGTGCTGCTCAATGACAGTTGGCTGAGCAGCCCGGTGTCCAGTCCCGCGGCAATCAGGGCCACACCGGCCAGCACCGCCGCCCCCATGCCGCGCCGCGCCCACTGGCTCACGCCGAGCGAGCGGCGCATGAACGCAGCAACCCGACCGCCCACCAGCAAGGCCAGCGCCAGTGAGGTGGCCGCGCCGCCCGCGTAGGCCAGCAGCAACAGCGAGCTGCCCACGTTGGCGCCTTGAATGGCCGCACCCGTGAAGATCAGGCCCAGTACCGGCCCCGCGCAAGGCGCCCACAGCAGGCCGGTGGCCGCACCCAGCAGCAGCGACGAAGCGAAGGCGTGGTCCTTGAGCGCACCGTTGTCGCTGGCAGCGGCAATCCGTGCGCCCAGCGCCACGAGCGGGCGGGCCAGGCGATCCGCCAGTTCCGGAAACATCAGCGTCAAGGCAAACACGGCGAGCAGCACCAACGCGGCGATGCGGCCGTATTCATTGGCGTCAACAGCCCACCCGCCACCCACCGCCGCCAGCGTGGCCACCGCAGTGAACGCCAGCGCCATGCCCAGCAGCATCGGCAAACCGTTTTTCAGGAAGGGCCGGTCGGCACGCGCCAGCACAAAAGGCAATACCGGAAGAATGCAGGGGCTCACGATGGTGAGCACGCCGCCCAGGAAGGCAAGGATGAGGAGGGTCATGGTCGGTCTCGGGTGAAGTTCGCAGGGGTTCATCCCTGCTTGCGATGGCTTCAGTGATTGAACCGCCCCTTCGTATCGGCGCTGTGTCGCGGGCACGGCCTCTTCGCATGCGGCTGTATCCCTGTACGGGCCAGATACATAGCCATACAAAAGCCGCCGGATGGGAGCCTCGGGGTCGCCCGGCATCGAGGCCTTGAAGAGCAGGCCGGGTCGGCCTCACAATGCCCCATGCGCAAACATCTCTCCGAAACCAGCGCCCCCCAGCGCCTCATCGCCGGCCTGCTCGCCGGGCTTGCCGCCGCGGCACTGCCGCTGCCCACCGTGTGGCAATTTCGTGGCCTGCTGGGCTGGTGCGTGGGGGTGGCGATTTACCTGGGGCTGGCCTGGTGGCTGTGCGTTCGCTTTGACGCCAAACGCACACGCGAGCGCGCACAGGCGCAAGACGAGCCCAGCGTGGTGCTGTTTTTTCTGATGCTGGTGGCCACCATGGCCTGCGTAGCGGCCATCACCGTCACGATGCAGCAGTCACGCAGCCTGTCAGGCATGGAGCGCACCCTGCACATCGCGCTTGCCATCGCAGCGCTGGCCGCGTCGTGGCTCTTTATCCAGACCATCTTTGCGTTTCGCTACGCGCATCGATACTACTTTGAAGAAAAGCAGAAAGAGCCCGACGGGCCAGGCCTGCAATTTCCCGGCGGGCTGGACCCGGACTATTTTGATTTTCTCTACTACGCCCACGTCGTGGGCATGACGTCCCAGGTGTCAGACGTGCAAGTCACCTCACGCGAGATGCGGCGCCTCACGTTGATCCACAGCGTGCTGTCCTTCGGCTTCAATATGCTGATCCTGGCGCTCAGCATCAATGTGGTGGCGGGGTCGTTACAGTAATGCTATTAAGTTTGTAGCAAACTATTCAATAGATATGAGGGCTGGCCCGCTATTTCCCTTAAGAAAATCGCCGAAGCGCTCCGTGGATCGGTTCTGGGTCCTTCTTTAAGGGCGTCGCCGACAAGCCGACCCTAGTCGTCCCAGGGGCCGGTGCCGATCTGGAAGAGGAGCTCGAGCCCGCCTCGGGTCGTGTAGCTGAATACAAGCCCTGATCCACAGCGGATCGCGGACAGCCTGCCGTCTTCAATGATTGACAGCGAGATGTCGGCAGCGGCGCCCGCCAGAGAAACCTCGGCGTACACATCCAGCACTTCGCCATTGGGAAGGGTGACCAGTTGCTCGGTGCCTAGTGAGTAAAACTCCGGATCAGAGAGTTTTGCAATGACGATGACGATCTCGGGAATATCATCATCCCCGAAAATGATGCGAAGCTGTGTAGTGCTGTGTTCCATGAGATCCAGGGTTTCACAACGAGCTAGACATGCTCGCGCTTCTTGCTTGCAAGCCAGCCGGACACCCTGCAAACAGAGTCGGTTTGAATGAATTTTCAGACACCATCTTGAGAGCCGTTTCCTGGAGTTTGCGCTTTGTCCGGCACAACTTTCGTTGTGACCCGGGAACCTTCGACCAGTGTCGGCAATACCTTCGACAAGACCCATCCATTCGTTCTCGGGTAACTCTTGCCGCTGACGTTCATGCTCCAGGGCCAGGTCGGGTCGTCTGTCGGCGTAAAGGAACGGACCAGCTTGCCATCACGAAACTGCTCAATGATGAACTCTGAGTTCTTCATTTCCGTCGTCTCCTTTTTCGTGCGCAAATTCCCTTACTTCGCCGTTTTCACATAGTTTGCATACAGCTTCCCAGCCAGCTTCTGCATCACATCATCCGTATTCGGCGTCGCCACATTCGTCATGACAACGATGGATGCATCGCGCTCGGTATCCACCCAGATGTAGGCCTTGTTCATGTTGTTGGAGCCGCCGTGAAAGGCGACCGGGTAGTCCGTCCAGGCCATCTTGGTGGAGGCCCAGCCCAGGGCGTACTGCGCCGCGCCGGCCACGGTGGTGGATGAGGTTGAGGCGGCCGACATGGAGATCACGGGCGTCACGAGTTTTTTCATCGTGTCGGGCTTGACGAGGAAAGGTTCGCGCTTGCCTTGCCCCGCCATCCAGCCACCCCAGGTGGCGAAGTCGATCACCGACATGTGGGCGGTGCCGGCCGGGCTGATGACGAGTGGGTTGTCGGCTTCAGGGCCGCCGATCATGGCCTTGAGCTTACCGTGGATCATGGTGTGCCCCAGCGGCGCGTCTACGCGGCCCAACGTGGCCTGCGGGCCAATGCCAGCGGTGGTGAGCTGGAGTGGCGTGAAGACGCGGTCATAGATCAGCTCTTCCCAGGACTTTTCACCGACGCGTTCGATCATGGCGCCGGCCATGGTGTAGCCGAGGTTGGAATAAGCGAAGGACGCGCCGGGCTCTCGGGCCAGCGGCTTGGTCACGGTCTGCTTGACCATCCAGTAACGCTGGTCGTTGAGGTTGCCGGACTCGAAGACGACCTTGGCCAGCAGCGCGTCAAAGTCCGCGTTGTCGGAGGGCAGGCCGCTGGTGTGCGAGAGCAACTGGGCGAGGGTGACGCGCTTGACGCCTGCGTCCATGCCGGCAGCCAGCTCGGGGAACACCTGCTCAAACGTGCTGTCCCAGCGCAGCTTGCCGGCCTCGACCATCATGGCCGCCATCAGCGAGGTCATGGCCTTGGTGTCGGAGCCGATATGAAAACGGTCGTTGTGTGTGAGGGGTGTGACGGTGCCGACGCGGCGTGTGCCGCCGGTGCCCACGGCCAGCAGCTTGCCCTTGACGACCACCGCGGCCGCCATGGCCGGAAAGCCCGCCTGCTCGGCTTCGGCCTTGACCATCGCATCGAGCGAGTCTTGTGCGCGGGCTGTGCCCAGAGTACCGGCCACAGCCAGTGCGGCGAACAGGGCGCTTGCCGCAAGGCGCCGGGTGGATGAACGGCGTTGGATCGGAGATGCGGAAACCAGTTGCATGGTGAGTCGTCCTCGTTGAATCGAAGCCACGATTCTCACCCAGCCGCGGCGACGCGCGTATTACAGCTGAAACAGCTGCTTTTTCAGCGCCATCTTCTCCTTCTTGCGCAGGCTCGCTTCCGTCTTGCGGTGCGAACCCGCCTTGCGCTGAACCGCAGCCGCCACCAATGGGTTGCGCGGCTTGGGCACGGTCAGCTTGATCTTCAGCTTGGTTTTGCGGGCTGACGTCATCGCGGCATTCAGCCCTTGCGGCCCAGCTTCAGCAGCCCGGTCGACAGCGCCGTGCCGATCACAATGACCACCGCGCAAATGATCATCCAGGCCGTCACGTGTTCACCCAGAAACAGCACGCCGTAGATCACCGCAAACACCGGCACCAGGAAGGTGACGGACAACGCGCGCGGCGGGCCGGCGGTTTCAATCAGCCTGAAAAAGAGGATGTAGGCCACGCCCGTGCAGACCACACCCACGGCCAGCAGCGCCAGCCAGGCGTTCACACTGGGCATCTGCGCCGGCCACAGCCAGGCGGCCGGCAGGGCCAGGCCCAGCGTGGCACCGATCTGGCTGCCCGCGGCGGTGACCAGCGGCGGCATGCCCGTGAGGTAGCGCTTGGTGTAGCTGGCCGAGATGCCGTAGCACACGCAGGCAAACAGGCAGGCCAGCACGGCCCAGCCGGGCGCGATGCCCGAGGCGTCGGGCTTGAAGGTGGCTTTGTCCCAGGCCAGCATGGCCACGCCGGCAAAGCCGACGATCAGGCCCAGGATGCGCGAGGCATTGGGTTTGTCTTTGAGCCAGAGCCAGGCAATCAGCGCGCCAAACATCGGCACTGTCGCATTCAGGATGGCCGACAGCCCGGTAGTGATGGACAGCAGCGCAAACGAAAAGCAGGCAAACGGAATGCCCGAATTGAGGATGCCGATGAGGAAAATCTTCTTCCAGTTTTTCTTCAGATCAGGCAACAGGCCGCGCAGCCACACGATGGGCAGCAAAAAGAGCGCGGCGATGCCCACGCGCACGGCGGCAGTCGGCAGCGGGCCGAACTCCACCGTGCTGATGCGCATGAACAGAAAGGACGAGCCCCAGATCGCCGCCAGCATGATGAAGTCGGCGGCCCAGCTTTTGGGAGACGCGACGGCGGCGGGCGTGGCCAGCCCGGTGGTAGATGAGCTCAAAACAAGGTCTCCTTCATGGGTGCGCCCTCAAGCTTGAGCAGCGCTGTTTTTTTATCGAGGCCACCGGCGTAACCGGTGAGTGAGCCGTCGGAACCTACCACGCGGTGGCAAGGCACGATGACGCTGACGGGGTTGCGGCCGACTGCCGCGCCTACCGCGCGCACTGCCGCCGGTTTGCCGATGCGGTGGCTGAGCTCACCATAGCTGGTGGTGTCGCCTTGCGGGATGGCCAGCAGTGCCTGCCACACTGATTGCTGAAAGGCGGTGCCGTAGGCCAGGTCCAGCGGCAGATCAAAGCTGGTGCGCGTGCCGGCGTAGTACTCGGTGAGCTGTGCGATGGCTTTTTTCAGCACCGGGTGGTCGGGGTCTTCGCGCCAGACATAAGGCTCTACCAGCTGCGGCGGCAGGTGGCGCTGGCCGGCAAACCAGGTGCCGGCCAGGCCCTTGTCGGTCGCGGCAATGATCATCTTGCCCAGCGGGCTTTGAAATGTGGTCTGAACGATGGAGTTGTCGAATTTCATCTTTGTCACCTTTTGAGTGGTTGAGAGGTTTAGAGGCTTTTAGGGCTCTAGCCCATATAGGACGTTGGGTTTCAGCTATTAATTTAGTAGCGAACTACGTCGCCGTCTTTCTTGCGCGTTGGCGGCGGAAAGCGGCATCTCAACCATTCGACGGCGATGGTCGCCCGAAGGCGCTGTTTCGTCCAATGAAATCGAAGCCGTGCATTCATTCCGTAAACGCATAAATTGCGATGAATCCGCGAATCAATGACCCGGTCAGCCGGGCCGCTCCAGCGTGCCGCTCCAGGCGCGGATCACCGCGTAGCTGCGCCAGGGTTTCCAGGCGGTGGATGCTTCTTCGGCTTCCCGCGCCGGGTTCTTCATGCCCTGCACGCCCAAGGCCTTGTGCAGCGCCACGTCGCCCGCCGGAAAAGCGTCGGGCCAGCGCAGGGCGCGCATCGCGATGTACTGCGCTGTCCAGTCGCCAATGCCGGGCAAGTCTTTGAGCGTGGCCATCGTGGCGTTCACGTCGGCGCCGCTGTGCAACTGCAAACGTTTGCTGGCGACTGCCTCTGCGATGCCAACAATCGCCGCCTGGCGCTGCTTGACGATGCCCAGTTGCCCCAGCGCATCGCCGCTGGCCGCCGCCAGCACGGCAGGCGCGGGGAAGAGGCGCGTGAGCTGCGGCCACGGCGTTTCAACCGGCTCGCCAAAGCGGTCCACCATGCGCTGCGCCAGCGTGCGTGCAGCCGCCACGGTGATCTGCTGGCCCAGCACCGCGCGCACGGCCAACTCGTAGCCGCACAGCGCACCCGGCACACGCAGGCCATCACCCTCCGGGAAGCTCGCGTGCAGCACGCTGTTGATGGTGACGGGGTCAGCGTCCAGGTCAAACGTGGTGCGCACGCGGCGTATCACCAGCGGCAGCACTTCGCGCAGCGAGTCGCTCACGCGCAGCACCAGCTGCGAGCGGCTCTCGTCAAAGCTCGCCAGCAGCCAGCCGGCATGCAGCTTGCCGCCGGCCTCGATGCTGAAAGTGCGGCCCAGCGCGGGCTGCGCGGCATCCGGCGTGACGAATTCAATCGCGTTGATGCAGCGCTTGGTGAAAAAAGCCAGCATGGCCTGCACGTCATAGGGCGGGCGGTAGCCCAGCCGCACGATCACGCCTTCGCCCACCTCGCCGACGCGGGCCGGGCCCTGGCGCCGCAGCTGCGTGGGGTTGAGTTTGTAGTGCTCGACAAAAGCCGCGTTAAAGCGCCGCACGCTGGAAAATCCGCTGATCAGCGCCACCTGCGTGATCGGCAGGTTGGTGTCGGCCAGCAATTGCTTGGCGGTGTGCAGCCGGTGCGTTTGCAAATACTGCATGGGCGAGACGCCGAACTGCGCTTCGAAAATCCGCCGCACGTGGCGGTCGCTTACGCCCAGCTTGGCCGCCAGCTTTTCCACAGACGGGGCTTCTTCGGCCCACACTTCGGGCTCGTCCAGCAGGCGGGCGGCCTGGTGCGCCAGGATGTAAGACGCGTCCTGGATGGACCACACGACCGAATGCGGGGCGAGCTCGGGCCGGCAGCGCAGGCAGGGGCGAAAGCCGGCGTTCTCGGCCTGCGCGGCATGGTGAAAGAAACGGCAGTTTTCGCGCTTGGGCGTTTTCACGCTGCACACCGGCCGGCAGTAGATGCCGGTGGAGGTCACGCCGGTGAAAAAGCTGCCGTCAAAACGGGCGTCCCGCGCCTTCAGGGCGAGGTAGCAGTCGTTGTCGGCAAGAGGGGTGGTTTCGCGGTTCATGTGGGAAATGATACGCCGCAGGGTGGCTTTCACTAGCCGTTTTCGGACATGTCCCTGAGCGCCTGAAAACCGCTGTTTTGGGGCCGGTTTGGGTGGTTTTGGAGGGGCCGCAATAGTCTGAACGGACCTGCCGGAAAAGGCTGCGGCCTACAGGGGCGCCAAGGGCCGGCCCCTACAATGAAAATCAGACTTTTCAGGAACCTTCAGGAACCATCTCGATGCAAATCAACCCGTCCATCTTCAAGGCTTATGACATTCGCGGCGTGGTGCCGTCCACCATCCACGAAGAGATGGCCGAGGCCTTGGGCAAAGCGTTTGGTATGGCCGCCCTGGCAGAAGGCGAAAAAGCCGTGGCCGTGGGCCGCGACGGGCGGCTCAGCGGGCCGGCGCTCAGCGCGGCGCTGATGCGCGGCCTGGCCGCCACCGGCATTGAGGTGATCGATGTGGGCATGGTCACCACGCCCATGCTGTACTTTGCGGCCAGCACGCTCGCCGGCTCGGGCATCCAGGTCACGGGCAGCCACAACCCCAAGGACTACAACGGCTTCAAGATGGTGCTGGCAGGCCGTGCCATCTACGGCGAAGAAATCCAGGGCCTGCGCCGCGTCATTGAAGGCGGCAAATGGGTGCTGCCTTCACAGGCCGGCACCATTCGCCAGGTCGATGTGGGCGCGGCCTACCGCGACCGCATCGTCTCCGGCATCAAGCTGGAGCGCCCGATGAAAATCGTCATCGATTCCGGCAACGGCATTGCCGGCGCGTCGGCTCCCGCCATCTTTCGTGCGCTGGGCTGCGAAGTCACTGAGCTCTTCAGCGAAGTGGACGGTAACTTTCCCAACCACCACCCCGACCCGAGCAAGCCCGAAAACCTGCAGGACCTCATCAAGGCTTTGCAAAGCGGCGACGCCGAACTGGGCCTGGCTTTTGACGGCGACGGCGACCGGCTGGGCATCGTTACCAAAGACGGCCAGAACATCTACCCTGACCGGCAGATGATGCTGTTTGCCCGCGACGTGTTGTCACGCGTGCCGGGCGGCACCATCTTGTTTGACGTGAAATGCTCGCAGCGCCTGGCGCCCGAGATCGAGGCCGCCGGCGGCGTGGCCATGATGTACAAGACCGGCCACTCGCTCATCAAGGCCAAGATGAAAGAGGTCAACTCCCCGCTGGGCGGCGAGATGAGCGGTCATATCTTCTTCAAAGAGCGCTGGTACGGATTTGACGACGGCACCTATGCCGGCGCGCGCCTGCTCGAAATCTTGAGCCGCGTGCCCGACGCCGGCATCGTGCTCAATGCCTTGCCGACCAGCTTCAGCACGCCTGAGCTCAATGTGGCTTGCAAAGAGGGCGAACCGCATACGGTGGTCGAGGCCTTGATCAAGTCGGCGAAGTTTGCAGCGCCCGCCAAGATTTCGACGATTGATGGCGTGCGTGTGGACTGGCCGGACGGCTTTGGCCTGATCCGCGCCTCCAACACTACGCCGGTGCTGGTGCTGCGCTTTGAAGGCCATACGCAAGAGGCGATGGAGCGTATCGAGGCCGACATGCTGGCTTTATTGCGCAGCGTCAAGCCCGACGCCAGCTTTGCGGCGGCTGCGCACTGAGCCCATTCACAGAATTCTTCAAGCCAGCATGAGCCGTGGAACCGGATTTGCCGGGCCACAGGCGGGCGGCCCCCTCGGGGGGCAGCGACCCACACGCAGTGGGGGAGCGTGGGGGCCCTAGAATCGCCTCTAATGAAAATTCTCCTGGTCAAGCTGTCCTCGCTCGGTGACGTGGTGCATACCCTGCCGGTGGTTCAGGACATACGCGCCGCCTTGCCGGATGCGCAGATTGACTGGGTGGTGGAAAAGGCCTTTGCGCGGCTGCTGGTGCGCGCAGGCGGGCTGCACCGCGTGATCCCTTGTGAAATAAGGCGTTGGCGCAAAACTTTCTGGACCGCTGCGACGCGGCAGGAATGGCGTGCGTTCAAGCGCGATCTGCAGCAGGACGCCTACGACGCTGTCATCGACCTGCAAGGGCTGACCAAATCCGCCGTGGTGGCGCGGCTGGCGGCGCTGGCGCCGGGCGGCAAACGTTATGCGCTGGCTAATCAAACGGATGGATCAGGCTACGAAGCGCCCACGCGCTGGGTGGCTGATGTGGCGATTGCTGTCGAGCCACACATTCATGCCGTTCGGCGCTCACGCGAGCTGGCTGCACGTGCGCTGGGCTACACCTTCAGCACATCACCGGATTACGCATTAAAAGTGCCTCCAGCCCAGGTAGAGCATGGACTAGATGCTCCTGAAAAGATAGCAAGCAAGGTGACTGTCGGCCGCATCGCTTTTGTCCACGGCACTTCACGCGCCGACAAGGAATGGCCGCTCAGCCACTGGGTGGCGCTGGGGCAGCGGCTGAATGCAGCCGGCTACCAGGTGGCGCTGGCGCACGGCAATGCCAGCGAGCTGGCCACCAGCGAAGCGATTGCCGAGGCGCTCAACCGCGCCGCGCCGGCCATGGCCATCGTGTGGCCGCTGCTGCCGCTGGACGCGCTCACGGACGAACTCGCGCAGTGCGCCGGCGTGATCGGCGTGGACAGCGGCGTGAGCCACATCGCCGTGGCGCTCGACTTGCCGCATGTGCAGATCTACAACTTCGACACGGCCTGGCGCACAGGGCCCGAGGGTAGCGGTGCAAGCGGGCGGCAAGTCAGCGTGTTCGCACAACCCGCGCCAGGCGTCGATGCCGTGTGGCAAGCCTGGCTGGCCTGCAGCGGGAGCGCCGCATGAGCGCGTTCGCTTTCAGGCTTTATGCGCTGCTGATGTGGCTGGGCCAGCCGCTGCTGCGCCGCAAGCTGGCGCGGCGCGGCCGACAGGAGCCGGGTTACCTCGAGGCGATTGAAGAGCGCTTTGGCCGCTACACCCAGCCTGCTGAGACCGCCTCTGAACTGGTCTGGGTGCATGCCGTGTCGCTGGGCGAAACCCGCACGGCGGCCATCTTGCTGAAGGCACTGCGTGCGAAGCACCCGGGCCTGCGTATTTTGCTGACGCACGGCACCGCCACCGGCCGCGCCGAAGGGGTCGCCCTGCTGCAGCCCGGCGACGTGCAGGTGTGGCAGCCCTGGGACAGCGCGGGCGCGGTGGCGCGCTTCTTTGAACACTTCAAGCCGCGCCTGGGCCTGTTGATGGAAACCGAGATCTGGCCCACGCTGGTCAGTACTGCTGAGGCGCGCGGCATGCCACTGGTGCTGGTCAACGGGCGCCTGTCTGAAAAGTCCCTGCAACAGGCGCTGAAGATGTCGCCGCTCTCGATGCCCGCTTACGCCGCGCTGTCGGCCGTGTATGCGCAGACGGACGACGATGCGCAGCGCTTTCGCCAGGCGGGCGCGGCGGTAGCCGGCGTGTTCGGCAACCTGAAATTCGACGCCTCCCTTGACGACGCCCAGCAGGAAAAAGGCAAGATCTGGCGCCGTACGCTGGCGCAGCCGGTGCTGATGTTCGCCAGCTCGCGCGAGGGGGAAGAAGACATGTTTCTTAAGGAAATAAGTGCTGTAGCCCAATCAGAACGTGGGCAAGACGCTATCAAAACGGTAGCAAATGCCGAAGGCGGTGAAGGCACGGGAAGCCGCTTCAAGGTCCTGCTGGTGCCGCGCCACCCACAGCGCTTTAACGAAGTCGAGGCGCTGGTCCAGCAGCACGGCCTGCGCGTGTCGCGCCGCTCCGGCTGGGACGATGCGGCAGGCGGCCCGACGGCCAGCGACGACGCGCAGCAGGCCGACGTGTGGCTCGGTGACTCGCTGGGCGAGATGGCGCTGTATTTTTCAATGAGCGACGTCGCCCTCCTGGGCGGCAGCTTTGCGCCACTGGGCGGGCAAAACCTGATCGAAGCCGCCGCCTGCGGCTGCCCGGTCGTCATGGGGCCCCACACCTTCAACTTCACCGAAGCGGCTGAGCTGGCGGTAGAAGAAGGCGCCGCCCGGCGCGTCGTCGACATGGAGCAGGGCGTGCGCGCCGCGAGAAAGCTGATGGACAAACCCGATGCACGCGCACAAGCGGTGGCGGCTGGATTGGCCTTTGCGGACCGCAACCGCGGAGCGACGGCGAAGACGGTGAGTACGCTGGAAAGTTTTTTGGCGGCCCCAGCGAAGTAAGGTCACACCATGACCGAGCCCCCTAAACCCAAACTCCGCGTACCGATCTGGTTCTGGATGCTGCTATTTATGGCGGCTTGCCTCTTCGGCTTCGGCGCCTACGTCATCCTGACGCTGATCTAGCGAAGTCAGCCTTCGACAGGCTCAGGGCGAACGGATATGAAATGAACGATCGGATGGGCTCTTAAACCCAGCATGAGCCGCAGGACTGGCTTTGCCAGACTGCAGGCGGGCGGCCCCCTCGGGGGGCAGCGACCCACACGAAGTGGGGGAGCGTGGGGGCTCTACTTCTTTTGATGGCAGGTGCAGTTGTTCCACGCATAGAGGCGCAAGTGATGCGCCCAATCCCGTAACGTGGCCCAGGCGCCGCCGGTGGCCACTTCATACGGCGTCAGGCCGAACATGCCCAGGCTGATAGATGGCTCGACCGACACCACCGAATGCCAGGTACGGCGCGGCACGAAAAGCGCGTCGCCGGCTTCCACGCGGGCATAAATGCCGTTGGCTTTTTCAAACGAGGCGAGCTCTTTGGCCTGGTCAGGCAGGCGCGACACATTGATGTCGCTGAGCGTGGCGCCCCAGTCGTATTTTTTGGCGGGGCACATGTGCTGGTGCTGGTCGGGCGGGAAGAGGATGAACTCTTTGGTGCCCTTGAGCTGGCAAAACCAGTTGTGCGGAAAGTCGTTGTGCAGGCCGGTCACGGTGTTGGCCGGGCCCATGAAGACGTATTCCCAGGTCAGGCGCTGGCCGGGCCACAGGCTTTTGATCATCAGGTCGTTGCGCAGCTCGGGAAATGTTTCGAGGGCGTCCCACTGCGCCAGGTAGAGCGTGGTGGGCTTGAAGGACTGCATGTGCGCCCAGTTCAGGTGAAAGCGCTCACCCGGTTGCTGGCGCAACTGCTCCAGCCGTGCCTTGGGCAGCAGGCCCGCAGCGGGGTCGGGCGTGGCCAGCGCCTGTTTGCCCAGCTCACGCAGGTAAGGCGCCACCGGCAAAAAGGGCCGGCCCTTGGTCACCCCTTGCTCGACGAGGCCGTCGGTGAATTTCACGGGGGCTTCAGCGCCCTTGCTTTCGCAGACGTTCGCCAGATGCTCGAACGACCATTTGCTGAAGGCAGGCCAGTGTTTCACGCCGCCCTTGACCAGCACGGGCCGCTCAAAGGGCAGTTGCCGCCCTGAGGCCTCCAGCGCCTCCCAGGTGGTTTCTTCGATGACCTGAAAGCTCGGGCCGGTCGGCACGTTGCGGGGCGCGTCGGTCACCCGTTCGGCCTCAATCGGCATTGGCAAGGGATTGTGCGTAGGCATCAGCATGACATGGTGACCTGTGTGAGCGTAGTTGTGGCGGTCAGGAATGTGGAGAGCGCCGTGGCCCCGCGCGCGGCAGGGCGTTGTGCGCGCTTCACGTCAGAGCGTTTTTTCGTTGACGATGAGCCAGCGGCCCGCCGTATTTTTGAGCAGCAACTGCTTGCGGCTGTTGGAAGAGGCGGCACCGGCCTTATAGGCCTGGGTGAAGGTTGCGGTGGCCTGGTCGCCATTGACCGTCACTTGCAGGTTCTCGACCTTGACCTCGATGCCTGCCTGCCGTTCGATGCGGGTGCGGCGCTGCTTTTCCCAGGTCTGGCGCGATGCGCGTCCGGGCGGAACAAAGTCGGGGCTGTAGGCGTCCAGGTAGGCGGCGACATCTTTGGCAGACCAGGCGGCGGCCCATGCGCGCACGGCCGTTTCGGCCTGGGCAGTTGCCGGGGGCGCCGTGGCCGCAGACGCTGCGGTGGGCGCTGCAGGCGCCGCTGCTGCCATGGCCGGTGCGGCCGGCATGGCGCTGGCCGTGGCGCTCACGGGCTGGGTCGACAGCAGTGCGTTGATTTTTTGCAGGTCTTCCGGCGTCAGCGTGCCGTTGGCCTGGCGCAGCTTGAGGTCGCCCAACAGCACGTCATAGCGTGCCTTGGCGAGGTCACGCTTGGTCTGGAACAGCTGGCTTTGCGAGTTGAGCACGTCGATGTTGATGCGCACGCCGACCTGGTAGCCCAGCTTGTTGGCGTCCAGCGCGCTCTGGCTGGAGAGCTCGGCGGCTTCCAGCGCTTTCACCTGCCCCTGGCCCGACTGCACGCCGAAGAAGGCGGCGCGGGTGGCCTGTGCCACATTGCGCCGTGCGCCTTCCAGGTCGCTTTGGGCCTTGTCGCGCAGCGACAGTGTTTCACGCACGCGATTTTGCGTGGCAAAGCCGGCAAACAGCGGCACGTTCAGCACCACGCCCACGCTGGTGGTGTTGGTGCGAAATGCAAAGGGCGGAATCGTCGAGGCCGTACCGGACGGGTTGCGCGTCACGTTGTAGCTGGCCTGCAAGTCCACCGTGGGTTTGTGGCCGGCTTCGGCTTTCTTGACTTCCAGGTCGGCAATTTCCAGCCCGCTTTGCGCCAGGCGGATGTTGGGGTGCACCAGCTCGGATTGCTGCACCCAGGTATTGATATCGGCGGGCTCCACGGCCGGCAGGATGACCGGCACCAGCAGCGGTTTGGGCTGCGCTTCGGTTTTGCCGACCAGCGTGTCGAGCGCGAGCTTTTTGACGCGCAGGTCGTTTTCGGCGGCGATTTCCTGGGCGATCACCAGGTCATAGCGGGACTGCGCTTCACGCGTGTCGGTGATGGTCGAGGTGCCGACTTCAAAGTTGCGCTTGGCAGACGCGAGCTGTTCGGCCACGGCGGTTTTTTGCGCGCGCACAAAAGTCAGTGTGTCCTGCGCCGCCAGCACGTCGAAGTAAGCCTGGCTGGTGCGTACGATCAAATCCTGGTTGGCGGTTTCGAGTTGCGCTTGCGACTGCTCTACCTGCTTGGCGGCTTGCTCATAGGTGGCCCAGTTACCGGGGCGATACAGCGGCTGACTGGCTGTCAGCGTGGCGTTTTGTGTGTTGAAGCTGCGGTCTATCGTCGGCGCGGTGTTTTCAAAACCGGTGCGTGTGACGCCTGCCGAAACGCCGGCTGTGGGCAAGATGCCGGCCTTGGCCTGGGCGGCCTTGGCCAGGTTGGCGTCGTATTGCAGCTTGGCCGATTGGAAGGCCGCATCGTAGGCGCGTGCGGACTCATACAGCTCGACCAGACTCTGGGCGCGCGCCATGGGCGCGGCGGCCACCAGCACCGCAGCGATCGCAATCGACAGAGGCAACATCACCGGTCGGGCCGGCAGGGTCTTGGGCGTGGTCATAAGAGTCCTGAAGAAATGAAGAGGTCGGCTAGGAAGTAAAACTAAAACTAAAAAGGCTGAGATATCAGTAAAGCGGCACAGAACGGTCCACCTGCTGCGACCACGCGTCAATGCCGCCCTGCAGGTTGACGACGTCGGTAAATTCGCCGCTCTGGATCAAATAGTTGGCCACCTGCAGGCTGCGCATGCCGTGATGGCACAGGCACGCGATGGGCTGGCCCGCGCTGGCTTCCTGCAGCTCGGCCAGCCGCGCGGGAACCTCGCGCATCGGAATATGAACCAGCTTGAAGCCGTCTTCCTTCACCGACGCTGTTTGCAGCTCCCAGGGCTCGCGCACATCCAGCACCACGGGCACCGCACCCGGGCCTGCGGCGTTGTCGCGCCAGGCCGCGAAATCGGCGGGGCTCAGTTGGGCAATCATGGTCGGCTTTCCTTTTTCTCTTCTTCTGGCTTGGGTGAGCGCGCTTAAAAACTGAAGGACGAAGGCTCGGGGAAGTTCACCAGGCGCGGCGCCACGGTGTCCCAGGCCTGCGTGGTGCGCCAGGCGTCTTCGGCCACGCGCGTGATCAGGGTGGCGCGCATGACGGGTTCGAAGCCGACGATGGCGCTCAGGCGCCCGCCGACTTTCAGCATGGCGAGCAGCGACGCGGGCACCTCGGCCACCGAGCCGCTCAGCACGATCACATCGAACGGGCCTTGCAGCGCATCGCTGCTGGACACGGCCTTGGCCAGGTTGGCTGCGCCGTCGCCGGTGCGCACTTCGGCGTTGTAGAGGCCGGCTTTTTGCAGGTTGTCGCGGGCCGTTTGTGCCAGCGAGGGGTTGATCTCAAGGGTGATGACCTGCTGCGCGCGGTGCGCCAGCAGGGCGGCCATGTAACCGGAGCCGGCGCCGATTTCGAGCACTTTTTCGTGCTTTTGCACGGCCAGCTCTTGCAGGATGCGGGCTTCCACCTTGGGCGCCAGCATGCACTGGCCGGGCTCGGACTGGGGCGGCAGCGGGATTTCCATGTCGACAAAGGCCAGCGCCTTGTGGGCCGGCGGCACGAAATCTTCGCGCTTGACCACGGCCAGCAGGGAAAGGACCTGGTTGTCCAGCACTTCCCAGGGGCGGATTTGCTGCTCAATCATGTTGAATCGGGCTTGTTCGTAGTTCATGGCGGACCTGTGGGTTGGCGAAATTGAGGGGTAAATAAGAAGAAAGATTGCTGAACGCGGGTCAACCTTTGATTTTAACGGCCGTCCATGACGGGGCGGGGCTGGTCGGCGGCGGCGTCAAGGGGGCCTGCGGGCGGGGTTTTCGGCCCGAATTTGCGCTTGAACCACTGGGCCAGATCGTCCATATAACAGTAGGTGACCGGCACCACCACCAGGGTCAGCAGCGACGAGGTGATCACGCCGCCGATCACTGCCTGGCCCATGGGCGCGCGCTGCTCCGAGCCTTCCGTCAGGGCAAAAGCCAGCGGCACCATGCCGAAAATCATCGCCAGCGTGGTCATCAGGATGGGGCGCAGCCGGACTTTGGCGGCCTGCAGCAGGGCTTCGCTGCGCTCCATGCCCGGCACGCGGTGGCCGTCTACGTCCACCCGGTCGGCGCGCATGCGGATGGCGAAGTCGACCAGCAAGATGGCGTTTTTGGTGACCAGGCCCATCAGCATCACCACGCCGATGATGGAAAACATCGACAGCGTCGAGCGGAACAGCAAGAGCGCCAGCACCACGCCGATCAGCGTCAGCGGCAGCGAGGTCATCAACGCCAGGGGCTGCAAAAAGCTCTTGAACTGGCTGGCCAGGATCATGTAGATGAACAAAATCGCCATCACCAGCGCCGACACCGCATAACCGAAGGACTCGGCCATGTTCTTGGTCGAGCCGCTGAACTGGTAGCGGTAGCCCGGCGGGAAGTTAAAGCCCTCCAGCGCGGCCTTGATGTCGTTGGAGACTTCGCCGGCCGAGCGGTTGTAGACGTTGGCGTTGATGGCGACTTCGCGGGCCAGGTCGCGCCGGTTGATCTGGTTGGGCCCGGTGGATTCTTTCACCGTGGCCACCTGGTTGAGGCGCACGATGCGCGCCGAGCCGTCGGCGTTGCTGCCCATGGCGCTGCTCATGAAGGGCAGGCGCTCCAGGTCTTGCGGCGCGTTGCGCGCATCGGGCGCCAGGCGCACGTTCACGTCGTAGGTCTGGTCGTCGGGCGCGCGCCAGTTGCCTACCGTCTGCCCGGCCACCAGCGTGCGCAGGGAGGCGGCGATCTGCGAGACCGAAAGGCCCAGATCCGACGCCGCATCGCGCCGCACGTCGACTTCAATCACCGGTTTGTCGGCCTTGACGCTGGAGTCCAGGTCCACCAGGCCAGGGATAGGCCGGATCTTTTCGGTGATGGCGCGGGTGAGGCGTTCGAGCTCCTTCAGATCCGGCCCCTGCAGAGAAAACTCTACCTGCTTGTTACCGCCCACTGCATCGAGCAGGCCCACGTGCGTCACCGTGATGCCCGGCACCTGCTTGAGCCGCTCGCGCAGCACACCCGACATTTCGTCGACGCTGCGTGTGCGCGCCTTGCGGTCCACCATGCGCACATAGACGCTCGCGTACATCTTGCCCTGCGCATTGCCGGTGTTGAGCGTGGCGAGCGTGAACTTCACCTCCGGGAATTCACGGATGATGGCCTCGACCTGGCGGGCCTTGGCTTCGGTCGTTTCCAGCGACGAGCCCACCGGCGTGTAGAAGTTGAGCGAGGTTTCGGAGAAGTCGGCCTTGGGCACGAACTCGGTGCCCAGCAGCGGCACCATGAAGAGGCTGGTGATGAAGATGACCAGCGCCAGCGCCAGCGTGGCCAGCTTGTGGCCCAGCGACCAGCGCAGGATGCCCTGGTAGCTGTCGCTCAGCGAATCGGTGGCGTGGTCGAACCAGCCGGTGACGCGGCCAATGGTTTTGTCGTAGAAGGTGACGGGCACTCTTCCGGCCTGTCCTGAGCCTGTCGAAGGATGGGCTTCAATCGCCGGGTCGTGCCAGATGCTCGAGAGCATCGGGTCCAGCGTGAAGCTCACAAACATCGAGATCAGCACCGCCGCCACGATGGTCACGCCGAACTCGTGGAAGAACTTGCCGATGATGCCGCCCATGAAGCCGATCGGCAGGAACACCGCCACGATGGAGAAGGTGGTGGCCAGCACGGCCAGGCCGATCTCCTGCGTGCCGTCCAGCGAGGCCTGGTACGGCCCCTTGCCCATCTGCACATGGCGCACGATGTTCTCGCGCACCACGATGGCGTCGTCGATCAGCAGGCCCACACACAGCGACAGCGCCATCAGCGTGATCATGTTGATGGTGAAGCCGAACAAATTCATGAACAGGAAGGTGCCGATGATGGAGATCGGCAGCGTCAGCCCGGTGATGACGGTAGAGCGCCACGAGTTGAGGAAGAGGAAAACGATGAGCACCGTCAGCAGCGCGCCTTCAATCAGCGTGCGGCGCACGTTTTCAACCGCCACGCGGATCGGCCGTGAGCCGTCGCCGATGAGCTCAAGCCGCGCGCCCGGCGGCAGTTGCGGCTGGATGTCCTTGATGGCCTGGTTCAGCCCGTCGACCACAGCGATGGTGTTTTCGTCTTGCGCTTTTTGCACCGTGAGCAGCAGTGTGCGCCCGCCGTTGTAGAGCGCCAGGCTGTCGATTTCCTGCGCGCCGTCGGCGATGCGCGCGACCTGGTCGACCGTGACAGGCGCCGCACCCTTGCGCGCCACGATGATCTTGCCGAAGTCTTCGGGCCGCTTCATGCGTGCGTCGATCTTGACGACGCGCTCTTGCTGCAGCGAGCGGATGGCGCCCACCGGCAAGTCCTGGTTTTCTTCGCGCACTGCATTGACCACCTGGTCGGCCGTGATGCCCAGCGACTCCATGGCCTGCGGGTTCAGGTAGACGTTGATCTCGCGCTTGGTGCCGCCCACCAGCGTGACGGAGCCGGCGCCACGCACGTTTTCCAGGCGTTTCTTCAGCACCTGGTCTGACCAGTTGGTCAGTTCAACGGCTGAAAGCGCTTTGCCGCCTTTGCTGGTGTCCGGCATCACGGCCACCGACCAGATGGCGCGGCTGGCCGGGTCAAAGCGCAGCACGCGCGGTTCTTTGACTTCATCGCGAAAGCTGGGCCGGATGGCGGCGATCTTTTCGCGCACGTCTTCGGCGGCGCGGCGCCCGTCGATATAGAGCTGGAACTCCATGATGACGACGGACTGGCCCTCGTAGCTGCGCGAGGTCAGCGCGTTGATGCCGGCGATCGAGTTGACGCCTTCTTCGATTTTCTTGGTGACTTCGCTTTCAACGATCTCGGGCGAGGCACCGGGGTACTCGGCGGTGATGACGACCACCGGGAAGTCGATGTTGGGAAACTGGTCGACCTGCATGCGCTGGTAAGAGAACAGACCCAGCACCACGATGGCCAGCATGACCATGGTGGCGAACACGGGATTCCTGAGGCTGACCTGCGTGAACCACATGCGCGACTGGCTTTCAGGGGGCGGGTTTGGCAGGCGCGCTGGCCGCAGGGGCGGGCGCTGCTGAAGCCTGCTGCGTGAACCGCACCTTGGTGCCCTCACGCAGTGCGCCGATTTCGCCGCGCACGACCACGGCGCCGTCGGCCAGGCCCTTCACGGCGACGACTGCATCGCTGCCTGCGGTGCCGCGTGCGCCCATCTCGACGCTCTTGTGCATCACCACACCGTTTTCAATCGCCTGTACATAGGGCGCGGGCTTGTCGGTGCGCACGGCGCTGACAGGCACCGACAGCAGCGACGCGCGCGCCGTACCCAGCGTGCCCTGTGCAAACAGGCCCTGGCGCAGGGGCGGGGCGCTGGTGTCACCGGCGGCGCCCGGGTTGGCAATGCTGAGGTAGGCCAGCACGCTGCGGCTGCCGGCCTGTGCGCTGGGGTTGATACGCGCCACGACAGCCGTCACGGGCTGGCGGCTGCCTTCAATGTGCAACTGGGCGCTCTGGCCCACACGCACGTCCATCGAGTCGGTGGCGCTCAGCGTGGCTTCAAGCTCCAGCCGGCTCAAGTCGACGATCTCGACGATCTTGGTGTCTACGCCGACGCGTTCGCCCGGTTGCGCCAGGCGCTGCGAGACCTGGCCCGAGATCGGCGCTTTGAGCACGGTGTCGTCGACCGACTTGGCCGCGACTTCGGTGGCAGCCAGCGCGGCCTTGTAGGTAGATTGCGCGGCGTTCAGATTGGCAAGCGAGGTGTCCAGCGCGGTCTTTGAAATAAAGCCCTGGTCGACCAGCGCCTTGTTGTTGTCGTACTGGCGCTGCACCACGTCGACCTGCGCCTTGGCGGACTCGGCTTGCTCCCTGGCCTGGCGCACGCGCGACTGGTATTCGGCCGCGTCGATGCGTGCGATCACCTGCCCGGCTTTGACCACGTCGCCTTCGCGCACGGCCAGGCCTTGCAGCTCACCGGCCACGCGGGCCTTGATGAGGGCGGAGTTGATGGCTTTTAAAGATCCCGAAACCGGCAGGCCCTGGACCACTTCGCGCTCCTGTGCCTTGACCACATCGGTGGCCGCCAGTTCGACCTGGCCCATGTCGGGGGCGGCGCTGCTGGCCGCCAGCGCCTGTTGCTGGGCCTTGCGTGCCGACAGTGCGCGCATCACCCCGCCCGCAATCAGCAGCAGGATGACGAGCGCGACCGCCCACTTGACCCAGCGCTTCATGCCGCGGCTTTCTTGTTAGGTTGGGCCGCAGTGGCTGCGGGAGCGGCGGGAGCGGAGATACCGCCCAGAATGGTTTGCACCTGGAAGTCGATGTATTTTTTCGGGTCCAGGTGGGTGTCGCTGCTGATACAAATGCCGGCGGTGTGCCGGGACAGGATCAGGAAGATCATGGGTGCGACAACAAGGTAGACCGCGTAGTCCAGGTTCATGGGGCGGAATTCGCCGCGATCCATGCCGCGCTGCAAGACGGCGCGAATCAGGTTGTGGCCGGGCATGATCACTTCCTGCTGGTAGAAAGCGGCGATGTCGGGGAAGTTCTTGGCCTCGCTCATCATCAGCTTGGTCAGCCCCGAGGCGCGCGTCAGGCCCACCCGCTCCCACCAGCTGTTCATGCAGTAAGCCAGCAATTCCGGGGTGCTGCCTTCAAAGGTCTCGAGTTCGGCGCGCCATTCGGTAAAGCGGCCCGAGATGTTTTCACGCACCACAGCCTTGAACAGCTCTTCCTTGCTCTGAAAGTAAAGAAAAAGCGTTCCTTTGGAGACACCGGCGCGTGCTGCGACTTCCTCGGCGCGGGTGGCGGCAAAACCTTTTTCCACAAAGAGGTCTAGCGCGGCCTCCAGCAGTTCACCGGGGCGTGCCTCTTTGCGGCGTTCGCGTTTGGCGGCGACGCCAGAGGTTTTGTCGCAAAAGAGTTTGGAAAGTGACATAGTTACTGACTGACTGGTTAGTAATATATCTGCTTACTTTGCGACCGTCAACACAAAGCCCCGTAGGCTAACCCGGACGCGACGCAGCAAAGTAAACCCGCGGTAAAGCCGCAGGCGTTTTGCCGGGGTTTCCTGCTATGGGTACATCAAATGGCCATGAAGCGGCCTGCCAGCAGCGCCAGCCATTCCCGCAGCACCTGCTGTGAAGCCAGCAAGCCGTGGGCGGAGGGCATCCAGCCCAGCAGGTCGTGCTGCACCGGCAGCACCTGGCCTATGGGCGCAGGGATGACGGTCAATCCCTCTCGTTCAAACGCCGCGACGGCCCGTGGCATGTGCCAGGCGTCGGTGACCAGCGCAATCCGCTGCACGCCGTCGCGCTTGAGGAGCGGTGCCAGCAGGCGCGCGTTGCCCGAGGTGTCGCGCGACTGGGCTTCGTTCCAGCGCAGCGCCATGCCGTAGTCCTCAATGACCACGCGGGCGGCCACATCGGCTTCGGAGTCGGTCTGCGCGCTGTTGGCCGCCCAGCCGACGCCGCCCGTGAAGCCCAACGGCAAACCCGACTGCCTGGCCAGCCATATGCCGTAGCGCAACCGCGCCGCGGTGTGGGCGGCCGGCTGGCTGCTGCCGTATTCAGGCGCCTGGGGCAACAAGCCGCCACCCAGCACGATGATGGCCTGGACCTTTTGGGTCTTGAGGCTGGCCGCGGGCATGGCGGGAAAGGGCGGCAATACGGTGCGGGCCAGCCATACGGCGGTGCTGTGGCAGCTGAGCACGCCGAGCAGCAGCAGCGACACGGTGGCCAGCGCCAGGCCGCCCCTTTTCTTGAAGGCAGCCAGCAGCAGGCCCAGCAGGGCCAGCAAAAGCAATGAAGCCGGCGGCAGCGCCAGGTTGGTCAATAGCGGTCTGAGTACGCCGAGTTCCATCTGTCAATTGCTATCAAAAAAGGAGCTTCTGGCCCACGTGCTGATTGGGCTGGAGGCCTAAAAGACCTCTAAAAACCGCCGGGGGATTTCAATAGAAGGCCTGCAAGCCGGTTTGCGCGCGGCCCAGGATGAGCGCGTGCACATCGTGCGTGCCTTCGTAGGTGTTGACGGTTTCCAGGTTGATCATGTGGCGGATCACGTGGTATTCGTCATGGATGCCGTTGCCGCCGTGCATGTCGCGCGCCAGGCGTGCGATGTCCAGTGCCTTGCCGCAGCTGTTGCGCTTGATCAGCGAAATCATTTCGGGCACGGACTTGTCTTCGTCCATCAGCCGGCCTACGCGCAGGCAGCCCTGCAGGCCCAGCGTGATCTCGGTCTGCATGTCGGCCAGCTTCTTTTGAATCAGCTGGTTCTGCGCCAGCGGGCGGCCGAACTGCTGGCGGTCCATGGTGTATTGGCGCGCACGGAACCAGCAGTCTTCGGCCGCGCCCAGCGCGCCCCAGGCGATGCCGTAGCGTGCCTTGTTCAGGCAACCGAACGGGCCCTTCAGGCCGCTCACATTGGGCAGCAGGTTGGCTTCAGGCACAAACACGTCGTCCATCACGATTTCGCCGGTGATCGAGGCGCGCAAGCTCATCTTGCCTTCTATCTTGGGGGCGCTGAGGCCCTTCATGCCTTTTTCGAGCACAAAGCCGCGGATGCTTTCCTGGCCGCCGACCTTGCCGTCCGGGTCTTCCAGCTTGGCCCAGACGATGAACACGTCGGCGATCGGGCTGTTGGTGATCCACATCTTGGCGCCCTTGACGATGAAGCCGCCGTCCACCGGCTTGGCGCGCGTCAGCATGCTGGCCGGGTCAGAGCCGTGGTTGGGCTCGGTCAGGCCAAAGCAGCCCACCCATTCGCCGGTGGCCAGCTTGGGCAGGTATTTTTGTTTTTGGGCTTCGCTGCCGTAGGCGTTGATCGGGTGCATGACCAGCGAGCTTTGCACGCTGATGGCGCTGCGGTAGCCGCTGTCGACGCGCTCGACTTCGCGTGCGACGAGGCCGTAGCTCACGTAATTCAGGCCGGCGCAGCCGTAGCCCTCAATCGTGGAGCCGAGGAAACCCATGGCGCCCGCTTCATTCATGATCTCGCGGTCGAATTTTTCGTGGCGCGCGGCCATCAGCACGCGAGGCTGCAGCTTTTCCTGGCAAAAAGCGTGGGCGGCTTCGCTGATGGCGCGCTCGTCGTCGCTCAGCTGGTCCATGAAGAAAAACGGGTCTTGCCAGTTGAATTGGGTTTTCATGGTGTTTGTCTCCGAAAAAGAGGGTGAGGCGATGTTTGCAGTGTAGGTGGCGGGCTGAAGGGGCTGGTGGTGCCGGCCCGCTGCACACCATTGTTTGACAAGCATGAATAGTTGTCTAATATCAAATATCGATTCAACGATACAAAAAAGATATTGATGGGACAGTCATGGAATTTCGCCACCTTCGCTATTTCCTCGTCCTGGCCGAAGAGCTGCATTTTGGCCGGGCCGCCCGGCGCCTGTCGATTTCCCAGCCGCCGCTGTCGCTGAACATCCAGCAACTCGAAGCCTCGGTCGGCGCCAAACTGCTAACCCGCAATAGCAAGTCCGTGCAGCTTACTGCTGCGGGGCTGGCCTTTGTGCCCGCAGCGCGCGCCCTGCTGGAGCAAGCCGCCCAGGCCGCCGGCCATGCGCGCGACGTAGGGCAGGGCATGGCCGGCAGCCTGGCCATCGGCTTTTCAGGAACCATGCTGTACAGCGGCCTGCCCCGCATCCTGGATCGCTTTCAGCTAGAGCACCCGCTGCTGCGGCTGACGCTGAAAGAGCTCAGCTCCAGCGAGCAGTTGGTGGAGCTGGCGCACGACCGGCTGGACCTCGGCTTTGTGCACACCACGCGCGTGCCGCCCGAGCTGTCGCAGGTGCTTGTGTCCAGCCAGGCCTTTGTGTGCTGCCTGCCGGCGGGCCATGCGCTGGCGCGCAAGCGCTCGCTGTCGCTTTCGGCCTTGCAGGGCGAGCCCTTTGCCGTGGTCTCGCGCGCGGTATCGCCTGACTACCATGAGCGCATCCTGGCGATCTGCACCGAAGCCGGTTTTTACCCGGAGATCCGCTACGAACTGCGGCATTGGCTCAGCGTGGTGTCGCTGGTGTCGCAAGGCATGGGCGTGGCGCTGGTGCCGGCGGCGCTGAAGCAGTCGGCCATGGCGGGCGCCGCCTTTGTGCCGCTGGATGTGACGACGACGCCTTACGACACGCACTGCCTCTGGAAAACCGCGCGCGATCATCAGGCGCTGGCGGCGTTCGTCAAAGCAGTGCGGGCGATCGCGCCAGGCTGAAGCCGTGAATGACCTTTGAAAAAGTATGTCCACTGCCGGGGTCTTAAAGCTGTCACCATGGGGCAGTTCATAGTCTTCAGGAGAACGGCATCAACCCGTATATCTGGTGTGTGGTGGGTGCTCTCCTCGGCGGCGGTGCTTGCATGGTCGCGGGGACCCGCGAAAAAATCCTCATCTTCGAAAGCCTCGGTGTCGGCATGTTCGGCGCTTTTATAGGCGGTGACCTGGTCGCTTCCGTCCTCAGCGGCGGCAAGACCAACGACACCGTCTTCAGCATGGGCTCGCTCGGCCTGGCGCTGGCCGGCGGCCTTGTGGCCTTGGGCCTGCTGCGGCTGATGCGCCGTGTTGTCGGCAAGCAGCACGTCAGCAAGGGCCCCCGCCGCCGCGATTGAGCCGGGCCGCCGAAGGGGCAAGCGCGCCCCTGGCCGCAGCCGAAAAGGCTGCGGCGTAAGATTACCGCTCGCTTTACGACCAACAATTTTCAAGCGTTTTCAAGCGGAGATCTTCATGTCCTCATCCCACACCATCACCCTGGGCGGCGGTTGCTTCTGGTGCACCGAAGCCGTTTACGTCAAGGTGCGCGGCGTCACCGACGTCGAGTCCGGCTACAGCAACGGCCAGGCCGCGCGGCCCAGCTATGAGGAAGTCTGCAGCGGCCGCACCGGTAGCAACGAGGTCGTCAAACTCACCTACGACCCGGCAGAGATCACGCTCAAGGAAATCCTGGAGATCTTCTTCGTCATCCACGACCCGACCAGCCTGAACCGCCAGGGCAACGACGCCGGCACGCAATACCGCAGCGGCATCTATTACTCAACGCCCGAGCAAAAAGAAGTGATCGACGGCTTCATCCGCGACGTCAGCCAGGACAAAACCTTCGGCAAACCCATCGTGACGGAAGTGCTGCCGCTGCAAAACTACTGGCCGGCCGAGGACTACCACCAGGACTACTTTGAGAACAACCCCAACCAGGGTTACTGCGCGTTTGTGGTCGGCCCCAAGGTCGATAAATTCCGCAAAACCTTTGCGTCGCGCGTGAAAGACTGAGGGGTTGAATTCCGGCTGGCGGTGTTAATTGCTATCGAATTGATAGCTACTGGTGTATGCCGGTATTGGGCTAGAGCCCGATTTGTTCATTAAAAAAGGCCCTTTACCGGGCCTTTTTTTTGTGGTCCCCTCAAGCCCGCCGCTGCGCAAAATAAAACCATTCCTGGCCCGCTTCGCTGCGCGGGTTGGGAAACACCACAAAGCCGTCTACTGGCGCGGTGATGGGCTCGCCGCCCTGGCGTGTGCCGATGACCTCGCCGCGTTTTACCGGGTCAAAGCTGCGCCATTCGCGGGCAAAGGTGTCGCCGGCGTGGCCCTTGTCCACCACCTCGACCAGCCGCAGGATTTCGCGCTCTGCCGGCTCCGGCGCGGGCGGCTGCGCGATCAGGCCGAGCAAACCCAGCGTCTGCAAAATCGCATGCCTTGCCACGCCCACGGCCGCGGGGTCGTCATGCTGGCCGCATTCCAGCGTCACGCCGTAGCCGCCGCGCGAGCGCATGTACTCGGTCGTGCCTACGCCGTAGTTCGGGTCGGTCACCAGCGCCTGAGCCCGGTCGCTTACCGTTGAAGCGCTCGCGGCCTCGGCGCGCCGCTTCACGCCGCGCGAATAGGTGTCCAGCCAGCCCTCGACGATGCGGTGCGGCCCGGTGTGCAGCGCCAGCTGCATTTCTTCGGCCGCATGGGCAAAAGGCTCCAGCGGGCCGTGGTTGTTTTGCGGCCCGATCATCACGAATGGCGCGCCGCCCGTGTGAAAGGAATGCAGGTCCAGCAGCACATCGTGCGCATCCAGAAGCGGGCACAGCACATTGGCGATGCGGTCCTCAAAATCCTGCGGGATCGCGCTGGGCGCCATGTTGCGGTTGAGGTTGCGGTCGCCCATGCGCTGCTTGAGCCGGTAGGCCAGCGGGTTGGTGATGGGTACAAACGTCACCGTGCCGCGCTCGATGGCGAGCTGGCCTTTGTCGATCTCGTCCAGCAACTGCATGATGGCCCGCGTGCCGCAGGTTTCGTTGCCATGCACGGCGCCGGTGACGAGCAGGCGAGGGCCGGGCGCCAGGCCGTGAAAGGTGTGGCTGCGCAGGTGGGTGGGGTGTGGGGTAGGGGTGGAAGTCATGGATAGTGCACCGCTGGGGTGATGAACGTGGAGAGCGTTGATGGCTTGGTTATACAGCGGTTTGTGGGGCACTAAAGTGCTTTGTGGATCAAGCCCTCATGTGTTTGGGGGATGGCACGGATCGACCCGATGCCTATGATTTCGCGGTATCTGCCGATTGAAAGGATCACTCCATGTTCTTGCAAACTCCCGCTGAAACTGATGCTACTGCCCGTCTCTATCAAAGCGACATGGAGCAACAAGGCTTTGTGATGAACCTCAGCCGCCTGTGGGCCTGGCGGCCTGAAGTCTGCGAGGCGTTTGGTGCGCTGCGCACGCAGCTCACGGGCAATTCGACCTTGTCCAATCGTGAGCTGGCGGTGATCGTCTGCGCCACCGCCGCCAGCCTGGGTGATTGCTACTGTGCGTTGGCCTGGGGCAAGAAGCTGGCCGGGGCTGCCGACGCGTCGGCCGCGGCCGCTGTCTTGCAGGGCGTTGAAAATGCAGGCCTCACCGCGCGTGATCTGGCGTTGTCGGTATGGGCACGTAAAGTGGCGCGCAACCCCAACGCCACCACGCCGCAAGATGTCGAAGCGCTGCGCGCGGCAGGGTTCTCCGAGCGCGAGATTTTTGAGGCCACGGCTTTTGTGGCGTTTCGGGTCGCGTTTTCGACCATCAATGACGCGCTGGGCGTCAGTCCGGACTGGCAGCTCGCCGCTGCAGCGCCGCCAGAGGTGAATAAGGCGGTGACGTATGGGCGCGCTGCGGCAGCGCGTGGCTAGTTCCCGTTAGGTCTCGTACAGGTAAGCCTGCACTGTTGCGCCTACCCGGCGCACGATGTCCGGGCGCGTGAGCCCGACCACCGGGGGCAACCTCAACACATAGCGGCACAAGGCCAGACCCAGAATCTGCGTAGCGATGAGCCCCGCGCGCGCGGCGGCTGCCGGGCGCGGCTCGCCGCTCAGCTTGGCAATCAATGGGGCCATCTGGGTGGCAAAAATTTCCTGCAGGCGCGCCGCGGCCGCCTCGTTGGTGACGGCCGTGCGCAGCAGCGCCATCAGTGTTTCGTCACCTTCCCAACGGTTGAGGAAGTGCTCCACCAGCGCGGCGCCCACTTCTTTGCGGGGCAGATCGCTCAGGTCGGGCAGGCGCAAGTCGAACTCGGCTGCCGCTGCAAACAACTTCTCTTTGTTGCCGAAATAGCGCATGACCATGGCGGGGTCGATCCCGGCCGCTGTCGCAATGGCGCGGATGGTCGCGGCCTGGTAACCCACGGCGGCGAACTGTTCGCGCGCGGCTGCCAGGATGGCGGACTTGGTGGCGTCGGAGCGGCGGGGCGGCGGGGATGGAAGGGGGGGTGTTTCGGTCATGTCAACAAGTATAGGCCAACAAGTGTTGACAAGTTTTTAAATGCCCATTATCATTGCCAACACTTGTTGACCAACATCTGTTGACTTTTTGGAGTAAACCATGACCTTTCCCTCGACCGATCTCAATTCCTCAGCCCCCTCCACGGGTGTTGATGCCGACGTCCTGATCGTCGGCGCCGGCCCCACAGGCCTCACGCTGGCGGCAGCGCTGCAGGCGCGCGGCGTGCGCATCTGCGTCATCGACCGCCAGGCCGAAGGCGCCAACACCTCGCGCGCAGCCGTCGTGCACGCCCGCACGCTGGAAGTGCTGGAGCCGCTGGGCGTCACACAGCGCCTGGTCGCGCTTGGCATCCAGGCGCGGCAATTCACCATCCGCGACCGCGACCGGACGCTCATGCCCATCGGTTTCAGCCAGCTGCCCACGCCGTACCCCTACACGCTGATGGTCTCGCAAGCCGTGACCGAGCGCGTGTTGCTGCAGCGCCTGGTAGAGCTGGGCGGGCAGGTGCTGCGCCCGCGTACTTTGGCCGCGCTGGTGCAAGACGCGTCAGGCGCGACGGCCACGCTGGACGACGGCAGCAGCCTGCGTGCGCGCTATGTCGTGGGTGCCGACGGCATGCACAGCGCTGTGCGCGAGAGCGCCGGCATCGCGTTCAAGGGCGGCAGCTACGGTGAGTCGTTTGTGCTGGCCGATGTGCGCCTGAGCGGCGGCGTGCCGTCTGATGAGGTGATCCTCTACTTCTCGCCTGCCGGCATGGTGGTGCTGGCCCCGCTGTCCGATGGTGTGCATCGCGTGGTGGCGACGGTCGACGACGCGCCGGAGCAGCCCGATGCCGCGTATGTGCAGGCGCTTCTGGATGCCCGCGGGCCGCAACGCGAACGCGCCGTGGTGCATGAGGTGGTGTGGGGCTCGCGCTTTCGGGTGCACCATCGCGTGGCCGAAAGCTACCGTGCCGGCCGCATCCTGCTGGCAGGCGACGCCGCCCATGTGCACAGCCCGGCCGGCGGCCAGGGCATGAATGCCGGGATTCTTGACGCGTTAAGCCTTGCTGACGCGCTGGAGCAGGCACTGGCCGGCAGCACGACCTCACTCGATGCTTATGGCGCAGAGCGCCAGCCTGTGGCGCACCAGATCGTCGCCCTGGCTGACCGCCTGACGCGGCTGGCCACCGTCCGGCCCGGGCTGCGAGCCCTGCGCAACCTGGCGATGTCGGTGCTGTCGCGCCTGCCGCAGGTGCGCAGGCGCCTGGCGTGGCAGCTGTCGGGTTTGATCTACCGCTGACGAGGTGCCTATGATGATGTCCGCTCATTCTGAACATTTGGCGTTCGATATGGAGGCACCATGGATACAGATCTTGAAAGCTTCTCGCGAGAGCAACTCATAGCCGAAGTGAAAAAGCTCCGCCAGGGAATCCGCGAGCACCGGGACAGCACCGGCCATGAACTGTGCTGGCACCACCCGGCGCTGTGGGCGCTGCTGCCAGAGAAAACCGACCCGCTGCCCGTGGTGCCCGACTGGCCGCAGTTCTTTCGCGGCTGCATCCGTTACCGGCAGTCGCTTGACGAGCAACTGCCGGCTGCGCCGCGAAGCCATGAAGAATCGAAGTGAGGTTTAGTCATGAGTGTTACTTCCCGTCGTCTTTTGTCCTGGGTGCTCTTGCCTCTTTTGCTTGCGCTGCCATTGGCGTTGTTCATGGGCTATGCCGCTTTTCAACACAACCCGCAGGAAGAGTTCTGTGCCTATGTGGCCCAAGGCATGGCTGCGAACCACTCGCTCCAGGGTGAGGGTTGCAACATCAGGTGGGGTGAAGTGGGCCTGCTTTTTGGGGGCTGGCTCCTTGCCCAACTGGTGATCCTGACGGTGGTGCGCGTGGTGCTGGCCGCATTCCTCCGGCAAATAAACGCTGGCAAATAAACGATTAACGCAATCAAGTTGCGGTATAGTCTCATGCAACCCGGTTGCGTTATGACCGGTTCAGGAAGCTCACCTCCATGCCCGCAGTTTCGCCCTCCAGCAGTCGCAAGCGCAGCGCAAGCCATGCAGGCGGCGATGCAGCACTTGACCCGATCGACACGCTGTTATCCGCCCACGGCCTGCGCCGCACGGCGGCCGCACGGCTGGTGCTGGGCTGGCTGCTGGCGCACCCTGACACCAGCTACACCCATGCGCAGCTGCAAGCGGCTTTGGCCGACGATGCCGAGTCGTCGCTGGACCGCGTCACGCTGTACCGGCTGATCGACCGGCTCACGCAGGTCGGTTTGCTGCTGTGCCGGGTGGATGCCAACCGCGTGCGGCGCTACCAGGCCATGCCCGGCAGCGTGCATGCGATTCCGCACTTTGAATGCCAGACCTGCCATCGCGACAGCCCGCTCGCGGGCGCGCTGTCGGGCAAGCGATCGGGGGCGCTCAAGGCCAGTGCCAAAGATCTGGAGCGCGCCGCGCAAACCGCGCTGGAAGCTTTGAAAGCGCTGGGCTACCAGGGCATGAGCATGGATTTTGCGGTGCGCGGGGTGTGCGCCGATTGCGTGACCGCCTCACATGGCGCGGCTTCTTCATGATCAGCACGCGCCAACTCGCTTACCGCTACGCCAACGGCCCCGCGCTGCGTTTTCCGGATGTGGAAGTCGCGCAGGGCGGCACGCTGCTGCTGCGCGGCGCGTCGGGTTCGGGCAAGTCGACCTGGCTGGCGCTGGCCGCCGGTTTGCTGGCGGCGGGGGAAGGCGACATCACGGTGGCGGGGCAATCGTTGAAGGCGCTGGGGGCGCGCGCAGGCGATGCCTGGCGGGCGCAAGCCATCGGCTTTCTGCCGCAAAAACTGCATCTCAGCTCCGCCCTCACAGTGCACGGCAACCTGGCCATGGCGCAGTGGGCCGCCGGCCAGCCGGCTGGTGACGGCCGCATCGCCGAGGCGCTTGACGCGTTGGGCGTGCGCGCGCTGGCGGACCGCAAACCTTCGCAGCTGTCGGGCGGACAGGCGCAGCGTGTGGCGCTGGCGCGGGCGGTGCTGCTCAAGCCGCGCGTGATTTTGGCCGACGAGCCGACGGCCAGCCTGGACGACGCGGCCGCCGCTGCATCGCTGGCTTTGCTGCAGGCCACGGCCAGCCAGGAGGGCGCCACTCTGGTGATTGCCACGCACGACGCGCGTGTGGCGGAGTTCTTTAAGGATAAAAAAGGCCTGCAGTCCATACAGATCATGGGCAATGCGCTATGAAAACAATAGCACCCAGCACTGTCGTATTTGCGTGGCGCTATTTGTGGTCGCGGCCTTTGGCGGCAGCGCTCAACCTGCTGCTGCTCACTTTGGGGCTGGCTTCCATCACCTTTTTGCTGCTGGTCAGCCATCAGATCAGCCAGGCCTTTGACCGCGACGTAGCCGGCATCGATGTGGTGGTGGGCGCCAAGGGCAGCCCGATGCAGCTGATTTTGTCGGGCGTATTCCACCTTGATGTGCCGACGGGCAATGTGCCACTGGCCGCCGTGAAGGCGCTTGAGGCGAATCCGCAAGTCGCCAAGATCATCCCCATCAGCCTGGGCGACAGCTTTCGGGGCTTTCGCATTGTGGGTACCACGCCGGCCTACATCAGCCACTACGACGCCCAGCTCGCGCAGGGCACGCTGTGGGCCAAGCCCATGCAGGCGGTGGTGGGCGCGCAGGTGGCGCGGCAAACCGGCGTGAAAGTGGGTGACAGCTTTGCCGGCACGCACGGCCTGGCCGGTGGCGGTGAAGAACACAAGCTGAGCCCGTATGTCGTGTCGGGGATCCTCGCCGAAAGCCACACGGTGCTGGACCGCCTGGTGCTGACCGCCACCGAATCCGTCTGGCAGGTGCATGAGACCGACACCGCGCTGGACGACGACGACCGCAAGGTGCTGGAAGAAGACCGCGAAATCACGCTGGCGCTGATCCAGTACAAGTCGCCGCTGGCGGCGGTGACCTTCCCTCGCTACATCAACAGCAGCACCGAGATGCAGGCCGCCGCGCCGGCGCTGGAGATCACGCGTCTCTTGAGCATGGTGGGCGTGGGCACGGATGTGCTGCGCGCGCTGGCCGGTGTGTTGCTGCTGACGGCGGGCCTGAGTGTTTTTATCGCGCTATGGGGCGCCGTGCGCGAGCGCCGGGCCGACCTGGCGCTGCTGCGCATGCTGGGCGCGCCGCCGGCCAAGGTGGCCGGCCTGCTGCTGTGCGAGGCCTTGTGGCTGGCCCTGCTGGCGACGGTGCTGGGCGTGCTGGCAGGGCAGGGCCTGACGGCGCTGCTGGCCTGGGCCCTGCAGCTTGAAAAATCCGTGTTGATCGGTGCGCTGTCATGGCCGGTCGAACTGGTAAGTGTGCCGGTACTGGCTTTCGGGGTGGCGCTGGCGTCTGCGCTGTTGCCCGCCTGGGAGGCCTACCGGGTCAGTGTTTTTGAACTTCTCCAATCAAGGTAAATTTTTATGGCAAGCCCTATGACAAGCGTCCGTTCCATCAAGACATTCCTCACCGTCTCGCCCGTCCTGGCAGCCTTTGCCGCCCTGGCGCTGAGCGCCTTGTTCTCCATGGCGCACGCGCAGCACACCGACAAGGAAACCAAGGAAGACATCCAGCGCCACCGCGCCATGGCCGCCGCCCACGAAGGCGCGGCCAAGTGCCTGGAGTCGGGCAAAAAAGACGAGGTCTGCGAAAAAGAACTGCAAGCCGCTTGCAAAGGGCTGGCCGTCGGCAAATACTGCGGGATGAAGCACGTCCACTGAGGCGGCTGATCAATCTTTTGGAGCACCGCATGACGACATCGCACGACACACCTATCGCCCCTCTTTCTGGCCTGAAGCGGGTGCTGGCCTGCGGCGCGCTGCTGGCGGCTGCCGGCGTGCACGCGCAGACCTTGTCGTCGCCGATCGCGTCGGGCGGCGCGAAGCCGGCCGCCACCGCACCGGGCTTTGACCTGCCGGCGGGGCAGGGCCCGGGCGTGCATGGCGCCAACAGCCCCTTCCCCCCGCTGGCGGCGCGTACGGACGTGGTGCCCTGGTCGGTGCTGACGGCCGTCAAAACCAAGACCGAGAAGAACCGCATCCTGCCGGTCTTTAACCTGGACCAGATGGCGCTGAACCAGAAGACGCAGCGCATCCAGGGCTTCATGATGCCGCTGGACCCGGGCGAAAAGCAAAAGCACTTTTTGCTGTCGTCGGTGCCGCTGACCTGTGCGTTCTGCCTGCCCGGCGGGCCCGAGAGCATGGTCGAAGTCAAAACCAAAACACCGGTGAAGTACAGCATGGAGCCGGTGGTGGTGGAGGGGCGCTTCCTGGTGCTCAACGATGATTCTTACGGGCTCTACTACCGGATCACGGATGCCACCAGCGTCAAGTAAGCGCTGGGGCTTTGCGCCGGTTTGGCTGCTGGTTGCCGCGCTGCTGCTGGCGCAACTGCTGGGGCTGATGCACGGCGTGGTGCATGGCCCGCAAGCGCATCTGCATGACAGGACGGCTGTTGCACATTTCGCGCAAGTTCATCACGACCACGGCGACTCAGCCGCTGTCCACGATGAACGCGAAGACAGCTGGCTGGCATCGCTGTTTTCCTCACACGGTGGCGATTCGGATTGCCGCCTGTTTGACCAGGCCAGCCACGGCCATGCGGCCCCCGTGCTGCCTATGTTGAGTTTGCCGCTGGTGCTGTGCGGCGTGACATTCGATATCTCGCGCGGCGAAGCACTCGCCCGCTGGGCAGCGCTGTTTGATGCGCGCGGCCCGCCTCTCTCGCACTGAATCCCCCAGGTAGCTACGCGCTGGCCTTATAGGCCGGGCGCAGCTTTGCTCTTGGCCGATCTATTTCGGCCGCCCCGATTCAGCGAGTCATCATGAAACCACCTTTTATCAGCCGCGCGCTCTGCGCTGCGGCAACGCTTTCTTGCGGCCTGGCGAGTGCCCAGACCGCCGCGCCGGCACCCGCGCCCGCGCCCAGCCTGAAAGAAGTCACCGTCACCGGCAACCCGCTCGGCGCTACTGATTTGATAGCGCCTGCCGCACAGTACTCGGGGGCCGGGCTGCTATTACGCTCTAAAACAACGTTGGGTGAAACACTGGACGGCGTGCCGGGCGTGAGCAGCACCTACTTTGGCCCCAACGCCAGCCGGCCCATCATTCGCGGGCTCGACGGCGACCGCATCCGCATCCTGGGCAACGGCGGCGCGACGCTGGATGCCTCCAGCCTGAGCTACGACCATGCCGTGACATCCGACCCGATCAGCATCGAGCGCATTGAAGTGCTGCGCGGACCCGGCGCCTTGCTGTATGGCGGCAGTGCGGTGGGCGGCGCGGTCAACGTGATCGACAACCGCATCCCGCGCGAACCGCTGTTTGATGAGAAAGGCGGCGTCGGCGGCAAGGTCGACCTGGGCCTGGCCACGGGCAACCGCGAGAAAAGCAGCGGCGTGCTGCTGGAAGGCGGCAACAACCGCTATGCGCTGCACGTGGATGTGTTCAACCGCGACACCGGCGACGTGAAAGTGCCCGCCGACCTGGCGTGCAGCAAAGGCGGCGTGAATACCATCACCCACCGCATCTGCAATTCAGACAGCAAGGTGCGCGGCGGGGCGGCGGGTGGCTCGCTGTTTTTTGACGGCGGCTACCTGGGCGCGTCCATCAGCACCTACCGCAGCAACTACGGCACGGTGGCCGAAGACGATGTGACGATCGACATGAAGTCCAACCGCGTCGCGCTGCAAGGCGAGGTACACAACCTGGGCGGCTTCATCCAGAGCGTGAAGGGCCAGCTGAGCCACACTGATTACGAACACACCGAATTTGAAGGGCCCAACCCCGGCACGGTGTTCAAGAACAAGGGCAGCGACTTCCGGCTGGAGGCTCGCCACGCGCGCATCGGCAATCTGGACGGTGTGGTCGGCTTTCAGGCCGAGAACAACCAATTTTCTGCCGACGGCGCCGAGGCTTTTGCACCCTACAGCAAGACCTCGCAGAACGCCTTCTTTGCCTATGAGGAATACGCCACCAATTGGGGCAAGCTGAGCTTTGGCGGGCGGCTGGAGTCGGTCAAGGTGGCGTCGCTGGGCAACCCGCTGGTGGCGCGGTTTGCGCCGCTGACGCGCGACTTCACGCCGCACAGCTATGCGCTGGGTGCGCTATGGAATGCCGCGCCGGGCTGGCAGCTCACCAGCAACCTGGCCTACACCGAACGCGCACCCAAGGACTACGAGCTCTTCGCACAAGGCCCGCACGTGGCCACCAAGGCCTGGGAAACCGGCGACGCCACGCTGGGCAAGGAAAAGTCGACCAGCCTGGATGTGGGCGCGGCCTGGAAGTCCGGCGCCAACAGCTTCAGTGCCAACGCCTATGTGCACCGCTTCAAAAACTACATCGGGCTGCTGGCCACGGGCAATACCTATGGCCAGGAAGACGGCGCGCTCAACCCGGCCGACCTGGACGGCGACGGCGTGGACGATGCCAACCCGGACAACGGGTTGTTGCCGGAGTTTGCCTACACCGGCGTGCGTGCCCGTTTTGTGGGGCTGGAGGCCAGCGGCAATATCCGGTTGATCGAAGGCGCCTCCAGCCTGGACCTGGCCTTGCGCGGCGACCTGGTGCGCGCCACCAACCTGAGCAACGGCCAGCCGCTGCCGCGCATTGCGCCGGCACGCGTGGGCGCCAGCCTGCTTTGGGCCAGTGGGCCGTGGGGCAGCAGCATCGGGTTTGACCATTCCATGGCGCAAAACCGCGTGGCGGCCGGCCAGCGCGCCACCTCGGCTTACACGCTGTGGAACCTGGCGGCCACTTACCGCATGAAGGCGGGCGTGAGCAACATCCTCTGGTACGCGAAGGTGGACAACCTGACCAACCAGCTGGCTTACAGCGCCGCCTCAGTGCTGACGACGACGGCGTTCCCGAAGGCGCCGCTGCCGGGGCGCAGCCTGAAGGTAGGCTTACAGGTCGCTTTTTAAGCGGGGCCGCCACGCAAAACACGCAGGCTCGCCGGCCGCCCGCGCGCTAAGATTGTGCGGATGAACCAGCTTGTCTTCGTGTCCCTGTTTCCTGTGGTGTTGCTGATTGCTACAGGTTTTATAGCGGGCAGGGCACAGTGGATAAGGGCTGGAGCCATAAAAGACCTGTCAAACTTGATCTTTTTGCTGCTGACGCCAGCCCTGCTCTTTCGCACCATGAGCAAAGTGCGTATCGAGCAGCTGGACTTCACGCCGGTGCTGGCCTACTTCCTGGCGGTGATCATTCTGTTTGGCGGCACCTTGCTGCTGCAGGGCTTTAACCGCCGCGCGGCGGTGCTGGCGCTGGCCAATACCTTTTCCAACACTGTGATGATCGGCATTGCGCTGATCGGTCTCATGTATGGGCCCGAAGGCCTGGTGACGCTGTTCACCCTGGTGTCGGTGCATTCGCTGGTGCTGCTGACCAGCGCCACCGTGGTACTGGAGCTGGCCGTGGCGCACGAACAAAAGCGGGGTACCAACGACGAAGTCACCTCGGCACCGCGCCATCCGGTGGCGACCGTGCTGATGGCCGTCAAGAACGCGTTGCTGCACCCGGTGCCGCTGCCCATCATTGCCGGGCTGCTGTTTGCGCAAACCGGTTTCGCGATTCCCGCCGTGATCGACAAGCCGCTGGAGCTGTTGGCCAATGCCTTCGGCCCGTTGGCGCTGGTGATGGTGGGCGTGACGCTGGCCAACACCCGCGTGGGTGAGCACTGGCGCCAGGCGCTGGCGCTGGCCGGGGTGAAGAATCTGCTGCATCCGCTGCTGGTGTTTGGCCTGTGCCGCCTGCTGGGCGTGAGCGGCGTGCCCATGACGGTGATGGTGGTCGCCTCGGCGCTGCCGATTGGCGCGAACGTGTTTTTGTTTTCCCAGCGCTACAAGGTGGCCGAAGAGCTGATCACCGCCAGCGTGGTGGTGTCCACGGCGCTGGCGTTGGTCACGCTGACCGTGGTGTTGCTGCTGGTAGGGCGTTTTGCGTAAATCAAGAAAGGTCTAGTTGATGCAGTTCCTTCAATCACTGCCAGTCTCGGCGCAAACCATCGGCTTGCTTCTGCTGTCCAACGTCTTCATGACCTTTGCCTGGTACGGCCACCTCAAGAACCTGGCCACCTCGCCCTGGTACGTTGCCGCGCTCATCAGCTGGGGCATCGCGCTCTTTGAGTACCTGCTGCAGGTCCCCGGCAACCGCATCGGCTTTACCCAATACAGCGTCGGGCAGCTCAAGATCATGCAAGAGGTGATTACGCTGAGCGTGTTTGTGCCTTTTGCGGTGTTCTATCTGAACGAGCCGTTAAAGCTCGACTACCTGTGGGCCGCGCTCTGCATGGTCGGCGCGGTCTACTTTATTTTCCGTTCCGCCTGATCGCACAGCTATTCAACCCAGCATGAGCCGCGGAACCGGCTTCGCCGGGCCGCAGGCGGGCGGCCCCCTTGGGGGGCAGCGACCCACACGAAGTGGGGAGCGTGGGGGCAAGTTACACTCCCGGCAGTCACAAAAACGTCACAAATTTGACATATTTCCTGAGGAACTGACATGCTGTTTGGCAAATTGCTGCCCCGCGAAGGCAATTTTTTCGAGATGTTCAACCAGCATGCCGAACGGATCGTCGAAGCCGCCCATGCGTTTTCGAACCTGGTCGCCAACTACGCAGACGTGCAAAAGCGCGAATCCTTCAACCGTGAAGTCGACCACGCCGAACGCGCCGCCGACCGCATCACGCATGAAGTCAACCGCGCGCTGCACAAGACCTTCATCACACCGATCGACCGCGAGCAGATCCACAAGCTCATCAACACCATGGACGATGTGGCCGACCTGATCCAGGATTCGGCGGAAACCATGGCGCTGTACGACGTGCGCCACATGACCGAAGACATCGTGCGGCTGACCGACCTGAGCGTCAAATGCTGCGAGCGCCTGCAGGATGCCGTGGCGCTGATCGAAAAGGTCAGCGACCCTGCGACGGCCGAAGCCGCACTCAAAACCTGCGAAGAAATCGACAAACTTGAGTCCGACGCCGACCGCGTGATGCGCTCAGCCATGAGCCGCCTCTTCCGTGAAGAGCCGGACGTGCGCGAGGTCATCAAGCTCAAGGCGGTGTACGAACTGCTGGAGACCATCACCGACAAGTGCGAAGACGTGGCCAACCTGATCGAGGGCATCGTCCTCGAGAACTCCTGATCACGGGCGGCTGAACCATGCAAACCGTACAGGCCGCCCTGTGGGTGGTGTTCCTGCTGGTCTTTCTGGCCATCGCCTTCGACTTCATGAACGGCTTTCATGACGCCGCCAACTCGATTGCCACCGTGGTGTCGACGGGCGTGCTCAAGCCGGGGCAGGCGGTGCTGTTCGCCGCCTTCTTCAACTTCCTGGCGTATTTCATCTTCCACCTGAGCGTGGCGGCGACCATCGGCAAGGGCATCGTGATGCCGGGCGTGGTCGACACCCATGTGGTGTTCGGCGCGCTGATGGGCGCCATCACCTGGAACATCCTCACCTGGTTCTACGGCATCCCCAGCAGCTCTTCGCATGCGCTGATCGGCGGCATCGTCGGCGCGGTGATCGCCAAGGCCGGCGCGAGCGCCTTGATCGCGTCAGGCGTGTTCAAGGTCGTGGCATTCATCTTTGTCTCGCCCTTGCTCGGCTTCCTGCTCGGCTCGCTGATGATGGTGGCAGTGGCCTGGGTGTGCCGCCGGACGACGCCGTCAAAGGCCGACCGGTGGTTTCGCCGGCTGCAACTGGTGTCCGCAGGCGCTTACAGCCTGGGGCACGGCGGCAACGACGCGCAGAAGACCGCCGGCATCATCTGGCTGCTGCTGATTGCCGCCACCACCAGCAATGTGCAGGGCCTGCCTGTGTGGATGATGGCAACCACGGAACACCTGCCGATCTGGGTGGTCATCGTCTGCTACATCGCCATCGGCTTTGGCACCATGTTCGGAGGCTGGCGCATCGTGAAAACCATGGGCCAGAAAATCACCAAACTTAAACCCGTGGGCGGCTTCTGCGCCGAGACCGGTGGGGCATTGACGCTGTTCCTCGCGACCGGATTGGGTATCCCTGTTTCCACCACGCATACCATCACCGGCGCCATCGTGGGCGTCGGCTCCACGCAGCGTGCGTCTGCTGTGCGTTGGGGTGTGGCCGGCAATATCGTCTGGGCCTGGATTTTCACCATCCCCGCCTCGGCCTTCGTCGCCGCAATCGCCTACTGGGTCAGCCTGCAGGTCTTTTGAGGCCCCCACGGTCGTTCACTTCGTCTAACTTCCTGCCCTGGAGGGTGCCGCCCGCCTGCGGCCCGGTAAAGCCGGTTTCGCGGCTCGTGCCGGGTTGAAGAGCTCTTATTGAGATATCTTGCGGGCCTCTTCGACCTGGTATTCGAAGTAGCGCTGAAAGCTGAAGACGATGCTGGACATCAGTGAAATAGTGCCGAACAGCAACGCAAACACCACCGCGCCTATGGTCAGCCAGTTGGTGTTGCCGGCCTGGGTGCCGGGCGTGCCCGTGTTGTGCAGCGCGTTCCATTTGTCGGTCGACATCAGGCCGTAGTAAATCGCGGTGAGCGCCGTGCCGGCCAGTGTGAAGCCGAGCAAGGGGATCAAAACCCAGGCCAGATGGTCGTCTTGCCCGTAAAGGCGTACGCGCTCTACACCCCACCAGCCCAACGCAGCCGCGATGGGGTGCGCCCAAGCCCAGACGTCGCCCAGGCCGAACAGGTAAAGGCGGTGCAGCCCGAGTTGGCCGCCGATGAAGGCGAGCCAGGCGGCGAGGGTTTTGTTTTTGGGGGCTTTGGGGGCGGTGGAGGCGGGTGCTTGCATGCGGCGATTATGCGGCGGACGCGTCCGCCGGCGGCAGCGTGTCGCCCGCGCCCAGGGTCTTTTGCATGATGACGATGTCGCGCCAGGCGCCGAACTTCCAGCCGCAAGAGGCCAGGGTGCCGACCTCGGTGAAGCCGAGTGAGCGGTGTACACCCACCGAGCCCGCATTGGCGGAGTCGCCGATCACGGCCATGGCCTTGCGGATGCCCACGGCTTCAAGCCGCGCCAGCAATTCGGCCAGCAGGGCGCGGCCCAGGCCTTTGCGGTGCAGGTCGGGCGCCAGGTAGATCGAGTCTTCCACCGAAAACCGGTACGCAGGGCGCGGTTTGAACCAGTTGCCGTAAGCAAACCCGACGATCTTTCCGTCCTGCTCGGCGACAAGGTAGGGCAGGCCCTTTGACAGCACGTCGGCGCGGCGTGCGGTCATGTCGGCCGCGCTGGGGGGCTCGGTTTCAAAGGTGCCTGTGCTGTGCAGCACGTGGTGGCCGTAGATGGCGGTGATGGCAGGAATGTCTTCGTCGCGGCTGGGGCGTATGAGGGGCATGTTGGTCAGGGGTTGGAGGGGGTAGGAGCAGGGCGGGCAGAAGGCAAGTAAGGTGATTTGGGCCAAAACCGTTGCGCAGGCTATAATCTCAGGCTTTGCAGCAATTCGCTGGCCGGGTGGCCATGTCGTGTGTCTCAAGCGCTGCAGAACATTGGGGTATCTACCTTACCGGTAAGCCCCACCACCCGAAGGATAAATCATGGTCGTCATTCGACTTGCACGCGGCGGTTCCAAGCACCGTCCTTTTTTCAATATTGTTGTGGCTGACAAACGCGTTCGCCGCGACGGCCGTTTCATCGAGCGCATCGGTTTTTACAACCCGATTGCCAAAGGTGGCGAAGAAGGCCTGCGCATTGCGCAAGACCGTCTGACCCATTGGATCGGCGTGGGCGCCCAGCCTTCTCCTACCGTTCTGCGCCTGGTCAAGCAAGGCGCCACGGCTGCTGCCAAAACGGCCTGAAGCCCTGGTCTGATTTAGAAGTTTGATGCAGCCCGGCCTTCAGCCGTCCGCAGGCTTGACACCTTCAAGCCTGCCGGGCGACGCGATCGAAGTCGGGCGCATCCTGGATGCATGGGGCGTCAAAGGCTGGGTGAAAATCCTGCCGCACAGCACCGATCCAGAAGCGCTTTTTGCGGCCAAATCCTGGTTTTTGCAGGCGCCTGACGCCAAATTCCGCCCAGGGTTTACCGTGTTCTCCGGCACCGTCACGCTCAGCGTCGACGAAGCCAAAGTCCACTCCGATACCGTCGTCGCCAAATTCATCGGCCTGGACGACCGCAATGCCGCAGAGGCGTTGCGCGGTGCGCGTATTTTCCTGCCGCGCAGCAGCTTTCCTGCCGCCTCCAAAGACGAGTACTACTGGGTCGATCTGATCGGCCTGAACGTGGTCAACCGCGAAGGCGTGGCCCTGGGATTGGTACGCGACCTGATGGCCACCGGCCCGCACTCGGTGCTGTGCGTGGAATACGCCGCCCAGCAAGAAGACGGCACCAGCGTGGCGGCCGAACGCATGATTCCATTTGTGTCTGTCTATGTCGACTCCGTCGATATCGCCGGCAAATGCATCACCGTTGACTGGCAGCCCGATTACTGATTCGGGCGGCTTTGCCGGGCCGATTGCCCTTCTGCGCCCGGCTCGCGCAAAATAGCTTTCCCATGCGCTTTGACGTCATCACCCTGTTCCCTGAGCTTTTCGCGCCTTTTTTGGCCAGCGGCGTCACACGTCGTGCCTACGAATCGGGCCTGGTAGACGTCAAGCTCTGGAACCCCCGCGAGTTTGCCGATGGCAATTACCGCCGGGTCGATGACCGCCCCTTTGGCGGTGGGCCGGGCATGGTGATGATGGCCGAGCCCCTCACGCTGTGCCTTGAAAAAATCCAGGGTGATCGTGCTGCAAACGGAGCGCCCAGGGCGCCCGCCGTTCTTTTTTCTCCCATCGGCAAGGCCCTGGACCATGCCGGCGTGGAGGGCTGGTCAGCCAGCGCGGGGGCCGTACTGATCTGCGGCCGCTACGAAGGGCTGGACCAGCGCTTTATCCAGGCGCATGTGGACCTTCAGATCAGTCTGGGTGACTTTGTCCTCTCGGGCGGTGAAATTGCTGCCATGGCCCTGCTGGACGCCGTGGCCCGGCTGCAACCCGGCGTGCTCAATGACGAGGGCAGCCACCAGCTGGACAGCTTCAACCCGGCGCTGGACGGCCTGCTCGACTGCCCCCATTACACGCGGCCCGAAAGCTGGCGCGGCCAGCCGGTTCCGGCCACCCTGATGTCGGGAAACCACGCGCACATCGAGCGGTGGCGGCGCGAACAACGCCTGGCGCTGACGCAACGGCAACGCCCTGAGTTGGTGCAAAAGGCCCGGCAGAGTGGGCATTTGAGCGAAAGTGACGAGGCTTTTCTGGCCGATTTGGTCGAAAACCCGGACAAAGACGCTTGAAAAAGCTCCGCCTTGCTATAATCAAAGGCTTTTCGATCCTCTGGCGGCCACTGCAACCATCTGAGTCATCTCCGGATGAATCCATGGATTTGCGGTCTTTAGCGTAGCGCGTGAATGAACGAAGAAGTTAGATGGAAAAATCATGAATCTGATCCAGACCCTCGAGCAGGAAGAAATTTCCCGCCTCAACAAAACCATCCCCGCATACGCACCCGGCGACACCGTCATCGTGAGCGTGAACGTGGTTGAAGGTACCCGCAAGCGTGTGCAGGCTTTTGAAGGTGTTGTGATTGCCAAGCGCAATCGCGGCCTCAATTCCAGCTTCATCGTCCGCAAGATTTCCAATGGTGAAGGCGTCGAGCGCACCTTCCAGGTGTACAGCCCGCTGATCGCCAAGATTGAAGTCAAGCGCCGCGGTGATGTGCGTCGCGCCAAGCTGTACTACCTGCGTAGCCGCAGCGGCAAATCCGCACGTATCAAGGAAAAGCTGGGCGCCTGATCTGCCAGTCCGGCGTAGCCGGAATGCAGGGCAGCCCGAACAGCCCCTTGAAAAAGCCGCTCACCGAGCGGCTTTTTTTATGCCCGCAGTGAAGTCAAATACCCACCGTTGCATGCCGCTTCTCGCCTCCAGCCCCCGATGAATTACAAGCCCCTGCCCAAGTTTGACCCGCGCAGCATTCCGGTGCTGGGCATTGACGACCACCTGGCGGGTGTGCCCCTGGAACGCCTTTCTCCGCAGGCCCTGCGCGAACGCTTCAGGCACCCACCCATCTGGACGCCAGAACACAGCGTCGAGAAAAGATTCACTGACCGCACCCCCGCGTTGGCGGCGGTGCTTGTGCCGCTTGTCATGCGCGATGAGGTGACCCTGCTGCTGACCGAGCGTACGACCAACCTGTCGACACACTCGGGCCAAGTTGCGTTGCCCGGCGGCCGCACGGACGAGACGGATCGTGATGCGGTACACACGGCTTTACGGGAAGCGCAGGAGGAAATCGGTCTGCCTGAGGCCCACGTGGAGGTGCTGGGCACGTTGCCGACCTATGTCACAGGCACCGCTTTCATCATCACGCCGGTCGTGGCGTTGGTCAAACCGGGCTTCGTGCTGCAACCCAACCCCGGTGAAGTCGCCGACGTCTTCGAAGTGCCGCTGGGCTACCTGATGAACCCGGCCAATCACCAGCGCCATGAAATGGAATTCGACGGCGCCATACGGCGGTGGATCTCGATGCCTTACTCCGACCCATCCGCAGAGGGCGATGGCAACGAAGCCCGGGAGCGCTACATCTGGGGCGCCACAGCCGGCATGTTGCGCAACCTCTACCGGTTTCTGGTGTCCTAAATAGGTGCACCCCTGTCCAGGCTCACTGCGTGTAGCCTGTTCTCCCCTCAAGGGGACGGTGCCTGCGGCCCGGCAAAGCCGGTTCCGCGGCTGCCCGCTGGGTACAGACCCCTTCCGCTGGTTGCTCATTGAACTCTTAAGCCAGCATGAGCCGCGGGACTGGCTTTGCCAGACCGCAGGCGGGCGGCCCCCTCGGGGGGCAGGGAGCTACACGCAGTGAGCGACCGTGGGGGCAGTATGATTCCTGCATGAGCTTTTTTGCCGTTTTGTTTGCCCTCATCATCGAACAGGCCCGGCCACTGGCTCGCGGCAACTGGATTCACGCCGGCTTTCGCGGATGGGCGCGCTGGACGAATCGCAGCCTGGACGCCGGCAAACCGCACCATGGCTGGATCGCCTGGATCGTCGCCGTCATCGTGCCGGCGCTGGTGACCATGCTGATTCACTGGCTGCTCTGGAGCATCAATATCGTGCTGGCCTTTGCCTGGAGCGTGGCGATTTTGTACGTCACCCTCGGCTTTCGGCAGTTCAGCCACTATTTCACCGACATTCGCGATGCGCTCGACGACGGCGATGAAACCACGGCGCGCGAGTTGCTGGCGCAGTGGCGCCAGGTCGACGCCAGCGAGCTGCCGCGCAGCGAAATCGTGCGGCACGTCATTGAGTACTCAGTGCTGGCCGCCCATCGTCATGTGTTTGGCGTGCTGGGCTGGTTTTCGGTGCTGGCGGCCCTGGGCCTGGGCCCGGCAGGCGCGGTGCTCTACCGCATGAGTGAATTTGTCTCGCGCTACTGGGCCTACAAAAGAAAAACTGCCGCCGCGGCAGGTGAGGGCGCCAGCATGGCCTTGCAGCTTGCAGCCAGCCGTGCCTGGGGTGTCATCGACTTCGTGCCCGCACGCGTCACATCGCTGGGGTTTGCGGTGGTGGGCAGCTTTGAGGATGCGATCGACGCCTGGCGCAACTACACCCAGCGCTTTCCAGCCGACGCGCCGGTGGCCGCCGAGAACCGCAACGACGGCATCATCCTCGCGGCTACGTCAGGCGCCGTGAATGTTCGCCTCGGTGGAGAAGCGCTCAAGACGACTTTCTCGCCGAACACGTCTCAAAGCTTTCAGGCGGGCGGGCTCGATGCAGAAGACAGCATTGCCACCGAAGCCACGCCGGGCCGTGAGCCCGAAGTCGCACACCTGCGAAGCATCGTGGGCCTGGTGTGGCGCTCGGTGGTGCTCTGGATGGTGCTTCTTGCGCTGCTGACGCTGGCGCGCTTGCTCGGCTAGGCGACACGCCGCCGCAACGCGTTTCAACCTCAAGCCTCAAAACCTCAATAGCGGCTTTGCGACAGTTCCGCAAACAGCTCGCTATACAAACGATAGCGGTTGGTGCTGATGCTGCTTGGGCGTCCGGCTATATTGACTTCTGAAATCACGCCGCAGCCAGGTTCATGCAGGTGCGTGCAGTTGTAGAACTTGCAGTCCTGCGCATGGATCTTGAAATCAGGCATGTAGCCGGCCAGCCGCATCGGGTCGATGTGGTGCAGCCCGAACTCCTGGAAACCGGGCGAATCAATCAATGCCGTGCCCCGCGCATTTCCATCGCCGGTGTCTATCCAATACAGCGTGGTGCTGGTCGTGGTGTGCTTGCCGGAGTTGAGCGCCTGGGATATCTCGGCCGTCAGTACCCGCGCATCAGGCACCAGCAAGTTGGTCAGGCTGCTTTTGCCGGCGCCTGACGGCCCCAGTACCAGCGTTTTTTTGTCCCGCAGCAGCTCGATCAATTCCTGCAGTTCCGCAGGCTGGGTCTTCGCCTGGCTTTCGCTAGCGGTCTTGGGCTTGATGGCCAGCGAAAGCATGCGGTAGCCCATGGCCCGGTAAGGCGCCAGCTTGGTCCAGGCGCGGCCAAACGGCTCGGCCAGGTCGCTTTTGTTCAGTGCGATGACGGGTGTGATGCCCTCTGCCTCAGCGGCGATCAGCGCGCGGGTCAGCTGGCTTTCCGAGAACTCGGGCTCGGCGGCGATGAGGATCAGCACCTGGTCCAGGTTGGCCGCAAAGGACTTGGTGCGCATCTCGTCCTGGCGGTAAAAGAGGTTGCTGCGCTCCTCGATCTTTTCGATGGTGCCTTCGTCCTGAGAGGGCAGCCACCGGATGCGGTCGCCGACCACCGCCTGGCTTTTCTTGCCGCGGGGGTGGCAGATGACACGCTCGCCGCCGTCGGTCTCTACCAGCACATGACGGCCAAATCCCGCCACCACCAGGCCCGGTTGCGTCCCCGCTGTGGGGGCCGCCGCGGGGCGCGAAGGTTTGCTCAAGCCAGCAAGGCGTCTACCTTCGACGCGCAAAAGAAATCGCTGACGGAAATCCCGTTCACATCGTGCGTGTTGAAACGCACGGTGCATTTGCCGTAGCTCACCGCCAGGTCAGGGTGGTGGTCTTCGGCATTGGCAATAAAGGCCAGCGCATTCACAAAGGCGATGGTCTCGTAGTAGTTGTTGAAGGTGTAGGTCTTCTCGAGCGAGCCGTCGATCAGGCGCCAGCCCAGGGCCTGTTCGCCGTTGACCTTGCTCAGCTGGGTGACGATTTCGGTGGCGCTCAACGCCCGGCGGCTTTGGTGGATGGGATTCATGTCGCGGCGCTTTCAACGGAAGGGATCATGCGGCCCAGCCGCTCGGAGGCGGGTGGGTGCGAATAGTAAAACTTCACGAACACCGGGTCGGGTGTCAGCGTGCTGGCGTTGTCCTGGTAGAGCTTGAGCAGCGCGCTTTGCAAGTCTCTGCCGTCGGTCTGGGCCACCGCGTAGGCGTCGGCCTCGAACTCGTGCTTGCGCGAGAACTGGGCGAACACCGGCGAAACAAAGAAGCTGAAGAGCGGTACCACCAGCAAGAACAGCAGCAGCGCGAGCGCGTCGTTGGCGCCGGTGAAGTTGGGCCGTACGCCCAGGCCCGTGTAAAACCACACCTGCGACGACAGCCAGCCCAGCAGCGCAAAGCCGGCCAGGCTCATGGCGAACATCGAGACGATGCGCTTGATGATGTGCTTGTGCTTGAAATGGCCCAACTCATGCGCCAGCACGGCATCCACCTCGCCGGGGCTCAACTGCTTGAGCAGCGTGTCGTAGAACACCACACGCTTGGCCGCGCCAAAGCCGGTGAAGTAGGCGTTGGCATGGGCGGACCGCTTGCTGCCGTCCATCACGAACAGGCCCTTGGCCGCGAAGCCGCAGCGTTGCATCAGCGCGGTGACGCGTGCTTTCAGGGCGTCGTCTTCAAGGGGTTTGAATTTGTTGAACATCGGTGCAATCACGGTGGGGTACAGCACCAGCACCAGCAGGTTAAACCCCATCCAGACGCCCCAGGCCCAGAGCCACCACAGGCTGCCCGCGCTGCCCATCAGCCAGAGGATGAGCGCCACGATAGGCAGGCCGATGACGATGCCCACCAGGGTGGACTTCACGAGGTCGGTCAGCCAGAGTCTGAAGGTCATCTTGTTAAAGCCAAAACGCTCTTCAATGCGAAAGGTGCTGTAGAGCGTGAAAGGCAAATCCAGCAAACCGCTGATGAGACCAAACGCCGCCAGCAGGGCCAGCTGCGGAACCAGCGAGCCCCAGCCCGCCAGGCTCGAACCCGAGAGCGCCTGGTTCAGCGCGTCGATGCCGCCCAGCAAGGTCCAGCCCAGCAGCACAGCGGCGCCAAATGCCATCTCCAGCATGCCAAAGCGCGCCTTGGCGATGGTGTAGTCGGCGGCTTTCTGGTGCGCTTGCAGTGAAATGGTCGTGGCGAATGCGGCCGGCACGGCGCCGCGGTTGCGCGCCACGTGGCGGATCTGCCGCGAAGCCAGGTAGAACTTCGTGAGCAGGCCCAGCACCAGCACGGCGGAAAACACCAGGGTGAAAACAAGCGAATGGTCGGTCATGGGTGGCAGTTTAGGCGATCAACGAGAATAGCAAGATGCCTGAAACTGAACCCCTACTCAAAAAATCAGACCAGAACCTCGTCTGGATCGACTGCGAAATGACCGGCCTGGACCCGGAAAAAGAGCGCCTCATTGAAATCGCCGTCATCGTGACTGGCCCGCAGCTCACGCCGCGCATTGAAGGCCCCGTCCTGGCGATCCACCAGAGCGACGAATTGCTGGACCAGATGGACGCCTGGAACAAAGGCACCCACGGGCGCAGCGGCCTGATCGACAAGGTCAAGGCCAGCACCGTGAGCGAGGCGGACGCCGAAGCGCAGATCCTGGCCTTCCTGGCCAAGTATGTGCCCAAGGGCGTTTCGCCCCTGTGCGGCAACACCATCAGCCAGGACAGGCGCTTTCTGGTCAAGTACATGCCCAAGCTGGAGGCTTTTCTGCATTACCGCAACGTTGACGTGAGCACCTTCAAAGAGCTTGCCAAGCGCTGGCGGCCCGAGGTTTACAGCGCTTTCAAGAAACGCCAGAGCCATACGGCACTGGCCGATGTTCATGAATCCATCGATGAGCTGGAACATTACCGGGAACACTTTCTGAAGGCTTCCTGAAGTTATCGTGAGGCGATTTTTAAGCCTTTTCGGGCTCTAGCCCAGGCGGGGTATGGGGAGGCAGCTCCTGAATTGATAGCGCAAGGCGCTGCTCGGGCGGCGTGCCTGCCAAGCTGCGCTGCAGCCGCAAAAGCCCGGATTAGCGGGGGGCTAGTAGAAACCCGTAAAGCGCGCTATAATCGTGGGCTTGCGTTGCACAGGGTGCACCGCATTTGTACATCTACCTCACACTTTTGGGCTCCACAACGGCGCCACCGCTTCGGGTACAGCATCAAACAACGGTTTGATCGCATGCTTCCCAAGCTGCATATTCGTTTGATGGTTGATGTTTTATTAACCATGAACGAATCCTTCTGCATCGCAGGAGGTGAAGTTTCCTGTTCCCTCGCCAAAAGCGTTGCGAACAGGTGATTAGTGAGAAAAAACATGACTGACTCTTTTGAGGCTCGTGGCGACTTTTTGCCTGAAGCCATTGCTGCCGACAACATCGACACCGGTTTCAACGCCGCGCCGGATTTTTCCGATGCACTTGAAGCCACCCCCACTTCGCTCGACGCCATCGTGGCCGAGCCCAACGGTTTTGTAGCGCTTGGCCTGGCCAAGGAACTGCTGCAGGCTGTTGCCGACATGGGTTTCACCAAGCCCACCGCCGTGCAAATGGCCACCATCCCCAAGGCCATGCAGGCCCTGGACGCTGACCCCAAAGCCACCAAGTTCACCGACTTGCTGGTTTCCAGCCAGACCGGCAGCGGCAAGACCGCCGCTTTCTTGCTGCCCGTGCTGCACACCCTGCTCAAGCAGCAGGAAGACGCCGAGCGCTTTGAGCGCTCCGAGTTCGAACGCCTGAGCGCAGAAGCCGTCGCCCGCGGCGAAGCCCCCCTGAAAAAGCCCAAGCGCAAAGACCCGACCAGCCCCCGCAACTTCAAGGCCGCCACGCCCGGCGCGCTGATCCTGTGCCCCACGCGCGAGCTGGCCCAACAGGTCTGCGCCGACGCGATCGACCTGGTTCGCCATTGCCGCGGCCTGCGTGTTGCCAACGTCGTTGGCGGCATTCCTTACCAATTGCAAATCGCCAAGCTGCAAAACGCCAACCTCGTGGTCGCCACACCCGGCCGCCTGCTCGACCTGCAGCGCAGCATGCAGATCAAGCTGGACCAGGTGCAGTTCCTCGTCGTCGACGAAGCCGACCGCATGCTGGACCTCGGCTTTGCCGATGACCTGACCGAAGTCAACCAGCTGACGATCGAGCGCAAGCAGACCATGATGTTCAGCGCCACTTTCGCGCCCCGCATCATGCAATTGGCTACGCGTGTCATGCGTACGCCGCAGCGCGTTGAAATCGACTCGCCGCACGAAAAGCATGCGTCCATCACGCAATCTTTGCTGTGGGCCGACAACATGACCCACAAGCGCAAGCTGCTGGACCATTTGCTGCGCGACACCACCATCAACCAGGCCATCGTGTTTGCGAGCACCCAGGTTGAGTGTGACGGCCTGGCCAATGACCTGGTGCAAGAAGGCTTCAGCGCTGTGGCGCTGCACGGCGCGCTCGGCCAAGGCCTGCGCAACCGCCGCCTGATGGCTTTCCGTGACGGCCGCGTGCAGATCCTGGTGGCAACCGACGTGGCCGCCCGCGGCCTTGACGTGCCCACCATCACCCACGTGATCAACTACGGCCTGCCGATGAAAGCCGAAGACTACGTTCACCGTATCGGCCGCACCGGCCGTGCCGGCCGCGAAGGCGTGGCAGTGACGATCGCCGAGTTCCGCGATCGCCGCAAGATCCAGGACATCGAGCACTACATGCAGCAAAACCTGAAGCCCAGCGTGATCGCCGGCCTCGAGCCACAGCAGCGCTTTGCCCCGACCTCCGAGCGCCCACGCGGCAACTTCGGTGGTGACCGCGGCGGCCGCAGCTTCGGCGGCGGTGGTGGTGACCGCGGCGGCTATGCCGGCCGCAAGCCGGCAGGTGGTTTTGGCAATGGCGGCTTTGCCGGCTTTGGCAACAACCGCGATGACCGTGGTGGTGATCGCGGCGGTGACCGCGGTTCCTTCCAGGGCCGTCCTCCCGCACCGCAAGGCGGCAATAACTACGCAGACCGTTCGGGCTTCAATGACCGCGGCCCGCGCCGTCAGGACGACCGCGGCTTCGGCGGCGGCAACAACGGTGGCTTCGCCCAGCGTGATGACCGCAACTTTGCCCCACGCAACGAAGGCTTTGCCCCCCGCAATGAAGGCTTCGCACCGCGCCCTGACTTCGCCAACAACCGCAAGCCTGGTTTTGCCAAGCCTGCCGGCAAGGTGTTTGTGCCCCGCGATGCCGCCAAGAAGCCGGGCAAGTTCTCCAAGCCTTTCCGCGATTGATCCTTCGCGACTGATCGTTAAATAATCAGCGCACAACAAAAAGCCGCTGCAGATGCAAGTCTGCGGCGGCTTTTTTCATGGACTGTGTCAACAGCCCTTTGGCGGCAGCTTATTCGACCTTGATGCCGATGTCCTTGACCACTTTGCCCCAGCGGTCCATTTCTTTCACCATGTACTCCGACATCGCCTCGGGCGTCGACGGCGTCGGCTCCACACCCGCGTCGTACAAGGCCTTTTTCGTGTCCGGTGTGTTCATCAGCTTGACGATTTCAGCGTTGAGCTTGTTCACGATCTCCTTCGGCGTACCGGCAGGGGCCAGCAAGGCCAGCCACACCGACGCTTCATAACCCGGAACGCCGGCCTCCTGCATGGTCGGCACATCCGGCAATTGCGGAATGCGCTTGGCCGTGGTGACGGCAAAGGCCTTGAGCCGGCCTTGCGGCACCTGCGACAGCGCATTGGGCACGCCGGCAAAGCTGGTCTCCACCACGCCGGCCACCAGGTCGGTCGCCGCGCCGCTGCTGCCGCGGTACGGCACATGCTTGAGCGGCGCGCCCGTCATCGACACAAACAAGCCGCCCATCAGATGCTGCGAGCTGCCGTTGCCCGACGACGCGTAGTGAATCGTCTCAGGTGCGGCCTTGGCCAGCGCCACCAGTTCCTTCACGTTGTTGGCCTGCACCTTGGGGTTCACCAGCAGCACATAAGGCGAATCAACCAGCTTGGACACCACCGTGAAACTCTTGATCGGGTCATACGGCATGGTCTTGTAGATCCACGGGCTGATCACGTGCGTGGTCGAGATCATCACCAGCGTGTAGCCGTCGGGCGCAGCCTTGGCGACGAAGTCGGTGCCTATGGTTGAGCCGGCGCCTGCCTTGTTCTCGATGACGAACTGCTGCCCCATGGCCACCGACAGCTTCTGGCCCAGGATGCGCGCGACCACATCGGTAAAACCGCCCGGCGCAAACGGCACGATGAGCCGCACCGGCTTGTTCGGATAGCCCTGTGCCGACGCGGTGCCTGACACTGTACCGAGGGCCAGCGCCAGCGCAACACCCGTCAACGCAGATTTGTAGGTTGGTTTCATGGTGCTACCCCTTGTAGGAAGGTTCGGGCATGGTGAAGAAGCTGTGCAGGATCTGGTAGACCATCATGTAGTTCTTCTGCTGAAAGCTGGCGTGCGAGATGCCGCGCATCACACTGAACTGTTTGTTCATGTTGGGCAGCAGCTTGAAGTAGTCGATCAGGTCGTCCATGCCGGCAATGCCGTCGTACTCACCGCGCAGGATGATGGTCGGCACGGTCAGCTTCTTCGGGTCCAGCAGCGGCAATTTCGAGCACATGTCGACATAGGTGCCGGTCGGCATCGAGTCGTCCAGCGTCAGGATGGCATCGGCAAAGGCCTCGACCACGCGTTGCTCCACCGTATCGGGATGGTCGCGCTGGAAGATGCTGTGCACAAAAGGCCGGTCGATGGCGCGGCGGTTTTTGGCGAGAAACTCCGGCAGCTTTTTCTTGCGCTGCTCCAGCGTGTGGCTGCCTTCGCCGGTCCAGACAAAGGCGTCGAGCGCGATCTTGCCCACGCGTTCGGGATGGCGCTCGGCAAAGAGGCCCGCCTTGAGTGCGCCTGAAGAAATTCCGTAGAGCAGCAGCGACTGCGCGCCGCTCTTCTTCATGATGTATTCGCTGCCCGCGGCCAGGTCGTCGGCGCCGTTGCTGATGTCGAAATTGATGTCGCGGTGTTTGTCAGAGCGGCCATAGCCCTCGTTGTCCATGGTCCAGGTGTCAAAGCCGTGCTCGGCAAACCAATCCATGGCCGACGAATAGGCCCGGCCCGGCACATGCAGGTCAAACGTGGGCTGCGACGCCATCGAGGAACCGTGTACGAAAAAGATGGTGCCCGCGTGCGGCACCTTGGTCGACGCTTTTTTCTCCCAGAGAAAAAGCTTGATATCGCCCTCAGGCGTTTTCTTGTGGGTCCAGTGCTCTACACCGCCCGTCCACTTCACGTTGCTCATCTATGTCTCCTTTGTTGTGGCGCGTCACGCGCTGTCAGTTAGTGAATCAATCAATCCATGCCCGCAAGGGCTTACACAAAACGGTTTTCAATCACGCCCAGGCCGTCGACCTCGACGCGCACCACGTCGCCTGCCTTGAGGTACTGGGGCGGGTTCATGCCCATGCCCACGCCGGCCGGTGAGCCGGTGGCGATCAGGTCGCCGGGGTAGAGCGTGATGCCGCGCGAGCAGGTTTCAATCAGCGTCGGCAGGTCGAAGATCAGGTCGGTGGTCTGCGCGTCCTGGCGCAGCTCGCCGTTGACCCAGCCGCGCACGCGCGTGTTGTTGCCGTCAAGTTCATCGGCTGTCACGATCCACGGGCCCATGGGGCAGAAGGTGTCAAACGATTTGCCCAGGTCCCACTGCTGGTGGCGCATCTGCACGTCGCGCGCCGTCACGTCGTTGATGATGGTGTAGCCGAACACGTGCTGCATCGCATTGGCGCGCGTGATGTTGCGCCCGCCCTTGCCGATCACGATGGTGAGCTCGGACTCGTAGTCGATCTGCTCCGACACGCCTACCGGCAGCAGCACGTCGTCATGCGGGCCCACCACGCTCTCGGGCACCTTGGTAAAGACGATGGGCCAGGACTCGGGGTTGGCGGTGTTGTTCTTGAAGACCGATGCCTGCAGCTCTTTGGCGTGCGCATGGTAGTTGCGGCCCACGCAAAACACATTGCGGCGCGGCACCGGCAGCGGGGCTTCGAGCTTGATCGAGCCAATGGCGATGGAGGCACCCTGCAAGGGGATCTTTTTGGGGTCGCCGGCCTCGATGATCGACTGGGCGCCTTTTTGCATTTGCTCCGGCGGGAGGTCAAACGGCGTGATGCTCTGGCCGTCGGCAGATACCAGGCCGACCAGCCGGCGGCCCTTGAGTTGAAAAGTCGCGATGCGCAAATCCTGTCTCCTGTTGATGGGGCTGTATTGGCCCGGTTGGGCCTCCTGGAGGCCTTCTGATCGCCAGACCATCGTAGAACCAAGACGGACCAATAAGCAACCACTCAGGGCAAGATTGCGAAAGTGTTTGGGGAAAACACCTATGAAATACCTATAGTGATCCGCTGGAAATGGTGAAAATATGAATAAACCAATTGCAACCAATTTGATGAATATTCCGAACCATTGCTGCGGGCCGCTATCATCGGCAGCAGTTCTTTATTTCACCCGGGTCACCCCCTGAATCACTCTATGGACAGCGCAACGGCCCTGCAGGAAAGCATCCTGGACAACCTGAAGTCGCGCAAATGGCGCGCCGGCCACCGCATTCCGACGGAGCGCAGCTTCAGTGAGCAAAGCGGCCTGAGCCGCGCCACGGTGCGGCGCGTGCTGGCAGTCCTCAAGGAGCGCGGCCTCATCACCCAGACGGTGGGCAGCGGCACCTACGTCAGTGCGCACATCGCCGAGGCCCTGGCCGCCACAGCCGACGGCGGGCCGGTGCATTCAGCCAGCCCGGCCGAGCTGATGAGCGCGCGGCTGGCGCTGGAGCCCGCCATCATCGACATGGTGATCGGCAACGCCAACTCAGCCGACTTTGAGCGCATGCACGAATGCTGCAACAAGGCCGAAGCGGCCACCACGCTGGAAGATTTCGAGCGCTGGGACAGCCTGCTGCATGAGGTGATCGCCGATTCGGCGCACAACAGTTTTATCTCCGGCGTGTTTCGCCTGATGAACCAGGCGCGCTCAGACGCCGAGTGGGGAACCCTCAAACGCCGCAGCGCCACGCCCGAGCGCCGGCTGGAGTACCAGCACGAACACCGCAGCCTTGTGGAGGCCCTGCAGCAGCGCGACGCGATTCGTGCGCGTGAGCTGTGCATCGACCACCTGGTGCATGTGCGCGTGAACATGCTGGGGTCCTGAGCTCCCGTCTGCTAGTCTGCTATTGATTTAATAGCTGCTTGCCGAGGTGGATATTGGGCTAGAGGCCTTTTTTCCTTAAAAAATCAGCTTCCATCCGTTTCAGTCAGCTCATGCCGTTGCGGCTGGCCAGCTCCACAAACAACGCCGACTGGTCGAGGTCGGACAGTCCGTTTTCAACACCTTCGGCATAAAGGCGCTCAAAGAGCTCGGTGACGGGCGCTTCAAAACCAATCTCCTGCGCGGTGGCCAGCGCATTGCGCATGTCTTTGAGCTGGATGTCCATGCGCGCGCGCGGCGCGAAGTCGCGCTCCAGCATGCGCTGGCCGTGCAGCTGCAGCACGCGGCTGTCGGCAAAGCCGCCGGTGATGGCTTCCTTGACCTTGGCCATGTCGGCCCCGCCGCGCGCGGTGAACAGCAACGCCTCGGCCACCGCGCCGATCGTGATGCCCACAATCATCTGGTTGGCCAGCTTGGTGAGCTGCCCGCTGCCGTGCGGCCCCACATGCACGGCGTGGCCCAGGTGGCTGAGGACGGGTAGGGCGCGGGCGAAATCGTTTGCCTTGCCGCCGGCCATGATGGCGAGCGTTCCGCTTTCTGCGCCGCCGGGGCCGCCTGAAACCGGCGCATCGACGTGGGCGATGCCCAGCCCACCCAGGCGTGCCGCGTGGTCGCGCGCTTCACGGGGCTGGATGGACGCCATGTCCAGAAAAAGCGCGCCCGGCTTCATCGCGGCGGCCACACCTTGCGTGAACAGCACGGCCTCCACCACCGGTCCGCTTTCGAGCACGCTGATGACGATGTCGGCATCCGCCACTGCGGCGCTGGCCTGTGCATGTGCTGTGGCGCCCAGCGCCGTGAGCGGGCTGGTCTTGCCTGGCGTGCGGTTCCACACCTGCAGCGTGTAGCCCGCTTCGCACAGGCGCGCGGCCATGGGCCGCCCCATGACGCCCGTGCCCAGAAAGGCGATGCGGGGAAGGGGCGTGTGGCTGGCGGTGGTCATTCAGTGTCCTTGTACTTGATGCTTTGGGTCATCATGAAGCACCCCCGCGCGAGAAGGCTGTCAGCGAGCTTTCTAGGCGGTGTTGGACACCGTTTTTACACAGCTTTTTACGTGGATTTTTACGCGGCTTTTTTGGCCGCCCTTCAGGCAGCTTTTTTCAGCGCCGGCGCAAACATGCTTTCCATCTCCTGGCGCACCTGCCAGGCACGGGTCGACGTGTCCATCGCCACATCGGCCCAGCTCAAGCTCTGGCCTTTCTTGACGGCACGCACGACCTTGACGTTGTGCGCCAGGCCCAGTGGCAGCCCGCCCATCTTCATGGAGGTGTCTGCCGGCAGCAGCTTGCCCCACACGGTGTAGCCGCCTTCGCCGTCCAGCATGTCACCCGGTTTCAAGTCGCGTTTGGCGGTGGCCACCACGTCGGCGTTCCAGCAGGTCGCCACGCCGGTCGGCTCACCGCGCAGCGCCACGCTGGCGACCGACACGCCCACCTCCAGCCCGATCAGGTGCCAGCGCTTGTACAAGGTGAAGTAACGTCCGCTCGGGTCGGTGTGGGCGTTGTATTCCTCAAAGCAGTTCTTGATGTAGTCGGTCTCGGCTTCGACGGTGACCCACACGCCCATGCGGATGTCGTAGGGGATCTTGCGGCCGTTGGCCTCCAGTGACGAGATCACTTCGACCATGCCCTTGCGCTCGAGCACACCGCCTTCACTGATCGGCCGCGTTACATAGGGAATGTCTTCCACACTGGCCGGCGGGTAGAGCAGGCCGTTGCTGGGCACGGTGAGGCCCGTGGCGTTGGCCACTGCGGTCGATTCAATGGAGGGCTTGGAGCCGTCGAGAAAGCTGTTGAACATCTTCGGATTCAGCCCGCCGCGCTCGGCCTGTTCGGGCGTGAGGCCGTAGTTGCCCCACACCGTCTCGGGCGTTGATTCGCAAAAATGCGGCAGCCATTTGTGCCCGCGCCCCGCCGCCACCACCGGGAAGCCGCAGGTGCGCGCCCAGTCCACCAGGTCGCAGATCAGCGCGGGCTGGTCGCCGAAAGCCAGTGAGTAAACAACCCCGGCATCAGCCGCCTTTCGCGCCAGCAGTGGGCCACAAAACGCATCGGCCTCCACGGTCACATTGACCACGTGTTTGCCGTGTTCAAAGGCCTTCAGGCAATGGTCCACCGCCGCAATCGGGTTGCCGGTGCATTCCACGATGATGTCGATCTGCGGATGCGTGACCACTGCCTGCCAGTCGTCGGTGATCCAGGTTGCTCCTGTTTTGATAGCTGCTTGTGCAGACTCCGCCTGGGCTTGAGCTGGATTCCATCCTACACGGGCGAGGTTGGCCCGCGCCGCGTCAGGCGACAGGTCGGCAATCGCCACGAGGTGCACGCCCGGTGTTCGCGGCACTTGCGCCAGGTACATGGAGCCGAATTTACCGGCGCCGATCAGGCCGATGCGCACCGGCTTGTTGTCGGCGGCGCGTTGCTGGAGTTTGGAATACAGGTTCATTGAAATATCCGTTCGGGCTGAGCTTGTCGAAGCCAGCCTGTGTGTTGAGAAAGCCCTTCGACAGGCTCAGGGCGAACGGGGAAGCGTTCAGGCCGCCTTGCGTTCAGGCGCGATTTCTTCCATCGACGTTTGCAGTGCCGTCGCCGGCACGCCATCTTTCCACGGCAAGTCCACCGGGTAGTCTTTCAGCAGGCAGTCATCCGGCAGGCAGGTGATGGGCGTGAAGTCGCGATGGGCGATGTATTCGGGGCGCTTGTGGCGGCGGATGTGGTTGCTCACCGCGCACAGGCTCAGGTACACGCTCACCCGGTTGAAGGGCGAGAGGTTGCTGCCCGAGGCATGCACCAGGCAGGAGTGGAAAAGGATCATCGAGCCGGCCGGGCCCTTGGGGCTGACGATGCCGCCTTCCTTGCCGCCGGCGCGCTGCACCAGCTGGCGGATCAGGTCGTTGTCCACCGTCCAGAGCGGGTAGCTGGTCGTGGTGAGGTCGTGTTTCGCATCGACCACGCCCTTTTTGTGGCTGCCGGGGATAAACATCAGCGGCCCGTTGTGCTCGGTCACGTCGTCCATGAAGATGGCCACGTTCATCGCGCGCTCGGTTGGCATCATGTCGTCGTTCAGCCAGGTGCCGTAGTCCTGGTGCCACTGCCACACGTCGCCTTCAAACGCCATCTTGCCGTTGATCTTGAACTGGTGCATGTAGAGTTTTTCGCCCAGCAGGTCTTCCACCGGCTCGATCATGCGCGGGTGCCGCGCCAGCCGCGCAAAAGGTTCGCTGTACATGTGCGCCGCAAAGTTGGTGCGCACCGCGTCCTTGCCTTTTTCACGCACGTTGTAGTCCTCGCGCCGGCTGTAGAGCTCGGGCACGGCCTCGTTGAGTCCGCGGGTTTCTTCCGGTGTGAAGAGGCCGGGGAAGAACAGATAGCCGTCGCGGTCGAATTGCGCAAGTTGTTCGGGGGTCAGTCTCATCGCATGTCTCCTGGTGGGGTTGTTCGGGGGCTTGTTCGAAAAGATTCAGGGGGACGCTGCAGCACCCTGGCCGAGGGCGCTGGACAGCAGCGCCGCCAGGTTGTGGCCGGCTTCCTCGCCGTGTTCGCGGATCAGCGCTTCGGCCCCGGCTTCATCACCGGCGGCAATCGCCTCTGCAATCGCTTCATGCTCGTCCCAGATCGATTCGCGCATGGTCGAGACCTGCAGCACGGCGCCCATGGCGCGGCGGATGTGATGCCAGTGCAACTGGGCGCTCTGGGCGATCAGCGGGTTGCCTGAGGCCGCGTAGATGGCGGCGTGAAACTGCGCGTCGGCCGCCATCATGGCCTTGACGTCATGGCCGCGTGCGGCCTTGCGGCCCTGGCGAATGAGCTGCGGGTCAATCCGGCTGCGGCCTTGCGCGGCCAGCCGTGCAGCCAGCGCATCGAGCGCGCTGCGCACCTGGTAAATCTGCACCAGCCAGGCCACGTCCAGCGGCGCAACCAGCACGCCGCGGCCGGGGGCGTCCAGCACGAAGCCGTCTTTCTTCAAAAGGCGAAGGGCCTGCAGCACCGGCTGGCGCGACACCGCCAGTTGCGCGGCAAGGTCCTCCTGCATGATGCGTGCGCCCGGCGCGAGCGAGCCGTCGCTGATGGCGTCGAGCAGGCTGCGGTAAACCTGGTCGACCAGGTCGGGGGTGGATTCGATTTTGATGAGCTGGGGGGTCATGGTTGGCCATTCAGGAAACTCTGTATACAGAATACGCCGAATGTTGCGCAACGTATTTCGGGTTTACCCGTGTCCGGCGTTGCGCGGGCTGAATGCCTGCCCGGCTGTGCCAAGATGGCAGACGTTGCCGCCGTTTTGTCCGGCGCCGCGCGTACTGTTTTGATTTTTCTCAGGAGAACCCGATGACTTCGCCCGATCCCGCCTGGCTGGACCGCATGTACAACAACCGCGTGCTGGTGCCCGACCACCCGGCCTATTTCGCGCGCTGGGCAGAAAGCTCGCAAGCCGTTCGCAAGCGCCAGCCCTGCCAGGTCGACATTCCCTATGGCAACGGTGCCGGTGAAATGCTGGACGTGTTTCCGGCGGGAGGCTTTAACGCTTCGAGCGGCAAGCAGGGCCGGGAGGGCGCGCCGGTCCTGGTGTTCATTCACGGCGGCTACTGGCGTGCGCTCGACAAGTCCGAGCACTCTTTTGTGGCGCCCGAGTTCACCGAGGCGGGCGCTTGTGTGGTGGTGCCCAACTACGCTTTGTGCCCGGCGGTGACGATTCCCGACATCACGATGCAGATGGTCAAGGCGCTGGCCTGGACATGGCGCCATATCGCGCGCTACGGTGGCGACCCGAAGCGCATCACGGTGATTGGGCACTCGGCGGGCGGCCATCTGGCGGCGATGTTGTTGGCGTGCCAATGGCAGTCGTATGCACGCGATCTGCCGGCGGACCTTGTCAAGAACGCATTGTCGATTTCAGGCCTTTACGACCTGGAGCCGATGCGCCATGCGCCTTTCGTGAAGGACTCGTTGAAGCTCACGCCCGAGCAGGTCGCCAAAGCCAGCCCGGCCGGGTTACCTGCGCCAAGCCAAGGCACGCTGTACAGCGTGGCGGGGGCGGATGAAAGCGCCGAGTTTCTGCGCCAGAACCTGCTGATCCAGCAGGCCTGGGGCAGCCGCATGGTGCCGGTATGTGAATCCCACCTGCGCCGCAACCACTTCAGCGTGCTGGAGGCGCTGACCGAGCCGACTCACCGCCTGCACCAGCTGGCGCTGGGTTTACTCGGGCTGTCTACGGTTCACGAATAAGCCGGCCGGCGCGCGCGTTCAATCACATCAACAGGTGTTCGCCGGCGTTGTCGCCGCCCAGCGTGACGTAGTTGACCTTGCGGATGTCCAGAAGCTTCGTACCGCCGGCATAGCTGATGGAGCTCTGGATGTCTTCTTCCATCTCGCGCAGCGTGTCGGCCAGCGTGCCCTTGACGGGTTCCAGGATGCGCTTGCCTTCAACGTGCTTGTACTCGCCCTTGTTGAAGTCCGAGGCGCTGCCGTAGTACTCTTTGTAGAGCTTGCCATCGACCTCAACGGTCTGGCCCGGGCTTTCTTCCAGGCCCGCCAGCATAGAGCCGATCATCACCATGGTTGCGCCAAAGCGCACTGACTTGGCGATGTCGCCATGCTCGCGGATGCCGCCGTCGGCAATGATGGGCTTGGTCGCCACGCGCGCGCACCACTTGAGCGCCGAGAGCTGCCAGCCGCCGGTGCCGAAGCCGGTTTTCATTTTCGTGATGCAGACCTTGCCGGGGCCGATGCCGACCTTGGTCGCATCGGCGCCCCAATTTTCCAGGTCGATCACGGCTTCGGGTGTGCCCACGTTGCCGGCGATCACAAAGGACGCGGGCAGTTTCTGCTTCAGGTAGGCGATCATTTTCTGCACCGTGTCGGCATGGCCGTGTGCGATGTCGATGGTGATGTAGTCGGGCACCAGGCCTTCTGCGGCCAGGCGGTCTACCGTGTCGTAGTCGGGCTTTTTCACGCCCAGCGAGATGGAGGCGTAGGCGCCGCGCGCCTTCATGTCTTTGACGAACTGGACGTTGTCCAGGTCAAAGCGGTGCATCACGTAGAAGTAGCCGTTTTGCGCCATCCAGGCGCAGATCTCCTCGTTGATCACCGTCTTCATGTTGGCCGGCACCACCGGGATGCGAAAGCTGCGCCCGCCCAGCGTGGCGCTGGCGTCGCATTCCGAGCGGCTTTCCACGCGGCATTTGCGCGGCAGCAGCAGGATGTTGTCGTAGTCGAAGATTTCCATGATTCCCAAGCCTTTAAAAAACTGTTGAAGAAACAGAAGGCGCTTGGACTGGACCGGCTTTCGTTGCCGGGACGGCAACAAAAAACTCTCGCAAGAGAGTTTCAGCGGAAGCTGACAATTGCCCGAAGGGCTTGTCATGCTGAAGCTAAAACCGGGCGCAATTGCTTGGGCCCGGTGATTGATTCTAGGCGCTTGTCATGCAGGCCTTCTTCTGCAAAGCGGTATAGCCTTTATATGCATAGTGACATCTTGCCGGAAATCATCGAACGTTGACCTCGGCCACACGTACGGTCTCCTGGCCGCGCGTGAGCCGCAGAGACGTCCACTCGTCACGCGCCTGCGGCGTGCCGAAACCGGTGGTGACGCGCACCATCACTGTGGTGCCGGCCGACAGCACCTGCTGGCGGTGGCCGAAGAACTGGGCTTCCACAGCGTACTTGCCGGCCTTCGCAGTCTTCAATGAAAACTCCTCCGGTCCGTAGCCGCCGGTCGCATCGGGGCTCATCGCGCCGCCCTGGCGGGTCAGCCGGTTGGCATAGCTGGCTCTTTCGCCGTTCGGATCGGTCACCCACATGTCGATGTCGGTGTCGTCGGCGTCCCAGGCCATCACCACGCGCAGGGCCAGCGGGAGGTTGCGGCGCAGGCGCGTGTCGATGCGGCTCATGTCCAACGGCGCGAGGTCGCTTGCTTTGCCGGCTGCAGTGGCCTGCGCCGCGATGGCGTTGAGCTCGGCCAGCGCAATCATGTTGACGCCGGCGAAGCGGCCGTTCCAGGGGCGCGACACCACTTCCCACAAGGCGTTGACGGCGCGCTGGGGCTGGCCGTCGTCAGCCAGCGCCAGGCCCAGGTCGCGCCACGACTGCGGCTCGTTGGGCGCCAGCTCGCTGATGCGTTCAAACACGGGAATGGCCAGGTCATTGCGTTTTGCCTGCACCAGACGGTAGGCATACAGGCGCAGCAACTGGCGGTTCTCCAGGTTCATCTCGGCCAGGTTGGAGAGCACGCGCAGGCCCAGCTCGGGCAGGCCGCGCTCAAAGAACACGCCGGCCGCGTCCATGTAGAAAGAGCTGCTGCTCAGGTAGGCGGCGCGCTCGTCCAGGTAGATGCGGTAGAGCTGGTTCTTGTCCGCGTCCTGCAGGCGCTTCATGTAGGGTGCGTCGGGCACCCAGGCTTGCAGCGCGATGGTGGGGACGGCGGCAATCGGCGCCACAGCGGGCGAGGTTTTCGCCTGGCGGTTTTCCGCTTCGGCCATGCGCGCAACGGGCGCAGCGGGGGCGGCGGCCGCAGCGGCAGGAGCCATGGGCATGGGCATTGGCATAGGAGCGCCTTGGACAAATGCCTGGTCTTTGCGGGCGGCCTCGAGCCGCTCACGCGGCCGTGTAGCGGCGCTCATGGCACCCGTCCCGCCGTGCACTTCGGCCTCTGCCTTGGGTTCCACCCGTTTGGGCGCGTCTTTGGGAAAGTCTTTATCCCACCACCGCTGCTTGCTGTCGAACTGTTTGACCATGGCCTCGATATGCGCCTGCCGCGTGTGTGTGGCCTGCGCCATCAGCTGCTGGCTGATCCGTGCCACTTCATCGGCCAGCTCGGGCGGGGCAGGGAGTTTGTAGGTCGCGTAGTCGCTGGCCAGTTCCAGCACGATGAGTGAGCTGTTGGGCCCCACGATGCCGTGCGTTGCCGCGATGCGCTGAAGCTCGCCGCTGTGCAGCGCAGCGTTTTCAGCCAGCTCGGTGCTGCGCCACTGGGCCCATTGCTGGCCGGGCCAGCGGCTTGCGGTGGCCTTGGCGTTCACGTCCAGCGCCAGAGTGCGTTTGCGTCCGTCGGGGTGCACCAGTGAAACGTCGATGCGGGCTTGTGTGTCGAGCAGCTCGCCCGCGACGGCGATGCGGCCCTGGCGCACGCTGGTCGTGGGCGTGACGAGTTTTTCCGCCGACAAACTGGCCAGCCGTTCAATGCGCCAGCCGTGCATCAGCATGGCCTGCGCGCCGCCCTCGGCCGTCATCAGCGTCGCGTCCACCAGCGCGCCGCCCGTGCGGTCGGCCAGCCGCTCCAGGCGCGCAGTGTCGGCCGCCGCAGCGCCGTTGATCACCATGACGGGCGCCGTGTGCAGGTAGTTGATGCTCTTTTTGCCGTCCGTCATCAGGCCGTCGGTCACCATCAGTGTCATGTCCGCATCGGCGGGGATGGGCAGGTTGTCAAAGTTGCTGGAGCCGTCAAAAGGTTCGGCGCGCAGGGCATCGGCGAGATCGCCAAAGCGGCCCGGTACCACCGTCAAGCTGCGCACCGGCTCGGGTTTGTTGCGTATGACCAGCAGGCTCACCTTGACGGTTTTGTCCAGCTTGCGAAAGTAGGCCTCCAGCACCGGCAGCACACGGGCCTGCGCGGCGGCCGAGGCCGATGCGTCCCACACCAGGGCGATGTGCGACGGGGCGGGGCGCTTGACCAGCTCATCACGAAAGTCCATCTGTGCGGCAAAAAACGGTTTGCCGCCGGATTCACCCACCATGACTTGCGGCTTGCCGGTGCGGCGCACCGCCAGCTGCAGCCAACCCGCCGGGCCTTGGGGCGCCAGCCAATGGTTTTTCTGAAGTTGCAGTTGCATGCCGTCGGCACTGGGGCTGAGCTGTGCATCTGCTGGCGCTTGAATCAGCTGGACGTCCTGCCGAGCCGAGCCATGGGCACGCACGCTCACCTGCAGTTGACCCACGGCCGAGGCAAATGCGAGCGGCACACGCAGCACGCCGGCATCGCGCTGGCGCGGCAGGGTTTCGTTGATGGTGATGACGACGCGGCGCTCCCCCTGCGCAGGGAGGGGGTAGACGCGCAGCTTGTACTGGTTGCCGGCCGTGGCCTCCAGCAGCCCGGGGTCCACGCGGCGGCGGCGGATGTCTTCAAAGATTTCCTGCCCCCTGGCCTTTGGCACCGCGGCGGCGTCGCGCAGGCGGCCGTTCACGTCCAGCGCAAAGCCCGTCACCACCTGGCCTTCTTGCAGCGGAAACTGCAGCTCGCCCTCCAGCATGCGGTGGTTGGGATTGAAGAGACGCAGCTCCACGCGGGTTTGTGCCTGGTCACCGAAAAGATCGACCTCCACGGTCGCCGCGCGCAGCTCGATGGGCTGGCCTGAGGCATTGTTCAGAGCGATCGCCGGTGGCCGCCAGTCGGGCGGTGGCGCGAATTTGCCGGTGGAGATGGGCTGCGGCACTGGGCTGAGCGCCAGCGCTGGGAGGCTGAAGCAGACTGCGGCGGCGGCTTGAAGAAGCCGGATCGCGGTCAGTGCAGTGAAACCATGAAAGCCGTTTGGCATAAATACCCCTTGGTGGTTGGCGATGCACCCTTAAACGGGGCGCACGGCGCAACGGGGTTAAATGCCGTCAATTATTTTTTCGTCAGGGGCTGCAGCGGGACTGGGCGGCTGCCCGCACCCGGCCTGTTTCGTCTTCTACCCAGCCGACCACGCGCATGCGCTCTGGGTTGGCGCCCTCGGCGATGCTCATGGAGCGTTGGTCAAAGAAACGGTTTTGCTCACCTTTTGATAGCGGCTTGCGCCCGTCCCAATTGGTCTGGAGCACGTTTCTTATCAAATTTCGCTCGACCGGCGAGTTTTCGGTGCCCGCCGGCAGGGTTTCGACCAAAGCCAGCCAAGCGGTCCATTGCCGGCCTTTGGCGGTTGCCGGGATGGGTTTGAGTTCGATGGAGGTGCCCAGGTAGCCGCTGAGCGGCAAGCCATGCGCGACGCGCAGCGTGGCGCCTTTGAGCGCGGAGACCGGCAAAGTGCTGGCCAGCGACTGCGCAGGCGGGCTTTGGCGCAGCACCGCCAGGCGGGCCAGCGATTCGCGGGCGGCCACGGCTGACAGCGGCGCGTCATCGCCCTTGCTGCCGGGAAGCACCCAGTCAATGGCCAGTTGGTTAGCCGCCGCTTTGGGCGTGGCCGGGTCGGCCCAGCAGGTTTCGCAGTCGGCGTTGATGAATCGCTCCAGCAGCTGTACCGGCCTGGGTTGGCCGTCACTGGAACAAAACGACTGCGCCCAGGCGGAGCCGGCCGGCGCCAGGGCGGCCGCAGCGAGCATTAACGACGTGAACGCCAGGGCTGAAGAGCGGTGCACAAATGGTTTCATCGGGGCTTTCTACAATGAGGGATGTTCTCAGAAGTCGCGCCAACATCCCCTCTCTTACAAAATCTTAACCCGGAGCAACTGGCCGCGGTGACTTTGCCCGCCACCCACGCACTGATTCTGGCCGGGGCGGGCTCCGGCAAGACGCGGGTTCTGACGACACGCATCGCCTGGCTGCTGCAGAACGGCTACGTCTCACCGGGCGGCATTCTGGCCGTCACCTTCACCAACAAGGCGGCCAAAGAAATGATGGTGCGCCTGTCGGCCATGCTGCCGGTGAATGTGCGCGGCATGTGGATCGGCACCTTTCATGGCTTGTGCAACCGGTTTTTGCGCGCGCACTACAAGCTGGCCAACCTGCCGCAGAGCTTTCAGATCCTGGACACGCAAGACCAGCTCTCGGCCATCAAGCGCCTGTGCAAGCAGTTCAACGTCGACGACGAGCGTTTTCCGCCCAAGCAGCTGATGTGGTTCATCGCCGGCAACAAGGAAGACGGCCTGCGCGCCAAAGACGTGCAGGTGCGCGACGAAGAAGGCCGCAAGAAGGTCGAGATTTATGCGCTGTACGAAGAGCAGTGCCAGCGAGAAGGCGTGGTCGATTTCGGCGAGCTGATGTTGCGCAGCTATGAGCTGTTGCGCGACAACGCGGCGGTGCGTGAGCACTACCAGCGGCGCTTTCGCCACATCCTGATCGATGAGTTTCAGGACACCAACAAGCTGCAGTACGCCTGGATCAAGATGCTGGCGGGGCAAGGGCCGGATGCCATCCAGGGTGTGAACGCGATGCCGGGTGGCTCGGTGGTGGCGGTGGGTGACGATGACCAGAGTATTTACGCCTTTCGCGGTGCGCGCGTGGGCAACATGGCCGATTTTGTGCGTGAGTTTGAGGTGACGCACCAGATCAAGCTGGAGCGCAATTACCGCAGCTTCGGCAACATCCTTGATTCAGCCAACGAACTCATCAGCCACAACAGCAAGCGCCTGGGCAAAAACCTGCGCACCGAAGCCGGCCCGGGCGAGCCGGTGCGTGTGTATGAGTCGGCCACCGACTTTGCCGAGGCGCAGTGGTTTGTCGACGAGGTCAAACAACTGGTGCGTGACGGCGTTGAGCGTAAAGAGATTGCGCTCCTGTACCGCAGCAATGCGCAAAGCCGGGTGATGGAAACGGCGCTCTTTAACGCCGGTGTGCCCTACCGCGTGTATGGCGGGCTGCGCTTTTTTGAACGCGCTGAAATCAAGCATGCGCTGGCCTACCTGCGCCTGCTGGAGAACCCGCACGACGACACCAGCTTTATGCGCGTCGTCAACTTCCCGCCGCGCGGCATTGGTGCGCGCAGCATTGAGCAGTTGCAGGATATTTCGCGCGCCGCGGGTTGCTCGCTGTATGACGGGGTGAGTGCGGTGCCGGGCAAGGCAGGCGCCAACCTGGGCGCTTTTGCCGCGAAGATCCAGGTGCTGAGCGAGCAGACGTCGGGCCTGACCTTGCGCGAGATCATCGAGCTGGTGCTGCAGCACAGCGGGCTTGAAGAGCACTACAAAACCGAAAAAGAAGGCCAGGACCGGCTGGAGAATCTGGCCGAACTGGTGAACGCGGCTGAGTCTTTCGTCAGCCAGGAAGGCTTTGGCCGTGATGCGGTGGCGCTGCCGGTCGATGAGCTGGGCGCGCGGCTCACGCAGTCGCCCGCCAGCCAGGGGCTGGATGCGTCTGCGCCGCTGGTGAACGAGTCCTTGCCCGAGGCACTGGCACCCGACACCGAAACCGGCGAGACGCTGTCGCCACTGGCGGCGTTTCTCACGCATGCCGCGCTGGAGTCCGGCGACAACCAGGCGCAGGCCGGGCAAGACGCGGTGCAGCTCATGACGGTGCATTCGTCCAAAGGGCTGGAGTTTGACTGCGTGTTTATCACCGGCCTGGAAGACGGCATCTTTCCGCATGAGAATTCGATGAGCGACCGCGACGGCCTGGAGGAAGAGCGCCGCCTGATGTATGTGGCGATCACGCGCGCGCGCAAGCGGCTGTACCTCAGCCATTCTCAAACGCGCATGCTGCACGGCCAGACACGCTACAACCTCAAGAGCCGCTTTTTTGACGAACTGCCGGAAGCCGCACTCAAATGGATCACGCCCAAGAACCAGGGCTTTGCCTCGGGTATGGGGTCGGGCGGCTGGGGAGGTGCTAGCAATTCAGGAGCGGGCGGCGGGCGTAAAGACTGGGCTAGCAGCGTTTTTTCTTCAAAATCCGGCTCGGCTGAGCGCTTTGAGAATCCGCCCGTGCCGCCGCAGAAAAATGCGCCTTCGCATGGGCTGAAAAGCGGCATGGAAGTGTTCCACGCCAAGTTTGGCGAAGGCAAGGTGATGATGCTCGAGGGCAGCGGCGACGATGCCCGTGCTCAAATCAACTTCACGCGCCACGGGGTGAAGTGGCTGGCCTTGAGCGTGGCCAAGCTGACAGTGGTGTAGGGGCTTTTTGTTGAATCCATCCTGGTGAGAAAAAAATGACAGAGACAAATCTTGAGACCGGCATTGAAACCGGACAAGCTCCTGAAGACGCCCAAAGCGCTTCAGCGATTTATGTGCCGCACCAGGAATTCAAAACCGGGCTTCCGCTTGGCCGTTTCCGCGTGATCGTGAACCCCGAGCGGGCGCAAAAATACGTCAAGCACCGTCTCTTTGTGGTCGGCATTTCCTTGCCCTTGCTGGGTATCGGCGTTGTGCTCTCCATGTACGGCTATCTGTGGGTGGGGCTGCCGATGGTCGTCGTCGGCGTGCTGATGCACCGGGTCATCAAGGCCCATGCACCCAAGATATTGCTGCACCTGGCGCTCAGTGACGCCAAGACCTATGAAGAGGCGATGGAGTACGAAATCCTTGAGGTCCGATACGCGCCTTGATACCGGTTGGGCGCCGCCGGCGCGCAGCCTGACAGGCGCTTAGCGAATCGGCACGCTTGCCGATTGCGCCGGGTGCATCTGGCTGGGTTGCGGATCCATGTAGCCCATGCCGTCTTTGACGCCCTTTTTGCCGGCAATTTGCCAGGCAGTCTGCTGGTTGATCAGGCCTGCCAGGAATTCGAGCTCTTCGTCGCCGTGGTTGATCGCATTGGCGGGGGTGAGGTTGCGGCCGTTTTTGGGTTCCACTTCGCCCCAGAATGACTGGTGGTAACTGGCTTGCGACACGGTTTTCTCGCCGTTGGATTCCATGTCGACCGTGCCGTAGCAATTGCAAAAATAGCTGCGGTTGCCGGGAAATACTTCGGCATAAACCCCCGTGCCGCGTATACCGGCTGTCAATGTGGGCAGGACGATGGAGCGGTTGCTGCCCCGGCCCCAAGCACTGACCACGGCGCCCGTGAGCAGGCGCAGCAGGGCGACAGTATTCAGCGTGCCGCCGCGCTCGACGGTCATGAACGAGTTCTGGCGCACCTGGAAGGCCGAGTTGCCGATGACAAACGTCAGGTTGGAGCCCGGTCCGGTCTGGATCTGGTCGCCGGTGAGGATGGTCTGGCCGGTCTGCATCTGGCGTCCGTTGAGCAGGGCGTCGCCTCGCAGTTCGACAATGTTGCTGCGCTGCTGGGCCATGGCGGCGGGCAGCCCGCCCATGGCCACCCAGGCGGCGGCGGCCTTCAGCGTGTCACGCCTTTGGAACCACAAAATCTCTTTTTCAGTTCGGCCTTGCAGCTGGTGCTGGGTCATGAAGCATCTCCTGGGGTAACGGTGGGGTCGTCAGGGGTTGTCGTTGATTTGATCGGCGTCCTCAGCGCTCCCCGGCGAATCGTCGGGTGGCGTGGCCACGAAGCTATCACGAAACGTGAAGTAAATCGAGGTGGAAAACATGGCCGCCATGAGCAAGACCAGCGGCATGACGGCGGCGGCCATGAATTCCGCGCTGCCCAAGAGCCCGGACACCAGGCTGATCACGATGCCTATTCCGAGAAACACGGCGAACCAGCCCAGCCCGAAGATCAGGAAGGCGCCGGCGTTGCGCAGGCAGGCCACGAGACTGAAAAAAAGGCTCTTGACCGGTGAAATGCCATGCCAGTGGACCAGCGCCGGCGCATGCCAGAAGAGCAGCGAGATGGGCAGGTAAAACAGCATGGTGACCAGCATGGTCAGCTGGAACTGGGGCGTGAGCATGGCTTCGCGGCCTGCATCGGCTGCCGGCGGCGGGGTGGCACCCACCAGCAAGGGCACTGCCAGGGTGATCAGCAGGCAGGCCGCCGCATAGAGCCCACCCAGCACCAGCATGGCACGCACCCTCTGGCGTCCCGCACGAAAGGCGCTGATCAGCACGGTGGGCATGGGGAACTTGCCCTTGAGCGCCTCCTGTGTCGCAGCCATCAGGCCCAGCGTAGCGGCCGGCACGATCATCAGCGCGAGGATCAGGCCGAAAACCGGCAGAAAGGACAGCAGCGTGCCTGCAGCCATATAGAGGAAAAACAGTCCCGACATGGCCAGGGGCTGCTGCAGGAAGGTCTTGATGCCCAGCCTGACCCAGGTCATGCCGGTGCTCGCGGGAACGATATTGAGTTTCATGGTCTTCGCAGGGAGAGGGTTGCCGGGCGGGGCCGGGCAAGGGTTGCAAGGGATTGCAGGGGGCAGTGTGCCTTAAAGCAGCCAGGCGCCACTGCAGGCGCCTGAATCAACCCCAGGCGGGCTGGCTACAAGACGTAAGGGCGTGTGAGCCGCTCGCGCAGGACACGCTCGAAATGGCTGGGGTCGTGTGCTTTGAGCACCGCGGCTTCGCGCGGCAAATGAAAGTCCCACAGGCGTGACAGCCAGAACCGCAGGGCACCGGCGCGCTGCATGGCGGGCAGCAACTGGCGTTCCTGCGCGGTCAGCGGGCGCACGGCCTGGTAGGCCTCGATGAAGGCCGCAGAACGGGCATCGTCGCCGGCCCCGGTGGGCAGGTCGATGCACCAGTCGTTCAGGCAGACGCCGATGTCGAACAAAAAGGTGTCGCAGCCGGCGAAGTAGAAATCAAAAAAGCCGGTGAGCTTGCCGTCCTCGAACATCACGTTGTCGCGAAAGAGGTCGGCGTGCACGACGCCGCGCGGAAGGCTCTGGCAGGCGGAGGAGGCCGCCATGTGGTTCTGGTAGGCCAACTCGCCGAGGATGAGGCTGCCTTGTTCAGGCGTGATGTGGGGAAGCACCACCGGCACGGTGTCGTTCCACCAGTCCAGGCCGCGCAGGTTGGGCTGGCGGCGTGGGTAGTCCAGGCCGGCCAGATGCATGCGCGCCAATGCTTCACCGACGCTGGCGCAGTGGCCGGCCGTGGGCGCCAGTTCACTGTGGCCGCGCAGCTTGCTGACCACAGAGGCCGGCTTGCCCTTGAGCTGGTGGAGGATGTTTCCTTTGGAGTCGCCCGCCGGGTCGGGCACCGGCACGCCGTGCGCCGCCAGATGCTGCATCAGGTGCAGGTAAAACGGAAGTTGTTCAAACGTCAGGCGTTCAAACAGCGTCAGGACGTATTCGCCCTGGTCGGTGTCGACAAAGTAGTTGGTGTTTTCGATGCCGCCAGCGGCACCCTTGATGTTCTGCAGCTGCCCCAGATTCAGGGCGTTCAAGAACGCTGCAGCCTCGTCAAACGAGACTTCGGTGTATACGGCCATGCCTGAAACTGAACCCTGGAATTCTTGGAATGTTGGAAACGGAAACTCAGAACTTCAGCACGTTCCAGACGCGCGAACCATTGGTGTCGCCGCTGCCCGCTGCCGGTGCCGCACCCCTGGCGCCTTCCGCCGGCTTGATTTCGTAGGCCGGGCCGCCGGTTTTGGGTTGCACGGTGATTTGCTGGGTTTCTCCGCCTACCCGCAGCTCGTCAATGCGCGTGCCGGCATCTTCGGTGCGGATGCGCTGGATCGCCTGGTCAGGACGGCCCGACTTCTCAGGCGCTTCTGCCTTGGCGGCAGCGGCGGGCGCCGCATTTTGGGCAGGCGCCTGAGCCAGGGCCGCAGCCAGCGGCAGCGCTGCAAAAGCAGCGGCGATAAGAGGGCGGAGAACGTTGTTCATGCCCGCATTGTAGGCTTGCGGGCCTTGCGCGACAAAGCCCGCGCCTGTCGTGATAAAGAGGCTGCCCGTGTAGGCAAAAACCGTTGTTTTTCGACCGTGCGGGGAGTTGCCCAAGCCGCAGGCAAGGCCTGGCCGATATCCCTGACAATCAGGCCCATGAGTACCGACAAAAAAACGCTCCTGCTGGTCGATGGTTCCAGCTACCTGTACCGCGCCTTTCATGCCATGCCCGACCTGCGCGCCAACCCGGGCGACCCGGCCAGTCCGGCCACGGGCGCTATCCGCGGAATGGTCAACATGATGCAAAAGCTGCGCAAGGACGTGCGCGCCGACTACGCGGCCTGCGTGTTCGATGCCAAGGGCCCGACTTTTCGCGATGCGCTGTACCCCGACTACAAAGCCCAGCGCTCGCCCATGCCGGACGACCTGCGCAGCCAGGTCGAGCCCATCCACGAGGTGGTGCGCCTGCTGGGCTGGACGGTGCTGGATGTGCCGGGCGTGGAGGCCGACGACGTGATCGGCACGCTGGCGTGCATGGCTTCGCAGCAGGGCATTGAAGTCATCATCTCCAGCGGCGACAAGGATTTGAGCCAGCTGGTCGATGAAAACATCACCGTCATCGACACCATGAACGACCGCCGTCGCGACATGGCCGGCGTTGAAGCAGAGTTCGGTGTGCCGCCGCGTTTGATGGTGGACTACCAGACGCTGGTGGGTGACGCGGTCGACAATGTGCCCGGCGTGCCCAAGGTCGGCCCGAAGACTGCGGTGAAGTGGCTGCTCGAATACGGCTCGCTGGACGCGCTCGTGGCCAAGGCGGGTGACATCAAGGGCGTGGTGGGCGACAACCTGCGCCAGTCGCTCGACTGGCTGCCCAAGGGCCGCGAGCTGCTGACCATCAAAAAAGACTGCGACCTCGTTGAATACATCACCGGCTTGCCTGACCTTCAGGCCATCACGATGGGTGCCCAGCAAACGGACGCATTAAAGGCGTTCTATGAAAAATACGGCTTCAAGGGCCTGGTCAGGCAGATCGACACTGAAAGCACGCCGCCTGAGTTGATTGGCGGGCCGGAAGGGCGCCATGCCAAGCCGGCGGGCAAAGCCGTTGCCGCCAACCCGGATGCGCCTGGGTTGTTTGATGAACCGGCTGCGGCAAACGAGGCTCCGCTGGCCGAGCGCGCCAGCAACCTGAAGTACGACACCGTCTTCACCTGGGAAGCATTTGACGGCTGGCTCGCCAAACTTGAAGCGGCCGAGCTGGTGGCGCTGGACACCGAAACCACCTCGCTCGATGAAATGGTGGCAGAAATCGTCGGCCTGAGTTTCAGCGTGACGCCCGGCGAGGCGGCCTACATTCCGCTCACGCACGACTACCCTGACGCGCCCGCGCAGCTCCCGCGCGACGAGGTGCTGGCGCGCCTTAAACCCTGGCTGGAGAACCCGGCCAAGGCCAAGCTGGGCCAGCACGTCAAATATGACCGCCATGTGTTCGCCAACCACGGCATTGAAGTGCAGGGCTATGCGCACGACACCATGCTGCAAAGCTATGTGCTGGAAGTGAACAAGCCGCACGGCCTGGCCAGCCTGGCCGAGCGGCACGTGGGCCGCAGCGGTATCAACTACGAAGACCTGTGCGGCAAGGGCGCGCACCAAATCAAGTTCAACCAGGTCGATATCGCCAAGGCGGCCGAATATTCGTGCGAAGACTCCGACCAGACGCTGGACGTGCACCGCGTGCTCTGGCCGCAGCTGCAGGCCAACGAGAAGCTGCGCTTTATTTACGAGCTGGAAATCAAAAGCAGCGAAACCCTCTACCGGATCGAACGAAACGGCGTGCTGATCGACGCGCCCACGCTGGCCGGGCAGAGCCACGAGTTGGGCCAGCGCATCATTCAGCTCGAGTCCGAGGCCTATGAGATCGCTGGCCAGCCCTTCAACCTGGGCAGCCCCAAGCAGCTCGGCGAAATTTTCTTTGACAAACTGGGCATGCCCGTCATCAAAAAAACGCCGAGCGGCGCGCGCAGCACCGATGAAGAGGTGCTGGAAAAACTGGCCGAAGATTACCCGCTGCCCGCCAAGCTGCTGGAGCACCGCTCGCTCAGCAAGCTCAAGGGCACGTACACCGACAAGCTGGCGCAGCTCGCCGATCCACGGACGGGCCGGGTGCACACGCACTATGCGCAGGCGGTTGCAGTGACAGGCCGTTTGTCGAGCAATGACCCCAACCTGCAGAACATCCCGATCCGCACGGTGGAAGGCCGGCGTGTGCGCGAAGCCTTCGTTGCGCCCGCGGGCAGCGTGATTGCCAGCGCCGACTATTCACAGATCGAGCTGCGCATCATGGCCCACATCAGCGGCGACGAAGCGCTGCTCAGCGCCTTCACCAACGGCCTGGACGTACACCGCGCCACGGCTGCAGAGGTGTTCGGCGTGGCGCTCGACCAGGTCAGCAGCGAGCAGCGCCGCTACGCCAAGGTCATCAACTTCGGCCTGATCTACGGCATGAGCAGCTTCGGCCTGGCGCGCAACCTCGGTATTGAAACCAAGGCTGCTGCCGCTTACATCGACAAATACTTCCAGCGCTACCCGGGCGTCAAAAACTACATGGACCAGACTGTGGTCTTTGCCCAGGAAAACCATTTCGTCGAGACCGTGTTCGGCCGGCGCCTGTATCTGTCAGAGATCAACGGCGGCAACGGCCCACGCAAAAAAGCCGCCGAGCGGCAGGCCATCAACGCCCCCATGCAGGGCACGGCGGCCGACCTGATCAAGCTCAGCATGAACAAGGTGCAAGAGGTGCTGGATGCGGAAAAGCGCGCCACCAAAATGATCATGCAGGTGCACGATGAGCTGGTATTCGAAGTACCCGAATCCGAAGTCGAATGGGTTCGCACCGAGATTCCACGCTTGATGGCGGGTGTGGCCGATCTCAAAGTGCCGCTGCTGGCTGAAATCGGAGTCGGGCCGAACTGGGACAAGGCGCATTAAGCCGCGCCGGAAACCTCTTGTTGCCGGCGTTGCCCTGGCCCTGCTGGTGGCCGGTGCTGCGGCAACTTACGCCTGGTACCGGTTGACGCAGCCCTTTGTAGTTGCCAGTGAGGCGATCACTCCCGCATCACAAACGGTATCCGCCGCCAGGCTGGAGCAGCTGGTCCGAAAACTCTCCGGCGATTTTGCGAACCGTACCTTCGACAACCAAACTCGTCTTGAAGGCGCTGCCGTTTACCTGGAGTCACAGCTTTCCGCGCTGGGCCTCAAAGTGGAAAGCCAGCGATTTGAAGCCGAAGGCCGACCGTACCGCAATCTGATTGTGAAGCTCGGGCCCAACACACAAGAGGTGATGGTGGTGGGCGCCCACTATGACGTGGCCGGCGAGCAGCCCGGCGCGGACGACAACGCCAGCGGCGTTGCCGGCCTGGTTGAGCTGGCGCGACTGCTGAAAGGGCAGTCTTTGCGCCAGCGGGTGGAGCTGGTGGTCTACACCAACGAAGAGCCTCCTTTTTTCCGCACGCCTTATATGGGCAGTGCCATTCACGCGCGGTCTCTCGCCGAATCCGGCAAGCGTGCCTCGCTCATGTTGTCGCTCGAGTGCATCGGCTACTTCAGTGATGCGCCGGGAAGCCAGGACCATCCTGTGCGGCTTCTCAATGCGATCTATCCCACCACCGGAAATTTCATTTCGCTCGTGGGCTTTTACCAGGACGGTGACGTCGCACGCCAGGTGAAGGCGGCGATGAAGTCGGCCTCCGACCTGCCGGTGTACTCCATCAACGCGCCGGGTTTTGTGGTGGGGATCGATTTTTCCGACCACCTCAATTACTGGAATGAAGGCTTCGTCGGGATGATGGTCACCGACACGGCCTTTTACCGGAACAAGGCCTATCACACGCCGCAGGACACCGCAGACCGGCTGGACTACCGGCGCATGGCGAAGGTGGTCGAAGGCGTGCGTGCGGTGGTCATGCAGCACGCTGCAGTGGCCGGGCCGGCGCGCTAGTTTTCGCCGCGCCCAGCACCCGCACCGCTGTCCATTCCGGTGCGGCCGCATCCAGCCGGCTTGCCAGCTCAGGTAAATGATTGGCCGGTACAGCAGGGTAGAGGTGGTGCTCCACGTGATAGAGCAGGTGCACGGTCAACCCGTTGATCCAGGCGCGCCGCTCGGTGCGGGCGAAGACGCCTTTTGCATCGCAGCCATGGTGCACGCTCCACACGGCAAAAAAGCCGACCAGCATGTTGGAGCCGATCATCGCGACCACGTGGTAGCGCAGCCAGGCCTGCTCCGTGAGTGCCGCGGCGAGGCACACCGACGCGATCAGTGTGAGTTCCACACACACCCAGCGCCGGGTGCGCAGGCTGCCGGTGCGCAGCGCCTGCCCATGGGTACGAATGCTGAACAGCACGCCCAGCACCAGTGCCCGCCACCCCGCCTGCCGGGCCCAGCCGCCTTCTTCATCGCCGTCTCCCAGCGGGTCTCTGTGGTGCACCAGGTGCGTGTGGCGTATCGCGTGGGTTGAGCACAGCATGGTGAGTGTGAGCGCCAGCAGCACGGCGTCCAGCCATTTGCGAGGCACGCCGATGCTGGCGTGGTAGGTGTCGTGGGCTTGCCGCAAAGCAGTGAGAAAGAAGGCCGCCGACAGCGGCATGGCCAGCAGGTAGAGGTCATGCTGCGCCGCCCACAGCGACGCGGCCAGCCACGGCGCCGAGAGGCCCAGGTTCAGCGCGACCTGGCCTGGACGCAACGGCACCAGGTCTTCCCAGCGAACCTGTGCAGGGCGGCGCATCCCGCCCGTCGCGCCACCTTCGTTCTCGCGTGCTTCATGGCTGCTTGACAACATGGCATGGCCTCCTCGATTCGCGTTTTGTCGTTGTGTGCTTTTGGTGAAGGCGCCCTCAGGCCGGCCAGGCGTCAGTGGAGGGCTCGGCCGGCACAGCCGATGCGACGGGTGCGGGCTTGGTCATGCGGGCCGCCTGTATGTCGGCGCTCAGGTTTTTCGCTGCCACCCACTGCCTGACCTGCGTCCACACATTGCGCGAAATGATCGCCACGGTGACAAACACGCCCGCCAGCACCAGCCACAGCGAACGCCGCACCGTGTCGACAACGCTGCTGCGGTCGTTGAATTCGCCGAAGGTCAGCATCAGCAGCAAGGTGCCCGACACCGCGAGCAGGTAGGCGCAGCGGATCCAGAATTCCGCGCCGCCGTCGGCGTCGCAAAGCATGCGAAGCACCTTGTAGAGGATGGGTTTCAGATAGGTGATGGCGATGACCGGACCGATCAGCGCAATCAGCAGGGAGACAAAAAACAGGTTGGCACTCATGATGGTTTCCTTTCGCTTTGGTTGTCGTTTCGCTTGCAGGGTTGTGGTGAGAAAGCAATGCTTAGCGTGAGCAGGTGCCGCTGTCGCAGCGCGCCAGGGCCGAGCGCTCGGCCGCGCGCCGCACCGCGCCTTCAAACAGCAGTCGCACAAAGCCGCGCGGGATGCGGTGGCGGTTGCGCGCCAGCACCGGATAGCCCCATTCGGCCAGCGGGCGCAGCAAGGGCATGCGCATGGCAGAGCTGACCCAGCCCAGGCCGACTGCCTCATAGGCCAGACGGAACACCTCCACGCCCTTGAGAACGCGGCCGTCCGCGGTGCGCGCATGGATCAGGTCCAGCAGGTCCTGCATGGTGGCGCCGGCAGGCACGTCGGTGAAGCCGGGCGCCGAGACATCGGCAAAGCGCAGGTGCCCTTCGGTGTCGCGCAGCATGAGGTTGCTCATCTCTGCATTGCAAAGCGGGCAGGCGGATTCGTAGAACAGGGTCAGCGGATAGACCGTGGGATCCAGCCCGGCCTTGAAGCTGTCGTAACGGGTGTTGCCCAGGTCGGGAATGCTGCGAATGGTTGTGCGGGGGCTTGTCATATTTCTCTCCTTTAGAAATTTCAGTACAAACAGAAATCAATAATCAAAAAAAGGGCCAAGCTGAAACCTGGCCGGGTTCATCAAAAAGTAGGCGGTAAAAGTTCAGAGGGGTCCATCGGCTTGGCATCGCTGTCTCCGCGCACAAACTTCTGCACGCTGGCGCCCATGCGCAGTACTTTCTCGAGTGTGGTGGGTGACAGCCGCAGCATTTCGTCAGCCCACAGGCCCAGTGACTCCATCAGGCGCAGGGTTTCACGCACGCGGTCTTGCGCGTCGGCGGATTCGGCCTCAAAGCCTTCCTCCTTGACCAGGCCCTGCAACATGCGCACAGTGGGGTCGAACTCGCGCTCTTTGCGCTCGCGCACCACGGTGCGAAACAGCTCCCACACGTCGAGCGAGGTCTCGTAGTAGTCGCGCCGGTCGCCCAGTACCTGGGTGGTGCGGATGAGATTCCAGTTCAGCAGCTCTTTGAGGCTGGTGCTCACATTGGAGCGGGCCACCGCCAGCGTTTCGGCGATTTCCTCAGCGTGCAGCGGCCGGCCGTGGAAGAAGAGCAGGGCGTGGATCTGCGAGACGGTGCGGTTGACGCCCCAGGCGGTGCCCATTTCTCCCCAGTGGACGACAAATTTGCGGGCGACAGTGCTGAGTTCCATGGATTCGAATATACGCTTTCGTTAATTTCTGTCAAGACAGAAATTTAAAATAACTTCAACAACTTTCGGATGCGCTTCGACCGGCTTTTGAAGGCCCCGGAAGGCTTTGTACCGATGCGCGCCCGGCGCCCAGCCTTGAAAATACGCCGCATGACAGACACCAGCAATATCAAGACCTACGGCATGTCCGAGCGGGCTGACCACCTTGACTTCGACATCCGGTCCCAGCTGGTGCGGCCGCCGCTGGTGCGCCCGCACCGGCATGAGTACTTCCAGATCCAGATCAGCCTGCAAGGCGACACCGAGCAAAACGTGGCCGGCACGGTGCGCCCCTTCCGGCGCGGCCATTTGAGCTTCATCCTGCCGTACCGCGTGCATGTGATCCCGCACCCCGAGGGTTCGCGCTACGTCATCATCAATATGTCGCAGCAGTTTCTGCGCCCGGGCCTGGACGTGGACCCGCTGGACCTGGAGGACGTGCCGCTGACCCGCGCGCCTGAACTCGCCCCCTTTCTTTTCCAGGAACACACCGACTTTTATTTTTCAGAAGCCGAGTTTCCCGAAGTCGAGGTGCTGCTCGAAAAGCTTGCGTTTGAAAATGCCAACCGCCGCTTCGGCTCCATTGAGATGATCCGCGGCCTGATGCTGCAGCTTATTGGTCTGGTGTGCCGCAAATATGAAGCTGACCTGCTGCGCTTCTCGGCCAGCCAGGCGCAGCAGGGCAGCCGGCGCGCCAGCCTGCAACGCGCGGTGCGCTACATCCGCGATCACCTGGCCGGTGAGGTCACGCTGGCTGATGCGGCGGCGGCCGCCTTCCTTTCGCCCAACTATCTGGCGCACCTGCTGAAAAAAGAAACCGGCAAAACCTTCACCGACCTGGTGACCGAGCGGCGCCTGGAGTTTGCGCAGGAACAGCTGACGCACAGCAGCCAGCGCATCGCCAGCATTGCGCACGCTTCGGGTTTTGCCGACGAGGCCTACTTTGCGCGGCGTTTCCGCCAGCGCTTTGGGCAGACGCCGAAAGCTTTTCGCGACAGCGTGCGCGCGAAAATTTCCGGCGCCGCCTGAACACGCTTCTGCTGCAGCGCAGCAGCACTGCATTGAATCGTCCGGTTAATGCGTAATTGCGTCTGCCCACGCAGGGCGTGTCCGTCCTAAGCTCGATAGTTGGAGAAAAAAGCTGCACACAACAAGCTCCAGCCTTCCTTCACAACTTCAGGAGACACACATGACAAAACCAGACATGAGCAAACGCGGAATTCTGCAAACCGGCGCCCTGATGACGGCAGGCGCCGTCGTCGGCTGCGCCACACCCGGCACGGCGGCCAATACGCCGGCCACACCTTTCACCGTGGCTGAAACCTATGTGCCGATCGCCGGCAGCGCGGAGATGTTTCCGGTGCGCCGCATTTACTGCATTGGCCGCAACTACGCGGCCCACGCCATCGAGATGGGCTCTGACCCGACGCGCGAGCCGCCGTTTTTCTTCCAGAAGCCGACCGACGCCATCCAGGTGGTGCCGCCCGGCAAGGTGGCTGACCATCCCTATCCCACGCTGACCAAGAACTACCACTATGAAGTTGAACTGGTGGCGGCCCTGGCCAAAGGCGGGCGCAACATCCCCATGGACAAGGCGCTGGACCTCGTCTACGGCTACGCACTGGGCCTGGACATGACGCGCCGCGACCTGCAGCGCGGCATGGGCGACCAGAAAAAGCCATGGGAAATCGGCAAGAGCTTTGACCGCTCGGCCCCCATCGGCCCGATTCACAAGGTGGCGCAAACCGGCCACTACACCAAGGGCTCGATCTGGCTCAAGGTCAACGGCCAGGTCAAGCAGAATGCCACGCTCAACCACATGATCTGGTCGGTGGCCGAGCAGATCTCCAAGCTCTCCGAAGCGTTTGAGCTTTTCCCCGGCGACATCATTTACTCGGGCACACCTGAGAATGTCGGCCCCGTGGTCAAGGGCGACGTCATTGAATGCCACATTGACGGCCTGCCGGAACTCAGCGTCAAGATTGTTTAAGACGGGTTGATGGAAGGGAGCAAGGGAAAACACGGTGTCATCGTTGTGTGATGGCAAGAACTTCCACTGCCGCATAGACTCCGACTGTTTGCCTTTTGCTCCCTACAACTACTTTTGAGGAAACCGCCATGCTTGATCACGACCAGAAAAAAGACTTCGATGCCCTGTTGCCCGGGCAATCCACCGAAGCCGGCGCAACCCGCCGCACCGCGCTCAAAACGGCCCTCGGCGTCGGCTATGCCGCAACCGCCATGCCCATCATGGCGCAGACCGCCATCAAGACTTCTTCCGACGGCCTGAAGACCGGCGAGACCACCTATGAAGTCAACGGTTTCAAGGTGCCCGCATTCTTCGCGGCGCCCGCCGGCAAGACCAATCTGCCCGTGGTGCTGGTGATCCAGGAAATTTTCGGCGTGCATGAATACATCGCCGACACGGCCCGGCGCTTTGCCAAAGCCGGCTACCTGGCGGTTGCGCCCGAGCTCTACGCGCGCCAGGGCGACCCCAGCAAGTACAACGAAATGGCCAAGCTCCAGGCCGAAGTCGTCTCCAAAGTGCCCGACGCGCAAGTCATGGCCGACCTGGACGGCGCCGTGAAGTGGGCAGCCGCTAACGGCGGAAACGCCAAAAAGGTGGGCATCACCGGCTTTTGCTGGGGCGGCCGCATCACCTGGCTGTATGCCGAGCAAAGCAAGAACGTCAAGGCCGGCGTGGCCTGGTACGGCCGCCTGGTCGGCCAGCCATCGGCCCTCACGCCCAAACACCCGCTCGACCTGGCCGCCAACCTGCAGGCGCCCGTGCTCGGCCTCTACGGCGGGCAAGACGGCGGCATCCCGCTGACCACCGTCAACCAGATGAAAGACGCACTGGCCGAAGCCGGTGCCAAAGGCAACAAGGCTGCGGCGGCGTCCGAGTTCGTGGTGTACCCGCAAGCACCCCACGCCTTCCACGCCGACTATCGCCCCAGCTATCGCAAGGATGCGGCTGACGACGGCTTCAAGCGTGCCCTCGAATGGTTCAAGAGCCATGGCGTAGCCTGATCCCCGCCAGCAGGCTGCAAGCCGCCCTGCCCGAAAGGGCCGGCGGCTTTTTTCATGACCGCCGCAACGGGTCGCGCCCCAAGAACTCTTAAAGCCAGCAGGAGCCGCGGAACTGGCTTTGCCAGGCCGCAGGCGCCGTCCCCTGCAAGGGGAAAAGGGCTACACGCAGTGAGCCCGATAGGGGTGTGCCAATTTTTCGGCTTTGCCGGGCCGGAGGGCGGGCGGCCCCCTCGGGGGGAAGCGACCCACACGAAGTGGGGGAGCGTGGGGGCTACATTCAACCACTTGACAGCTGCTATAAGATAAAAACAACCCCGGCCGCAGGCATCTGGATGCCACGCCCGGGGTTTTGTCGTCTGTGGTGTAACCTCCATGGGTGTTTGTGAATGATTTTGGGCTCCAGCCCTTTAAATACGTGGGTAAGCAGCTATGACTTTGATAGCAATTTTGATCGGAACCCTGGCAGCAGGCATCGGCAGCGTATGGCTGGCGGCGCTGCTCAGCTTTGGCGTGCTGGCCCGCTACACCCAGCACATGCTCAGTCTGGCCGCCGGCGCGCTGCTGGCAACGGCTTTCATGCATTTGCTGCCTGAGGCCTTTGAGAGCCAGGCCGGCGCCAAAGAGCTGTTTGCCACTCTGCTGGTCGGGCTGGTGTTTTTCTTCCTGCTCGACAAGGCCGAGCTGTGGCACCACGGGCATGAACACCACGGCGGCGGGCATCACGGCCCCGAAGCGGCGGCGCATGCCCAGCACGACCATACCGGGCATGTCCATGCGGCGCACGACCACCATGGCCATGACCACGGCGAAGCCAAAAGTGGCAGCTGGGCCGTGCTGGCCGGTGACAGCGTGCACGCCTTCGGCGACGGCATCCTGATCGCCTCGGCCTTCATGGCCGATTTGCGGCTGGGCGTGGTCGCCGCGCTGGCAGTGCTGGTGCATGAGGTGCCGCACCACATGGGTGACCTGGTCGTGCTGCGCCAGACCTCCAACAACCGCCGCGCCGCCTTCATCAAGGTGTCGCTGGCCGGCGCCGTCACCGCGCTGGGCGGGGTGGTCGGTTATGCGCTGGTCGACCAGCTGTACGACTACCTGCCGTTTTTCCTGATCATGGCGTCGAGCAGCTTTATCTATGTCGCGCTGGCCGACCTGATTCCCCAGTTGCAAAAACGCGTTACCGCCCGGGAAACCGTGGCGCAAATCGCCTGGCTGGCCATCGGCATCGGCCTGGTCACGCTCATCAGCGGGATGGCGCACCACCATTGAAGAAAAAAGTAGGGCAAAAGTTGCGGGTGTCAGACGGCGCCTGACAAATACAGGCGCTGGCCACCTATAGGCGGGTTTGGGGTGGCGCGGGAAGATAAGGGCAAGCATCCACCCAGATGCCACGTTCCATTGTGCAAACAGTGTGCAAAAGGCAAAAAAGGCAGGCCCGCCATGAACTTCCACTCCGACTCCAGCACCGTTTCCAGCGCGTTCCGTCCCTCCGCCTACGACGTCAGCGGCGACATGGCCCGTGAAGTGCCGCAGCGCAAGCCGCACAGCTTTCGCCGTCCGCGCGCCGCTGCGTACATCGCCTTTTTCATCACCGTCTTTGCCAGCATGGCGGCTGCCGCTGCCTTGGCCACGCATGACCTGCCGCTGATGGTGGTGGGTCTGTGACCGCAAACAGCCCCAAGCGTCCGGGCAATGACGAGCCCGAACCGACGCTGGAGGACGACCTTCCCTCCGACGGCCGGGACGAAAAAGGGGAGGCCATGATCCGCGACCTGCCCAAGCCGGCCGAGTCGCCGCGATCAGCGCAGTCTCCCAAATCGCCTGCCAGGCCGCCCCAAGATTCGGGCAAAGGCACGAAAAGGACGTAACCATGGCCACCAATCCCAACGTGCCGCCACCCGAGCCTCTTCCACCTCTGAACACTCCGCCAGAGCCGGGTGAAGTGCAGACCACGCCCATGCCAATGACGCTGAAATAGGCGAAAAAGTGGCGCCGGCAGCCAAACGCAAACCGGTGTAATGTTGTCTTGCCCCCCAAGGGGCGGCAGGACATGCAGCGCGGACCTTAAAGCCCGTTTTCGGATTTCCTGCAGGGTTTGACTGCTCTCAAGGAGAACCGACATGCCGATCGATACCTCACCCGAGGGTGCCGAGTTGCTGCACCCGCCCGTCGTGAAACCGTTTCCCGAGTTCAGCCCCAAAGAGGCTCACCATGCCCATCACACGGGAGGTGACGGCCACAATCACGACTACGACACCGACGCACCGCCGCCGGGAGTTTCCACCCACACCGGACCGAAACCGGCCCTGGGATCTGCGTCGCCGTAGCGCCCGAGCGCTTGCACTGGCCTGGAAGCTTCGATAAGGTCGGAGGACTTTGATCCCTGGGGAGACACCATGGCCGACGTAATGAATGTCCGCTGCTGCATCGCCGGCGGCGGCCCGGCCGGCATGATGCTGGGCCTGTTGCTGGCACGCGCCGGCGTCGAGGTGCTGGTACTGGAAAAGCATGCCGACTTCCTGCGCGACTTTCGCGGCGACACGGTGCATCCGTCGACGCTGGAGGTGATCCATGAACTCGGCCTGCTCGCCAAATTCCTGGCGCGCCCGCATGACGAGGTGAGCGAACTGCGCGCCGTCATCGGCACCACCGAGCTGATGCTGGCCAACTTCAAGCGTTTGAGCATCCGCTGCAAATTCATCGCGATGATGCCGCAGTGGGAGTTTCTCGATTTTGTGCGCGATGAGGCCGAGCGCTACCCCGGTTTTCGCCTGATCCAGAACGCCGAAGTCACGGGTGTGATCGAAGAGGGCGGCGGCGTGACGGGCGTCGAAGTCGCCACGCCCGACGGACCCTTGCAAGTCATGGCCGATCTGGTCATAGGCGCAGACGGCCGGCGCTCCACGGTGCGCAGCGCGGCGGGCCTGGTGGTGCGCGACCTTGGTGCGCCGATCGACGTGCTGTGGATGCGTTTGCCGAAACTGCCGGGCGACCCTTCGACCACCGGCGGGCGCATCACCACCGGCATCTTTCTGGCGATGATCGATCGCGGCACTTACTGGCAATGCGCCTATGTGATTCCCAAAGGCGGGATCGAACAGGTGCGCGCGCGCGGGCTGGCGGCTTTCAGGGCCGACATGGTGAAGGTGGCGCCGCTTTTTGCCGGCCGCATCGACATCCTGGCCAGCTGGGACGACATCAAGCTGCTGAGCGTCACCGTCGACCGTCTGGAGCGCTGGTACAAGCCCGGCCTCCTGTGCATCGGCGATGCGGCGCATGCGATGTCGCCGGTGGGAGGCGTCGGCATCAACCTGGCGGTGCAGGACGCGGTGGCGGCGGCGAACATCCTGGCCGCAGCGCTGGCCGATGCACAAATGGGCAAGGCAGACTTCACGCCCCTGCTCGCGCAGGTGGAAAAGCGCCGGCTGTTCCCGACCCGCCTCACGCAGGCGGCGCAGGTGGCGATCCAGAACCGGCTGCTCAGCCCGGTGCTGGCGGGCCGGGGCAGCGACGCCCCGCCGATGGAGCCGCCATGGCCCATGAAGCTGATGCAGCGCTGGCCGCTGCTGCAGGCGCTGCCGGCGTATGCGGTGGGGGTCGGCGTGCGGCCTGAGCATGTGCGCTCGCCGGCGACGGAGCCTGTGCGGCTCGAGGGTTGAGCCAAGGTTCAGGCCGGGTTTACTCCCACCGTACTTTGCTATTAATTCAGGAGCTGCTTGCCCACGCCCTGTCTGGGCTGGAGCCATTTTTTGCTTGAAATTTCTCGAGGCTGATTGTTGGTCCTGTAGAAGACCCGGTACGCCTGCCCGGTTTGTAGGTTATGTCCTACGCGATCGGAAGGTATTGCCTACATGCGCCTGCCGGCTCGGGTTCTAGAGTGGACTTGACCGCAGCGTGTGCAACGAGCTTGTACATGCTGATAGCGGGTGACACACGCTCTTTTCTCTTCTGTTGAATACCGTGTGCCCGCAAGCCAAGGAGACTTCTATGAAAATTACCAGCGACGCATTGCGCACCTACGGTGCGCACCGGCCCGAGCCCAGCCCGTCCAAGGGTCAGGTGGGCGACAGGCCCGACAACGGCTCTCGCAGCAGCCGCGGCGCCGGCCCCAGTTCGGGCTCACGGCGCGACAACCCGCACAAGCGCATCCGCCTGAGCGGCCACGCCCGTTAGCCTCCCTTAGCCGCCGTGATCGGCGCGCATGGCGAATAAGCCCTACAACCCTCTGGGGTGCCGTCTCATGGGGACAACCCCGAGCTCCCGGCTAAATTGAAGTCTGGCTGGCGTCAAACCTTGCAGCCTGATTCTCGTGACCCGATCGATTGATCTTTTTTGTGATCTTTTGAATTCATCTTTCATCGCTTTTATAAAAGGAAACAGACATGCTCGCATCCAAATTCAAACCCGCTGCCGCTACTGCCGTTGCCCTGGCCGCTTTGCTGGCGCTGGGCGCTTGTGGCAAAAAAGTGGAAGACACCACTTCGACACCTTCGTCGCCAGCCGTGACGACGCCATCGACGCCTTCCACGCCATCGCCGTCCATGTCTTCCACGCCGGCCCCAGACGCCAGTGCAGCAGGCAGCAGCATGCCGATGGGCGGCGCTAGCGGCGCCAGCGCAGCCACCGCCCCCGGCGGCATCGCGGCCCCTGCCACAGGTGCCAGCGGCGCTCGCAACTAAGCGCGTTCAAAGCGAGCCTTCAGGGCTCAAGGAAAAAGCGCCATCCGGCACTTGACCGGATGGCGTTTTTTTTTGGGGATTCGCAGTTCGCGAAAGCTGTATCAGCCCTGCGCCATCGGCCGCTGCGGGTCGCTGCACCAGTCGCTCCAGCTGCCGGCGTAAAGGCCGCTTCGTCCGAGGCCGGCGATTTCCATCGCGATCAGGTTGGGCAGGGCGCTGACGCCGCTGCCGCAGTGGTGCACCACCGTGGCGGGGTCGCGGCCGGCCAGCAGGGTTTCAAACTCGGCCTTGAGTTGCGCGGCAGGTTTGAATTTGCCATCGGGCCCGATGTTCTGGCTGAAGGGGCGGTTCAGCGCACCGGGGATGTGGCCTGCCACGGGGTCCAGCGGCTCGACCTCGCCCTTAAAGCGTGGTGTGGCGCGTGCATCCACCAGGGTTTGCGCGGGCCTGCCGAGCTGCTCGGCCACCGTCTGGACCGACACCAGCGTCGCTTTCTCGGGCGCCAGGAGAAAGTTGGCCTGGAAGTGCGCGGGTTCTTCGCCGCTGTTGACGCCGCCGCCTGCGGCCTGCCAGGCCTGCAGCCCGCCGTCGAGCACGGCCACGTTTTCATGGCCGGCCCATTTGAGCATCCACCACAAGCGCCCGCAGTAATTGGCGCCGTTGCGGTCGTACACCACGGCTTGCATGTCGTTGGCAAACCCCACGCTGGAAAGCCAGGTCGCGAATTTTTCACGGTTGGGCAGCGGGTGGCGCCCGCCCGAGGCGGGTGCGTCGGCGCCGCTGGCGGTGATCACGCCGTGGGCGCCCGGCACGCCGTGTTTGGCGCTCAGGGCTGTATCGAGGTTGGCATACACCGCGCCGGGGATGTGCGAGTCCAGGTACTGCTCTTGCCCGGCACCGGGCTTCATCAGGTCGAAGGTGCAGTCGAAGATGCGCAGGGGCTTGGCCGATGCAACCAGGGCTTGCAACTGCTCTGCGGAAATCAGGGTGGTGTAGCTCATGGTGTGTTCCTTGGCTTAGTGTTCTTCGGCGGGGGCATTCGGCGCGGCGCGCGCCCTCAGGACAGTCGCCGCAATCGCACTCACGATGATGAGCGCCATGCCGGCCCAGCCGATCCAGGGGATATTGTCGCCAAACAGGATGAGGCTGTAGATGGCGGCAAAGACAATGCCCGAGTACTGCAGGTTGGCCACCATCAGTGTGCCGCCGTGGTTTTCCGACATGGAGTAGGCCTTGGTCATGGTCAACTGGCCCAGCGATGCCAGAATGCCCAGCGGCGGCAGCCAGAGCGCGTGCTGCCAGTTCCAGGGGGTAATGCCCATGACGATCATGCCCAGCGCACCGGCCACGGCGGTGCCCACGGCAAAGTAAAACACGGTGCGCGTTTCGGGCTCGCCCATGCGCGAAATCGCCATCACCTGCATGTAGGCAAAAGCGGCGCCCAGGCCAGACATCAGGCCCACCAGCCCGGCGAAGGTCTGGTTCTGGTCAATGGCGGGGCGCAGCAGCATGACAACGCCGATAAAGCTGGCAAGAATGGCCAATACCAGCGGCCCCTGGCTTGGTCCCTTCTGGCCGGCCTTGCCCAGCATGAGTGCGCCGCCCACCAGGAAGGCGGCGATCCACACGCTGCTCATGTAGTTGAGTGTCATCGCGGTCGCCAGCGGCAGGTGGGCGATGGCGTAAAACCAGGCCGACAGCGACATCACGCCAATCACGCTGCGCCAGGCGTGCATGGCGGGGTAGCGGGTCCGAAGCGTGATGCCCTGGGCGCGGGCATAGGCCGCCATGAACAGGATGCCCAGCATGCCGCGGTAGAACACCAGCTCGGCGCTGTTGAAGTGCTCGGACGCAAACTTGACGCAGACCCCCATCGTGGCAAAAAGAAACGAGGAAAGAATCATCCAGACAGCTTGCATGGCGCGGGCGGGCTTTATAAGTAAAAAGTGGCTCTAGCCCAAATGGGGCCTTGGCTTGCAGCTATCAAATACATAGCGTGCGGCGCGCAATCAAATCATCTGCGTGGTTTTGCTGGCGCCCATCTCGCGGCGGTACCACTCGTGAAAGTGCTGCATGCCGTCTTCCATGGGGCTTTGGTAAGGCCCGAACTCGTTGTCGCCGCGAACCATCAGGGCCTTGCGGCCGGCGTCCATGCGCAGGGCGATCTCGTCGTCTTCCACGCAGGTTTCCATGTAGGCGGCCTGCTGGGCCTCGATAAACTCGCGCTCGAAGGCGCAGATTTCTTCGGGGTAGAAAAACTCGACCACGTTGAGCGTTTTGTCGGGGCCCTGCGGATGCAGCGTGCTGACCACCAGCACATGCGGGTACCACTCGACCATCACGTGCGGGTAATACGTGAGCCAGATCGCGCCGTATTTGGGCGGCACGCCCTTGCGGTACTGCAGCACCACGTCGTGCCATTTTTTATAGGTGTCGGTGCCGGGCTTGCCCAGTTTGTCCGACACACCCACGGTTTGCACCGAGTAGTTGGGCTCGAGCTGCCAGCGCAGGTCGTCGGTGGTGACAAAGCCGCCCAGCCCGGGGTGGAAAGGGCCGACGTGGTAGTCCTCCAGGTAGACCTCGATGAAGGTTTTCCAGTTGTAGTTGCACTCGTGCAGATGCACCTTGTCGAGCTGGTAGCCCGAAAAGTCGAGGTCGGCGTAGGTGGCCAGCTGCGACATTTCGGCCGCCACGTCGCGGCCGGTGTCCTCAAACACGAGGCCGTTCCAGGTGGTGGTCTGGTAGCGGTTCAGGTTCAGGCAGGGGTCGATCTCGAAGTGCGGCGCGCCTATGAGCTCGCCCGAGGTGTTGTACGTCCAGCGGTGCAGCGGGCAGACGATGTTGCTGCCGGTGTTGCCGCGGCCCTGCAGCATGGTCGACTGGCGGTGGCGGCAGACATTGGAGATCAGCTCGATGCCCGACGCGTTGCGCACCAGCGCCCGGCCTTCGCCTTCGTGCGGAAGGGCGTAGTAGTCGCCCAGGTTGGGCACGGCCAGCTCGTGCCCGAGGTAGCGCGGCCCGCGGGCAAACAGCTTTTGCTGCTCCCGCTGGTACAGGCCCGCATCAAAGTAGCTGGAAATGGGGAGCTGGCTGGTGGCCTGGAGGTGGCGAAGGCTGAGATCAGACATGCAAATTTCGGTGAACGTGCCGCCGGGCAGGGCTTTGGCGGCAGTTGACAAGCGAGGGAAGCGGGCTGAGCAACAGCCCACAGATGAAACAAGGCCGGTATCCCGCAGCGCTGACCGGCGCGTTGCCCGGGGTGTTGCGCTGTTATCGAGAACTGTTATCAATTGTACCCGCGCGGGGTAAATCCGGGGGCTGGAACCTGTTCCTGGAGCCAGCCGCTGGATAATGCGAGGATTGCATTTGCAACCCGGGGTGCCGGGCCTGCAAAAAGTGCCCAACGGCCTAAAATCAGGCCTTCAACCCAAAAAACATGGCCAAAAGCTCAACCCCTTCCGCCTCCGCTCTCGCCCCCGCTGCTGCACCGGCATTGCCCGCTACGTATGAGGCCGCCCTGCAGGAACTCGAAGGGCTGGTGGACAGCCTGGAGTCCGGCCAGTTGCCGCTGGACCAGTTGCTGACCGGTTACCAGCGCGGCGCACAGCTGCTGAAGTTTTGCAAGGATAAGCTCGAAGCCGTGGAAACCCAGATCAAGGTGCTCGAAGGAACGGAACTCAAGCCCTGGGTGCAAGAGTAAAGCGCACCCGTTTTCCGCCCGGTTTTTTCTGACCCTTTCTCCCCCTTTCCGCCCCTTTCTGATCATCACCAACAAGAGACCCCCGATTGAACGCCCCTGAAAAATTGCCCCTGTTCACGCTGAGCGAGTGGAGCGCCAGGCAGCTTGCCACCGTTGAGCAGGCACTGTCACGCTGGGTGGCGTGCCCCACCGATTCGCCCGCACCTGCGGGCCTTGGCGACGCCATGCGCTACGCCGTGCTTGACGGCGGCAAGCGCTTGCGTCCGCTGCTGGTCATGGCGGCCTGCGAAGCCGTGGGCGGCAATGCCCAGGCCGCCTTGCGGGCTGCCTGCGCGGTGGAATTGATTCACGCTTACTCATTGGTGCACGACGACATGCCCTGCATGGACAACGACGTGCTTCGCCGCGGCAAACCCACGGTGCACGTCAAGTTCGGCCAGGCCCAGGCATTGCTCGCCGGCGATGCGCTGCAAGCCCTGGCCTTTGAATTCCTCACGCCTGAAGATGACTCCGTCGGCGCGGCCACGCAGGCCCGCTTGTGCCGCATGCTGGCTCAGGCCGCGGGTTTTCAGGGCATGGCCGGCGGCCAGGCAATTGACCTTGCCAGCGTGGGCATGCCCCTGAACTCACAGCAACTGCACGAAATGCACCGCCTGAAAACCGGCGCGCTGCTGGAGGCCAGCGTGATGATGGGGGCCGCTTGCGGCGCCGTCGCCCCGGCCGTGCAAAACGCCTTGCGCGACTACGGCGCAGCGGTCGGCCTGGCCTTCCAGGTGGTCGATGACATTCTGGACGTGACGGCCGACTCGGCGACGCTGGGCAAGACCGCGGGCAAGGATGCCGCGCAGGACAAGCCGACCTTCGTCTCGCTGATGGGACTGGAGGCCTCCAGGGCCTATGCGCAGCAGTTGCTGGCCAAGGCGCTCGGCAGCCTGGACGCCAGCGGGCTGGGCCGCACCGAGGCCTTGCGCGCGCTGGCCGACATGCTCGTCAACCGGCATCACTAAACATCAGGTTTTACCGCTACAGACAACTCCAGGGACAGAGGAAGCGGCCTCGCCATAACAACGACACACACGATGTACTCACTGCTTGAAACCATCCACAGCCCCGCCGACCTGCGCAGGCTGCCCCGGGCCGAGTTGAAACCGCTGGCCGACGAGCTGCGTGCCTACGTCATCGACAGCGTCTCCAAAACCGGCGGGCACCTGAGCTCCAACCTCGGCACCGTGGAGCTCACGGTGGCTTTGCACTACGTCTTCAATACGCCCGACGACCGTCTGGTATGGGATGTGGGCCACCAGACATATCCGCACAAAATCCTCACCGGCCGCCGCGAGCGCATGGACAGCCTGCGCCAGTTCGGCGGGCTGTCGGGCTTCCCGCGGCGCGACGAGAGCGAGTACGACACCTTCGGCACCGCGCACTCCTCCACGTCGATCTCGGCCGCGCTGGGCATGGCCCTGGCCGCCCAGCAAAAGGGTGAAGACCGGCACGCGGTCGCCATCATCGGCGACGGCGCCATGAGTGCCGGCATGGCTTTTGAGGCCCTGAACAACGCCGGCGTGCACGACCACTGCAAGCTGCTGGTGGTGCTCAACGACAACGACATGAGCATCAGCCCGCCGGTGGGCGCGCTGAACCGCTACCTCGCCCAGCTGATGAGCGGCCGCTTTTACGCATCCGCCAAGCATGTGGGCAAGCAGGTCCTGCGCGTGGCCCCGCCGCTGCTTGAGCTGGCCAAACGCCTGGAGTCGCACGCCAAAGGCATGGTCGTGCCGGCCACGCTGTTTGAGAACTTCGGCTTCAACTACATCGGCCCGATCGACGGCCACGACATCGAGTCGCTGGTGCCCACACTGGAAAACATCAAGCACCTGATGGACAACAAGGGCGGCCCGCAATTCCTGCACGTGGTCACCAAAAAAGGCCAGGGCTACAAGCTGGCCGAAGCCGACCCCATCGCCTATCACGGCCCCGGCAAGTTCGACCCGGCCATGGGGCTGCAAAAGTCCACTGCGCCCGCAAAGCAGACCTTCACCCAGGTCTTCGGCCAGTGGCTGTGCGACATGGCCGCGCAAGACAGCCGCCTGGTCGGCATCACACCCGCCATGCGCGAAGGCTCGGGCATGGTCGAATTTCACCGGCGCTTTCCCGAGCGCTACCACGACGTCGGCATTGCCGAGCAACACGCCGTGACCTTTGCCGCCGGCATGGCCTGCGAAGGCCTCAAGCCCGTGGTTGCGATTTATTCGACCTTTCTGCAGCGCGGCTACGACCAGCTGATCCATGATGTGGCCCTGCAAAACCTGCCCGTCGTGTTTGCACTGGACCGCGCCGGCCTGGTCGGCGCCGACGGTGCCACGCATGCGGGCGCCTACGACATTCCTTTCCTGCGCTGCATTCCCAATATGAGCGTGGCCTGCCCGGCCGATGAGCGCGAGTGCCGCAAATTGCTGAGCTCGGCCTTCGAACAAAACCATCCGGTGGCCGTGCGCTACCCGCGCGGCGCCGGCGCCGGCGTTGAGCCCGAAGCGGGCCTGGAGCCGCTGCCCTTCGGCAAGGGCGAAGTCCGCCGCGAAGGCACGGGCGTTGCCATCCTGGCTTTCGGCACGCTGCTGTACCCGGCCCTGCAAGCCGCCGAAAAACTCGGCGCCACCGTCGTCAACATGCGCTGGGCCAAACCGCTGGACACCGAACTGCTGCTCAAAGTAGCGGCCAGCCACGAAGCACTCGTCACGGTGGAAGAGGGCGCCATCATGGGCGGCGCCGGCAGCGCCGTCAGCGAGGCATTGCAAGCCGCAGGCATCACCAAGCCCGTGCTGCACCTGGGCCTCAAAGACGAATTCATCGAACACGGCGACCCCGCCAAACTGCTCTCCCTGCAAGGCCTCGATGCCACCGGCATCGAAGCGTCCGTCAGGGCGCGGTTTTCTGCCCTGCTTGGTGCCGGCAAGCCGACGCTCAAATCAGTTGCCTGATTGGCACAACGCGCCGATGCGCTGTGCGAAGGGGCTTAAGCGTCCCGCATATCCACGGCGATTGAACGCGAGGCTCTTCAAGCCAGCATGAGCCGTGGAACCGGCTTTGCCGGGCCACAGGCGGGCGGCCCCCTGAGGGGGCAGGGAGTTACACGAAGTGAACGACCGTGGGGGCTCCATCTGTTCAGCTTGCTGTCAGCTCTTCAAGGGTTTACCCGCCCGGCCCACACCCCCCTCATTTCTAGAATTCCCCAAGGCCTGCAAAAGCAGTCTCCCGGGTGCCTGCGCACCCCGCCACATTCCCAGTTTTTATTTTTCACACTTCGGAGTCAACCTGATGGATCGTCGTTCACTCATCAAGCACGCTGGCGTCGCCGGCGTCCTGGCCGCAGGCGTTGCGCCAGCCGTTCACGCGCAGACCGCCGTTCGCTGGCGCCTGGCGTCCAGCTTCCCCAAATCCCTGGACACGATTTATGGCGGCGCGGAAAATTTCGCCAGGCACGTCAAGGCCATCTCGGGCGGAAAATTTGAGATTTCGGTGCATCCCGCCGGCGAGTTGATGCCTGCGTTCAGCGTGGTGGACGGTGTGCAGCAAGGCACGATTGAAGCAGCGCACACAGCGCCCTACTATTTCTTCGGCAAGGACGAAACCTTCGCCATCGGCGGCGCCATTCCCTTCGGCCTGAACAGCCGCCAGATGAGTGCCTGGACCTTCGAGGGCAACGGCCTGAAGCTCATGCGCGAGTTCTACGCCAAGTACAACATCATCAGCTTTCCCTGCGGCAATACCGGCGCGCAAATGGGCGGCTGGTTCCGCAAGGAGATCAAGTCCATTGCCGACATGAAGGGCCTCAAATTCCGCGTTGGCGGTTTTGCCGGCAAGGTCATTGAGCGTCTGGGCGGCGTTCCGCAAAATATCCCTGGCGGCGAGATCTACCAGGCGCTGGAAAAAGGCACCATCGATGCCGCCGAATGGATCGGCCCCTACGACGACCAGAAGCTGGGCTTCAACAAAGTGGCGCCCAACTACTACTACCCCGGCTGGTGGGAGGGCGGCCTGCAACTGGACCTGTACATCAACCAGAAGGCCTACGACGCGTTGTCGCCAGAGTACAAAGCCATCGTGGAAGCCGCCAGCGCCGCCGCCCACGTCGACATGCAGGCCAAGTACGACGCCAAGAACCCGACCGCACTGAAGCAACTGGTGGGCGCGGGCGCCAAGCTGCGTCCCTTCCCGGCCGACGTCATGAACGCGGCCTTCAAGGAATCCATGAAGCTGTATGAAGAGCTGTCGGCCAAAAACGAGAGCTGGCGCAAGGTCTATGCGGACTACTCCAAGTTCCGCGGCGACCAGAACCTGTGGTTCCGTTTCACCGAAGCCACGTTTGACCGCTTCATGCAAAGCCAGAAGCTCTGATATCCGTCAGAAGCGCGCCTTGGCGCCAACAAAAAACCGCCTCCAGGGGCGGTTTTTTTATGGGCCTTCTACGGGTAAGAACGGGGTATCTTTGTGTAAAAGAATGACAAAGTATGCATGCTTCGCCAGCGTCCCTAGGGTCATGCGGCAGTTGCCACGCTTGAGGGGACGGTGGTGGATCAATCCAAAACTCGATAACTATCAGGAGAGATACCCCATGGATCGTCGCTCACTCATCAAAAATGCCGGTATTGCCGGTGTACTCGCCGCCGGTGTGGCGCCTGCCGTTCACGCGCAAGCTACCGTGCGATGGCGCCTGGCCTCCAGCTTCCCCAAATCGCTCGACACCATCTTTGGCGCGGCCGAGGTGTTCGCCAAGGCCGTCAAAGCCATGTCAGGCGGCAAGTTTGAAGTCTCCGTCCATGCGGCCGGCGAGTTGATGCCCGCCTTTGGTGTGGTTGACGGCGTGCAACAGGGGACGGTCGAGCTGTGCCATACCGCGCCTTATTATTTCTTCGGCAAGGACGAATGCTTTGCGCTGGGCTGCGCCATCCCCTTCGGCCTGAACAGCCGCCAGATGAGCGCCTGGATGATTGAAGGAAACGGCCTGAAGCTGATGCGCGAGTTCTATGCCAAGTACAACATCGTCAACTTCCCCGGCGGCAATACCGGCGCACAGATGGGCGGCTGGTACCGCAAGGAAATCAAGACGCTCAAAGACATCAAGGGCCTGAAGATGCGTATCGGCGGCTTCGGCGGCAAGGTGCTCGAGCGCATTGGCGGCGTGCCGCAGAACATTCCCGGCGGCGAGATCTACCAGGCGCTGGAAAAGGGCACCATCGATGCTGCCGAGTGGGTGGGTCCGTACGACGACCTCAAGCTGGGCTTTAACAAGGTCGCGCCCTTTTACTACTACCCCGGCTGGTGGGAGGGCGGCCCCGAGCTGGACTTCTTCATCAACAACAAGGCCTTCGACGCGCTCACGCCCGAGTACAAGGCCATCGTGGAAGCCGCGGCGGCCCAAGCCCACGGCGACATGCAGGCCAAATACGATGCGAAGAACCCCGGCGCGCTCAAGCAGCTGGTGGGTGCAGGCACCAAACTGAGGCCTTTCCCCACCGACGTGATGAACGCAGCCTTCAAAGAGTCCATGGCTTTGTATGACGAACTCAGCGCCAAGAACGAAAGCTGGAAGAAGATCTACGCCGATTACTCCAAGTTCCGCGCCGAGCAGAATCTCTGGTTCCGCTTCACCGAAGCCACCTTCGACCGGTTCATGCAAGCCCAGAAACTGTGAACAGGGCGGGCCCATAAGGGTCTGTCAGCTTTCTGCAAGCCGCCTCCCAGAGGCGGCTTTTTTATTTTCCAGAACACTACGGGTAAAAACGGGGTGAGGCCGAGGCGAAAACTGACAAAATCTCCGGCTGACCTTCGCTTGAGGGCGCGGCCTTTACGGGCCGTGATGGCTTGAGCGGTCCGGCCGGTCCTGAATCAGGGGCCGTCACATTCGAAAACCTTTCAGGAGATAGTATTTTGGATCGTCGCTCACTTATCAAAAACGCCGGCATTGCCGGCGTTCTCGCTGCCGGCATCGCGCCCGCAGTCCACGCGCAGGCCACCATTCGCTGGCGCCTGGCTTCCAGCTTCCCCAAGCCCCTTGACACCATTTACGGCGGCGCCGAAGTGTTTGCCAAGAAGGTCAGCGACATGACTGGCGGCAAGTTCCAGATCAGCGTGCACGCAGCCGGTGAACTGATGCCGGCGTTTGGCGTGGTTGACGGCGTGCAACAAGGTACGGTAGAGATGTGCCACACGGTGCCTTACTACTACTTCGGCAAAAACGAAGCGTTTGCCATTGGCGCGGCCATTCCCTTCGGCATGAACTCGCGCCAGATGACCGCCTGGATGTTCGAAGGCAACGGCCGCAAGCTCATGAACGAGTTCTATGCCAAGTACAACATGATCAGCCTCCCCGGCGGCAACACCGGCACCCAGATGGGGGGCTGGTTCCGCAAGGAAATCAAGACCGTGGCCGATCTGAAGGGCCTGAAGTTCCGCATCGGCGGCTTTGCGGGCAAGGTCGTGGAAAAACTCGGTGTGGTTCCCCAGAATCTGCCCGGTGGCGAAATCTACCAGGCCCTGGAAAAAGGTACGCTGGACGCGGCAGAGTGGGTCGGCCCTTACGATGACCAGAAGCTCGGGTTTGCCAAGGTGGCGCCGTTTTATTACTACCCCGGCTGGTGGGAAGGCGGCCCTGAAGTTGATTTCTTTATCAACAACAAGGCCATGGATGCCCTGCCTGCGGAATACAAAGCCATCGTTGAGGCCGCCGCTTCCCATGCACACGTCGACATGCAAGCCAAGTACGACGCCCGCAATCCCGGCGCGCTGAAGCAGCTGGTGGCTGCTGGCACCAAGGTGCTGCCTTTCCCCGCCCCGGTACTGGAAGCTTCTTTCAAGGCCTCCATGGACCTGTACGAAGAGATCGCAGCCAAGAACCCGGACTGGAAGAAGATCTACGGCGACTACCGCGCCTTCCAGCGCGACCAGATCCTCTGGTTCCGTTTTGCCGAATCGCGCTTCGATACCTTCATGCAAACCCGCAAGATGTAAGGGACGCCTGCGTTTCGCCCAAAAGCCCCGCTGTGCGGGGCTTTTTTTTAGCCCGTCTTTTCTGGTTTCACTTTCCTTTGCCGGCGTTGCACAAGGGGTTGCCTGGTCCAGGCGTACCGGCCGCGCCCAGCCCGCGATTTAAACGGCACGCGGTGTTTACGGGAGGGCAAAAAAAAGCCCCGTAACAACAGGGCTTTAGGAGGAAAGAGGCTCGCCTATTTCTTTTTGGCGGCTTCTTCAAGTGCTTTCATGGGGTCGATTTCAGCGGTCGGTGCGGCCTCGGGCGCAGGCATGCCGCCGGTCGCATCCGATGCTCCCGGCTCGGGAGGGGTAGCGAAAGGATCCGTTGCCGGCTCCATCGCAGGCATATTGTTCTCCATCTCGATGCGCACCTTGTCCAGGTCATAGACCTGCTTCTTATCCAGGCCGCTGGAGACAATGCCGGGGAATGCAATGATCAGCCCGACCATGATGACCTGGATCAGCACAAACGGCACCGCGCCCCAGTAGATCTGCATGGTGGTTACGGGCTCGATCATCTTCTTGGTGAGCTTGTCGGTATAGGCCTTGATAGGCGCCACGCTGCGCAGGTAGAACAGGGCAAATCCGAAAGGCGGATGCATGAAGGAGGTCTGCATGTTCACGGCAAGCAGCACGCCAAACCAGATCAGGTCAATGCCGAGCTTTTCCGCAACGGGCGCCAGCAGCGGCACCACGATGAAGGACAGTTCGAAGAAGTCCAGGAAGAAGGCCAGGAAGAAGATCAAGAGATTGACCACGATCAGGAAGCCGGTCTGGCCGCCGGGCAAGCCGGTGAGCAGGTGCTCGACCCACTTCGGACCGTCAACGCCCTGGAAGGTCAGGCTGAATATCGTGGAGCCGATCAGGATGAACACCACGAAGCACGACAGCTTGGTCGTGGTGGCCAGCGCCTGCTTGAGCAGCGAGAAGCTGAGCCTGCGCCGTACCATGGCCATGATGAAAGCCCCCAGCGCGCCCATGGCGCCGCCTTCCGTCGGTGTGGCGATGCCCAGGAAAATCGTGCCCAGCACCAGGAAAATCAGCAGCAGAGGCGGGATCAACACAAATGTCACGCGCTCCGCCATACGCGAAAGCAGGTTCAGGCGTGTGACCTTGTTGATCACGGCGATGACGAACGCCAGCATGACGCCCGCGCACATGGAGACAACGATGGTTTCATCCGTCGCCACAGTGGTGACGGTCACGCCCGTCACCCAGCTCTGCACGGCGGCGTAGTGCTCGCCGAAGTAAAACGCGATGCCGGTCGAGATAATCGTCAGGATGACCAGTGATAGCAGTCCATTTTTGCCGTTGTCTTCGCGGATGGTGCGCGCTTCCGCAGGGAGGGCGGGAACCCAGTGCGGCTTGAAGATGGCCAGGCCCACGATATAGAGCACATACATGCCCGTCAGCGCGAAGCCGGGAATGAACGCTCCCTTGTACATCTCACCGACGCTGCGGCCCATCTGGTCGGCCAGAACGATCAGCACCAGCGATGGCGGGATGATCTGTGCCAGCGTGCCCGACGCCGCAATGACGCCGGCAGCAATGCGCCGGTCGTAGCCGTAGCGAAGCATGATGGGCAGGGAGATCAGGCCCATGGAGATCACCGATGCGGCGACCACACCGGTCGTTGCCGCCAGCAGCGCGCCGACAAAAATGACCGCCAGCGCCAGGCCGCCCCGGACCGGGCCAAAAAGCTGGCCGATGGTGTCGAGCAAATCCTCCGCCATGCCGCTTCGCTCAAGGATGAGCCCCATCAGGGTGAAGAAGGGAATCGCCAGCAGGGTGTCGTTCTGCATGATGCCGAAAACCCGCAGCGGCAGGGCCTGCAAAAGCGCTTCCGGCAGCACGCCGAGCTCCACGCCAATAAAGCCAAAAAACAGGCCGCAGGCACCCAGGCTGAAGGCCACGGGAAAGCCCATCAGCAGGAAAACAATCAGCCCCAAAAACATGATCGGGGCGAGATTTTGAATAAAAAGTTCCATGAGTGTGTCTCCCGATCAACCGGCGTTGGTTTTGGTTTCCGCAAGCCTGCGGATGGCTTCGGCGAGTTCTTCTTCGGCGGTTTTTTCCACCTTCTTGACGGTGGGGTCCTCGATCAGGCCCTTGAGGAAGGCAATGCGCTTGATCAGCTCCGACCACCCCTGCAGCAGGAGCAGGGTGAAGCCGAGCGGGATCATCGCGTAGACGGGCCAGCGAATCAGGCCGCCGGCGTTGCCGGAGACTTCACCGGACTGCAGGCCGCGCAGGAAAAACGGGAAGCCGTAGTAAATGAGGGCAAAGCACACCGGTGTCAGGAAGATGGTGAAACCGATGATGTCCACCCAGATCTGACCGCGCTTGGAAAGCCGGCTGGAGACCACGTCGATCTTGACGTGCTCGCCTTGCAACAGGGTATAGCCGGCCGCGATGAGGAAGGACGCGGCAAACAGGTACCACTGCACTTCCAGGTAGGCGTTCGAACTCACGTTGAACACCTTGCGGACGATGGCGTTGACGCCGCTGATCACGGTAGAGGCCAGGATCAGCCAGATGACGTGTTTGCCGATCTGTGTGTTGATCCAGTCCACCGCATTTGAAAATTTCAGTAATGCGCGCATTGTTTTGTCTCCGGGGTAAAGGGAATCCGCATAAAAATTCATCCGGAGTCTCCGCTTCGGCGGGGAGTCCGGATGAGTCTTTGCAGCCATGAAATTCTATAAAGAACTATAGAAGGCAAGCTGACAGCATTTTGACGGTAGGCCACTGGAAACATAGGGGTAAACGCGTGGTTCGCCTCGATTTGGCACGCTTTTCACGCTGAGGGCGTGTGGCCCGCCCTTGCCCCCCGCCGACCAGGGGCTTGGGGCCCGGACTTGTTCGTGCGCCGCTTAGCGCACGGCCAGGCCTGTGCCTGCAGCGACTTCGCCAACCACCGCCGCATCGCCAAAACCCTGGGCCCGGAAAATCGCCAGAACTTCGGCCGCGCTGTCCGCGCTGCACGACACCAGCAGGCCGCCTGAGGTTTGCGGATCGCTCAGCAAGGCCTTGTCAAGCTCGGCAAAACCGGCCGGCAAGCGCACCTCATGGCCGTAGCTGGCCCAGTTGCGGCCGGATGCCCCGGTGATGCAACCAAGCCCCGCGAGTTCTCGCGCGCCGGGAATCACGGGCACGCGCGACCAATCGATCCGCACCTGTTGCCCGGCGCCGCGCGCCAGCTCGAGGCCGTGGCCCGCCAGGCCGAAGCCGGTGATGTCGGTCAGTGCGTGCACGCCTTCCATGCGCGCCAGTTCGATGCCCGGCTTGTTGAGTTGGGTGGTGAGGGCGATCATGCGGGCATAGCCTTCGGCGTCCAGCACCTCTTTCTTCAGCGCCGCCGACAGCACCCCGATGCCCAGCGGCTTGCCCAGGATCAGCACATCACCCGCACGGGCGCCTGAGTTTTTCTTGACGCGTGAAGGATGCACCAGGCCCATCACCACCAGGCCGTAGATGGGCTCGACGGAGTCAATCGTGTGGCCGCCCGCAATCGGAATGCCCGCATCGCGGCACACGTCTTGCCCGCCGCGCAGGATGGCGCCTATGGTCTCCAGCGGCAGCACGTTGATGGGCATGCCCACCAGACCCAGCGCCATGATGGGCGTGCCGCCCATGGCATACACGTCGCTGATCGCATTGGTCGCGGCGATGCGACCGAAGTCGTAGGGGTCGTCCACGATGGGCATGAAGAAATCCGTCGTGGCGATCAGCGCCTGCTCGTCGTTGAGCTGATAGACGGCCGCGTCGTCCGCCGTTTCAATGCCCACCAATAACTGCGGCGGAATGTTCAGGCCCGGCAGGTTGCCGGAATTTTTCAGGATCTCGCTGAGCACGCCCGGCGCGATCTTGCAGCCGCAACCGCCGCCGTGCGACAGGCTGGTGAGCCGGGGAGGTGTTTGAAGGGGTTTTGCGGAGGCATTCATGAATGGCGTTTGCGGGGTGCCGGTTAGTGGCGGTTGGTTTCCGTGTCTCTGTCGGCTTTGAGTTCGCCCTTGGCCGCGTCATACACAAACAGCCGCTTGGCCAGCCGGGGCTGGTAGTTGAGCATGTCGATCAGAAAGCTCAAAGCGCCCAGGTTGTTGCCGAGCCGGTCGAACATGCCGGCAACGCGCGCCTGCTGCTCATCGATGTCTTGCTCGATCATCTGCTGCACCAGCTCGCGCATGTTCATCACGGCCAGCGCGGCCTGGTCCAGCTCAAGGATGGACAGCACGCCCTGCATGCGCGCCAGCTGGCCGGGCACGACCGCCAGAATCTTTTTGTCGTCGGGGGTGCGGAAGAAATTGTCCAGCGACCTTTCCAGGTCGGCCAGTGACAGGCGCAGCTCGTCCACCACGTTGACCATGGTTTGTTTGTCATTGACGCTTTGGTAGAGCTGCTCCATCCAGGATTCGAGCGGCTGCGCTTGCCCGCCTGCCTGGGCGCTTGCCAGCCGTTCCGCGATCCGGGCCGTGCGGGTCCAGAGGGTCGGGTCGTTGGGGTCGAAGTCGTCGAACACGGCCTCCAGGTAGAGCACGGCCGCAGCGACCTCCATCGCCAGTTCGGGCGCGGGCGCCTGGGCGGAGGCGACTGTCGTGTCGATGACCCGTGACAGCGCCCGCGCCATCGGCTCGCTCGGCGGATGCAGCTTCACGAGCGAGTCTGATACCAGGCTGAACTGGTCTTTCAGCGACTTGAACTTGCCCAGATCCCCGGCGGTCGCTGACGACCAGCTCTCCCGGGCCGCGGCGATCCGCTTGCGGGCCTGTGCAATCAGGGCCGGCGCGAAGCGGCCGAACTGGAGCGACTCGTAGTCAACAGGCTTGACGCGCGTCAGGCCGTAAGCGCTGCGCACCGCAGACAACACAGGCGCGTCGGCGCTACGCAGCACTTTGGCTTGCGAGCACATAAACAGCAGATCCTGTGCAAGCCGTGCCGAGGCTTCCGTGCCGCGCACCAGCCAGACGTATTGCAGCAGGATACGCAGGGTGGCGCGTTTGACATACAGGTCGACCTTCAGCAGGCCCTGGGCGAGTGCTTCAAAAAAACCGGCGGCTATTTTCCAGAACGCCCGGGGTTCGACATCAGCCTGCGCCGCGGCAAAGCCGAGGCAGACATCGCTGAGGCTGCGCGCCGTCTCGGGAGCGCCCGTGCGGATCAGGTTGAGCATGAGCCGGTCCAGCAGTTGCCTGGCGTCATCACCGTAGGGTCGTGCATCCACGGTTGATGCGACGGTGGGCTCTATCCAGCGCCATTCAAAAGCCCACAGGTCGGCCGGATGAATCCGGTCGGCGCCCGCCAGATCCTGGATGTCGCGGTACTGGGGAAAGAGGGACACCGCCGACACCGGCTTGCCGGCCAGCACGTCTTCAAGGTAATGGGTCAGGGAAAAGCCGGCGAGTTCAATCTTGTTGGCGGCATCGAGCGTGCACAGCGCAGGCGACTGGATGAACTTCTGCACCGCCGACTCCATGGCGCGCAGCATCAGCGCGGGGGCGTTCATGCCGACCATTTCCAGTGCGCCCAGCGACTGGTGCAACTGCTGGCGGGCCGTGCGGAGCTGGCTTGCGTCCAGGGCCGCCAGGTCCGAGTTGCTGACGGTTTCGGCCTCGCGCACAAAACGCCGTAGCGCCTTGGAGGCGCTTTCCAGCGAGGTTTTCAACTCCTCCAGAACCCAGGCCAGCGGCCCGAGGTCAAGCAGTGTGAGGTCCAGCTCTGCGGGCGAAGAATCCAGGTCGTGTGCTTGCATAGGATGGGCCGGTACGTGAATCGGAAAACGGATGACTGCAGCGGATGCGCAAAACGCAAACGAAAGTTTTGGCCGTCGCGTGGTGCTGGTGCGTCCCTCGCGCGATGAGCCTGCCTGAGTCTATCTGTGTCCCGCGGGATTCCAAAGCAATCAATCGAAACGGAAAGAATCGCGCCGCGCTGCGCCCCTCTGCTATGGTCGGTTCTGCGGTGCCGATGGCAGGGAATCTCCCGCCGTCTCCGCACCATCCATGGTCTTACCGGATACCTGTTTTGGCTTCATACGCTCAGCCCGATTCATCGCCCCGCCCCCTGCCGGGCGGTGATGCCGCCGTGATCGATTCGCCCCTGGTGCGCAGCGCCGGCCGCGATGTGCTGTCGCTCGCGCTGATGGATGCCCGCAACCACAGCCTGCATCTTTTTGCGCAATTCCAGCAGGCCCTGGAAGGTACCGGCCTGAACGCGATCCAGCATCCCCACATCAACCCGCCCTTGTGGGAGTTGGGCCATGTGGCCTGGTTCCAGGAATGGTGGGTAGGGCGCAACACCCAGCGCGCCCTGGGCACGCGCTGCGCGCCCGCGCCGACCCGGCTTGCCTCCATCGAGCCCCATGCCGACCGCTGGTGGAACCCCGAGGTCACGCCGCACGCCGGCCGGTGGTCGCTGGATCTGCCCGACATGGCCGCCTGCCGCGCCTACTTGCTAGAGACCCTCGAAAGCACGCTCGAGCTGCTCGATAAAGCGGGTGCTTCGGCTGACGATGGGCTGTATTTCTATCGCCTCTGCCTTTTCCACGAAGACATGCGGGCCGAATCCATGGCTTGCGCCGCGCAGGTGCTGGGCGTTGGCCTGGACGAGCCGCTGCAGGCGGCTTTCACGCCCCGGCCCATGGCGGTGCGTGAGCCGGTGCTGGTTCCGTCCACCGTCTGGATGATGGGCAGCACGGGCCCGGGTTTTGTCTTCGACAACGAAAGGGCGGCGCATGCAGTCAGCGTGCCCGAGTTTGAAATTGACGCCCAGCCCGTCACCTGGGCGCAGTACGTGGAGTTTGTGGGCGACGGCGGCTATGACCGTGAAGAGCTCTGGCACCCCGACGGCTGGCGCTGGTTGCAGGGCCAGGCTGCAGCCGAGGGCAGGCGCGGGCCGCGCTATGTCGACCAGATCGGCATCTCCAGCGGCGCGGTGATACAGAACCGCTTCGGTGTGCCGCGCCGCATGCTCCCCAGCCAGCCGGCCATGCACGTCAGTTGGTGGGAGGCCGATGCCTGGTGCCGCTGGGCCGGGCGCCGCCTTCCCGCTGAGGTGGAGTGGGAACTGGCGGCCCACACCGCCGCGCGCCGCGGCTTTTACTGGGGCGATGTGTGGGAGTGGATGGGGACCACCTTTCGGCCCTATCCGGGCTTTGCACCTGACCCGTGGCAGGCTTATTCGCAAACCTCGTTTGGCACGCACAAGGTGCTTCGCGGCGCGTCGTTTGCAACGCGTGCACGCATGAAGACGCCCAGGCACCGCAACTTCCACCTGCCGGAGCGGGACGATGTGTTTTGCGGTTTCCGCTCCTGCGCGCCATAGAAAACGCTATAAAAAATATAGCGCCTTATGTATGTGGCGTATGGGCTAGAGCGGATTTTTGCTTGATTTTTCTTTGCGGTACGTCCACCAGGGCAGGGTGGCGCGCAGAGAAAGCACCTTGCCGCTTTGTGCCAGTTGCCCGCTGTAGCCGGGCAAGCCTTCCAGCGTGGTTTGCCACTCGCGGCTTTGCAACTCCTTGAGCAGCGCCTGCACCTGCGGCGTAGGCAGCTCGGACTTCAGGCACACCAGGTGGTAGCGCTCCTCGGCCAGCGGGACAAAGCTCAGGCCTTTTTCGCGCGCCGCCGCTTCGATGCCCAGCCCCGCATCCGCCGCGTTGCTGGCAATCGCTTGTGCGACGGCGGTGTGAGACGGCTCCTGGCTCTGGTAGCCCTGAACGCTCGAGGTGGCCACACCGGCCTGGCCCAGCAGTTCGTCCAGCAGCACGCGTGTGCCGGTGCCCTCGGCCCGGTTCACGTAACGCACGCCGGGTTTGGCCAGGTCGGCGATGCCGGCAATGCCGAGCGGGTTGTCTTTGGCCACGATCAAACCCTGCTTGCGGTGGGCAAAACCGATCAGCTTGTGCAGCCCGGGCTTGAGCAGGTTGCGGTAGGTTTGTGCGGTCACTGATTGGCTGTCGGGCTGGTCCAGTGTGTGAAAGCCGGCCATCATGCAACGCCCCGCGTTCAGGGCCGCGATGGCGTCGACACTGCCCATGAAGCGGATGTCCAGGTGCAGGCCGCGCGGGCCCGCCTGGTCGCGCAGGGCCGAGAGTGCCGCGTCATGGCTGGCGTACAGCGTGAGCACGTGGGCGTCGTCGTCAAAGGCGGTTGAAAACGCGCGCTCGATGTCGCCGCGCAGGGCCTCGATTTGCGGCGCCAGCCGCGCCTGCGCCTGCCGTTCGGCCCAGAGCAGCTTTTCGCCGAATTCGGTGAGCCGCGCCCGCTGGCCTTTGTCCCAGACGATGAGCGTGCGCCCCAGCGTCTGCTCCCAGCCTTTGAGCGCGCCCCACACGTGGCGGTACGAGAGGTCCAGGGCCTTGGCCGCTTTGGAGATGGAGCCCTGCTCGCGCACCGCGTGGAGCAAATCCATCAGCGGGTTGCGTATCAGGGCGGTTTTGCCGCGCTGGGGCGTGAGCAGGTAAGAGAGTTCGACTTTGTGCATGGCAAACGGTAAGTGCACAGATTATGAGTGCATCGGTTGGCGGGAACGGGCCGGGGAGGTAGCGGACAGCTTGGGTTTGCCAACCTATGCAAACCTATTCATAGCGATGATTCCCGATGCAAATCAAGGACTTAGGCAGTACGCTACATACCATCTCTCGACATGAACACCTTCTCAGACAGCGCCGCCACGGCCCTCACCCTCATCACCTCGCTCGATCCCATGCTGGCCAGCATCGTCGCCCGGTCGCTGGCCGTCAGCGCTTCGGCCTGCCTGATCGCCTGCAGCGGCGGCCTGCTGCTGGGGGCCTGGCTGGGCGTGTCGCGCTTTCGGGGCCGGGCTGCGGTGCTGGCGCTGCTCAATACCGCGCTGGCCTTGCCATCGGTGGTGGTCGGCCTGGTGGTGTACCTGCTGCTGTCGCGCAGCGGGCCGCTGGGTTTTCTGGGCTGGCTGTTTTCCTTCAAGGCCATGGTGCTGGCGCAGGCGGTGCTGGTGTTGCCCGTGGTGACCGCGCTGGTGCGCCAGACGATTGAAGATGCCGACCGCTCGCATGGCGAGCAGTTCCAGTCGCTGGGCGCGGGCCGCTTTGTGCGCGGCCTGATCCTGCTGTGGGACGAACGCTATGCCTTGCTGACGGTGCTGATCGCCGCCTTCGGCCGCGCCATTTCAGAAGTCGGCGCGGTGATGGTGGTGGGCGGCAACATCGACGGTTTCACGCGCGTGATGACCACCTCGATCGCGCTGGAGACCAGCAAGGGCGACTTGCCGCTGGCGCTCGCCCTGGGCATCGTCTTGCTGGGCGTGGTGCTGCTGCTGAACATCCTGATCGCTGTGGTGCGGCGCTGGCGCGAACGGTTTGACGACCGCGTTCCTGATATCGCCGCCGGCCTGGCCGCGCGGGGAGGCCAGGCATGACGCAAGTCTTCAACCTGCACGCCGTCAGCGTGCAGTTCGGCCAGGTGCACGCGCTCACCGATTGTTCGCTGCGCATCAAGGCCGGCGAAAGACTGGCGCTGATAGGCTCCAACGGCAGCGGCAAAAGCACGCTGCTGCGAACCCTGAACGGCCTGGTACGCCCGGTGTCAGGCAGTTTTCAACATGACGTACAGGCGCGGCAGGCCATGCTGTTTCAGCGGCCCTACATGCTTCGCACCAGCGTGCTCAACAACGTGGCCCTGGGCCTCTGGCTGGGCGGTGTGCGCTGGCCAGACGCCAAGGCCAATGCACGGGCCGCGCTGGAGCGCGTCGGGCTGGAAAGCCTGGCCACGCGCAACGCCAAAGCCTTGTCGGGCGGCCAGCAGCAGCGCGTGGCGTTGGCGCGGGCCTGGGCACTGAAGCCGAAGGTGCTGCTGCTGGACGAGCCGACCGCCAGCCTGGACCCCACCGCCAAGCGCGAAGTTGAGCGCCTCATGGCCGAGTTTGCGGACGCCGGCATGACACTGATTTTCAGCAGTCACAACCTGGGTCAGGTCAAGCGCCTGGCCAGCCGCGTGATTTACCTGGAGCAAGGCCGGCTGCTGGCCGACTTGCCGACAGCGGATTTTTTCAACGGTCCCATTCCCGCAGAAGCGGAAACATTTTTAAAAGGAGAGCTTGCATGAACAGCTTGAACGGATTCAGCGTGATGTCGAAAACCTTGAAGTCATTTAGGGCTCTAGCCCTTGTCCCACTTGCACTGTGTGCTACTTTTTCGATAGCACAGACGAATCCCATCGTTATGGCGTCAACCACCTCGACCGAGCAGTCCGGGCTCTTCGGTTACCTGCTGCCCGAGTTTAAAAAGGCCTCCGGCATCGACATCAAGGTGGTGGCGGTCGGCACCGGCCAGGCTATCGATATGGGCCGCAGGGGCGACGCCGACGTGCTGTTTGTGCACGACCAGGTGGCCGAAGAAAAAGTCGTGGCTGAGGGCTTTGTCATCAAGCGCTTTCCGGTCATGTACAACGACTTCGTGCTGATCGGCCCCGCAGCCGACCCGGCCAAAACCAAAGGCAAAGACATCGTCGAGGCGCTGAAAAAAGTTAACGCCGCCAATGCCAACTTCGTCTCGCGCGGCGACAAGAGCGGCACGCACGCCGCCGAGCTTCGCTACTGGAAAACCGCCGGCATTGAAACGCCGGGCGACAAGCCCGCCTTTGCCAACTACAAGGCCTGCGGCTGCGGCATGGGCCCGGCGCTCAATATTGCTGCCAGCAGCGGCGGCTATGTGCTGGCCGACCGCGGCACCTGGCTGTCGTTCAAGAACCGCGGCGACCTGGCGGTGCTGGTCGAAGGCGACACCAAGCTGTTTAACCAGTACGGCGTGATGGTGGTGAACCCCGCCAAGCACCCGCAGACCAAAGTGGTGGAAGCGCAAAAGTTTGTCGACTGGATCATCTCGCCCGCCGGCCAGAACGTGATTGCCGGCTACAAAATTGGCGGTGAGCAGCTCTTCTTCCCCAACGCAACCAAATGAGCTCACCCCGCCCAGGCTCACTGCGTGTAGCCTGTCCCCCCTCAAGGGGCGGCGCCTGCGGCCCGGCGAAGCCGGTTCCGCGGCCCCTGCTGGCATGGATTGCTGCGGCGGTTGTTTTTTCAGGAGGCCTGTCTATGGCGCATGCCCAATCGCCCGCAGCCTCTGCTGAGGCCGCCGTGCCGCTACGCGTGTACGCGGCGGGCAGCCTGCGCGAGGCGCTCACCGAAGTGGCCCGCGCGTACGAATCCCGCACCGGCGTGAAAACCCAGCTGACCTTTGGCGCCTCGGGCCTGCTGCGCGAACGCATTGAAAAGGGTGAGCCGGCGCAGGTGTTCGCATCGGCCGATACGCAGCATCCCCAGCGCCTCTTTGCCGCGGCAGGCAGTGCATGGGCACAACCCTCGCTGTTTGTGCGCAACCAGCTGTGCGCGCTGGCCGTGCCGCAACTCAATGCCGAACCCGGCAAGCTGCTCGATCTGATGCTGGACCCCACCGTCAAACTCGGCACCTCCACACCCAAAGCCGACCCGTCGGGCGACTACGCCTGGGAAGTGTTCCGCAAGGCCGAGGCGCTGAGGCCCGGCGCCTATGCGGCGCTGGACGCCAGGGCCCTCAAGCTCACTGGTTCGCCCGAAACGCCGCAGCCTCCGACCGGCCGGGGGGTTTATGAGTGGCTGGTCTCGGAAGGGCGTGCGGACCTGTTCCTGACCTACTGCACCAATGCGGTGGCGGTTCGCAAAGACCTGCCGCGCATGAACGTGGTGCAGATGCCGCCGGCCTTGCAGGTGAGTGCGGCTTATGGGTTGACGGCGCGCAATGGCGATGCTGCGGCGGCGCAGTTTGCGGCTTATCTGCTGACGGCTGAGGCGCAGGAGGTGTTTCGGCGGTTTGGTTTCGGTGCGCCTTGAGGGGTGAGGCCCGTTCTTGTTCCGGCCTTTGCGCTTTCTGCTGAGGCTTGCTGGCCGGGGGTTGCCCGGCGGCAACTCACTTTTCTTTTGCTTCGCCAAAAGTAAAGTAAGCAAAAGAAAAGGCGACCCTACTTGCTGCGTCCCTCCGCTTCGCTACGGGCAACCTGCGGTGCTCGGTTCAGGCGGGGTCTCGCTAAACTCGCTTCGCTCAAACAACGCGATCCCTGATCCGCCTGAACCTGCGCTCCTCGGCGCATCCAGAAGGGACTATCGGGAGCGGGGACAAAGACAAAAGACCAATACAAATACCGACAAGGACTCGCCGTGGCGAGTCCTTGTTTCTTCTGGTATTCGGTTTCTTGTCTTCGGCTGTTGGTATTCCTTCCCCACCCCTTCTGGATGCGCCGAGGAGCGGAGAGCCAGACGGATCAGGGCAAAAACTTGTTTGAGCGAAGCGAGTTGTTTTTGACCCCGGCTGGATCGAGCACCGCAGGTTGCCCGAAGCGAAGCGTAGGGACGCGGCAAGCAGGGTCGCCTTTTCTTTGGTGACTTTCTTTTGGCGAAGCAAAAGAAAGTTACTCGCATGCCGGGCGACTCCCGGCCAGCAAGCCTCAGCAAAAAGCGCAAAGGCCGGAACAAGAACCGGCCGAAAAAACCGTGTACTTATAATCACCCCCGTGCCCCACCACCCATCAACACACCCAATACCGACGATGTGGACTCGCCTGGCCACCTGGCTGAGTTTCCTCGCCGTGGCGGCCGCATTGTGGGCCCCAGTCTCCATGCTGGCCCAGGATGTGCGCACCGGCAAGCTGGGCGGGGTTTGTACCGTCAACACGTTTGGTGCGGCTTCAGCAGACGGTACTGCTCCGGCCGACGGCGATGCCGCGCAGTCGGGCATGCGCTGCGACCTGTGCGGCTCTCTCGCCTTGGTGTTGCCGGTATTGCCCGCAGTGGCCGTGCCGTGCTTTGCCGGCAATGAGGTGGTGGCGGCCGACTTCCCTGCGGCCAGCAGCGCCGCCATACCCGGGCTGCCTTTCAGCCGCGGGCCTCCCGCACTTTGAACTGAACCGCCTCCTGCTTAAGGCTTGAGGAAATCCCGCGCGCGGGCCACTGCGGCCGGCGCGCCCGTTCGTTCAATTCATCGTGTGAGTTCTCATGAAACATTTCCGCGCACCTGCTGCGCTGGCCTTGCATGGCGCTGTCGCGCTCGCATGGCCCGCAGCAGCCTTTGCACAATCCGCACCCTCTGACGCGCCCGCCAAATCCCTGGGCGTGGTCACCGTCAACAGCGGCCAGCCGACCTCGCTGCCCACGCAGATCCCGACCACCATCGAAGGTATTACCCGCGAGCAGATCGAGCAGACCATCAACGCCACCGACAGCGAAGATGCGCTCAAGTACTTCCCCAGCCTTTTGGTGCGCAAGCGCTACATCGGCGACTACAACCACGCCATCCTTTCCAGCCGCGCTTCGGGCACCGGCAACAGCGCCCGCTCGGCGGTGTACGCCGACGGCATCCTGCTGTCCAACTACCTGGGCAACGGCATTGCCAACGGCACCAACTACGCGCCGCGCTGGGGCCTGGTCACGCCTGAAGAAATCGAGCGGGTTGATGTGCTGTACGGCCCCTTCTCGGCGGCCTACCCGGGCAACTCGGTGGGCGCGGTGGTGGACTACGTCACGCGCATGCCCACGAAGTTCGAGGCGCACGCCAAGCTCAGCGGCTTCACCCAGGACTTCAAGCTCTACGGCACCGACAGCAGTTTCAGCGGCAGCCAGGCGAGTGCCTCGCTAGGCAGCCGCAGTGGCGACTGGTCGTGGTTCATCAACGCCAACCGCACCCGCAGCGCGGGCCAGCCGCTGACCTTTGCGACGCGCACCTTGAGCGCAACCGCGCCGGCGGCCGGCGCGACTGTGGTGAGTGGCGCGGTGCCGGGCCTCAACACACGCAACGTCCCGTGGCTGCTGCTGGGCGGCGCCACGCAGTACGAGACCGAGCAGGAACATCTCAAGCTCAAGGTGGCCTACGACTTTTCATCGACAGTGCGTGCCAGCTACACGCTGGGCTACTGGAAGAACACCTCGGAAAACCGCTCGCAGAGCTATCTGCGCAACGCTGCGGGCACGCCGGTGTACAGCGGCAACGTGAGCATCGACGGCCGGGGCTACACCCTGGCCGCCAGTGACTTCGGCGTGAGCAACGAAGCGCTCACGCATGTGATGCACGGCCTGTCGGTCAAGTCCAACACGCAGGGTGTGTGGGACTGGGAAGTGGCTGGCAGTTTGTATAGCTACCAGAAGGACCAGATCCGCGCCGCCACCACCGTACAGCCCGGCTCGCTCAACGGCGGCGCCGGCACCTTGCAAGACCAGGACGGCACGGGCTGGAACACGCTGGCTTTCAAGGGCATCTGGCGGCCCGAAGGCATCAAAGGCGCGCACATTGTCGACTTCGGCTTTCAGCAAGACAGCTACAAGCTGCGCATCCTCAAATCCAATGCCGCCAACTGGCTGACCAGCGGGCCGGGCACGGTGGTGAGTGACGTGGGCGGCAAGACGCGTTTGCGCAGCCTCTACGCACAAGACGCCTGGACCTTTGCGCCCAAGTGGAAAACCGTGCTGGGGGCGCGCCTGGAGAACTGGACGGCCTCCAGCGGTTTCACCAGCTTCGGCGCGGGCAACGCCGCCAACACCGGCTATGCGGCGCGCAGCGAAAACGCCATCTCGCCCAAAGCGGCGCTGTCTTACCAATGGTCGGCTGACACCGTGCTCAAGGCGTCCACCGGGCGCGCGGTGCGCTTCCCGACGGTGGGTGAGTTGTACGGTGCGACGGCCACGGTCAACTCGCAGTACATCAACGACCCGAACCTGCGGCCCGAAAAATCGTGGACGACCGAGCTGACGGCCGAAAAGGACCTGGGCAACAGCCTGCTGCGCGTGACCTTTTTTACCGAAAGCGTGCGCGACTCGCTGTATTCGCAAACCACGTTCGACCCGGTGGCCAACGCCAACATCAGCCGCGTGCAAAACGTCGGCCGCATCAAGACGCAAGGTGTGGAAGTCGCTTTCAGTGGCACCGACGTGCTCAAAAAAGGCCTGGACCTGAGCGGCAGCGTGACGTACGCTGATTCGCGCATCAAAGAGAACAAGGGCTTTGTGGCGGTGGCCGGCGACACGGTGGGCAAGTACCAGCCGCGTGTGCCGGTGTGGCGCGCCACGGCTGTGGCCAGCTACCGCTTCGACCCAGCCTGGACGGCGACTTTGGGTGCGCGCTACAGCGGCAAGCAGTTCTCCAGCCTGGACAACACCGACGTGAACGGCTTTGCCTACCAGGGCACCAGCAAGTACTTCACCACCGATGTGCGCGTGCGCTACCAGGTGAACAAGCAGTGGAGTGCGGCGGTCGGCATCGACAACCTCAACAACTACCAGTACTGGAACTTCCACCCGTATCCGCAGCGCACCTTCATGGCCGAGTTGAATTTCAGCCTGTGATCTCGCGCCCTCTCTTTATTTTTTACCGTCACCAAGGATCCATCATGAAACACCTCAATGCTATTAAAACCATAGCTGCTGGCGCACGCCCTTATTGGGCTGGAGCCCTATTTATTGCTATATCTCTGCCGGCCGCCGCCCACGTCACCCTGGAATACCAGGTGGCCAATGCGGGCAGCTATTACAAAGGCACGTTCAAGGTCGGGCACGGCTGCGGCAACTCGCCCGTCAAGCAGATCGTGGTGACGATTCCTGCCGGGGTGCAAGGCGCCAAACCCATGCCCAAAGCCGGCTGGACGCTGGAAGTCACCCGCGAGAAGCTGGCCCAGCCACGGCAGGACCACGGCAAAACCATCACCGAGGACGTGTCGCGCATCAGCTGGACGGCCAAAACGCCGGCAGACTATTTGCAGAACGACTGGTACGACGAATTTGTGCTGCAGGCCAAGTTGCCCGCCACGGCCGGCATGATGTATTGGCCCGTGAGCCAGGTCTGCGAAGAGGGCAAAGCGGACTGGACCGAGGTGCCCAAGCCAGGCCAGAAGCTGTCTGACCTGAAAAGCCCTGCCGCCGCACTGGAGCTGATGCCTGCCGGCGGCGGCGGGGAGCACAACCATTGAGATTAGACGACCGAACTTCGGCCGAACTGTTTTTTATTTCCAGAGTCCATCACCCAATCACCGATTGAAAGAACCCATTTACATGAAATTCTCCACACTCTCAAAAACCGCCATGGCACTGTCGCTGGCCTCGGCTTGCCTCGCCGCTGTGGCCCAAACCGTTCCGGTCAAAGTCGAGGGCGCCTGGGCCCGCGCCACCGTGCAGGGGCAAAAAGGCACCGGCGCGTTCATGAGCCTGACGTCCAAAGACGCGACCCAGCTGGTGGGTGTTTCGTCACCCGTGGCCGGCGTGGCCGAAGTGCATGAAATGAAGATGGACGGCGACATCATGAAAATGCGCGCCTTGCCTGCACTTGACTTGCCCGCAGGGAAAAAGGTGGATCTCAAGCCCGGCGGCTACCACGTCATGCTGATGGACCTGAAAGCGCCGCTGGCCAAAGACAGCACGGTTCCTGTGACCTTGCTGTTCAAGGACGCCAAGGGCGTGGAAAGCAAACTGGAACTGAAGCTGCCGGTCGCTACCGCCGCGCCGGGCGCAGCCGGTGGTTCAACCGGTGCAGCTGCTGAGCACAAGCACTGATCTTCAGCCGCGCTTGCCCGAACCCAGCCGGCGGTACACCGTGGCCCGGCTCACACCCAGGGCCTTGGCCGCCTGCAGCACATTGCCCCGCGCATCGTCAACCGCCTTGCGGATCAGCGCGGTCTCCAGCTCCCGCAGGGGGCGGTGGGGTATGTCTGAGGGCGGCAGTTGCAGCGCAGCCGGCTGGCCGGAATGGCCCGGCAACTGCGGCAAGGCATGCAGGCGCAGGCCGGTCCACAGCGGCGCTTCCACGATGCCGCCGTTCAACGGGTCTTGCCGGCGGGCCGCGTCAAACAGCATCTCAAACGGCATGGCAAAAAGGTCGCTGCAGTGCAAGGCCGTACCGGCCATGCCGGCGGTGTGACCGAGCTGTGAGACCATCTGCCGCGCGGCCTGGTTGGCGCCGGTGACGCAGCCGTCGGCATCCACACACACCAGACCGTCGCCGTCGTCGCCCAGCGTGCGGCCCGGCCAGTTCAGCCGGATGAGCAGGGCGTGCGGCTGCCCCAGCATGAGTGCGTTTTCAATGCTGCGCGCCGACTGGCTCACCAGGTGTTTCAGTTCCGGCCGCTCGGCGGCCTCGATGCCCGTCAGGTCCAGCATGCCGGCGCAGCGCCCGTCGGGCCCGAACAGCGGCGCACCGGCGCAGCTGTAGACCGAGGTGGCGTCAAAAAAGTGTTCACCGCGGTGCAGCCACACGGGCTGCAACTCGGTCAATGCCGCACCGATAGCGGTGGTGCCTACTTGCGGCTCTGAAAGGTCGATGCCGACGCGCGTGATCAGGTCGGCACGGCGGTCATGCCGGTCTATGGGTCCGTTCACATCGACCACCACACCGGCCTCATTGGTCAGGATGGCGAAGTAGCGCGTGTCGGCAATGGTGCGGCCCAGCGCTTGCAGCACCGGCCTGGCGGCGCGCACCAGTTGGTGGTTGGCCTCCAGCGTGCGGCGCAGCGCCGCGGCGGGCAGCATGTCGAAAGAAGGTGTTTGCTCGGGCCGGTGGCCACCGGCCAGGCAGCGCAGCCACGAGCGCTCTATCCAGCTTTCAACGGATGCGGTCGCCTGGCCAACCAGCTGCTCGCCGTAGAGAACCGCCTGCCGTGCCTGCCCGATGCGTGCCAGCCGGTCTTGCCCGCCGGAGGTGGGCGCAGGGGCCGGGTAGACCGGTGTCAGGGGAGGTGTCATGGAGGCCATGACGCATTGTGGCCAATTCAGCCGGCTTGCGGGCGGCGGCCGCTTTGGTTGACTGCGCCGCTGTGGCAAGTCGCGGGGACTGTTTTGGCCCGGCGGACGTCGGGCGGGGAAATTTATAAGAAAAGTGCCTCTAGCCCAGGTTCAACGTGCATAGTTAGCTATAAAAAACATAGCAACCTTGACGCCGACGACGGTCATCAGCAGCGAGCCCATCACATGCACCAGGGCCGTCAGCGCGGCCAGGCCGTAGCGCTCGTCCATCAAAAAGATCACTACCTCGGCAGAAAACGAGGAGAAGGTGGTCAGCCCGCCCAGAAAGCCGGTGACCAGCGCCAGGCGCCACACCGGGTCCAGGTTGGGCATGGCCTCAAAGGCGGCGATGCAGACACCGATCAAAAATCCGCCAATCAGATTGGCCGCCAGCGTGCCCCAGGGGATCAGGCCGCCCGGCGTGAGCCACAGGCTCAGGCCCCAGCGGGCCAGCGCACCCAGCGAGGCGCCGATGGAGATGGCGATGACTTGGAGCATGGTGGATGGGGGCTTGGGTGGTTGTGGGCTTTGACGGGACAATACGGTCATGACTTTAACCGCAGCATCCGCTTATGGCGAGACTCCCGGCTTTCTGGGCGTGGTGATGCTGGACACGCGCTTTCCCAGGTTGCCGGGTGATATCGGCCACCCCGATGCCTTTGGCGTCCCCGTGCGCCAACGGGTGGTGCCGGGCGCCGGGCCCGGCAAGATCGTGCAGACCGCCGCCGGCCTGCGCGCCGCAGGCGTAGCGCCGGCCTTTGTGCTGGCGGTGCAGGCCTTGGCAAGTGAGGGCGCGTTGGCCATTACGACCAGCTGCGGTTTTCTGGTGCTGCTGCAGGATGAACTACAGGCGGTAACGGCGGTGCCGGTGGTCACCTCCAGCTTGCTGCAGCTGCCCGGGCTGCTTGCACAACACCGCAAGGTCGGTGTGTTGACCATCAGCTCAGCCGTGCTGGGCGCGGATCACTTGCTCGCGGCGGGCGTACCGCAAGAGCGCTTGCAGGACGTGCTGGTTCAGGGGGTGGACCCGGCAGGCGAATTTGCTGCGCCGATTTTGGGCAACCGCGAAACGATGGATGTGGAAAAGGCCCGCAGCGATGTGGTCGCCGCGGCGCTGGCATTAAAGAAACGTGAGCCTTCCTTGCACGCGGTGGTGCTTGAATGCACCAACCTGCCGCCTCATCGCCAGGCCATCGAAGCAGCCACCGGCCTGAAGACCTGGGCGTTGACCGATGACGAAAGACTGCTGCGCCCCTGGTATTGAGGCGCTGTACAGCCAGCCTTTTACATCTTGCCCGGCAGCCAGGTCGCGATCTGCGGAAAGAACCAGAGGAGCAGCACCATGCCGCACATCAGAAAGAAAAAGGGCAAGGTCACCCGTGCGATGTAGGTGATTTCTTTTTTGGTCATGCCCTGCAGCACAAACAGGTTGAAACCCACGGGCGGTGTGATCTGCGCCATCTCCACCACGATGACGACGAAGATGCCGAACCAGATCAGGTCCAGCCCGGCGGCCTGCACCGTGGGCAGGATGACACCCATGGTCAGCACCACCATCGAGATCCCGTCCAGAAAACAGCCCAGCACGATGTAGAAGACGCTCAGCACAACGATGAGCATGAAGGGGCTCAGCCCGAGGCTGGAGACGAATTCGGCCAGGTGGCGGGGCAGCCCGATGTAGCCCATGCTCAGTGTCAGGAAGGCGGCACCGGCCAGGATCAGCGCAATCATGCAATACAGGCGCGTCGCGCCCAGCAGCGATTCCTTGAAGGTGCTCCAGCTCATGGACCTTTGCACCGTCGCAAGCACGAGCGAGCCGACGACGCCGATGGCCGCGGCTTCGGTCGCGGTGGCTACACCGGTGTAGATAGAGCCCAGCACCGCGCCTATCAGCAGTACGACCGGTATGAGGTGGCGCGACTCGTAGATTTTCTGGCTGAAACTCATCGCGGCATCGGGCGGCGGGATCTTGCCTTTGTTCAGCAGGGCCCAGACCACGAGGTAGCCTGAGAAAAGACAGGCCAGCAGCAGACCCGGAAAAACGCCCGCGATGAACAGCCGGGCGATCGACACATCGGCGCTGACGCCGTAAACAATCATGATGATGGACGGCGGGATCAGCAGGCCCAGCGTGCCGGCGCCCGCAAGCGAGCCTATCGTGATGTCTTCCGGATAGCCGCGTTTGGCCAATTCCGGCAGCGTCATCTTGCCGATGGTGGCGCAGGTTGCCGCCGAGGAGCCCGACACCGCCGCAAAGATGGTGCAGCCGATCACGTTGGTATGCAGCAGGCCGCCCGGCAACCGGCTGACCCAGGGCGCGAGGCCCTTGAACATGCTTTCGCTGAGCTTGGTGCGAAACAGGATTTCCCCCATCCACACAAAAAGGGGCAGGGCCGTCAGCGTCCAGCTGGATGACGATCCCCAGATGGTCACGGCCATGGCGTCACCGGCGGCGCGTGAAGAGAACAGCTGCATGCCGATCCAGGCCACGCCTGAGAGCGTGAGGCCGATCCAGACCCCGGAGCCCAGGATCAGGAAAAGCGAAAGAATCAGCAGCGAGGTGATGGCGAGATCGGACATGACTATTCTTTGTTGTTATTTATTCGTGATGCAGTGCTTCATCGCTGCCGGCCTGTGTGCGCTGCCCCCTGATTTCCAGCACCAGTTCGTCGATGAACGCGATCATCAGAATGACCGCGCCCACACCCATGGTGATCTGCGGAATCCACAGCGGCGTGGCGTCATTCCCGGTAGAGATGTCGTGATAGGCGTAGGAGTTGACCGACAGCATGACGCTGTACCAGGCGAACAGCATCGAAAGCGCCGTGGCCGCCGCCAGGGCCCAGATCTCCAGGGCGCGCCGGGCAGTGCCTTTCAGCCCATTGAGGATCAGCGTGACACGGATGTGTTCGCCCTTCTTGAGCGTGTGGGCCAGCGCCAGGAAGCCGCTGGCCGCCATGCAGTAGCCCGCATACATGTCGGTGCCGCGCAGCGACCACGCGAACTGGCGGTCCAGCACGCCGGCCAGCACCGACACCAGCGTGCCGATCATGAACAGCGCCCCGAGCCATGCCGCGCCGTCGTACAGCGCATCGAGCAGGCGGCGCATGCTTATTTCTTTGCCGCGTTGGATTTGTCGAATGCGGACAGCATCGCTTCACCTTCGGGGCCCGCGCGTTTGATCCAGTCGGCCTTCATGATGCTGCCCACCTGGCGCAGGTCGGCCACCAGCTTGGGCGCCGGCACCATGATCTTCATGCCTTTTTCGGCCAGCGCCTTTTTGTAGAACTCGTTTTTCTCTTCGCTGACTTTCCAGCCGCGTACTTCGGCGTCAGCGGCCGCCTTCAACACGGCTGCCTGGGTAGGTGCATCCAGTGCATCGAAGGATTTTTTGTTGACGATGACGGCATTCTTGGGCAGCCAGGCCTGCACGTCATACCAGTATTTGATGCTCTCGTAGGTTTTGGTGTCGTAGCCGGTCGACCCGGAACTCATGTAGCTGTTGACGACGCCCGTCGCCATGGCCTGGCTCAGTTCAGCCGCTTGTACCGTGACGGGTTGTGCGCCAACCAGCTCGGCGATCTTGCTGGTGGCCGGGCTGTAGGCGCGCCACTTCAGGCCCTTCATGTCGGCAACCGCGGTGATCTCTTTGTTGACGTAAATGCCCTGGGGCGGCCAGGCCACGGTGTAGAGCAGCTTCATGCCTTGCGAGCCCAGCAGTTTTTCCAGTGCCGGTTTTTGCGCTTCGGCCAGCTTGTGCGCCGAGGCGTAACTGGAAGCCACGAAGGGCAGGCCGTCGGCGCCGTAAATCGGGTTTTCGTTTTCAAAGTTGACCAGCAGCACTTCACCGATCTGCGCCTGGCCGCCTTGCACCGCACGCTTGATCTCGTTGGCCTTGAAGAGCGAGGCATTGGCGTGCACCGTGATCTTGAGCTTGCCGCCGCTGGCCTTGTCGACGTCGGCGGCAAATTGTGTGAGCGTCTCCGTGTGGAAATTGCTGGCGGGGTAGGCGGCGGGCAGGTCCCATTTGGTTTGGGCGAACGAGACGCCGGTGGCCAGCAAAGTCGATGCGGCAAGTGTGCTGAGGGCAAAAGGACGAAGCTTCATGGGGAACTCCAGGGGTTTATTCAGAAAAGCAGAAAGCAGAAAGCAGAAAGTGGATGGACTGTAAGCCGCCGATGGGCAATGATGATCGGTGTTTTCCCTAAATGTCAACATTTTGTTGATAAATCGTTATTCATCTGCCTACAATCTGCCGCATGCAACAACAATGCCAACCGGAGACGACCTGTGTCCTCAAAACCGCTGGATAAAGCCGACAGGACCGCGAAGGCTGAGCGGGCTGCTCCGGCAGACCGCGCACCTATCGTGTCTTCGGCACACCTGGTGTCGCCGCAAAGCTCGGAGATGAGCGAGTTCGAGTTTGGCCTGATCGTGGCCGGCAATGCTTTTCACCGCTGGATCGCGCACTGCATGAGTGCGGCGGGACTGAAAGACCTGACCCCGCTGGATGTGCTGGTGCTGCACCACGTCACGCACCGCGCCCGGGACAAACGGCTGGCCGACATCTGCTTCATCATGAATGTGGAAGACACCCACCTGATCAACTACTCGCTCAAGAAGCTGCAGAACCTGGGTGTGGTGGGTTCCAGCAAAAACGGCAAGGAAGTCACTTACGCCTCGACCGAATCCGGCCGGGCCTATGTGCAGCGTTACCGCGAAATCCGCGAGTCCTGCCTCATCGACGCGATGAACGCCGATGAAGGCCTGAACCGCGATATTGGTGAACTGGCGCGCCTGCTGCGCGTGCTCTCCGGCATGTATGACCAGGCTGCGCGCGCCGCGGCCTCACTCTGAACAACACAACACAACACAACACTTCAAGCAATGACCCAAAAACTCTGGCAATTCTGGATAGACCGCGGCGGCACATTTACCGACATCGTGGGCAAAAAGCCTGACGGCTCTCTCGTCACGCACAAGCTGCTGTCGGAAAACCCCGAGCAATACCGCGATGCAGCCGTCGCCGGCATACGCCACCTGCTGGGCCTGAAGGCCGGCGAGCCGATTCGCGCCGATGTGGTCGACTGCGTGAAGATGGGCACGACCGTTGCCACCAACGCGCTGCTGGAGCGCAAGGGTGAGCCGACGCTGCTGGTGACCACGCGGGGGTTTCGCGATGCGCTGCGCATCGCCTACCAAAACCGCCCGCGGCTGTTTGACCGCAACATCGTGTTGCCCGAGCTGCTGTACAGCGCGGTGGTCGAAGCCGAAGAGCGTGTGAGCGCACAGGGTGAGGTGCTTCAGGGACTGGATGAAGCGCTATTAAAAAAGGAGCTGCTTGCCCAATACCAGCAAGGGCTTCGAAGCCTTGCGATTGTTTTTATGCATGGCTACCGGTTTACGGAGCATGAGAAGGCAGCCAAACGCATCGCGGCCGAAGTCGGTTTTACGCAAATCAGCACCTCGCACGAAACCAGCCCGATGATGAAGTTTGTGAGCCGCGGCGACACCACCGTGGTGGACGCTTACCTCTCGCCCATCCTGCGCCGTTATGTGGAGCAGGTGGCCAGCGAGATGCCGGGCGTGCGGCTGTTTTTCATGCAGTCGTCGGGCGGGCTGACGGATGCGCATGTGTTTCAGGGCAAGGATGCGATTCTTTCCGGCCCGGCCGGCGGCATCGTCGGCATGGCGCGCACGGCGGCGATTGCCGGCCATGCCAAGGTGATCGGCTTTGACATGGGCGGCACCTCGACCGACGTCTCGCACTACGCTGGCGAATTTGAGCGCGAGTTTGAAACCCAGGTGGCCGGCGTGCGCATGCGCGCGCCCATGATGAGCATCCACACCGTGGCGGCAGGCGGCGGCTCCATCCTGAAGTTTGACGGTGACCGCTTTCGTGTCGGCCCGCAAAGCGCGGGCGCCAACCCCGGCCCCGCCAGCTACCGGCGCGGCGGCCGCCTGGCGGTGACTGACGCCAACGTGATGGTCGGCAAGGTGCAGCCGCGCTACTTTCCCAAAGTGTTCGGCCCCAATGCCGACGAGCCGCTGAGCTACGAAGCGGTGGAGGCCCAGTTCAACGAGCTGGCTGGCCAGACCGGCCGCAGCGCCGAGGTGGTGGCCGAAGGCTTTATCAATATCGCCGTTCAGCAGATGGCCAACGCCATCAAGAAGATTTCGGTCGCACGCGGCTATGACGTCACGCGCTACACGCTGCAGTGCTTTGGCGGCGCCGGCGGGCAGCACGCCTGCCTGGTGGCCGATGCGCTGGGCATGACCAAGGTGTTTGTGCACCCGCTGGCGGGCGTGCTCAGCGCCTACGGCATGGGCCTGGCCGACCAGAATGTGATTCGTGAGCAGGCCGTGGAGCTCAAGCTGTCTGATGCCGCATTGCCCGAGATTGCCGGCAAGCTGAAGGAACTGGCCAGCCAGGCCGAGGCCGAGCTGCAGCGCCAGCAGGTCAGCACCGGCAGCATCACCACGCACCAGCGCGTGCACGTGCGTTATGAAGGCAGCGACTCCGCGCTGATTGTTCCTTTCGGCACGCTGGACCAGATTGAGGCTGGCTTTGAGGCCGCTTACCGTCAGCGCTTTGCCTTTTTGATGCAGGGAAAAGGCCTGGTGGTTGAGGCGGTGTCGGTCGAAGCCGTGGTTGCAGGCGATGCGCCGGCCGAGCCACGCCACGCCACGCACGAGCCGCGCGAAGTGCCGCGCCGCGAAACCGTGCGCATGTACTCAGGCGGCCAGTGGCACGACGCCGCGCTGGTGGTGCGCGAAGACCTGCGGCCCGGTGACATCATCTCGGGCCCGGCCATCATTGCCGAGAAGAACGCCACCACCGTGGTGGAGCCTGGCTGGGAAGCGGCACTGACGGCGCTGGACCACCTGGTGCTGGACCGCCGCGCCGAGCGCACCATCAAGTTTGCCGCCGGCACCACGGTTGACCCGGTGCTGCTGGAGGTGTTCAACAACCTCTTCATGAACATTGCCGAACAGATGGGCCTGCAGCTGCAGAACACCGCCTATTCGGTCAACATCAAGGAGCGCCTGGACTTCAGCTGTGCACTCTTTGACACCGAGGGCAACCTGATTGCGAATGCGCCGCACATGCCGGTGCATTTGGGCTCCATGGGCGAGAGCATCAAGACGGTGATTCGCGAGAACGCCGGCAAGATGCAGCCGGGCGACGTGTATGTGCTGAACGACCCGTACCACGGCGGCACGCATTTGCCCGACATCACGGTCATCACGCCGGTGTACCTGGGCACGTCGACACAACCGACGTTTTATGTGGGCTCACGCGGTCACCATGCCGACATCGGCGGCATCACGCCGGGCTCCATGCCGCCGTTCTCGACGCTGATCGAGGAAGAGGGCGTGCAGATCAACAACGTCAAGCTGGTGGAGCGCGGTGTGCTGCGTGAAGCCGAGATGATTGCCTTGCTGAAAAGTGGCAAATACCCAAGCCGCAATCCGCAGCAGAACATGGCCGACTTGAAGGCACAGATCGCCGCCAATGAAAAAGGCGTGCAGGAGCTGCGCAAGATGGTCGAACAGTTCAGCCTCGACGTGGTGCTGGCCTATATGCGCCATGTTCAGGACAACGCAGAAGAATCCGTGCGCCGCGTGATCACGCGGCTGAAAGACGGCGAGTTCACGCTGCCGCTGGACAACGGTGCGCAGATCAAGGTGGCGATTCGCGTCGATGCGAAAAACCGCAGCGCCGAGATCGACTTCACCGGCACCTCGCCGCAGCAGACCAACAATTTCAACGCGCCGACGGCGGTGTGCATGGCGGCGGTGCTGTATGTGTTCCGCACGCTGGTGGATGACGACATTCCGCTCAATGCGGGTTGCCTGAAACCGCTGAAAGTCATCATTCCGCCGGGCTCCATGCTCAACCCCAATCCGCCGGCGTCGGTGGTGGCGGGCAATGTCGAAACGTCGACCTGCATCACCAACACGCTGTATGGCGCGCTGGGTGTGATGGCGGCCAGCCAGTGCACCATGAACAACTTCACCTTCGGCAATGCGCGCCACCAGTATTACGAAACCATCTCGGGTGGTTCAGGCGCCGGCGGCAAGCTCGATGAGAATGGCCAGCTGGTGTCGGGGTTTGACGGCACGTCGGTCGTGCAGACGCACATGACCAACTCGCGGCTGACCGACCCTGAGGTGCTCGAGTTCCGCTTTCCGGTGCGGTTGGAAAGTTATGAGATCCGTGAAGGCTCAGGCGGTGCGGGCCGCTGGCACGGTGGCAACGGCGGCGTGCGCCGTGTTCGTTTTCTGGAGGCCATGACGGCCAGCATTTTGTCCAACGGCCGCAAGCACGGCGCCTTCGGCATGGCCGGCGGTGAGGCGGGGCAGGTGGGGCGCAACCTGGTGGTGCGTGCGCAGGGGCAGGTCGAGGCGCTGGACCATATCGGGCAAGCTGATATGCAACCCGGTGATGTGTTTGAGATCCATACGCCCGGTGGCGGAGGATTCGGCAAGCTGTAGCACACCCCCGTTGAGGCTCACTTCGTGTAGCCTCCTCCCTCCTTGCAGGGGGCGGTGCTTGCGGCCCGGCAAAGCCGGTTCCGCTGCACCTGCTGGTTGGGATGACTATGCCCTACATCTCGAAAGCGACTGGTTGACGGCCGTCGAGGTCGGTGAAGCCGTATTCGCGGGCCAGGTGTGCGACGAAGTGAACGCCTCCGCTCTTGCTCATGACCTTCGGATCGGCCGCCAGCGCCGTCACGGCACGGCCCAGGTAGCGTGGCGATTCGGTACGGGCCAGAGCGGGCCGCTCTTGCCAATGGTCCTCGTCGGTCTGGTGGCCGGTCAGCACGAACTCTGTACGCATCCAGCCCGGCGACACAGCCAGGGACGCGATGCCATGCGAGCGCAACTCCTCGGCCATGCCGAAGGCCAGGCGTGTCATCGATGCCTTGGCCAGGTCGTAGAAAAGATTGCCCTTGAGGTAGTGGCCGCGGTCCCAGAACGTGGTGGTGACCAGAAGGCCTTTGCCCTGGCTGAGCATGAGCGGCACCGCCGGGCGGCTGGAGAGCAAATGGTTGCGCACGCCGCGGTCGAACATGGTGTCCCAGTGTTCCAGCCGGTGCTCCCAGAAAGGGGCGTCGAACACGCCGTCAAAACTTTCATGACCGCCCCAGGCGTTGTTGACCAGCAGGTCGAGCCGGCCTTGCTCTTTTTTCACGCGTGCAAAGAGCGCGGCTACGTCGCTTTCATCCGTGTGGTCGCAGTACGCGGCAATGCCCTGGCCACCCAGGCGCGTTACCTCATCGGCGGTGTCGTCAATGGTGCCGGGCACGGCAGGCAGGCTGGACAGCGCCAGCAGCCTGTCATAGCCCGGGGCAGGGTGACCGCGCGTGCTGCGCCCCGTGACATACACGGTCGCGCCCGCGGCGCCCAGCTCTACCGCAATCGCCTTGCCCGCGCCCCGACTGGCACCGGTGACGACCGCGACGCGCCCTTTGAGCGAGGGTGCGCGGTAGTGGCTGCTTTTACTTTGGTCCATGGGCCGCCTTTCTTTTTTGCTTTGCTGAAGGGCGAAGATACCTGCGCATCAATGGCTTGTCTTGGAAGATTGCGCAATGCCGTGCTGCACAAACGAGGTCGGCGAGAGCCCGCACAATGCACGAAATTCATTGGCCAGATGCGCCTGGTCGTAAAAACCGGCCTCCGCCGCAAGCTCAGCCCATACCGGGCCCGGCTGCTGCCGTATGAGGCGCAGGCAGGTGTGCAAGCGGGAGAGCCGGCTCCAGGCGCGAAATGAAATGCCCACGTGCTCGAAAAACAGTTGCTGCAGGCGGCGTTCACCGACATTCACGGCCGCGGCAACCTGCCGAAGCGACAAACCCCCTGCGGCGCGCGACACCAGGTGCGCGGCGTGGCGGGCTCTTTGCTCGTTGAGCGGCGTCTCGACGGGAATCCGCGTCTGGAGCGCCGCAGTCAGCAGCGCTACCCGCGCAGCGTCGCTTCGGGCTTGAGCCATCCTGGCTAACAGCACGCCTGCATCCAGGCCCCAAAGCGCGTCCAGCGACACCGCGCGGTTTTCAATCTCTCCGGCAGGTATGCCCAGCATCACGGATGCCGCGCCGGGATGAAGAGCCACCGACACGCCTTCCAGCCGGCCGTCAAGCTGCAGCACGGTGGGCGTGGCTGAGGCACCCGCCACACGCATCGACGGGCCCGGTGAAAGGCCTGCAGACGGCACTTCGCCGAAATCGAACATCAGGCGGATGGCGCCATCGGGTAGCACCCGTTCTGTCAGCGTTTGCCCCTTTGGCAGTGTTTCGCGGTAAGACAGGATTTGTGAGACATAGCCGCGCATCGGCCCGCTCACCGGAAAACTCTTTAATGTGCCGGTGGGCACCGTGGTCTCCGGGCCGCAGGTGGCGTCGTCGGCAAGGCGCAGAAAGAGGCGTTCTTTCATGGTGAGTCTTATCGTACCTGCTGGGTTGGGGGCCGGGTACCGAAGGTGAAAGCAGATGCAAAATGCGGCTTGGGCTGGTCGCGGCGCGCCGGTTGGTCTGCGCTGGAGATTTTGATAAAAAACGGCTGCAGCCCAATAAGAGCATTGACTTTTAGCTATCAATTCAGGAGCATCTTCATGGCCGACGGGTTTTCAGGCAACTACCGCTTTCTGGCCCGCTACAACCGCTGGATCAACGGCAAGCTGTATGACGCGTGCGATGCATTGACGGACGAGGCGCGCAAGCAGGACCGCGGCGCTTTTTTCGGCTCCATCCACCGCACGCTCAACCACCTGGTGGTGGCCGACCAGGTGTGGCTCAAACGCTTTGCCAGGTGCGGCGCCGACAACGGCGTGGCGTTCGCGTCGCTGCACGCCGGCTTGCTGGACTTGCCCGAGGCCTACACGCTGGACATGCTGCTTTTTGAGGATTGGGCAGACCTGAAAGCCAAGCGCGGGCAACTCGATGTGGCGATTGAGCAGTGGACTGCCGACATGCCCGAGGCCTACCCGCAATTCACCATGCGCTATGGCAATTCAAAAGGTGTGCAGCGCGAGCACGCAGCCTGGATGGCGATCACGCACTTCTTTAACCACCAGGCCCACCACAGAGGCCAGGCCACCACCCTGATCACGCAGGCGGGCGGCACGGTGGGTGTGACGGACTTGATCGCACTGGTTTGATGCTGCCTTGATGCTATTGTTTTGATAGCTATAAGCCAAAGTCCTGCCTGGGCGGGAGCCGTAAAACATGTGAAAGTATTCAGGAGAGCGTAAAAAACCCGCCAGGAGGCGGGTTTGCGGTATCGGCGTATTGAGCTTACTTCCTGGCCGCACTGGCAGCGGCCTTGGCGGCAGGCGGAGTGGCAGCTGCTGTTGCGACAACTGGTTTGGCTTGGGCTTTTTTCTCTTTCTTTTTGGCTGCCGGCTTCGTGGCGACGAAACTGGCGCCGTCGACCGTCATGCCCTGGGCGGAGAACTTGGCGGCGTTGCCTTCGCCGACGTTTTTGACGCGCTCAATCAAATTGTTCCAGTCCTTGAAGTTGCCGCCCTTTTTACGTTCTTCAAGGATCTTGCTGGAGATGGCGGGGCCGATGCCCTTGATGCCGTCGAGATCGGCGGCCGTGGCCCTGTTGACATCAATTGCGGCAAACGAGACCGCCACATACATGGCCGCAAAAAAAGCCAGTAATTTTTTGAACATGAAAAACTCCCTGATGATTGGTTTAATTCGGTTGAACTGAAGCTGAAACGTGGCGCACCCTTGTGAACAAGGGTGGCCAGATTCATAACGGCCCGGTTCAAGCGAGGTTGACCCTCATCGGATTTTTTGGCGCAGGAACGCCCGGGGGTTAGCCCTTAGCGGCGTTCAGCCACTGCATGTAAGCAGTCACGCCCGTTTGCACATCGGCGAAGGCATGGTCGCAACCAGCGGCGCGCAGGGCGCCGAGGTCGGCCTGGGTGTAGCTTTGGTATTTGCCGACCAGCGCGGGCGGGAAGTCGATGTAGTCGATCAGGCCGCCGCGTGCGGCGTCTTCCAGGCTCAGGGCTGCGGCGTTCTGGCCCTTGCGCAAGGTGTTCACGACAGCGATGGCCACGTCGTTGAAAGGCTGCGCCTTGCCGGTGCCAAGGTTGAAGATGCCGGACTGTTCCGGATGGTCGAGGAACCACAAGTTCACGGCGACCACGTCGTCGATGAAAATGAAGTCGCGCATCTGGCCGCCGGGGCCGTAGCCGCCGTATTCGCCAAAGAGCTTGACCTTGCCTTCTGCCTGGAACTGGTTGAACTGGTGAAACGCGACGCTGGCCATGCGGCCCTTATGCTGCTCACGCGGGCCGTAGACATTGAAGTAGCGAAAGCCCGCCACCTGCGTGCCGGCGCCTTCAAACCTGGCGCCGAGTTCGCGCCGCAGGCGCTGGTCGAACAGCAGCTTGGAGTAGCCGTAGACGTTGAGCGGCTTTTCAAATTCAGGCGATTCGCGGAAGGTGTCGGAGCCGCCGTAGGTCGCCGCGGAGGACGCATAGATCAGGCGCGTGCCCTGGTCCTGGCAGGCATGGAACAGCTCGCACGACAGCGTGTAGTTGTTGTCCATCATGTACTTGCCATCAAGCTCCATGGTGTCGCTGCAGGCGCCTTCGTGAAACACCGCTTCGACCTGGCCGTAAGCGCCTTCGGCAAAGAGGTCGTAGAAGTCATCGGCGTCGACATAGTCGGCGATCTGCAGGTCGGCCAGGTTGCGGAACTTGTCGCCCTGCGTCAGGTCGTCGACGGCGATGATGTCGTCGATGCCGCGGTCGTTGAGACCCTTGATGATGTTGCTGCCGATGAAGCCGGCTGCGCCGGTCACTACGATTTTCATGATGATCCTTGTCTTGGGCTTGATCTGCGTCGCGGCTTACTGCGCGGCAAACAGTTCGCCGTAATTGACGGTGGCGGTGCCGAACTTGCCCACCACAATGCCGCCAGCACGGTTGGCGATGGGCACGGCCTCGCGCAGGCTCATGCCGGTGGCGGTCATGGCGGCGAGGGTGGCGATGACGGTGTCGCCTGCGCCGGTGACATCGAACACTTCACGCGCGACGGCGGGCACGTTCAGTTCACCGTCGGCATCGAAAAGCGTCATGCCTTCTTCGCTGCGGGTTAGCAGCAGGGCGTCCAGGTTGAGCGTGCTGCGAAGGTTGTGCGCCTTGGTGCGCAGCTCGGCTTCGCTGCTCCAGGTGCCGATCACGTGTTCGAGTTCGGCGCGGTTGGGGGTGATGACACTGGCGTTTTTGTAGCGCGCGTAGTCGGAGCCTTTGGGGTCGACCAGCACGACCTTGCCCGCAGCGCGCGCCTGGGCGATCATCAGCACGATGTGCGCAAGGCCGCCCTTCCCGTAGTCGGAAAACAGCACAGCGTCGTGCTGCGGGTGCAGCTTCTCGAACGCGGCGGATTGAGAGGCGAGCACTTCGTTTTCAGGCGTGTTCTCAAAATCGAGGCGAATGAGCTGCTGCTGGCGGCCGATGACGCGCAGTTTCACCGTCGTCTTGAGTTGGGCGTCGCGGCCGAAATAAGGGGCGATGCCGGTCTTGGCCACCAGGGCTTCCAGCTGGTGGCTGGCCTCGTCGTCGCCCACGACCGTCAGCAAAGAGGCCTGTGCACCCAGCGTGACGATGTTGTAGGCCACGTTGGCCGCAGCGCCTATGCGCTCTTCAGTGCGTGTCACGCGCACCACGGGCACCGGCGCTTCGGGGGAGATGCGGTCCACCGCGCCGTACCAGTAGCGGTCCAGCATGGCGTCGCCGACGACCAGGACACGGGCCTTGGCTATTTGTTCAGGGGATAGTTTGGAAACTGTTGTCATGGTTTCTGTTTTAAACGGATCAGCGAGGAGGGGCTCTCTCGTCTTTACCAGCAGACACTGCGGAACCGGCTTCGCCGGGCCGCAAGTGTTGCCCCCTGCAAGGGGGAAGGAGGCGAAGCCTTGACGGGGGTGTTCATAGTTCTTCTATGCGCCGGGTTGGGTAGCTGTCCCAAGCCTGGCAACCGGGGCAGTGCCAGAAGTGTTGGGTAGCCTCAAAACCGCACGCTGCGCAGCGGTAGCGCATCAAGGGCTTGGTCGCCTGGCTCAGCGCACGTTGCACCAGCGTGTGGTGGTGCTCGTCCTGCAGCTGCTCGCCCTCTATCCATTTGCCCGTTGCGACAAGGGATGCCTGGCGTTCCATGTGCCTGGCGTACCACTGGCGTGCGGATGCGGGATCTTCTTCCAGTTTGACAATGGCCTCAACCACGTCGATTGAAGGTGTGTTGGAATAGCTCGCCTTCAGCAGTTCAAGTGCGGCTGCCTTCTGGCCGCTGACCTGTGCGATGTTGGCCAGCAGGCCGGCTGCCAAGGGCAAACCCTGTGGGGCCAGTTCTTCGAGTTTCAGCAGTGTTTTCAAGGCGTCCTCAGACCTGCCAAGCTGGTTCTGAAGCTTGGCCAGGTCAATCAGTGGCCGCGCAGAGGCCGGCGCCATGGCCACGGCTTCACGCAGGGTGCTCAAGGCCTTGCCGGTGTCACCCGACGCTATGGAGGCGCCGGCCTGCTCGCACAGGTAGTGCGCCTGACGGGTGCTGAAGCTGCCGTGGCTGGAGGTGCCCAGCCGCGCGGCGATTTCGGTGGCATTGGCCCAGTCGCGCGAGCGTTCGTAAATAGACAGCAGGGCCAGCCGGGCTTCTTCTTCAAACGGCGTGCCTTCAAGTTTGCGCAAGGCGATCTCGGCGCGGTCAAGAAGGCCTGCCTTGAGGAAGTCCAGCGCCAGGGCATGCTGCGCCCGGTCACGTTCGGGCTGCGTCAGGTCGCCGCGCGACATGAGGTGCTCATGCACACGCACGGCGCGCTCGTATTCGCCCCGGCGGCGAAACAGGTTGCCCAGGGCGAAGTGAAGCTCAGAGGTGTCCGGGTCGTTTTGGACGGCCTCGATGAACGCATCGATGGCCTGGTCCTGCTGCTCGTTGAGCAGGAAATTTAGGCCCTTGAAATAGGCCTTGGGCGCCTGGCGGTTTTCGATGCGCAGCTGGCGCAAGTCCAGCCGTGAAGCGAGCCAGCCCAGGGTGAAGGCAATCGGGAAGCCGAGCAAGACCCAGGTGAAGTCAAATTCCATGGTGGAGCGTAGAGGGGTCGTCAGTCACGGTGTGAGGGCCGCCGGATGAGTGTTTGGCCGCTTTGCGTTTTTTCCACCAGCGCGGCATCATCACAAAAATGCCAAGCGCCAGCCCGCAGGCGAAGGCGGCCAAAACCACCAGCACCAAAGGCGCCTGCCACATGGTGCCAAAAAAGAAATACACCGAAACCGTCTGCTGGTTATTCAGTGCGAAAGCAAACAGGGTAAAAAAAATGGCTGCCTTGAGCAGCCACATGAGGTATTTCACTGGAAGATCCCCCGTAGTGGTCTGGCGATTGTAGCCAGCCCACCGGGGAGCAACAGGAAGAGCGTATTCCGTTTCCACATCATTCGTGAACGCGAAGGTGAAGCGCAGACAGTACAAACGTACGGCCAGCGAAGCCGACAAAGTGCACGGATGATTTGGAAATGGAATTACTTGGGTTCCGTGACCGCCAGCAACTCCTGGGTCCGGGCATCGACGGCTTCGCGCAATGCTTTTCCGGGTTTGAAATGCGGCACCCGTTTTTCCGGGATGGCGACACTTTCACCAGACCGCGGGTTGCGCCCCATGCGGGGTGGGCGGCGGTTGATGGAGAAACTGCCAAAACCCCTGATTTCAATCCGGTGGCCGCGCACCAGCGCGTCGCTCATGGCGTCAAGAATCGTCTTGACGGCATATTCGGCGTCGCGGTGTGTCAGCTGGCTGAATCGGGCCGCCAGTTCTTCAACAAGGTCGCTTCGGGTCATGGGTGCAAAAGTAGCTGTACAGCGATGCAATCCGCCTGGGCGCATCACACCGCTGCACGGTTGCCTTCTTACTTCTCGTTGTTGTCCAGCTTGGCGCGCAGCAGTGCGCCCAGGCTGGTCGTGCCGGCGTTTTCACGCGAGGACTGCTGGCTCAGGTTAGCCATGGCTTCCTGCTGGTCAGCGTTGTCCTTGGCCTTGACCGACAGCTGAATGTTGCGGGTCTTGCGATCCACGTTCACCACGACTGCGGACACTTCGTCGCCTTCTTTCAGCACGTTGCGCGCGTCTTCAACGCGGTCACGGCTGATTTCGCTGGCACGCAGGTAGCCAATGATGTCTTCGCCCAGATCGATCTCGGCGCCCTTGGCGTCAACGGTCTTGACCTTGCCGGTCACAATCGCGCCCTTGTCGTTGATCGACACGAACGTGGTGAACGGATCGGAGTCCAGTTGCTTGATGCCCAGGGAGATGCGTTCGCGGTCGACGTCGACAGCCAACACGATCGCTTCGACTTCCTGGCCCTTTTTGTAGTTGCGAACGGCGGCTTCGCCGGGCTCGTTCCACGAGAGGTCGGACAGGTGCACCAGGCCGTCGATACCGGCAGCCAGGCCCACAAAGACGCCGAAGTCGGTGATCGACTTGATCGGGCCCTTGACGCGGTCGCCGCGCTTGGTTTCCTGTGCGAACTCTTGCCATGGGTTGGCCTTGCACTGCTTCATGCCCAGGCTGATGCGGCGCTTGTCTTCGTCGATCTCGAGGACCATGACTTCAACTTCGTCGCCCAGCGCCACGAGCTTGCTCGGGGCCACGTTCTTGTTGGTCCAGTCCATTTCGGACACGTGGACCAGGCCTTCGATGCCGGGTTCGAGTTCCACAAACGCGCCGTAGTCGGCGATGTTGGTGATCTTGCCGAACAGGCGCGTGCCCTGTGGGTAGCGGCGGTTCACGCCCATCCAAGGGTCGTCGCCCATTTGCTTCAGGCCCAGCGAGACACGGTTCTTTTCGGTGTCGAACTTCAGGATCTTGGCAACGATTTCCTGACCCGCCGTCACCACTTCGCTTGGGTGACGCACGCGGCGCCATGCCATGTCGGTGATGTGCAGCAGGCCGTCGATGCCGCCGAGGTCAACGAATGCACCGTATTCGGTGATGTTCTTGACGACGCCCTTGACGGCAGTGCCTTCCTTCAGGGTTTCCATCAGCTTTGCGCGTTCTTCGCCCATGCTGGCTTCGACCACGGCGCGGCGGCTCAGCACCACGTTGTTGCGCTTGCGGTCGAGCTTGATGACCTTGAATTCCATGGTCTTGTTCTCGTACGGAGACAAGTCCTTGATGGGGCGGGTGTCGATGAGCGAGCCGGGCAGGAACGCGCGGATGCCGTTGACGAGGACGGTGAGGCCGCCCTTGACTTTGCCGCTGGTCTGGCCGGTGACGAATTCGCCGGATTCCAGGGCTTTTTCCAGGCTCATCCACGACGCCAGGCGCTTGGCCTTGTCGCGCGACAGCAGGGTGTCGCCATAACCGTTTTCGACGGAGTCGATGGCAACGGAAACAAAATCACCGACCTGGACTTCGAGTTCGCCCTGGTCGTTCTTGAATTCTTCGAGCGGCACATAGGCCTCGGACTTCAGTCCGGCGTTGACGACGACGTGGTTGTGGTCGATACGAACGACTTCAGCGGTGATGACTTCACCGGTACGCATTTCAGAGCGTTGGAGCGATTCGTTAAATAGGTCGGCAAAAGATTCAGACATGATTTTCCTAGTCCACACAACAGGGTTCCAATAGCGGGATTGCTATTGTTTTTATAGCTGCTTGCGGCGATTTTGTGCGGTCAGACGTCGAGTAAGACCGCGGGTTACGTTGATGAACCTGCTGACCCAAGCGCAGGGTGCGCGTCGGGGGTCAGAAGGGCCGGGTGCTTTGCCACCAGTCAATCACCTGCTCTACCGATTCTTCAATCGATAAATCAGAATTGTCCAGAAGGCGGGCGTCATCAGCAGGCTTTAAAGGGGCGGCTTGTCGCGAAGAATCGCGGGCATCGCGTGCCTCTAAATCTTGCTGAATCGCGGCTATTGTAGCCGAATTTCCCTTTGAAATCAACTGCTTATGCCTGCGTTCGGCTCGATGCAGGGCACTGGCCGTCAGGTAGACCTTCAGGCGTGCTGCCGGGAATATGACGGTTCCCATGTCCCGGCCGTCGGCGACCAAGCCGGGCAGCTTGCGAAAGCTGTGCTGGAGCTCCAGCAGGGCGGCGCGAACCTCAGGATGGGCCGAAACCCGGGATGCCGCCATGCCTGCGGCTTCCGTGCGGATGGCGTCTGAAACGTCCTGGGCGCCGAGAAAGATGCGGTCACCCTGAAAACGCACCGGCATGGTGCGGGCAACCCGGGCCACGCCAGCGCCGTCGTCCAGCGAGACGCCCGCGAGGGCTGCGGCGTGGGCGCTCAAGCGGTAGAGGGCGCCCGAATCAAGGTAGTGGTAGCCCAGCCGGTGGGAAGCCAGAGAGGCCAGCGTTCCCTTGCCCGAGGCGGTTGGGCCATCGATGCAAATGACGGGAATATGGGCGGTTTCGGCCTCGGCGACGGAAAACAGGGCTTCGAAATAGTCCGGGAAGGTTTTGGCGACGCACTTCGGGTCGAGAATTCGCACCGGTAATTGAGCCGGGTTGAAGGCGGCCAGCGAAAAGCACATGGCGATGCGGTGGTCGTCGTAGGTGTGAATGGCCGCAGCTTTCCACTGGGAGGGCGGGGTGATCTTGAGGTAGTCAGCGCCCTCTTCGACCGTGGCGCCAAGCTTTTGCAGCTCGCAGGCCATGGCTGCGATGCGGTCGGTTTCCTTGACGCGCCAGCTGGCGATATTGCGCAAGGTGGTAGTTCCGTCGGCGTAAAGCGCCATCGCAGCCAACGTCATGGCGGCGTCCGGGATATGGTTGCAGTCCAGGTCGATGGCCTTGAGCGGCCATGAGCCTCGCGAGATGCGCAGTGAATTCGGCGTGCTTTCAATCTCTGCGCCCATCATCCGCGCGGCTTCTACAAAGCGGATATCACCCTGGATGGAGTCGGCGCCGACCCCAAGAATTTCTATGCATTTTTGGCCTGTAGCCCGCGTTGCTATTGCGCCGAGTGCTATGAAATAGCTAGCAGATGAAGCGTCGCCTTCGACATGGATTTCACCCGGCGAGCGGTATTGGCTGCCGGCAGGAATGGTGAAACTCTCCCAGCCTTCGCGCCGTATGTCGATTCCGAATCGCGTGAGCAGCTTGAGCGTGATCTCGATGTACGGCCGCGAGATCAACTCGCCGACCACTTCGATGCGGATATCCTGTTTGGCGACCAGCGGCAGCGCCATCAGGAGGGCCGTCAGGAACTGGCTGGAGACGTCGCCGCGCACCTTGATGGGTTCGTCCAGCTTCAACGGGCCGGGCTGCAGCTTGAGAGGGGGGAAGCCTTCATTGCCAAGGTAATCGATAGAGCAGCCCAGCTGGCGCAGTGCATCGACCAGGTCGCCGATGGGCCTTTCATGCATGCGCGGCACCCCGGAGAGCTCGAACTCGCCGCCCAGCAGCGCGAGGGCGGCGGTCAAGGGCCGCATCGCCGTGCCGGCATTGCCCATGAAGAGTTTTGCCGGCGTCTGGACGGACCGGCCGCCCAATCCGGAGATGACGGCGGTATCACCGTTTTGCTTCACCGTGCAGCCGAGCTGCTTGAGCGCAGTAAGCATCACTGCTGTGTCGTCAGAGGCGAGGAGGTCGTGGACGGTGGTTTCGCCGTGGCTCAGGGCCGCCAGGAGCAGGACGCGATTGGAAATGCTTTTGGAGCCGGGCAGGCGAACCGTGCCGCCCGCCCTGCTTAACGGCGGAATATCCAGGAACTCGGTATCGAACATGGTCGCGGATTACTTGTGCGACTTTTGAGAGGAGATGCGCCAGTTGGCACGTGTTTCGCTGGCTTTCTCGATCAGCACTTCCAGGACATCGCCACTGCTGGTGGAGATCAGTTGCTCAAGAGATTGCAGCGTTTCCTGGAAGATTTTGGATTGCGCCAGCAGCTCTTCGCGGTTGGCAATCAGGATGTCACGCCACATTTTCGGGTCGCTGGCTGCGATGCGCGTGAAGTCGCGGAATCCCGGGCCAGCCAGTGACATGTAGTCTTTGCCGTGGTCCTGTCCGGTGATGCCGTTGATCAGTGCGAAGGCAATCAGGTGTGGCAGATGGCTGACCGCCGCATAGGCCGCATCGTGGGCCTGGGGAGACATCTTGAGGACATGGCAGCCCAGGGCAGTCCATAGATCGGTTGCCTTCTGAAGCTGAACGGTGAAGGTGCGCTCGATGGGCGTCAGAATGACCTGCTTGCCCGCGTACAGATCCACGTCGGCATGCTCGACGCCTGAGACTTCCTTGCCGGTAATAGGGTGGCAAGGCACAAAAGAGCCGACGTTGTCGCGCAGAACCCGCCGGGCGGCATCCACCACATCGCGCTTGGTCGAACCCACGTCCATGATCAGGGTGTTGGGCCCCACAAGGTGCCGGATGGCCTTGAAGGTGGCTTCCGTGGCCGATACGGGCACGGCAAGCAACACGATATCCGCCCCGGAGACCGCCAGCAGCGCCGAGGGTGCTTCCACGTCGATCACACCCATCTGGCGCGCACGCTCGGTGGTGGAGGGGGATTTGCTGTACCCGACGACGCGCTTGACCAGGCCGGCGCGCTTGAGCGCCAGCGCAAAAGAGCCACCCATCAGGCCGCATCCGATGAGACCTAATTGTTCAAACATGTCGGGATACCAGGAGTTGTGTAAGTCGTTGCATTAATCGCTAACTGGATAGGTTCCAAGCACCTTGTAGAAGGCGCACAGTTGCTGGAGGTCGGCCAGAGCCGCTTTGACATGGTCCTGCGACGGGTGGCCCTGCAGGTCAATATAAAAATAGTACTCCCACTGTCCTGAGCGCGCCGGGCGCGATTCAAACCGCGTCATGGAGACGCCGTGGGCTTTGAGTGGCATGAGAATGTCGTGCACTGCGCCCGGACGGTTGGGCACGGACACCACCAGGCTGACGCAGTCTTTGCCAGATGCCGGCGGGGAGGGCAATGTCTGCGGCAGGCACACCACGGCAAAACGCGTGCGATTAAACGCATCATCCTGAATGGCATGCGCAGCGGTGTACAACCCGAACTGGGTGGCTGCGCGGTCGCTCGCGATACCTGCCCAAGCGGGGTTGGTGGTGGCTAGCCGCGCACCTTCGGCGTTGCTGGATGCTGTGCGGCGGTCGACGTGAGGCAGATGCGTGGTCAGCCAGCCTTGGCACTGGGCCAGTGCTTGAGGGTGTGCATACACGGCCTCAATGCCTTCGAGAGATTCAGACAGGCGCAGCAGGTTGTGGCGCACCATCAGGCTGATTTCGCCCACGATGTGCAAAGGCGAGTTCAAAAACAGGTCCAGCGAACGTGACACCACGCCTTCGGTGGAGTTCTCAACCGGCACAACGCCGTAGCTTGCGCTGCCCGCCGCTGTGGCGCGAAAGACTTCGTCGATGCTGACGCAGGGGACGTGCTCAATGCTGGCACCGAAAAACTGAAGCGCTGCCTGTTCGCTGAAAGTGCCTGAGGGGCCAAGGTAAGCGACGCGGACCGGTGATTCCAGGGCCAGGCAGGCTGACATGATTTCACGCCAGACGGCCGCAACGTGTTCGTTCTTGAGGGGGCCCTGATTGGCTTGCTGGATCTGTTCAATGACCTGAGCGACGCGATCAGGTCGAAAAAACGGCGTTCCTTCGCGCTTCTTGACTTCTCCCACCTGCTCGGCCACTTGAGCGCGGCGGTTCAACAGGGCGAGTAATTCCCTGTCCAAGGCATCGATCTGGATGCGTAAATCAGCAAGGTTGGCAGTCATATCAGAGGCCGCCCGGCCACCTGAGAGCACTGAACACCCACAAAGGGGCAGCGAACGAGGTGAACATGGGGGTAATTAATCCTAGGCGTGTTTTTCTTCGAATTCTCGCATGTACTCCACCAGCGCCTCTACACCGGCCATCGGCATGGCGTTGTAGATGCTGGCGCGCATGCCACCTACAGACTTGTGGCCCTTGAGCTGCAGCAGGCCTCGGGCCTTTGCGCCAGCCAGGAACGCGTCGTTGCGCGATTCGTCATGCAGGAAGAACGGCACATTCATGCGTGAACGGCAGTTCTTGCTGACCCTGTTCTGGTAAAAATCAGAGTGATCAATGGCGTTGTAAAGCAGCTCCGCCTTGGCCTGGTTACGTATTTCCATTGCAGCGATTCCGCTTGCGCCGCCTTCTTTTTGCCGCTTGAGCCACTGGAAGGTGAGGCCGGCGATATAAATGGCGTACGTGGGCGGCGTGTTGTACATCGACTGGTTGTCCGCTACCGTCTTGTAATTGAAGGCACTGGGGCATACCGGCAGCGCATGGCCCAATAAATCCTCTCGCACGACCACCAGCGTAACGCCGGCGGGGCCAAGATTCTTCTGCGCCCCGCCAAATGCGAGTCCCACGCGAGCCCAGTCAACCGGTCTCGAAGCGACATGGGATGAAAAATCAATGACAAGCGGAGCGTCGCATCCCAGGGACTTCAGGTCCGGCAAGGCCTGGAACTCTACGCCGTGAATGGTTTCGTTGGTGCAGACGTGGACATAGCTGGCGTCGCGCCGCAAGGTCCAGCTTCTGGGGGCAGGCAATTCGAGGTGCCCGCTTGCTTCATTGGAGGCGGCAATCTGTACATCGCAGTACTTGCGGGCTTCCTTTTGCGACTTGTCGCTCCAGCTGCCGGTAACCACAAAATCCGCGGACTTCCCGCGGGAGATGTTCAGCGGGACGATGGCATTTTCGGCAAGCCCGCCGCCCTGCATAAACAGAATCCTGAAGTTGGACGGAATGTCCATCAACTCGCGGAAGTCGGCTTCCGCGGTTTCATAAATCGAGATGAACTCCTTGCCGCGATGGCTCATCTCCATCACGCTCATGCCGCTGCCGCGCCAGTCGAGCATTTCGTCCGCCGCCTGTCGCAAAACCTCTTCAGGCAAATTTGCGGGGCCGGCGGAAAAATTGAAGGGACGGGTCATTTCTTCGCAGGTGGCTTGGCTGCTCCCGGGGTCGGGCTGGTGCCGACGATTTTCACCGCCGCCTCATCGAACTGCTTGACGCGAGCGACAACGTCGGTACGCGAGGCCTCGATCAGCTTCTGAACGAAAACATTTCCCAGTTCAGGCGCGGCGGCCTGGTATTTTTTGACGGCCGGGGATTCAAAAAAGGCAGCGATTTGCTGAAGCTCTTCCAGCGTAAAGCGTTCCGCATAAGCCGGCACCAATGATTCGGAGCTGACTTTATCGACTTGCTTGCCGATCAGGTTGGCAGCGTCGTTGGCATACTTTTTAAGCTCGGCATTGAGGTCTTCTGAGGCTTTTTGCTGCTTGGCTTTGGGTACGTTGGCTTCCAGCTGGGGGCCCCATTTGATGATCAGTTCCTGGGCTGTGGTGCTTGCGAGTTGGCCGACCAGCCGGTCAAGTTCTGGCCCCTGTTGCAGTGCGACTACTTTCTTGGCCATCTCGGTTTTCGGGTCCGTCTGGGCGTGGACGGCGGTGGCGCAGGCCATGCCGGCGATTGCGAGAGCGGTGATCAGTTTTTTCATTCATTGCTTTCCGTGTTGGAGGCGTCGGTGCCGGTGCCGGTTTCGGGGTCGATATCGTCCAGCGTGGCATCGTTTTCGACGATGCGCTGAAGACCACTCAATTGTGAGCCCTCATCGAGGCCGATCAGCGTAACACCCTGTGTAGCCCTGCCCATCTCGCGGATTTCACTGACCCGGGTGCGCACCAGCACACCCTTGTCGGTGATGAGCATGATTTCGTCGTCCACATGGACCAGCGTGGCCGCTACCACTTTGCCGTTGCGCTCGCTTTGCTGAATGGCAATCATGCCCTTGGTGCCACGGCCGTGGCGCGTGTACTCGGTGATGGAAGTGCGCTTGCCGAAGCCGTTCTGGGTGGCCGTCAGCACGCTTTGCTGCTCGTCTTCGGCGACCAGCATGGCGATGACGCCCTGGCCATCTTCCAGCGTCATGCCGCGCACGCCGCGTGCGTTGCGGCCCATGGGGCGCACATCGTTTTCGTCAAACCGCACGGCCTTGCCGCCATCGCTGAACAGCATCACGTCGTGTTTGCCGTCCGTGAGAGACGCGCCGATCAGGTAGTCCCCCGGATCCAGATCCACGGCAATGATGCCCGCCTTGCGCGGATTGCTGAATTCGTTCAGGGCGGTCTTCTTTACCGTGCCCATGGAGGTAGCCATGAAGACATATTGGTCCGCCGGGAAGCTGCGTTTTTCACCCGTCAGCGGCAGGACCACGGTGATCTTTTCACCCTCTTGCAAAGGAAACATGTTGACGATGGGACGGCCGCGTGAGCCACGCGAGCCCGCGGGCACTTCCCAGACCTTGAGCCAGTAGAGCCGCCCCCGGTTGGAAAAGCACAGGATGTAGTCGTGCGTGTTGGCGATGAAGAGCTGGTCAACCCAGTCGTCTTCCTTGGTGGCCGTGGCCTGTTTTCCGCGGCCGCCGCGTTTTTGCGCCCGGTATTCCGACAGTGGCTGGCTTTTGATATAGCCGGTATGTGAAAGTGTCACCACCATGTCGGTGGGGGTGATCAGGTCTTCGGTGCTCAGATCGAAGGAGCTGTGTTCGATCAAACTGCGCCGCGCGCCCAGCTTTGTCTGGCCAAATTCCAGTTTGATCGCGGAAAGCTCTTCGCCAATGATGATGGAGACGCGCTCGGGCTTGGCCAGGATGTCGAGCAGGTCGTCGATCTCGGCCATGACTTCTTTGTACTCCGCCACGATCTTGTCCTGCTCAAGTCCGGTCAGGCGTTGCAGGCGCATCTGCAGGATTTCCTGGGCCTGGGTTTCCGACAGGCGGTAGAGCCCGTCGTTGCCCATGCCGAAAGCTTTTTCGAGGCCATCGGGCCGGTAGTCGTCGGCATTGACCACGCCGCCGTCGGCCCGCGTACGCGTGAGCATTTCACGCACCAGGCTGCTGTCCCAGGGGCGCAGCATCAGTTCTGCCTTCGCCACCGGCGGGGTTGGCGCATTGCGGATGATGGCAATGAAATCGTCAATGTTGGCCAGGGCCACCGCCAGGCCTTCCAACACATGGCCGCGTTCGCGTGCCTTGCGCAGCGTGAACACGGTGCGGCGTGTGACCACTTCACGACGGTGCGACAGGAAGACCTGAATCAGGTCCTTCAGATTGCACAGCTTGGGCTGGCCGTTGACCAGCGCCACCATATTGATGCCGAAGGTGTCCTGCAACTGGGTCTGCTTGTACAGGTTGTTCAGCACCACTTCGGGCACTTCGCCGCGCTTGAGCTCAATGACCAGGCGCATGCCGGACTTGTCGCTCTCATCCTGAATGTGGCTGATACCTTCGATTTTTTTCTCGTGCACCAGTTCGGCCATGCGCTCCTGGAGCGTTTTCTTGTTGACCTGATAGGGAAGCTCGTCAACGATGATGGATTGGCGCTGGCCCTTGTCGATGTCCTCGAAGTGGCACTTCGCGCGCATCACCACCTTGCCGCGGCCGGTACGGTAGCCGTCCTTGACGCCGTTGATTCCGTAAATGATGCCCCCCGTAGGGAAGTCAGGCGCCGGCACGATCTCCATCAATTCCTCAATAGAGGTCTCGGGGTTCTTCAGCATGTGAAGGCAGGCATCCACCACTTCGTTGAGGTTGTGGGGCGGAATATTGGTCGCCATGCCCACCGCGATGCCGCCCGATCCGTTGACAAGCAGGTTAGGCAGCCGGGTCGGCATGACCAGCGGCTCTTGTTCGCTGCCATCGTAGTTGGGGCCGAAGTCGACAGTTTCTTTATCCAGGTCCGCCAGCAGTTCATGGGCGATCTTTGCCAGGCGGATTTCCGTGTACCGCATTGCCGCGGCGTTATCGCCATCTACTGACCCGAAGTTGCCTTGCCCATCCACCAGCAAGTGACGCAGGGAGAAATCCTGGGCCATCCGCACGATGGTGTCGTAGACCGACTGGTCCCCGTGCGGGTGGTATTTACCAATCACGTCACCAACGATACGGGCCGACTTCTTATAAGGGCGGTTCCAGTCGTTATTCAGCTCGTGCATCGCAAACAACACACGGCGGTGGACTGGCTTCAGGCCGTCTCTTGCGTCCGGGAGGGCCCGGCCGACGATCACGCTCATGGCGTAATCGAGATAGCTTCGCCGCATTTCCTCTTCAAGACTGATGGGCAGGGTTTCTTTAGCGAACTGGGTCATGAGCGGCCTGGTTGGGATTTCGGGATTCTTGAGGAAAGCCCTCGATTTTAAGGCTTGAGTTTATAGCGAGCACTTGTGGCGGGGCAGCAACAAATGCTCAAGAATCTTAAGTCTGTGTCAGACGAAGCCGATACCGTGCTTGATGGTTCAGACAGGTGTGGCACAATCGTTGTAACGCTTTGAGTGATGGTCACTCAAGGCGTGTAAATTATTAATCGCAGCAAGTCTGCGGCTTTTCTCTAGAGGAGAACCATGAAGAAACTCAACAAAGTGGCAATGTTGTTTGCTTCCGCAGCGCTTGTTACCGCCGCTGGTGCACAAACTATCGACAACTGGAAAAACGGCAACAACGAACTGGTCTGGAAAAACGGCACCAACGAACTGTGCTGGCGCGACGCTAACTGGACGCCTGCTACCGCAGCTCCAGGTTGCGATGGTGCCATTGTTCCTGCTGGTGCTCCTGCTCCTGCTGCCGCTGCTCCCGCCGCTGCTGCTCCTGCTGCCGCCGCTCCTGCTCCTGCTGCCGTCTCGACGAAAGTCACCTACGCTGCTGATGCGTTCTTTGATTTCGACAAGTCGGTCCTGAAGCCAGAAGGCAAAGCCAAGCTGGATGACCTGGTCGGCAAGATCAAGGACATCAACCTGGAAGTCATTATCGCCGTGGGTCACACCGACTCCGTTGGTAGCGATGCTTACAACCAGAAGCTGTCGGTTCGCCGTTCGGAAGCCGTCAAGGCATATCTCGTGTCCAAGGGCATCGAGAAAAACCGCGTCTACACTGAAGGCAAGGGCGAGAAACAGCCAGTTGCTGACAACAAGACCGCCGAAGGCCGCGCCAAGAACCGTCGCGTGGAAATCGAAGTCGTTGGCACCCGCGCCAACAAGTAATCCTTCCGGATCACTTCAAAAACCGCGCTACGGCGCGGTTTTTTTATGCCTCAACGATAATGGCTCATGTCTATAAGCGATAACTTCGATCCCGCCGAACTGGCCAAGTTTTCTGATCTGGCCCACCGCTGGTGGGATGCCGAGAGCGAATTCCGCCCCTTGCACCAGATCAACCCGCTCCGCCTTGGGTGGATAGAGGGTCTGGTTCCCCTCAAAGGGCTGCGGGTGCTTGATGTCGGGTGCGGCGGCGGCATTCTGGCAGACTCCATGGCGCGCAAAGGTGCCGATGTCTTGGGTATTGACCTTGCCACCAAAGCGCTTAAGGTCGCACAACTTCACGCGCTTGAGGCCCAAACCGAAGGTGTTCAGTACCGCGAAATCAGCGCAGAAGGGCTCGCGGCCGAGCAACCCGGCAGTTTTGATGTGGTGACCTGCATGGAAATGCTGGAGCACGTACCCGACCCGTCTTCCATCGTGCAGGCCTGCGCCGCACTGGTCAAACCTGGTGGGCATGTGTTTTTCTCCACCATCAACCGCAACGCCAAGGCCTTCATGTTCGCCATCGTCGGGGCTGAATACGTGCTGAACATGCTGCCCCGCGGTACCCATGAGTACGCCAAACTCGTCAAACCCAGTGAATTGGCCGGCTATTGCCGCGCTTCGGGCCTGTCGCTGGAGCAAACCCGAGGGATGGAATACAACCCCCTGACCCGCCACTACTGGCTAAGCGCGGACACCAGCGTCAACTACATGCTGGCCACCCGAAAAAGCTGATGCCCGGGGCGAGTTCCGCGTCGAAACCCTGAATCCTGCCTTCCTTTCTCATTAGTTAGTGTTCCAGATATGTTCAACAACATAGCCGCCGTCTTGTTCGACCTGGACGGCACCCTGATCGACAGCGCCCCTGACCTGGGCGCCGCCGCCGACAAAATGCGTACAGACCGCGGGCTTGAATCGCTTCCCCTGGCGCTTTACCGCCCCATGGCCGGCGCCGGCGCTCGCGGCATGATCGCCATCGCCTTCGGTCTCACGCCCGACGATGCCCGTTTCGCCGACCTCAAGGAAGAGTTTTTCCGCAACTACGAGTCGCGCATGACCGAAAACACCTCGGTGTTCGATGGCGTGGCTGAACTCATCGCGCAAATCAGCCAGGCCGGCCTCAAATGGGGAGTCGTCACCAACAAATCAGCCCGGTTTACCGTGCCGCTGACCAAAGCCATGCCGCTGTTTAACACCGCCCAGACCATCGTCAGCGGCGACACCACCCCGCACGCCAAGCCGCATCCGGCGCCTTTGCTGGAGGCTGCCCGCCAGCTCGACCTGGCGCCCGAGCGTTGCATTTACGTCGGCGATGACGAGCGCGACATCATCGCGGGCCGCGCCGCGGGTATGCCTACCGTGGCCGCTGCCTACGGTTACCTCGGCAAAACCGCCGATACCGACGGCTGGAAAGCCGACGCCACCATCGCTACGCCGAGCGCGCTCTTGAATTTACTGCGAATGGCGTAAACTAGGCCTCCTGGGGCTGCATTGGTTTCGACGTGGGTTCGGACGCGGTGTGGTGCATGTCGAGCTGAGTGCGCTCGTAAAACAGATTCAAACAAACTAACTGCAAACGACGAACGTTTCGCACTCGCTGCTTAATTGCCAGTGAGCTTTACAACAGCAGGCCGATGGGCTGGGCAAGGGGTGTTTAGCGCAAGTTAAACGCTCCCGGCTGTAAAGATAATTTCATCGGCTGGCTCCGGGCTGGGTACCTTAACCCGGGGCAAGAAAATAGGGTGCTGGCGTCCTGTGTAGCGTGCGACTGCGCGACACAGGTGGCGAGACTCAAATCAGACCGCTAAACATGTAGATCTGCCCGAACAAGGCTTGCGGACGGGGGTTCAAATCCCCCCAGCTCCACCACCATAACGATCAAGGCCGTTTGCTGATATTCAGCAAACGGCCTTTTTTATTCTTCCGCCTGTGATCATCTGACCCATGCCGTGGGAGACCGTGCCCTTCCTGCCAGCAGATTCGAGGTGGCTTTTGACCTGGTGGCCTGACTAATATCGTCTTTCGGGCGCTTTGGTTCCGACTGCTTTCATGTATTCGACCAAAGCCCAACGATCCGTGTCAGTGAGTCGGCTGTTGCCGTAGTCATGACCGAGATTGGAGTTGCCGTTAATCAATGATCCGCCCCCATCGCGTGCGCGGAACAGAAAAGTATTTTCCTGGCGAACTTTTTCGGTCATGAAAACAGGGTTGGAGTGTTCCGTCACAAGCCCCAACTGCTCGGGGTCGAACTCTCTGGTTCCCAAGCCAAAAGACACGGGGCGTTGTTCCGGCGGCAAGAGCAGGTGGTAGATGGAAGGCACCGAGCCGTTGTGCAGATAAGGCGGCGTGGCCCAAATGCCGTTCAACGGCCGTCCCTTGTAGGCCAGCACTTCGCTCTTTTCGGTCATGCAACGCTTTAGCCGCTCATCTTTTTCATGAGTGATGGCGGGTTTGGAGAAAATTTCTATGGCAGCTTCCGCCAATGCCACCTGGTCGGTTTGGGGGTCGAAAAAATTGATGTTTAGCAGCGCAATTTTGATGTCTTCAACAACGTCCTTTCGCTTGTACCAAATAGAACCGATGACGCTGGTTCCGAGCAAGTCGGCAACATTCGCGATTTCGCCATGTATGGGGACTGCGCCGGCAATGAACTTCTGCGGTGTAAATCTCAGGTTGCCACTGCGGGCTTGATAGGTATAAGAGTTGCAAGCCATCCATGGGTCGGTTCCTATGGAATTAGGTCCCGAGAGAGGCGCCATGCGCGCCAGGAAATTTGTTTTCAGGTCGTCTCTTTCCAGAACCTGGTGACACGAGCTGCATGCATTGGGCGCTTGAAACAGCTCTTTCCCCCTCTGCCATTTCACAGGATCTATCGGTGGGAAGGCTGCGGGCCACTCGGGTGGTTTCAGTGTCGTGAGCTGATTTTCCAGGACCATCAGGTTCTTGACGTTTGCACTTGTGGGATAACCGCCTATCGCCGGCCCAATGGGTTGCAGGGTGATATCGGCGAAAACACCCGTGACCTCTCCTACATTCCTGCCGAGAGCCCCGATGTCGAGCGTGCCCAGCTTCAGATTGGGGGCGATGCCGTTCCATTGCACCTTGTCGTGCTGATGGATATTCCACAAAAATGGATAGCTCACAGGCGCATTGGAGGGATTTCGCACTTGCGCGATGGCGTCCGTGCGCAACAGGATCTTGTTGAAAATGTGACCGAATGCATCCAGCCTGGCGAACCCGTATTCGAGGCTTGTTTCATTGGCTTCCTCTACCCGAAGCTGCCACTTTGTCAGCTTGCCAAGTTCCGCTTTCAACAAGTCGCGGTTGTGCGGGTTATCTTCGGTGAGCAAGACTCGCACTGCAAAACGATCCCATTTCAAAGGATCATCCTTCGTGGCTACCAGCGCCCGGTTAAGTGCTTTGATAAGGCCCTGGAAGTCGGCGAGCGTCGGGGCGCCTTCTATACGCATCCGCTTGTTTTGGTAGGTCAGCTCTCCGGTGTGGCAGGCTGCACAATTCATGCCGACCCAGGGTTGCTTGTCCCCCTGATTTTTGGTCCACCGAAGTTTGGTGACCTCCGAGAAGTTTTTATCGCTCTGGATGTCTACGGCGAAACCGAGTGGAAGCAGGGACTGGCTTCCTGGGGGCGGCGCGATATAGCGAAATTTTTGGACATTTTCGGGGTCGAGGAAAAGTACGGTGGAGTCAGCTTGCTCAAGGACTTTTATCCAGGCCAGGGGGATGAGCCGTGAGCCTTGGGACAGCGTATACCAGTTATTTTTTTGTTTTACTGTCCAGCCCTGCTCAATAGAGATAGCGCTCTCCGGTGCTGACTGGCTCCAGGAGAGCGCGGCAAAGAAAGCCGAGAACCCCACCAGGCACCAACGTCTTTTCGACATATTTCACCTCCCCGTTTGGCTGTCTCTTTTTCTTGTTGCGAACATCGCTACAAGGTTTATGCAGGCCATTCTGGGACGCGCGTCATTGGGTTGTCAACAAGTTAGGGAGACGAAAGTTGGCGACGATAGCCTGCGCGGCGAGGCTGCTGGTTCAGCTCCGGCGTGTGGATCTGCACGCCGCTTCTCTCGGCAAGAGAGCGGCCGTGGACTTCGTCTGAGTCTTTTATGTGGCGGATGAGTTCACCACGCGATAGGCGCTGATGTAAATAATTACATGCCCACGCTAGCGGTTTCGGGTGCCAACGGCCCCAGAAAAAATTCCATCGCCAGCGACACCACAGCGGGCTCAATCCGGTGCGGGCCTTTGAACTCCACCGTGGTGACGTCGTAACCTGCGGCTTTCAATTTTTCAGCATGCGGCCGTGCGCTGGTCTCTATTGGCAACTGCTCGTCTTCCAGCCCATGCGCGATGAAGATGCGGGGCGCGCCTTCTTGCGTGAAGACGGACATGAAGCCGCCTGAGAAGACGATGACGTGGCTGGCGATGTCGCCGTTGGTGATGCCTGACGAGAGGGCGTAGCTTCCGCCGTCGGAGAAACCGGCGAAGGCCAGGTGCGTGGGGTCTATCGCAAACCTCGAAGCGACTTCCGCCAATGCCTTGTCCAGCCGTTCCAGGTCGGGGCCGTTGCCGCCTATGACCAGGTCCCAGGTCGGGAACTGCGACTGCGGCAGCAGCAGCAAAAAGCCGCGCTGCCTTGCATGTTTGATAAAGAAGGGCAGCACCTTGTCGGCACTGCCGCCGGCGCCGTGAAACATCACCAGCAACGCCGCCGGCTCTCCGTGCCTGAGGCCGTCCGGCACGATCAGCACGGCGTCGCGCTCTTCGGCAATGCCCAGGTTATGGCGCCCCGCAGGCAAGGCGTCTTGATGTGGCCGTACGCCGGGGCGAAACGAGAGCCGCCCCAGCAGCGCGCCACCCAGAAGCGACATGTCCAGCATGGTTCGGCCTTATGAAGGTACCGGCGTCTGGCCGATGCAGCGAAAAGCCGCGCACTGGGCAAACGCGTCTTCGCTCAACGGCTCGCCTTTGCCCTTGCAGAACTTCGACGTCAGCTTGAGCAGCTCCTTGATGTCGCGCCCACTGGCGGCGGCGTAGGTCACCGTCAGCCGGGCGATCATCTCGTCGGACAGATCCGCACCGAACTGCGCCGCCAGCGACTTCCACAGTTGCGCGGCTTGCTCTTTCGTCGGCGTTTCGAACTGGATGATGGCGATGCAGCGCGACATGATGGCGTCGTCAATATCGGCCACGCGGTTGGTGGTCATGAAAAGCAAGCCATTGAAGTATTCGAGCGTGCGCAAGAATTCGGCCACGATGGCGTTGTGCTGCAGGTCGTTGTCGCGGCGGCGGATGTAGACATCGGCTTCGTCCAGCAGCAGCACCGAATCCCAGCGCGCAGCGCGTTGCAATATTTTCGACAGGTTGGCCTCGACCGAGCCGGCCGTCACACCCAACTGGCCCGAATGCACGCGGTACAGCGGCTTGCCAACCACCTCGGCATACACCTCGGCCGTCAGTGTTTTGCCCAGGCCAGGCGCACCTTTGCACAAGATGGTGGTGCCGCCGGATTTGCCTTCAACGATGTCTTCCATCAAAAAGTTACGGTCGGCCGTGAGGATGTCGATCAGGTCGCGGTGAGCCTGCGGCAGCACCAGCTTGTCACGCAACTGCGGTTTGTAGCGGTACTCGCGCACGTTCTGCACATGCACCCACAGATTGCGGTGCCAGTCCAGGTGAAAGAGGTGCAGGTAGCAGTGCAGAGGCACGCGCTCAAAGCCTTCGGCGATGCCGCTTTCGCGCCAGAAAGTCGGGTCGGCCGTGGTGTCGAACTGCCGCTCCAGCAGCTCCTCGTCGTTCACGCATCGCGCGTTGGTGCCGGCCTGCAGCCGCCGGCATTCCAGTTGCGGGCGGGGGCTGTCGTCCGGCATCCAGGCTGAGCCCGAGACGGTGAACTGCGCGCCGAACCTGTGCTGCAGCTGCCTGAAGCGTTTGGCGTGCGCTTCGTATTCGGCCTTGAACTCGGCGCATTCCTTGTAGAAGCCGTCGCCCGTCATCAGCTCGGGGATGGTGTGGTTCTTGATGTCGTCGGCATAAAAACTGATGCCGTAAGTCATGCCGGTGCGCCGCATGCGCGGGTCGGTGATGGGCTCGCGCCCGGCGGCCTGCACGGTGTTGGCCAAGAGGCCGATGATCACGTAGGCAGCGCCGTCGGCCGGCTGCACATGGCGCATCGAATGCACCAGCCAGGGCAGCAGCACGCCGTCCTTGCCGCGTTTGTAGAGCCAGCCGTCGATCATGTCGCGCGACAGCCAGGCCATCAGGCCCGGGATCAGCAGCTCCAGGCTCGGAATCTTGCGCGCGGCCGGCGCGGCGTGGATGTTGTCCAGCGCCAGCATCTGGAACATCAGCTCGCGCTCGTTGGCCGCCCGGCACAGGCCGTAGAGCGTGTTCAGCGTGGGCAGGTCAAAGAGGCGGCTGGGCACCACGCGTTTGCCGCGCGACATGCCGTGCTCGCTCAGGCGCCGGGCCAGCGGCGACTCTGCATTGATCATCCCCAGCAGTGTGTTGGCCAGGGATTCCGGTATTTCGAATTCCATGATGTCTTGATCGGTCTCTTTGACTATTGGCTATGACTGTCTTTTTTTCACCGTTTTCCGTCAACAGGTTCTAAAAGATCATAGGACGCCAGGGCCGGGAAGCGCTTGACCGCAGTCAACACGCCCGGCGATCTGGCTGGACTTGCGGGTGCCATGGCTGAAAACGCCTGCACCGATGGCCGGTGTGGCTCGAAACGGCCAAAGTGGCAATTCTGGCCACCGCGCCGCTGTTGGCGGGCCTTGCCGGCCGCCGCGGCCTCCCGGCGACAATACGCCCATGGCAAGCATGCAACTTCAAGACATTCTCTTTTCCCAGGGCTTTGGCACGCGGCGCGTGTGCGCAGGGCTGGTTCAACAAGGTTTTGTGGCTGTAGCCGGCTCCCCCTGTACGGACCCTGCTATGGAATTTATAGCGGAAGGCCTGCATTTCACCGTCCAGGGCACGGCGTGGGAATACCACGAGAAGGCCTATCTGATGCTGCACAAACCGGCCGGTTACGAGTGCTCGCAAAAGCCTAGCACCTACCCCAGCATCTACACCCTGCTGCCGGCGCCCATACGCCAGCGCGGCGGCGGTGCGGCAGCCGGTGTGCAGGCCGTGGGGCGGCTGGACCAGGACACCACCGGCCTTTTGCTGCTGTCGGACGACGGCAAGTTCATCCATCGCATGAGCTCGCCCAAGCACCACGTGCCCAAGGTGTATGAAGTGCGGGCCAAGCACCCGGTCGACGACAAGCAGATCGCCAAGCTGCTGGCCGGCGTCGTGCTGGACGACGACCCCAAGCCCGTGCGCGCCGCGGCGTGTGAAAAAACCGGCGATAACCAGCTCAGCCTGACGCTGACCGAAGGCAAATACCATCAGGTCAAACGCATGATTGCCGCTGTCGGCAACCGGGTGGAAGAAGTCGCCGGCCTGCACCGTTCGCGCATCGGTACGCTGGATTTGCCGGCCGACTTGAAACCCGGCGGCTGGCGCTGGCTGACGGCGGAGGACATGGTCAGCATCTCCGGCAAGCCTGCTCCGAAGGCCTGAAACCTTCCCGCGGGGAACACCTGATTCGTCCGCCCCAGCTAGCCGCTACGCTGCCAGATTCCAACTCATCAGCAACCGGAGGAAAAGCATGAACCAACGCCGTCAATTCCTGGGTGCCGCCGCCATCGGCGCGGTAGCCGCCCCAACGCTCGCCCTGGCGCAGCACGCCCCCAAAACCGCGCGCGGCCCGGTGCTGCTGACGGTAAGCGGGCTGATTGGCGCGGGCAATCGCGGCGCGCTCGACCCGAAGCTCGACCAACTGCTGGCCAAGCAGAAAGTCGGCTTTGACAAGGCGCATGCCTTCGACTTTGCCGCCATCGCTGCGCTGCCGGCCGTCACCATCAAGCCTACGCTGGAGTACGACGCCAAACCCCACACGCTCAAAGGCCCGCTGCTGGCCGACGTGCTCAAAGCCGCCGGCGTGACGCTCAAAGACGGCATGACCGTTTTTGTGCGCGCCATCGACGGCTACGCGGCCCAGATCACCGCGGCCGATCTGCGCAAATACCGGCCCATCATGGCGACGCACATCGACGGCCAGCCGCTGTCGCTGGGCGGGCTGGGCCCGCTATGGGCGGTGTATGACGCCGACCGCTTCGCCGACGTCATGGCCAAGCCGCTGCCCGAGCGGTTTGCGTGGTGCCCCTGGGCGGCGTATCACGTTGAGGTCAAGGCGGGTTGATCCTTTTTGTGTCCGGGAGGAAATTTAAGAGAAATCGGCCTCTAGCCCAATATTGGCATGGTCTTATAGCTATCAAAAATATAGCAAAATGCCATCCCGGCACCTGACGGGTTCAGCCCACGGATTTCAGAAAACCGGCAACGGCCTGCACCACCGCAGCGGCCTGGTCGCGCTGCGGTGAATGCCCGCAGGCCGCCAGCCGCAGCTGCTGCGCGTGCGGCGCGGCCAGGGCGATTTCGTCGAGTTGGCGCATCGTGCCGTACTCGTCGTCCAGGCCCTGGATGAGCAGCAGCGGGGCGCTGATGCGGCGGCAGTCTTCGCGGATGTCAAAGCTGCGAAAAGCCTGCGACAGCCACACATCGTTCCATTGCCAGAAGGCGACGTCGACATCGGCGTGATAGCGCGCCAGGCGTTCGCGCAACCCCCCAGATTCGAAAGCCGTCGTTGCCTGCGCGATCGCCTGCACGGCAATGTCTTCGACCAGTACATGGGGCGCCATTGCGATGCAGGCCGCCACCGGATGCCGGCTGGCGTGGAGCAGGGCGAGGGTCGCGCCGTCGGAATGGCCCAGCAGCACCGGCTTGCTGATCTGCAAGGCCGCCAGCAGCGCGGGCAGCACGTCCCAGGCTTCGCGGTGCATGTAGTCGGGCAGCAGCCGGCCGGTGCGCTGGCCGCCCGATTCAGCCGATGCGCCGCGCACATCGGGCACCGGGTCTGACTGCCCGTAGCCGCGCCGCGAATACACCAGCCCGGCCCGGCCGGTGGCGGCGCACACGGCCTGGGGCCAGCTGAGGCCGCGCTGCGTCCACAAAGCGACTGAGCCCAGGCCCTCGTGCAGGAAAACGATGGGGGCCAGATCGGCCCGCCCGGCGATGCGCTGCGCCTCCAGCCGCACGCCCTTGATATCTACCAACTCGCTCGTCAGGTTCATCAAAGCATCGTAAAGGATGTAAACGGATCGGGCATTTGGCGCATTGGGTGTTGCAGGGGCCGGAAATTGCCTGTATTCCCTCGCAATTGCCGGTTTTTCGTAGTTTGGCCTTTACCCCGCGCCGCTACACTAACCGGTTGCACGTAGAAAGACTGTTTTTGTGAATGTTTTCGCCTGTTTAGCAGCCCCCCGGCTGTGCGCCCTTACCGGCTTGTTGATGGTCTGTTTGTCGGCCGCCGCCCAGCCGGCGGCTTCGGCATCTGCCCCGGCTTCGTCCTCTGCCGCTTCCGGTATCGCAACACCCGTCTTCGTGCTCAATTCGCTGGACGACACCGTCAGCGTGATCAACCCGGCCACCTGGACCGAAACCCGGCGCATCGCCACCGGCAAGCAGCCGCACCACCTGTACCTCACGCCTGACGAAAAGTCGGTCATCGTCGCCAACGCGCTGTCGGACTCGCTGACCTTCATCGACCCCAAAACCGCCGAAGTGCAGCGCACCATACGCGGCATCCTTGACCCGTACCAGCTGCGCTTTTCACCCGACATGAAATGGTTCGTCACGGCGGCCAACCGCCTGAACCACATCGACATCTACAAGTGGGACGGCAAAGACATCACGCTGGCCAAGCGCGTGGCCACCGGCAAGACGCCCAGCCATTTGTGGATCGACAGCAAAAGCAGCACGATCTATTCGACCATGCAGGACAGCGACGAGCTGATTGCCGTCGACCTTGCCACGCAGACCGTCAAGTGGCGCACCAAGACCGGCTCCATCCCGGCCGACGTGTACGGCACGGCCGATGACAAATTCATGCTGGTGGGCTTGACGGGCGGCGACGCTGTCGAGGTGTATGACGTGAGCGGCGCGCAACCGGTGCGCACCAAGACCATCAAGACCGGCGCCGGTGCGCATGCCTTCCGCGCGTTCGGCGACAAGCGCCATGTGCTGGTCAGCAACCGCGTGGCCAACAGCATCAGCAAGATCGACCTGCAAACCCTGGAGGTCGTCGACAACTTCCCCGCACCGGGCGGCCCCGACTGCATCGACGTGAGCCGCGACGGCAAGCAGATTCTGGTCACCTCGCGCTGGGCGCGCAAGTTGACCGTGATCGACGTGGCGACGCGCAAGATTGTTCGTCAGGTCAATGTTGGAAAGAGCCCTCATGGCGTCTGGACCTTGGATCACGCGCCCCGTTGACCTGGCCGGGCGGTCTCGCTCAACCCTGCTGCTTGCTATTGTTTTAATAGCTGCTAGCCTAGACAGTGCCTGGGCTGCAGGCACAAAATACTCAAAAAACGTCACGCAAAGCGCCGTGCAACCGGCCGCTGCCGCTTGCAAACCCATCTACCTGACGCTGGACACCGGCCACATGGCCGTCGCGCCGCTGATGGCCGACATCCTGAACAAGCACCAGGTCAAGGTCACGTTTTTTGCGGCCAATGAGCGTACGCAAGAAGGCGACGGCAGCCTGGGCGCGCACTGGGCGCCGTGGTGGAAGGCGCGTGCGGCCGAGGGGCATGAATTTGCCTCGCATACCTGGGACCACGTGTACTGGCGCGGCGATGTGCCTGCGGCACCCGGCGCGCAGCAGCAGTTCAAGATGCGGCCCTCGGCGGGCCCGCTGGACGGCAAGGATTTCACCTGGTCGGCCGCGCAGTATTGCGAAGAAATCGGCAAGTCCGCCAGGCGCCTGGAAGCCATGACCGGCAAGAAGACGCTACCGCTTTTCAGGGCGCCGGGCGGCAAGACCTCGCCCGCGTTGCTGGCGGCGGCCAAGTCGTGTGGCTATGAGCACGTGGGCTGGTCGCCTGCCGGATTTTTAGGTGACGAGCTGGCGAGTGAAAAATATCCCAACGACTTTTTGCTGAAGAAGGCATTGCGCGACGTGCGCTCCGGCGACGTCCTGCTGGCGCACCTGGGCATCTGGTCGCGCAAGGACCCGTGGGCGCCCAAGGTGCTGGAGCCGCTGATCACCGGTTTGCAGGCGCGCGGCTTTTGCTTTCAGACCCTGCGCGAACACCCCCAGTACAAGGCGTGGATTGACGCACAGGCCGGCTCCGCCCCGGCCAAGCCTGCAAAATAAAGCCCATGGACTGGTTCAGCGATTTTTTTTCGACGGCGCAGCAGTGGCTGTTTGAGGCGGCGGTGCAGCCGGCCATGTTTGCGCTGGGCATGGGCAATCTGCTGGAAGACGGCTACGACGCCACCGCCTGGTTCATGGTGGGCGTGCTGCAGGTGCTGATCCTGCTGGCCATCATCGGCCCGCTGCAGCGCTGGCGGCCGGTGGAACCGGTGACTGACCGCGCCACCATCCGCACCGATGTGCTCTATACGCTGATCCACCGCTTGGGCTTCTTCCGCATCGCGCTCTTCTTCACGCTGGACCCGTGGTTTGACGAAGCCTTCGGCGCACTGCGCACCGCCGGCTACGGCACCTTTCACCTTGACCAGCTCTGGCCCGGCATCACCGACCACGCGGTCGTCAGCCTGTTGATTTACCTCGTCGTGTTTGACTTTGTGGCGTACTGGACGCACCGCGGCCAGCACCAGATCGAATGGTGGTGGCGCCTGCATTCGCTGCACCATGCGCAGCGGCAGATGACGATGTGGAGCGACAACCGCAACCACCTGCTCGACGACATCCTGGTCGACACCATCGTCGTGCTGGTGGCCCAGCTCATCGGCGTGCCGCCCGGCCAGTTCGTCGCCATCGTCGCCTTTACCCAGCTCAGCGAAAGCTTTCAGCACGCCAATGTGCGCCTGTGGTTCGGCCGCATCGGCGAGCGCCTGTGGGTCAGCCCGCGTTTTCACAGGCTGCACCACAGCATCGGGATTGGGCATGAAACGGTGAAGGCCGAACGCACTGTGCTGGGCGGACACAATTTCGGTGTGTTGCTGCCCTGGTGGGATGTGCTGTTTGGCACGGCGAACTTCGAGCAGCGATACGACCCCACCGGCATCCGTGACCAGGTTGAAGCCAATCGCGATTACGGCAAAGGTTTTTGGTCACAGCAATGGGTGGGGCTAAAACGTCTGTTCGGCAAGGCCTGAACGTGCAATTTGCTTGCCGCTGAGTCAGGGTATCCTGTCAGTTATGAGCAAACTTCTCGACGCGTTCTGGCGTGCCGCCATGTACTGCCTTCATCCCAGGGTCATCGCCCTGTCGGTGCTGCCGCTGATCATCATGGGCGCCATCTCTCTTGGCCTCGGGTACTTCTTCTGGAGCGATGCGGTCGAGGCCATCCGCTCGCAGCTCGGCAACTACGAACTCGTCAACACCATGGTCCGCTGGCTTGAAGGCCTGGGACTGGGCGGCTTGCGCATGGTGCTGGCGCCCGCGCTGCTGCTTTTCATGGCGATTCCGGTGATCGTGATCACCGCGCTGCTCTTTGTCGCCATCCTCATGACGCCGGCGATGGTCGCGCTGGTGGCCGAGCGGCGTTTCCCGCAGCTTGAACGCAAGCAAGGCGGCTCTCTGGTGGCCAGTTTGTTCTGGTCGCTGGGCTCGACCTCGCTGGCGGCGGTGGCGCTCATCGTGTCGATCCCGCTGTGGCTGATCCCGCCGCTGATTCTGGTGCTGCCGCCGCTCATCTGGGGCTGGCTCACCTACCGCGTCATGTCGTACGACGCGCTGGTCGACCATGCCAGCAGTGAAGAGCGGCGCCAGATTTTCAAAGAGCACCGCGCGCCGCTGCTGGCCATCGGCGTGATCAGCGGCTATCTGGGCGCCGCCCCCAGCCTGATTTGGGCCTCGGGCGCGATGTTTGTTGCCATGGCGCCCATCCTGGTGCCGGTGGCGATCTGGATCTACACGCTGGTGTTTGCGTTTTCCTCGCTCTGGTTTGCCCACTACACGCTGGCCGCGCTGGAGCAGCTTCGCAAGAAAAACAATGCTCTGGCCCAAGACCCGCTTGCACAAGAAGCTATCAAATCAATAGCAACCGAACTGGCACCGGAAGCCTTGCCGGGGCCCGCGCCCAGCTTCGGCACGCTGGGCGGCAAGCCCGATTTACCCCTGCCTTGAACTCACCCAACATGACCCCCCATTTCGGCATCATCATCGTCGGCGACGAAATCCTTTCGGGCAAACGCGCCGACAAACACCTGCCCAAAGCCATCGAACTGCTGGGCGCCCGCGGCCTGCAGCTGGCCTACGCCGACTATGTGGGCGACGACCCGGCGCGCATCACGGCCACGCTGGCGCGCGCCTTTGCAGCGGCGCGTGAAAGCGGCGATGTGGTGTTCTCCTGCGGCGGCATTGGCGCCACGCCTGACGACCACACGCGGCAGTGCGCGGCCAAGGCGCTGGGCGTTGACCTGGCGCTACACCCTGCGGCCAAAACGCTGATCCTGGAGCGCATGGCCGACGTGGCCAAAGAGCAGGGCATACCTTACGAGCCCGATCGCGACGACAACATCCACCGGCTCAACATGGGTGTGTTTCCGGTCGGCGCCGAGATCATTCCCAACCCGTACAACAAGATCCCGGGCTTTACCTGCCGGGCGGAGCAGGGGGCGGTTCACTTCGTTCCCGGTTTTCCGGTGATGGCGTGGCCGATGATGGAGTGGGTGCTGGACAACCAGTACGCCCACCTGCACCAAAAATCGCCTTACACCGAAAAGTCGGTGATCATTTTTGGGTCCATGGAGGCGATGCTCACGCCGCTGATGCTCGAAATTGAAGCGGCGCATGCGGGCGTGAAAGTCTTCAGTCTGCCCAGCGTGGACCACCCTGAATACGGCCGCCATATCGAGCTGGGTGTCAAAGGCGCGCCCGAAGCGGTCAATCTGGCCTATCCCGCCATGCTGGCCGGGCTGCATAAATTTGACCTAAAATTCGGCCCCGAGTTGGTGCGTTGAATTTTTGCACCTTAACGGTGCAATTTCTATGATGCACTTATATGGTGCATTCGTTGCCGGCGCGTGTTTTTTGAGGTTTCCGCCTGTCAAGGGCTGGAAGTGAAGCCAGATAACGGCACAATCCGAGGCTTGGCAGAAATGTGAAGCGCCAATGGCTTTGGCACAAAAAGTGCATTCAACAAGCCCGAAGAGAATTTTCAACCACCCATCCAGCAACAGGAGATTTTGATGGCAAAGACCGTCGCAGACGTCATGAAAATGGTCAAGGAAAACGAAGTCAAGTTCGTTGACTTCCGTTTCACAGACACCCGGGGCAAAGAACAGCACGTCACCGTGCCCGTGTCCCACTTTGACGAAGAAAAATTCACGTCGGGCCACGCGTTTGACGGCTCCTCCATTGCCGGCTGGAAAGGCATTGAAGCTTCCGACATGCAACTGATGCCTGACCCGAAAACGGCCAACATCGACCCCTTCTTCGAAGAAACCACGCTGTTCATGAGCTGCGACGTGCTCGAGCCTGCCGACGGCAAGGCCTACGACCGCGACCCACGCTCCATCGCACAGCGCGCAGAAGCCTACCTGAAGGCCTCCGGCCTGGGCGATACCGCCTACTTCGGCCCTGAGCCAGAATTCTTCATCTTTGATGACGTGCGCTGGAACACCGACATGTCGGGCACCTTCTTCAAGATCGAAGAATACGAAGCGCCCTGGAATTCGGGCGCCAAGCTCGAAGGCGGCAACCGTGGCCATCGCCCGACCGTCAAGGGCGGCTATTTCCCTGTGCCTCCCGTCGACAGCACGCAAGACATGCGCGCCGAGATGTCCCTGATTCTCGAATCGCTGGGCATCCCTGTCGAGGTGTTCCACCACGAAGTGGCCGGCCCCGGCCAGAACGAAATCGGCACCCGTTTCAGCACGCTGGTGCAGCGCGCCGACTGGACGCAGGTCCTGAAATACGTGGTGCAGAACGTGGCCAACGCCTACGGCAAGACCGCCACCTTCATGCCCAAGCCCATCGTGGGCGACAACGGCTCCGGCATGCACGTTCACCAGTCCATCTGGAAAGACGGCAAAAACCTGTTTGCCGGCGACGGCTATGCAGGCCTGTCGGATTTCGCGCTGTACTACATCGGCGGCATCATCAAGCACGCCCGTGCCCTGAACGCCATCACCAACCCCGGCACCAACAGCTACAAGCGCCTGGTTCCTGGTTATGAGGCACCGGTCAAGCTGGCTTACTCGGCCAAAAACCGCTCGGCATCGATCCGCATTCCTTACGTCGCGAACCCCAAGGGCCGCCGTATCGAAGCGCGCTTCCCCGATCCACTGATGAACCCGTACCTGGGCTTCTCGGCCCTGATGATGGCCGGCCTGGATGGCGTGGAAAACAAGATTCACCCCGGCGAAGCCGCCACCAAGGATCTGTACCATCTGCCGCCCGAGGAAGATGCCAAAGTGCCAACCGTTTGCCACAGCCTGGACCAGGCGCTGGACGCGCTCGACGTGGGCCGCAGCTTCCTGACCAAGGGTGGTGTGTTCACCGACAGCATGATCGACGCTTACATTGAATTGAAGATGGGTGAAGTGACCCGCCTGCGCCAGGCGACTCACCCGATCGAGTTCGAGATGTACTACTCGCTGTAAGCGGGCAGGACTGAGCTTAAGTAATTAAGTAAGCGCTCAATCACATCCAGCCACACAGAGCCCGCCATTTCGGGCGGTGTGTGGTCAAAAAGGGACGGCCAAGGCCGTCCTTTTTTATTGCCCCGGTGGGTTGTGGGCTTGCTGGCTTTGTAATTTGGCGGGTTTGCCGCATACTGATAGACCGTCCTAGCCTTCACCGGCATTGGGAGTTTTCTATGAAACAGACCTTTTTACTTTCTGCGTTTTCTACCTGTGCCCTGCTGCTGGCGGGCAATGCTGCATGGGCGCAGCAGGTTTACCGCTGCGTCGGCGCCGGCGGAGCCGCGCCTGAATACATCAATAACACCAAAGAGGCGCAACAGCGCAGTTGCAAGCTGGTTTCCGGCGGCAACGTCACCGTCGTGCAGAGCACACCAGCGGCCAGGACGACACCGGCGCCGGTTCGCGTCGCCACGGTGGGCGGCCCCGGCGGAACAACCAACAGTCCGGAGCAGCGCGCGCGCGACAGCGATTCCCGCGTCATTCTGGAAGCCGAGCTGAAAAAGGCCGAAGCCAAGCTGGCCGAGCTGCAAAAAGATTACAACAATGGCGAGCCCGAAAAGCAGGGCATTGAGGGCCGCAATTACCAGCGCTACCTGGACCGCGTGGCCGAGATGAAGGACAGCATCACCCGCAACCAGAGCGACATTGCCGGTCTCAAGCGCGAGATTTCCCGGCTGCCTGCTCCCACTTCGACCAACTAGACGCCCGGCGCTGCGGCTTCTGGGTCAAAATGGATGGCTTGAACAAGCCCTCCATCCGCACTGCGCTTTCTTCCGTCCCGGTTTCCGGGCTCCCCCGCTTTCAGGCGTTTGACCTGCTCGCCACGCTGGTGGCGGTCGTGCGCACCAACGGCACCGTGGTGTTTGCCAATGCCGCCCTGGAAGATGCCCTCGGCACCTCCCGGCGGACCATCGAAGGCTCGCAACTCCCCGACTGTTTCACCGAGCCGCTCATCCTGCAAAACGCGCTGGAAGGCGCGGGCAGCAACGAATTCGCGGCCCTTCGCTACGACGCCTGGCTCCGGCGGCTGAATCACGAGCCGATGCCCGTCCACGTGGTGGTGGCCCAAACCGACACGCCGGGCGAGGCGATCGTGGAACTTCTGCCTTTGGAGCAGCAGGCCAAGCAGGAGCGGGAAGAGCGCCTGATTGACCAGGCGCAGGCCAACAAGGAACTGATCCGCAACCTCGCCCATGAGATCAAAAACCCGCTGGGCGGCATTCGCGGTGCGGCGCAGCTTCTGCAAATGGAAATCGGCAAGGACCTGACCGAGTACACCCAGGTCATCATTCATGAGGCGGACCGCCTGCAGACGCTGGTGGACCGCCTGCTGGCGCCGCATCGCCGGCCGCACCTGGTGGGCGATGTGAATATCCACGAAGTGTGCGAGCGTGTGCGTTCGCTGATTCTGGCGGAATTCCCGAAAGGCTTGAAGGTCACGCGGGACTACGACATCTCAATTCCCGACTTTCGCGGCGACCGCGAGCAGTTGATCCAGGCGGTGCTGAACATTGCCCACAACGCCGCACAGGCGCTGGCCGAGGGCATTGCGGCGGGCCATGCGCAGATCACTTTCAAGACCAGAATCGCCCGGCAGGTAACTTTCGGCAAGCAGCGCTATCGCTTGGCACTGGAATTGCATGTTATCGACAATGGACCGGGCGTGCCGGACTCCATCAAAGACCGAATCTTCTATCCCCTGGTCTCAGGGCGCGAGGGCGGTTCGGGGCTGGGGCTGACATTGGCGCAAACTTTTGTCCAGCAACACCACGGTTTGATTGAGTGCGACAGTGTGCCGGGCCGTACAGATTTCAAGCTGCTCATACCGCTGCCTTGAAGTGTGTCTCCATCCATGATTGATACATAACGCGATCAATGCGAAGGCCCCAAAAGGGCGGGCATTGAAAAGCACGAAAAAGGGACTGCACACATGAAACCGATCTGGATCGTTGATGATGACCAGTCCATCCGGTTTGTTCTGGAAAAGGCCCTGCTCCGCGAGGACCTTCCTACGCGCAGTTTTACCAACCCCCGTGAAGTCCTGGCCGCGCTGGAAAGCGCAGGCGAAGACGACGGCCCGCAAATCCTGGTGAGCGACATCCGCATGCCGGGCGGCTCGGGCCTGGACTTGCTGGAGAAGGTTAAGGAAAAGCTTCCCGGCCTGCCCGTCATCATCATGACGGCGTTCTCTGACCTGGACAGCGCGGTCTCGGCCTTTCAGGGTGGCGCCTTTGAATACCTGCCCAAGCCTTTTGATTTGCCCAAGGCGGTGGAACTGATTCGCCGCGCGGTTGAAGAAAGCCAGCGCGAGGAAGTCGCTGAAGAGCGTATGGCCGCCGCACCTGAAATGCTCGGCCAGGCGCCGGCCATGCAGGACGTCTTTCGCGCCATCGGGCGCCTGAGCCAAAGCATGGTGACGGTGATGATCACCGGCGAATCCGGCTCCGGCAAAGAGCTGGTGGCGCGCGCGCTGCACAAGCATTCACCGCGCGCCAACGGGCCTTTCGTTGCGATTAATACGGCAGCCATCCCCAAGGATTTGCTGGAAAGCGAACTCTTCGGCCATGAGCGCGGCGCCTTCACCGGTGCTCAGACGATGCGGCGCGGCCGATTTGAGCAGGCCGAAGGGGGCACACTGTTCCTCGATGAAATCGGCGACATGCCTTTTGATTTGCAGACGCGGCTGTTGCGTGTGTTGAGCGATGGTCACTTCTACCGTGTGGGCGGGCATAACGCCGTCAAAGCCAACGTGCGCGTGATCGCCGCCACCCACCAGGACCTGGAGCAGCGCGTCAAGGAAGGCGGTTTCCGCGAGGACTTGTTTCACCGCCTTAATGTGATCCGCCTGCGCCTGCCCGCGTTGCGCGAACGGCGAGAAGACGTCTTTATGTTGACGCGCCATTTCCTGCAGCAAAGCGCCAAGCAACTGGGTGTCGAGCCCAAGCGCATTTCCGACACAGCCTTGCAGCAGCTGAGCAATTTCGGTTTTCCGGGCAATGTACGCCAGCTCGAGAATATTTGCCACTGGCTCACCGTGATGGCACCGGCCCAGGTGATCGAGCCTAAAGATCTTCCGCCCGAAGTGTTGGGCATGATCCCGGAGGCGGGAAAATCCCTGGCTTCGATAGACAAAACGGAGGCCGTCCGCACCGACGTGACAGGCAGTGCCGACAAGGCCTTGCCCGTGCACGCGTCCGAATTTTCCGCGCCTGCCTTGGGCAGCCTGGAGCAGAACTGGGAAAGCGGTCTCGAAGCCGAAGCCCTGGCGCTGCTGGCCACTGGGCGCAGCGACGTGTGGGACGTACTCACACGGCGGTTTGAGTCCAAGCTGATCCAGACCGCACTGGCCAACACCCGGGGGCGCCGCATCGAGGCCGCCCAGAAGCTGGGCATAGGCCGCAACACCATCACGCGCAAGATTCAGGAGTTGAACCTCGAGTAGGAGGCCGGGCAGACTTCGGGCAAAATCGGCATCGCCTTTTTTGCCCTGACCCACACTTTCTGGAGGGAAGCCATGCCTGTGACCCACAACCTGCTCACGCGTTGGCTGCCAGCGCTTGTGCTTTCCATCATGGCCCCGCTCGCAGCCGCACAGGTCGGCTGGGTGCCTGCCAGCGGCGGCGGTGCCCCGAAAAATTCCATCAATGCCAACGTCAAAGGCGAACCCCGGATGCCGATTTGCCGTGGCTGGTACCAGAACGGTGTGCACCCCGGCAAGGTGGTGGGCAACAACTGCAATATCGCGTGGGGTGACCAGGAAATCACACTGCCGCAGTATGAGGTGCTCGCAGGCAGCATCCAAGGCCTGGGTTGGGTGCCCAGCGCGAACGGGTCCGCGCCGAAGCGCCCCGTCTATGGTGGCCAGGAGCCCGGCCGGCAACTGGCCGTGTGCAGGTCTCATTACAACGGCGCGATGCATGCCGGCAAGCTGCTCGGCAATGGCTGCCAGCTTGGCTGGGGCGGCAGGGCTGTGTTGCTGCGTACCTACCAGGTGCTCGCCTTTGTGAACCAGCAGCATTCGCAGAACAGTTCCACCTATGCGCCACGCGGCCTCACGCCGACAGAGTCACCGTTCGGCCACCTGCCGGGCTCGCCGATTGTTCCGCCCCCGCAGCGCGGTGTGCCGGAGTTCGGCGCGCGCTGAAAGGGGCGGGGCCTTAAGCCGCGCCCAACTCCACCGTCACCGGCGCATGGTCGCTGGGCTTTTCCCATTTGCGCGGCACACGGTCAATGGTGCAGCCCAAGACTCGCGGCTTGAGCGCTTCGCTGACCAGGATGTGGTCAATGCGCAGGCCGCGGTTCTTCTGGTAGCCCAGCATGCGGTAGTCCCACCATGAATAGCTTTTGGGCAACTGCTCGAACATGCGAAAGCTGTCGGTCAGGCCCAGCGCCAGCAGCTGGCGGAAATGCTCGCGCTCTTCCTTGGTGTGGTGGATGGTGTCCCGCAGGCCGTCGGGGTCGAAGGAATCCTGGTCTTCCGGCGTGATGTTGAAGTCGCCCAACAGCACCAGTTGCGGATGGGCGGCCATCTCCGAGCGCACATAGCTCTGCAGGCCGTTCAGCCAGCGCATTTTGTAGGCGAACTTTTCGCTGCCGGGCTCCTGGCCGTTGACGAAGTAGCCGTTCAGCACGCGGATGGGGCCTGTGGGGCCGTCCACTGTGGCGGCGATGACGCGTGAGTGCTCGTCTTCAAAACCTACGATGTTTTTCACCACGTCACGCAGCGGCGTGCGCGACAGGATGGCCACGCCGTTGTAGGTTTTCTGTCCGAAGGCGGCGGCTTCATAACCGGCGGCCTTGAGCACCTCCAGGGGGAATTTGTCGTCCGTCATTTTGAGCTCTTGCAAGCACAGCACGTCGACGGAATTGGTGGCCAGCCAGTCCAGCACATGCTGCAGGCGAGCGGTGAGTGAGTTGACGTTCCAGGTGGTGATTTTCATGAGATATTTTCGATATTTAAATCAACGACTTAGGTATGCATTTGGCGGCTCGCGATGCGGTTGCCTCACGCTTGTGGGCTGCCTGCTTGCTCTTTTTTGCAGTGGCAAACCATCTTACGATGGCTTGTGAATCAATGAAGAACTAGGTTTCCGTCAGTTTTTGACTGAGTATGTTGCGCGGTAACCGATGGATTTCGGATGGTTGCAGTCAAGTGAGCGAATTCGCTGGATTCGCAAAATAACCACTCTCTGTGTAGGTTTTGTCCTGCATAATCTCGTCGCGCACGCCGCATAAATTTTCAAAATTAGAACTTTTCAATATATAGGGAGACACACATGTTTTCATACCTCAAATACGCCGTTCTGGCAGCTGTCATCGCTCTTTCCGGCTGCGCTGTCGTGCCGATCATGAATGTCGCAGAAGCGCCCGCTACCAGCGCTTCAGGCAAGCCGCTGAGCAAGGCTGAAGTGCGGTCCGCGATCCTTCGTGCAGGCGCTGGCCTTGGCTGGCAAATGAGGGATGAAAATCCCAATATGCTCGTGGGCACGCTGCAGTTGCGCACCCATACCGCTGTCGTCGAAATTCCTTATTCGACCACCACCTACAGCATCAAATACCGCTCCAGCGTCGACCTGATGGAAAAAGACGGAAAGATCCACAAAAACTACAACGGCTGGATCCAGAACCTGACGCGCGGCATCAACGCGCAATTGACGGCAGTATGAGCCTGGACTCGTCCACAGTCGCTGTCTCCGCACATGAGCTGGCATCACTGGTGGTCGAGGGGTTGAACCTGGAGGGCGTAGATGCCCGCCAGGTTGATCTTTCCGCTCCGCTGTTCGGTGGCGGGCTTGATCTGGACTCGCTCGACATGCTGGAGATTTCGCTGCTCATCCAGCAACGCTTTGGCGTCAAGCTGAAGGCGGACGACCCGAATAACGAGGCAAACTTTGCCTCGCTGCAAAGTCTGGCCGATCACGTCAGCTCGGTCCTTTCGCAACGGGCCTGATCATCTTGTGAGTTTTGTCGAGTCTCTGGATGCGGCGAGCCTATGGCGCGCCGTGTCCATGCTGGGTCTGGTCTGGCTCGCATTCTTTTTCGGCCGCACGCTTCGTGCCGGCTACACCCCCCTTATCGAGCAGTTTGCCCGAGTCGGCACGCCGGACCTGAGTCCTGCGCTTTGTATCTATATGCGGCGATTAACTGGCATCTGGTGTTTTTATTTCATCCTTGCAGCGATTGCGTCACTGTGGGCCGGAAAATCCGTGATCTCGACGGGTGCACTCATCTGGATTGGCATGATCGTCTTGTTCGTTGGAGAACACCGCCTGCGACCGATGTTCTTTCCGGGACAGAAATTTCCAGGCTTGTTGCAACAAGTGAGTGATACATGGCGTGTCTGGCACAAAAAGACATGACTAAATCTGTATCAGGCGCCATGCAGCCATTGCGGGCGTCACCTTTGCAGGGTGGGGCGGCCCATCTGGATGCCCTTGCCCTGATGGGGGCTGGTCCCCGATGGACCTGGCGGCAGGTTCACCTTGCCGCAATCGCACTTGCAGGTCGGCTGAATGAGGGTGAAACCGTCTGCAATCTCTGCAACTCACGCGTGGGGTTTCTCGTAACCTGGCTGGCTGCGCTGCGGCGCGGTTGCCTGCAGTTGCTGCCGCCATCCGGTGGAAACGCTGACCTGACCGTCATTTTGCAATCATGTTCGCGGCCCGTCATCGTGGTCGATGGCGAGCAGTTTCTTCAACCTCAATGGGCCTCATACGCGCGTTGCCTCGTCAACGTTCCTGAGGCCACGTTGCGTGCCGCACCCGGCGATACGCTCTCGTGGCAGCCCGATTGGGATATACCCATCGCGCGTTTGTACACATCTGGCAGCACGGGTATACCGGAGCCGCAGACAAGGACGCTGGGCCAACTGGCGCGCGGGGCACAGCATGTGGCCGGGCGTTTGCAGGCCGAGTTCGACAGCGCGCACATGCCTGTGAGCGGCATTATTTGCAGTGTGCCGCCGCAACACATGTTCGGTCTTGAACTGTCCGTGATGTTCCCGCTGGTGCACGGTATTCCTGTACTCGAAAGCCGGCCCTTGTTGCCCGCTGATGTCGTCGCCGCCTTCGAACAGATGGGCGAGGGGACTGCGTGGATCACCACGCCGCTGCATCTACAGGCCCTCGTTCGTTCGGGCGCCAAAGTGCCGAACTGCAAGGTGGCCGTTTCGTCGACCATGGCGCTTGATGCGGCGACCGCGCGACATTCAGAAGCGTTGATCGACGCGCCCGTGCTTGAGATCTACGGCTCCACAGAAACCGGCGCGGTCGCCATGCGGCGAACGGCGAGACACACAAGCTGGCAACCGCTTGCCGATGTCCGCATCGAGGCAGGAGTTCCCGGTGTGGGCACCAGGGTCTGGGGCTCACACTTTCCGTCGCCGCAGACTTTGACCGATCAGATCGAGACGGATGAACACGGCCGCTTCGAGCTGCTGGGCCGGCATGGCGACATGATCAAAATAGCCGGCCGGCGTGCATCGCTCGCCGGACTTAATTTGCTGTTGTCCGCCTTGCCCGGCCTTGAAGACGGCGCGTTTTATCTGCCGGCCCAGGCAGGATCCGCAGGGCGACTTGTACTCATACATACCGGGGCGGCGCTGGACCCTGTCCTCACCGAACGATGGCTGCGTGAGCGCATGGACGCGGTGTTCCTTCCCCGTACCATTATTCGCACTTCAAGCCTGGGGCGCACGGACACGGGCAAACTGTCGAAGGGGATGCTGGATTCCATTTACACCGGCTGGCGGGACAAGCGGGGGCTCGATGACCCGGCTTGAATTTTCGGTATGCATCTCCGCCAGTCATCCCGCCCTGCCCGGACACTTTCCCAGGCAGCCGATCGTGCCTGGCGCGCTGCTGGTTGACCAGGTCCTTGCAAAGGTTTTTGAACTGGACGGGTGGGATGCTACGGGCCTGCCCTACGTGAAATTTTCGTCGGTACTGAAACCGGATGAATATGCCGACGTGCTGGTTGAGGCCGGCGATGGGCAGGCGGTTTTCAAGGTCTCCATGAAGCGCGACGATAAAAACGTCATTCTCGCCAGCGGGAAGATATTGATGCGACGGCCAGGCAATGAAGCACTGGACTGAGAAAAGCGAGCGTGGAAGCGCCTGGCTGATGCACCTCGTTGTCTGGCTGGCGCGATGGGCCGGCCGCCGTGCCTGCAGGACGCTGCTGTATCCCATCAGTTTTTATTTTTTGCTGGCAGACCCGACGGCGCGTCGGTCTTCAGCCGAATTCTTCGAAGCCGTTCATGGCCGCAAGGCGCGCTGGCAGGATGTCTTTGCCCACATCTACCACTTTGCGGCGACCTTGCTGGACCGGGTTTACATGGCCTCGGGCGATCTTGGCAAATTTGAGGTCTCGGTCAAAGGGCTTGACCTGGTCGACAGCGCGTTGCGCGCCGGGAAAGGCTGTGTCCTGCTGGGCTCGCATCTGGGCAGCTTCGATCTGATGATGCTGGTGGGCGGCGCAAAAGAGGGCCGGGTGGTGAGTGTGATGATGCGTATCGATCCGCGCTCAAGGGTGCGGCGCATTGCAGGTGTCGATGACAACGCCTTCAATTTGATCCCGCTGGGCCGGCCCGACAGCTATATTCGTGCCCACGAAGCACTTGCATCGGGCGGTGTGGTTGCCGTGCTGGCGGACAGGGTCGATGGCGGCGCGAACTTGCCCGTGCGCTTCATGGATAGAATGACCTGTATGCCGATAGCACCACACATCCTGGCTGCTCGAAGCAGCGCCCCTGTCCTGATGTTTTTCGGTCTTTACGAGGGCCGGAACCGGTACCGCATAGAGTTCGTCGAATGCGGCAAGGCGGCGCATCCCAAGAGCCGTGGTGATGAGCTTCAACCGGTTGTTGACGCCTACGCAAATGTGCTTGAGCAGTATGCACGGCGGTTCCCCCGGAACTGGTTCAATTTTTATCCCTACTGGACTTCCGGCAGCGATGACGCATGACAGCCCATCTTGTTGCCCGTTACCTGTCGCTGTGGTTTGTCCTGTTCAGCGGCTGCATGGGCTCGGCTCATGCCCTCACGGCGGGTGAGCTGCAGCGATTGCTGCAATCTGCGCCGGCGGTAGACATCCCTTTTGTCGAGCAGCGCCAATCACCCTGGTTGACTGAAGCGGTGGAATCCCGCGGCACCGTGCGGTCCTTGCCGCAGGGCGGACTTGAAAAACGGGTCGAATCTCCCAAGCAGGAAATCTGGCGATTGCTGCCTGACCGGATGGAATGGCGAAGCCTTGCCGCCCCTGGGGACAATAGCGCCAGCACCGGCAATAGCAGCAATGCCAGCAATACCAGCAAGCAGATACTCTTTAGCAAGGCGCCAGCGCTCGGCGTGCTTTCGGATGCGATCAGGCATGTGGTGGCAGGAGATTTCCCGGCCCTGGAGCGCGACTTCAAGGTGGTGGTGCAGGGTGATGCCAAACAGTGGACTGTGCAGCTGCAACCCCAGAGCACTGAAGCCGTCCGCTACCTTGATCGCCTGGAGATGCAAGGCTCCGGGTCCCGTTTATTGACGCTGGTGGTCGTAGAGCGCAAAGGCGAGCGCACGACCACCCGTTTTTCTCCCTGATTCCCAACTGCAACCGTTCCTAACCCCTGGAAGCCCCATGTACGAAAAAGATACCTTGAGCGCAATCGAGGCGCTCAGTGCGGCGCAGTGGTTGGCCTTTGCACCTATGGCTTTTCAGGCTACCGCGGTCATGCGAGACCGGGGTGTGCTCGCCGCCCTGGCAGCCGCCGAACCCATGCAGGGCTGCACGATTGAAGACGTAGTGTCGTCCACCGGCCTGTCGGTGTATGCAGTGCGCGTACTTCTTGAGGCCGGCCTGGGGCTGCATATCGTCTGGCGCAGCGAGGGACGCTACCACCTCGGCAAGGTGGGCCGGTTTCTGCTGGATGACGAGATGACGTGCGTCAACTTTGACTTCACCCAGGACGTCTGCTACCACGCCGCCGCCCACCTTGGAGAATCCCTCAGCCAGGGCCGGCCGGTAGGGCTGAAAGAATTGGGGCCCTGGCCGACGCTTTACGAAGGCTTGTCGCTGATGGAAGAGCCCGCCCAGAAAAGCTGGCATGCCTTTGACCACTTTCATTCCAACCAAGCCTTCCCTGCAGCGGCCGCCAAACTGGCTTTGAATCCACCCCGGAAATTGCTCGACATCGGTTGCAACACCGGCAAGTGGGCCAAGTTATGCCTTGAGCGTCTTCCCACCATCGAAGTGGGCCTTGTCGATCTCCCTCCGCAACTTGCGCGGGCGCGCACCAGGCTGGATATTGCCGGCGTCGTTGGCAGGGCACAATTTCACCCTGTGAACCTGCTGGATCCGGACGCACCGCTTCCCGAAGGCTATGACCTGATCTGGATGAGCCAGTTCCTCGATTGCTTCTCGGAGGATCAAGTGGTGGATATCCTGACAAAGGCGAGGAGCGCTCTCGCTCCCGGGGGCCGAGTGTGGATACTGGAACTTTTCTGGGACCGTCAACGTTACGAGGCAGCCGCGTTCAGCCTTCAGCAGACGTCGCTGTATTTCAGTTGTGTCGCCAACGGGAATAGCCAGATGTATGACTCCGCTGTTTTTCTCAAGTTGATAGAACGTGCCGGCTTCGTGGTGCACAGTCTCACAGACGGCTTGGGGGGCAACCACACCTTGCTGGAATGCGGCGCGGCCGCGTAACCGCCGGTTTCTCGGTTTGATGGGGTATTAGCGTGTTTGGTTTATCGGCATCCACGGTGGTCCATGCTTCGGGGCACGGCGTCCAGGCTCTCTGGAATTCGGTCGTGGGCAAACACACCGGACTCCAGCCCAATAACCTGGACTGGTGCGACCTCCCGTGCTGGGTGGGGGCGGTCCCTGGGGTTGACGATGTCCACCTGCCTGCACCGTTGCAAAGCTGGGACTCCCGCAATCACCGGCTGGCCTGGCTGGCCCTGCAGGACGCCTCCTTCCGCAATGCCGTAGCGGCCGCTGTTTCACGCCACGGGGCATGCCGCGTCGGTCTGGTTCTGGGCACCAGCACCTCAGGCGCACGGCAAACAGAAGTGGCCCACAAAAGACGCCACGAGTCGGGGGAGTGGCCGGCTGGTTTCAACTACAGGCGCACCCATGCCACGGATGCCTTGTGCCGCTTCACGGCTGAGGTGCTACAGGTCCAGGGCCCCATGGCCGCGGTATCCACCGCCTGCTCGTCGAGTGCAAAGGTGTTCTTGACCGCGCAGCGGTGGATGGATGCTGGCCTGATCGACGCGGCGATTGTCGGCGGCGCCGACAGCTTGTGCCTGTCAACGCTGCATGGGTTTTCCTCCCTTCAGCTGCTGTCTGAAAATATCTGCCGCCCGTTTGATGCAGTCAGAAATGGGCTCTCGATCGGCGAGGCTGCGGGCTTTGTTCTTCTTCAGCGTGAGCCAGCCCCCGTCTATCTTGCCGGTGGTGGAGAGTCCGGAGACGCCTGGCATATGTCCACGCCCCATCCTGAGGGGCGGGGCGCGAGGGATGCCATGCGCGCCGCGCTGGCGGCTGCGGGAATCGGGCCGCGGGATATCGGTTACGTCAATGCGCATGGCACGGCGACGCCGGCCAACGACCGCTCCGAGGCGGCCGCTCTGATCGAGGTCTTTGGCGCGCAGGGTGTCCCGGTGTCATCCACCAAAGGTATAACGGGGCATACCCTCGCTGCGGCGGGTATCGTCGAGGCTATAGTCACAGCGCAAGCGCTCGAGCGCCAGATACTGCCGGCAACCGCTAACCTGGCCGTACCCGATCCGCTGCTTGCCGTGGATCTTGTCACCGAGGCTCGCCCGGCCGCTTTTCAGTATGCGATGAGCAACAACTTCGGATTTGGCGGCAGCAACTGCACGTTGATCTTTGGCAGAGCTGAGTGATTTGTGAACTACCTGAACTTTCATCTCCATACGGCTGGCGTCATGGCACCCGGCATGACATCGCTGGCGGAGCTGCGCTCGATTTCCCGGAGTGGTGAATGCCCCGCATCGCTCCCCCCGCTGCAACTGCCAAGTCCTGCGATGCTTCCGGCGAACGAGCGCCGCCGGGCAAGCCAGGTCGTACGGCTGACACAAGCCTGCATTGAACAGGCGCTGCGCGACTGCCCATTTCCCGCCGGGTCGTTAAGGTCCGTATTTGCCACTGACGAAGGCACGGGGGAAATCTGCCAGCAGATGCTGCAGGCAGTTGCCACCACCCGAGAGGTCTCACCCCTGGTGTTTGCCAATTCGGTTCAAAACGCGCCGTCCGGCTATTTTTCAATTGCGTGGGACAACCAGCAGTCTTCTACCGTGGTCAGCCTGGGCCTGGAGAGTTTTGCCAGTGGCCTTTTGTGCGCCGTCACTGAAGCCATCGCGAGTAAGCAGCCCGTATTGCTGGTGGCGTATGACCCCGCCATGACCGCCCCCATGGACGAACTGCTTCCCATTAGGGAGGCAACGGCGACGGCATGGATCATCAGCGGCGGCGCGCTTGCTGCCGGCGTGCCGGCGTTGGGCTCCTTTGCCGTCGGGCTGGAGCGCGATGGCACACAGGAGTTCACGCCCTTCCCCGGTTGGCTGCCGTCCCATTGGGCGATGCACAGCAGCGCTGCGGCCCTGGCCGCACTGGGCCTGCTGGAAGCCCCGGCGGGTACTGCTTACCGTATCCCTTTAGGCGGGCAGACCCTTTGCCTGCTGCGGCTGCCAGGAGACACGCGGTGAACCCCGGCCGTGCCGATATCGAGCGCATGCTGGAGCACGCTGGGGACATGTGCCTGCTGGCCAGCGTCACCGACTGGGATCACCATCAGATTCGCTGCAGTGCTCCCGCGCCCCAAGCGGGGCACCCCCTGATGCGCGACGGGCGCCTGCCGGCGATCGCCGGCGCCGAATACGCGGCCCAGGCGGCAGCGCTGCACGGCGCCTTGCTTGACGGCGTGAGCACGCCAAGGCCAGGCATGCTCGCGAATGTGCGCGATGTCATCTTCCACCGCACGTGGTTTCCTGACGGCGACGAATCATTGACGGTCCATGCGACAGTGCTGTCCAGGAGTGACTCGGCTTGCATGTATTCGTTCGACGTCGCCAGCGGCCGGCAGGCCGTCACCAGCGGTAGCTTGATGGTGGTATTTCTGGAGCAAGCTGGATCATGAAAGAAGGGCCGTCCTCTATGCAACCCACCACATCCGCACCGCGCAGGGCACTGGTCACCGGCGGCAGCGGGGCCATCGGCGCCGCCATCTGCCATGCGCTCGCAATGGACGGTGTGCACGTGGTGGTCCACGCCCATCGCGGGCTGGAACGTGCCAACGCGGTGGTTGAAAAGATAGTCACCGCCGGCGGGCAGGCACAGGCCGTGGCGTTCGACCTGGCCGATGAAGTGCAAGTGCAGGCCAGCCTCACCCAATTGCTGGCGGCCGGCGCGATACAGATACTGGTCAACAACGCAGGGATGCATAGCGATGCCTTGATGGCGGGAATGGATTCCGGTACCTGGCACCGCGTCATCGACACCAACCTCAACGGCTTTTTCCGGGTCACGCAACCCTTGCTGATGCCCATGGTGCGCACCCGCTGGGGCCGCATCATCAACGTGAGCTCCGTGGCAGGGCAGACGGGAAATCGCGGCCAGGCCAATTACTCTGCGGCCAAGGCGGGCCTGCACGGCGCGACCAAGTCACTGGCCCTTGAGCTGGCCGGACGCGGCATCACGGTCAATGCGGTGGCGCCAGGCATCATCGACACCGGAATGATCACGCAGGCATTCCCGCCTGAAAAAATCAAGGCCATGGTGCCGGCGGCACGCGCCGGCACGCCCGAAGAAGTCGCGGCGCTCGTGGCCTTCCTGGCCTCCGGGGCGGCCAGCTATATCACCGGGCAAATCATCGGCATCAACGGGGGTCTGCATTGACAGTCGCTGCAGAACAACCGTTGCGGGCGGGCCTGTCGTGGGACGGCGTATGGATCGTCATTCCCGCTTACAACGAGGCCCGCACGATCCGGGTGCTGGCCCTTGAAGCGCTGGCGCAGTGCCCGCGCGTCATCGTGGTCGACGACGGATCGAACGACGGCACCGCCGGCCAGCTTGAAGGCTTGCCCGTCACCCTGCTGATCCATGAAGCCAATCAGGGCAAGGCGGCCAGCTTGCGTACCGCTTTCCGGCACACCCTGGAGCAAGGTGCACAGTGCGCCATATCGATCGACGGAGACGGCCAGCACGCCCTGGCCGACGCGCAAGGCCTGCTTCGAACCTGGCAGATGCACCCAAAGTGCATCGTGATCGGCTCGCGGCTGCACGATAAATCCCAGTTCCCGCCGGCGCGCTACAGGGCCAACCGGTTCGCCTGTTTCTGGATCTCGTGGGCGGCCGGGCACCCCATTGCGGATTCGCAATCAGGCTTTCGCGTCTACCCCCGCGACGTCATGCAGCTCGCGCTGACCGACAAGGCCGCCAGCAACCGCTTCACCTTTGAAAGCGAAATACTGATCGTGGCGGCAGCGCGCGGCTATTCGACGGTGGCCATCGCCATTCCCGGCAGCTACCCCGTCAACCGCCGCCACAGCCATTTCCGGCCGGTTGCCGACATCACCAAGATCGTGCTGATGGTGGCCGGAAAATTGCTCCAGCAGGGCATGGCGCCTCTCGGGTTGTTGCGCAGTCTCAAAAAAGCCCCGGTATTGCCTGGACGAAAAATAGACGATCAACCCCTCGTCGTTTTGGCGCCGCCGACGGTGCCCTTAAAGTGATCGCGCCATGAACAAGCCTGAAGAAGTGCTGGTCGCCGAGCAACTGGTCTATCGCTACCCGGACCAGGAACAACCTGCCCTCAACGGCGTCAGTTTGACGATGTTGCGCGGGCAAGCCGTGGGGCTGCTGGGCCCCAACGGTTCCGGAAAATCGACACTCATCAACCTGCTGCTGGGCTTGCGGACTCCGCAGGGCGGCCAGGTGCGCCGTGACGGCGGCACGGGCTCGGTGATTGCATGGGTCCCGCAGGAATACGCCTTTTATCCTGAACTGACCTGCAAGGAAAACCTGGATTTTTTTGCGGGCCTGCTTGTTTTGCCGCCGGCTGAAACCGCCCGGCGCGTCGAGTCCGCCATCAGCAGCTGCATGCTGGAAGAATTTGCCGGCAAACGTGCCCGCCACTGCTCGGGTGGCGTGCGGCGGCGGTTGAATCTCGGCATCGCTCTGCTTCAGCAGCCGGATGTACTCCTGCTCGACGAGCCCACGGTCGGGGTTGATCCGCAGTCGAGGGCTTTCCTGCTGGACCGCATCCGTGACCTTGTGAACGCGGGCACGGCTGTGCTGTATGCCACGCACTACATGGAAGAAGTCAGCAAGGTGTGCTCGCACATCCTGCTGCTGGACCATGGCCGTGTCTTGTCAGACGGCAACCTCGATACCTTGCTGCGCGGCGCTGACAACGCGCCCTTCAAGGACCTGGAGTCGCTGTTCATGCACCACACACACCGCGGTTTGCGCGATTGAAGAAACGGGCAGGCAAATGATGACGCGACGGCTTACCCAGGTTTTCAGGCTCGTGGCCAAGGAGTGGCGCTTGCTGCTGCGCAACCCGCATGGGTTGGCGGCGGTCTTCCTGATGCCTGCGATATTTGTGCTGGTGATGTCGTTCACCCTCAAAAATACGCTGCTGACCAAGGTCAACATCCCGGTGATCGGCTGGCTGATGGAAGACAAAGGCCCCGCGGCAACCCAGTGGACGGCCGAGTGGCTGGAGCGGAACAAGGGGCTCCGGTTTGAAACGCGCGATGCGCTGCTGCTCGCGCTCAAGTCAAGGCAGGTCGAGGCCGGCGTCATTGTCCGCGCGCCCTGGCTGGATGCTGATGGCCGGCCGCGCAGTGAGCAGCTCGAGATATGGCTGGGCAACCGCATGCAGCCGGCGACTGCCGCCAAACTGCGGGCCGAGTTGAATTTCTCGCTGCTGCAGGTCCAGATGAAGATGGCGGCGGCCGAAGCCGGCCCGTTCGCCAGCGTCTTGCTGAACGGCGTGACCACCGACGAGTTGCTGTCCGGGCAGCGTGCGCCCGTGATTCGCTACCTGTATGAGATCGAGTCGGGGCGCACCATGACCGCGGTGCAGCAAAGCGTTCCCGCGTGGCTGGTCTTCGGCATGTTCTTTGTGGTGATACCGATTGCCGGAGTGCTGATTCAAGAGCGCAACGATGGCACGCTGGTCCGGCTGGGAACCTTCAACGTCAAGCCCGGCACCATCCTGGCCGGGAAGATGCTCGCGTTCATCTTGCTCAACTGGGTGCAACTTGTTTTCATGATCCTGGTCGGGCACTGGCTGGTGCCCTTGCTGGGCGGTGACGCCTTGAACCTGACCATCGCGCCGGGCTGGTTTCTGGTGATGGTGATGTCCACCAGTGCGGCTGCGGTCGGCATGGCGCTGCTGATTGCGGCGTTTACCAAAACCTTCGAGCATGCCGCTGCCCTGGGAGGCGGCCTGAATGTGATTCTTGCGGCCATCGCCGGCATCATGGTGCCCCGCATGCTGATGCCGCCGGGGCTGCAGATGCTATCCGAATGGTCCCCTATGGGCTGGGCGCTGGACGGCTTGCAGTCGGTCTTTCTGGGGGAGCCCGAAGCGGCCTTTATCCTGCCGCGTGCCGGTTTGCTGCTGGGTTTCTCCGCGGTGTGCCTGGTGTTGAGCTGGTGGGCGCTTCGCCGCGAGGAACGCAGGGCCTGACGCAAAGCTCAACCGTCAGGTGGGAATTTTGATGATTTAGGGCTCTAGCCCAATAAGGACGTGGGCATTCAGCTATCAAATATGTAGCACGGCGAGAACGCCGACCACCAGCCCCACACCGGCCACGGCGAACATGCCGTACTCCAGCCACTTCTTGCGCGTCAGCAAAGCGATCGCCGCCAGCGCAATCGCCACCTGCAGCACCGTGGTGGCCTGGGCCCAGCGGTGGTGCTGGTGCATTTGTTCGTCTGACGATTTGTCCCAGGTGGTGGCTTCGGCCTCCAGCTTGTCGGCGGCCACCTTGATCTCGTTCTTTTCCTTTTCGTAGCGGTCCACCTTGCCCTGGTAAGCGGCTTTTTTATCTTCGGGCGCCAGGTCGCGGGCCAATTCGGCCAGCGACTGTTTGGTACTTTTCGCCTGGAAAAAATTCCACTGGTTGGAGGCTTCGGTCTTCTTGATGGCCGCGTTGTTTTTATAGAGGCCCGCATTGGCCTGCGTCGCGCCACCCATGTAGGAAAAGATGGCGCCCACGGTGGCGATGATGGCTGTGATGACCGCGATCTGCGCGATCATGCCGCCGCCGCTATCGTGGCCACCGTGACCGCCTTGCGCTGCATGCTCGAGCTCATGGTCGTGGGGCCCGTGTACGTGAAATCCGCCTCCTGACATATCTGTTCCCTTGTGTGTTGTTCTACGTTGTGGTGTGTTGCGATGTGCGATGTGTGGCGGGGCTTATTTTTCGTAGGTGACGAAACTGAACTTCATCCCGTTCGTCGACACGTGGTCTTCGCGTGCGGCCACCCGCCATTCAGGGCCCAGCTGCGGCGCATACGCGTCGCCCTCAAAGTCCTGGGCAATCTCGGTGACTTCAATGCGGTCGGCCAGCGGGACGGCTTGCTCGTAAATTTGCGCGCCACCCATGATCCAGACTTCTTCGGCAGCGGCGCATTGCGCCAGCGCGTCGGCCAGGCTGGCGGCGGTTTGCGCGCCGGCTTCTTTCCAGTCTGGTTGCCGCGTGATGACGACATTGGTGCGGCCCGGCAAAGGCCGGAATTTCGGCGACAGCGAATCCCAGGTCTTGCGGCCCATGATGACCGGCCGCCCGGTTGTGAGGCGCTTGAAGCGCGCCATGTCTTCCGGCAGGTGCCAGGGCATGGCGTTGTTGTGGCCGATCACGCCGTTGGCGGCGCGGGCGAAGATCATGTGGATGCGTGTCATGTCGGCACCTCTGGCTAAACAGCCACGGGAGCTTTAATGGCGTCGTGATGCTGGTAGTCCAGAAACTCGAAGTCTTCAAACTGGTAGTCAAAGATCGACTCGGGTTTGCGCTTGATCTGCAGCGTGGGGTAGGCAAAGGGCTTGCGGCTTAGCTGCAATGCGACCTGCTCATGGTGGTTGCTGTAGATGTGGCAGTCGCCGCCGGTCCAGATGAAGTCGCCCACGCCCAGGCCGCATTGCTGCGCCACCATGTGGGTGAGAAGCGCGTAGCTGGCGATGTTGAAAGGCACGCCCAGGAAGATGTCGGCGCTGCGCTGGTAGAGCTGGCAGCTGAGCTTGCCGGGCTGGCCCGTCACCTCGGACGGCGCCACGTAAAACTGGAAGAAGGCATGGCAGGGCATCAGCGCCATCTTGGAAAGATCGGCCACGTTCCAGGCGCTCACGATGATGCGGCGGGAGTCGGGGTTGGTTTTCAGCGTCTTGATGACCTCGCTGATCTGGTCGATATGGCCGCCGTCGGGTGTGGGCCAACTGCGCCACTGCACGCCGTAGACCGGGCCGAGGTCGCCGTCTTCACGCGCCCATTCATCCCAGATGCTGACGCCGCGCGCCTTGAGCCAGTTGTTGTCGCTCGAACCCTGCAGAAACCACAGCAGCTCATGCACGATGGATTTCAGGTGGACCTTTTTGGTCGTCACCAGCGGAAAGCCTTCGTTCAGGTCAAAGCGCATCTGGTGGCCGAACACGCTTTTGGTGCCGGTGCCGGTGCGGTCGGCCTTGAAGACGCCGTGGGTGTCCACATGGCGCATGAAATCTTCGTATTGGGAGCGGATGGGGCGGGTCATGGACAACCAGTCGGCTTGAGTTCAGGAGGGTGTTGCTTCAGGCCGGCAAAGCAGCCCAGGCAAGGGCCTAATTATGCCTTTAGCACCCGCCCCGGGTTCATCAGGTTCTGCGGGTCCAGCCCCTGCTTGATCGCCCGCATCATGCCCAGCGCCACCGGTGATTTGTGCTTGGGCAGGGTGTTCACTTTCAGGCTGCCGACGCCGTGCTCGGCCGAGATCGAGCCGCGGTAGCGGTCTACCGCTTCATAGACCAGCGCATTCATCGGCGTTTCCTGCTCGTTGAGGAAACGCGCCTGGTCTTCGTTCTCCGGCGCCTGCACGTTGTAGTGCAGGTTGCCGTCGCCCAGGTGGCCGTAGACCACCATGCGCGCACCGGGAAAGCGCTCGAGCAGCAGCGCATTCGTTTCAGTCACAAAGTCGGGGATGCGCGACACGTTGATCGAGATGTCGTGCTTGATGTTCAGGCCCTCTTCGGCCTGCGCCATCGGGATGCTCTCGCGGATGTGCCACAGCGCGTGCGCCTGCGCCATGCTCTCGGCGACCACGGCATCAGCCACGCAGCCGGCCTCCATGGCAGCCTCCAGCAGGCGCTCAAAGCATTCACGCGCATGGGCTTCGGATTCGTTGTCGGAGTTCTCTAGCACCACACACCAGGCGTGCTCTTGCCAGAAAGGCACGCGCTGTTGCGGGAAGTGCTTGGCCACCAGGCCCAGCGCAAACTGGCCCATGACCTCAAAACCCGTCAGGCCCGAGCCCAGATGCTCGTGCGCCAGGCCCAGCAGCTGCACGGCGGCCTCCAGCGAAGGCACGGCGGCAAAAGCGGTGAGCTGGGATTTGGGCATCGGATACAGCTTCATGGTCGCGCCGGTGATCACGCCCAGCGTGCCTTCACTGCCGATGAAGAGGTGGCGCAGGTCGTAGCCGGTGTTGTCTTTGCGCAGGCCGGTCAGGCCGTCCCAGATCTCGCCCTGTGCGTTGACGACTTCCAGCCCCAGGCAGAGGTCGCGCGTGTTGCCGTAGCGCACGACCTGCGTGCCGCCGGCGTTGGTTCCGAGGTTGCCGCCTATGGTGCAGCTGCCTTCCGAGGCCAGGCTCAGGGGAAACAGGAAACCGGCCTTTTCGCAGGCTTCCTGCAGGTTTTGCAGCACGCAGCCGGCGTCAACCGTGATGGTCAGGTTGCCGGCGTCCAGCGTGCGCACCTTGTTCATGCGCGTCAGGCTCAGCACCACCTGCGTGCCGCTGGCGTCCGGGGTCGAGCCGACCACCATGCCGGTATTGCCGCCTTGCGGCACGATGCTGACGCGGGCCGCGGCGCAGGCTTTCACGACGGCAGCGACTTCCGGCGTGGAGCCGGGGCGTACCACGGCCAGCGCCCTGCCGGTTTCGCGTTTGCGCCAGTCCTGCACCCAGGGCGTCAGGTCGCCGTCGGTCAGGACGTTGGCGGCGCCGACGATCTGGCGCAGGGATTCAATCAGTGGGGTGTGCGTGCTCACGGTGTTCTGCTCGGGTTAGGGGGTTGATGGGGTCGCTGGGGGCTCGGCGTTTTTCAGGCGCACACGCACATGCATCGCGCAGGCGGCAAAAAGCGTGAGGCACAGCAGCACCTCGATAAAGGCCAGGTAATTGCCGGGCGCGCGGTCGCTCCAGGCGCGCACCACGCCTTCGGTGAAGTACAGCCACACCAGCAGGCTCACCCAGCGGTAGGTGTACATGCGGTTTTTCAGGATGCCGGCCAGCGGAATGCACAACGGCAAGACCTTGAGCGCCAGCAGCGAGCCGCCCGGGCGAATGGGCGCCAGCCACATCTCCCAGGCCAGGCCCAGCACGATAAGGCCCAGCAGGCTGCCCAGCGCCAGGCGGCGGGTGAAGTCGATTTGTGTTGTTTTGTTCATGTTGATGGGTGTCCGCCCAAATCCAGGGAGGTTCCGCAAAGGTTCCAGGGGGCGTCGATGGCATGATACCGGGGATGAAATTTCAGCAATACCTGCAGGACCTTCTGGAGGGCCTTTCGACCTTTCCATGGCGCCACACCGCGCTGACACTGCGCGACCGCTTCCGTGAAGACCACATGGGCCTGACGGCCAGCAGCCTGACCTTCACCACCTCCATCGCGCTGGTGCCGTTTTTCACCGTGGCGCTGGCCATTTTCACGGCCTTCCCGATGTTCGCGAAGCTGCAGGGTGCGCTGCAGGCCTGGCTGATCCAGAGCCTGATCCCCGACAACATCGCCCGCCAGGTGCTGGGCTACCTCACGCAGTTCAGCCGCCAGGCCAACAAGCTGGGCATTGCCGGCCTGGCCGTGCTGCTGGTCACGGCGATTGCGCTGATCCTCACCATAGACCGCACGCTCAACGGCATCTGGCGCGTGAAGAAAGCGCGCCCACTCACGCAGCGCGTGCTGATTTACTGGGCGGCCATCACCCTAGGCCCGTTGCTGCTGGCGGCCAGCCTCGCGGTCACGTCGTATGTGCTGTCGGCCTCCGGCGGGCTGGTGGGCGCCTTGCCGGCCAGCCTGCGGTTTTTGCTCAGCGTCTTGCAGTTTTTCATTGTGGCCGGCGGCATGGCGGCGTTGTACCGCTACGTGCCCAACACCCATGTGAAATGGTCGCATGCGTGGTCCGGCGGGCTTTTTGTCGCCGCCGGCATTGAGGTCGCCAAGCGCATGCTCAGCCTCTACCTGGGCGCGGTGCCCACGTATTCGATGGTGTACGGGGCTTTCGCCACCTTGCCGATTTTGCTGGTCTGGATTTATGTTTCCTGGGTCATCGTGCTGATGGGCGCGGTGATTGCCGCCTACCTGCCCAGCCTGCTGGCCGGCGTGGCGCGGCGGGGCAGTGCGCACGGCTGGTATTTCCAGCTGTCCATTGAGGTGCTGCAGCAGTTGCACACAGCGCTCGCTACGCCGGGCCGGGGCCTGACTGCCTCGCAGCTGGCCGTGCGGCTGCGGGTGGACGGCCTGCAGCTGGAGCCGGTGCTGGAAACGCTGGTGGCGCTGGACTGGGTCGGGCAGCTCAATGAAGCCGAAGGCGAGCAGGAAGCCCGTTACCTGTTGCTGGCAGACCCGGACGCCACGGCGCTCGAGCCGCTGATGCGGATTTTGCTGCTCGACAAGGCGGAGTCGGTGCAAAATTTATGGGAAAAAGCCCATTGGCCCGCCATACGTCTGCGTGACGCGCTATAAAAAGAAGAGCAAAAAGCCGTTCTTTTTCCAAACTGCACCCGGCAATGCCGTCCAGCGGCGGCGCCCCCAAAAAACCCGATTTGTGCGTGGGGATATTTGTTGTAAACGCCGCGACGTTACAAAATAATCTCGCCTCGGATTTCCCTCTTTCCATTTTTATTTCGATGCACGCAAGATGCCAGAAAAAACAAATGCCCGGGAAAAGCTGGACGGCGCCATTGCGCAGGAGCGGCAGGCGCAGCGTGACGCCCGCCAAATCTACGAAGCGCTAACCGCCAAGATGTGGGCCTACCAGACCGGTAAGGGCCCGGCGCCCACCAACGAAGACTTCGAGCAGTGGAGCCAGGCCGTGGAGCAGCGCGTCAAAGTCAAGCAGCTGGGGATTCGTGTCGACGGCGAGTCTGCTGCGTAGTCACGATTGCAGCCTAGTCAGACAGGCCGCACAGGCACGTGCGGCCCCGGCGTACCCGCAAACGGTGTGGGTCTCTTTACGATCAATTCTGGTGGGCCAGAGGGGGCCCGCCCGGCGCTCTACGCACTCGTTTCCGGGAGCCCGTTCATTGACCGAATCTGTGGAGACTTTCATGCTGAAAAAATTAATCGTGTTTGCCATCACCTCCGGCCTTGCCGCCAAGCTCTATAAAAGCTACGTCGAAAAGCAGGACCAGCGTGCATCACGCACGCCTGCCAAACCTGCAGGTGCAGCGCAACGCAGCCGGCCCGCTCAGAAGAAGCAGGCCTGAGACCGGCTGCCGCCGACCGCGGCGCACAAGCTCATAAGGTGAAGTGATAAGGCGGGCGTGTAAGCGTGCCCGTCTTATTCACACGCATTCATACATGCGCGCGTACATCGTCACCTGCCTGCACGTTTCGTTTCTTTTTTCAGGGCGGGATTTCAAAGACGCGGGTTCGATTCTTACAAGGCAGGACGGGAGGGCGCGGCAATATTTGCTCCATCCATTCACTACCTGCCGGAGAAAAACCGTGACATCACTGTCTAACCCCGCCGCTGCAAGCGCTAACGCACCCCTCAACAACCAGCCCATCGACGTCAATGAAGAGGCGTCGCTGAATTACTGGGTTTCCGCGCTGGATTGCAGCGAACTTGAGCTGCGTGTGGCCGTAGCCGAGGTCGGTCCCTCGGTCAAAGACGTCAGCGACGAGTTGGGCAGGGTGTTATGAGCAAGCTGCCACCTTCGATAGGGCCTGTGATGCCCACCGCGCCCGGGCCTCTGGCGGTGCGCGTAAAAGAACCGTCGGCCGGGCTTTTTTACTGGGTCGTGACCCGCTTGTCGGCCGACGAGCACACCGCCGACCAGCGCGTCGAAGCGTCAGATCATCCTTATCCGACGCATGAGGCCGCGATGGACGCAGGCGCCGCCTGCCTGAAGGCTTTGAAGTCGGCCGGCTTCGAACCCCAGCAAGCCTGGTAGCCACTCACAAAACCCTCCTGGCGTTGTTGCGCCGCCTTGCCGTGCTGTAGAACTGCCTGCGGCGACGCGCCTAGCCAGGACCGCTTCGCTGGATTTTGTGAGCGGCTCTAACTCGTCTCCAACAATTCAGCCCTTGGCCTTGCGAAAGGCCTGGGCCCACATGTCCCGGTACATCACCCAGTCGCCCATAAAGCTGTAAAGCGGGCGCTTGAAGGAGGCCGGCTTGTTCTTCTCAAACCCAAAGTGGCCTATCCAGGCAAAGCCGTAGCCGCAGAGCAGGCCGGCCAGCAGCCACCACGGGTTGCGCGTGATGACCAAAGCCGCCAGGCACAGCAGCGTCAGCGTGGAGCCCACAAAGTGCATGCGCCGGCAGGTGGGGTTGCGGTGCTCCCCGAGGTAGAAGGGGTAGAAGCTGGCGAAGGAGTCAAAGCTTCGCGGGTCGACAGGCTGGGTGGCGGAGCTCGCCTGTTGTGCATCGGTGGCATTCATCGTTTGTCTCCTGCGCCGGGGTATGTACGTTGATTGCCCCGTGTCACTCCCCATTTTGCGGCGGTGGACATAATAGTCAATCCCCTCTGTCTCCAAGTCGACGCCCCTCACATGTCCTCCATCGCAACGCCTGAAAAGGCACTTTCCAGCGCGCCCGATCTTCCGGTGAATTGGGTCATCTGCCTGTGCGCCGACTGGTGCGGCTTGTGCCGGGACTACGCCGAGCTCTTCAAGCAGATGGCGGCGCGCTACCCTGGCAGCCGGTTTGCCTGGCTGGACATTGAAGACCAGGCCGACCTGGTGGGCGATATCGAAGTGGAAACCTTCCCGACGCTGCTCGTGGCAGATGCAGACGGCACGCGTTTTCTGGGGCCGCTGACGCCGCATGCGCAAACCCTGTCGCGCTTGCTGGATTCTCTGGCGCTACCGGGCCCGGCGACGCCGCATCTGCCGTCAACACAGGCGCTGCTGCAAGCCTTGCAGATGGCGCCGCAGCACTGGATAGAACCGGTCTGAACTAGGCAACGGAAAACGGCGCCTTCAGGAAACCCCTGAAGCGCGCACGGCCGCCGCGCGTGGGGCTGGCCACCAGCCGGTAATCCGGAAAGCGCTGCACAAAACGCCCAACGGCGATCTTGCCTTCGAGCCGTGCCAGGCTGAGCCCGGCGCACTGGTGGATGCCAAACCCGAACGCCAGGTGGCGGTTGTCCTGGCGGGTCAGGTCCAGCGTCTCAGGATTCGGAAACTGCGCCGGGTCGCGGTTGGCAGCGCCTATGCACAGCGTCAACAGCGCGCCCTCGGGCAGTTCCACGCCGCCCACCTGGCAGGCTTTCAGCGCGCGCCGGTTGCTCAGCTGGTTAGACGGCTCAAAGCGCAGGAACTCATCAATTTCAATGGTCAAATCGGCCTCTAGCCCAATATCCGTCTTGGGTTGTAGCTCTACTTTTGATAGCAAATGCTGTTTGGCCGCAGGCCATTCCTGCAGCAGGACCAGTGCGTTGCCGATCAGGTTGGTGGTGGTTTCATGCCCGGCGTTGAGGATGAACACGCAGTTTTGCAGCAGCTCGGCTTCGCTGAGTTTTTCGCCTGCGGAGCCGTCGGGCGACCTCGCGTTCTCACCCTGAATCAGCCGCGTCAGCACATCGTGTTCCGGGTCACCCGGGCGCTGGCGCCTGTCGGCCACCAGGTCTTTGAGGTAGCCGGTGAAGTCGCGCACGCTCTGATTGCCCAGGGTCTCTTGCTCGGGCGAGAGCTTCGGCTCCAGCGCACCCAGAATCGCCAGCGACCAGGCGCGCAGCGGGCCCCGGTCGGCATGCGGCACACCCAGCAGGTTGCCGATGATCTCGACCGGAATCGCCGAGGCGAAATCTTCAATCAGGTCGCCGCCGCCCTCCGCTTCAATCGCATCGAGCAGGCTGTCTACCAGCGTGATGAGGCCGGGCTCCATGTCGGCAATCGCGCGCCGGGTGAGGGCGCCCATGATCAGCTTGCGCACCCGCGTGTGCAGCGGCGGGTCGTTGAACACCAGGCTGGTGGTGTGGTGCTCAAACAGCGCAGAGCCGGCGCCGTACTTGGGCTCGAACTCCACTTTTTTATCAGAGCTGAAGGTCTGCGCATCGCGGTACACCGCCACGGCGTCGGCGTGGCGCGTGAGGAAGAAGGAGCCGTCGGGCATGCGGCGGATCGGCTCGTGTTCTCTTAGTGCGGCATAGACCGGATAAGGGTTGGCGTAAAAGTCCGCGGGCAGGGCGCGCAAGTCAAAGCTGGCAGCGATCTCCATTGCACGGGCGGCGGGCATGGCCGGTGTCATGGCAAAGGGCAATGCGTCAGTCATGGTGAAGGCGGGTTAAAGATTCCCGGCAAACAGTTTGCGCATGACGATCTTGCGCAGGCTGGTCGCGTCGTCCAGGCCCAGCCGCTGCAGGTAGGCAGGTGGCGCTTCACGGTCCGTCAACAGGCTTTTGACCAGCATGGCCACCAGTTCCGCCGGGTGCTGACTGGCGTGCTGCATTTGCCTGAGTGCGCCCACGATGCGCAGCTCGTCGGCCGTCAAATCGGTGCCGAAGGGAAAGTCGGGCAACAGCGCCGATGCGTTCCAAGGCTGCAACCGGGCGCGCAGCACGTCGGGCAGGTTCTGGCGATGCGCCTCAGGCACCTCGTAGTCTGCATTCAGCTTGCCGGCGGCTTTGGCCTGTGCGACCAGGTCGTCCTGAAAGCGCGAATCGGCAATCGCGATCAGCCGCTTGACGACTTCGCCATCAGGTTGGGCGCGCAGGTCTGCCACGCCGTATTCAGTGATCACCACATCGCGCAGGTGGCGCGGGATGGTTTCATAGGCGTAGTTCCACACCAGGGTGCTGCGCACGCCGTCCTTGTGGTCGTAGGTAGAGCGCAGCATCAAGACGGAGCGCGCATCCGGCAGCGCGTGCGCCATGGCCACAAAGTTGTATTGCCCGCCCACGCCCGAGACGACTTGCCCGGACTCCAGCCCATCCGACACGGCCGCACCCAGCAGCGTGACCATCATGGTCGTGTTCATGAAGCGGCCCTGGGTGCGCTGTGCCTGCTTGAGGCGGCTTTGGCCCTGGAGCTGGTTGATGAAGTCAATGCGCGTCATGTCGATCTTGGCCAGCGCCTCGGGCGGCATGGCGCGCAGGTGCTCGTAAAAATCGGTGGGGCCGAGGAAGAAGCCGCCGTGCAGGACGACACCGCCCGTCAGGCGCGTACCCAGCCCGCCCGCGTTCTGCAAGGCCAATCGCACGGCCGGGTCGCCGAGCCGGTTGTCGATGCGTGTACCGGCCACATCGAGCGCGCCGTCTTGCGTCAGCTGGACCTTGCTGCAGAGCACGCCAAAGCGCTGCAGGAAGGTCAGGTCGTCGGCACTGAGTGTGGGGTTGATCCGGCCTACATCAATCAACGCGGCAAGGGTGTCAGTGCTCACTGCCAACCCGGGCACACGTCCCTCATTGACCACGCGCTGCAAGGCCACATCGTCAAACACCTCGCGCCGCACAATGCCTGCCTCGATGAGCTTCAGGATGCCGTTGACGAACATCTCCGAGCAGGCATACAGGCCTTGCTCAAAGCCGCCCAGCTCGCGGCCCTCTACGCCATTGGGGCACAGCGCCGCCATGATGCGGCGGTAGCCATCGTTGTCGCTGTCCCGCACGATCAGCGCCTGCGCAATGGCGTCGCCCAGCGCGCCTATGCCGATCTGCAGCGTGCCGCCGTCCGCCACCAGGCTGGCCGCGTGCAGGCCGATGGCGTAGTCGGCCGTACCGACCTTGTTGTTGGGTGGCGCGAAGAGGGTGTGCGTGCCTTCAGCGTCCGTCACCACCACGTCAAAGAAACCGGCTGGCGCCACCGCCTGGTTGGGCATGAAGGGCATCTGGCGGTTGACCACACCCACCTTCAGCAGCGGTTTGCCCTGCGCGGCCTGGCGCTCAGCGAGCTCAAAGGTCACGTCGGGGTTGCTGCTCAATGAGAGCGTGAGCTTGCCATCTTCTTCATGCGCCGCCACGGCCTGCGCAATCACATTCACGCCCAGCACGCCCATGTCGCGGGCGACAAAGGTGTAGTTGGTGGCGATGTAGGCTTGCTGCGCGCGGTCGTTACCGAGGTAATCACCGGTCTTGAGGAAAAACTCGGAGACTTCGATGTGCGGCGGCAGCACGCCGGCACGCAGGTCTTTGACATAGTCGAGGTCGGGGTAGTCCTTGAACACGCGCTCCACCAGCGGTGTGAGGAAGTTTTGCTCCAGCTCGCTTTTGCCCTCCGGCTTTTCCAGCGACAGCGCGGTGATGATCTTCAGGCGCCGCGGGTTCGCATCGCTGCCCATGGCCTTGATGCGGCGGTAGAGCAGGTTCACAAACGGGTTGGGCTTGCCGATGCCCAGCGGCAGGCCGAGCACGATGTCGCCATCAATCGCGGCGAGCACGTGCTCCACCGCCTGCGCGAGTGTGGGGATGACGAGGGGGCTTGCCATGCTCTGAGTCAGGCCGAAGGGGTTTGAAGAAAGTCGCGAATGGCAAACAGCGTGGCCTCCGGCGTCTCACTCATCTGGTGGTGGCCCACCGGCAGGCTGGCGATGCTGACTTTTTTGCCGCTCTCTTTCGCCTTGTTAATCAGGCCTTGTGCGGCTTTCGGTATCGTCATCTGGTCTTGCGCACCCAGCACAAACAGCACCGGGCAGCTGATCTGGTTGATGGCCGCCTCGCCATTGGCATAGCTGTCGCAAGCCTTGAAGCCGCGGTGAAACACGTTGACCTGGGTATTGCTGGCCAGCACGCGCCGGCCCAGCGCCAGGCTGGCGCCGTGCACCCAGCTGCCGGCGCCCAGCGGTGGCGCCAGCGTGCTGCGTGAAAACACATTGACCATGTTCAGCGCCTTCATCGGCTCGTTGAGCGCCGCGTCAAGCAAAGTCTGCGAGACCTTCATCGGGAAGGCCGTGCCCACCAGCACCAGGTGGCTGATGCGTTCTTTCAGCCGCGAGGCCGCTTCCAGCGCGATCAGCGAACCCCAGCTGTGGCCGATCAGCGCGGCGCGCTGCACGCCGGCCGCGCCCAGCAGTGCAGCGACAAAATCTGCAGCTTCTTCGACCGACGAGGGCGCTTCGCCCTCGCTTTTGCAATGCCCGGGCAGGTCGACGGCCAGCACGTTCCAGCCGTGGTTGGCCAGGTAGCGCGTCTGCAAGATCCACACGCTGTGGTCGTTCAGCACCCCGTGGATGAACACCGCAGTCGGCTTGGCGGCGTCAAAAGGTTTGCCGCCGGTGTAGCAATAGGTTTTATGGCCGTTGACGTCGAGGTACATGCTTAAGCCCCCGCTTTCACGTCAGTTTTCACACCGGCTTTTTCCGCCGCTTTCAGGGCACGCTTCAAGTCGTCAATCAGGTCGTCCGGGTCTTCCAGGCCGATCGACAGGCGTATCGTGCCCTGTGTGATGCCGGCGCCCGACAGCGCCTCGTCCGTCATGCGGAAATGGGTGGTACTGGCCGGGTGAATCACCAGGCTGCGGCAGTCGCCCACATTGGCCAGGTGGCTGAAGACCTTGAGCGCCTCGATAAAAGCCTTGCCCTGCTCGCGGTTGCCCTTGATGTCGAAACTGAAGACCGAGCCCGCGCCGCGCGGCAGCAATTTCTTGGCCAGCGCATGGCTGCTGTGCGACTCCAGCAGCGGGTGGCCCACGCGCCCCACCAGCGGGTGGCTGGCCAGAAACTCCACCACCTTTTCCGTGTTGCTCATGTGGCGCGCCATGCGCAACGGCAGGGTTTCAATGCCCTGCAAAATCAGCCAGGCGGTGTGCGGACTCATGCAGGCGCCGAAGTCACGCAGGCCTTCGCGCCGCGCGCGCAGCAAGAAGGCGCCCACGGTGCTTTCCTCGCTGAAGACCATGTTGTGAAAGCCGTCATAGGCCTCGGTCAGCTCGGCGAATTTGCCCGACCTTTCCCAGTCAAAGCTGCCGCCGTCCACTACGATGCCGCCAATGACGGTGCCGTGGCCGCTCAAGAACTTGGTCGCCGAGTGGTAGACCAGGTCGGCGCCGTGCTCAAAGGGCTTGATCAGCCAGGGCGAGGTGAGGGTGGAGTCCACCAGCAGCGGCACAGCGGCTTTGTGGGCAATGCCTGACACCGCCTCGATGTCCAGCACGTCCAGCCCGGGGTTGCCCACGGTTTCGCCGAAGAACAGCTTGGTGTTGGGCCGCACGGCGGCGCGCCAGCCGTCCAGGTCGCCGGGTTTGACAAAGGTGGTGTCGATACCGAAGCGGCGCATGGTGTAGTGCAGCAGGTTCTGGCTGCCGCCGTAGAGCGCGGTCGAGGCCACGATGTGCGAGCCTGCGCCCATCAGCGTGGCGATGGCGAGGTGCAGCGCCGCCTGCCCGCTGGCGGTGGCGATGGCGCCTATGCCGCCTTCCAGGGCCGACACCCGCTGCTCCAGCACCGCGTTGGTCGGGTTGCTGATGCGCGAATAGACGTGGCCCGCCCGTTCAAGGTTAAAAAGGCTGGCCGCGTGGTCGCTGGACTCGAAGACGAAAGACGTCGTCAGGTGAATCGGCACGGCGCGTGCGCCGGTGGTGGGGTCGGGCGCGGCGCCTGCGTGCAGCGCCAGGGTGTCGAAGCCAGGGTCTGAGTAACCGGGCATGGGTTTGTCTCCAGTCAGAAAAAAGGGGTGCCGGGGCCGGGAAGCCGGGAAAAAGCGCCGGAACCTGAACAGATTCTTGCAACCTGCCGTTTGATTGTGGGCTATATTTAAACTGAATTCCCTGTTGCCGCGCTGCGGTGGGACAATGAGGGGCAAGCTGGCAGCACAACCGAGGAGACGGCCATGAAGGTTCTAGACATACTGCGCGTGAAGGGCAACACGCTTTACACCGTCCAGCCTGACGAACCCCTTGCCAAGGCGGCCCAGATCATGTCTGAAAAAGACATCGGCTCGCTGGTCGTCATGGAGCACGGCGACCTGGTCGGCATGCTGACCTTCCGCGAAGTGATCGTCTGCATCGTCAAAAACGGCGGCGAAATCGGCACCACCCTGGTACGGACCGCCATGGACGACCACCCGCTGACCTGCACCTCCGAAACCGAACTCGACGAAGTCCGCCGCATGATGCTGGAGCGCCACGCGCGCTACATGCCCGTGATGAACCAGAAAGTCATGATGGGCGTGATCAGCCTCTACGACGTCGCGAAGGCCGTGGTCGACAGCCAGAACTTTGAAAACAAGATGCTCAAGGCTTACATCCGCGACTGGCCGGAAGAAGACGGCGCCGACCGCGCTTGAAGAAAGGCGTTTCAGCCGGTTGGGGCATTTTTTGATAAAAATGGCCTCCAGCCCAAGCAGGACATAGGCTAGCCGCTATCAAAACAATAGCTTTCACAACAACAATCCGGTGCGCAACGCATCGGCCCCGCCCGCCGGCGGGACGCCATGGGAGCCGGGGTGAGCGATCAAGACGGAAGCAGCGTTAACGTCAACGCTAACGCCAGGGGCCAGCTGTTTTACGCCTCCCTGTTTTTCTCCAGGCTAGCGGACCAGATCCTTTTATTCCTCGTGCCACTGGTGGTGTTTGAAACCACCGGCAGCGTCGCCTGGTCGGGCATTGCCTTCACGCTCGAGACGCTGCCGCGCTTCCTGTCCTTCCCAATCTGCGGCGCATTGTGCGACCGCGTGTCGCCGCTCAAGCTGCTGCGCATCAGCCAGCTGTACCGGGCGCTCGTCTGCCTGGCCGGCGTGGTGGCGTTTCAGTGGGTGGGCGGTGTCGGCTGGCTGATTGCGCTGTCGGCCGTGTGCGGTGTGCTGACGACCCAGGGCCTGATGGCGCGCGAAGTCATGCTGCCGCAAATCTTCAGGCAGCATCGCTTTGAGAAAGTACTCGCCCATGCGCAGATTGCCGACCAGCTCGGCATGGTGCTCGGCCCCTTGCTGGCCTCGCTGCTGCTGCGCTGGATGCCCTGGCCCATGGTCGTCGGCGCCACGGCGGGCTTTTTTCTGATCGCCGACGGGGCGGTCACCCTGTGGCAGCGGCAGAACACCGTCACCCTGGCCGCACCTGAGCCGGCGCCTGGCCACTGGGCCGCACCCATTCGCACCGCGTTTGCGCAGGTGATGCATTTGCCGGGGCTGAAGCAGGTGATTGCGCTGGCGGCCGGCGTCAACCTCGTCATCGGCGTCACGCTGGCCACCTCGGCCGCGATGGTGACCGGATTGCTGCATCGCACGGCCGGCGACTACGCGGTGCTGCAAACCGCCGGCGCGATTGCCACCGTCATCATCCTGCTGTTCATTGCGCGCACCGTGCTGTCACTGCGCACGCTGGGGCTGGTGTCGTACACCGTGATGGTTTGCGGCGGCTTGCTGACGGGGCTGGCCGGTAACTTCTGGGTCTACACCGCCGGCTTCTTGCTGGTGGTTGGCTTTGACAAGATGTTCAACGTCTACATCCGCAGCCTGCGGCAGAAGCTGATTCCGCCGCGCGATTTGGGCAAAACCACGGGTGTCATCGTGATGCTGAACAACCTGTCTCAGCCGCTGGCGGGCATGCTGGTGGGGGTGTTTGCGGGGGTGATGGAAGGGCGGGGGGTGATTTTGGGATTGGTGGGGGTGATGGGGTTGATTGGGGTTTTGGTGGCTTGGGTTGGGCGGGGGAAGTGAGTTGGTCTGGCTGAGTGTTGCTGGCCGGGAGCCCCCCGGCCCCGGAACTCAAACCAACTCAGCGCCCATATAGCAACGAGGCTTCGACAAGCTCAGCCCGAACGGGAACGAAACGCTATTAATTCAGGAGCAGAAAGCCGAGGCCAATACTGGGTTAGAGGCCGATTTCTTATAAATCTCACCCCATGCTCGCATGAATCATCTCCCGTACCCGCGGGTAAATCTGCTGATTCCACTTGCGCCCGCTGAACACCCCGTAGTGCCCCACACCCGTCTGCACATGGTGCGTCTTCATGTAGGGCCGTATACCGGTGCACAGGTCTTGCGCGGCCACCGTCTGGCCGACTGCGCAGATGTCGTCGCGCTCGCCTTCCACCGTCATCAGCGCCGTGCGGCGGATGGCGGCGGGTTTGACGAGGCGGCCGCGGTAGCTGAGTTTGCCCAGCGGCAGGTCGTAGGTCTGGAAGACTTTCTCGACTGTCTCAAGGTAGAACTCGGCGGGCAGGTCGTTGACGGCGAGGTACTCGTCGTAGAACACGCGGATGATGTTGGCCTTTTCCACGTCGCCATCGAGCAGGTGCTGGTACATGTCCTGGAAAGACTTTTTATGCCGGTCCAGGTTCATGCTGAGGAAGGCGCTGAGCTGCACAAAGCCCGGGTACACGCGCCGCATGTAGCCGGCGTGCGGCAGCGGCACGTGGCTGATCAAATTTTTCTCGAACCATTCGATCGGCTTGCTGGTGGCCAGGGTGTTGACGCCGGTCGGGTTCACGCGGCAGTCGACGGGGCCGGCCATGAGTGTCAGGCTGCGCGGCTGGGCCGGGTCGTCGTCTTCGGCCATCACGGCCGCTGCCGCGAGCGCGGCCACGCAGGGCTGGCACACCGCCACCACATGGGTGCCCGGCCCAATCGCCTGGGTGAAGCGGATCATGTGGTCGATGTAGTCGTCCAGCGCGAAGGGGCCGTGGCGCAGCGAGACATCGCGCGCGTTGTGCCAGTCGGTGATGTAGACGTCGTGGTCTTGCAGCAGCGTGCGCACCGTCTCGCGCAGCAGCGTGGCGAAGTGGCCTGAGAGCGGCGCCACCAGCAGCACGGGCGGCTGGTAGGGCAGGTCGGCAACACCTTCTTTTTTGAAGCGCAGCAGGGTGCCGAAGGGCATCGTGAGCACGGCTTCTTCTGTCACGGCGAAGTCGCGTTCGCCCACTTTGACCGAGGCAATGCCGTAAGCCGGCCGTGAATGTGTGAGCCGCAAGCGCGAAAACACTTCCATCGACGCGGACAGCTTGCGCAGCAGGCTGCCTTCGGTCTTGCCCAGCCAGAGCGCGGCGCTGCTGCCTTGCGCCAGCAGCCGGAGCGGGGACATCAGGTCGGACTGGAGTTGGTAGGCCTGGTAAAGCATGGGTGTCCTGGCGTGAAGCGGGCTTTTGGCCCGGTAGCCTGGATGCAGGCAAGGAACGGGCCAAGAGAGGGCCAAGGTGATTAACGAGCGTGAACGCCCGCGCTGGCACAACCCTTGCGGAGTATGGCCAGCCCCTGGGCGAGTGGGGGCCAACTTTGTGTGGGCTTCAAGGAGCAATCTCATGGCCAAGGCAGTCCTGACGATCAGCAGCAAAAACTACGGCGCCTGGGCGCTGCGCGGCTGGCTGCTGGCCAGGTTTGCCGGGCTGGAGTTCACCGAAAAAGTGATCTCGCCCGACGACCCGGCCATGAAGGCCGAAATGCTGCTGCTCTCGTCCAGCATGCTGGTGCCTTCGTTGCAGCACGGCAACGTCAAGGTGTGGGACACGCTGGCGATTGCCGAATACCTCAATGAAATCAAGCCCAAAGCGCAGCTGTTGCCGGCCGACATCAAGGACCGGGCGCATTGCCGGGCGGTGTGCGGCGAAATGCATTCGGGCTTTGCCTCGCTGCGGGCCGCGCTGCCGATGAACATCAAGGCGCATTTTTCGAACTTCAAGGTGTGGTCGCGGGCGCAGGCCGATATTGACCGTGTGGTGGAGATCTGGCGGGAATGCCTGGGGGCTTACGGTGGGCCTTATCTGTTTGGCAAGCAGTTGTCGGTGGCGGATGCGATGTATGCGCCGGTGGTGACGCGGTTTCTCACCTACGACGTGCCGCTGGACAAGGCTTGTGCGGCTTATTGCAAGCGGGTGATGGAGTTGCCGGCTATGAAGGAGTGGGTTTCTGCCGCTAAGAAGGAGCCTGACGATATTGACGAACTTGATGCTGAGTTCTGAGCGATCGGTTCACGCCGTTTTTGTTCTGTCGTCGCGCTTATTGCCGTGAGCTGCTGGCCGGGGGTTGCCCGGCGGCAACTCACTTTTCTTTGCTTCGCCAAAGAAAAGTAAGCAAAAGAAAGGCGACCCTACTTGCTGCGTCCCTACGCTTCGCTTCGGGCAACCTGCGGTGCTCGGTCCAGACGGGGTCTCGCTAAACTCGCTTCGCACAAACAACGCGATCCCTGATCCGTCTGGCCCTGCGCTCCTCGGCGCATCCAGAAGGGACTATCGGGAGCGGATTCGGGATCAGATTTGTTCCGGGGTCACTTCCAGGGGGTGGGGGGCGGGATGTCGCAGACGGGGTCTACGTCTATCGACTTGAAATCTGCCGGCCCGACGATTTCCAGGTATTCCATGTCGGGGGAGTAGTCGAACAAAAAGTGTTTGATGCCGGGCCGCTGGTGGACGACGTCGCCGGCTTCGACCAGGGTTTCCTTGTCTTCGTACATGAACTTGGCCCAGCCTTTGGTCATGATGACGATCTGGAACTCTGCCTCATGTCGGTGCCAACCCGTGCCTGTTTCTGGTGCCATGTTGGCCTTCACAAGGTGCGCGATGACTTTTCCGTTCGTCGCATCGGCAATGCCGAGGTCGCGGTAAAGGAAGAAATCACGCAGCCCGCCGGAGACAAACTGCGTGTCGCCGGGTTTGACGTGCGAGAACTTGGTGGTGGTGCGGTCCAGCATGGGGTGCTCCTGTTCGGTCAAAACATCCAACTACGGATTGGTGCAGTGCAGCAAGCATGAAGTGTTCCAGCTGGCCCGGGCTGCAGGAGGTGCTGGGGGCAGAGAGCGGGGATGAATTGTTCGTCAACAATAAAAAGTGGCTCTAGCCCAATCAGCGCATGGGGTTATAGCTGTTAACTTGATAGCGAACTGCCTGCGTGACGCGATGGTGGGGCGCCCGTCACGCTGCTGGAACGCCCCTGCGCATCACCAGCTCAAACGCATCCCTGCGGTGAACATGAAGGCGTTCTGCCCGGCGCCGCGGTATTCGTAGGCGGCATCGGCATAGGCGCTGAGCCCGCGAGAGAGCGGGCCCGTGAGCGTAGCGCCCAGCGTCAGCGCGCTGCGTTTGAGGGGTGTGCCGGCGGCGGTGAAGCGGGCGGCCTGGCCGGCCAGGCGTGACGTGATGGGCGAGTCGTTGTCGCCCATCAGGTGCGACGCGATAGCCGACAGTTGCAGCTTGGCGCCCGGGTCGCCCAGAGGTTTCGCAAGCTTGACGCCTAGTGAAGCGACGGTGTTATGCGAGCGGCGCGCATCGACTGTCAGGTTGGCCGCACCGGCGCCGGTTTCGGTAAAGGTGTCTTCGCTGAGGCGCGCATGGCGCAAGCCTGCCAGCGGGCGCACTTCCCAGTCGCCGTGCTGGATAGCGTATTCGGCTTGCGCCGCAAAACCCCACTCGGTGCCGCCGTGGCTGGAGCGGGCGATGTAGCTGGCGTTGCCGATGGTGACCGTGCGGTCGGTGCTGAAGCGGTGGTCGCTGTAGGTGCCGTCAAGCCGTACTTGCCAGGGGCCGGTGGTGTAGCGCGCGTAAAGGCCCGCCTGCGGCGTGCCGGTGCGGCCACCGGCCGGTGCGATGCTGCGGGTGTTGGCGTCCCACTGGGTGCGGGTGTAGCCCAGGGCGATACCGCCCAGCCATTCAGTACTCAAGGCCTGGTCGTAACCAAACACAAAGCCATTGGCGCGGTAACGCGATTCAGGGCCGTTGCCGTCGCTGCCGGTGCGCCCGCGGGTTCCCATGGCCTGGCCCCACAGGCCGCCCACCGTCTGCGCTTCGAAGCCGCCGGCGGCGCTGGGCGCATCCGGGGCCCTGGCGATGACAGGCGAGTCATTGACCACATCGGCATGGCGCGTCATCAACGCTGGGCTCACGCTGGCGAACTTCATGGCTTTGAGGTCCGCCGTGCTGGAGGCTGGGGTGCCGGTTGAGCCCAGGCCGAAACCGGTGCGTGTGGTCAGCGTGGCCGAGAAGTTGCGCCCCAGTGCCCCGGCAATCTGGCTGGCTGCGGCATGCTTGCTGCCGGACATGGAATCAAATGCCGTTCGGGCCTGCTCTGCCGTGAGGTTGTCGATCTGCTGAATTAGCGCTGAGGCGGCTGCATTGCCCGGCGTGTTGGCAAAGTTGTTCAGGTAGTTGGCAACGCTGGCCTGGTTGGGCGTTTGCGCGACAGTGTTGTAAGAAGGTGTGTTCTCAGCCAGCAGACTGAGCGTCACGCCGTTGGGCAGGTAACTGAGGCTGGGGCGGAG
>CALRQR020000002.1:0-369765 GCA_943370375.1 Synechococcus sp. UW140
TAGGTGCTGCCGGTGAGGTCGTAGCTCAGGGTGGTGGTGCGACCGCCGGTGTAGGCGAGCAGCGTGGGGCGGCCCATCGCGTCACGCGTGATGGCGGTCGTCTGGCCCAGCGCATCGGTGAGCTGGCTGGGCAGGCCCAGGGCGTCGTATTGCGCGGTGTGGGTGCCGGCGTCGTTGCCGGCTTCCTGTGTGGCGTTGCCCAGTGCGTCTCTTGTGTAGCTGGTGGCGACGCCTTTGAAGTCGGTGGCGCTGGTGGTTGCGTCCAGGCTGTTGTAAGTGAGGCTGGCGGTGGCGCTCAGGGCGTCGGTGACGCTGGTGATACGTTTCAAACCATCCAAGCCGTAGCCGGTGCTTTGGCTCAGACCGTTGGTCTGGCTTGTGAGGTCCGCGTTGGCGTTGTAGCCGTAGCTCTGGGTTTGGGTGGCGCCGCCTGCGCCTGCCGTCTCACTGCTTGGGCGGTTCAGGCTATTGATGACTTGAGCCAGCTGCCACACCACAGTGCCACCGCCGGTCTTGATTTGCGACTGGGTGCGGTTGCCCATGGCGTCTAGCGTGTAGACGCCTTGTGCATTGCGGTTGTCAGCCCAGCCTGTCAGGCGCTGGGCGTCGTCGTAGCTGTAGGTGAGGGCGTAGCCGCTGGCAAAGGTGGCGCCTGTCAGCAGGTCGGCGTTGTTATAGATGTAGCTGGCCGTTTGGGCTGTGCCGCCCGGTGGGGTTAGGGTGGCGCTGCTGATACGGCCTCTGGGGGTGTAAGTGATGTCAGTCACCGCGCCTTGCGGGTTGACCATCTGGCGCACGCGCCCTGCCCTGTCGTACAAAGTGAACTGCGTGACGTGCCCTGCTGCGTTGGTGATCGACTGAAGGTCTCCTGCTGTGTGGCCAATTTCATTGGGCGCTGTACCGCTAAAGCTGGTGGCGGTGTAATAGGCGTAGGTCTGCTGGATAACGCTGTTGCTGCTCTGCGTAGCGACCAGCCCTTGCGGGTTGTATGTCCAGCCGGTGGCGCGGGCCACACTGGTGGCCGTGTCAGTCACGGTCTGGCTGAGTTGGTTGCCTTGCGTGTCGTAGCTGTAGGCGGTGGTCCGGCCGGCTTCGGTGACCAGCACCGGCAGCCTGAAGGCCGGGTGCCACTGGGTCGTCGTGGTCTGCGCTTCGGGCAGGCTTGCTGCCTTGGTGGTTGTCAGAGGCACGCGCCGGTTGATGTCCCAGGTGTACATGGTGTTGACACCCAGGAAGTCGGTCTCCTGGGTGATGAAGCCATTGGCGTCTTGCACCCGGCTGGCGGCCGATGGGGCACCTACGCCGCTGGGCTTGTCTGCTCCCGTGACGGCGAGCTTTCCTTTGTTGGTGCTGTAGTTGTAGGTGCGCTGGGTACCCAGCGGGTCGGTCACCGTGGCCGCTCCGGTTGCGTAGCTCACGGTGTACAGGTTGGCTCCACCGGCAAGGCCGCTGGTGATGGCGCGGCCCTGGCTGTCATAGGCGTAGGTTGCAAGCCTCACGCTTTTTTCGTCAATGACTCCGGTCAGCAGCTGCGGGAAGGTGGTGTTCTCGTACAGGTAGGTCTTGCTGACCATACCGCCCGTCAGGCCGGCGTAGCTCACCGTGGCCAGGCGAGCTTGCGTGCAGGATCCTCCCGCGGCTGTATAGCCCGCATTGCAGGTGCAAGTGGAGCCCGTCTTTTGACTGTTGACCGGGCAATACGCATTCGCGTCCTGGGTGGCCGTATAGACAGGGTCACCTGAGCAGCCGTTGGTGAACACAATCTTCATCTGAAGCAACCCCTCGTTGTACACGGTACCGGTTCCTGTACAGGTCGGAATGCCGTACGTAACCCGGTAATAGTCCTGCAGGGTTGTGGCGCATTTAGCGGCAAGGCCCGACAGGGTGGGGTCGGCAACATTGCCTTGGCAAAACGCCTTAAAGCCAGGCAGTGCCGCAAAGGGCACGGGTACAGCATCGTCGTAGCTATAACTCACCTGCTGGCCTTCAGGTGTCGTGACACCGGATAACTGGCTCAACGCGTTATAGGTGAAGCTGAGGGTGCGGCCGAACTGGTTGTTTACAGCGACGAGCAAGCCAGCGGCGGGGGCAATGGGCGCGGGGGTGCTGGTGGTGCTGTAGCTGTAGGTGGTGACCCAGCCGTTCCTCTGGGTCATTGTCAGCAACTTGCCGGCAGCATCGAACTGCCACAGGCTATCGTCATCCTGCAGCGTGTACAGCAGGCCCGTCGAAGTCGAAACCAGGGTGTCAGCGCTGTTGGACGCCTTCCAGGTACTCGTGGCGACATCCCAGTCGAAAGCACGCACGCTGCCATCACCAAACACAATACGGGCGGTGCTGTCAGCAGTGCCTGCTGTGCCGAGCAGTTTGAGACTGATCGAATGATTGTGAGCCCATGGCGGGCTCAGACCGGCTTGCGCTGCTCCAGTGACAGCGCCCACCACCCGGCTGCTTCGGTAGCTCCTGGTCAGGTTCAAAGTGCTCGGGCCTGAGCCTGCGTAGTCGCTGTGGTCCAGCACCTTCTCGCCTGTGGCGGGGATGATGGGGTTGGCTACCTCGGCACCGTCGGGCCACAGGAGGAGAGACGCACTATCTTTTCCGTTTTTTAGACAGGCTGCTTCGACTTGGAGGGGCACGGCGGGGATCTGGCAGGAATTTCCTGACTCAACATAGCCTTCTTTACAAACGCACTCGGCTCCAGCGGGATCACTGTAGTTGGGACAGGTTCTAACCACCGATGCGGTGGCCGTATAGATAGGATCTCCCGAGCAACCATTGCTGAAAACGATCTTCATCTCCAGCCGCTCAGCGTTGTGCACGGTGCCGGTACCGGTACATGTCGGAATGTTGTAAAGAATGCGGTAGTAGTTCTGCAAACTTGTGGCGCACTGAACCGCAAGGCCTGACAAGGAACTGTCAGTTAACGTTGCAACGCAGTAGGCTGAATAAGTCGTTGTACTGCCTGCCGGAAACGCCGCGGCAGCAGTGGAGGGAAAGCTGATGGACAACGCAAGCAGCAATCCCGAAAAGAAGGAAAGCCCATAGTTGCGCCCGGCATTGAACCATTTCTTCAACATGGGCCAAGGTAGGCCTTGATGCGCAATCAAGCCACCCTCATCGAAGCGACGCTTACTGCTCGCCACCCCCAGGAGCAGGCGCGTTAAAAAAGCGTCGCGCAAACTCGGCAACGCAAACCAGCTGTATGGCATTCCCATCCCTCACTCCCATTTTTTTGATCGATTTGATGTCGCTGCTATCAGCGCAAATGCAAAACGATACACCTCCACTATTTGGAGGAGGAGGAGAGTCGCCGTCCGAACAAGGTGCTTCCCGGTCCAGTGCCGGGACTTTCAGGACAAGGAGAGCTGTGCGGAGTGGGTGTTTGTGGCCGCCCTGAATTGAGCCATTCCGAACTCGGCATTGGAACGCAGGACCCATCAGCTTGCACCCGAATCAACTAGCTGAAAAGCAACCAGTTGCTATATTTTTAATAGCTACTTGCACAGGTGCTTAAAGGGCTAGAGCCCGATTTGTCTTATAAAAAGAAGATCAGCAATAACTGCGCTGTGAAGCGCCGAATCCACTTCGGGTTCAAGCCCGTTCAACCACCGGGCGCCCCGCCTGCACCGCGAACTGCGCGAGCGTTTGCACCCCGCTGTCTGCGCGCGTCACGTCATCCACCACGCGCAAGGTGGTGGTGAGCTTGCGCGGGGTCAGCTCCACCACGCCGTAGCCTTTGCGTTCGGAATCAGCAAATACGAAGTGCGGGTTCTCGGCGAGGTAGCCGGGAATCTTCGCGTTGCCGGCCGAGCGGGACGTGATGCTGGTGCCGCAGAACTCGGCGCCCACAGACGCGCTGGCCGTATCGGCGTAGTCGGCCTTGACATGGCCCACCCAGTTTTCGTGTACGTCGCCGCCCAGAATGACCGGGTTGGCCACGGCGTGTTTTTGCAGGCCGTTGGTAAAGCGCGTGCGCGCGGCCGCGTAACCGTCCCAGCCGTCGTTCCATAAAGTCTGACCCGGGCCGCGGTGAAAGTCGCGCTGGCCCAGCAGCGATTGCTGGCCGACCACGTTCCAGCCGCTTTCCTTGCTTGCGGCGCTGCTCCATTGCGCATCGAGCCAGCTTTCCTGCTGCGCGCCCAGCATGCTGCGGGCGGGGTCGTTCCATGCCGCGCAGCCGGCCGGGTTCAGCGTGCTGGAGCCGGCTTTTCCGTCCCGCGTGCAGACTTGTGCATCCTTGTATTGCCGGGCGTCGAGCATGTAGAGCGAGGCCAGGCGGCCGTAGGGCACGCGCTGGTAGATGCGCATCTCGGCCCCGCTGGCAAGGCCCGCCATCGCCCGGGTGAGCACCGAGGCGCGCACCGGCATGTGCTCATAGAACGCCTGATAGGCCGCGGCGCGGCGGGCGGCAAAGTCAGGCACCGGCGGCCCGCTGTCGCCGGGTGTGGCGCCTGCGTAATCATTTTGCACCTCGTGGTCGTCCCAGGTCACCATCCACGGGCAGGCGGCGTGCATGGCCTGCAGGTCGGCGTCGCTCTTGTGCAGGGCGTAGCGCTGGCGGTAGTCGTCCAGCGTGAGCACCCAGCCGCCAGTGGGCACGCGCACGGCCTGGCCGGCGTTGGGGTATTCATAGATGTAGTCGCCCAGGAACATCACCAGGTCGAGATTCTCGTCACGCATGTGCCGCCAGGCGCTGTAGTAGCCGTGCTCCCAGCGCTGGCACGAGGCATAGGCCAGCCGCAAACGCGCCACGGCGGCATCCGGCGCCGGAAAGGTGCGGGTGCGGCCGGTGGCACTGACCGCATCGCCCATCGCAAAGCGGTAAAAATACCAGCGGTCGGGCTGAAGGCCCTGCACTTCCACATGCACCGAGTGCGCCAGGCCGGCCACGGCCTGGGCCTGCCCCGTCTGCACGATGCGGGAAAACTTCTCGTCGTGCGCGACCTCCCAGCGCACGGCAACGGGCGCTTGCTGCAGCCGCAAGGCGTCTTCCTTGTGCAAGGCAAGCCGCGTCCAGAGCACGACCGAGTCATGCGTGGGCGAGCCGCTGGCGACACCGAGTGTGAAGGGGTTGCTGCCGATTCGCGCCTGGGCCGATGCGCTGCGGGGCAGATAGAGGCTAACTCCGGCCGCCGCCACCGCCAGCGACTGCAAAAGCTGGCGTCGCTGAATCAGGGCGGAAGTACTCATGACGAAGTCTTTACCGCCGTGCAGGCAGACGCACGGTAAAGCAGGTGCCGTTCCCCGCGCTGCTCTGCACGGCGATGGTGCCGCCGTGGATGTCGACCGCGTTGCGCACAATCGCCAGCCCCAGGCCGGTGCCCTGGATGGTGCCCACATTGCTGGCGCGGTGGAAGGACTCAAACAGGTGCGGCAGCTCTTCTTCAGGAATGCCGATGCCCTCATCGGCGACTTCCATCACGGTCATGCTGTCGTCCTCGCGCACCTTGAACAGCACGAGGCCACCCAGCGGCGAGTACTTGACGGCGTTCGACAGCAGGTTGCCGAAGATGTGCCGCAAGAGCTTTTCGTCGTACAGGGCCAGGCCTGGCGCGGCGCTGTACTCAAGGCGCAAGTCGCACAGGCTGTCGGGCTGCTGCATGCGCGCCTCTTCGATCAACTGTTCGCACAGCTTTTGCAGGTCCAGCGGGTGCGGCTCGAACTCCAGCATCTGCGCGTCGGCCTTGCCCAGCAGCAGCACGCGGTCCAGCATGCCCGTCATGCGCTTCACGCCGGCGGCAATGCTGTCCAGAATTTCCAGCTTTTCATGCTCAGGCAGGCGGCTGCCGTAATGCCGGAGCAGTTCTTCGGCCGACAAAATGCCGGACAGCGGCGTGCGGAACTCGTGGCTGGTCATGGCCACGAAGCGGGTGCGCAACTCGTTGAGCGCCTTTTGCTGCTCCAGCGCTTCGTGCGTGTCGGCTTCGGATTTTTTCCGCTCGGTGATGTCGAGGAAGGCCCAGATCACGCCTGAGTCGGGGTCTTTGGGCTGGATGCAGCTGCCGGCCATTTCGGCCCAAAAGAGCGTGCCGTCGCGGCGCCTGAGCTGGCGTTCGGCGATGTAGCTTCCGGTGTCTATCAGGGTCTGGCGCGCTTCCCTGCCGAATTGCTCCCAGGTGGCCAGGTCGGGGTGGATATAGCTGGACGGCTGGCCGATCAGTTCCTCGCGCGGGCTGCCCATCATCTGGGCAAATTTCTCGTTGACCCATTCATGGCGCCGGTGCACCGACAGCACGATACCTACCAGCGCGCTGTTGAGGATGGCCTCGCGCTCGGACGAGGTGCGCACCAGTTGCGCCTCCAGCTCTTTGCGCCGGGTGATGTTGATGATCACCCAGACGGTGCCCTGGCTGAGATCGCGTTCGCTGACGGACTTGCCCGACAGCGACACCCAGATCCGCGTGCCGTCAAACTGCTGCACCTGGATCTCGGCTTCGTAGTTTTCACCCCGGGCCACGCAGGCGGCCACCTCGCCGCCGACGCGGATGTATTCCTCCCGCGACAGGTAAAACGGCTCCATCGAGGTGAGCTCGTTGCTGCCGGCGCCAAAGACTTTCAGCATGGCCTGGTTGGCCCAGCGGAACCGGCCGTCCGGCGTGAGGAAGGCAATGCCCACGATGGAGTTCTCGAGGATCATCTCGCGCTCTTTGAGCTGCGTGCGGAAGTTCTCCTGCGACAGGCTCAGCGCCTCCACCATGGCGTGCTCGGCCAGGGTGCGCGCCTGGGCTTGCTCCTTTTCGCGCCGTGTCACGTTGATGCGGTCGGCCAGCGCAAACGACAGCACCACCATTTCCAGCGCGGAGCCGATCAGCAGGGCATTGGCGGTCAAGGCATTGGACGGCAGCACGCCGGTGTTGTGCAAGGCCAGCGTGACCACACCCACCAGCAGCAAGGCCCAGGCCGCCAGGAAGTAGCTGGCGCCAGGATGCCCCATGCGCAGGCTCAGCACGCCCACAACGACCAGGGTGATCACACTGAAGACGGCCAGCACCGTCACCATCAATGAAGAGACGACGTAGGGCATGGTGAGTGCCGCCAGCAGCGTCAGCAGCCAGCCGGCCGCCAGCACCAGGATCAGGCGGTCCAGCCGCGGCATTTTGAGCGCACTGGACAAAAAGCTGCGCGCAAACAGCAGCCCGAAGACCGCCGTAGCGGCCATGCCCGCCGGCGGCGAGACGCTGTTCCACCAGAGCAGCCCCGGCCAGAGGAATTGCGCACCGAAGCCCGTCAGCGCCGCCTGGGCGATGGCCATGCAGCCGACAAACGCCACGTAGATCAGGTAGGCGCGGTCACGCACCGAGAAAAACAGCAGCAGGTTGTAGAAGAAGAGCCCGATCAGCAAGCCGAAGTAAAGGCTGATCGTGGCGTACTCGGCCTGGTCGTGCTTCCATAACGCGGCCGGACGCCATAGCTTGACCGGGGCGGACACGGTGCCACCCGAGGTGACCCGCAGGTACAGCGCGTTGACGGCGCCGGCCTTCAGGCGCACAGGCATCACGTGGTTGCGGTGCTGCACCGCCCGGTCGGCAAAAGGAAGCAAGTCGCCCCCCACCTGCGGCGTAAAACCGCCCTTGCCATCCGGCGAGTAAAGCTCCACCCGGTCCAGCGGCGGGTAGGCCAGCTCCAGCATCCAGTCGGCAGGCGCGTTGCGGTCGGCCCGCAGGTTCACCCGCAGCCAGATGGCGGAGGATGTCAGGCCGAAATTGGTGGCTGAGCCGCTTTGGGGAACCGGCTGAAACCGGGCCTGGGTATCGGCTTTCAAAATGTCGGCCAGGGTCAGCTCGCCGCCCGCGTCTTCAAGGTAGCTGAAAGACCGTGAGATCGCGTAGCTGTCACCGCCGCCGATGGCGACTTCGCCTTCGCCTTCGCCTGCGGCGGAAGCGGTGTTGGCGGTGTTGGCAGCCTGCGTGGGCGCAGACTGCTTCTGCGCACCGGCGCTCAACACGATCGCCGCCAGCAGCAAAGCCAGCATGGCCCGGATGATTCGCATCGGGTGCAGGGCGGTATTTGTCATGCCTGCCCCACTTTGCCCAGGGCCGCATCGGGCGCACGGCGCCTTAGCACCCGGCCGGGCGATGCGGCCGAGGCTGGCACAGCCCCCACCGCGTGCCGCTGGCCGTTGCAGACTTCATGGCTGATGGCCAGGTTCTCTGCGTGGCTGTTGCCGCCCTCGCTCAGGGGCAGGATGTGCTCCAGCGTGGCGGCCTCGTGCGTGACATGCTCGCCGCACACCCAGCACGGCACCACACCGTGCAGCTGCCGCGCCACGGTCTTGTAAATCTTGTCCCGGGTGTGCCCCAGCCTGCTCACGATGGCGTTTTCGTCGGGGCAGAACGTGCCGGCGCAAGCGCCTGCTGTGGGCGAATGCGCATCGGCTTTTTCCTACTCGAGCCTGGCCGGCCGTGTATCCGCAGGCTGAATGAAGGAGTCCTCCCACTGCACGGCAAAACGGTCGCTGGTGTCGCTGCCACGCAGGCCGCTGCCGCCGTCGGAGGTAAAACCGATGTCGCGGGTGGCGCCAGCATGAGCCGATTCTTGCTGGGTTTCCTTGTTGAGTTCCTTGAGCGCGGCATCCTTGGCGGCCTTGACGCGCTGCTTGGTGAAGGATTCCAGGTCGGCGTGAAAGCTGCTGTCGCCGCCGCGCGTTTCCTCGGCTTCCTGCACGAGCTCTTCCGGAATCTCGCCCAGAAAGGCGGCGCGCATGGCGCTGACCGTGGGCGGCCGGCTGGCCCTGACGGTGGTGTAGGCAACGCCGCAATCAGACAGCAGGGTTTCCTTGAGCTGGCGGCTGGCCCGGCTCACGTCGCGCTTGCCGCGCAAGTCGACGCAGCCGACAACCTTGCCGTCCAGCGTGCAAATGGTGAAGGTGGTGTAGACGCCGTTGAGCTGCTCGAGCAGGCGGGCGTTTTTTTCCTTGTTCTTTTCCTTGTCACTTTCTTTTTCCACGGGGATGGTGAAGCGCAGCACCGGCAGCTTGACCATCACCGCATGGTCGTGAAAAGTGGCGCGCAGCCATTTCCATACCTCGTGTTCGTCGTTGGTCACCACCCCGCGCGCGGCCAGCGGCCACTTGTGGGGGATTCGCAACTTTTCGTTCGACTTTTGCCGCAACCAGCGGGCGTACAGCAAGACGCCGCCTATGGCGCCCACAGCAATGCCCAGCAATGCCATCAGCCATGAAATCAGGTTCAAGATAGAGTTCTCCTCGGATTTTGGGGGCCACGGTGCCACAGACTGCGCAGTCGGGCCAGTTCCCGCCAGCCCAGTGAGTCACAGAACGCCAGCTGTGTCAATCAAACGGCCTACGGGCCAAGTCGTGATTAAAACAGGTTTTTACCGACCCGTTGCCAATCTGCAAGCCAAAAAAGCCTCCAGCCCAGCCTGCACGAGCACCAGTAGCTATATTTTTCATAGCACGCCGGCTTGGGCTTGCGCAGTCGGCTCCACCGGCCTTTGCCAGCCGACGCCTGAATCGGTATGCTGGATTTTTTTGCAGGAGCCATCATGGAACGCAAGACCGCCCAGGACTTTGACCAGGAACTGTTGATTCTGTTTGATGCTTATGTGCACGGCACCCTGGACCGGCGGGGCTTTCTGGAACGCGCCCAGAAATTTGCCACGGCCGGCATGACGGCAACAGCGCTGCTGGCCGCCCTGAGCCCCAACTTTGCGATGGGGCAGCAGATCGCCAAAGACGACAAGCGCATCAAGACCGAGATGGTGAGCTACCCCTCTTCCGCCGGCACGGGCACAGTCAAAGGCTATCTGGCCAAGCCGGCAAATGCCACGGGCAAGTTGCCCGGCGTTCTGGTCATCCATGAAAACCGGGGCCTGAATCCCCACATTGAGGACATCACGCGCCGCCTGGCGCTCGACAATTTTGTGGCTTTCGCCCCTGACGCCCTCACCCCCCTGGGCGGCTACCCCGGCGACGAGGACAAGGCCCGCGAGCTCTTCGCCAAGCTGGATCAGCGCAAGTGCGTGGAGGATTTTGTGGCCGCCACCACTTATCTCAAGGGGCGGGACGACTGCACAGGCAAGCTGGGCGTAGTCGGTTTCTGCTACGGCGGCGGCATGACGCACACACTCACCACGCGCCTGCCCGAGCTCAACGCTGCGGTGCCCTTCTACGGCAACCAGCCCGCACCGGAAGATGCCGCCAAAGTCAAAACCCCGTTGCTGATCCATTTTGCGGCGGTGGACGAGCGCATCAACGCCGCCTGGCCGGCCTATGAAGCCGCATTGAAGGCGGCCGGCGCGAACTACACCGCCTACCAGTACCCGGGCACGCAACACGGCTTCAACAACGACACCACGCCGCGCTATGACGCCACAGCGGCCAAACTGGCCTGGGAACGTACCCTGGCGTTTTTCAACCGGCAGCTCAGGACCGGCTGATCTCCCAGGCGTCATTCGGCCCCCTTTTCGCCCAAAGTCAGCCCCGCCCCGTGGCGAATCTTGGCGAAAACCCTGCCCGGAACCCTCCGGGCATGGCTTTTGCAGGCGTTACCATTGACCACTTGCGCTTTTTCGGCTCCTTGTGTAAGCGGGTCGATTGGCAACCTTTATCCCTCCTTCTGGACATCACCATGAATCTCCTTCACAAAATCGCCGCCACCGCCGGCCTGCTCACTCTTGCCTTCGGTACTGTCCAGGCCCAAAACAAGGAGCTGGTCGTCGGCTCCAGCGCCACCTACCGCCCGTTTGCCTATGAAAGCCCGACCAAGGAAATCGTCGGCTATGACGTCGACATGATCAAAGCCATCGCCCAGAAGGCCGGCCTGCAGATCAAGATCGTCAACACCCCCTGGACCGGCATCTTCGCGGCGCTCAACAACGGCGACGTGGACCTGGTCATCTCGGGCGTCACCATCAACGACAAGCGCAAGCAGTCTTACGACTTCACCACCCCTTACTTTGAAGCGCGCCAGTTGATCGCCGTGCACAGCAACAGCACGGCCAAGGGCCTGAAAGACCTGGCCGGCAAAAAAATCGGCGTGGTCACCGGCAGCACCGGCGACGACATGGCCTCGCGCGAATTCGGCAAGACCAACCCCGACATCCGCCGCTTTGAAAGCACGCCCGTGGTGATCTCCGAGCTGGCCAACAACGGCCTGGACGCCGCCATCGGCGATAACGGCGTGATCGCCTTCCGCACGCAGGAGCACAAGCAGCTCAAGACCGTGAGCGACGCGAGCTTTCCCAAGGAATACTTCGGCATCGTCGTGAAGCAAGGCAACAAGGACTTGCTGGCCAAGCTCAATGCAGGCCTGGCCGCCGTGAAGGCTGACGGCAGCTACGCCACCATCTACAAGAAGTGGTTCCAGGCAGACGCTCCCGCGTTGCCTGCACAGTAAGTACTGAGACTTCTTCGTTATGGAGCAAGTTCTCTGGTTCGGCTGGTTCCGGGCCGACATCATTGCAGAGTACGGCGTGCTGTTCTGGCGCGGCCTGCAGATGACCATCATGGTGACGCTGATCTGCATCGCGCAGGGCACGTTGCTGGGCCTGGCCATCGGCATGGCACGCGTGGCGGAATCGCGCCACTCGCCCGCGCGCGAGATCTGCAAGTACGCCCTGCGCTGGCCGTCCACCGTGTATGTCAGCTTTTTCCGCGGCACGCCGCTGTTTGTGCAGATTCTGCTGATTCACTTCGCCGTGCTGCCGCTGTTCATCAACCCGACCGACGGCCTGATCATCTCGGGTGAAACCGCACGCAACATCAAGCAGAACTACGGCGCCTTCCTGTCGGGCATCGTGGCGCTCACGCTCAATGCCGGCGCCTACATCTCCGAGATCTTCCGCGCCGGCATCCAGTCCATCGACAAAGGCCAGGTAGAAGCCTCGCGTTCATTGGGCATGTCGTTTCCGCGCACCATGTACCACGTCGTACTGCCGCAGGCCTTCCGGCGCATGCTGCCGCCGCTGGGCAACAACGCGATTTCGCTGCTGAAAGATTCTTCGCTGATCTCGGCCATCGGCCTGGCCGAACTGGCCTACGCCGCGCGCACCGTGGCCGGCGCCTATTCACGCTACTGGGAGCCCTACCTCACCATCTCCGTCATGTACTGGGTGCTGACGCTGGGCCTGGCTTACCTTGTCAAGAAACTGGAGGCTCGTTATGGACGAGGTGATTCGCGTTAACCGGCTGACCAAGCAGTTTGGCCAGACCCCGGTGCTGCGCGGCATCGACTGCGCCATCAAGGCCACCGAAGTGGTGTGCGTCATCGGCCCTTCCGGCTCAGGCAAAAGCACGTTTTTGCGCTGCCTGAACGGCCTGGAAGACGCCACGGGCGGTGAAGTGCTGGTGCACGGCGTGTCGGTGCATGAACCCAAGACCGACGTCGACGCCCTGCGCTCCGAAATCGGCATGGTGTTTCAGCGCTTTAACCTGTTCCCGCACAAGACGGTTCTGGAAAACATCACGCTGGCCCCGACCAAGGTGCGCAAGCTGACAGCCCTGGAAGCGCGTAACCGCGCGAGTGAGCTGCTGGTCAAGGTCGGGCTGCTCGAGAAGATCGACGCCTACCCCAACCAGCTCTCGGGCGGGCAGCAGCAGCGCGTGGCGATTGCCCGCGCACTGGCCATGCAGCCGCGCATCATGCTGTTTGACGAACCGACATCCGCGCTGGACCCCGAAATGGTCGGCGAAGTGCTGGCCGTCATGCAGGCCCTGGCCGAAGAAGGCATGACCATGGTGGTCGTCACCCACGAAATGGGCTTTGCCCGCCAGGTGGCCGACCGGGTGATGTTCATCGACGAAGGCCTGGTGATTGAAGAGGGCTCGCCCTCCGAGATCTTTGACAACCCCAAGGAAGAGCGGACCAAGCGCTTTCTGAGCAAGGTGCTGTGAGCAGGGGTCCGCATGTTCTGCGGACCTCTTGCTTACCCCGCAAACGCCAGCCTCCGGAGACCCCGCCATGCCCGCCACACTCCGAGCCGTCCGGGCCGACATCACAAAGCTACAGCTTGACGCCATCGTCAATGCCGCCAATTCATCGCTGCTGGGCGGCGGTGGGGTCGATGGTGCCATTCACCGCGCCGCCGGCCCCGATCTGGTTCATGAATGCCGGCTGCTGGGCGGCTGCAAAACCGGCGAGGCCAAAGCCACCAAAGGCTATCGCCTTCCCGCCGAATGCATCATCCACACGGTAGGCCCCGTCTGGCGCGGCGGCGGCAACGGTGAGCCTGATCTGCTTGCGTCCTGCTACAGGCGCTCTATGGAAATCGCCGCCGCCAAAGGCGTCACCTCACTGGCCTTTCCCAGCATCAGCACCGGTATTTACGGCTATCCAATCGAGTTGGCGGCAGGCGTTGCAGTGGCGAGTGTGCGCAAGGCATTGCAGACACCCTCTTCCTTACAGGAGATTGTGTTTTGCTGTTTCTCGGCAGAAGATCTTGCGGTTTACGAGCGCATGCTGAATGACGCGACAGACTAACCGGCCTGCGACGCCCCTCGCGCATCATGTTCAGGGTTAAAGCCCGCTTGGCTAAACTTCTTGAAGGCGGATTGCACTTGTTAGAGGCGGCCGCTGGCTTCGGGCTTGTCAGTGGTGCAACTGTGGCCGCGGTCACAGGAAAATTGGTATTGGCCGGGATTTTGCTGGCGTTGGCATTTGGCGTGCTTCTGCGCTTTATTCGCCGGCGCGCACCCTGACCCCTGTGCAGCGCCCCTCATGGCAAATCTCCCCAGCCTTTTTCCGTTTGCGTTCACGGTTTTCGCCTATGTCACCTGCATCAAACTGGCTGCAACGCTTTATCGCCGCTCACAGCTCAGCTGGAAGCACGCGGCTGTTTTCGGCGTGGTGCTGTTTCTTGTGCTGCTCGCTGTCGGCACCTGCGTGAGGTGGCTAAACCTTGCCGTGGGCGCAGGCCCCGTGTCCGCCTCACTCCTGGACATCGCTACAGGCTTGCTCGCTCAACTCGCCCTGGGTGCATGGCTGCTGGGACCGCGCGCCAGGACGCCCACCGGTGCACCGGTTGGGCCCAAAGTCGGCGCCTTGCTTGCGCTGATGGCCTACGCGCTGGTGTTTTTCCTGAGCATCACGGCGGCTTTTCTTTTGCCCATGCTGGCTCGCATGGCTGGCGGAAATACCTAGGGCCTCAAGACTCAATATCCCGGCACCTTCAGCAGCCGCGCCAGGGAATCGAAAAAAACGCAGTACAGCGCGATCGGCAGCGGCAAGCCCAGCAGCGTGCCCACCAGGTAGTCCCTGAACTTCACCCCCGACATCGCCAGCGCATAGTTCAGTACCGGCACGGTCTGCAGCAGCAGACGCAACACCACGATGCTGGCCACCGGACGCGCGTCAAGCTGCTCCAGCACGCCGAGCGCCCAACGGTTTTTAATCTGCCGCAAGGCGTCACCGCCCAGCAGGCGGATCAGCCAGAAGGTAAAGACGCATGAGATCACCGCCGCGAGATAGGTCGCCACGCCGCCCCACACCTCACCCAGCGCCAGCACCGCGGCCGCCAGGAATATCCAGCCGGGGATCTGGATCAAATTGCCCAGCGCGAACAAGGCTACAAAGATCAGCAGCCCTGTGATCTCGTTGTCCAGAAACTTCTGGTGCAAGAAAGCCAGGCTGAAGTTGTCTCGCAAACCAGAGAACTGAAACACAGCCAGCAGCAGGCCCAGAAATGCGAGCACGGCGAGCAGTCGTTTGTAGCGGTACATCAGGTGGTATTGCAGATGGTGGCAGGGCGTTTCCCGGATTCTGCCTGCAAATAAATTCAATCTGCGTGTAAGAAGCGCAAGCCTGGCCCGACCAAACCCCAACGCGCAGCAAAACTGCGGCGGAAATCCCGGCCCTTTCCCTTTCTTCCTTCTTGGGGAAAGCGCCGGACATCGCGGGTAACTCTGGGGAGCATTTCATGAAAACAAGCATTCAAGCCATACACCCCGGCTGGCTGCGCGCCATGCACTGGCTCAACGCCCTGGCTGTGGTGGTACTGATGATGAGCGGCTGGCGCATCTACAACGCCACCGCCTTCCTCGGCTTTGCCATTCCCAAAGAACTCACGCTGGGCGGGTGGCTGGGCGGCGCGCTGCAGTGGCACTTCGCGGCCATGTGGCTGCTGTTTTTCAACGGCCTGCTCTACCTGGCCTTCAACCTTTTCACGCGGCGGCTGTTCCACAAGTTCTTTCCGCTGTCGGTCAAAGGCATTTTCACGGACCTGCTGGCCGCGCTGAAAGGCCGGCTGGCCCATGCCGACCCGCGCCACTACAACATGGTGCAGCGCCTGGCCTACCTCTTTGTCATGGCCGACAGCGTGCTCATCGTGCTGTCCGGCCTGGTGCTCTGGAAGTCGGTTCAGTTCCCTCTGCTGCGTGAGCTGATGGGCGGTTATGAAGGCGCGCGCCTGGTTCACTTTTTTGCCATGGCGGCGCTGGCCGGTTTTGTCGTGGTGCACCTGGTGATGGTGGCGCTGGTACCCAAAACGCTGGTTTACATGCTGCGTGGCCGCTGAGCGACGCCTTCGAGCCCCGAGCAAGCCCCACAAGGAAGCCCCATGAAAATCCAACGCCCCAGGCGCCTGAACATCGACGGCGACGCCATTCTCAAGGAAGCCGTCGACCGCATCGCCACGGTCCACAAGCTCTCGCTGGCGCGCCGCAATTTCCTGCGCGGCTCGCTCACCCTGGGTGGCCTTTCGATGCTGACCGGCTGCATGCTGGACGACAGCGAGGCTGTCAACACCGCCCTCACCCGCATTTCGCGTATCAATGACGACGTGCAGGGCCTGCTGTTTGATCCCAGCCGCCTGGCGCCCACCTACCCCGATTCCATGATCACCCGGCCCTTTCCCTTCAACGCCTATTACGGCGAAGACGAAGTGCGCGAAGTAGAGGAAGAAGGTTACCGCCTGGAAGTCGCCGGCCTGGTGGCCGACAGGCGCAAATGGTCGCTGCCCGAGCTGCGCGCCATGCCGCAGGCCGACCAGGTGACGCGCCACATCTGCGTGGAAGGCTGGAGCGCCATCGGCAAATGGGGCGGTGTGCCGTTTTTTCACTTCCTCAACAAGGTGGGCGCGGACACCACGGCCAAGTACGTGGGCTTCAAGTGCGCCGACGACTACTTCACCAGCATCGACATGGCGACAGCCCTGCACCCGCAAACCCTGCTGGCACTGACCTACGACGGCCAGGTACTGCCGCCCAAGTACGGCTTTCCGATGAAGCTTCGCATGCCCACCAAGCTGGGCTACAAAAACCCAAAACACATCCAGGCGATTTTTGTGACCAACACCTACCCTGGCGGCTACTGGGAAGACCAGGGCTACAACTGGTTCGGAGGCAGCTGAGCGCGCTCAGAGGCCCTGCAACGCCGGCAAAGGCCCCGAAGTCATTGCCGTTTTCAACCGTATCTCCAACACTCTTTCAAGGACAACACCATGAACAAGACATTGACCGCTTCCCTCCTCTCGGCCTGCCTGCTTTTCGCCGGCGGCAGCGCCATGGCGCAGGACGCCATGAAAAAAGACGCCATGGGTAAAGATGCCATGAGCAAGGACGCCATGGCCAAAGACGGCATGAAGAAAGACGCGATGGGTAAAGACGCCATGGGTAAAGACGCGATGGGTAAAGACGCCATGGCAAAGGACGGCATGAAGAAAGACGACAAGATGGCCATGGCCAAGAAGGACAAGATGAAGAAGGATCACATGGCCAAGGACGGCATGAAGAAAGACGCCATGGGCAAGGATGAAATGAAGAAGTAAGGCCCTCACGCCTGCCGGGGGCATGGACTGGGCCAGGGGCCCGGTCCCAGCCCCGCGCTTGCCCCTAGCGCCCGGCTGCTGCTTCCGTGAAGTAACGTATCCGCTCGGCGTCGGCGGGGTGTGAGGCAAAGGCGATTCCCAGCCAGGATTCCTGATCAGGGAGCTTGTCACCGGAAGCTGTTTCCGGAGCGGGTTCGCCGGATTTTCCCGTCTTGCCTGACTTGGCGGCCTCGCTTCTTTGCGCGGCGATTTTCTCGAACAGGGTCACCATGACTGCCGGTGAAATGCCGGCCGATTTCAGGATGCGCACCGCCTCCTGGTCGGCTTCGCGCTCGGCGTCGCGTGAATAGCTGGCCTGGCCCAGCAACACGGGCACACCCGCCAGCACGGTGCTGAAGTCGCCCACCACCATGGCAGCCAGCCCGCTCAGCGCGGTAGCCTGTATCAGCATGCGCAGGCCGTGCCGGTGCTGCACGTGGCCCAGCTCATGCGCCAGTACGGCGGTAATGACTTTCTCGTCGCGCCCGACCAGTTCCACCAGTTCGTCGGTCATCACCATGGTTCCGCCCGGCAATGCAAAGGCGTTGGGGCCAATGCGGCTGCGCCGAAACACCAGTTGCCACGCCGGCACGCTGCCCGGCGGCATGGCGCCGACGGCTTTGGCAAATGCGTCACGCAGCCGCGCCTGCTCGGCCGCCGGCAGTTTGCTGGGGCGCATCAAGTGTTCATCAATCACGGCCAGTGACGTTTCGCCCAGCGAACTGTCCACGCTCTGCGGCGTGACCGCCACGAGGGCGCGCGCCGCCACCGGCAGCCCCCATTGCTGAATGACGCCGAACAGCACGACGAGCGCCACCACACTGGCAATGACCCAGCGCCAGCTTTGCTGCATCGTCACCACCAGCGAATCGCGGCGGCCGCTGGCGCGGCTCCAGTCGTCCCAGGCGGCGGCGTCGGCACACTGCACGGAGCCGCCTTCTGTGAAGTGCGCCACCCGCGTGCCATGGCGGGTACGCTCGGGCCATTGCACCTTGCGCAGCGCAACACGGCGGTGAACATCCTCGCCCTGGATCAGCAGTTCATCACCTTCGATCTGCAGCGTCACGGGCCGTGCGCGGGCACTGGCACCGTCAAAATAACTGGCGGCAAGCGTGGCGGCCTGGCCGTGTTGCATGGGCGTCATAAAACTCGAAACCGGGTGAGCGCTCAGAACCCGATATCGAGGCCGAACAGGTCGCCGCCGGCCTCACCGGCCGCGTCGCCCTCCACAGCCCCCGCCATGGCGATCAGGGTCTCGGGGCTCACCCGTGTTTTCACCGTCACGGCTTCAAGCCTGATGCGGGCCAGCGCCACCGCTGCGAACGGCCAGTAAAACCCCAATGTGAGCACCACCAGCAGCCAGTTTTTCAGCGTCACCCACAGCAGCGACCTGAAGCCCAGGCGGCTGATGAAGCGCAGGGACACATTGCCGGTGCGCGTCCACACCAGGTCCTGAAAGCGCGCCGTGGCATAGGGCTTGACCATGATCATCATCGCCGCCATGCCGGCGAAAACGCCGAATACGATGATCATGATGACCAGGCCCGTGGAAGATTTCGTCAGCGCACCGCTGGTTTTCATTGTGTAGAGGATGGCGCCGGCAGCGCCCACCGGCACCAGCAGCGGCAACACCGTGACGCCGATGATTTTCAGGAAAAGCGTGTAGAACGAACCCAGCGTGGCCTTGAAGGTCGTCTGCAGGGACGCCAGCGCGTAATGGTTGTGCTGGTACTTCTTGAGGTTCCAGAGCAGCCAGGGCGCCACGACCAGCGAAGCCAGCAAGACCACGCCCAGCACCTTGAGGTACCAGACCGGTGGTTTCTCGGGGTCCGCCACTTGCGTCAGTGCGGCCAGTATGACCAGGCCAGGCACAAACAATGGCAACACGGCACGGTACGCGCCCTCCAGCGACCCTTTGAACTTGAACCGCAGGCCTCGCCAGCTGGTGTTGGCCATGCGGAACTGCATGGCGGACTTCAGCAAGGCAGGCCAGAGCGCGGCCACGATCAGGAAGGCGATAAATCCGGCTGTAGCCGAAAACTTGCCTGCGGCTGAATACAGCATGAACAACAAACCGACCAGCAGGTAACCCTTGAGCAGCTTGGTAGGGTCCGCATGAAACCCCAGCGGTTCACCGCCAACGACCGTGTTGCCATAGAAGTAACGCAAGCGCCGCACTTTGGCCCACGGGTAATAAATGCCGAAAGTCACCATGAGCAGCAACATGTTGACGATCCAGATCCGGAAGTATTCGCTGCCCGAGCCGGTGAACTCAATGCTGAGCTGGTGTGTCTGGTCGGCCTGGGGCGCTTGCCGCGGCGCCAGTGGCGTGTCAAGGTTCTGTAGGGGCTCCATCGCCTTCTCCTCCCGGGTCGTTTAGTTGTTGGTATGCAGGTGTGCCCCGCATGCGCTTTATGCGCTTGGCCTCAAATAATGTAACGCCCCTTTGTCCTGAAGCGGCGAAGCCACCCAGCCAGCCTGAGACGGCTAAGCGGTCGGGCCGTGCGCCGGACTTAACACCACCGGCGCAAGCCACAGCGCAGCGGCTTCGTCGGGCTGCATGCACTGCAACCCGGGCTGCTGCCAGATCGTCCCTGCGACTTCTTCGAGTTGGGCCAGGCCTACCGTGCGCCACCGTTGGTGCAAGCGCCGGGCGCAAAGGGAAATCCACTGGTCTTGGGGAATGGAGGGCATTGTTTCCATGGGTAAATCATAGTTGATAACTGTATATATGTACAGTATTATTGTTCTTCAACACAGACAACCCCAAGCTCGAAATCCAGGCCGAGACCGAAGCCGAAAACGAGCCCAAATAAAGACACAAGGGACTTCAATGCAGCTCTCACATCACCCCCCCGCCCAGGCCAAGACGCCCGTCACGCCCTTTGTCCAGCCGCAGCAAGGCCGCGCCGCGGCTTCCTGGCCGTTTTATGTGCAGGCGCCCCGGCCGCTTTCGTGCGACATCAAAGTGAATGCCAAAAGAGTTCTGGAAACAAGCGCGAGGTATTTCTTTAGCGCACCCAAGGCTTGAGCCAGGCTCGATCAAATGCCGATGACGCTGAACACCACCAGGCCAATGGCCATTCCAAAGCTCAGTGCATGTACATTGGCCGCCATCGTGGCCCGCCGCATCAGCTTCAGGCCATACGCATCCTGCGTGCCCAGCAGAAAAAGAATACACATCTCGCGCCGTGCCAAGGGGTCGACCGCGCTGTGCTCCTTCAGTGCCTTGTGCAGGGAAACCGACAGGTAAATCGCCATCAGCGAGACGGCGCCCACGATGGGCACGAAGCAGCCATACACCATACGGGCGGGCAGCTGCGGCGCGCACCAGGCACGCACAACTTCAACAGCCGCAAGAATCAAAAAGCCTGCGGCAAACCCCAGCCATTCATGGGTGCGAAATCTCGCCATCATCTGCCTGGTCCTGGCTTCCAGGGATATCTCGTCCGTCATGCGGGTCACCTTTTTGAGAGGCGTGGCGGCGGGTGCGAGAGGCTGGGGGCCCGGCACCGGCTAACGCGGGTGCAGACATTCTGGAGACGGAACACCGGCCGGGCAATACTGCAATTGCAGTAGCTTGCCGTGCTCTGCCGATGGGGGGATGTTCGGGGCCTCACGCGGGGCCTCGGTGCTGCAGCATCCAATTATTTAAGAAAATTGGCCTCCAGCCCTTTATTCATCTACGCCAGCTGCTATCGAATCAATAGCAGCGGGTTTGCTGCGCCGCCCCTTAAAACGCCACGGCGGCCTGCAGCCACAGCGTGGGCCGCTTGGCCGACGAGGCGGGAATGGAAGTCGGCAAGCCGCCGTCGGTGCGCCAGGCCAGGGAGGAACGCAGCTGCACAGGGCCCAGGCTGGCGTTGACGCCCACGCCCACACCGGCCAGGTTGCGGCTGTTCGATGCCGCCGGGCCGAAGGGCTTGCGGTTGATCGTGACGCTGCCCCAGTCGTAGAACAAGGTCGCCTGCACGTTGGCCATCAGGTTGTGGCGCAACTCCACCGTGCCGCGCAGGCCTTCGTCGCCGCTGGCCTCGCCCTGCGGATAGGCACGCACGCCGCTGATGCCGCCCAGCGAGAACTTCTCGGACGAGTCCAGGTTCTTGCTGGCGGTCTGCCCGCTCAGCGAGACAGACAGGAAGGTGCTGTCGGTGAAGCGCTGCAAGCGGTTGATGCCGTAAGTCATGCGGGTGTAGCTGCCGTTGGACTGCGCCGAAGCGGCGTCGATGGCCAGCGCCGTGGGGGAGTTGATGCTCAGGTTCCCCAAGATCACCGACAGGTCCATCCCGGTGATCCCGCCGCCGCCCAGGGCGTCCTGCAGGCTGCCTGAAAGCCCGAAGCTGGTGGTGGTCACTTTCTTGGGGGTGAAGGTGGCCGTGCCGTCCACATAGTCTTTGAGGCGCTTGTCTTCCAGCGCGACGGTGCCGCTCAGATTTTTGAACTGGCTGCGGATGAAGGGGTAAGCGGCGAACACGCTGGCGCTGGTGGCCGTGCCGTGGGCCTGCAGGGCTTCAAACTCTTTGCCCAGCTTGTAGTGCACGTCAGAGTAAGCGGCGCCCAGCTTCAGACCGTCGCTGCCGACGGGCAACTGGTAAGCCAGCCGGGCAAAGCTGAGGTTCTGGCCCGCGGTCAGTGCATTGACGGTGAACTGGTCGCCGATTTTCAGCGGGCTGACCACGTTGAAGGTGCCGGCCACACGGTATTCGCCGGTGTAACGGCTGCCGTAGTTGTCAAGCACCACATTGCCGCTGTAGGGCTTGGCAGGGTTGACTTCAATCAGCAGCTCAGACGTGCCCACGCTGGCGCCGGGCTGCAGCGTGGCGCGCGAGGTGCTGACACCGGGCGTGTCTTGCAACAGCAGCAAGCCGCGGTCGATCTGATCGCTCTTGATGACATCGCCATCCTTGACCTGGCCGAGGTAAGCCTGGGCGCGTTCGTCGGAAAGCAGAGACTGGTTGTTGATCTTGTGGCTGGAAATACGCCCTTCGATGATGCTGATGGTGACGCCGCCGTCGGTGATGTCTTGCGCGGGCAAATAGGCGCGGGCCACGGCAAAGCCCTGGCTGCGGTAATAAGCCGTGATGCGGCGGGCGGCGGCGTTGAGCTGGGTCAGCGAGCGCTCCGAGCCCACCAGGCTGGCGACCAGCGGCTGCAGTTGCTCGGTCGGGATTTCCTTGTTGCCGGTGATGGCAACCGACTTGACCATCACCTTCGCCTCGCCCTGCTGGCTCAGGTCGGCGGTTTCATCGATGCGCTGCAGGGGAGCGGACTGCGGCGGCGGCGCCGGCCGGGCTTGCTGCAGGTCACGCAGCACCTGGCCGGCATCGGGCGCAGGCGGCGTCTGGGCCCAGGCGCCGCTTTGCAGGGCCACCAGCAAGGCAGAGGTCAGTGCGGAAAGAGGTAGAGGGTTCAGTTTCATGAGACAGGCTTGTTTTTAAGTAGGGATGCGAAGCAGGTTCCCCTGACTGCCAGCGGGCGGCCAGGACGTTTTTGTTTGACCGCTGGATGGCAACCACCCCCTCCGGCTTTCACGCGATTCTGTGTATCGACAGGTACCCAGGCAATACTGCAAATGTAGTAGGGGCCCATGCTGCAACCCGGTTGCAGCAATGTCGCAGAGACCGTCTGGCCTGTATGTCCCTATTTTTGGGGACACACCCTGTAACATGGCCATTGCCGGTCGGAAAGTGGTAGTGCGGGCAAAGCGGCGGGGTCGACTCATGCAGTTAACGGAGGTAAAAATCCGGCCAGGGGTTGGCTCAAGGGTAAAAGCAAATCGGGTATTTAAACCACTCACCTTATTACGGTTGAAACAACGAAAAGGATGGTAGCTACGCATACGGGTTTTGCCTGTAGCACAAATGCGCTACGAAGCCCGCCCTTCAATCCATCGCACAATGTCATCCAGATGCAAGCGCTCAACACCCACCCCCCCGAACAGCCGGCGCCCCTGGACGGAACTGCGCCGCGCATCCACGTCGCCATCGTTGAAGACGATCTCAGCTTTCGCGGTGCGCTGGCCCGCGCCTTGCTGGCCGCGCCCGACATGACGCTGGCCGGCACAGCCGGCACCCAGGCCGAAGGCCTCGCCCTGCTGCAAGGCCCGCCGGTGGACGTGCTGCTGGTGGACCTGGGCCTGCCTGATGGCTCGGGCATCGAGGTGATACGGGCTGCGGCGCGGCAGTGGCCCAGCTGCAGCATCATGGTCAGCACCAATTTCGGCGATGAAACGCATGTCATGCGCTCCATCGAGGCGGGGGCCTCCGGCTACCTGCTCAAGGACAGCTCCCAGGCGAAGATCGTCGACGAAATCCGCAGCCTGGCCAGCGGCGGCAGCCCCATCAGCCCCATCATCGCGCGCCAGGTGCTGGCGCGTTTCCGGCAAGACGCCGCCGGTGGCGCCGCGCCGGGTGCGGAGCTGTCGGGCGATGCGCCGCAGTTGCTGTCCGCTCGCGAAAAGGAAGTCCTCGACTTCATCACCAAAGGGTTCACCGCGGTGGAAATCGCCAAGCTCATGGGCCTGTCGCATTTCACGGTGCGCACTTTTGTGCGCCGCATCTACAGCAAGCTCAAAGTCACCTCCAAGGCCGAAGCCATCTACGAGGCCCGCAGCCAGGGGCTGCTGGCGCAATAGCGTCCCGCCCTGCCCGGCTGCTTCCCAGGCTGAACAAGTCAAAATCTCGCCGTGACACCTGCGCAAGAACCTTCATCGAGCTCCCCCCAGCGCCGTGCCGGGCGCCTGGTTGCGTTCATTGCCGGCGCCTTGCTGATGACCGTGGCGGCCCTGGCGGCGCTGAACGTGTGGTCCGCAGGCTCGAACACGCAGGAAAGCCTGCACATCACCGAGGCGCAGTGGCAGGTGTTCGATGCGCCCGGCTTCAGCGCGGCGGCGCCCACACAGGACAGCGCCTCGCTGCCAGCCGCCTGGCAAGCCGCCCGGTTGCCCCACGCCTTGCCGGTGTCGCTGCTCCGCCAGGCAGCGGCCGCAGCGCCGGGAACAACCCGCACCAGCTGGTTCAGGATTAGCTCGCAAGGCTTGCCCCCCACGAACGGGCCGCTGGCGCTGTACGGCGCGCGCGTGCGCACCGACGGCACCGTGGCGGTCTATGCAGACGGCCAACTCGTGCACACCGCCCAGCAGCAGGGGCAGCTATGGAACAGCCCGCGCATGCCCCTGTGGGTGCCGCTGGATAAAAACGCCGACGGCGGCCCGCCGAGCGAAATCCTGATCCGCCTGGAGCACACACGCGCCAGCCAGGTGGCCCTGTCTTCGCTGTGGCTGGGCCCGGCCGAAGCCTTGAGCTGGCGCCACAGCTGGCGGCACTGGCTGCAGCTTGAGCTGCCGGCCATGTTCAGCACGGCCTTCCTCGCGGTGGGCATCTTCGCGCTTTTTGTGTGGTTCAAGCGGCGGCACCGCACGGATTACCTGCTGTTCTTCGCGCTGGCCGCAACTTCTTTCCTGCGCGGCCTGCACTTTTATGTGGGCTTTCCGATCGCCAACGACTGGTTTGCCTGGCTGACGGTGAATTCGCTGTTCTGGCTGGTCGTGACGGTGCATTTTTCAATCGTCCTGCTGCACCGCCGCCGGCAGCCCTGGCTCACCGGCTCCCTGATCGCCGCCACGGTGCTGATGGGCCTTCTGACCTTGCCCGTGACCGCCACCCTGCCCAACACACCCAAGGTCACGCCGCTGATTTACGCGGTGGTGGCACTCATGGGTGTGAGTGTTTCGCTGGCCGCCGCCCTCAACGCCTGGCGCAGCGCTTCCGGCGAAGCCATGCTGGTGGCCATGGGCACGGCCCTGTGCACCGTGTTTAACGCAGGCGACTGGCTGCAGCAAAGCAACTTCACCAGCCCCGAAGGCTGGTACCTGGGCGCGTGGACCAACGCGATCAGTTTCAGCATCTTCGGCGCACTGCTGTACCGGCGTTATGTCGGCGCGATTGTCGAAGTCGAACAGCTCAACGCCAGCCTGGCCGAACGGCTCAGGGCCCGCGAGGTCGAACTTGAAATGAGCCACCAGCGGCTGCGCGCCGTCGAGCAGCGGCAGATGCTGAGCGACGAGCGCCAGCGCATGATGCAGGACATGCACGACGGGCTCGGTTCGTCGCTGATCAGCGCGATCCGCTCCGTGGAGCACGGCGGCATGAGCGATGCAAAGGTCTCCCAGATCCTCAAGGACTGCATGGACGACCTGAAGCTGGCCATCGATTCGATGGAGCCGGTGGAGGCCGACCTGCTCCTGCTGCTGGCCACACTGCGCTTCAGGCTGGAGCCCCGGCTGGAGGGCACCGGCGTCAGCCTGTTTTGGGAAGTGCGGGAACTGCCCACACTGCAATGGCTGGACCCGTCGAGCGCGCTGCACATCCTGCGCATCGTGCAGGAGAGCGTGGCCAACATCCTGCGCCACACGCGGGCCACCGAGATCCGCGTCGCCACCGCCACCGCAGACGGCGGCGTGCAGGTCACCATCGAAGACAACGGCCAGGGCTTTGACGTGGCCGGGGCGCTGCAGGATGCCGGCGGCAAGGGCCTGCACAACCAGCAGCGGCGCGCGCACGTGCTGCAAGGCACGGTGGCGTGGCTGTCAGGCCCGGCAGGTACGCGCTTCACGCTGTGGCTGCCGCTGGCACGCACGCCGGCTGCTGCCTGAAGGCGCCTTTCCTGCTGCCGTTAAGGGCGCAGGCCAGCCCGGGCTTGCCGGAGGCGTCAGTGCCATGTTTGCCTGGTATTCACCGTCAATGGGGCCAGCAAAGTTTCCGATAGTAAAATCGACCGCTAGCCCGCATACAGCATACACATATCGCTATCAATTCAATAGCAACTAAAATCCGCACGGTTCTGCGGCCCGTCCGCCTGGGGCGCGGGCCCTCACTGGCGCTCACTGCCCTGCGCGCCGTCACCGCGCTTGCTTACTCGTCCTCGCCGGTGTTGCCGGCTTCGGCGGCAGCAGCTTAAGAGCGCTCGACGCTAACGACCGTCTTGCTCACCCGCTTCGGCCGCCGCCGTGGAGAGGGCTTCGGCCTGGGCCCTGGCTTCCTGGCCGCCTGGGCTGCTGCCCGTCCGGGCAACCCCGGCCAGGTACACCATCGCACTGCGATAGGCCTCATCGGCCAGGAACTCGCCCGCCGTGCCGCTGCCAGAGCCTGCGGCCCGGATGGTCAACGTGCCACCAGTGATGTCATAACCCTCCTGGGTCGACCAGGCGTTGTAGGTGCCCAGACTGGTGCCGCTGGCGGCCGTGACACCGGCCGCACCGGCGCCGGACTGCTGCGCGCCGTTGAACACCACGCTGGTGTTGGGCAGCGTGATCGGCTGAAGGAAGCTGCGCAGCAACGGGCCGGTCTGGCCTTCGTAAATGCGCCAGACCGCCGTGGAGCCGCCTTGCGTGGCCATGTCCCAGCCGGCAAAGGTGGCCGCCTGCATCATCTGGGCGGTGGTTTTACCGGTGCCGCCCGCACTGGTGGCCTGACCCGAGGTGGTGACGTTCCAGTAGCTGTCGTTTGTGGCTGCCGTTCCAATCTGTTCGGCGACCAGGCCACCTGCCGTTCCCGTGGTGGTAACAAGGCCGGTGCTGTAGGCGCGCGTGATGGTGCCGTCGATCGAGCTACCGACGAGTCCGCCGACCTTGTCTGCACCCGTCACAGCGCCGGTGGCATACGAGTCGGTGACGCCGCCATCGCTGAGTTCGCCCACCAGACCGCCCACCTCGTCGGTGCCGGTGACCGAAGCCGTGCTGTAGACATTGGTGAAGGTGGTGCAGCAGCCCTGCCCCGCAATGGCACCCACAAAGTCGGCGCCCGTGATGCTCCCGCCGACCAGCCCGAGATTGCGGATGCTGGTGCTCTGCGTCAGGCCGAAGAGGCCGACGAAGTTGTCGCCCGGCCGGTTGATAAAGAGGTTGGTGATCCTGTGATTGAGGCCGTCAAAACGTCCCTCAAAAATGCCCGGCGCGCCCACGCCGCCCAGGGTGTCAAAGCCCGCCCCGGCGTTCCAGTTCGCCGTGTCGCTGGCGTCGATGTCGGCGCCCAGCACATAGTTCAGGGCCGGCGCGCCGTTGATGCCCTGCAGGTCGGTGCCGGTGATGCTGCCTGCTGCACCCAGGCTGGTGATGACTTTGTAGGGGTCAGTCGCGCCATCGCTGCCCAGTTTGGTGCTGAAGTTGTCGCCGGCCCGCAGGTTGACGGGCGCGCGCACGTTGTAGGTGGCGGTGTTGCCCGCATTGAGCGCGCCCAGCCCGTATTCGAGCGCCAGCTTGCCGTTGGCGTGCTGCGAGGTGATGGATGCGTTGATGTTGATGTTGCGCCAGGCGCTCAAGGTCAACGTAGTGCCAGCGTTCCAGGTGACGGCCGAGTTGACGTGGATGTCGCCGTTGTCGGTGCCGCCCGCATTGTTGGTGGCCAGCGCGACGTTGCCCAGGTTGAGGTTGTTGGACAGGGTGGTGGCGCCTATGCCGCTGCCGCTCAGTCCGCCGCTGCCTGCGGCGATGGTGAAGTCGGTCGGGTCGATCAGCCAGGTGCCGTGGTTGCCGCTGCTGGCGAAGGTGGTGATCTTTGCGCCGTCAGCCACCTTGACGTGGGCCGCGCTGGTTTCGATGAATCCGCCGTTGCCTCCATCCGGTGCCGAAGCATCGAGCGTGCCCGCCACGTTGGCGGTGCCCACTTCCATGTCGCCCATCAGCAGGATGCGGCCGGCCTTGTTCTGGATCGTCTTCGCTTCAATCACGCCGGTGTTGTTGACCGTGGCGGTTGTCAGGTTGTCCATGGCCTTGGCCGAGAGCAGAACTTGCCCGCCGTTGGCCTGGATCAAATGCTTGTTCTCGGCCAGCGCATTGATGGCGCCCTGCTCGATGCTGTAGCCCAGCAGGCTGCCGTTGTCGATGTTCAGCGTGACTTTGTTGCCCGCGGCGAGCAAGGCGGTTCCGAGGTTGGCGGTCATCACGCCTTCGTTGCGCACTTCGGGGGCCAGCAGCGCCAGGTAACCGCCGGGGGCCGCCTTCAGGGTTCCCTTGTTGACGACCGACCCGCCCGAGCCGGTGAACACCAGCTTGCCGTTCATGAAGTCGTCGTTACTCATGGAAAGCGTGGAAGCGACCAGCCCGCCGACATTGACCTGGCTGCCGGCACCAAACAACACGCCGTTCGGGTTCAGGATAAACACCTGCCCGTTCGCGGTGAGGCTTCCGAACAGCTCACTCGGGCTGCTGCCGGTGATGCGGTTCAGTGCAATCGCAGCCGCATTGGGCTGGTTAAACACCAAGGCTTCGTTGGCGCGGGTTGAAAGCGACGTCCAGTCAATCGCCACGCGCTGGCTGCCCTGGTTGATCGTCGTGGTGTTGCCCACCGTCGTTATACCGGCTGCGCCGGCAGACACGGAGGCATTGGCAGCATCAGCGGCTTGGGCTTGCTGGGCGCCCATGGCGAACATGAGCAGTCCCGCGCTGCAAACGGCATTGAGAGTGAAACCGCCCGCTACGCTGACGCTGACACCGGAACGGGCGCCGCCCTTGGTACCGCCTCTGGCGTTCTCAGCCACCGCCACCCACAGACTTGACGCTGCGTTCCAGACGAGTCGGTAAATGCGGTTGATGCTGGCATGGCTTTTCATGGGTAGCCTTTCGGGACAGGACGGGGGCAAGCCCCAAGTTCTTCTTCTCCTGCCGGCGATGGTATGCCAGTTGGGGCCGCGAGCCCATGCCCTGCGCATTACAAATGAAACTGGTGAGCCCCCACGCTCCCCCACTTCGTGTGGGTCCCAAGGCCTTGCAGGCCGCGGCTCGCGAGACGCTTCGCCTCTGTCGCCCGTCCAAGCCTGCGCAGGCAGGCTTGGAGCCGCGGGCTCCAGCCCCTCCGGGGCCGCCCGCCTGTGGCCCGGCAAAGCCGGTTCCACGGCTCATGCTGGGTGAGAGAGTTCATTAGGCGCAACCGGAGGCGCTATCAAATCAGTAGCTCCTTACCCACGTATCTATTGGGCTATAGCCCGATTTGATGTAAATTCCGGCGGCAAAGGCAGCCGGCCAAAGGTTCGCCGGGAGTTTTCGAGCGCCGCAGGCCACCACCCCTGCCCTCCCCCAGCGGGGGAGGGGGCAAGAGCGTCCCGGGTTTACTCCTTCCCCCGCTGGGGGAAGGTTGGGATGGGGGCTAGCGGCGCTTGAGGTTTTGCCAAAGATGCTTTGCGCGCCGCATCCCTTGAACTTACTCCTCGCCGGTATTGCCCGCTTCCGCCGCAGCGGCTGCGAGGGCATCGGCTGCGGCGCCACCGCTGAAGCCACCACCACCCGACGAACCGCCCAGGCCGGCCAGCGCCGTCAGCGCGCTGTCGTAGAGGCTCACCAGGCCGGCATTGCCCAAGGCCACCGTGCTGGCGTTAGACGTTTTGATGCTGAGTGCGCCATCGACAAAACCCAGGGCGTAGTTGCCCGAGATCGAGCTCAGGCCGCCGGCTGTGATGAGGTAGTTGCCTGTGGCGATGGCGCCCTGCGAAGAGCCGCCGTATGCCAGCGAACCGCCGATGTCGGAGGCCGAGTCACCGGCCACAAAGCCGTTGTAGCTCACGCCGTTGCCGCCGCTATAAGCCGAGCCGTCATACAGCTTGCTGTCGCCGTTGGCCGTGACTGTCAGCGCCTTGGGCGTAATGCTGGCGGTGGTCGTCGTGGTGGTGTTCAGCAGGTTGTAGTTGCCGGCGTCCGTACCGCCCAGGGCAATGCCGTTCACGCCCACCGATTTACCGGTGTCCGCATTTTTGTCGGCAAAGGATGCTGCGCCCGTGACGCTTAGCACATCGCTGCCCAGGCGGTTGTCGCCATACCCCACGGTGGCGGCGGTGGTGCCGTCATAGACCTTGTCCACACCGCTGGCCGTCACCGTCAGGTCGGCCTTGTTGATGCTGCTTGTCGTGTTGTTGGCGTAGGTGACGGCGTAGTTGCCGTTGTTCACGCCATCGCCCACTGTCACGCCAGCCGCCGTCACCGTCTTGTTGCCGGCGCCCGCGTTCTTGTCGGTGAAGGCGAACGTGCCGCCGGTCAGGTTGTCGCCCGAAAACAGCGTACCGCCGGTCACCGTAGCCGTACCGGCCGCCGTGGTGGTGGCGTCATAGGTCTTGGTGACATTGCTGCTGCCCACCGTCAGGCTGGCCTGGGTGATGCTGGCTTGTTGCGTGCCGCCGGTGAAGGTGTAGTTGCTGGCCATCCCGCTGCCGTCAACCAGGCCCAGGCCCGCCACCGTCAGTGTCTTGTTGGCGCCCACGTTCTTGTCGGCCATGGTGGCCAGACCTGAAAGGCCCAGGGTTTCGCTGCCCACGAGCGGGCCGATGTTCAGCACACCGGCCGCCACGTCGGCCGTGCCGTCATACGTACGCGTGCCCGACACGCTCACGGCAAATGGGTTGATGGTGCTGGTGGTGTTGTCGGCGTAGGTGACGGCGTAGTTGCCGTTGTTCACGCCGTCGCCCACCGTGACCCCGCTGGTTTGCACTGTCTTGTTGCCATTGCCGGCGTTCTTGTCGGCAAAGGCGAAGCTGCCACCCGTCAGGCCGTCGCCGGCAAACAGCGCACCGCCGGTCACCGTCACGCTGCCTGCCGCCGTCGTGTTGCCGTCATAGGTTTTGGTGACGTTACTGGTGGATAGCGTCAGATTGGCCTGGTCGATGGTGCTGGTGGTGTTGTTGGCATAGCTGACGTTGTAGTTGGCGTTGTTGACGCCGTCGCCCACTGTCACGCCGCTGGTCGTCACCGTCTTGTTGCCGCTGCCGGCGTTCTTGTCGGTAAAGGCGAAGCTGCCGCCGCTGGTGTTGTCACCCAGGAACACCTGGCCAGCCGTCACCACCACCGTACCGCTTGCCGAAAGCCCGCCGTCATAGGTCTTGGTGACGTCGGAGGTCGCCAGCGTCACGTCGGCCTTGTTGATCGTGCTCGCCGTGTTGTCAACATAGCTGATGTTGTAGTTGCCGGTCACGTCGGCATTGCCGCTGTCCTTGATGGTCAGGCCGCTGGCCTGGACCGTCTTGTTGCCGATGCCGAAGTTCTTGTCGGTAAAGGCCTGCGTGGCGGCCGCATTGACCACTTCACCCGCACCGGCGCCGGCCAGCGTGCCGACGGTGCCCGAACCCGCGGCGGCCAGTGTGCCGTCGTAGGTCTTGGTCACTGCATCGGCCGTCACCGTCAGGTTGGCCTTGTTGATCGTGCTGGTGGTGTTGTCAGCGTACGTGACGTTGTAGTTGCCGTTGTTGAAACCGTCACCCACTGTCACGCCGGATGCCGTTACCGTCTTGTTGCCAATGCCCGCGTTTTTGTCGGTAAAGGCAAAGCTGCCGCCTGTCAGGCTGTCACCGGCAAACAGCGTTCCGGACGACACCGCCGCTGAGCCGGAAGCGGCCACCGTACCGTCGTAGGTCTTGGTGACGTTGTTGGCGATGAGCGTCAGGTTGGCCTGGTTGATGGTGCTGGTGTTGTTGTTCACATAGCTGACGTTGTAATTGCCGTTGTTCACGCCGTCACCCACCGTCACGCCGAAGGTCACCACCGTCTTGTTGCCCGTGCCCACATTCTTGTCGATGAAGCTGAACGCGCCGCCCGAAGTGCTGTCGCCAGCGAACACCGTGCCCGACGCCACCACCACAGTACCGTTGGCAAAGAAGTCGCCGTCATAGGTCTTGGTGACGTCGGAGGTCGACAGGCTCAGGTTGGCCTTGTTGATGGTGCTGGTCGTGTCGTCGACATAGGCAATGTTGTAGTTGCCCGTCACGTCGGCGTTGCCGCTGTCCTTGATGGTCACGCCGCTGGCACGCACCGCCTTGTTGCCGATGCCGAAGTTCTTGTCGAGGAAGGCCTGGCTACCAGCCGCATCGACCATTTCGCCCGCGCCCGCGCCGGCCAGCACAGCCACGGTGCCCGTGCCAGTGGCTGCCGTCGTGCCGTCGTACGTCTTGGTCAGGCCCGTGGCCGTCACTGTCAGGTCAGCCTTGTTGATGGTGCTGGTCGTGTTGTCGACGTAAGTGATGGCGTAGTTGCCGGTCACGTCGGCGTTGCCGCTGTCCTTGATGGTCAGGCCGCTGGCCTGGACCGTCTTGTTGCCAACGCCAAAGTTCTTGTCGGTAAAGACCTGCGTGGCGGCAGCATTGACCGACTCACCCGCACCGGCGCCTGCCAGCGTGCCGACAAAGCCCGTGCCTGTAGCGTTGGTTGTACCGTCATAGGTTTTGGTCACGCCTGTGGCCGTCACCGTCAGATTGGCCTGGTTGATCGTGCTGCTGGTGTTGTCGGCATACGTGATGTTGTAGTTGGCGTTATTGACGCCATCGCCCACCGTGATCCCCGAAGTTGTCACCGTCTTGTTGCCGCTGCCGACGTTTTTATCGGTAAAGGCAAAGGCGCCGCCCGTGACGCTGTCACCGCTGAACACCGTGCCGCTAGCGACGGCCGCAGTACCCGCCGCACCGAGCGTTCCGTCGTAAGTCTTGGTGACGTTGTTGGTGGTAAGCGTCAGATTGGCCTGGTTGATGGTGCTGGTGGTGTTATCCACATAGGTGATGTTGTAGTTGCCGGTCACATCGGCATTGCCGCTGTCCCTGATGGTCATGGCACCGGCGCGCACCACCTTGTTGCCGATGCCCGCGTTCTTGTCAAGGAACTCCTGGCTGACGAGGGAGTCCGGCGATTCCCCGGCGCCCACGCCGGCCAGAATGGAAACCGAAGCGGTGCCCGTAGCGCTGGTGGTGCCGTCGTAGGTCTTGGTCACACCTGTAGCTGTCACCGTCACGTCAGCCTTGTTGATGGTGCTGCTGGTGTTGTCTACGTACGCGATGTTGTAGTTGCCTGTCACATCGGCGTTCCCACTGTCCTTGATGGTCACGCCGCTGGCGCGCACCGCCTTGTTGCCGATGCCGAAGTTCTTGTCGAGGAAGGCCTGGCTGCCGGCGGCATCCACCACTTCACCCGCAGCCGCCCCAGCCAGCGCAGCCACGGTGCCCGTGCCAGTGGCTGCCGTCGTACCGTCGTACGTCTTGCTCACGCCCGTGGCCGTCACCGTCAGGTCGGCCTTGTTGATCGTGCTCGCCGTGTTGTCGACGTAGCTGACGTTGTAGTTGTTGCCGCCGTTGCCGTCGTTCACCGTCACGCCGGTCGTCGTCACCGTCTTGTTGCCGGTGCCTGCATTTTTGTCGGTAAACGCAAAGCTGCCGCCCGAAATGCCGTCGCCGCTGAACACGGTGCCGCTGGACACCGCTGCCGTGCCTGCCGCACCCAAGGCTCCGTCATAGGTCTTGGTGACGTTGTTGGTGGTCAGCACCAGGTTGGCCTGGTTGATGGTGCTGGTGGTGTTGTCGGCGTACGTGACGTTGTAGTTGGCGTTGTTCACGCCGTCGCCCACCGTCACGCCACTGGTCTCTACGGTCTTGTTGCCGTTGCCCGCATTTTTGTTAGTGAAGGCGAATGCGCCGCCGCTGGTCGTATCACCGAGGAACACCTGGCCCGCCGTCACCACCACCGTACCGCTTGCCGAGAGGCCGCCGTCGTAGGTTTTGGTGACGTCGGAGGTCGAAAGCGTCACGTTGGCTTTGTTGATGGTGCCGGTGGTGTTGTCGACGTAGGCAATGTTGTAGTTGCCGGTCACATCGGCGTTGCCGCTGTCCTTGATGGTCACGCCGCTGGCGCGCACCGCCTTGTTGCCGATGCCGAAGTTCTTGTCGAGGAAGGCCTGGCTGCCGGCGGCATCCACCATCTCGCCAGCGCCGGCGCCGGCCAGCGTGGCAACAGTGCCAGCGCCAGTAGCGCTTAGCGTACCGTCGTAGGTCTTGGTCACAGAATTGGCCGTCACCGACAGGTCAGCCTTGTTGATCGTGCTCGTGGTGTTGTCCACGTAGGCGATGTTGTAGTTGCCCGTCACGTCGGCATTGCCGCTGTCCTTGATCGTCAGGCCGCTGGCCTGGACCGTCTTGTTGCTGGTGCCTGCGTTCTTGTCGGTGAAGACTTGTGTGGCTGCAGCGTTGACCAACTCACCCGCAGCCGCGCCAGCCAGTGTGCCGACGGAACCTGTGCCTGTGGCGCTGGTGGTGCCGTCATAGGTCTTGGTCACGCCGGTGGCCGTCACCGTGAGGTCGGCCTTGTTGATGGTGCTGGTGGTGTTATCGACGTAGCTGATGTTGTAGTTGCCGGTCACGTCGGCATTGCCGCTGTCCTTGATGGTCAGGCCGATGGCTTGCACCGTCTTGTTGCCAACGCCGAAGTTCTTGTCGGTAAAGACTTGTGTGCCGACGGCATTGACAACTTCACCCGCACCGGCGCCGGCCAGCGTGCCGACGGTACCGGTACCTGTGGCGCTGGTTGTACCGTCATAAGTCTTGGTCACACCCGTGGCCGTCACCGTCAGGTCGGCCTTGTTGATGGTGCTCGTGGTGTTGTCCGCGTAGCTGACGTTGTAGTTATTGCCGCCGTTGCCGTCGTTGACCGTCACGCCAGCCGCCGTCACGGTCTTGTTGCCGGTGCCCACATTCTTGTTGGTGAAGGCAAAGCTGCCGCCGCTGGCGGTGTCACCGCCCAGCAGTGCCGTACCAGCCGCGGCCACCGCGGTGCCAGTGGCCGAGAGCGTGCCGTCATAGGTTTTGGTGACATCGCTGGTCGTCAGCGTCAGGTCGGCCTTGGCAATCTCCAGCCCGCCGCCGATGATGTCGTAGCCCTGCTGGTTCGAGTAATAGCCTGTGAGGTAGCTGCCCGCGTTGCGCGCGCTGGCGTTGCTGCCCGACACGCCCGCGACGGCGGTGGTGGCGCCCGCCTGCATGCCGCCGTTATAGGTCGCGTTGGTGTCGGCCAGGGTCAGCCCGGTCAGGAAGCTGCGCAGCAGCGGGCCGGTGTGACCCTCGTAAATACGCCAGGCGGTGCCGTCTCCGCCTACATTGCTGGCGTTCCAGCCGGCGCCGGTGAAGGTCTGGGCCTTCATCATGTCAGCGGTGAGGATGCCTGTGCCCCCGCCTCCACTGCCGGCCTGGCCGCTGGTCTGGGTGTCCCAGAAACTGGCGGTCACCGTGCCAATGTTGTCCCAGCCCACCAGGCCGCCCGTCTCCGAGGAGCCCTGCACCAGGCCGTTGGCATAGCTGCTGGTGATGGTGCCGCTGTTGATGCCCGCCAGGCCGCCCGTCGTATGGTCGCTGGCAGTGCCCACGGCACCGCTGGCATAGCTGTCGGAGATGGCGTTGCTGTTGACCCCCACCAGCCCGCCGGCATTGCTGCCGACGACGGTTCCGGTGGCGTAGCTGCCGCTCACGGTTCCGCTGTTGGTCCCCGCCAATCCCCCCGCATAGATCGAGCCGGACACATCGCCGCTCGCGTAACTGTTGCTGATGGTTCCGGCATTGGTGCCGACCAGTCCGCCCGTTCTCTGGTTGCCGTTCACAGCCGCCGAGCTATGGCTGTTGATGATCGTTCCAATGGAGCGGCCGACCAGCGCGCCTACGTTGTCGTCGCCAGTGACACTGCCTCCCGTCAGCCCCAGGTTGGAGACTGTTCCGCCGTTCATCAAACTGATCAAACCTACATCGGTGTCGCCAGGCCTGTTGATGACGAGTTGGTCAATCACATGGCCGCCGCCGTCCAGGGTACCAAAAAATTGCGCGCCGCTGGCGATCGGGTTGAAGCCCGCACCCCCATTCCAGTTCACGGTACCGCTGGCATCGATGTTGTTGGCCAGTTTGAAGTTCTTGTTCAACAGGTCGGCAGAGCCCACTCCCTGCAAACCGTAGACGTCGGCGATCTGGTAAGCCGTACCGGTGCTCAGGCCGTCGCCGCCCAGCGCGCGCACAAAGGTACCGCCGCTGATGCGGAAGTCCCCGGCGTAGAACGTGGGCAAAGTGCCGACCTGGCTGAAAGTGCCGGCCTGGAGATTGAACACACCGCTGACGTTGATGGCCGCCGGGGCGCTGATGCCGCCCTGGGCGCTGAGTGCCAGGCCAGCCGCGCCGATGGCGCTGGTCAGGTTGATGTCGCCCGCCGTGGCCGTGAGGCTGATGTTGTCGTTGGTGGCAGCAAAGGCATTTCCCACCGTAATGCCCGAGGCCGAGCTGGACGTGAGGCTGACGTTTTGCGTCGAACCGCTGTCGGTACTGATGCTGTAGTTGGCGGTGTCTATCGCCCGGGCTGTGCTGATGCTGATGTCGGCCGTGGCGCCGCTGGTTGACAGCGTCTGCAATCCGCTCACATCGGTACCCAGCGCAATGCCGTTTTGTGATGAAGCCGTCAGCGTGTTCGCCGTGATGTTGTTGTCGGTGCCGTTGGCGTCGGTGATGGCGCCGGCTGCCGCTGCCAGGGTGACGTCACTACCCGAGACTGTCTTCAGGTTAAGGTCGCCTGCGGTGGCTGTGAGGTTTACCGTACCGGTGGTCGCAACATTTTCCACGGTGCCGCCGTTGGCCAGCGTGATCGAGATCGGCCCGCTGGTGTCGGTGGCGCTCAATGAAGCGGTGTCGACACCCAGGTCAATGCCGCCCGCGGCGGACAGGCTCACACTGCTTGCGGTGACGGGTCCGGTTCCGCTCAGGGTGCTGCCACTCCCAATCCACAGGGCGCCGCCGGAAGACGACGCGCCGTTGATGACGCCACCCGGCACCGTGGCGCCGCCAAAGGTGACGCTGCCGATATTCAAAGCCGTGTTGTTGTACAGGATGACATTGCCACCCGCTGCGAGCGACAGGTTGTTGGCCTGGGTCACAAGTCGGCCGTTGCCGGATCCTTCACCGATGGCTCCACCGGCTCTGATGGCCAGGTTGTTGGCAACCAGCGAGTGGTATTCGTTGGTTTGCGTGATGTTGCCGCCGGCGTAGACATACAGGTCGCCGCTCGTTGTTTCGGCCCGGGCTTGGTTACCAACGCCGATGTTCCCGGCCGCTTCGAGCCGGATGTTGCCGGTCACTGTGGAAATCAGGCCGTTATTCGTCAGTGTGAGGTTGCCACCGGTGCTCAGGGAGACACTGGCAGAGCCCGTGCGGCCGAGGCCGGAAAGCGTCAAGTCGCCGTTGGGCACGGCGAGGTCAAAGTCGCCCGGCACAAAACCGTTCTGGAACTGCGTGCCCAAGACCAGCGAGCCACCGGCATAAGTGACGCGCAAGGCGCCGGCACGGGTGGCAAAGTTGCCCTGGGCATTGCGCGCCGTGCTGTTCACGGCGGCAACGCCGAGACGGCTGCTCATGTCGGGCGCCGTGGCGCCTGTCATGTCCAGCGCGCCGCTGCCTGCACCAATGCCGCGATTGGCGGTAACGGCAACCGAGGCGCCATTGAAATAGTTGCCCGCGGCCTGCCAGACATAGCCGTCTGCGGCCGTCACATTCACCGCCTTGCTGGCGCCTGCCACAGCCTGGGCACCCGTACCACTGGCTGCACCACCCAGGGCGTTGATACCACCGGCAATGGCCACATTGCTGCCTGCACCGCCGACACCGGCAGAGCTGACTGTCACACTGCCTGCCGCACCGCCGCTGGCGCCGCTGCCGAAGGCGTTGCCACCGCGACCATTGCCACCCGCAGCGTTGATGCCGCCGTTGATCAGGATGCTCTTGCCCGACGTCGTTGCCGTCGATGTGATGGACACATTGCCGGCCGCTGCACCGTTGTTAGGTGCATTGCCACCGTTGGCATTGCCGCCTTGGGCCTGCACCGCACCGTCAATCTTGATAAAACCCGTCGAACTGACGGTGATGTTGCCCGCCGCCTGCAAGGTGCAGTTTCTGTTGCCATTGCAAAAAGCGTCTCCGGAATAGCTGCTCAAAGCACCCGTGCTGACATCTGAGCTGCCCGTACTGGCGGTGACGGCAATGACACCGCCCCTGCCTGTTGTCAGGTTGTTGCGCCCTGTGTTGGCACTGGCACCTTCGCCGTGTGCATCAATAAACCCCGTCGTGACATTGCCTTTGCCATTGACCGTGACGTTGCCACCGTTGCCACCGCTGGCACCCAGGGCAAACTGGCCCTGGAAAGAACCAATACCGCCAGCGGCCGAGATATTGCCCGTGGTGACACCAGAGTTGGCACCCAGCCCCTCCACAGTGACTGCACCCGCATGACCACCGTCGCCGATATAGCCAGGCGCCGCGCCGCTGGAAGAAAGATGGCCCGTCTGTATGGCCGAACTGGCCCCATTGCTGCGGATGAGGATCGCGCCGCCATTGCCACCCACCCCGTAAACGCCTGTTGAACTGGCCGCGCCGTTGCCGCCGGCAGCGTCAATATTGCCTACGGTGATTGTGTTGGAGTTGCCTGCGGCGGTCTGCAAGGTGACGCTGCCGCCACTGCCGCCGCTGAAGGCCGCATTTGAACTGGCACTGGTGTTACCGCTGCCGTTGTTGGCCGCGCCGCCCCTGGCGGACAGGTTGCCCAAAATGTTGATGCTGGCAAGGGTGCTACCCAGAGTGCCGATACTGATGCTGCCAGCGCTTTGGCCATTGACATCCACCGCGCCGTTGGCGCCCGAGGTGGAGACGGCGGTGCCGGTCTCGTTGATGGTGAGGGCGCGGCCCGCGCTCAGCGTGGCATTGGCGCCCACGGTCGTCACAAAGGCGCCTGCGTTCTGGGTGTAGTTGTCGTTCGCCTGCAGGTTGATGGTGTTGGCTGCGCCACCGGTGGTAGTGACGGACTTGTTGAGTGTCAGGTTGTCCGTTGCGCCGCCGGTATCAACGGTGGCCAGCGAGATCGCGCCACCCGTGCTGCTCACGCCGACGATCGCGCCGCCATTGGGAGGGGTCATGCCCTGGAAGGTGACCGCATCTACCGTCAGCGCGCCGGTGTTGCTTATCGAAATCGCGCCCGGCGCCACCGCAGAGAGCGTATTCACCTGCGTATTGAGCTTGTCGTCGCCGGCCACCATGGCGCCACTGTTGCCGATATAGCCGGTCGATCGTATGGAAAGCTTGTCGGCGGTGACGGCAATGCCGGTGCCGCCCTGCTGGATATTGCGCCCCCCCAGGTAGACGTCACCCGTGGCGTTGATGGTGCCCGTGCCGTCGAAGATGATGTCCTGGCTACCCTTGAGCTGCACATAGCCGGCCACGATGGCGGAACCGTTGCCGATGGTGATGTCCCGGCCAGTCAGTTGCACATTGCCGCCGTTGGTGTTGATGGCCGCACCGTTGGCGAGGCTGATATCACCTACGAAGCCTGCGCCGGCGATGGCATTCACATTGAGAGCGCCATTGGTGCTGGTGATCGACTGGTTGATGGTGATGTTGTTGTTGGCGACCAAGGCCAGCGTACTGGTGTTTGTGCCGGTATATGTCACGGCGTCAACGACGGTTATGTTGCCCGCGCCTGCACCGTCCGCGTTTTCGGTGGTGATGATCACGTCGTTGTTGGCCAGCGCGGCCGTGAGGGACGCGGTGGTCAGCAGCGAATCGTCCACCGCGCCGCTGGCGGCAAAGGGTGCGCCGGCGCCGGCGTCGGCGCTGGTGTCACCTACCGCATAGCCGGCCGCGGCGTCCGCGCTGGCGCTGTCCACGGCGATCCAGATATTGGTGGGGTCCAGCAGCAGCGTGCCCTTGAGGCCATTCGCCGCCGACGTGTCGACCTCGCCCTTGAAGGCCAGCAGGCCTTTGCCCGATACCTCGACAAAGCCGCCGTTACCGCTGTCCGCGCCGCCCTTGGCCGAGATGCTGCCGTTGTAACGCGTGATGCCGTCCGACCAGACAATGACCTTGCCGCCATTGCCCGAGGTGATGGCGTCGGCCGTCACGCTTGCATCCGCACCCACAAAATTGGCCGAGGCGTTTTTGACTGCCGCATTGGCACCCTGGAAGTCGCCGCCTATCAGCGCGGTGCCGCCGCCGGCATCACCCGAGACATCGACTTTGGCCGCGTCAAAAAGGCCCACCTTGTCGCCGGTGACCTCTACTTTGCCGCCGCGTTCGCCTGCACCCTTGCCGCTGGCGTCCAGTGTGCCGCTGACGTGCACCACGCCGCTGTCGCCGCCTTCAAGGCGGATCACGCCGCCCTGGTTGTTCAAGGTCTTGGCCTCGATGACGCCCGAGTTGTTGACCACCGTGCGCAGCAAGGCGTCTGTGGCGCTGGCCGTCAGGATCACCTGCCCGCCATCGGCCTTGATGAGGTGCCGGTTGTCGGCCAAGGCGTTGATGGCCGTCTGGTCGATGCTGTAGCCCAGCAGGTTGCCGTTGTCGATGTTGAGCGTGACCTTGTTGCCGGCCGCCAGCAAGGCGATGCCCAGCCGCGCCGCTATCACGCCTTCGTTGCGCACTTCAGGCGCCAGCAGCGCGATGTAGCCGCCGTTGGCCGCCGTCAGCGTGCCCTGGTTGACGACAGAGCCAGAACCACCGGAGCCCGTGAACACGTGGTTGCCGGCCATGAAGTCGGCGTTGCTCAGGCTCAAGGTCGAAGCCACCAGGCCGCCGACGTTCACCTGCGACCCGGCACCAAACAGCACGCCGTTCGGATTCAGGATAAACACCTGGCCGTTGGCCGTGAGGCTGCCCAGCAGCTCGCTCGGGCTGCTGCCGGTGATGCGGTTCAGCGCAATCGCTGCTGCATTGGGCTGGTTGAAAACCAGCGCCTCGTTGGCACGTGTAGACAGGCTGGTCCAGTCGATCGCCAGGCGCTGGCTGGCCTGGTTGATGGTGGTGGTGTTGCCGAGCGTTGAGACATTGCCCGCCCCGGCGGTCACGCTGGCGTTGGCGGCATCGGCAGCTCGCGCTTCGTGGGTCAGCACGGCCAGCGAGGTGAGCAACACCAACGCGGCGCGGCAAGCGGTATTGAGCGTGAAGCCTGAACCGCCTCCATCTCCGTCATCGGCACTTGCGGGGGCTGAACCGAACAACACGCTGCTCCGCGCCGAGCCGCCCTTGCCTCGCCCTTTCACGTTCTCCGCCACCGCCACCCACAGGCTGAGTGCAGCGTTCCAGACAAGACGGTAAATGCGGTTCATGCTGGCGTGGCTTTTCATGGCGGTGTTCTCCGGAAATAAAACTAGGGCCCGGACACACGCAGGCATTGAACTGGCGCGTAACCGTGACAAAACGTACGAATCGTAAAAGTCCGACCCGAGCCTGTATGTCCCCATTTCTGGGGACGCGGCGCCTTGCCCGATGTGAAAATTCCCCTGACAGACCACGCGTTTGGCATGCAAAAACAGCGTACACGCCGCGCCGTAAAAAGCCGCCAAGCTGTTCGCGAAACGGCGGTTCTTTGTAACAAGCGCGTCTCAGCCTCACGGCAGTGGCGACCCAAAACGGCAGCGGACTCGAAGGCTTGTCCCCAGTTTTGGGGACAAACGCCCTGCCGCAGCACCCGCAAAATCAGTCGCCAAGTTCAGGCACGCCTGACAGGGTCATTTGCTATTGTTTTTATAGCTGCCTGCGCATTCCAGCAAAGGGCCGGAGACTAATTTGCCTGCTATTTCGCTTCGCTGGAAGCTCTCTCGCGAATGGCAGGCGCGCTGCGCGGCGCTGCTGCTGGCCGCGCTGTTGCCGGCGCCGGCCAGTCTGCAGCCGCTCAATGACGACGCGTTGCACATCAAGGCCGCGGAGCTTTTCGCCGTGGAGGGCCGTGGCTTTTCACCACCGCCTTACGCGCTGGACACCGCCACCCTGCCCGGCCCCTGGCAAGCGGTCACGCTGCCGCATGCCCTTGCACCGCAGTTGATCCCTGCGGGTGACGACGCAGCGAGCCCGCAAACCGTAGTGACCTGGTACCGGGTGCGGGTGCGGGTGGCGGCGCGGCCCGCGTCGCCGGTTCCGCAATACCTCTACATCCCGCGCTGGAAGACCGACGGGCAGATCGCGGTCTACGGCGACGGCCGGCTGCTCTACCAGTCGCACTCCAACCTGCTGTGGAACGGCTCCAACCATCCGCTGTGGATCGCGCTGGACGAGACCGCCGACGCGGCGCCGGTACAGACCATCGTGCTGCGCATCGAACGGCGGCGCGTCAGCGGCGGCGGAATTTCCAGCCTGTGGCTGGGCGGCGAGGCCGACATCGGCTGGCGCTACCGTGTGCGCGATGCGCTGCAGATTCAGCTGCCCCTGATGACGAGCGCCGCCTTTCTGGCCGTGGGCATGTTCGCGTTGTCGGTGTGGCTGCGGCAACGTCGGGTTGCAGAAGGTGCCTCGCACGGAGGCGCTTCGCTATATCTGCTGTTTTTCATCATCTCGGTGGTCTCTTACATCCGTTGCCTGCACTACTACGTGGGCCAGCATCGGCTGCCGGTGTCCGACGAATGGTTTGGCTGGTTCACCGTCAACTCGCTGTTCTGGCTGATTGCCGCGGCACACTTCTTCCTGGTTCGCCTGCACCGCCGCCGGCAGCCATGGCTGAGCCGTTCGGTTCTACTGCTCACGGTGGCGGTCGGTTTGCTGACGCTGCCGGTGTTTACCGGCGCATGGCCGGGCGCCACCGCGCTGGCGCCGCTGGCCTACCTTTTTGTGCTGGTCATGGGCATCACGGCTTTTGGCTGCGGCCTGGTGAACGCCTGGCGCACCCGTTCGCGCGACGCCATGGTGCTGGCCGGCTGGAGCATCTTGAGCATGGGGATGGGCGTGTACGACTGGTTGCTGCAGAACAACCACGTCAGCGTGGAAGGCAGCTTCCTGGGCTCCTATGCCAACGTGGGCGCCTTCTTCATCTTTGTGTACATCATGTTCCAGCGCTACACCCGCGCCATTGAAGAAGCCCGCCAGGTCAATGCCAGCCTGGAGCAACGGCTGCAGGCGCGCGAGGCCGAGCTCAACCGAAGCCATGCGCTGCTGCGCGAAGTAGCGCAGCGGCAGACGCTCAGCCAGGAACGCCAGCGCCTGATGCAAGACATGCACGATGGCCTGGGCTCGTCGCTGGTGAGCGCGCTGCGCGTGGTCGAAGGCGGGCGGCTACAGGACATCCAGGTGGCCGAAGTGCTCAAGAGCTGCATCGACGACCTCAAGCTGGCCATCGACTCGATGGAGCCGGTGGAGGCCGACCTGCTCCTGTTGCTGGCCACGCTGCGCTTTCGCCTGGGCAGCCGGCTGGAGAGCACCGGCATCACGCTGCGCTGGGAGATCAGCGATGTGCCGACGCTGGACTGGCTGGACCCGCGCAACGCGCTGCACATCCTGCGCATCCTGCAAGAGGCCTTTGCCAACATCCTCAAACACGCCCAGGCCAGCGAGATACGCGTGACCACCGCGGCAGGCGACGGCTGGGTGTGCGTCGGCATCACCGACAACGGCAAAGGGTTTGCAGTGAAAGAGGCGCTGGGCAACGGCGGCAAGGGTTTGTCCAACCAGCGGCGCCGCGCGCAGGCCATAGGCGGTGACGTGACGTTTGAATCCTCGGCGGCCGGCACGCGCCTGACCCTGCGCCTGCCGGTACAGCGACCAGTGACGGCCTGAATGGGGCGCCGCCGGGAGCTGACCCCTACTCCCCGCCGGCCAGCGACGCGCTTTCTGCAGCGGCATCGTTCAATGCCTTGATGAGTGCGGCATCACTTGATACGGTCGACTCGCTGTCGATATCGCTGCCCAGATCTTTGTCTGTGCCGGCGATGGAATTCATCGCGGTGACGTAAGGCCCATCCAGCGCCGCCGTCAAACCGAAAGCAGATACAGGCGCCGGAGCCGGTACACCGGTCACAGTCAGCGTAGCGTTGGTGTAGACGACGTTGTAACCCAGGGCCGATGCCAGCGTGCCCTGCGTGATGGCATGTGTGGGGCCGGTCGTGGCAGCGCCTGTGGGCGCCGACAGCGCACCGTTCAGCGCGGTTGCCGCGGTGTCGCCCGCCACCAGGCCGCTGTTGACGGTGTAGGTGAGAGCCGGGTCGGCGCCGCCGTAAGCCTTGCTCTGGTTGTCGCCGCTGACGTTGAGCGTCGGCACAACGCTGTAGACAAAGCGGTTGCCGGTGAGAGAAGTCATCGACGCATCGCTGGGCGCATTGGCGGCGTAACTGCGGCCAAAGGCATTGCCGGTGGAAGCCATGCCGCCCAGGGTGCTGGCAGCCGGATCGGTCGAATACACGAGGAAACGGCCGCCCGCGCCTGGGTTGAGCGCGCCAGCCCCGGCGTTGTTCACAAAGTTGCGCCCGGCGGCCAGCACCAGTGAATCGTTGGCTGCGCTGCCGGACGTGACGCTGTTGGCCAGCGTGAGGTCGCTGGCCGCGCCCGTGGTCCGCACCAGCACCTTGCCGGTGCCCGTCAGGCCTGCCGTGTTGACGGTGCCCACCGTCAACGCACCGGCCTGCGCGTAGGCCACATCGCCTGTGTTGCCGGCCAGCGTCGTGACCGCATTGCCTGCATTGTTGAGGGTGTGCGTGCCCGTGCCCAGCAGCTCCAGGCCGGTGGCCGTGATGCCCGCGGTTTGTGTGCTGGTACCGGCGGTGCTCAGCGTGAGTTCGCTGGCCGTCAGCGCGCCGTTGATGGCGATGTTGCCACCGGTCGTGATCAGCTTGAACTTGTCCTGCGCATTGCCGAAGGCGTTGTCGACCGTGATGCCGGCCGCGGATGACACGCTGACTGTCTGCGCAGACCCGGCGTTAGTGCTGATGGCGAGATTGCTGGTACTCAGCGCATTGGCAGCAGTGAGGCTGATGTCGCCCGCAGCGCCAGGTTCTGTGGTCGCGAGCGTTTGCAGACCGGTCACATTGGTGCCCAGCGTGATGCTTTCCCGTGCGGTCGCGTTAAGCGTGGTGCTGGTGATGTTGTTGGCCGCGCCATTGGCGTCAAGGATGGCTCCGAGCGAGGAGCTGAGAGTGACCGAGCTGCCGGACACCGTCTTGACCGCCAGGGCGAAGGCAGCGGTGACGTTCACCGCGCCCGTTGCACTGACGTTTTCCAGGGTGCCGCCGTTGGCCAGGTCCAGGTTGACCTGTGAACCGGCGCCGCTCGCCACCGCAACGACCGGGCCGGTCGTGTAAATGGTGATGGGGCGGGCGGTGCTGGCGCCTATGCTGCCGTTGCCTGCCTCCAGGTAGACCGAGCCACCCGAGAGGGGATTGATGTTGGTCTGGACAGTTTGCGTGCTGATGCCGCCCGTGGCCACCATGCTGAAGCCGGCGGTGCCCGCAGTCGTACCCGTGGCGTTGCTCAAAAAAGGCATGTAGGAGCCCACCATCAAGATATTGCCCGTGTTGGCGATATCGACGCGGCCGGCGCTGTTGAAGCTGCCCTGGAAGCTGGCGGTGGCGGCGGTGTTGCGAAGGGTGATGTCGCCCGATGTACTGTTGTTAAGGCTGCCGAAATTCTGGATCTGGTTGCCTGCGTTGGCCAGCGTCATGCCTCCAGTGCTTCTGGCCTGCAAGGTGTTCGCGACGATGGCCTGGGTTTGCGACAGCGCGCCGCGGCTTAGCAGCGCAACAAGACCGGTGCCGGACTGGGTGATGCCGGCCGTTCCGTCCACCGTCCCCACCGACAAGGCAGAGTAGGAGCTAACCTCGAAATTGTTCGTTCCGTAGGCGCGGCCGCTGACCTGGCTGATCTGGTTGAGTGAGTTGTCCAGGATGACGGTTTGTGCATCGGCGTTCAGGTTGGCAACCGTGAATGCCGCTGTTTGCGAGATGCCCGAACCTGCAGCGTTGCTGTTTATCAGGCTCAAGCTGGGTGCGCTGGCCAGGTTGATCGCGCCGCCGGTGTTGCCGATGACTATGCCGCCTGTATTGGAAGTGCTGCCGATCGCGATCACCGACGCGGTGATCCGGTTAAGCTCGGCGTTGCTCAGGTTCATGGCGGCGGTTTCTGATGCGCCGCCGAGTGTGATCGGCTGGTTGGTGCTGAAGATGTCCGTGTTGACCAGCACCTTGCCCGCGCCCGCGTTGACGGCGGAGCCGATGTTGATGCGGTCGCCCAGCAGCGTGATCGCACCGCCTCCGCTGGTGATGCTGGTGCCGTCGATGTTCAGGGCGTAGCTGCCGGCCGGCGCAATTGCACCCGTAGGAAAATTCATTCCGCGCAGCGTCATGGCCGCGGTGTTGGAGTTGATGCTGCCGCCGGTCAGGCTCACGGCATGCCCCCCGCCCATAGAGCTTGTCCCACCGAGGTTGCCGATCATGGTGATCCCGCCGGTCGAGTTGATGCTGCCGCCCACCATGGAGATGCCGGTAATGTTCGCCGTTCCCCCGTTTGAACTACTGAACAAACCCGTACTGTTAAAACCCAGCCTGCCCGCGATGATGTCTGCGCCTGCATCGATGAGGACGCCGGAGCCGCTGATCCCGGCTGCATTTAACGAGGACGAACCGTCGAGCGTGATGCTGCGCAAGGTGCCGGACTGCACTTTTCCTCTTGCTATAAGGCCCTTGACCTCGGTGGCGGCACTACTGACACTGGCCCGGCCGGTAGCGGTGATATAGCCGCCGGTGCTGGATACCTCCGAGCCGGTGCCGAGTTCCACGCCGGCAGTGCCTGCCAGGGAAAACAACCCTGTACGCCCGGTGATGTCGATGTTGCCCGCACCCGTGATCCTGGCCAAAGAATCCAGCCGTACCCCGCGGGCCACCTGAGCGATGACCCCGGTCGTGCCTACGTCACCGGCGATAGTGAGGGTGCCGGTGCCGCCGGTCACGCTGGAATTGGTGACAACCACACCGCCCGAAGAGCCGCCCGTGGCGCTGCCGCCGCCGTTCACCAGTCTGCCGGTGATGTTTATCGTGCCGCCCCCGCTGACGCCGACGTTGGTTTGCGTGGCACCTTCGTTGACGAGCTCGAGCGCGTGGTGGTTCGTCCTGGCACCCGACGCTTCGACGGTGATGTTTCCGGTGCTTGCCACGCTGGTGCCCGCCAGCTTCACGGCGCTATCGGCGCTGTTGATGTTGGCATTGCCGCTGGTAAGCGTGGAGCGGTCCAACAGCACGCCATACTGCGACTGGTCTGTCGTGGTGCCGTTGATGGTGAGGGCGCCGGTGCCGGCGTTCAGGGTGCTTTGGGACACCAGCACGCCCGAACTCCCGGCCTGGCCCGCGCCGGTGAGCGAGATCGCGCCTCCGCTGGTCTGCAGGACCGTATTGCTGACATCCAGTCCGCCGGCGGAGTTGATATTGATCGTGCCGGCGCCACTGGTCACGGAAATTGCGGAGGTCTTGATGGCCTGGGTGGCCGCCGCTGTGGTCACGCTCGCCGAGCCCCCTCCGGAAACCTTGAACGTCAGGCCGGCGCCGTGCGTGCTGCCCGTGAGGTCGATGCCGGTACCGGTGGAACCGGTGGTTCTGATGGTGAGATTGAGGCCACTGAGGAGCTCTACATCGGCATTGCCGAAGGTGCCCGTGACGTTGATCGAATCCGTGGCCTCGATAAGCATGCTGGAGCTTGCCGACTCAATAAAGTCTTCGTAAATGGTGTCGGCCGCCCCGCCATTGCCGCCCGCGATGGTCATCGTGGCCGGGTCCAGCAGCCAGGTGCCGGTCTTGCCCTGCGGCGCCCGCGTGTTGACCTTGAAGCCCGGCAGGATTTTGAAGTTCGAGGCACTGGTCTCGATAAAGCCGCCGTCACCGCCATCCGGGGCGCTGGCATCCAGCGTGCCGCCGATATTGACCATGCCGTGTTCCATGTCGCCGATCAGCATGATGCGGCCGGCCTTGTTGGCAATCGTCTTCGCTTCAATGACGCCGGTGTTGTTGACGGTGCCCATGGTCAGGCTGTCCAGGGCTTTGGCGCCAAGCAGCACCTGGCCGCCGTCTGCTTTGATGAGCTGTTTGTTCTCGGCCAGCGCGTTGATCGCGCCCTGGTCGATGCTGTAGCCCAGCAGGGAGCCGTTGTCCAGATTCAGGGTGATCTTGTTGCCGGCGGCCAGAAGCGCCGTGCCAAGGCTCGCGGTCATCACGCCTTCATTGCGCACTTCGGGCGCCAGCAAGGCCAAGTAGCCGCCTGGAGCCGCCGTCAACGTGCCCTGATTGACCACGGAGCCACTTGTTCCACCCGCGCCGTTGTTGCTGAACACGTGGTTGCCGGCCATGAAGTCCGCGTTGCTCATGCTCAAGGTAGAAGCCACCAGGCCGCCCACATTGACTTGCGAACCCGCGCCAAACAGCACGCCGTTCGGGTTCAGGATAAAGACCTGGCCATTGGCCGTGAGGCTGCCCAGCAATTCACTCGGGCTGCTGCCGGTGATGCGGTTCAGCGCAATCGCTGAGGCATTGGGCTGGTTGAATCTAAGCGCCTCGTTGGCTGCGGTAGACAGGGATGTCCAGTCGATGGCTACCCGCTGGGAGCTTTGGTTGATCGTGGTGGTGTTGCCGACCGTGGTGATGCCAGCCGCACCCGCGGTCACGCTGGCGTCGGCTGCGTTGGCCGCATGTGCGTGGGGCATGAACAAGGCCGTGGAGGTGACCAGCACCAAGGCCGCACGGCAGGCGGTATTGAGCGTCAACCCGCTACCACCATCGCCTCCATGCCCGCCATCAGCTTGATGAACTGAACTGCAATCCACACTTGAGCGAACCGAGCCGCCCTTGCTTTTGCCTCTGGCGTTCTCAGCCACAGCCACCCACAAACCCAAAGCCGCATTCCAGACGAGGCGGTAAATACGGTTCATGCTGGCGTGGCTTTTCATGGAAGACTTTCGTTGACGGGCGGAGCTTGCAGCGAACCAGGCTGTTCGCCAATCAGTCGGGGCCGCGCCCCGGCTGTTGTGGAACGCTCTGGCCGACTGGCCGTCATCGTACGAATCACGAAAGCCGCTGTCTGTAGCACATATGCGCTACGCCACTGCGTCCAAGGAGGCCGCGCCCGGCATTCAATCAGACTGCAAGTCAATAGGTACGGGCACAATCAGCTATTAAAAGCATAGCAATACGCGTGGATACCTGCTTATTCACCGCCGCTCTGCCCTGCCTCCGCCGCTGCGGCGTTCAAGGCAGCAGCCGCTGCATCACCGCCACCCTTGCCTTTCCCGTCTTCCACGGACACGCCGGACAAAAGGCCTGAACCGCCGACGTTGTTGAGCGATGTCTGGTAGGCGCCCACCAGCGTGTTGCCGCCCAGCGCCGCGGTGGCGGCAACACCGCCGCTGAGGGTCAGCCGGCCGGGCACAAAGCCCAGGCTGTAGTTGCCGTTGGGCAGCAGCCCACCCACGGTGATGTCGTAGTCACCCGGCAGGTAGGCGCCCTGCGAGCTACCGCCGTAAGCCAGACCGCCTGTCAACACCGTGGCAGCTGTTTCACCTGCGACCAGCCCGTTGTAAGTCACACCGTTTCCGCCGCTGTAAGGAATGCCGCCCGTCTGCGCGTCGTTGTTGGCTGTGACAGTCAGTGCTTTCGGTGTGATGTCTGCCGTGGTGGCAGCCGTGCTGTTCAGCAGGTTGTAGTTGCCGGCATCCGCACCGCTGACAGCAATGCCGCTGACGCCTACCGCTTTTGCGTTGCCTGCGTTCTTGTCGGCAAAGGAAGCCGAAGCGGTGATGCCCAGCATATCGCCCGTCACGCGGTTGTCACCCAGGCCCACGGTGGCGGTCGTTGATCCGTCATAGACCTTGCTCACACCCGAAGCTGTCACTGTGAGGCCGGCCTTGTTGATGGTGCTGGTAGTGTTGTCCATGTAGGTGACGTCGTAGTTGTTGCCGCCATTGCCGTCGTTCACCGTCACGCCGGCCGCCGTCACGGTCTTGTTGCCGGTGCCGGCATTCTTGTTGGTGAAGGCAAAGGACCCGCCGCTCAGGCTGTCGCCGGTGAACACCGTGCCCGCTGTCACTGTTGCGGTCCCCACAGCCGCCGTGGTGCCGTCGTAGGTTTTGGTGACGTCACTGGTGGATACCGTGACGTTGGCCTTGTTGATGGTGCTGCTGGTATTGTCCACATAGGCAATGTTGTAGTTCCCCGTCACGTCGACGTTGCCGCTGTCCTTGATGGTCAGGCCGCTGGCCTGTACGGTCTTGTTGCCGATGCCGTAGTTCTTGTCGGTGAAGGTTTGCGTCGCGGCGGTGTTGACCGACTCACCTGCGCCTGCACCGGCCAATGTCCCGACCGAACCGGTACCGGTGGCGCCCAGCGTGCCGTCGTAGGTCTTGTTGACCGCATTGGCGGTCACGGTCAGGTTGGCCTTGCTGATGGTGCTGGTGGTGTTGTCCACATAGGTGACGTTGTAGTTGTTGCCGCCATTGCCGTCGTTCACGGTCACGCCTGCCGTCGTCACGGTCTTGTTGCCCGTGCCGGCATTCTTGTCGGTGAAGGCAAAGCTGCCGCCCGTGGCGGTGTCGCCTGTGAACACCGTACCGGCCGCGACGGACAAGCTGCCCGCCGCGCTGTTCGTGCCGTCATAGCTCTTGCTGACGTCGGCTGTCGACAGGCTCAGGTTGGCCTTGTTGATGGTGCTGTTGGTGTTGTCCACATAGGTGACGTTGTAGTTGTTGCCGCCGTTGCCGTCGTTCACGGTCGCGCCTGTTGTCGTCACGGTCTTGTTGCCCGTGCCGGCATTCTTGTCGGTGAAGGCAAAGCTGCCGCCCGTGGCGGTGTCGCCTGTGAACACCGTGCCGGCCGTGACCAACAAGCTACCCGCTGCATTTCTGGTGCCGTCATAGGTCTTGCTGACGTCGGAGGTCGACAGGCTCAGGTTGGCCTTGTTGATGGTGCTGCTGGTGTTGTCCACATAGGTGACGCTGTAGTTGTTGCCGCCATTGCCGTCGTTCACGGTCACGCCTGAAGTCGTCACGGTCTTGTTGCCGCTGCCTGCGTTCTTGTCGGTGAAGGCAAACGTTCCGCCGCTCAGGCTGTCGCCTGTCACCACAGTGCCTGCTGTCACGGTAGCGGTGCCTGCTGCACCGAGGGTGCCGTCGTAGGTCTTGGTGACATCGCTGGTAGACACGGTCAGGCTGGCCTGGGTGATGGTGGCCGTGGTGGTCACGGGCGCTGCCGCCAGCTGGTAGTTGCCGGCGAGCCCGCCCGCGCCGTCGCCCAGGCTGTAGGTCGCCGTCACGGTCTTGCCGGTGGCAGCGTTCGCGTCAGAGAAAGTGGCGCCTGTCGACGTCAGCGTCAAGGCTTCGCCCAGCACCGTGCCCGTCACAGTGCCGATGCTGCTCAGGTTGGCGGTGGCATTGCCGTTGTAGGTTTTGTTGTCGGCCGCCAGGCCGGTGACCGTCACGGTGGCCTTGCCGATATCGGCCGTGGTGGTCGCCGTGGCGTTGAAGCTGTAGTTGCCGGAATCGCTGCCGCTGGCGCCTATGCCCGTAACGTTGACGGTTTTGCCAATGCCGGCGTCCTTGCCGGCAAACAGCGCCGCGCCGCTGAAGTTGACCGTGTCGCCTGCCAGCACACCCGCGCTGGCCAGCGTGGTGGTGCTGGAGGTGGTGCCGTCATAGACCTTGTTGGCGGTTGTGGCGGTGACGGTGATCGCGCGCGCATCGATGTTAGCCGTGGCGGTCACGGGCGTTGCGGCCAGCTGGTAGTTGGCAGCCAGACCGCCGACGCCGTCGGAAAGGGTGTAGGTGGCAGTCACGGTTTTGCCGGTGCCGGCGTCTTTGTTGTCAAAGCTTGCACCAGTCGGGTAGTACTGCAGCTGTTCGCCAGAAAGCAGGCCGTTCAGATAGCCGCCATTGCTCAAGGTGGCGGTGGCATTGCCGTCATAGGTCTTGTTGTCGGCCACGATGCCGGTGACGGTAAGTGTCGCCTTGTCGATGTTGGCCGTGGTGGTCACGGGCGCGGCCAACTGGTAGTTGGAGGCTACCCCGCCCACGCCGTTGCCCAGGCCGTAGGTGGCTGTCACGGTCTTGCCGATGCCGGCATTGGCGTCGGCAAAAGTCGCGCCAAACAAGGCCAGCGTCAGGGACTCGCCCGCCACCATGCCCTGCAGGGTGCCGGTGTTGCTCAGACTTGCGTTGGCATTGCCGTTGTAGATCTTGTTGTCGGCCGCCACGCCGCTGACCGTCACGACCGCCTTGTCGATGGTGGCAGAGCTAACCCCGCTTGAGCTGGACAGCTGGTAGTTGCTGGCCAGCCCGGTGGCGCCGTCGGCCAGGGCGTAGGTGATGGCCACAGTCCTGTTGCCGGCGTTCACGTCAAGGAAGTGGGCGCTGGTGTTCAGGGTCAGGTCTTCGCCATAGGCCAGGCCTGCCAGCGAGCCCACATTGCTCAGGACCACCGTGGCATTGCCGTCATAGGTTTTGTTGTTGGCGGTCGTGCCCGACGCGGTCAAGGTGGCTTTGTCGACCGTCAGCGTGCCGTTGGTATAGGCGATGCTGTAACCCAGGCCCGCGGCCAGCGTGCCCTGCGTGATGGCATGCGTGCCTGCGGAAGCGGCAGCGCCGGTCGGCCCGCCCAGCGCGCCCGACAACACGCTGGCCATCGTATCGCCCCCCACGAGGCCAGAGCCCACGACATAGGTCTGGGTCGGGTCGGCCCAGCCGTAGACCTTGAACTTGTTGTCACCCGTGATGGTGATGATCGGTGTGATGCTGTAGACCATGCGGTTGCCCAATATCGAGGTCATGGAGGCATCGGTGGGTGCGTTGGCGGCGTAGGTACGGCCGAAAGCATTGCCGGGGGAGAAAAAGTTGTAGAAGGTGTTGGCCGCCGGGTCGGTCGAATACAGCAGGTAGCGCCCCGCCCCCGGGTTCAGCGGCGTGGCGCCTGCGTCGATGATGAAGTTGCGACCCGCCGCCAGCACCAGCGAGTCGCTGGCGGCGCTGCCGGAAGTCACGGTGCTGGCGATGTTGATGTCGCTGGTGGCACCCGTGGTGCGCACCAGCACCTTGCCGCTGGCCGTCAGGCCCAAGGTGTTGACGTTGGCGATGTAGAGCGCTCCGGCCTGCGAATAGTCGACATTGCCGGTGTTGCCGGCCAGCAAAGACACGTTGTTCGAGGCGTGATTCAGCGTGTGGGTGCCGGTGCCCAGCAGTTCCAGGCCGTTGGCGGTGATGGCTTGCGTCTGCGTGGTGGTTCCGGCGGTGCCCAGCGTGAGCCGGTCGGCCGTCACGGCGCCGTTGATGGCGACATTGCCGCCAGTGGACGTGAGTTTTAAATGGTCCTGGCTGTTGCCGAAGGCGCCGCCCACGGTGAGGTCCAGACCCGACGAGAGGCTGACCGTCTGCGCCGAGCCCGCGTCGGTGCTGATGGTGACGTTGCTGGTGTTCAGCGCCCCGGCCGTCGCCAGGCTGATGTCGCCTGTCGTGCCGTTGGTCCTCAGGTTGTAGCTACCCACCTGGTTGGCCGCGCCGAGGTCGATGTTGCCTCTGGCTGTGGCGCTGAGGCTTGCGGCCACAATCGCCTGGGTTTGCGCAATGCCGCCGTTCACGTTGGTAATGGTGGTGGCATTGGCGCCGGAGTTGATGCCGACGACACCGTCCACGGTGCCGACCGTGAGCGGGGACGCCTTGCTGCTGGTCACGGCAAAGCTGCCGGCGGTCGACCGGCCGCTCACCTCGTCGATCCAGTTGTCGGCATGGGTCAGGGTAACGCTGGCGCCGACCGCATTGAGTTTGTCCACGGCCAAGGCGCCTGAGCCCTGCGTGATGTTGCCGGTGGTCAGCAGGCTGAGAACTCTGTTGACGGTGGTGGGCGAGCCCGAGCCGCCAACAGTAATGTTGCCGCTGTAGGCGCCGCCGCCCACCTGCAGCCCACCCGCCGTGATGTTGGCGAGCTCGGCATTGGTCAGGGTGAGCGCGTTGGCGTCGTTGCCGGCCGCGCCGCCAAGGGCGATGCCCCGGCCCGCTGTGGCGCTTGTCACCACCGTCTTGCCGGAGAATGAATTGACACTGCTGCCGATATTCATCCGGTCACCAGCCAAGGTGATCTGCCCGCCTTGCGTGCTGACCATGGTGCCCGCCACGTTGACGTCGTAAGAGGCGGAGGTCGCAGCCAAAGGAACGCCGGAGCCGGTGAGGGAGATGGCCGCCATGCCCGTGGCATCCAGCCTGCCGGCCTCCAGGCTGAGCGCCCGCACGTTGGTGGCGCTGGAAGACAGGGCATTGCCGGTGACCGCAATATTGCCCGTCGATCTCGCGGCGCCGGCCAGCCGCACGCCGGTGAGGTCGGTGGCAGGGCTGGAAGCGCCCACCGTGCCGGTGATGTCCAGCCCGCCCGTTCCGGCGATGATGAGGGACGGGCCGCCGGTAGACAGGCCCGCGCCGGAGGTGGCGCTGCCGGTGAGCGTGATCTTGCCGGCCGCGCCGGACTCCACCCAGCCCTCAATCGACAGGCCGGCGCCGTCAAGATGCGCCTGGTTGGTCATCGTGCCCGACAGCGTCACGTTGCCGCCCGTGCTGGTCACCGACCCGCCGTTGTGCATCTCGCCGCCCATGCTGCTGGGCTTGCCGGTGGGCGCAATGGCCTGGCTGCCGCTGACCGTGCCCGTCACGGTGATGTCGCCGGCGCCGCTGACCCGGCCGCCTGGGCCCAGGTAAAAGCCGCGCTCGGCCTGGCCGCCGTTCGAGGCGGTCGCGTTGCCTTTGATCGTGATGGCGCCAGTGCCGCCGCTGACGCTGGAGTTGGTCAGCACCACGCCGCCGGCATAGCCTGCATTGACATCGGCGACCGCGATGGCGCCGCCGCCTGTCAGGTTGCCGCTCAGGGTGATGGTGCCCGTGCCGGTGGTGCTGACCGTGGATTGCGTGCCGCCGCTGTTGACAATTTCGAGCGAATGCGTGTCGCTGGTTCCCGCCGCCGCCATGGCAATGTTGCCTCCATTTGCCGCCACGTTCGCACCCGACAGCACGATCGAATTGCCCCTGAAGGCGATGTCACCGCCGTTACTGGCAACTGATGAACCACTGGCCAGGCTGACGACACCGCCGGCCGCACTTCCCGCCGCCGGGCCACCTAACACCACCGACAGAGAACCCGTGCCGGTGGAGGCAACTGCCACACCCGCACCCAGGGCGATGTTACGCGCGGCTTGCGCAGTCAAGCCCGCCGCCCCAGTGCCGGAATACGTCACATTGGCGTTGAAGTTGATGTCGCGGTGCGCCGTCAAGGTCAAGGTGCCGGGGTTTGCCGACCAACTGACCGCGCTGTCGACGTTGATGTCGCCATTGCCAGCCGTTGATCCGTCAGTCGCAATGCTCACGTTGCCCAGGTCGAGTGCGGCGGACAAAGTGCCCGCGCCCATTCCCGATGGGGTCTGCGCCGCGTTGCCTGCCGCGATGGTGAAATCCACCGGGTCGATCAACCAGGTGCCGCTTTGGCCATCTGTTGCCTTGGTCGTGACCCGCGTGCCGGCCGCAACGTTCACATGGGCGGCACTGGTTTCGATGAACCCGCCGTTGCCGCCATCGGGGGCAGAGGCATCGAGCGTGCCGCCGACATTGACCGTACCCGTCTCCATGTCGCCCATCAGCATGATGCGGCCGGCCTTGTTGGCGATGGTCTTCGCTTCAATAATGCCGGAGTTGTTCACCGTCGCCGTGGTCAGGCTGTCCATCGCCTTGGCAGACAGCAGAACCTGCCCGCCGTTGGCCTGGATGAGTTGCTTGTTCTCCGCCAGCGCATTGATCGCGCCCTGGTCGATGCTGTAGCCGAGCAGGGATCCGTTGTCTAAATTGAGCGTGACTTTGTTGCCGGCGGCCAGCAACGCTGTGCCAAGGCTGGCGATCATCACGCCTTCGTTGCGCACCTCGGGCGCCAGCAAGGCCAAGTAGCCGCCTGGAGCCGCCGTCAACGTGCCCTGATTGACCACGGAGCCACTTGTTCCACCCGCGCCGTTGTTGCTGAACACATGGTTGCCGGCCATGAAGTCGGCATTGCTCATCGACAGTGTCGAGGCCACCAGGCCGCCGACGTTGACCTGAGAGCCCGCACCAAACAACACACCGTTGGGATTGAGAATGAAGACCTGCCCATTGGCCGTGAGGCTGCCCAGCAACTCGCTGGGGTTGCTGCCGGTGATGCGGTTCAGCGCAATTGCCTGCGCGTTGGGCTGGTTGAAGATCAGCGCCTCCTGCGCCGCGGTGGAGAGCGAAGTCCAGTCAATCGCCGCGCGCTGCGTCGTCTGGTGGATGGTGGTGGTGTTGCCCACTGTAGAAATGGCGGCAGCGCCGGCCGTCACGCTGGCGTCGGCCGCATTCGCGGCATGGGCCTGGTTCGTCATGACAGCCGCTGAAGCGATCAGCACCAGCGCCGCCCGGCAAGCGGTTCTGAGCGTGAAACCCGGGGCCGCGTCGTCGACCGGGGTGGAGCCAAACAAAACACCGCTGCGCACCGAACCGCCCTTGCCACAGCCCTTGGCGTTTTCTGCCACAGCCACCCACAGATTCAGGCTTGCGTTCCATACCAGTCGATAGATGCGATTCATGCTGGCGTGACTTTTCATGGGAGGCTTTCGTAGGCGATAAAGGCTTAAGGCGAACCGGCTGGTCCGCCAGGCTGTCAGGCCGGTGCGCCGCACCCGGAGCGGAACATCCGGATTGACCGGCGCTGATCGTACGAATGACAGGGCCGGCCGTCTGTAGCACGTATGCGCTACAGCGGGCTTCCCGCACACCGAAAATTAAATGAAATCGGCCTGCAGCCCAGAATTGGCATGGGCAAGCCGCTATCAAAAATGAAGCAACCGCCCAGCATGCCCTGGCTGCTGTCGCCGCCGTTGCCGCACTGTCTGTCCCTTTTTCCAGTGACCAGCGCCGGTCTTCTGCAGTTCTGCAGCAGCTTCGCAGCCCATCGCAAAGCCCCCCCCAAGGCAGCCATGTCCCCAGATATAGGGACACGCCTCAAGCCGCCGTTGACGCACAATGTCGTATTTCTGGCCTCCCTTTTCATCCTGTAGGGGTGCCCCAAGCATGCACAGCGCGTGCGCTAACGCAGGAACCGACATGCAGCCCAGTTCAACCACACCGCTGATCCATGTGGCGCTTGTCGAAGACGACGTTCATTTCCAGAACGCCATCGTGACCGCCATTGCGGCCTCCCCCGACATACGCCTGATGAGCCTGGCCAGCACGCGCGCGCAAGGCCTGCAGTCGCTGCAAAGCGCACCGGCGGATGTGCTGCTGGTAGACCTCGGCCTGCCTGATGGTTCCGGCATCGACGTGATCCATGCCGCGCACGCGCAATGGCCGACCTGCGCCGTGATGGTGTGCACCGCCTTTGGCGATGAGGCGCATGTGCTGCAGTCCATTGAGGCCGGCGCCTCGGGTTACCTGCTCAAGGACAGCGAACCCGAAAACATGCTGGACGAAATCCGCAGCCTGCACGGCGGCGGCAGCCCCATCAGCCCGCTGATCGCCCGGCAAATCCTGATGCGCTTTCGCGCGGCGCCTGCCGCCGCACCCGTTGCATCCGCAGCCCCGGCCGCAGCGCCTGCACCGGTGGCCGGAGAGAATGCCGTGCTGTCCGCCCGCGAGAAGGAAGTGCTCGAACTCATCACCAAAGGTTTTACCGCCGACGAGATCGCCCGGCTGATGCAGGTGTCGCAGCACACGGTGCAAACCTATGTGCGGCGCATTTACAGCAAGCTCAACGTCAATTCGCGGGCCGAAGCGATTTATGAAGCCAGGCACCAAGGCATTCTGGCGGCCTGAGGTGCTTGTGCGAAATGCACACCTGCTGGTTGCACGCCTGCTGCTGGTATGCGGCGGCGTGCTGGCGGCAAGCCACGGGGCATGGGCCGCAGACGCGGTGGTGCACTACACCAGCGCCGAGATGCTTCGTGAAGAAGCGGCCAGCTTCAAGCCGCTGACGGCGGTGGTCGACGAAGCCGCCTTGCCGGGAAGCTGGACGAAGGTGGAGTTGCCGCTTGTCATTCCAAAGCCTTCGGCGGCAGGCCCCACCAAGCCACCCGTCGTCACCACCTGGCTGCGCGTTCGGCTCGACGAGTTGCAGGGCATGCGCACCCCCACGCATTTCTACCTGCTGCGCTGGCTGGCAGCCGGCCAGATTGCGGTGTATGCCGATGGCGAGCTGCGCTACCGGTCTACGGGCAGCGCGGTGTGGAACCTGTTCAACCACCCGGCACTGCTGCTGCCGCTGAACCTGACGGCCGACAGCCCGCCGCCCAAGACTCTTTTGATACGCCTGGACAGCCTGCCCTCACCCGAGGCCGCGATTTCATCTTTCTACGCGGGCAACGCAGACAGCCTGATTGAGATGGCGGCCAAGCGCGACTGGCTGGCTTACCAGTTGCCCTTCATGTGCAGCGCGGCTTTCCTGGCGGTGGGAATTTTCTCGCTGGCCGTGTGGGTGGTGCGCCGCCAGCCGGCCAGCCTCTACCTGTTTGCGATTGCCCTGCTGAGCGCGACACGGCGCTGGCATTTCCAGCTGGGCGCCGAAAAACTGATCGTCAGTGACGCCTGGTTTATATGGCTGACCCTCAGCGCCCTGATGTGGCAGTCACTGATCACACACTACTTCCTTCAGTTCCTGCACGGCCGTGTCATGCCCTGGCTGAGCCGGGTGATGCTGGGGATGGCGGTGGTTTTTTCCGTCGTCACGCTGCCGTTTGCCGCGCTTCTTCCCAGCCTTCTGGCGCTGCGGCCCTATGCCCACCTGTTGCTGATCGCCATGGGCACGGTGGTGCTGGTGGCCGGGCTGTGGCATTCATGGCGCAGCAGATCGCTGGACGCGAAGATGCTGTCGACCGCGTTCTTGTTGAACTATGTGTTCGGTGTTTACGACTGGGCAAGGCTCAAGTACGTGCTGGACCTGGAAAGCTACTACCTGACGCCTTACGCGGCCATGGCGCTGTTCGCCGTGTTTGTCGTGATCATGTTCCGGCAGTACGTGGGCGCCCTGGACGGCATGGAAAGGCTCAATGCCGGCCTGGAAGAAAGCCTCAAGAGCCGCGAAACCGAACTGGCGGCGAGCTACCAGAAACTGCGCGAAGTCGAGCACCGCGAAACGCTGAGCCAGGAGCGCCAGCGCCTGACGCAAGACATGCACGACGGCCTGGGCTCATCGCTGGTCAGTGCGCTGCGCGTGGTCGAGGGCGGGCAGCTCAGCGAAGCCGACGTGGCCGAAGTCCTCAAAGGCTGCATCGACGACCTCAAGCTGACCATTGATTCGATGGAGCCGGTAGAGGCCGACCTGCTACTGCTGCTGGCCACCCTTCGCTTTCGGCTGGGCCCGCGGCTGGCGGGCGCCGGCGTGTCGCTGCGCTGGGAGATCTCGGATGTGCCGGCGCTGGACTGGCTGGACCCCCGCAATGCGCTGCACATCCTGCGCATCCTGCAGGAGGCGTTTACCAACACCCTGAAGCACACCCGCGCCACGCAGATACGGGTAACGACCGGGGCAGAGGACGGCTATGTCACCGTGACCATCGCCGACAACGGCGGCGGCTTTGCGCTCGCCCAGGCGCAGGCCGGCGGCGGCAAAGGCCTGGCCAACCAGCAGCGCCGCGCCCAGGCCATAGGGGCCGAGGTTGTGCTGACCGCCAACGAGGCGGGCACATCACTCACGCTGAAACTGCCCGAGAAGCGAAGCCAGGGCTGACCACCCTTTTGCTACATTTTTGCTATACTTTTGATAGCTACTAGCCCAGATGGTTAATTGGCTGCAGCCTGATTTTGCTTAAAACTCGGCTGTTTCGCGTTACACCGCCTTCGCTGACTCGCTACAGACAGTGCAAACTTTACGCATTGCTTGCACTCTGCCTGCCGTCGTGGTGTGCCGCACTCTTCATAATCACCCCATGAAGACTTTTACAAGCCATCCCACCACCCTCTACAAAAGCCACTCGTCGCGTGCCTTGACCGGTTTGTTTTTGGCCGCGCTGTTCAGCGGCCTTGCGGCGGCACAGGGCCTCAAACCCTCCCCCTCCATCCGTCCTCCGGCCTCTGCACCCGCGGCCCATACCGCAGCCCACCCTCTGGTCGGCACCTGGAGCTGGACGCTGCCCGGCAAGACCTGCGCGGAAACCTGGCAGTACCGCGCCGACGGCAGGCGCCTGGGCACCAGCGGCGAAGAAGTCACCCAGGCCGACTACCAGGTATCGGCCACGCCTACCTCGGCCGGCTTCTACCCGCTCACCGAGACGGTGACCAACAGCAACGGCAAGCGCGATTGCTCCGGCGACCTGCATGCCGACGGAGACGAAAGCGTGATCCGCTTCATCCAGTTCAGCCCCAAGCAGGACCAGTTCATTGTGTGCAAGGCCGCGTCGCTTGAGGCCTGCTTCGGCCCCTTGAAGCGGGTCGAATAAGCCGGCGTCAACCCTGGCGCGTCTCAATCAGCGACTGCAGGAAGCCCGCTTCAAAGTGCTGGCCGATGTAGTCGGCCAAACCATCGAACACCGAGTCCAGCGTAGGCACGGCCGCGCCGAAGAGCGCCTTGAGCACGCGCGGGTCTTCAAACATGCCGTGCAAATACAGGCCCAGCACATTGCCCGCGCCGTTCTGCCAGGCCAGGCCGTCGGGCATCACGGCATGCGCGATATCGCCCGCCGCCGCCATCGCTGAATGCGGGGCCGTCTGGCCATGGTGGATTTCATAGCCCTGCACCTGGACATTCGACAAACCGGCCCACAGCCCATGCAACGGCGTGAAAGCGGCCCGCCGGTGCTGCACGGTTTTGGCTTCATCAAACACCGTGACCACCGGCAGCAAGCCGAGGCCGGGCGCGTTGCCGTCAATGCCGTGCGGGTCGATCAAGGCCTCGCCCAGCATTTGCAGCCCGCCGCAAATGCCCAGCACTGCGCCACCGCGGCCGGCATGCGCCGCCACCGCCTGGTCCAGCCCCTGCGCGCGCAGCCAGGCCAGGTCGCCGCTGGTGTGTTTGGAGCCCGGCAGGATCACCCAGTCGGCGCCCATGAGATCGGCCGGACTGCGCACCCATTTGAGGCGCACGCCGGGCACGTTTTTCAGCGGCTGGAATTCATCGAGGTTGCTGATGCGCGGATAAGCAATCACCGCAACGGTGGTGGTGACGGCACCAGACGCCACGCTGCGGTCGTCAAAGACACCGTCTTCTTCGGGCAGGCCGTGCTGCCACCACATGGGCAACGTGGCCACGGTGGGAATGCCGGTCATAACCTGCAGCATTTGCGGGCCGGGCGCCAGCAGCGTGGCGTCGCCCCGGAATTTGTTGAGGACAAAGCCTTTGATGAGCTTGCGCTCCGATTCGTCCAGCATGGCCCAGGTGCCGTACAGGTGCGCAAACGCGCCGCCGCGGTCGATGTCGGTCACCAGCAGGCAGGCGGCGTTGGCGCGCTGCGCCGAGCGCATATTGACGATGTCGCTGGCCTTGAGGTTGATCTCGGCAGGCGAGCCTGCGCCCTCCATCACCACCACGTCGTTCTCTGCAAGCAGCTCATCCAGCGCACCCGCCACCACCGGCCAGACCGAGGCGCTGCGGCCGCGCCACTCCATGCGCGAGAGTTCGGCGTTCACCTGGCCCATCAGCACGACCTGGCTTTGCGTGTCTTTCTCGGGCTTGAGCAGCAGAGGGTTCATCCGCACATCGGGCACGGCGTTGGCGGCGAGCGACTGGAAATACTGGGCGCTGCCGATTTCTCCCTGAGCCACCACCCTGGCGTTGTTGCTCATGTTCTGCGCCTTGAAGGGCGCTACCTTGAGCCCTTGCCGCGCGTAGTAGCGGCACAGCGCGGTGGTCAGCCAGCTTTTGCCGGCGCCGCTGGTGGTGCCCAGCACCATCACACTTTTGGCGGTCATGCGTTGTTCTTTGAAAGTTGTTGCCATGCATTGTGCAGGGCATCTTGCACGGCGGGCGGCTGCACGCCCAGGCGCACATGGCCGGGTAGACCGAATGAAGTGGTGTCGCGCAGCTTGATGCCCTGGGCGCGCAACGCGGCCAGGGCCTGCTGCAGGCTGAGGCCTGCGGGCAAGGCCGGTTGCGCGCAAAAGAAGTTGGCCTCGCTGGGCAGGCATTTCCAGCCCAATGATTCGCAGACGCTGATCTGCCGGGCTTTCCATTCACGCAAGGTGTTGAGACTGGCGGCCAGCCAGTCCTGTGCCTCGTTGCCGACCCAGGCCTGCAGCATGGCTTCGCCGTGCGCGCCCACAGGCCACGATGGGCAGAGTTGCTCCAGCGCGGCGGCGTTGTCCGCTTGGTCCAGCGGCGCAATCGCGTAGGCCGCGCGCACGCCGGTCAATCCCAGCGCCTTGTTGGGCGTCCAGAGCTGCCAGGTGGTTTGCAGTTGCAGCGGCGAAAGCGTGGATGCCGCGCCGAGCCGCAGGGGTTCATAGGCGCGGTCCAGCACGACGAAGCCTGCTTCTTTTCGCCCGTCCACCAATGCTTGCAGCCCTTCTTGCGCTGCACCCAACGGGCTGGAAGGCTCACACGCCCAGAGCAGTTGCGCGTCGCTGGCTTGGCCCGTTATCGGCAAAGCATTTGCCTGGGCCGCCTGCGTGTAATCGCCATAGCTCATGGGCGGCAGCCAGACGGCACGCACGCCCCGATGCGCTGCCAGTGCTGTGATGCGAAAGATGAATTCACTGGCGCTGGCGGCCAGCAGCACACGCGCCTCATCGATCTGATGGAAGGCCGCCAGCTGCGTGCGCAATGCGGTGTAGCCTGCGTCGGGGTAGCGCGTGGCATCAGCCTGCTGCACGGCCGCTACCGCCGCAGGGCAAGGCCCGCAGGCATTGCTGTTGGTAGAGAAGTCGTGCAGCGGCACGCCCTGCCCGTCGGGGCCTCCATGGATGCGCAGGTGCGATGCGCGGATCGCACTCATGCCAAACCCACAATCGCTATAAAAATAATAGCTATAACTCCAATAGCAACAATGGCTAGAACCACTTTTGATGCAATACCCTGGGCCAGCGGCGTGTCCGTTGCCCGGGGCACATGCCCTTCAGGATTGAGGCTGTACACACCCGGCTTGCCCAAAGAAATATCCAGGGCCAAGGCCATCGCCGCCATGGGCCAGCCGCTGTTGGGCGACGGCGTTTTGCGGGCCTCCTGGCGCAAGACCGAAAGCGGCACGCCCTTTGCCGCCAGCGCCAGCAGCAGCGCCGTGATGCGCGCGGGAATCCACGACAACACATCGTCGGCACGCGCAGCCCACTTGCCGGCCCATTCCCAGTGTTTGCCGCGGTACACACCACGGTAACCCCACATGGCGTCAGCCGTGTTGGCAAAGCGGTAAACGGCCGCGCCCGGCAAACCCAGCAGCACAAACCAGAAGATGGGTGCCACCACGGAATCGTTCAGGTTTTCGGCCAGCGACTCGATGGCGCTTTCACGCACCTGGCTTTCCGTGAGCTGTGCGGTGTCGCGGCTGACCAGCCAGGACAGGCGTTCACGCCCGGCCTCCAGCGATTGCGCCAGGGCCAGCTCAACGGCGCCGACCTCTTCGCGCAGCATGCGCCAGGAGAGCATGCCCTTCAGCACCCAGGCCATCAGGATGGCGACCAGGGCGGCCTCTACGCCACTCTGCAAATCAGCTTGTGCGCGGTACTCGCTGACCTGCCAAAGGGCCAGCACTTCAAGGCTCCACGCGAGTGCGCCCACGGCAAGAACGCCCGCCCACCAGGCGAGCGCCCCCAGAAGAAAGGCCGGCACCGGCGGGCAGCGCACGGTGGCACTGCCGCACCAACGCAGGTAGCTGCCCATCCAGACCACGGGATGCACATTCGAGGGCGGCTCGCCGAAATGCTCGTCGATCCACCAGGCCAGCAACAGCACCAGAGCCGGCACCAAAGCCAGCATCCAGGCCATGCCACCAGGCAAGCCCGAAAAGGCCATAAAGGGCGTCCAGGCCGCGAGCATGTCAGTCCTTTTCAGGGCCACGCCCGGCGGCGGCGCCCCAACCGTCTTCAAACACCATGTCGGCCAGCGGCGCACGTTGTGCCCACTTTTCAGCCTGCAACATGGGTTGGTCGTAAAAAGCCGCCACCGGTCCCAGGCACAGCACGGCGATGGGCTTGCTGCCCTCGGGCATCTGAAGTAGCGCGGCCAGTTGCTGCGGATCGAAAATCGAAACCCACCCCATCCCCAGCCCTTCAGCGCGCGATGCGAGCCAGAGATTCTGGATCGCGCACGCCGCCGAGGCCACGTCCATCTCAGGCAAGGTGCGCCGGCCAAACACATGCTGCTCACGCCCCGGCGGCAAGGCCACGACCAGCACCTCGGCCGCGTCGAGCACACCCTGCACCTTGAGCTTCATGAACTCGTCTTCGCGTTCGCCCAGCGCCTTGGCCGTCTGCACGCGCTCCTGCTCGATCAGGGCATGAACCCCTTCGCGCAAGGGCCGACTGCGCACGCGGATAAAGCGCCAGGGCTGCATGAAGCCCACGCTGGGCGCGTGGTGCGCAGCCGACAGCAAGCGCTGCAGCGTGTCGTCAGCGACCGTGCCGCCACTGAAGTGGCGCATGTCGCGCCGCTCGTGGATGGCCCGGTACACCGCCTGCTGCTCGGCGTCGCTGAAGGCGTGGCTGGGCACGGCCAGGCCGGCCGGACCAGCCCCGGCGATGGAGACAAACCCCGTCACACCGCTCACTGCGGCGCGTGGACCGCGCCCACAGCAGGCGCGTCGGCACGCTGTAGCACCGCCAGCAGGGCCGGACGTACCCAGCGCTGGAAGGCCAGGCCACCGACCACACCCAGGCTCAGCCAGAACGACAGGGACACCCAGGTGGTGGCCCAGATGAACTGTGTGCCGAGTAGGCGCAGGGTCGCCTGGGCTTCACCGCTGAAACCGGCGAGCGGGTCGCCCGTGATGTGCGGTGCGCCTACGACATAGGGCACTGCCAGCCAGGCCGCCGCGGCTGCCCAGCGCCAGGGGTTGCGCAGCATGGCCAGCGAGCCGCAGGCCAGTGCGGCACTGGCGGCCGCCAGCACCCACCAGCCCTGGCGCGAGCCCAGGCGGGCCGCATCCATGCCGGGAATTTCCGCATGCAGGCCCAGCGAAGGCCAGAAGTGAAAAGTCAGCCAACCCGCTGCGGCCACCCAGGCGGCCAGCGTCAGCGAGGGCAGCTTGCTGCCGCGCGCAAGGCTCACGCCCATCACCACAAACACCAGCAGCGCCATGCTGAAAGCGTGCAGGACATTGGCCACCCAGGTCCAGAACAGGCGCTCCGCACCATCGGCCGGGGCCCACTCGCTGGCCTCGTCCGCATGGGTGTGCGCAGCGCCATCGGCATGCGTGTGGGCAGTGGCCGCCGCAGGAGCAGGTGCGGCAGCCGGCGCGGGCGTTTCCACTTTCTGGTTCTCAAACACCTCTGCAGCCAGGATGATGGGCACCGCCTGCAGCTGCTGCACGCCGGATTGCACGCTACCCACCAGCACGGCAGCCACCAAAGCGGCCCAGATCAATCGTTGAAAAATCATGGCTATTCTCCTGTGAAGTGCGCGGCGATCAGTGGCAGGGTTTGACGGTCACGTGGCGCACATCGTGCGCGGCGTTGTGCGCCAGCGGGCTTTCAGCAAAGGCCACGCCGTACAGCACGACGAAGCCCAGTACGGCGGCGCCGAGCAGCGGGCGCAGCAAGGCCTGGCCGGGATTCAGGGTGTGAGAAGGGCTGTGGGTCAGCGTTGTCGGTTCAGTCATGGCGATCTCCTTGGGTTGGTGGGTGAAAGAAAGAAACGTAGTGAGTTTGGACTGTCATGCCCCGGCCTGGCCGACAGGAGGCAGCCGCGCGAGGATGCCGGCGCGCAGGCGCTCGGGCCGCGTATTGCGCATCAGGTTGCCATCGATGCTCTGCCGGTGCAACTGCGCGCAGGCGATCACCTGGGCGGCGGTCTCGTCATCAGGCGCCAGGTCACCGAAGTAATAGGTGAATTTGCCCGGCGCCTGCAGCGTGACCGTGCAGGCGCGGGAGCAGCCACTCATGCAGGCCAGGCCGCGCAGCTGCAGCCCTTTGTGCTGCCCGGTGTCGAGCTCGCACACCAGCAGTGCGTCCTGCACGGCTTCAAACAGGGCCATGCCGTGGGCGGGCAAGTCGCGCGATGCGCCCGGCGGGCGGCAGGTGGTGCAGACAATGATTTCGGTATCGGACATATATAGGGTTTGCGGTTTTTCAGGCTTGTGCCAGACGGTGTTCTGCGCCCCAGCGCCCCGCCCAGGCGGCACAGCGGCCCAGGTTCTTGTTCGGATCGTCAAAGTCGACGATTACCAGATGCTGCGCTGCGAGCGGGGCCTGCGGCTGCTCTAGCGTGCGGCCATCGGTCAGCAGCCACAGCCAGCACTCGACAGGGCCACTTTTGCGCAGGGTGCGCTGCAACAGGCGGTCGGCCTGCACCAGTGCCTCGGCCAGCGGCGTGCCACCGCCACCGCCGACGGGGCGCAGGCGCTGGCTGGCGGCGGCGCGTGCGCGGCCTGGCGGCAACAGCAACTCCACGCCCTGCCCGCCGAAGCTCAGCAGCGCCACATCGTCGCCCTGCCTCGCGGCCTGCTCGATCATCAAAGCCGCATGCCCCTTGGCCAGGGCCAAACGGCCGCGTTGGCGCATGGAGCCCGAGGTGTCGAGCACGATGCAATGCAGGCGGCCGGCGCGCAGCGCCACCGGCTGGCGGCGCAGGTGCCCGCGCTGCAGTGGCGCCGGTCCCTTGGCCACCACCGTGGGAAGCCAGGCAATCGTGGCGCTGCGCTGACGTGCGCTGTGCGTTGCGGCACTTGCTGAAAGGTTGTGAGGTGGAGGCCACCGCCAGCTGCCAGGCCCGTTGCGCGGGCGGCGGCTGGGGTGGCCTAGGCTTTTTTTGGCGGCCACCCTGCGATGCGCTGAACCTTGGTGAGGCCTTCGGGCTGGGCGGGCAGCGCGCCCCAATCGCCTTGGGGTGCTGGTGACACGGGCGGCTGCTCTTGCAGGCGTTCTGGACTTTGTGGGGGTTGTTGCCGTGTCCCCGTGTTGGCCGGTGGCTGCGCCGCGCCGCCCTCGGGCCGGCGATGCGCCAGCGCCAGCTCGGCCACCGCGTCTACATCTGCCACCGTCACTTCGCCGCGCCCTTGCAGTGCCGCAAGCGCACGCGCGGCGCGCAGCATCACCAGGTCGGCGCGCATGCCGTCCACACCGGCCGCGATCGCGCAGGCTGCTGCATGGTGCAGCACTTCGTCGGACCAGCTCAGGCTTGGCAGTGCAGCGCGCGCAGCTACCAGTGCGGCGCTCAACGCCTCCTGTTGTTCGGCGTGCTGCGCACCCAGGGCATCGGGGTTTTCATCAAAGCCCAGGCGCGCCCGCAGGATGGCGGTGCGCTGCTGCGCATCCACCGGATTGGCCAGCACCAGTGAGAGGCCAAAGCGGTCCAGCAGTTGCGGGCGCAGCTCGCCCTCCTCCGGGTTCATGGTGCCCACCAGCACAAAGCGGGCGGCGTGCTGCTGCGAAATGCCGTCGCGCTCCACGGTGTTGACGCCGCTGGCGGCCGCGTCCAGCAAGGCATCCACCAATGCGTCGGGCAGCAGGTTGACTTCATCCACATAGAGCACGCCGCTGTGCGCGCGCGCCAGCAGGCCGGGCGCCAGGCGCACCTGGCCGTCGCGCAGCACGTCTTCCACATTCAGCGTGCCCACCAATTGCTCCAGGCTGGCTGCCAGCGGCAAGGTGACAAAGGGCGCGCCCGGCAAGAGCGCGGCCAGCGCGCGCGCCGCAGTGGACTTGGCCGTGCCGCGCGGACCGCTGATCAGCACACCGCCAATGCCGGGGTCGATGGCGGCCAGCTGCAAGGCCAGTTGCAACCGCGGCTGGCCGACCAGCGCGGTGAAAGGGAAAGCCGGGCGCGTGCCGGGCTCAACAGGACTATTCAGTTCAGGAATGCTCACAGGAATGTTCATACCAAAGGTCCTTCTCCGTGTTCTTCAAGCCGGCGCTCCAGCGCCAGCAAATGGTCTTCAATCCGCTCGCGGTGATCGCCCGGCGCCTCCCACAGGCCGCGCTGCATGGCCTCGAGCAAGCGCTCGCCAATGCTGCGCAGGGCCAGCGGGTTGTGTTGCTGCAGGAATGCGCGGTTGGTGTCGTCGTGCAGATAGGCCTCGGCCACCAGCGCGTACTGGTGGTCGCCCACCACGCCGGTGGTGGCGTCAAACGCAAACAGGTAGTCCACCGTGGCCGCCATCTCAAACGCGCCCTTGTAGCCGTGACGGCGCACGCCCTCCAGCCACTTGGGGTTGACGGCGCGCGAACGCACCACACGCGCCACTTCTTCTCCCAGGGTGCGGATGCGCGGCGCGCCCGGCACGCTGAAGTCGCCGTGGTACAGCGCAGCCGGCACGCCGGCCAGATGCTCGACCGCCACCGCCATGCCGCCCTGGAACTGGTAATAGTCGTCCGAATCAAGCACATCATGCTCGCGGTTGTCCTGGTTGTGCAGCACCGCGTCCAGGCCCGCCAGGCGCTGCTCAAACCTTTCGCGCGCCGGCGCGCCGTGCTCGCCCTGCCCGTAGGCAAAGGCGCCAGCGCGCAAGTAGGCCTGGGCCAGGTCGGCGCCGTCATTCCAGCGGCCGCTGGCCATCACCTCCTGCAGCCCGGCGCCATAGCCGCCGGGGCGCGGGCCAAATACGCGCCAGGTGGCCTCGCGCTGGGCCGCCTCGGCACTGAGCCCCTTGGCCTGTGCCTCGGCCGCTTCACGCTGCACGCGGGCGCGGATGGGGTTCACGTCATCGGGCTCGTCTTCTTCGCTGATCGCGGCCACAGCCCGCACGGCGGTGTCGAACAGGTCAATCACGTTGGGAAAGGCATCGCGGAAGAAACCCGACACGCGCAGCGTCACGTCCACGCGCGGCCGGTTCCTGATGGCCATGGGCAGCACTTCAATGTCTGTCACCCGGCTGCTGCCGTCGGCCCATTTGGGCCGCACACCCAGCAACGCAAAGGCCTGGGCAATGTCTTCACCCCCGGTGCGCATGGTGCTGGTGCCCCAGACCGACAGGCCCAGGCAGCGCAGCATCTCGCCGTGGTCTTGCAGGTGGCGCTCGATCACGCGCTCAGCCGCCGCCGCGCCCATGGCATAAGCGGTTTGCGTGGGCACGGCGCGCGTGTCCACCGAATAGAAATTGCGCCCTGTGGGCAATACGTCAGGCCTGCCGCGCGACGGTGCGCCGCTGGGCCCGGCCGGCACAAATTGGCCCGACAAGCCCCGTAGGCACTGCGCAATTTCTTGCGGGCCGCAGGCGTCCAGGCGCGGGCGCAGCACAGTGCGCATGCGCTGCAGCACCGGGGCGGTGTGCGGCCAGGCGGCGGCATCCCAGGGCTGATCGGCCAACACATGCTCTGCGACGAGTTGTCGCGCCAACAATTCCAGCCTCTCCCGGGTATGGCCGGCATGGCGCCAGGCCTCGGTGCTCACTGCCTGCAACACCGCCGGGTAAGGACCCTTCCACGGCGCCGCCCATTCCGGGCTCAACGCGTTAAACCCATCCACACCGTCCAGTTGCAGATCCTGCGCCAGGGCCACGAGCAGGCTGCGTTGGCCCGCAGCCGTTCCACCGGGAAAGCGCGCCAGCGCCACCAGCGTGTCGATCTGCTGGCGGCCCTGCGGCGAGCTGCCCAGAATATGCAGGCCGTCGCGGATTTGTGATTCCTTGATCTCGCACAAATAAGCGTCCAGCCGCTGCAGCAACGCATGGCGTGCGGTCTCGTCGGCGGGTTTGGCAAAGCCCAGTTCGGCGTGCAGGCCCTCGCTGAGCACGCGCTCCAGAATGTCTTCACGCAGGCGCTGCGCACGGCGCGGGTCCAGCGACAGGGCCTCGTAGTACTCGTCCATCTGCCGCTCCAGCTTTTGCAGCGGGCCGTAGGTCTCGGCGCGGGTCAGGGCCGGCATCAGGTGGTCGATGATGACGGCCTGCGTGCGGCGCTTGGCCTGGCTGCCCTCGCCGGGGTCGTTGACGATAAACGGGTACAGGTGCGGCAAGGGGCCCAGGATGGCGTCGGGCCAGCAGGCCGCACCCAGCGCCACGCTTTTGCCGGGCAGCCATTCGAGGTTGCCGTGCTTGCCCACGTGCACCACCGCATCGACCGCAAAACTGCGGCGCAGCCAGAAGTAAAACGCCAGGTAGTTGTGCGTGGGCACCAGGTCGGCATCGTGGTACGTCGCCACCAGGTCCAGGTCGCGCCCGCGCGCGGGCTGTATGCCCACAAACACGTTGCCATACATCTGGCCGGCCACCATGAAACGGCCGCTGCGCACCATGGGGTCCTGCTCGGGCTCACCCCACAGCGCATTGACAGCGTCGCGGCTCATTGCGTCCAGGCGGTTGAAGTCTTCCAGGTAGTCGGCCATGGCCAGGCTTTGGCCTGCGGGCCGGGCGTCGTTGGCGTCCAGGTTGTTGGTCACGCCTGCCACCAGTGCAGCGATCAATGCGTCACCGCCTTCGGGCAACACACCCGTGGCATAGCCCGCGTCCTGCATGGCGCGCAGCAGGGCCACGGTGGAAGCCGGTGTATCCAGGCCCACGCCATTGGCCAGTCGCGCATCGTCGTTGGGGTAGTTGGCCAGGATCAGCGCCACACGTTTATCGGTGTTGGGCTTGTCGCGCAGCACGCACCAGCGGCGCGCCAGCTCGGCGACAAAGGCCATGCGTTCGGGCTCAGGCTGGTAGCGCACCACGTCCACCTCGGTGCGCTCATCGCGCCAGGCCAGGCCCTTGAAGCTGACGGCGCGCGTGCCGATGCGGCCATCGACCTCGGGCAGCACCACCTGCATCGCCAGGTCGCGCGGCGCCAGTCCGTGCGGGTCGGCCTGCCACTGCTCTTGCGAACAACCGGCAGTGATGAGCTGCAGCACCGGCGCGTCGCCGGCCAGCGGGTCCATCTGCGCGCCTTCGACGCTGTCGACATCATCGCCGTCGAGCGCGCTCATGGCAAAGCTGGTGGCATTGAGCACCACGCCCACCTGGTGCTGCGCGGCCAGTGACTGCAAAAGCGCCAGGCTGGCGGGGTTCTTCAGCGAGTCCACCGCCACAGCCACCGTATTGAGGCCTGCGTCGCTGAGTGCGGCCAGCATGGCGTCAAACACGGCTGTGTTGCCGGCCTGCACATGGGCGCGATAGAACACCAGCATCGCCACCGGCGCGCCGTCTTGCCATGAAAAGGTTTCTTGCGACCGGTACACCATGGACGGCGGCAAGACCGAAGGCTGCGCGGGACGTTTACCCAGGCCAAAGGCGGAGTGGCCAATCAATTCAAAAAAGGTACGGGCGTTGTCACGGCCGCCTTCGCGCAGGCAGCGCCAGAGCAAGCGGCAATCGTCATGCAGGGCGGTGCTGCGCATCAGCAGTTGCAGGTCTTCACTCGCATCACCCGAAAACAAGGCCAGCCATTGGCCCCGTGCATGGGCCAGCTCGCGCACCCGCTCCACCACATAGGCCCAGTCGCTGGCGCTGCCCAGGTGGTCTATCACCACCACGCGTGCATGCTGCAGCACGTCGTCCACATACATGTCGGCCGATGCGGGCTGGCGCAGCCACATCAGGTTGGCCAGGCGCACCGTGGGGAAGTCGGCTCCCAGCTCGCTCGCCGCATCGGCCAGCAGGGCCAGCGTGGTGTCGGCCGCGCTGAGGACCACGATGTCGCCCGGCGTTTGCTCCACGCGCACCACACCCTGGCCACCGTCTTCAACGTGGCCACCGGGGCGGGTGGAGAGCAAATGCATGGCGTTTTTCTCGCTTTAAGCCGCGACCGGCGTTGCCAATGCGGCGCTCAACTCGGCTTGCAAGACGGCTGCATTGAGTTCAGAGCCGATCAACACCAGGCGTGATTGCCGCGCTTCATCGGCGCGCCAGGGACGGTCAAAGTAACTGTCAAAGCGTGTGCCCACGCCCTGCACCACCAGGCGCATGGCCACGCCAGGCAAGGCCACAAAGCCCTTGGCGCGGTAAATCTCATGGCGCTCCACCAGGCTGCGCAGTGCGGCCAGCAGCGCCTCGCGGCCAAGAACGTCAAGCGTCACCTGCACCGAATCAAAGGCGTCATGGTCGTGGTCTTCTTCCTCGTCATGGTGGGTCTTGCGCTGGTCGATCACGTCTTCTACCGCGCGCTCCAGGCCCAGCAGCACGCCGATATCCACGCGGCCGTGCTGCGCATGCACCAGCTTCACGCCGGGCGCGGTCTCAATACGGATGGCGGTTTCCACGTCTGCCAACTGGGCCGCCGTCAGGCCATCGGTCTTGTGCACGATCACCAGATCGGCCGTAGCGAGCTGATCTTCAAACAGCTCGTGAAGCGGCGAGTCGTGGTCCAGGTTGTCGTCGGCGCGGCGCTGGGCGTCCACGGCCACCGGGTCGTCGGCAAAGTCTCCGGCAGCAACCGCGGGCGCGTCCACCACAGTCACCACCGCATCCACCGTGAAGGTGTTGCGCAGCGCGGGCCACTGAAAGGCCTGCACCAGCGGTTTGGGCAGGGCCAGGCCCGAGGTCTCGATGATCAGGTGGTCGATCTGGTCGCGGCGGGCGGCCAGCTTTTCCATCACCGGTGCAAACTCTTCTTGCACGGTGCAGCAGAGGCAGCCGTTCGCCAGTTCATACAGTTGCCCGTTTTCTTCGCCGTTGTCGTCGCAGCCGATGCCGCAGCCGCGCAGCAGTTCGCCGTCGATGCCGAGCTCGCCAAATTCGTTGACGATGACCGCGATGCGGCGACCTTGGGCGTTAGCCAGCAGATGGCGAAGCAGCGTGGTCTTGCCGCTGCCCAGAAAACCGGTGACGATGGTGGCGGGGATTTTTCGGGTTTGCATGGTGTGGTTCTCGAAGTAAAACGGGTTAGCGGGACGGCAGCGCGCTCAGGCACCCCACCAGCATTTGCGCGGCCTCGCCCAGGCGCGGGCCGGGGCGAGACAGCAAGTCCATGCGCTCGGTATCCAGCAGGCACAGCTGCTGGCGGCGCACTGCCGGCAGCGCGCCCCAGCCTGGGCGGTCTGCCACGTTGGCCAGGGTGGCGCGCGGGCCGATGATGATGTCGGGCGGGCGGCGCAGCAGCAGCTCGGGGTTGATACGGGGGAACAGGCCCAACTCGCCGCTCACGACGTTGACCAGGCCCAGCCTGGCGACTGTCTCGCCAATAAAACTTTTTTCACTGGCGGCGGACGACCCCGCCCCTACTTCCACATAGACGGTGCGTCCACGCAAAGCAACCGGCATGCGGGCGGCCGCAGCGTCCATTTCGGCATCCATGCGGGCTACCAGTTCGGCGGCGCGGGCCTGCTCGCCCAGGGTGTCACCCAGCTTGAGCAGCATGCGCTTCAAATCGGCATGCGTGCGGGCATCGAATGTCATCACCGGCACGCCCAGCGCCTGCAGGCGTTCGCCCGCACGGCTGCGCGGGCCCAGCAGGACCATGTTGGGCCGCAGCGTGACGATGCGTTCGATCTGCGCGTCTTCCAGTCCTCCTACCTTGGGCAATATCTGCACCGATCCGGGCCAAGTGGAATGGCGGTCGGTGCCGACCAGCTGCGCACAACGGCCCAGCGCGCACACAGCCTCGGTCAGGGACGGCGACATCGTGACGATGCGGGACACAGGCTGAACGCCCTGTGCCACTGCGAAACTGGAAAACAGGCCCAGCGTTGCCAGCAGCGATGCCGAGGGCAGCATGCGCAGCGTTGGGTTGGAAACGGAAGAAAGCGCAAACAAGGTCTAGTCCTCGATACCCCGTTGGGCCGGAATGCCGGCTTTGAAGTGGTGTTTGACGAGCGTCATTTCGGTCACCGTGTCAGCCACATCCACCAATTCGCCCGGCGCGTTGCGGCCGGTCAGCACCACGTGCACATGCGGCGGGCGTTCGCGCAGGCAAGTGAGTATGGTTTCCAGCGGAATCCAGCCGTAGCGCAGCGGGTACATGATTTCGTCCAGTACCACCATGAAGTGCTCGCCGGCGCGGATGGTGGCTTCGGCCTTGGCCCAGCCGTCGAGCGCCAGCTGGGCCGAGTGATCCAGGTCGCGGCTCTTCCAGCTGAAGCCGTCGCCCAGTCCTTCGATGGGAATGCCCAGCTGCTCAAACAAGCGGTGCTCGCCAAAGCGCGCGGTGGGCACCTTCATGAACTGGTAGACCTTGACGGCCTTGCCCCGGCCGTGGGCACGCAGGGCCAGGCCGAAGGCTGCGGTGCTCTTGCCCTTGCCGTGGCCAGTGTTGATCATGATCAGGCCGCGGCGCTCGGCCGTGGGAATGACACGTTCGTAATCGACGGGTGGGGTTTCAATTTGCATGGGAGCCCTCTTTGCAGGATGGTTGACTTTGGGCAGCGCGATCCACTGCCCTTGCAGGGGATGGACGGCAATACGTCCGTCGAATACGTCTTCCAGCGCCCGGTGCGTGGCCGGCTCGGCGCAGCCGCCCTGGTGGGTGACGCGGCCTGCGGCCATGACCACCATGGTGTCGGCCTGCAGCGCCATGGTGATCTCGTGCAGCACGCTGACCACGGTCTTGCCTTGCGCCACCAACGCACGCACCACGTCCAGCCAGTCGGCCTGGTGCGGCGGGTCCAGGTTGGCCAGGGGTTCGTCCATCAGCAGCACCTGCGCCTGCACCGCCAGGGCCCGGGCCAGCAGCACACGCTGGCGCTCACCGCCCGAGAGCTGCCCCAGGGCGCGCTGGCGCCAGTCCCAGGCGCGGGTGGCGCGCAGGGCCTGCTCCACCGCCGCATGGTCGGCCGCGCTGGGCGGCGCCAGCCAGGCCTGGTGCGGCAGGCGGCCCAGCATGGCGACGTCCCACACCGTCAAATCATCGGCCGAGGTTTCGTTCTGGCCCAGCCAGGCCAGCTGCCGCGCGCGCTCGCGATGCGGCAGGTTTTGCATCAGCTGGCCCAGCAAGGTAACGCTGCCGCTGTGCGGCAACACGCCCGCCAGCGCCCTGAGCAAGGTGGACTTGCCCGCGCCGTTGGGGCCGACGATGCTGGTCCAGCGCCCGGCCGCAATGTCCAGGCTGATGTCGTGCAGCACCGCTTGCTTTTGCAAGCCATTTCCGAGGCTGGCGCTTATGGCGCTTGCGCCTATAGCTATTGAATTGATAGCAATGCTCATGCGGCGCGCCCTCCGCCCAGGTTGCTGCTGCGGTGCATCAGCCACAGCAGGTAACCACCGCCCAGCACGGCGGTGAGCATGCCCACGGGCAGCTCCTGCGGGGCAATCAGCCAGCGCGCCAGCGTGTCGGCCGCCATCAGCAGCACGCCGCCCATCAGGCTGGACAGCAGCATCAGATGGGCGTGCGTGGTCTTGACGACCGAACGCACCAGGTGCGGCGCGGCCAGGCCGACAAAGGCAATCAACCCGGTTTGCGCCACGGCCGTGCCCGTGGCCAGCGCCAGCACCGCCACCAGCGCCGCACGCATGGGCGCCACCGGCAGGCCCAGGCTGATGGCTGTGGCGTCGCCCAGGCTCAGGCCGTCCAGCACACGCGCCAGCAGCCACGCCGCCAGCACGCACACGCACCAGACACTGGCCATGAGCACGCAGGAAGTCCAGCCGACAAAGGCGGTTGATCCCAGCATGAAGGCCTGCATGGCCTGCAGCGATTCAGGCGAGAACAGCAACACCAGGTGCGTCATGGCGCCTAGCACCACACCGACCACCACACCGGCCAGCAGCAGGCGCAGGGTGTGGCCCACACCGCGCGACAGCACCAGCGTGAGCATCACCGCCAGCACGGCGCCCAGAAACGCCGCGCCTGTCAGGCCCAGGCGCACCCAGAGCGCGCTGGAGAACACGCTGACAGCCACGCCGCCATTCATCATGCTGCCGCCCAGCATGCCCGCGCCACCGCCCAAAGCAGCCAGCGCCAGGGCAACACCCAGCGAGGCACCCGATGCGCTGCCGAGCAAATACGGGTCAGCCAGCGGGTTGCGAAACAACCCTTGCGCCACCGCACCGGCCAGGCCCAGCAAGGCGCCGGCGGCCCAGGCGCCCATGGTGCGCGGCAGGCGGATTTGCCAGACGATCTGCTGCGCCATCGCGGTTTGCGGCGGATCCAGCGTGGGGTTGAGCAGCGGCCCGATCAGGTTCTCCAGCCCGGCGCTGCCCACGCAAATGCCCAGCACGACCAGCGCCAGCGCGCCCAGCACACCGGCCCATACCAGCCACCACACGCGGGCCTGCATCATGGTTTGGCCTCTGTGGATTTGGGTGCTTTGCCAGCGATGCAGTTAGCCATCAGGCGCGCGGCCTCGGCCATGCGCGGGCCGGGGCGCACCAGCACGTTGGCCTCTTCGGTCGGGAAGATGCAGACACGCTGCTCGCGCAGCGCGCGAATGCTTTGCCAGCCCGGCCGCGCCTGCAGGCCATCGGCGCTGCGCTGGCCCACCATGATCAGGTCGGGGTTGGCGCGCACGATGAACTCGGGGTTGAGCTTGGGAAACGGCCCGAGCTTGGCCGGCACGATGTTTTTCACGCCCAGGCGTGTCAGTGTCTCGCCAATGAAAGACGCCTCGCTGGCCGCATACGGCCCCTGGTTGACCTCAAAGTAGACCCGCGTGCCGCGCACACCGGGCGGCAGCGACTGGGCTGCGGCCGCCACGCCGGCGTCAATCGAGCGCCAGATGCGCGCGGCATCGCGCACCTCGAGCAACTGGCCCAGCTTGAGCATCACGCGCTGCACGTCGGCGTGGCTCCTGGGCTCCAGCGCCACCACCTTGATGCCCAGGGCCTGCAGCCGGTCGGCCGCGCGCGACGAGGTGGCCAGCAGCACCACGTCGGGTTTGAGTGCCACCGTGCCTTCGATGTTGGGATCCAGCCCGCCGCCGACCTGGGGCAGCTTTTGCACACTGGCCGGGAAGTTGGAGTAGCGGTCCACCCCGACCAGGCGATGGCACTGGCCGAGTTCGCACACCGTTTCGGTCAATGAAGGCAGCAGGCTGATGATGCGTTGCGGCGCCTGGGGCAGCGTAACGGTCACGCCGCGGTCGTCGGTGATTTGCAGGGCGAGAACCGGCGCCGAGAGGGCCAGGCTCAGCAGCGCAAAGAGAAGGGCGAGACGGTTCACGACGGAGCTTTCAGGGTGAGCGGCAAACCAGCTGCCATCAGGGTGACACGTTCACAGGCGCCGGCGACTTGCTGGTTCAGCAGGCCCAGAGCGTCGACAAAGGCGCGGGTTTCACGGCCCAGCGGTATGACGCCCAGGCCGATCTCGTTGCCGACCAGGACGACCGGCCCGGTTGCCGACTCGATTGCTCTCAAAATCATAGCGGTATGTGTATGCACCGCCTGGGCTGGAGGCTGATTTGATTCAAAACCTGGCGCAGGCATGAGGAGGTTGGTCAACCAGAGCGTCAGGCAGTCGACCACCACGAGAGTGTTGACGGCGCTGTGCCGGGTGATGACCTGAGCGATCTCCAGCGGCTCTTCCACCGTGGCCATGCCGGGCACGCGCTCGGCCCTGTCTTGCTGGTGGCGCCGGATGCGTTCGCGCATTTCGTCGTCCCACGGGCGGGCCGTGGCGATCATCACGGCCCTGTACTGCGCTGACTGCCCCACCCACTGATGGGCCAGTTGCTCCGCGCGGCGCGACTTGCCGCTTTTCTGGCCACCGAGGATGAGTTCGCTGCGGGCGATGGAAATCTGTTCAGTCATGTTGCTCAGCCCAACGCATGATGATCCGATGTAACTGCTCCACACCGTCGGTCAGAGCCGCCGGGCCTGGCTGCAGGATCTCGGCGGACTTGATCTCGAACAGCTGCTTGTTTTTGACCGCGTTGACGTTCTCCCAGCCCGCGCGCGCCACCACATGCTCGGGGCGGAATTTGCGGCCGCACCAGGAGCCAAAAATAATGTCCGGATTGCGCCGCACGATCTCGCCGCCGTCGGCAATGATGCGGTCCTTGCCCATGGCCTTGGCAGCCAGTTCGGGAAAGCAGTCGTCGCCGCCGGCGATGCCCATCACTTCGGACACCCAGGCAATGGCGCTGATGTGCGGGTCGTACCACTCTTCAAAGTAGACACGCGGGCGGCGCTTGAGCGTGGCGGCCGCCTGCTCGATCTCCAGCAGGCGCTTTTGCATGCCCTGCATGAGCGCCAGGCCGCGCGCCTCCTGGCCCACCATGGCGGCCAGCTGGTACATCATGGAAAAGATTTCGGCCACGCTGCGCTGGTTGAAGATGGTGACCTGTATGCCTTTTTTGACGAGCTGCGAAGCGATGTCGGCCTGCAGGTCGGAAAAGCCGATCACGCAGTCCGGCTGGAGCTCGACGATCTTGTCGATCTTGGCGCTCAGGAAGGCGCTGACCTTGGGCTTTTCTTCGCGCGCGCGGGGCGGGCGCACGGTGTAGCCCGAAATCCCCACAATGCGGCGCTCTTCGCCCAGCAGGTACAGCCACTCGGTGGGCTCTTCCGTCAGGCAGACGATGCGCTGCGGGCCGTACAGGCCGCGCAGTGCAGAGCCCTCTTGTGCGGCGGCGAGGCGGCGCCAGCTGTGCGGCGTGTCGGTCATGACGACTCCCTCAAAAAGAGGCGCGCCGCAGCGGCCGGGCTGGAGGCAAACCAGGCGTGAAAGTAAGTGGCTCTCACCGAGGCCGTGGGGCCTGCTACATACAGCGCCTCACCCTCTCCGCGCAGCTTTCGCCCGGGCGCTGCCTGGGTGTGCGCGGCAGGGTGCAAGGGCGTGCTGCAGGTCGAGTAATGAAATGCATGGCCGCGCAAGGTACCGCCTGCCAGCGCAAGCTGCTGCGGGCCCAGGGCGGCCAGGCGTTTTTGCAAGGTCACGCTGCCGGGCAGCACCGCCCACATCGGGTAGGTTGTGCCGTCCGCTGTGGTGAGCTCCTCGAACAAGGCCATCATGCCGCCACATTCTGCCCACACCGGCTTGCCGGCTTGCACATGGGCTGCAATGGCTGCTTTCATGCCGGTGTTGGCCGCCAGCGCGGCGGCATGCAACTCCGGGTAGCCGCCGGGCAGCCAGAGGGCGTCACAGGCGGGCAGCACGCCATCCGCCAGCGGCGAAAAATACACCAGCCGCGCACCCATAGCTTCGAGGCAATCGAGATTGGCGGCATACAGGAAGCAAAACGCGGCATCGCGCGCGACGGCGATGGTGCAGCCATGCAACGCCCCTGCCGGGAAGGGTTCAGCGCCGGTTGCGGGTGCTTCAAAATCAACAGCCCAGGCTTGCAGATCTGCCAGGCTCATCTGGCCCAGCGGTGTGTTGGCCAGTGCGTCGGCGGCGGCGTCCAGCCGGGGCATGGCGTCGTCCAGTTCGCTGGCCATGACCAGCCCCAGGTGCCGCTCGGGCAGCGTCAGGCTGTCACTGCGCATCAAGGCGCCCAGCCACTGTGCAGGGTCGCGCAGGCCGGCTTGCAACATGGCCGAATGGCCTTCGGAGGCCACCCTGTTTGCCAGCACGCCGGCAAAGCGCAGGCCTTCACGGTAGTGCTGCAGCCCCCAGGCCAGGGCCCCGAAGGTGCCGGCCATGGCGCCTGCGTCAATCACCGTCAGGACCGGCAGCCCAAAGCGCTGCGCCAGGTCTGCCGCACTGGGCTCGCCGTCAAAGAGGCCCATGACGCCTTCGACAATGACGAGGTCGGCGTCCTGGGCCGCGTCGTGCAGGCGCTGCGCGCAATCCGCTTCGCCCGTCATCCACAAGTCGAGCTGGTGCACCGGCGCGCCGCTGGCCAGGGCCAGCCAGTAGGGGTCCAGAAAGTCGGGGCCGCATTTGAAGGCCCTGACCTTGCGCCCCTGCCGCGCATGAAGCCGCGCCAGCGCGCTCGCAACCGTGGTCTTGCCCTGGCCGGAGGCCGGGGCAGCGACAAGAATGGCGGGGCAGCGGGAGGGCTTGGTCACTTGGAGGGGTTTCCTGTTAAAGAGGCGCCCATGTCAAACCGACGTACAGGGCGCGCCGGGACATCGCGTACGTACCGGCGGTCTGGTAAGCCTTGTCTGTCAGGTTATCCAGCTTGGCCGTGAATTTCCAGTCTTTGGAGAGCGCGGTCGAAGCGCTGAAATTCACCAGCCCGTAGCCTGGCAGCACCGTGGTGTTGGCGGCGGTGTCAAAGCGTCTGGCCGAGAGCAGCACGTCTGCACCGAGTGCCCAGCCGGCGACCTGGGTGTCGACACCCAGCACGGCATGGCGGCGCGCGCGGCGTGCCAGCTGCTTGTCCAGAATGACGTCGCGCGGGTTCTGCAGATCCAGCGATCCATACACGCGGTAGGCACCCAGCTTCTCGGCGGCCGTGAAGGTGATGCCCTCGTACTGCGCCTTTGCCGTACTCGAATAGCAGCCGAGCGCAGGAACCGGGCAGCCTGTAGCGGCGGCGCCGGAGAGGAAGGTCCCGAGATTGGTCAGCTTGTTCTGGTAGACGACCACGCCGAACTCGCTGGCGCCTTCGGCGTATTTGAGGCCGATTTCGGTGTTGCGTCCGGACTCCGGCTTGAGGTTGGCCACGCCATACTGGCTAAAGCGCTGGTACAGCGTCGGCACACGGTATGACGTGCCGGCGCTGGCGGAAACCTTCCAGGCCGGTGTGACGGCAAAGGCATAGGCCGCCGACCCGGTGGTCTTGCCGCCGAACTCGCTGTCGTTGTCATTGCGGATATTGAGCTGCACGGTGTGCGCGGCTTGCGACCAGGCGTAACCCAGGCCGACACCCGTTTGCGACTTGCTGCGGTCCACGCGGGGCGCGCTGGTCAGCAAAAACTCGTCCCTGCGCTGCTCCAGCGTTGCGCTTAGCAGATGGGCGCCTATCCGGTATTCGTTCTGCCAGAGGACGCTGGCAATCCTGGTCTGGTCCACCGAGCGGTCAATAACCTCTTCGCCCTTGTCGGTGCCGTGGCTCAGCGCAATCTTGCTGGTGTAGTTGGCCGTCCATTTCGAGTCCAACTGCAAACCGACCGTCTGCAATTTGCTGACGCGGCGGTAGTCGCGCACCAGCGGCAAAGGCGTGCTGTCGTACTGCGCCTCCACCCGGCTTTGCAGGATGTTGGCCTCAATCCGGTGATCGGCGTTGATTTGAAACCCCAGCCGGGCATTGGCGCTGGCGGCCTTGTAGCCGTCGGCGTCCGGGTTCTGCGCCGGGACCACGTTGGGCCGGATGTTGAAGCCGTCGCTGGCGCCTTCGGACACGCCGAAGGAATAGTCGAATGCGTCGACTGAACCGCTGGCGGAAATGTCCAGGCGATGGGTCTGATAGGCGCCATACGTGAGCGCCACCACAGGCGCGAACGGGCCCTCGCCCTTCTTCGTGAAAATCTGGACCACACCCGCCACGGCGTCAGAGCCGTACACCGCGCTGGTGGGGCCGCGAACCACTTCAATGCGCTCGATCTGCGACAACGGAATTGCGATCCAGCCGGCGCCGCCGCTGGTGGTGTGCGAATCGATGCGCACGCCGTTCACAAGAACAGCCGTATGCCGGCTCTCCCCGCCGCGTATCGACACGCCGGTGGAATTGCCGATGCCGCCATTGCGGGTGATTTCAATGCCCGGCACGCGCGCCAGGACGTCGGCAACGCCCACAGCGCCGGCGCGCTCGATCGCCTCACGGTCGATGATGGTGACATCGGCCACCACATCCCCGACAGGGCGCGCACTGCGCGTGGCCGTGACCATCATTTCCTTGAGTTGCGGCGTTGCGCCGGTCTGCGAGGTTTGGGACAAAGCGGGAGAAGCGGCCAGGAAGGCCAGGGGAAATGCGGCAGCAACGGCCAGCGGAAGCACGGCAAGGCGTGCATGGGAAGCAGAGTTCATGGGAATCAGACAGTCAGCAAAGTGCTCTCACCGGCCTCCCCGCCGGTACATGAGCGTTACAAACGCCCTGCCCAGAATCTGGACGTGCGCGTTCACCTTGTTGGCCGGTATCCGGGCTGACGGAACTGCCTCCATCGCCTTCCCAAGCGCTTGTTCAAGGCACTCAGTGGCTAATGATGAAAGCTGAACGGCTCTCTGGGCCTCAAGGCCAGGAAAGCACATTCGTCCGTTTTACCGTTGCGGGGGCAGCGCAGGTTAAAAGTCTGGGCGCCGGCACATCAGGGTTGACCCGATACGTCTGGCTTTGACCTTCTCCTGCTTCCCGTTGAACTGCAGCGTGTGAACCACACTGCGGGCACCAACAGGGCAGATTCTACGCGGCCCTTCCCCATGCAGGGCCGCAAACCCTACAATGAGGCCTGCCATGTCGAACCAAACCCAAATCGACCAGATCACCGAACGCGTTGAGCGGCTTTTGCTGCGCTACGAAGAGCTGCAGCGCACCAATGCGCTGCTGACGGAACAGGTCAACGTTTTGACGCATGAGCGCGATTCGCTCAAATCGCGCCTGGGTGCTGCACGCGCGCGCGTTGATGCCCTGCTCGAGCGCCTGCCCGAAAGCAACGGCCACACCAAAACCACCGTGGGAACCGAGTCATGAAGCAGCTCGAAGTGCAGATCATGGGCCAGAGCTACTTGCTGGGCTGCCCCGAAAACGGCGACGCCCGCATGTTGGATGCCGTCAACCGCGTCGACATGGCCATGTGCCGGATCCGCGATGCCGGGAAAATCAAGGCACGTGACCGCATTGCCGTGCTGGCGGCGCTGAACCTGGCGTTTGAGCTTCCCGAGCGCCCCGCCAACGGCGCGCCTGCGCCCATCGCCGCGCCGGCAGAAACCAACGGCAATGCAATGCAGGCGGAGCATCCACAGCTCGCGACCTTGCTGCAGCGGCTGGACACGGCACTGGGCATCGACGGCCGCCTGCTCTGAACGGCCGAGGCGCTGTCACGCGCCTCTCCTCGTCACGCTTGTTTACGACGCGCCAGGCTGCAAAGGCCTACAATAAAGACGTCTGCGATGCGTATTGGGCTTTATATTTCCTTGAACCAATGCTCTTCGAGCACGGGCTTGGTAAATTGTCCGGCAGGTGTGATCGTCTCGCGTTAGACGAACCCGAAACCTGACTGCCCTCGCCCACCTGAACCCCGGTTCAGGATGACGGTCCAGTGGCAATCGCAGACACCTTTTTCAGCGTTCCGGTTTGACCGGTATTCAACAAGCCGCGAACACAGCACTCGCAAGATGTCGGGACCAGGCCGTTCGCGCCCACAACAATAAATTCAATGTCCCTAGAGCCCCAACTCATTGCTGAACTCCTTGTGGTCGGGCTCTGCACCGGCTTTCTCGCCGGCCTGCTGGGCATTGGCGGCGGCATGCTCATGGTGCCGTTCATCACCTTCATCCTCACCGCCAAGGGCTATCCGCCGGACTACACCGTGAAGATGGCGGTCGCCACCTCGCTGGCCACCATCTGCTTTACCTCGCTGTCGTCGGTACGTGCGCATCACCGGCGGGGCGCTGTGCTGTGGCCCATCGTCCGCTTGCTGGCCCCCGGCATCCTGGTGGGGTCGCTGCTCGGTGCGCAGTTGGCGGTGGCACTGCCGGGGAAAATCCTGAGCGTTCTGTTCGCCGTCTTCGTGGCGTTCTCCGCTACCCAGATGTTTCTGGGCCGCAAACCCAAACCCACCCGCACCCTGCCCGGCCCCCTGGGCACATTCAGCATGGGCGGCCTGATCGGCATGCTGTCTTCGCTGGTCGGCGCTGGCGGCGCTTTCGTTTCAGTGCCCTTCATGACCTGGTGCAATGTGAAGATTCATGACGCCGTTGGCACGTCGGCAGCGCTCGGCTTTCCGATTGCACTGGCCGGCACGCTGGGCTATATCTGGGCAGGCCAGGACTTGCCGCAAATGCCGCCCGGCTCCTTGGGCTTTCTTTATTTGCCGGGCCTGGTCATCATCTCTTTGGCCAGCATCTGCACCGCGCCGCTGGGCGCGCGCACCGCACATCGCATGGACATCCAGCCGCTGAAGAAAGTGTTCGCGGTGGTGCTCTATATCCTGGCCGCGTACTTCCTCCTGCGCTGATCCGCAGGGCCTAGCGGCGGGCCGGTGTTGCCCGCTTCGATGCGGGCTTGGTGCGAAGGCCGATCGTCTGCTCGATCAGCGCGCCGCCATCGCTCATCAAAAAATCCTTGAAGGCCTGCGCCACCGGCGTGAGACGCTTGTTGCGGCGGTGCACGACATACCAGTTCAGCATGAGCGGGAAGCCCTGGACATCGAGCACTGTCAAGCTGCCGACCTGCAGTTCGCGGCTGATGGTATGGGCAGACAAAAAGCTCACCCCCATACCGGCGATCACGGCCTGCTTGATGGTTTCGGTGCTCTTGATTTCCATCGCGATGTTGAGGTCGGCCAGGTGGGTGCCGAAACCCTCTTCCATCGAGTTCCAGGTATCCGACCCCTTTTCACGCACCACAAAAGGCTCACTCGCCAGGCGCGACAAGGGGATTCGTTTTTTACTGGCCAGCGGATGATTGGGTGCAGCCACCACCACATAGGGATGCGGCGCAAACGGCTCGCTCACGGTATCCATGTCCAGCGGCGGACGCACCATGACGGCCAGGTCCGTCAGGTTGTCGGCCAGCTGGCTCAAAAGTTCTTCACGGTTGCAGACGCCGAAATCCAGGGTCACGCCTGAATGGCGCCGCGCAAACTCCACCAGCAACCGCGGAAAGAAGTAGTCGCCGGCGCTGATCACCGCGACATTCAGCTTGCCGCCCGAGACGCCCTTGAACTGCGCCATGGCCTCTTCCACTTCCTTGAACTGCTGGATGATGATGCGGCTGGAATGAAGCATCTCCGCACCTGCGGGCGTGAGATGGATTTTTTTGCCCAGCTGTTCAAAAAGCGGAAGGCCGGCGTGATCTTCCAGCTTGTTGACCTGGATGGAGACGGCCGGTTGCGTGAGGTGCAACTCTTCCGCCGCCCGCGAAAAGCTCAGGTTCCGGGCCACGGCCTCAAAGACCTTGAGCTGGCGCAATGTCGCGTTCTTCATACCGTACCGACCCTTTAATCCATAACTCCTGAGTAATCCATGGTATCAAAAGGTTTAGTCATGCGTAATCATTGATTACCTGCCGGATTGCCCGGCCAGGGCTTCATCGCCGACTATTTCGGGTCGGCCCACCAGGACTCGCCGAACTGGCCCTGCAACCAGCCGACAAAGCCGCTGACCTTGGCCGGCACCAATTGGGGAGAAGGAAAAACGGCGTGAATTTCCTGTGAAGGAAGCATCCAGTCGTCCAACACGGTCACCAGTGCACCTCGACGGATCGATTCATGCGCCACATACTTGGGCAAGGCGGCTATGCCCATGTTCCCGCGCGCCGCGACCAGCAGTGCGGAGAGATTGTTCGAGCGCAGCGGCCCACTCACCGACACCGGTCGCGCATGGCCTTCGGCTCCGGTGAAATGCCAGCGGGCATCGCCCTGCACCGTGCTGTAGACCAGCGCATCGTGTTTAACGAGACCGGCGGGATCTACTGGCGCGCCGTGCTTTTTGATGTACTCGGGCGACGCCACCACCACCCATGGGTTGATGCCGAGATAACGCGCCCCCAGAGTCGAGTCGGCCAGCGGCCCCATCCGGATCGCCACGTCAATGCCCTGCTCCACCAGATTGACGTAACGGTCTTCGAAGTTCAATTCGATTTGCAGTTTGGGGTGAAGTTGCATAAAGCGCATGACCAGTGGCACGAGCACGCGCCGCCCGAAAGCCACTGACGTGGTGATTCGCAGGCCGCCTTGCACCTGCGATTGCAGCAGCGCCGCCACGGTCTCAGCCTCCTCGACGTGGTGCGCGATCAGCTTGCACTTGGCGTAATACAGCGCGCCGATCTCGGTCGGCGTCACACCGCGCGTCGAGCGGTGGAGCAAGCGCGAACCCAGTTGTTTCTCCAGTTGCACGACCAGTTTGGTGGCCGAGGGCTGCCCCATGCCCATGTCGGCCGCGGCCTTGCTGAAAGAGCCGAGGTCCACCACGCGAATGAAAAGCCGGATGGCCTGAATGCGGTCCATGACCACAAGTAGACCACGGCACTCCCGGCTCGGCAACCATTTATTCCAGTTTGGAATAAGCGTAATGCACGGGACGGGGATTCCCCGGAGCAGCCAAGGCCACGACCATCGGTCCAACGTTCAGCAACCCCTTAGGAGACTCAAATGGCAAAAATGAAGGCCGCCATGGCCGCCGTGCTGGTGATGGAAAAAGAAGGCATCACGCAAGCCTTCGGCGTTCCGGGCGCAGCAATCAACCCCCTGTATTCGGCGCTGCGCGAGCGCCAGTCCATCACCCACATCCTGGCGCGCCACGTCGAAGGCGCGTCACACATGGCTGAGGGTTACACGCGTGCCGCGGCAGGCAACATCGGCGTGTGCATCGGCACCTCGGGGCCCGGCGGCACCGACATGATCACCGGCCTTTACTCAGCCAGCGCAGACAGCATTCCCATCCTGTGCATCACCGGCCAGGCGCCGCGCGCACGGCTTTACAAGGAAGACTTCCAGGCGGTCGACATCGAGTCCATCTCCAAACCGGTCACCAAATGGTCGTGCACGGTTCGCGAACCCGGCCAGGTGCCGCGCGCCTTTCAGCAAGCCTTCCACCTGATGCGTTCGGGCCGTCCCGGCCCGGTGCTGCTTGACCTCCCCTTCGATGTGCAGATGGCCGAAATCGAATTCGACATCGACACCTATGAGTCTTTGCCGGTTTACAAGCCTGCGGCGTCGCGCAAGCAGATCGAAAAAGCCCTGGACATGCTGGCAGCGGCCGAACGCCCCTTGATCGTGGCCGGCGGTGGCATCATCAATGCCGACGCGAGTGACTTGCTGGTGGAATTTGCCGAGCTCACCGGTGTGCCGGTGATCCCCACCCTGATGGGCTGGGGCACGATTGCCGACGACCACCCGCTGATGGCAGGCATGGTCGGGCTACAGACCAGCCACCGCTACGGCAATGCAACGATGCTTGCCAGCGACTTCGTGCTGGGCATCGGCAACCGCTGGGCCAACCGCCACACCGGCTCGGTCGAGGTCTACACCAAGGGCCGCACGTTTGTGCACGTCGATATCGAACCGACGCAAATCGGCCGGGTGTTCACGCCCGACTACGGCATCGTCTCCGACGCAAAAGCCGCACTGGAGCACTTCGTGCAAATTGCCCGCGAGCGCAAGGCCGCCGGCCAGCTGCCAGACCGCACCGACTGGGCCCACCGCTGCGCCGAGCGCAAACGCCTGATGCACCGCAAGACCCATTTCGACAATGTACCGATCAAGCCGCAGCGTGTTTACGAAGAGATGAACAAGGCTTTTCCGCGCGACACCATTTATGTCAGCAACATCGGCTTGAGCCAGATCGCGGCCGGGCAATTCATGCAGATCTACGGCCCGCGCCAGTGGATCAACTGCGGCCAGGCCGGCCCGCTCGGCTGGTCGATGCCGGCCGCACTCGGTGTGGTTGCAGCCGACCCTTCGCGTACCGTGGTGGCCATCACCGGCGACTACGACTTCCAGTTCCTGCTCGAAGAGCTGGCAGTCGGCGCGCAGTTCCAGTTGCCTTATGTCCATGTGCTCGTCAACAACTCCTACCTCGGGCTGATTCGCCAGAGCCAGCGAGGCTTCGAGATGGACTACTGCGTGCAGCTGGCCTTCGACAACATCAACGTGCCCGACTCCGACGACAAGCTGCGCAGCTACGGCGTCGACCATGTGGCGGTGGTGGAAGGCCTGGGTTGCAAGGCGCTGCGCGTCAAGCACCCGGACGAGATCCAGGGCGCCTTGCAGCAGGCGCGAGCGCTTGCCGCAGAGCACCGTGTGCCGGTCGTGGTGGAGATCATCCTCGAGAAAGTCACCAATATCGCCATGGGCACCGAAATCGACAAAGTCAATGAATTCGAAGACATCGATTGCCGCCATCCCGAGGGCCTGCGCGGACTGGAATTGGCCGGCTTGCTTGAGTAGCCCACCCGCGCCGCCTGTTCCTGCCTATCTATCAACCCCTACCGAAAGCAATTCATGCCCCGCTTTGCAGCGAACCTGACCATGCTCTTTAACGAGGTGCCTTTCCTCGACCGCTTCGAACGTGCCTCACAGGCTGGCTTTGAAGCAGTCGAATTTTTATTCCCGTATGCGTTTGACGCCAGCGAAATCCGCCAGCGCCTGGAAGCGCACGGCCTGAAACTGGTGCTGCACAACTTGCCCGCAGGCGACTGGGACGCCGGCGAGCGCGGCATCGCCTGCCTGCCCGGCCGCGTGGATGAATTTCGCGCCGGTGTGGCCAAAGCCGTGACCTATGCCAAGGCGCTTGGCGTCAGTCAGCTCAATTGCCTGGCAGGCAAGGCGCCGTCAGACATGGACGGCGCACTGCTGCGCCGGACCTTCGTTGCCAACCTGCGCTACGCTGCCGCCGAGCTCAAAAAAGCGGGTCTCAAACTGTTGATCGAACCGATCAATACCTTCGACATCCCGGGCTTTTACCTGAACCGCACGGCGCAAGCCATCGAGATTCTGGACGATGTCGGCGCAGACAACGCCTATGTGCAGTACGACCTCTATCACGCACAGCGGATGGAGGGAGAACTGGCTGCAACGCTTCATAAGTATCTGCACCGCATCGGCCACGTCCAGCTGGCCGACAACCCCGGCCGCAACGAGCCGGGCACGGGCGAGATCAACTACAGCTTTCTGTTCGCCCACCTTGACCGCCTCGGCTACAAGGGCTGGGTAGGTTGCGAATACAAACCCGCGACCACGACGGAAGCGGGACTGGGCTGGTGCTGCCAGCACCTGGCCACCGAAGCGGAAACCGTTTAAAAAAAGAAAAGGACACCATGCAATCGTCTGCATTGAAAATCGGCTTCATTGGCCTGGGCATCATGGGCGCGCCTATGGCGGGCCACCTCATCAAAGCCGGGCACCAGTTGTTTGTCCATACCCTGGGCAAGGTGCCGGAAGCGATCTCCGCCAGCAGCGCCACCCAATGCATGAGCGCGCGCGGCGTCGCCGAGCGGGCCGACATCATCTTCATCATGGTGCCGGACACGCCTGACGTAGAGGCCGCCCTGTTCGGTGAAGCAGGCATCGCCGCCGGACTCAAAGGGTCTGGAACGGGCAAGGTGGTCGTCGACATGAGCTCCATCTCGCCGATCGCCACCAAGACCTTCGCACAGAAAATCAACGCGCTGGGCTGTGACTATCTCGATGCACCCGTCTCCGGCGGTGAAGTCGGAGCCAAGAACGCGACGCTGTCCATCATGGTCGGCGGCCCGGAAGCGGTGTTCGAACGCGTCAGCCCCCTGTTCGGCCTGATGGGAAAAAACATCACGCTGGTCGGCGGCAATGGCGACGGCCAGACGGCCAAGGTTGCCAACCAGATCATCGTGGCACTCACCATCGAAGCGGTCGCCGAAGCCCTGCTGCTGGCGTCCCGTGCCGGTGCAGACCCGGCACGTGTGCGCCAGGCCTTGATGGGCGGCTTCGCATCATCGAAGATTCTCGAGGTACACGGCGAGCGCATGGTCAAGCGCAATTTCGAGCCGGGTTTCCGCATCGAATTGCATCAGAAGGACCTGAACCTCGCGCTGACGACCGCACGCCAGTTGGGGGTCTCGCTGCCCAATACGGCCACGGCACAGGAGTTGTTTAACGCCTGCAGCGCACACGGCGGCAAAGCCTGGGATCACTCAGCCATGGCACGTGCCCTGGAAAAAATGGCCAACTTCGAGATCGGGCAAAAGCCCGTTTGAAGTCGCCAAACGCAGGGGTGGTTGACGGCGCCAGAACCCGGCGCCGTTTTCTCTTGTGCGCTGGAAAAAGGGGCGCAAATCCTCCTCTTCACGACGGAATTTGATGTATTACTCATAGCTAATACATAGCATCAAATACTTTAACTATCATTAATCATTCTTTCTTTTTACAGTTGCCTCAAGCCCGGTGAAATAACCATAGACACCGGGCAGTGCCTACAGAGCGCAACCCTTCAAAGGAGAACCGTCATGCTCAACACCTTGCTTGATAACACCGCCACCGACCAGGCCCGCCATGCTTACAACGCCGCGTTTGAAGAACTCGGCCTGAGCTGGCATTGGGACGCCACCACTTACGCCCGCCTGCAAAACAGCGCCCACGGCGCGGTGCGTACTTATCTTGAAACCGAGCAATCGCACTTGCTGCGTGCTTACGAGGCAGACTTTCTGGTGGAAGCCATTGAGGCGGCCAAAGCTCGCTGCTATGCCAGCCTGGCCGCTGACAGGGTCAGCCCGGCGCCGTATGCCGTCTGGTCCAACCACTCGCTCACGCCGGCCAGCAGCCGGCCCGCACACACCACACCCGCACCCCGGTTCACGCCGAGCGCGCTGTACACGTGAAGGGCCGGAATGTCTAAACGTTGGCTGCGTTTCAGGGAGGGCAACTCCACCAATTCCACCGGCTTTGGGGTCCTGGAGGGAGAGAACATCCGTGTTTTTCAGGGCGACATGTTCTCGAATCCGACGCCCACAGACCAGATGCTGCCACTGGCCAGCGTCGAACTCTTGATGCCGGTACGGCCCACCAAGGTCATCGCGATGTGGAACAACTTCCACGCCCTGGGTCAAAAGCTGAATCTGGCCGTTCCGGCCGAGCCGCTCTACCTGATCAAGGCGCCCAACTCATACCTCGACCCCAACGGAATCATCCTCAAGCCGCCATGCAACGGCAAGGTGGTTTTCGAAGGAGAGCTGGGGATCGTCATCGGCAAAACATGCAAGCAGGTTTCCGAGAGCGATGCCATCGGCCACGTGTTCGGCTATACCTGCGCCAACGATGTGACGGTCGCGGATATCCTGAACCGTGATGCCTCGTTTGCCCAGTGGGTACGCGCCAAGGGCCTGGACACTTTCTGCCCCTTCGGCCCCGTCGTCGCGACCGGTCTTGACCCGGAAAAACTGGTGGTGAAAACCATCCTCAATGGCGAGGTCCGGCAAGACTACCCCATCAGCGACATGCGCTTTTCAGTCAAACAACTGGTGAGCTTGATCTCCCAGGATATGACGCTGTATGCCGGCGATATCATCTTGTGCGGCACGTCTATCGGCGTGGGATCCATGAAACCGGGGAGCACGGTCGAGGTGGAGGTTGCCGGTATCGGCAAGCTCAGCAACCGGTTCGAATAACGTTTTTTGCCAGGAGTACGGGTGTGAAGATTGCGATCATTGGGGCCGGAGCCATCGGCGGTTATGTAGGTGTGAAATTGGCTTTGGCCGGTGAGGACGTCACTTTTATCGTACGGGGTGCCAACCTGGAAGCGATTCGTAAAAAAGGCATGAAGCTCATCATGCACGACGGCACCGAACATGTTGCGGACAACGTCAAGGCGACCAACAACTATGCAGAAGCCGGCCCGCAGGATGTGGTGATCCTGGCCATGAAGGCCCACCAGGTCGAGGCCGTGGCCAATGATCTTCCCAAACTGTTTGGCCCCGACACCGCCGTGGTGACGATGCAAAACGGCATCCCCTACTGGTACTTCCACAACCATGGCGGCCCGTTTGAAGGCAGCCAGGTTCACAGCGTTGACCCCGGCGGCATACAGTCAAAAATGATTCCTGCCCAGCGCGTGATCGGCTGTGTCGTCTACCCGGCTTCTGAACTGGTGGCGCCGGGCGTTGTCAAACATATTGAAGGCGACCGCTTTCCCGTCGGCGAGCTCGACGGCTCCACCAGCGAACGCGTTACGCGCATTTCGGAATGCTTCTCCAAGGCGGGCTTCAAGGCGCCGGTACTGGACAACATCCGCTCGGAAATCTGGCTCAAGTTGTGGGGCAACCTTACGTTCAATCCCATCAGCAGCCTGTCCCATTCCACGCTGGTGGACATCTGCCAGTTTCCGCTGACGCGCGACCTGGCCGCCAACATGATGCGCGAGGCGCAGGAAGTCGCGCACAAGCTGGGCATCGAGTTCCGCGTTACGCTGGACAAGCGCATCGCCGGCGCCGAGAAAGTGGGCAAGCACAAGACATCGATGTTGCAAGACATAGAGGCCGGCCGGGCCCCGGAAATCGACGCCCTCGTGGGATCCGTGGTGGAACTCGGGCGCCTGACGCAAACACCCACGCCGCACATCGACACGGTGTACGCCCTCGTCAAGCTGCTGGCAAAAACCATGGACGAAGAGCGCGGGCAGGTGCGCCTTCAGCTCGCCGCCTGAGCAAGCCTTGCCGCTAATTTGCTATATTTTTTATAGCTACCAGCCAAGGCGGCGCCTGGGCTAGAGGCACTTTTCTTATAAATTTCAGGCCGCCACCACTTCAGGGCCCAAAGGCCAGCGACTTCTTCATCGCCTCAACCAGCGCATCCGAAGGGGTTTCGAAATCGAACTTGGCGCCAAGATCCAGCGCCTTCAACAAAAGCGGGTTGGCGTTCTTGAGGGTGTCAAACAGACTAGCCGCTTTTTTCAACACGTCTGCCGGAGCGCTCGGGTGAACGTACAGCCCATAGCCCCAACTTGCGTTGGCGGTCGGCACGATCACCAGTTGCGCCATATGAATGCGTTCATCGGTACCGTGGTGGCTTTTCATGGTGGCAGCCTGTGCGCTCTGCAGCCGGGTGATCAGGCCGGCCCACCGATCAGCCTGCCAGTGAAACGCCGCCTTGGTCGGCAAGTAGCTTTGCCCCAGCCCTTGTTGCGGCAATATTTCAACCACCGTACCGCAGAAATTCTCGGCTTTTACGAGCGAGGTGGTCACGCCGCTTTTCATGCCAAAGCAACTGGTCGTCTTGAGCTTGGCGAGCACTTTGGCCTGATCGGCAGCAGGGAGTGTCTTCAACTCGACGGGTTTGCCGTCCTTGACCGTTCCGATGTCAGCCAGAATCAGTACAGCCGACTGGATCGGGTCCATGTTGACCGCCACCGGCTTATAGCCCGAGGCAAGACCGACCACAGGGTTGCCATAAACCCAGCAGGGTGGAGCCGGTTTCTTGACGGCGTTCAAAACATCCTGCGTCTCCCGGATGTTGAGCACCGGTGTGACCGACAGCCCCGTGGGGCGGACAAAGTCAACGAGCTCTTTCAGGGCACTTTCGGTTTGCGATGCGCCCTCGCCGCGAATAACTTGCGGATTAAGGTAAAGCCCGCCCTCGCACTGTTGCGCTTGCGCGGATAAACCGCAGAAAAACAAAGCCACCAGCAACAATGAGTTTTTCATGGCTATTACCTTTCAAAACATTTTTTGTGTTCCAGTCATCGCCATGGAACGAAGCGCCAGCCCTGTTGAAATTCATGGTATCGGCGATGTGACACTTTCCTCCTAGGGACATACGCTATCCACTGCGGCCACGTGCGTCTGAAAAGGCTCCGGAGAAACCCTAGAGGGGCTCGAAAATCCCGCAAACTTGACCCCTGTCAAGAGTTTTTGGCCCACTTGGTAAGACCATACGTCTGCAATATGCTCGGCCAGGGAACCAGTAAAGAAGTTCCAGCCAACAACAGAGTTACCCAACACAGGAGACAACGTGATGAAAACCAGATTTGCAAGCATCAGGACTCAATTGACCGCGGCAGGGGCCGGCGTCATCGCAGCAGCGGCGCTGACAGCCTTCCCGGCCCATGCGGCCTGGGAGCCCACCAAGCCGGTGGAGTTTGTAGTACCTGCGGGTACAGGTGGCGGCGCCGATCAGATGGCGCGACTGATGCAAGGCATCGTCATCAAACACAAGCTGATGAAAGAACCGCTGATCGTCGTCAACAAGTCGGGCGGCGCAGGCGCCGAGGGTTTTCTTGAGGTCAAGGGCGCGACGGGCAACCCGCACAAGATCATCATCACGCTGTCCAACCTCTTCACCACGCCCCTGGCGACGGGTGTTCCCTTCAACTGGCGCGACATGACACCCGTGTCCATGATGGCGCTCGACCAGTTCGTGCTGTGGGTGAATGCAGAAAACCCAGCCAAGAACGCCAAGGACTACCTGGCTGCCGTGAAGGCCGCGGGCCCCAGCAAAATCAAGATGGGTGGCACCGGCTCCAAGCAGGAAGACCAGATCATCACCGTAGGCATTGAGCAGGCCACAGCCACCAAGTTCATCTATGTGCCCTTCAAGGGCGGCGGTGAAGTCGCAGTCCAGCTCGTCGGCAAGCACATTGACTCTTCCGTCAACAACCCGATCGAAGCGGTTGCCCAGTGGCGCGCCAACCAGCTGCGCGCCCTGTGCGTGTTCGATGACAAACGAATGACCTACAAGACCAAGGTGACCGACACCCAGTCGTGGGCCGATATTCCAACCTGCAAGGAAGCCGGTGTACCCACCGACTACACCATGCTGCGCGGCATTTTCATGGCGCCCGGTGTCTCCAAAGACCAGCTTGAGTTCTATGTCACGCTGCTCAAGAAGATTCGCGACACGCCTGAGTGGAAAGACTACATGGAAAAAGGCGCGTTCAACCAGACTTCCATGTCCGGCGACGAGTTCGGCAAATGGCTGGGCGGCGCAGAGCAGCGCCATCGCGAGCTGATGAAGGAAGCCGGTTTCATCGCAAAGTAACGATAAAGAAGACCCGTTCGCCGGGTTTTCCCCTGCGGGCTGGCCATGCGCCAGCCCCACAATCAATCTAGTTCGCCCTGGTACAGGGCACCCAATCCAACGGAGTTGCTCATGGAGCCAAACCAAGAATCCGGCGCGGAAGTGCGCTCGGGCGTCGCGACCTATGTCGTTGAAGCGATCGTCGCCGCCTGCATCGTCATCATGGGAGCAGTGGTCCTGCAGGGCAGCTGGGCCCTCGGCTCCGGCTGGACCAGTGATGGGCCAGGTGCAGGCTACTTCCCGTTTTATATCGGGATCATCCTGTGTATTTCCGGCGCGGGCACCCTCTACCAGGCCCTGTTCGGCAAGAACAAGAATACCGAAGTATTCGTCGACAGCGAACAACTCAAGCGAGTGTTGTCGGTCCTGATTCCTGCCATTGTTTACGTGGGGGCGGTCCAGTTTTTGGGCCTCTACGTCGCATCGGCCATTTACATCGCACTGTTCATGATCATCCTCGGGAAATTCTCCCCGATCAAAAGCGTGATCACGGCCTTCCTTGTGAACGCACTGTTTTTCTTCATGTTCGAGGTCTGGTTCAAGGTTCCCTTGTTCAAAGGCCAGTTCGAGCCGCTGAGCTTCCTCGGCTACTGAGCCCCCTCTACCCACAACGAGCCCACTGAACTTTTACCGGATATCGAAATGGAAGAACTTAACTCGCTTTTTCACGGATTCAGCGTCATCCTGACGCCGATGAACATCGTCCTGATGTTCGTGGGCATCATTCTGGGTGTGCTGATCGGCGTGCTGCCCGGCCTTGGCGGTGCCAACGGCGTGGCTATCTTGCTGCCCCTCACGTTCACGATGTCGCCCACCTCGGCCATCATCATGCTGTCCTGCATCTATTGGGGCGCGCTTTTTGGCGGTGCAATCACCTCCGTGCTATTCAACATTCCGGGAGAGCCCTGGTCGGTAGCCACCACCTTTGACGGCTATCCCATGGCCCAGCAAGGCCAGGCCGGCGCCGCACTGACGGCGGCGTTCACCTCATCCTTCATCGGCGCCTTCGTTGCCGTGGTGATGATCACCTTCCTGGCGCCTCTGGTCGCCAAGTTCGCGCTCAAGTTCGGCCCTCCCGAGTTTTTCGCGGTCTATCTGCTGACCTTCTGCAGCTTCGTCGGCATGGGCAAAGGCTCTCCGTTCAAGATCCTTGCATCGATGACGATCGGTTTTGCACTGGCGTCCGTCGGTATGGACACGGTGACCGGCCAGTTGCGCCTGACCTTCGGCATCCCGGACCTGATGCGCGGTTTCGACTTCCTGATTGCGGTGATCGGCCTGTTCGGTATCGGTGAGATTCTGCTGTCCATGGAAGAAGGCCTGGCTTTCTCCGGAAAGAGCGCCAAGATCGACCCCAAGGTTGTGCTGGAAACATGGAAGAAGCTGCCGAAATACTGGATGACCTCGCTTCGCAGCTCGCTGATCGGCATCTGGATGGGCATCACCCCCGGCGGCGCCACACCTGCTTCGTTCATGAGCTACGGCCTCGCCAAGAAAATGTCGAAGAACGGCTCGAAGTTCGGCACCGGCGAAATCGAAGGCGTGATTGCCCCCGAAACCGCAGCGCACGCTGCCGGCACCAGCGCCCTGCTGCCCATGCTGGCACTGGGTATTCCAGGTTCGCCCACCGCAGCCGTTCTGCTCGGCGGCCTGCTGATCTGGGGCCTGCAGCCCGGACCGCTGCTGTTCGTTGAACAGAAGGACTTCGTCTGGGGACTGATTGCCAGCATGTACCTGGGCAACCTGGTGGGCCTGATCGTCGTGCTGACCACGGTGCCGCTGTTCGCCTCCATCCTGCGCATCCCGTTCTCCATCATTGCACCCGTGATCGTGGTGATCTGCGCGATCGGCGCCTACACCGTGCACAACGCCATGCTGGACATCTGGTTCATGATGCTGTTCGGTGTAATCGGCTACCTCTTCAAGAAGCTGGACTACCCGTTGGCGCCGCTGGTGCTGGCCCTGGTTCTCGGCGACAAGGCTGAAGACTCGTTCCGCCAGGCCATGCTCGTGTCGCAAGGTGAAATGTCCATCATGTGGTCCAACCCCCTGGTTGGCGGCATCACGACATTGGCCCTCTTGCTGCTGTTCTGGCCCCTGATCTCCCGCGTGATGGCGAAGATTCGCCCACCCAAGAAGAACGAATTTGCGGCGGAGCAGCCGGTAGACTGACCGATTCGTTGAAGACACAAAAAAGCCGGGTACATCACCCGGCTTTTTTTTATTCCCGCTTTGCTTTGCGTGTTTTTCTGTGCTTTGCGTGTTTTGGCAGACCTGTCATTCCGTTTCCACATCATTCGTGAACGCGAAGGCGAAGCGCAGACAATACAAACGTACGGCCAGCGAAGCCGACAAAGTGCACGGATGATTTGGAAATGGAATCAGATCTTGCCGCGCTGCTTGAGCCGGCTCAGGGTTTCTGCTGAGAGGTTCAGGTAAGACGCCAGTTCCTTCTTGGGAATGCGGTCAAACAGCTCCGGATGCTTGCGCTGGAAGCGCTTGACGCGGCCCGGCGCATCCAGCAAATGCAGCGTGATGGTATGGGCCATGATTTCGCTCATCAGGCGCATCACGTAGTACTCGAACGACTGCTTGATCTCATGATGGCGCTCGAGAAACGCGACCCATTCGGGCAAAGGCAGCTTTGCCACCCGGACTTTGGTGACGCAGACCGTGCTGTAAGGCGTTGGCGTGCCCAGGCGCCAGGCGGCGTAGCTGGTTTCCATGTCGCGCTCGTCGGCAAAGCGAAGAATCATCTCCTTGGCCTGCTCGTTGGTCACGACCCGCTTGAGGATGCCCTCAAGGATGAAGTACTGCTCCATTTCGTGCACGCCCTGCTCCAGCAGGGAATCGCCTTTTTGGCCATCCACAATGACCAGGTGCGACTCCAGTTCCGCGCTCTGTTCCGCCGTCATTCCCTTCAGAACGATGTTCTGCGCCAGCTGAACACGAATGACGTTTCTCTCGGGATGATTTGGTATGGACGACATGGAGGCAATAAGGATTGGGCAGGACGCAGATTTGCGTGTTTTTCGGGGTGGAGAATCCACCGAAAATTGACCGTGGTCAATGGCTGGATCTGAATCGATTCCTATGATACCTCGACGGTGCAAATGACCCGCCTGAGCGCAAAAAGTGAAGCGACGTGGCCCACCGGAGAAGGCCCTGAATTGAGTCAACACGTTTTCAGGGCCGGACACGCAGCCAGCTGCTTTGCTCAACCTTTATCGAAGTCACACGAAGAGACATTTCAACATGACCAACGCCACCCCCTCAACAGAGCAGATCGACGGTTTTCACCTCGTCATCGATGCCCTCAAGCTCAACGGCATTGACACGATCTTCGCCCTGCCCGGCATTCCCATCACCGACCTGACCCGCAAGGCACAGGCCGAGGGAATCCGCATGATTTCCTTCCGCCATGAGCAGCACGCCGGCAATGCCGCCGCGGCTGCGGGCTTCCTGACGCAAAAGCCGGGCATTTGCCTGACGGTGTCCGCCCCGGGCTTCCTCAACGGCCTCACCGCACTGGCCAACGCCACGACCAACTGCTTCCCGATGATCCTGATCAGCGGCTCCAGCGAGCGAGAAATCGTCGACCTGCAGCAGGGTGACTACGAAGAAATGGACCAGTTGGCGATTGCCAAGCCATTGTGCAAAGCAGCATTTCGCGTGCTCCACGCTGAAGACATCGGCGTCGGCATCGCCCGCGCCATCCGTTCGGCGCTGTCCGGCCGTCCCGGCGGCGTCTACCTCGACCTGCCCGCCAAGCTGTTCAGCCAGTCGATGGATGCCGCAGCCGGCAAGAAATCGCTCATCAAGGTCGTTGACCCAGCACCGCGCCAGATTCCCGCGCCCGATGCCGTTAAACGTGCACTGGACCTGCTCAAGGGCGCCAAACGCCCTCTGATCGTGCTGGGCAAAGGCGCTGCCTACGCGCAGTGCGACGCCGATATCCGCGCCCTGATCGAAAAAACCGGCATCCCTTACCTGCCGATGTCCATGGCCAAGGGCCTGCTTCCCGACACGCATCCACAGTCGGCCTCGGCCACCCGTTCCCACGTCCTGGCAGAAGCTGACGTGGTGGTGCTGGTCGGTGCGCGCCTGAACTGGCTGCTGTCGCACGGCAAAGGCAAGACCTGGGGCGGACAGAACGCCGACACCCGGCAATTCATCCAGATCGACATCTCGCCGACTGAAATGGACAGCAATGTGCCCATCGCCGCACCATTGGTCGGCGACATCGGCTCCTGCGTCTCGGCATTGCTGGAAGGCCTGGGCGCCAAGTGGGCCAAGCCGCCCACCGAGTGGACGCAAGGCATTACCGAGCGCAAGGACAAGAACCTGGCCAAGATGGCAGCAACGCTGGCGCTGAACCCGCCCACGATGAATTTCCACAGCGCGCTGAACGTGATCCGCAATGCGGTCAAGGCGCGCCCTGACGCCATCGTGGTGAACGAAGGCGCCAACACCCTCGACTTCGCGCGCAGCATCGTCGACATGTACGAGCCGCGCAAGCGCCTGGACGTCGGCACATGGGGCATCATGGGTATCGGCATGGGCTTTGCCGTCGCTGCCGCAGTGACCACGGGTAAACCCGTAATTGCCATCGAAGGCGACAGCGCCTTCGGCTTCAGCGGGATGGAAGTAGAAACCATCTGCCGCTATAACCTTCCAATTTGTGTCATCGTCTTCAACAACAACGGCATTTACAAGGGCACCGATGTGAACCCGCTGGGCGGCGACGTAGCCCCTACCGTTTTTGTCAAGAATGCACGCTACGAGATGATGATGCAGGCGTTCGGCGGCGTAGGCGTTTTGGCCAACACACCGGACGAGCTGGCCAAGGCACTGGACGAAGCGGTCAAGTCCGGCAAGCCAACGCTGATCAACGCCATCATTGACGAAACTGCAGGCACCGAGAGCGGCCGGATCACAAGTCTGAACCCGCAAAGCGCCGCAGCAAAGAAGTAATCCAAAGCATCCTAAGGAGAAATCAAATGAGCAACAAACCACTCGCCGGCATCAAGATCATCGACTTCACCCACGTTCAGGCAGGCCCTGCCTGCACTCAAATGCTGGCCTGGTTCGGCGCTGACGTGATCAAGGTCGAGCGCCCTGGCTCTGGTGACGTCACCCGAAGCCAGTTGCGTGACATCGAAGGCGCTGACGCGCTGTACTTCACCATGCTCAACAGCAACAAGCGCGGCCTGACGCTGGACACCAAAAAGCCCGAAGGCAAGGAAGTGCTGGAGAAGCTCATCAAGGAATCCGACGTGATGGTCGAGAATTTTGGTCCTGGCGCGCTGGACCGTATGGGTTTTTCGTGGGAACGTATTCAGGAACTCAATCCGAAGCTGATCCTCGCTTCGGTGAAGGGCTTCAGCGACGGCCACCACTACGAAGACCTGAAGGTCTATGAAAACGTGGCCCAGTGCGCAGGCGGCGCAGCGTCCACCACCGGCTACTGGAAGGGCGAGAACTCAGGCCCCACCATTTCGTCCGCCGCTTTGGGCGACAGCAATACCGGCATGCACCTTGCCATCGGTATCCTGACGGCCTATATCGGCCGCCAGCAGACTGGCAAGGGCCAAAAAGTAGCCGTCTCCATGCAGGACAGCGTGCTCAACCTGTGCCGCGTCAAAATGCGCGACCAGCTGCGCCTGGACAACCTGGGCTACCTGGAAGAGTACCCACAATACCCGCATGAAATGGAAGCCTTCAAAGACGGCGTGGTGCCGCGCGGTGCCAATGCCGGCGGTGGCGGTCAGCCAGGCTGGATTTTGAAATGCAAGGGCTGGGAAACCGACCCCAACGCGTACATCTATTTCACCGTTCAAGGCCACGCCTGGGAGCCGATCTGCGACGCACTGGGCAAACCGGAATGGAAAACCGACCCGGCCTACACCACGGCCAAGGCACGCCAGCCGCACATCATGGACATCTTCGCCACGATTGAAGCCTTCATCGCTGACAAGACCAAGTTCGAAGCCGTGGACGTCTTCCGCAAGTTTGATATTCCCTGCGCACCCGTGCTGTCGATGAAGGACTTGTTGAATGACGAATCCTTGCGCGCCAGTGGTTCCATCGTGGAAGTACCGCACAAAGTGCGCGGCAGCTACTTCACCGTGGGCAGCCCGATCAAGTTCTCTGACACCAAGCCCGAAGTCACGGCGTCGCCCCTGCTGGGCGAGCACACCGATGAAGTTCTGGCTGAACTCGGTTACAGCAAGGAACAGATCGCGGCGATGCACACTGCCAAAGCGGTTTAAACGCAGTTTTCTGCCATAACGGCCATCGGCCTTGATGGCCCGCAAAAAACGGCGTTCAGTTTGAGCGCCGTTTTTTTTAAGCCTCAGCCAGCCTATTGGCCAGCACCAGGAGTGGACCTATGCAAACAACAACCGACCTGAAACAGCTCGTGGAAGCCGTTGGCGACGCGATTGTTGCCTCGGATGCCGGCGGCGCGATCGTGCTGTGGAACCCGGCCGCTACGCGGATGTTCGGTTTCACGGAGGAGGAAGCCCTGGGCAAGTCGCTGGACATCATCATTCCGCAGCGCCAGCAGCAGCGCCACTGGGATGGTTACCACAAGACCATGGAAACCGGAAAAACGCGGTACGGCAACGACGTGCTGCGGGTGCCGGCGGTCCATAAAGACGGACATAGCCTGTCGATTGCCTTTACCGTAGCCCTGTTGCATACCCCGGACAACAAGGTTTCGGCCATCGTTGCGGTGATCCGCGACGAAACCGCCCGCTTTGCCGAAGAGCGAAATCTGAAGAAACGCCTGACCGAGCTTGAAATGCAGCTGGCTCCGCAGGGCAATACACCCTAACCCAAACCGTACAGACACACCACTGGAGCAGTGATTACCATTGGGGTTGAACGGGCAGAAGAAGCCCCGAGCCACGGATCAAACCGTGTGTAACAACCACTTTTCAACTTCCCAGCAGGAACTTTCATGAGCAAAGCGTTAGACGGCGTCCGCATCCTTGATTTCACCCATGTTCAATCGGGGCCGACGTGCACCCAATTGCTGGCCTGGTTTGGCGCCGACGTCATCAAGGTCGAACGTGCCGGGGAAGGCGACGCGACGCGCGGGCAGCTGCGCGACATTCCCGGTGTGGACAGCCTGTACTTCACCATGCTCAACCACAACAAGCGCTCGATCACGCTGGACACCAAAAAGCCGAAGGGCAAAGAGGTTCTGGACACGCTGATCAAGGAATGCGATGTGCTGGTGGAGAACTTTGCCCCTGGCGCGCTGGACCGCATGGGCATCACCTGGGAGCACATCCAGAAACTCAATCCCCGCATGATCGTCGCCTCGGTCAAGGGCTTTGGCCCCGGCCGCTACGAAGACTGCAAGGTTTACGAGAACGTCGCCCAGTGTGCAGGCGGCTCCGCCTCCACCTCCGGCTTTGACGACGGTCCGCCCATGGTCACGGGCGCACAAATTGGCGACAGCGGAACCGGCCTGCACCTGGCCCTGGGCATCGTCGCGGCCCTCTATCAACGCAACACGACGGGGCGTGGCCAAAAAGTGCTCGCCCCCATGCAGGATGCCGTGCTGAACCTGTGCCGCGTCAAGCTGCGCGACCAGCAGCGCCTGGAGCGCACCGGCACCATGCATGAGTACCCGCAGTACCCCGACGGCAAGTTCGGCGAAGCCGTGCCGCGCGCAGGCAATGCGTCCGGCGGCGGCCAGCCAGGCTCTATCCTGAAATGCAAGGGCTGGGAAACCGACCCCAACGCGTATATCTACTTCATCACCCAGGGCGCCGTGTGGCCCGCCGTGTGCAAGGTGATCGGCGAGGAAGGCTGGATCGACGACGAAGCTTTCGCGACGCCGGCGGCCCGCTTGCTGCATCTGAAGCCGATCTTTGCTCGCATCGAGAAATGGACCATGACCAAGACCAAGTTCGAGGCCATGGAAATCCTGAACAAGTACGACATTCCCTGCGGCCCCATCCTGTCGATGAAGGAAATCTCGGAAGAGCCCGGACTCCGCGAGACGGGCACCATTGTTGAAGTCGACCACCCCACCCGCGGCAAATACCTCACCGTGGGCAATCCGATCAAGATGTCCGACAGCGCCACTGAAGTCACGCGCTCCCCCCTGCTGGGCGAGCACACCGACGAAGTGTTGACGCAACTGGGCTACGGCGCCGAATACATCGCCGAATTACGCGCCGAGCGCGTCATCTAGGTCGGGCAGCCCACGCCACCAACGCCAGCCACACAGCGAGCCCTTACGCTTCATGAACCATCCCATCATTCCCATCGCCGTCATCGACGCCTCCAAGCAGCGTAAACGCCAGGCGCCCAAGGGTCGCCGCGTTGATCCGCAGGCGCTGGCCGAGGTGCAGCGTCTGCTGGGCACCGAGTCGCGCCGCCCGGACTTGCTGATCGAACACCTGCACAAGATCCAGGATGCGTTCGGCCATCTGTCTGCGGCGCACCTGGCCGCGCTGGCCCAGGAGATGAAGCTGGCTCAGACCGAGGTGTATGAGGTGGCGACCTTCTATCACCACTTCGACGTGGTCAAGGAAGGCGAAGCAGCGCCGCCCGCACTCACCGTGCGCGTCTGCGACGGCCTGTCATGCGAGATGGCGGGCGCCAAGGACCTGCTGGCCAAGCTCCCTGCCCTGCTCGGTCGCGAAGTCCGGGTTATTGCCGCGCCTTGCATCGGCCGCTGCGAGCAGGCACCGGCAGCCGTCGTGGGGCAAAACCCAATCCCCAACGCCAGCTGCGAAACCGTGATGGCGACCGTCGCGGCAGCAGCTGTGCAGCACATTCCTGATGGCTTTGTCGACTTGCCCGCTTATAAAGCCGCCGGCGGCTATGCCCTGCTCAAGCAATGTATTTCCGGCGAGCGCGATGTCGAATCGGTCCTCAAGACCATGGAAGACTCCGGCCTTCGTGGACTGGGCGGAGCAGGTTTTCCATCCGGGCGCAAGTGGCGCATTGTCCGGGCCGAAAAAGGCCCGCGCCTGATGGCCGTGAACATCGACGAAGGCGAGCCCGGCACCTTCAAGGACCGCGTCTACCTGGAGCGCGACCCACACCGTTTCCTCGAAGGCATGCTGATTGCCGCATGGGCGGTCGGTATCGAGAAAATCTACGTTTACCTGCGTGACGAATACCACGGCTGCCGCAACATGCTGGAAGCCGAGCTGGCCAAACTGCGGCTGGACCCGCCAATGGCAGATATGCCCGAAATCGACTTGCGCCGCGGCGCCGGCGCTTATATCTGCGGTGAAGAGTCGGCCATGATCGAATCGATCGAAGGCAAACGCGGCATGCCCCGCCTGCGCCCGCCCTACGTCGCACAAGTCGGCTTGTTCGGCCGGCCGACGCTGGAACACAACTTCGAAACGCTGCACTGGATCCGGGACATCCTGGAAAAAGGCGGCGAGTGGTTTGCCTCGCACGGACGCAACGGCCGCAAAGGCTTGCGCTCGTTCTCGGTCTCAGGGCGGGTCAAGGAGCCCGGCGTCAAGCTGGCGCCGGCCGGAATCACCATCCAGGAACTGATCGACGAGTACTGCGGCGGCATGCTGGACGGCCAGACCTTTTACGCCTACCTGCCCGGCGGTGCGTCGGGCGGCATCCTGCCGGCCACGATGAACACCATCCCGCTGGACTTTGACACGCTGCAACCCTACGGCTGCTTTATCGGCTCGGCGGCGGTCATCATCCTTTCCGACAAGGACACAGCCACCGACGCAGCACGCAACATGATGAGTTTCTTTCACCATGAGTCCTGCGGCCAGTGCACACCCTGCCGCGTCGGCACGGCGAAGGCTGCGCACCTTATGGAGCAACCCAAATGGGATCTCGCCTTGCTGGCAGACCTGTCGCTGGTCATGCGCGATGCATCGATTTGCGGCCTGGGCCAGGCAGCACCGAATCCCATGGACTGCGTAGTCAAGTACTTCCCGCACGAGCTGGCTTGAGCACCGCGGCAACAAGACAAGAGGCACCACGATGAATGCAATTACCCGCCAGGAACTCGCCGAACTCGACGCACCGCTCGTCAGCTTCAGCCTCAATGGCCGTGAAGTCCAGGGCCGCGCCACCGAATCACTGCTGCAGGTCGCCAAGCGCGAAGGCGTGGAGATCCCGCACCTGTGCTTCAAGGAAGGCATGGAAGCCGTCGGCAACTGCCGCTCCTGCATGGTCGAGATCAATGGTGAGCGCGTGCTCGCGCCCTCATGCTGCCGGGCTCCCACCGCCGGCATGAAGGTCGTCACCGACAGCGAGCGCGCCGTAGCGTCGCAAAAAATGGTGCTCGAGCTGCTGCTGTCGGACATGCCCGAAAAGGAATACACCCGCAACAACGAGGTGGACCAATGGGCCGCCAAGATCGGCGTCGGCAAACCCCGCTTTGAGGCGCGCCAGCAGGTGCGCCAGGATGTGTCGCACCCCGCCATCGCCGTGAACCTTGACGCCTGCATCCAGTGCACGCGCTGCCTGCGCGCCTGCCGCGACGAACAGGTCAACGACGTGATCGGCCTGGCTTTCCGCGGTGACCAGGCCAAGATCGTGTTTGACATGGACGACGCCATGGGCGTGTCCACCTGCGTGGCCTGCGGTGAATGTGTCCAGGCCTGCCCCACCGGTGCGTTGATGCCGGCCCGCGAGGCCGCCCTCACCGTACCGGACAAACAGGTCGAGTCGGTCTGCCCTTATTGCGGCGTCGGCTGCCAACTGACCTACAACGTCAAGGACGACAAGATTCTTTTTGTGGAAGGCCGCGACGGCCCTGCCAACCACGAGCGCCTGTGCGTCAAGGGCCGCTACGGTTTTGACTATGCCCACCACCCGCACCGCCTGACCAAGCCGCTGATCCGCCGTGAAGGCATGCCCAAAACCGGCGACTTCACGATGGACCCGGACCGCGTGATGGATGTCTTCCGCGAAGCCAGCTGGGAAGAAGCACTGGAATTCGCCGGCGGCAAACTCGCCGCGATCCGCGACCAGCACGGCAAGAAATCGCTGGCCGGCTTCGGCTCTGCCAAGGGCAGCAATGAAGAGGCCTACCTGTTCCAGAAGCTGGTGCGCACCGGTTTTGGCAGCAACAACGTCGACCATTGCACGCGTCTGTGCCACGCATCCTCCGTCGTCGCCCTGCTGGAAGGCATCGGATCCGGCGCGGTGTCCAACCCGGTCATGGATGTGACCAAGGCCGATGTCGTAGTCATCATCGGCGCCAACCCGACGGTGAACCATCCGGTGGCCGCCACCTGGATCAAGAACGCCGTGAAGAACGGCACCAAGCTGATCGTGATGGATCCGCGCCGCTCCGACCTCACCCGCGTCGCGCACCGCCACCTGCAGTTCAAGCCCGACACCGACGTGCCCATGCTCAACGCGATGATGAACGTCATCGTGACCGAAGGCCTGGTGGACCAGGCCTTCATCGACAGCCGCACCATCGGCTACGAAGAGCTGCGCAAGAACGTGGAAGGCTACACGCCCGAGCTGATGGCGCCGATCTGCGGTATCGACGCCGAGACGCTGCGCTACGTGGCCCGTCTGTTCGCGACCTCCAAAGGCTCGATGATTCTGTGGGGTATGGGCGTTTCGCAGCACGTGCACGGCACTGACAACGCACGCTGCCTGATTGCCCTGTCGCTGATGACCGGCCAGATCGGCCGTCCGGGCACCGGCTTGCATCCGCTGCGCGGCCAGAACAACGTGCAGGGTGCGTCCGACGCGGGCCTGATCCCCATGATGCTGCCGGATTACCAGCACGTCTCCAAGCCCGAGGTCCGCGCCAGCTTCGAGAAGGCCTGGAACGTGGCGCCCGGCTCCCTGGATGACCAGGTCGGCCTGACGGTGGTCGAAGTGATGCACGCCATCAAGAAGGGCGGCATCAAGGGGATGTATGTGCAGGGCGAGAACCCAGCCATGTCCGACCCCGATGCCAACCATGCACGTGAAGCCCTGGCGGCACTCGACCATCTGGTGGTGCAGGACATCTTCCTGACCGAAACGGCCTATCTGGCGGACGTGATTTTGCCGGCCAGCGCCTTCCCGGAAAAAGATGGCAGCTTTACCAATACCGACCGTCTGGTGCAGATGGGCCGCAAGGCCATCAACCCGCCCGGCGATGCGCGCCAGGATTTGTGGATCATCACGCAAATCGCCAACCGGATGGGCTGCGGCTGGCACTACAACCACGTCAGCGAAGTCTTCGACGAGATGCGCCACACCATGCCCAGCATTGGCGGCATTACCTGGGACCGCCTTGACCGCGAGCATTCGGTCACCTATCCCTGCATGAAGGAAGGCGACCCCGGCCAATCGGTTGTATTTGTGGACGACTTCCCCCGCGAAGGTGGCCGCGCGAAGTTCGTGCCCGCCGACATCATCCCGGCCAACGAGCGCCCGGACAGCGAATACCCGATGGTGCTGATTACCGGCCGCCAGCTGGAGCATTGGCACACCGGCAGCATGACGCGGCGCGCCACGGTGCTGGACGCCATTGAGCCCGATCCAGTCGCCCTGGTGCACCCGCTCGATCTGGCTGCCATGGGCGGAAAGCCCGGCGACGTGGTCACCATCGAGTCACGCCGCGGCAAGGTGGAGCTGTACGCCCGCGCCGACGAAAGCTCGCCACGCGGTGCGGTTTTTGTACCTTTCTGTTACTACGAGGCAGCCATCAACAAGCTGACCAACGCGGCACTGGACCCCTTCGCCAAGATTCCGGAGTTCAAGTACTGCGCCATTCGTGTGTCGCTGGGCGGCGTGCCGCCCGAGCAAGACAGCTATGGCGGCGGACAGGCGCTGAAGAATTCGATCGCTCTTGCCGGCTTTTAAGCGGCCTGAGGCGCCAGCCGCAAGCCGGCTGGTGCGCGGCCGTTCCGCGTTCTGTTCCGTACGCTGAAAATATAAGCAAAATCGCCTTCTAGCCCAGGTAGTTCCTTGGGTTGAAGCTATCATTTAGATAGCAATCAAGGTATCGCATGCCTAACCGTGCTGCGGCGCCGGCATCACAACAATGCCGTCCTCGTCCGCGTAAAGCCAGTCGCCCGGCCGGATCCAGACGCCCTGTATCTGCACGTTAACGTCACGCTGGCCTTCCTGGCGCCTTTCGGTGGGCAATGGCATGGTTGCCAGGGCGCGGATCCCCGTCTGGCACTGCGCCAGTTCAGCCACGTCGCGCACGCAGCCATCAATGACCACGCCCGCCCAGCCGTTTTTGGCTGCAGCCAGCCCCAGGTTGCCCCCCAGCAAGGCCCGGCGCAGCGACGCACCGCCATCCACCACCAGCACGCGCGCCTGGCCGGGAGACTCCACCGCCGCCTTGACCTGCGAGTTGTCTTCAAAGCATTTGACGGTGACGACGGGGCCGTTGAATTTCTGAACGCCGCCGAAGCTCCGGAACACGGGCGGCAGCACCCTGAAACTGCCCGAGGTATCGCCCTTGTGGAGATCGCAGAGATCGCAGGTGGCGAAGGTGGCTGGGATAGAGGGATTGTCTTGGCTCATTTTCCGGTGACTTTCTTGATGACGGGTTTGATGTCTTCGCGGCGCGCGGGCAGGACGACCGCATTTTCGCGGGGGGCGTTGAGGACGATGGAGGTCGAGGTCTCCGTGAGGATACAAAACTTGGTCACTACCGCGTCCAGGTGCGCCACGTCGATCACGGCGATTTCCAGCACCCAGCTGTCCTCGCCGGTCACGTTGTAGGCATTGATGACCTCGGGCGTCTGCTCAATCAGCTTGACCACCCTGGCGTATTCGACGCGCCCCACCCGCGCGATGGCACGTATGCCGTAACCCAGGCGCGCCAGGTCGACCTCGGCCCGGTAGCCTTTGATCACGCCGCCCAGCTCGAGCTTGCGCACGCGCTCCGTCACCGCGGGCTGGCTCAGGTGCACACGGCGGCCCAGTTCTGCCATGGTGATGCGCGCATCGCGCTGCAACTCGCCGAGGATGCGGCTGTCGTAATGATCCCATTCGGTGGTTTCGGTCATAGCGCTCTTCAAGCTTTAAATTTAAAGGCCAGATATGGTTTTGCCGTTAATTTTGCATGGCCTGAGCTCACATGGCAACCTACGATCCTTGCATGACCTCTGCACTCCTTTCCCCCTCCACTACCGGCAAAGCGCCGGCGCTTTTGATCCCCGCCCTGCTCGCCTGTTACCTGGTGTGGGGCTCCACTTACCTGGCGATCCGCTTTGCCCTGATCAGCTTTCCACCCTTCTTCCAGATGGGCACGCGTTTCCTGGCGGCGGGCATTTTGATGATGGCTTGGGTACTGGTGCGCGGGCACAAACTGCCCAGCCGGCGCGAGTGGGCCAACGCCGCCGTCATCGGCACCCTGATGCTGGGCGGCGGCATGGGACTGACAGCCTCGGCTGAGGTTCACATCGGCTCCGGACTGATCGCCACCTTCATCGCGGTGGTTCCCATGATGGTCTGTGCATGGGGCCTGCTGCTGGGCCAGCGGCCCAGCAGGCTGGAATTCCTGGGCATGGCGGTGGGCCTGGCAGGCGTGCTCATGCTGGTGCGGGGCGCCAGTTTCAGTGCCGCCCCTGTCGGCATGGCGTGCATCGCGGCAGCGACCTTGCTGTGGTCGCTCGGCTCGGTGCTCTCCACCACCCGGCTGCCGCTGGCGAGCGGCCCTGCAGGTTTTGCCAGTGAAATGTTGTGTGGCGGCGCGGTGTTGATGGTGATTTCTCTTGCATTGGGTGAGCACCACGAGGCCGCCGCCAACTGGCCGGCGCAGCCCGAAGCCGTGCTCGCCTGGCTCTATCTCGTGGTGTTCGGCTCGCTGATTGCCTTTAGCGCCTACCTGTATTTGCTGGCCAATGCGTCGCCCGCAGTGGCCACCAGCTACGCCTTTGTGAACCCGTTGATCGCGATTTTGCTGGGCGCATTCTTCGCCGGAGAGCACGTCACAGGGGGCGAATGGGCCGCTTGCGGCGTGATTCTCATGGGCGTTTTCCTGATTTTCAGAGGTAAATCTGCAACATCCAGGCGCAAATAAAGTGCGTTTTCACTAGGAAACTGCGTTTTTCTCCAGTAGCATCCGCATTGCCACAAGGAAGAGTAGTTATCCGTGTGGTGATTTATCAACTTCTAGAAGGAAAATCAATCATGGCAACTGCAAAAAAAGCACCGGCTAAAAAAGCGCCTGCAAAAAAGGCTGCTCCGGCAAAGAAAGTAGCTGCGAAGAAAGCAGCTCCTGCAAAGAAGGCTCCTGCGAAGAAGGCAGCTCCTGCGAAGAAGGTAGCCGCGAAGAAAGCAGCTCCCGCCAAGAAAGTTGCGGCCAAAAAGCCAGCAGCGAAAAAAGCGCCTGCCAAAAAGCGCACTCCCAATGCAGCGTTCATGAAGGCACTGACCTTGAGCCCCGCACTGGCAGCCGTGGTGGGCGACAAGCCTCTGCCACGTACCGAGATTGTCAGCAAGCTGTGGGTTTACATCAAAGCCAAGGGCCTGCAAGACAAGATCAACAAGCGCATGATCAACGCCGACGAAAAACTGCGTGCCGTTTTCGGCAAGGCGCAAGTGTCGATGTTCGAGATGGCTGGCCTGATCGGCAAGCACGTCAAGTAATCGGCTTTTGCCGATTTCAAAAAGGCCGGTTTCACCGGCCTTTTTTTATGTACCGGCATCACAAGCCTCTCATGCACTTGCCACTGTCTGGCATGCTTCCTGCGTTACCCGAATCGCCAAGCGGGCCGCTTTCATTAGCACCGCAAGCGCCCCTGAAGCGTTCCTGATGCCATAGGGTTACTCGGTAGCCCGCCTATAGCGGCAGCGCCGAAAAACGATGCTAATGTTGCTAAGATTAAAAATTCCCCGCGGCACTGCCCGGGCCAGACTGACCAGAACAAGATTCCATGTTGAAGCCATTGCATTCCAAGACCTGGGCGGCGGAATTTTCCGCGCGCCCTGCATGTCGCCTTTGCGACGGATTTCCCCCTGCCTGCGCTAAAGCCTCCTTTAGCATCCCGCGATAATGCTGCGCTTTATATTTACCCGACTGAGCCTGATCATTCCCACCTTCCTGGGAATGACACTGCTGGCGTTCTTCCTGATCCGGATGGTGCCGGGCGACCCGATTGAAACCATGGCCGGCGAACGCGGCATCGACCCGGTGCGCCACGCCCAATTGCTCAAGGAATTCGGCCTGGACCAGCCCGTCATGGTGCAGTACGGCATCTATATCGTTCGCGTGCTCAAGGGTGATCTGGGCAAGTCCCTCATCACGCAAGAGCCCGTGCTGCGCGAGTTCCTCACGCTGTTCCCCGCCACCATCGAGCTGGCCGTCTGCGCCATCCTGTTCGCGCTGCTGATCGGCATACCGGCCGGCATCCTGGCGGCGGTCAAACGCAACTCCATACTTGACCACGGCGTCATGGGGGTGTCCCTCACGGGGTATTCGATGCCGATTTTCTGGTGGGGCCTGCTGCTGATCCTGCTGTTCTCCGTTGAACTCGGCTGGACGCCGGTCTCCGGCCGGCTGTCGGTGCAATATTTCATCGAGCCCACTACAGGCTTTTTGCTGATCGACTCGCTGTTGTCAGACGACAAAGGCGCGTTCTGGTCGGCGGCCTCCCACCTGATCTTGCCGATGATCGTGCTGGGCACCAACCCGCTGGCGGTGATTGCGCGCATGACGCGCTCGGCCATGCTGGAAGTGCTGGGCGAAGACTACATCCGCACCGCGCGCGCCAAGGGGCTTTCCAACCTGCGCGTCGTAGCCTTGCATGCGCTGCGCAACGCGCTGATCCCGGTGGTCACCGTGATCGGTCTGCAGGTCGGCGTGCTGTTCACGGGCGCCATCCTGACCGAAACGATTTTTTCCTGGCCGGGCGTCGGCAAATGGCTGATCGAAGCCATCAGCCGCCGCGACTACCCGGTTCTGCAAGGCGGCATTCTGCTGCTGGGCGCCATCGTCATGGCCGTCAACCTGCTGGTGGACATCACCTACGGCATCATTAACCCACGCATCAGGCACCAGCGATGAGCACGGCCACCTTGAAATCCGCCACCCCGAAACCGGGCACGCCCCCGGCGCCGCCGCACCCGCTGCGCGAGTTCTGGAACTACTTCAGCGCCAACAACGGCGCCGTGATCGGCTTGGTCATTGTCATCGGCGTGCTGCTGATCGCGCTGTTTGCGCCCCTGCTGGCGCCGCACGCGCCCAACATCACCAACAACGCCGTGTTCCTCAAGCCGCCGGCCTGGCAGGCGGGCGGCTCCTGGACTTACCCTTTGGGCACCGACGCCATCGGCCGCGACATCCTCTCGCGCCTGATGTACGGCGCCCGCCTGTCGCTGGTCATCGGCCTGGCCGTCGTGGCGCTGTCGGTCGTCGTCGGCACGGTGCTGGGCCTGCTGGCAGGCTTTTTCCGCGGCATCTTCGAGATCGCCGTGATGCGCCTGATGGACATCATCCTGACCCTGCCCAGCTTGCTGCTGGCCATCGTGATCGTCGCCATCCTCGGCCCCGGGCTGATGAATGCAATGCTGGCTGTGGCCATCGTTGTGCTGCCGCATTACGTGCGCATCACGCGCGCCGCGGTGATCGCCGAAACCTCACGCGACTACGTGACGGCGGCCCGCATGAGCGGCGCCAGCCGCATCCGCCTGATGTTCAGCGAAATCCTGCCCAACTGCACGGCGCCGCTGATCGTTCAGGCCTCGCTCGGCGTGTCGACCGCCATCCTGGACGCGGCCGCCCTGGGCTTTCTGGGCCTGGGCGCCCAGCCGCCCTCACCCGAATGGGGCACCATGCTGGCCGATGCCCGCGAATTTGTCTTGCGCGCCTGGTGGGTTGTCACCTTCCCCGGCCTCGCGATTTTGATCACTGTGCTGGCCTTCAACTTGCTCGGCGACGGACTGCGCGATGCGTTCGACCCCAAGCTGAAGCGCTGAAAGATTCGTATGGCTTTGTTAGAAATAGAAAACCTCTCCGTCGAGTTTCCGTCGCAAAACGGCATCATGCATGCCGTCGACGGCATCAGCCTATCTCTGGAAGAAGGTGAAGTGCTCGGTATCGTCGGTGAGTCCGGCTCCGGCAAAAGCGTGACCATGATGGCCCTGATGGGCCTGGTGGCCTATCCCGGCCGCGTCAAGGCCGACAAACTGCGGTTTGCAGGCCACGACCTTCTCAAGCTGTCGCAGGGCGAGCGCAACAAGCTCATCGGCAAAGACGTGGCCATGATCTTCCAGGAACCCACGACCAGCCTGAACCCTTGCTTCACCGTCGGCTTCCAGATCACCGAAACCCTGCGCCTGCACCTGGGCATGGACAAAAAAGCCGCTACCCGCAAGGCCATCGAGCTGCTCGAGCAGGTCGGTATCAACTCGCCCGAAAGCCGCCTCAAAGCCTATCCGCACCAACTCTCAGGCGGCATGAACCAGCGCGTCATGATCGCCATGGCGATCGCCTGCAACCCGCGCCTTCTGATTGCCGACGAACCCACCACGGCGCTTGACGTGACCATCCAGGCGCAAATCCTGGACTTGCTGCGCAGCCTGCAAAAGGAACGCGGCATGGCCCTGGTGCTGATCACGCACAACATGGGCGTGGTGTCGGAGATGGCTCAACGCATCGCAGTGATGTACGCCGGCCAGATCATGGAAGAGCAAAGCGCGCACGCCCTCTTCAACACACCTCAGCACCCGTATACCGAAGCCCTGCTGTCGGCCCTGCCCGAGCGCAGCGACGGCAGCTCGCGCCTGGCGACCATTCCCGGCATGGTGCCCGGCCTCTATGACCGTCCCGCCGGCTGCCTGTTCGCCCCGCGCTGCTCTTACGCGACCGAACACTCCCGCAACGAGCGCCCCTTGCTGCGTGCCTGGAAGGACGGCATGGTGCGTTGCCACTACCCGCTGGGAGACCCCAGCCGCGAGGGCAACATCGAACGCGACACTCCCGTGATGGAGGCCGCGCAATGAGCACCGCCACCCTCACCACCCCGCGCACCCTGCCCACCGGCCCGGTGGTCGAGGCCAAAAACCTCAAACAGGTCTATGAAATCCGCCGGGGTTTCATGCGCAAGTCCGACCATCTGCAGGCCGTCGGCGGCGTGTCCTTCTCGGTCCATGCCGGCAAGACGCTGGCGGTTGTCGGCGAATCCGGTTGCGGCAAATCGACGCTCGCCCGCATGGTGTCGCTGATTGAAACCCCGACCGGCGGCGAACTGACCATCACCGGCATCGACGCAGTGAACGGCGACAAGGAAGAGCGCCTGGGCCTGCGCAAAGCCGTACAACTGGTGTTCCAAAATCCCTACGGCTCACTCAACCCGCGCAAGAAAATCGGCGCCATCCTTGAGGCGCCGCTTGAAATCAACACCTCCCTGACCGCCGCAGAGCGTGCTGAAAAAGCGCGTTCCATGCTGGCCATGGTGGGCCTGCGCCCTGAGCACTACGACCGCTACCCCCACATGTTCTCGGGCGGCCAGCGCCAGCGCATTGCCATTGCACGCGCCCTGATGCTCAACCCGACCGTTGTGGTGGCCGACGAACCGGTGTCGGCCCTGGACGTCTCCATCCAGGCCCAAGTGCTCAATCTGCTGGCAGACCTGCAGCAGTCCATGGGCCTGGCCTACCTGTTCATCTCGCACGACCTGGGCGTGGTGCGCCACATCGCCCATGACGTGCTGGTGATGTACCTGGGCCATGCGGTCGAGCAAGGCGAGAAAAACACCCTGTTCAACCGCCCCCTGCACCCCTACACCCAGGCCTTGCTGGGCTCCACACCGGGTCTGGCCGGTACCGGCGTCAAGCAGCGCATCGTGCTCAAGGGCGAGCTGCCCTCGCCGCTCAACCCGCCCACCGGCTGCGTGTTCTCCACCCGCTGCCCGCACGTCACCGACCGCTGCCGCGCCGAAAGGCCGCAGCTGCGCGAAGTTGCAGAGCGGCAGGTTGCGTGCCACTATGCTGAAAACTTTCTCACTGCGTGACCTGAAACCATGCTTTTCCGCACCGGTTTCAGGCCACGTTTTTCAATGACCAGGGCGCACCGCATCACGAATGCTGTGCAATCTGGCCGCAAGCCCCGCTGCGAAGCAGCATTAACCTCCAAAGGGATCGTCAAATGATTCAGACCAAACCAAGTGCGAGCCGGCTCCGTCCGGTTCAGCGCGCATTGCTGTGCGCCGTTGCCCTGCCAGCGCTGCTGGCACTTTCACCCGTCTCTGCGAAGACGCTGGTGTTCTGCTCTGAAGGCAGCCCCGAAAACTTCTACCCCGGCGTCAACACCACGGGTACGTCGTTTGATGCCAACGAACCCGTCTACAACCGCCTCGTCGAATTCGAATACGGCGGCACCAAGGTCGTCCCCGGCCTGGCCGAAAAATGGGACATCTCCGCCGACGGCCTGACCTACACCTTCCACCTGCGCAAGGGCGTGAAATGGCATGCCAGCAACAAGGCCTTCAAGCCAACGCGCGACTTCAACGCCGACGACGTACTGTTCATGTTCGAGCGCCAGTGGAAAGAAGACAACGCCTTCTTCAAGGTCACCAGCCCCAACCACTCCTACTTCAGCGACATGGGCATGCCCAAGCTGCTGAAATCGGTGGAAAAGGTCAACGACCTCACCGTCAAGATCACGCTGGACAAGCCTGAAGCGCCGTTCCTGGCCAACCTGGCCATGCCTTACGCGGCTGTGCAGTCCAAGGAATACGCCGACGCCATGCTCAAAGCCGGCACGCCTGAAAAAATCGACCAGGACCCGGTCGGCACGGGCCCGTTCTTCCTGGTGCAGTACCAGAAAGACGCGGTCATTCGCTACAAGGCTTTCCCACAGTACTGGGGCGGCAAGGCCAAGATCGACGACCTCGTGTACTCGATCACGCCTGATGCTTCCGTTCGCTGGGCCAAGCTGCAGAAGAACGAATGCCAGGTCATGCCTTACCCCAACCCCGCCGACCTGGACGCGATCCGCAAGGACTCCAACGTCACGATCGTCGAGCAGGCCGGCCTGAACGTCGGTTACCTCGCCTACAACACGACCAAGAAGCCGTTTGACGACGTGCGCGTGCGCAAGGCCATCAACATGGCCATCAACAAGAAAGCCATTGTTGACGGCGTGTACCTGAGCACCGGTGTTGCCGCCAAGAACCCGATTCCGCCGACCATGGCCGCGTACAACAACGCCATCAAGGACGATGAGTACAACCCGGAAGCAGCCAAGAAATTGCTGGCCGCTGCGGGCTTCCCTAACGGTTTCACCACCGACCTGTGGGCCATGCCCGTGCAGCGCCCGTACAACCCGAATGCCAAGCGCATTGCCGAGTTGATGCAGGCTGACCTGGTCAAGGTCGGTGTGACCGCCGAGATCAAGAGCTTCGAATGGGGCGAGTACCGCAAGCGCCTGCAAGCCGGCGAACACCAGATGGGCATGCTGGGCTGGACCGGCGACAATGGCGATCCTGACAACTTCATGTACACCCTGCTCGGCTGCGCTTCGGCCCAGTCCGCCAGCGGTTCCAACATCGCCAAGTTCTGCTACCAGCCGTATGAAGACCTGGTCCTGAAAGCCAAGACCGTGACCAACCCTGCAGAGCGCATCAAGCTCTATCAGCAGGCTCAGGTCATCTTCAAGGAACAGGCTCCCTGGTTCACCATCGCTCACGCGGTGCAGCTCAAACCTATCCGCAAGAGCGTGATCGGCTACAAGAACAGCCCGTTCGGCCGCCACAACTTCTATGCTGTGGACATCAAGGAGTAATCCTTGCTGGGCTCAGGCGGCTTCGTCATGAAGCTGCCGCCATAAAAAGGCCGGGTCACCCCGGCCTTTTTTTGTTTTCTTCCATCGTTTTCTTAAGTGAAATCAGCCTCCAGCCCAATCAACATATGGGCAAGACGCTCTCTTTTTTATAGCACTATCAGGCCGGTCGCTTCAAGGCGTTCTGCGTAATCGCCGACAGCGTACCGCGCGTGGTGATGACCTCCGGGTCCAGCGTCACCTCGATCACCGTGCCCTCTTTGCGTGCCAGCGCCGCCAGCAGCTCGGCTTCAAACTCAGCCGTGCGCGTGATGCGCACACCGGCGTAGCCGTAGGCGCGCGCCAGCGCAGCGAAGTCCGGGTTGTTCAGGCGTGACCCACTTTCGTGCTTCGGATATTCCCTTTCCTGGTGCATGCGGATGGTGCCGAACATGCCGTTGTTGAGCAGCACGATGATGCTCTTGGCGCCGTGCTGCACGGCCGTCGCCAGTTCCTGCCCGTTCATCAGGAAGTCGCCGTCACCTGCGATGGTGAAGGCCACCCGGCCCGTCGTGATGGCGGCTGCGATGCCTGCGGGCACGCCATAGCCCATCGCACCCACGGTGGGCGCCAGCTGCGTCTTGTGGCCCTTCACCAGGCCGTGATGCTGAAAGAAGCGGTGCACCCAGCTGGCGAAGTTACCCGCGCCGTTGGTCAGCACCGCATCGGCAGGCAAATGCTTTTGCAGCAGGCCGACGATGACAGGCATGTCGATGTCGCCCGGCAGGTTGGCCGTCGCAGTGGGCGTGAGATTTTCCAGGTAGTCCTCGTTGGCCGATGCCGTCCAGGCTTCCCAGGCCACGGTCACCGGCGCGGTCAGCACTTCCAGCGAGCGTGCGGCCGCATTCATGGTCGCGTTGATGGCCAGGTCGGCCTGGTAGACGCGATTGAGCTCTTCAGCACTGGCGTGGATATGCACAAGCTTCTGCTTGGGCCGGGGCGCTTCCAGCAGCGTGTAGTTGCCGGTCGTCATCTCGCCCAGACGCGGGCCGATGGCAATGATCAGGTCGCTGGCCTTCACGCGCGCGGCCAGCTTCGGGTTCAGGCCAATGCCCACATCCCCGGCATAGAGCGGGTGGTGGTTGTCAAAGGTGTCCTGGAAGCGAAACGCATTGCCCACCGGCAGCTTCCAGTTTTCGGCAAAGCGCTGCAGCGCCTGCGCCGACTGCGGCGTCCAGCCGCCGCCGCCCGCAATGACCAGCGGGCGCTCGGACTTCAGCAGCATCTCGCGCAGCGTGCGCAGCGAGCCCGGGTCGCTCCAGGCCTGCACCGCCTCCACACGCGGCAGCGGCTGTGCGGCCGTCATGCGGGTCAGCATGTCTTCGGGCAAGACCAGCACCACCGGGCCGGGCCGGCCGTTCATGGCCGTGGCAAAGGCCCGCGCCACGTATTCGGGAATGCGGTCGGCGTCGTCGATGCGCTCCACGCGCTTGGCAAAGCCTTTGGTGCTGGGGCCAAAGAAGTTGGCGTAGTCCACCTCCTGGAAGGCTTCGCGGTCGCGGCAGTCACTGGCCACGTCGCCCACCAGCAGCACCATGGGGGTCGAATCCTGGAAGGCCGTGTGCACGCCGATGGACGCGTTGGTGGCGCCCGGCCCGCGCGTGACCATGCACACGCCCGGCCGGCCGGTCAGCTTGCCATGCGCCTCGGCCATAAAGGCCGCGCCGCCCTCTTGCCGGCAGGTGACGAACTGGATCTTGTCCTGGCGCGCATGCAGGCCGTCCAGCACAGCCAGGTAACTTTCGCCAGGAACACCAAACGCATGGGTAACGCCCTGGGCCAGAAGGCAATCGACGAGAAGGTGGCCGGCAAGTTGAGGGGTCATCCGGCTATTGTGCCGCTGGAATGGGGACAAGCGCAGCGACTGAATATGGGTCTCTTCAACCAAGCAGGGGCCGTGGAACCGGCTTTGCCGGGCCGCAGGCGCCGTCCCCTGCAAGGGGAAAAGGGCTACACGAAGTGAGCCCGATAGGGGTGCGTCAATTTCTCGGCTTTGCCAGACCGCAGGGCGGGCGGCCCCCTCGGGGGGCAGCGACTCACACGAAGTGGAGGAGCGTGGGGGCCAAATTATTCAGGTGTCGCCGCGTCGCCGTCACCGCCACCCGCTTCCAGAGCCTGGCGGGCAAGCTCCTCGTCGGTCAGTGGGGGCGCGCCTTCCAGCGCAGCCAGCTCGTCCAGAAACTCCTGCGTCGGCTCTTCATGCTCCAGCAGCACTTCCTCCAGCTTTTGCCGGCCGGTTTCTGCGTGCACCGAGGGTGAAACGAGTACGGTAGGCGGCACCGGGAATTTCTCGCCAAGCTCAAACTTCAGCGCTTCAGATTTCTCTTCAACCCAGTGCGCGAAATCACCGTCTTTGGGTGTGTTCGAATTGCTCATGGCCGCCTCCTTTGGCTTGGTGTTAAGGCCCGGGCGAATAGCCAAGGCCTGGTTCATTATGAAGCGGTGACGCACAGAACGGTAGTGCGGACTGCGCGCATTCGCGTAGGCCGCCGCCCTCCTGTCACTACAGAAGGGCTTGCATTAATTCACCAAACGGTTAAATTTGCAACATGCCAACCGCTATCGCACCCACGCCCGAACCCCGCTCCCGCGACGCCGACCGTTCACAACAAACCATCCTGCTGGCCGCGCGCGACGAGTTCGCGCTCTACGGCCTCGCAGGTGCGCGGGTCGACCGCATTGCCGAGCGCGCCGACATCAACAAGCGCCTGATCTACTACTACTTCAAGAGCAAGGATGACCTCTTCCTGGCCGTGCTGGAGAACACCTACGCCGACATACGCGCCGCCGAGCAGAAGCTGCACCTGGACGAGATGGACCCGGTCGAGGCCATCCGCGAGCTGGTGTCTTTCACCTGGCATTACTACCTGGAGCACCCCGAGTTCATCTCGCTTCTCAACAGTGAAAACCAGCACAATGCGGCGCACCTGAAGAAATCGTCCCGCATCCAGGAAATGAACTCCCCGCTGGTGCAAATGCTCGACACCGTGCTCGAGCGCGGGCGCCGCCAGGATCTGTTCAGGGCGGGCATAGACCCGATCCAGCTCTACATCTCGATTGCATCGATCTGTTACTTCTACCTCTCCAACAACCAGACGCTTTCCACCATCTTCGGGCGCGACTTGCGCGCGCCCAAAGCCATGGCGCAGCGGCTGTCGCACATGACAGACATGGTGCTCGGCTACGTCATGCGCTGAGCGCGGCAAGCTCAGCCGGCCAGCCCCGGGATTTCCCTAGGGGCCGTTGACAGGCTTCTTCATAGCCCCAACAATTCACCATATAGTTACATACGGACGTGCCGAACCCCGGCACCGCACCGCATGGGCGACAAGGAGACTTCCCGATGCTGCGCAAGTTGCTGCTGTTACCGGCGCTCAGGCCCTTCCTGCTGATCATCCTGCTGCTGGTGCTGTGGGACCTTGCCATCCGCGTCTTCAAGATTCCGGCCTATCTGATCCCCCGCCCCGAGGAAGTCGTGCGCCAGCTCGTCGCGGAATGGAGCAACCTCCTCAAGCAAAGCTGGAAGACCACACAAGCCACGCTGGGCGGCTTTGCGCTCACCATCGTCATCGGCATCCCGCTGGCCATGGTGATCGCCTACTCCCGCCTGGTCGAGTCTTACGTCTACCCGCTGCTGGTGTTTTCGCAAAGCATTCCCAAGGTCGCGATCGCGCCGCTCTTTGTCGTGTGGTTCGGTTTCGGCATCTTTCCCAAGATCATCTCGGCCTTCCTTCTGGGCTTTTTCCCGGTTGTGGTCTCTACCGTCATGGGCTTCAAGTCGGTCGAGCCGGACATGCTGGACCTGGCGCGCTCCATGGGCGCCAGCCGCCTGCAGACTTTCTTCAAGATCAGCCTGCCGCAAGCCCTGCCCGCCATCTTCAGCGGCCTGAAGGTGTCCATCACGCTGGCCGTGGTGGGTGCGGTGGTCGGTGAATTCGTCGGCTCCAACTCCGGCATCGGCTATGTGCTGCAAGTCGCCAACGGCAATTTCGACCTGCCGCTGATGTTCGCCGCGCTGGTCGTGCTGTCGACCATCGGTGTCGTGCTGTTTGCGGCCATCGACCTGGCCGAGCGGTTGACGATTCCCTGGCATGCCTCGCAGCGCCAGGTGTTCTGACCTTCAGCACTTTCTCTCTTCAGCTTTGTTCGCGTTCCCCTCGTCACGTTCCATTACCGGCAACCCAGGAGACACATCATGAAAAAACGTATTCCCGCTCTGTTCACGGCCATCGCCGGCGCATTGATGCTTGCCATGGCGCCCGCCCAGGCCCAAACCAAGGCCCCCGAAAAAGTCACGCTAATGCTGAACTGGTATCTCTACAGCGAGCACGCCCCCTTCTTCCTCGGCAAAGAGCGCGGCTTTTACGCTGAAGAAGGCATAGACCTCGACATTCAGGAAGGCCGAGGCTCCGCCGTCACCGCGCAGGCTGTGGCAGCCAAGTCGGCGACCTTCGGCTACATCGATGTCACCACCATGATCAAGGCCGCCGCCAAAGGCGCGCCGCTCAAGTCCACCGGCGTGCTGTTCCAGGTGAGCCCGATGTCGGTCATGGGCTTTGCCGATAAAAACATCAAAACGCCCAAAGACATCATTGGCAAGACGGTGGCCACCACACCGGGCGACTCGATGTCCCAGATGTGGCCGCTGTTCCTCAAGGTCAACAACATCCAGGCCGACCAGGTCAAGATCGTTTCAGGCGACGGCCAGACCAAGCTCAATGCGGTCATGAACGGCCAGGCCGACCTGCTGCTCGGCTATGTCATGGACCAGGCCATCAAGCTGCAAGACGCCACCGGCAAGCAGGTCTACCCGATCCGCTTTGCCGACTCAGGCATCAACCAGATCAGCTCAGGCATCATCGCCAACAAAAACCTGCTGACCGAGAACCCCGACCTCGTCAAACGCTTCATGCGCGCTTCGACCCGCGCCGCCGAAGCCGCCGAAAAGAGCCCTGAAGCCGCCGTGGACGCGATGCTCAAGGCCAACCCCAAGGCCGGCGTGCGCGACACGCTGATCGTCGGCATGAAGCAGAGCGTGGCGCTGTATCACACCAAGGAAACCGCCAACCAGCGGCCGTTCCGCGTCACGATGAAAAACGTCAGCGACTCGCTGGACCTGCTGGTGCAGTACGGCGGCATGGACGCCTCGACCCGCGGCAAACCCGAGGACTATGTCAGCCTCGACTTTCTCCCTGCGAATTAAGGCCCCCACGCTTGCCACTTCGAGCCTGCAGCGCGCTGCCCCTGATCTTACGTATGGGGCGCGTTTTTCCTTGGGGCGGCCCGGCGGAAAAACCTTGCAGATCCTTTTACCGCCGACCTTGATCCCTAGCCCGCTTACATGCCCATGCCCAACGACCACCTGATTGAAGCCCGCGGCGTCTCCAAGACCTACCAGACCAAAGATGGCCCTGTCGAGTCACTCAAGCCGCTCGACTTCTCCATCCGCGAGGGTGAATTCATCTCGGTGGTCGGCCCTTCGGGCTGCGGCAAAAGCACGCTGCTGAAAATGGTGGCCGGGCTGCTGCCCATCTCGGGCGGCACGCTCGCGCTGGCGGGCAAGCCCATCGACGGGCCGCAAAAAGACGTGGGCATTGTGTTCCAGAGCGCCGTGCTGCTGGCCTGGCGCACGGTGCTGAAAAACATCCTGCTGCAGGCCGAGATGCGCCATATGCCCAAAGAGCAGGCGCTGGCCAAGGCGATGCAACTGATCGAGATGGCCGGCCTCAAGGGCTTTGAAAACAAGTACCCCTGGCAGCTGTCAGGCGGCATGCAGCAGCGCGCCTCTATCTGCCGCGCCTTGCTGCACGACCCGTCGGTGCTGCTGATGGACGAACCCTTCGGTGCGCTGGACGCCATGACGCGCGAGAAGATGAACCTCGAGTTGCAGCGGATCTGGTCGGCGTCGAAAAAAACCGTGCTGCTGATCACCCACAGCATTCCTGAAGCCGTGTTCCTGTCGGACCGCGTCATCGTGATGAGCGAGCGGCCGGGGGCCATCGCCGCCATCTACGACATCGCCCTGCCGCGCCCGCGCACGCTGGACATGATGGGCTCGCCCGAGTTCGCGGTGTATGCCAAAAAAGTGCGCGCGCATTTTTACTCTCAGGGCACGCTGGACCACTGAAGCGCATCACACGGACACCATGGACGAACCCCTTCGCTTCAGGATCGACGAAATCCGCTTTTCCGAGCGCGATGTCGTTCTGCGCCTGCCTTTCCGGTTTGGCGCCGCCACCGTCACCTCGTGCCCGCAGGTGTATGTAGAGGCGCGCATCCGCTTTGCCGACGGTTCCACTTCGCTGGGCGTCGCCGCAGAAATGATGATCCCGAAGTGGTTTGACAAAAACCCCGCCCTCTCGAACGAAGACAACTTCAAGCAGTTGCGTGACTCATTGAAGGCCGCACGCAGCGCTTACTGCGCAGACGCCACCAATCGCACCGCCTGGCAGCATTTCGCGCAGCGCTACAAGCCGCTGCTCAAAAGTGCTGAGCAGGCCGGGCTGAACCCTTTGGCCGCCAGCTACGGCCCCGCCCTGCTGGACCGTGCCATCCTCGACGCCCTGCTGCTCAAGCTCAACTGCAGTTTTGCCGCCGGCATGAGCGCCAATGTGGCGGGGCTGGACGTGCGGGGCACCGGCCTGGCGGACGACCTCAAAGGGTTCGACATGGCGCGCTTTTTGTCGCTGCAAATGCCACGCAAGCAGATCGCGGCGCGGCACACCGTGGGTCTGGCCGATGCCATCTATTCCGCCGACCGCCCCGCCAACGATCCCGCCGACGGCCTGCCCACCTCGCTGGCCGCCGTGATCAACCGCTACGGCCATCGCGACTTCAAGATCAAGCTGAGCGGCGACACCGAAGCCGACCTCGCACGCCTGATGGCCATCAGCCAGGTCACCGAAGGCCTGGCGCGCCTGATCACGCTGGACGGCAACGAGCAGTACGCCAGCGCCGACGCCTTCGCCGACTTCTTCACGCGGCTCACGTCTGACCCGCAACTGGCCCCGCTGGTGGCCAAAATCGTTTTTGTCGAGCAGCCCTTGCCTCGGGACCAGGCACTGACGCAAAACGTCTCGGCCCTCGCAAAGCACATTCCGCTGCTGGTCGATGAGTCAGACGCCACGCTGGACGCTTTCATCACGGCCAGGCCGCTGGGCTACACCGGCGTGTCCAGCAAAAGCTGCAAGGGTTTTTACAAATCCATCATCAACGCTGCGCGCTGCGCCGAGTGGAATACCAAAGCGCCAGGCGCGCCGTACTTTCTCTCGGGCGAAGACCTCACCATGCAGGCCGGCCTGGGCGTGCAGCAAGACCTGGCGCTGGTGAGCTGGCTGGGCCTGGCGCATGTAGAGCGCAACGGCCACCACTACGTCAACGGCCTGATGGCCGCGCCCCAAACCGAACAGCAAAACCTGCTGCTGGCGCACGACTCGCTGTACGAATACAGCGCCGACGCGGTACGCCTGCGCATCAAGGGCGGGCAGATCGCGCTGGGCTCGCTCGACTGCCCGGGCTTCGCCACCGGTCAGGTGGGCGGCAACATTTCGTGGGACGCCATGCGCTCCGTCTACTGAACACCACTGCCCCTAAACACTCACATCACCCAACAAGGCAAAGGAACACACACCATGAGCACACAAACCCTGGGCATCATCATGCACGGCGTCACCGGCCGCATGGGCATGAACCAGCACCTGATCCGCTCCATCCTGGCCATACGCGCGCAGGGCGGCGTGCTGCTGTCCAACGGCAACCGCGTCATGCCTGACCCGATCCTGATCGGCCGCAACGCCGAGAAGATGGAGGCTCTGGCCAAGACTCACGGCGTGGCCCGCTGGGGGACCGACCTGGACAAGGCGCTGGCCAACAAAAGCGACACGGTGTTTTTCGACGCCGGCACCACGCAGATGCGCCCCACCCTGCTGGCCAAGGCGATACGCGCCGGCAAGCATGTGTACTGCGAAAAGCCGATTGCCACCAACCTCAACGAGGCGGTTGAAATTGCCCGCTTGGCTGAACAGTCGGGCCTGAAACACGGCGCAGTGCAAGACAAACTCTTCCTGCCCGGCTTGCGCAAGCTCGACATGCTGCGCCGCGCCGGCTTCTTCGGCCGGATGCTGTCGGTGCGGCTGGAGTTCGGTTACTGGGTGTTCGAAGGCGACCTGCAGCCCATCCAGCGCCCGAGCTGGAACTACCGCAGTGAAGACGGCGGCGGCATGATTCTGGACATGATGTGCCACTGGCGTTATGTGCTGGACAACCTGTTCGGCGAGGTCAAATCCGTCTCTTGCCTGGGCGCCACCCACATTCCCGAACGCTGGGACGAAGCCGGCAAACCCTATAAGGCCACGGCTGACGACGCGGCTTATGCCACGGCGCAACTCATCGGCCACAACGGGGAGCCGGTCATCGCCCAGATGAACATGTCCTGGGCCACGCGCGTGCGGCGCGACGACCTGGTCACCTTCCATGTCGACGGCACGCACGGCTCGGCCGTGGCGGGCCTCTCCAGCTGCCGCGCCCAGTCGCGCGTGACCACCCCGCGCCCGGTGTGGAACCCCGACGAGAAGCAGATGATGAATTTTTTCGACCAGTGGCAAGAAGTGCCGGACTCGCAGGTCTACGACAACGGCTTCAAGATCCAGTGGGAGCACTTCATCCGCCACGTGGTCGAGAACGAGCCCTACCGCTGGACACTGCCCGAAGGCGCCAAGGGCGTGCAGTTGGTTGAAGCAGCCCTGCAAAGCTGGAAAGAGCGGCGCTGGGTCGACCTGCCTCCGCTACAAGTTTGATAGCGATATGCCTATACACCATATGGGCTAGAGGCCTTTTTTACTTATAAATTCATCGATTCATAAAGCGGATTCCCCATGACGCTGACACTCACCTTGCCCCAGGCCGGCGGCGGTTTGCAGCCCTATGCATTGCGCGGCAGCGCGCCGGCCAAGGCTTCTGCACGCCGGCCGTTCAACCGCATCGCCTACTCCGCCGCGCATGTGGTGGCCGACCCGCTTGCCGCGGTTGACCCGTGGCTGGCCTGCGCAGTCGACTGGGACGCCACCATCGCCTACCGGCGCCACCTGTGGTCACTGGGCCTGGGCGTGGCCGAAGCCATGGACACCGCCCAGCGCGGCATGGGCCTGGACTGGCCGACCTCGCTGGCGCTGATCCGCCGCTCGCTGGACGCCGCCAAAGACATGCCGGGCGCGCTCGTCGCCTCCGGCTGTGGCACCGACCATCTGGTGCTCGATGAAGTCAAGACCGTCGACGACGTCATACGCGGCTATGAAGAACAGATGGAAGCCATCGAAAAGCTGGGCGGCAAGCTTATCGTGATGGCCTCTCGCGCACTGGCCCGCGTGGCCCAAAGCCCGGCCGACTACGAACGTGTGTACGACCGCATCCTGCGCCAGGCCCGGCAACCGGTGGTGCTGCACTGGCTGGGCGACATGTTCGACCCTGCCCTGGCCGGCTACTGGGGCAGCCCCGATGTGGATCGCGCCATGGACACGGCGCTCGGCATCATCGAAGCGCATGCGGCCAAGGTCGACGGCATCAAGATTTCGCTGCTCGACAAGGACAAAGAGATCGCGATGCGCCGCAGATTGCCTGCGGGGGTGCGCATGTACACCGGCGACGACTTCAACTACGCCGAGCTGATCGCCGGCGACGGCGTAGGCAGCGCGCCCAACCAGCAGCAAAGCGACGCCTTGCTGGGCATCTTTGACGCCATCGCGCCCGCCGCCAGCGCCGCGCTGGGCGAGCTGGCCGCCGGCAATACCGAGAAGTTCCACGCCATCCTCGGCCCCACGGTGCCGCTGTCGCGCCATATCTTTGCGGCGCCCACGCGCTTTTACAAAACCGGCGTGGTCTTCATGGCGTGGCTTAACGGCCACCAGCGCCACTTCACCATGGTGGGCGGGCAGCAAAGCACGCGCTCGCTGGTGCACCTGGCCGAGCTGTTTCGCCTGGCCGATGCGGCCAACCTGCTGGAGCAGCCCGAACTGGCGGTGCGCCGCATGAAAACCTTGCTCGCACTGCATGGCGTTGAATGACGGCGCTCATCCAATGAGAGACTTCTCCCAAGACCACCGCTGGCTGTCCATCAACACGGCCACCGTCCGCAAAAGCCGCGGCGCCGATGTACCCTTGCCCGCCATCATCGAAGCCTGCGTGCAGCGCGGCATCACGGCGATCTCGCCGTGGCGCGACCAGGTCGCGGCCGCCGGCCTGCCCGCCATTTCACAACTGGTTAAAAACCACGGCTTGAAGTTGTCCGGCTATTGCCGCGGCGGCATGTTCCCAGCGGCTGATGCAGCCGGCCTGAAGGCCGCCCATGACGACAACCGCCGCGCCGTTGACGAAGCCTGCGAGCTGAACGCCGCCTGTCTGGTGCTGGTGGTGGGCGGCCTGCCCGGCGCGCTGGCCGGCAAGGCGGCACACAAAGACATCGCGCTGTCGCGCAGCCAGGTGCATGACGGCATCGCCACCTTGCTCGAATACGCCAGGGCCGCAGGCATGCCGCTGGCGATTGAGCCGCTGCACCCGATGTACGCGGCGGACCGCGCCTGCATCAACACGATGGAGCATGCGCTGGATATATGCGACGAACTCGACCCTGGCAAAACCGGCGCGCTCGGCGTAGCGGTGGACGTGTACCACGTCTGGTGGGACCCGAAACTTGAGGCGCAGATCAAACGTGCCGGCAAAAACAGGCTGCTGGCCTTTCACGTGTGCGACTGGCTTACGCCGACACAAGACTTGCTGAACGACCGCGGCATGATGGGCGACGGCGTCATCGACATCCCGAAGATTCGCGGCTGGATGGAGGCCCAGGGGTTTGCGGGCTACAGCGAAGTGGAGATTTTTTCGTCAGCCAACTGGTGGCAGCGCGAGGGCGGCGAGGTGCTGGACACCTGCATCGCTCGGCATAAGTCGGCCGTCTAGAGCCGCCGGTCTTCAGCGGAAGCGGTAAGACACCGCGATATACCCAAAATCCTGGGTGCGCCGGCTCACCAGCGGGCTGTTGTGCACCGACGAATCCAGCCACTTGCGGCGCACCTGCATGGTCAGCACCCAGGGCTCGCCCAGCTTCACATCCACACCCAGGCCCAGCACGGGCGACGTCGAGGCGCCGGCGTTGTAAGCGGAAAATCCGCTGGCCGCCGACTCGGCCGCGCTGACGCCATACAGGTAGTTGTTGTATTTGGCGTTGCTGTATTCCAGCCCCACTTGCGGAAAGAACGACCAGTTGCCTGCCTTGAACTCGGCCGCATAAGTCGCTTCCAGCAAGGCGCCGTGCGATTTGTTGGCGTCTACGAACGCATTTAAAAAGAGGCCGCCGTAAGGCGTTTCCTGGAAGGTGCCTATGCCCAGCGGGATGGGCGTCTTGCGGTCTTTGAGGCCCGACAGCGCAGCGGTATCCGCGCGCCAGCCGTCCTGGCTGATGCGGCCCGCAAGTTCCAGATAGCCGTAGCCGAATTTCACCGTTTTCAGGCTCAGCGTGTCTACCCGCGCGGCAAACCGGCCGTAGTCAAAAAAGCCATAAGGCAAAAGCCGCGTCTCGCTGCCTTTGCTGCGGATCACGCTTTGCGTGCTGTAGACGGCGCCGCCTACGTCGCCCGTCAACTGGTAGGTGATGGGCGCGATCTGCGCATTCGCCAGCCCCGGCGCCAGCAGCGCCGCCGCCGACAATGCCGCGCCCAGCAGGCCGGCAGCACGCCAGCCATCCGGCTCAGAAAAACGGCGGCTTGTGAGCTTGATCGCATGGATGGAGGTCATGCAAATCAGTATATGACTGCCTCCCCAAAAATGCACTTTTGCCACGCGCTCATGACGGCACCATGCGCCACGCCGCACAAAACCGTTGCTGCAGCGCAAAAGGCGAGGCCTTTTGCCTGACAGCTCTCAGACGGCCGTAGGTGCCTGCCCCACAGCGGGCAGCGCCGTGCGGCGTACCTTGCGCACATTGAAGGCGCTGGCAATCAGCACACATTGCATGAACGCCAGCCCCAGCAGCACCCCGCGGTACTGGCCGTGGTCCATCATCGCGCCAAAGATCAGCGGCGAGACGGCCTGGCCGATGTCCAGGCCTGCATACACCACGCCGTAGACACGGCCGGAGGCGTTTTCAGGGGTCGAGCGCTTGACCAGCAGATCGCGTGACGGCCCGGCGATGCCTGAGGCGAATCCCATCACGCCGAACAGCACCGGCACCATCCACGCCGCAAAGCTGCCCACTGCCAACAACACGGCCGCGATGGCCGCCACGCCAAACCCGATGCCCACAATGCGCTCACAGCGCGCCGGGTCTGAGGCCAGAAAGCCGCCCATCACCATGCCGCCTGCGGCGCTCAGCATATAGATCGTGAGGCAGGTGGCCACCAGGGGCAAAGGCACTTCATGCAGGTGGCGCGCGGCTTCAGGCGCAAAGGCCTGCACCACGCTGAGCACGATGGCGTAGAGGAAAAAGAAGGTAAAGCACATCCAGACGGCCGGGATCTTCAGGAAGCCCAGCGAGCTGTCTGCCGCCGGCGCGCCCTTGACGGGCGGTGTCACGGTCAGCGTGAGTTTGTCGCGGTTGAACACCAGCACCGCCAGCACGGCAAAAGCCAGCACGCCCGCACAGGCCAGCGCCACGCGCCATGAAAACGCAAACGTCAGCGGCACCAGCATGGCCGGCGCCAGCGCCCAGCCCAGGCTGCCGGTGATGCCGTGCACGCTGTAGGCGTGGCCCAGGCGCGGCGCGCTGACCTTGCGGTTGATCAGCGTGTAATCGACCGGGTGAAAAACGCCATTGCCGATGCCCGCAATCACTGCAAAAGCGGCCAGCATCCAGTAGCTGGTGCTGACGGAGTAACCGAACGCCGCCAGCCCCAGCAGGCTGAGACCGCCAAACAGGATGGGGCGCGGGCCGAAGCGGTCGACCACAAAGCCGGAGAGCGCCTGCACCCCGCACGAGACGACAAAAAAGATCGTCATCAGGAAACCCAGTTCGGCGTAGCTCACGCTGAACTCTTCCTTGAGCCAGGGGAACAGCGGCGCCAGCAGCAGCTGGCTGAAGTGGCTGATCATGTGCGCCGTGCCGACCAGGCCGATCACGCTGGCGTCCTGCTTGAAAGAGACCGCGGCGGCAGGTGAATTCAGGGTGCTTGAAGTATTCATGGCGCTATCGTAGTATTGGCCTTGTCTGCCGAAATGCGACAAAAAGCCATGATTCATCGAATTTCAGACAAACCACTCAAACCGCCCCGCCAGGCCTCGCGGCCGGCCCATCGCCTCACGGTCCGCGTCAGTGCCGGCCTGGTGATACCGGTGGGCGACACCGGCAACTTCACGCCCAGCCCCAAGCGCCCGGTTTGCGTACGGTCCCGCTCGCTGCTGGCTGATACGCACTTTGAGCCGCATTCCCACCCCTGGGCGCAGCTGGCCTATTGCGCCACCGGCGTCCTGCAGGTGACGGCTGAAAGCGGCATGGACGGCCGCGAAATCAGCTACATCGTGCCGCCGTCCCGCGCGGTGTGGATCGCCCCCGGCGCGCGCCACCACGTCACCGTGCTGGAAGCCGCCGAGTTCCGCACGCTGTACATCGACGCCAGCGCCACGCCCCCTGGCTGGAGCGGCTGCCGCGTGCTGGTCGTGTCGCCGCTGCTGCGCGAATCCATCCATGCCCTGGACACTTCGGCCATTGACCGCCCGCTGACGACACCGCGCGAGCAGTTACTCAGCGGCCTGGTGCTCGACGAGTTGGCCCATGCCGACACCCAGGCGCTGGGCGTGCCCATGCCGCATCCGCAAACGGGCGACAAGCGCCTGCGCGCCTTGTGCGAGGCGGTGCTGCGCTCGCCCGCCGAACGCGCCACGCTGGCCGAATGGGCTGCGGACACGGGCGCCAGCGAGCGCACCGTGGCCAGGCTGTTTCGCGATGAGCTGGGCCTGAGCTACCAGCAGTGGCGCCAACAGGCCATCCTCGCGCACGCCCTGCCGTTGCTCACCCGCGGCCAGCCCGTCAGCGCCGTGGCGGCAGCCAGCGGCTACGCCAGCGACAGTGCTTTCTCCGCGATGTTCAAGGCCGCCATGGGCCAATCGCCGAGCCATTTTTTAGGTAAAAACGGGCTGTAGCCCAATAACTACGTTGGCTAGTAGCTATTAATTTAATAGCGCCCAAGTCCTCTGGCTATGATGGCTTAATGCATATCTCCGGTACAGAAATCACGCAACAAAGCCTGCGGTGGCGCGTTGCAGCCTGCGTCATGTTGGCCGCCTGGCTGGCCGCGTCCGGCCCGGCCCACGCACAGCCATCTACGGCAAGCCACCCCACCCTGCTGCGCGCACTGAACACTCTGCGCCAGCAGGGTTGCGACAAAAGCACGCCCCCTGCCGGCTCATTGCGCGAAAACGCCGCGCTGTCACGCGCTGCGGCGCTCCTGGCGCGCGGCAGCAAGCTCGACGCCGCGCTCAAGGCGTCCGGCTACCGGCTCATACGCGCCACGCAGATCACCGTGCGCGGGGCCTCCGGCGCCGCAGCCCTGACGCCCAAATCACTGGGCAAGACCTGCCGCTCGGCCATGGCCGATGAGTTTCAGGAGGCTGGGTTTCACCAGAGCGGTTCCCAGACCTGGGTGGTGCTGGCCGCGCCCTTTGCACCGCCCGATGCGGCAAAAGCCAACGACGTAGAAGAGCGTGTGCTGGCCCTTGTCAACGCGGCGCGCGCCCAACCGCTGCGCTGCGGCAACGAGGCCTTTGCGGCCGCGCCCCCGCTACGGTTCAACCCCACATTGCAACGCATCGCCAACGGCCACGCCGCCGAGATGGCGCGCTACAGCTACTTCAGCCACACCGGCCGCGACGGCAGCACGGTGGATGGCCGCGCCACGCTCGCCGGCTACCCCTGGCGCCAGATCGGCGAGAACATCGCCGCCGGGCAGATGACGGCAGACGCCGTCGTGCGCGGCTGGATCAACAGCCCCGGCCACTGCGCCAACATCATGTCGCCGGCCTACAGCGAGATGGGCGCGGCCTTTGTGGTGAACGCCCAAAGCAGCATGGGCGTGTACTGGGCGCAGGTGTTTGGGGCGGCGCGGTAATTCAAAAACCAGAATGCGCCCAGCCGGATTCAAAGCAAAATCGGCCTCCAGCCCAATGAGATCATAGGCAAGCGGCTATCAAAATAGTAGCAAAACACAAAGCCGCCGGGCTGAAACTCACAGGCCTTCTGCGGCCTGCCAGACCGTCTGCTTTCCCAAGGCAGCATGCCAAGCCAAAAATTTCTGGCGGTGACTTTCCCACGGCTCAGCCAGCGGCGCGCGCGGGTCCTGGCTTAAGCCGTAGGCCATGCCCTCGACAAACCACCCGGGCTTGAACAGCAGGCTGAAAGTGCCAAGCCGCTCAGCCTGCAGATAGTGGATGAGCTCATGACGCACGTAGTAAGGCTTCCAGGCGCGCGGGCCGATCACCGTGCCGAACGTGGCCAGCGTGACCGCCGAGCGGGCGCCCAGGCCAAACGAGTCGGCGCAAGCCTGGGAGGCGCAAAAGATGATGTGGGGATTGCCCTCGATGGCGCCCAGTGGGTTCTGCACAAATGCCATTGCCTCCGCGCGCAGGCCCTCGGCCTCTTGCAGCCGCGCAGTGTCATCCACGCAGACGGAAGCACTCAGGCAACTGACACCCGTCAGCTGCGGCGCGAGTACCCGCACGGGTTTGACGAGGAACCAGGCAAGCAGCGGAACCACTGCCAGCATCACCAGCAAGCGGACTTTCAGCGAAGGCAGGCGCATGCCGCCTTCAGTGTTTTTCCATCGCCGCGTTCAGGCGGCGCAGCAAGGGCTTGTTCAACTCACGGGTGTGCCTGCTCCAGCGCTCCATCGACCGGTCGAGCTCAACCCGCAAGCGGGCGGCGGTGGCGGCGTCCCCGTTTGTTGCCGCCCAGATCGCGTATTCGGCGCGGCTTTCAAAGCTTCCGAAGCGGGCGACGGCGGACTCGAATTCCGCCCTCGCGTCTGCCCCTCTGCGGGCGCCCGCCAGCGCTTGCGCGAGTAGCAGCGAAATCTGCTCCGCACGGAAAGCCGCGTCGGTCTGCCGGATGAATTCAAGGTGGGTGATGGCCTCGGTGTAGCGCTCACAGGCCAAGTAAGCCCGGGACGCGCCCAGCCTGATCTCCAGGTCGGAAGCGAACGGGCCTTTGAGGCAGGCATCGTAATTCTGGGCGGCTTCCAGGGCCTTGCCGGCTTCCAGCAGCGCCGAAGCCAGCCGCATCTGGTTCTGCGCCGTCGGTGTGTAGTCGAACGCGGCATGTGCCTCGCGGAGTTCGCGCGTAGGGTCCAGCGTTTTGGCGGCAGCGGCCACCACCTGGCGCGCGCCGCGCTCTAGCCGCGAGTTCGGCAGATAGACCGCCAGAAAATAAACAATGCTGCCCAGCAGCGGAAACGAAAACAGGATGATCAGCCAGTACATCTGCTGGCCACTGCGCAAGGCATGCACCGCGAAGAACAGCGCGACAATGAAATGAAGCCCGAGTCCGACAAAAGGCATAACGATCCCTCTAGATGTTTTTTGGCGATTCTAAAGGGGGCCGGTTTAACCCGCGTGACGGGCCGGCCGGGAGGCTATGCCGGGTCTCAGACCAAGCGCTTGAGCAAGCCCATCACCTGCTCAAACCGCTTGCCATACGGCGGATAGAACAAATCCCCGCGCGCCCACTTCGACTGCACCATCACCGGCTTTTGCTGCGACAACCGCAGAAAGCCGGCCTCGCCGTGATACGCGCCCCAGCCGCTGTCACCCACACCGCCGAAGGGCAGGTTCTCATGCGCGATGTGCATCAGCGTGTCGTTCACCGTCACGCCGCCGCTCACCGTGTTGGCCAGCACGTGGTCGCGTGAGCCGGTGTCGGTGCCGAACCAGTAGAGGGCCAGCGGGCGCGGGCGGGCGTTGACGTAGCCGATGGCATCGTCCAGCGCGTCGTAGGTCAGCACAGGCAGGATGGGGCCGAAGATTTCTTCGCTCAGCAGCTTTGAGTTTGCGGGTGTGTCGAACACCAGGACCGGCGCCATCTGGCGAGACACCGTGCCGACATTGGCCGCGCCGGGGTTGACGGTCTGCAGGCGTGCGCCCTCGCCTTCGGCCTGCGCCAGCAAGGCCTGCAGCCGCTCAAGGTGACGCGGGCTGATGATGGCGGCGTAGTCGGGGTTGCCGGCGATGGTGGGAAAGAGCGTGGCCACCGCGCGGGCAAAGGCTTCGCCAAAGGCCGTCTCGCTGCCTTTGGGCAGCAGCACGTAATCGGGGGCGATACAGGTCTGGCCGGCGTTGAGCAGCTTGCCGTGCGCGATTTTGATGGCGGCTTTGTCGATGTCGCAGGACGCGTCGATGATGCAAGGCGACTTGCCGCCCAGCTCCAGCGTGGTGGGCGTCAGGTTGGCTGCGGCGGCTTCGGCCACCTTGCGGCCCACCGCGGTGGAGCCGGTGAAAAACAGGTGGTCAAACGGCAGGCCGGCAAACTCGGCGGCCAGGTTGCCGTCGCCTTGCACCACGCACAGCTCGTCGGCTGCAAAGGATTGCGTGATCAGGGTCGCCAGCAGCGCCGAGGTCTGCGGCGTGAGTTCGCTGGGCTTGAGCATCACGCGGTTACCCGCGGCCAGCGCCGTGATGACGGGCCCGAGCGACAGCTGCACCGGGTAATTCCACGGCGAGACGACGCCCACCACGCCCAAGGGCTGGCGCTGCAAGTAGGCGTGCGAGGGCTGCAGGTAGAGCGGCGTACTCACCTTGACAGGCTTCATCCATTTGGGCAGGTTCTTCAGCGTGCTGGACAGCAGCGAGCGCAGCACAAAGATGTCGGCAATTTCGGTGAGCTGGGGCGAACGCACCCCGAAGTCGGCGTTGACCGCCTGGGCGAGTGCGCTGCCGTGCGCGTCGAGCAGCGCGCGAATGCGCAGCAGGCGGTCGCGGCGCAGCGCCAGCGGCACCTCGATCTGCGCGCGGCTGGCGCGGTGCTGGGCTTCAAACAGGGCACGAAGGCCGGCAGGGTCAATGGCAGGGGATTGGCTGAGAGTCATCGCCCGATGATAGGGAGGGCCATGGCGCGCTGGTAGAGGCAGGACTCCAGCGGGACTGCGGGTTGACCCTGAAGCGGCCGCCCCCTTATTTACAGGCTTTGTGCAACTGAAGAATTTGGCTGACAAGCCGGCCGGCGCATATTTGCGAAGATGGCTGGTGGGTCAACCAACCCTGATGAAAGTGCTTCATGGAATACAAGGACTACTACAAGATCATGGGCGTGGAGCGTAACGCCACGCCCGATGAAATCAAAAAAGCCCACCGCAAACTGGCGCGCAAATACCACCCCGACGTCAGCAAAGAAAAGAACGCCGAGGCGCGCTTCAAGGAGGTTGCCGAGGCCTACGAGGTACTGCGCGACTCCGAAAAGCGCACCGCCTACGACCAGCTGGGCGCCAACTACCAGGCCGGGCAAGACTTCCGCCCGCCACCGGGCTGGAACCCGGGGCGGGATTCGGCAAGCGCCGCTGGCGGTCCCCACTTCGGCGGAGCCGGGGAGTTCGACCACAGCGACTTCTTCGACGCCCTCTTCCGCGGCATGGGCGGCGGGCCGCAAGGCCGGGGCAGCTTTGACGACGCGCGCCGCAGCCGCGGCTTTGACATGCACGGCCAGGACCAGCATGCCAGGATCCAGATTGACATCAGCGACTCTTACAGCGGCGCGACGCGCAAGTTGCAGCTGCGCATGCCGGTGGAGAGCGAAGCCGGCGTGACCCTGCAGGACCGGACCATCGAGTTCGTCATTCCCAAGGGCATACGCGCAGGCCAGCACATCCGCCTGGCGGGCCAGGGCTCTCCAGGCTCGGGCCAGGGCAGCCCCGGCGACCTCTACCTGGACGTTGAATTCCTGCCGCATGCCCTTTACCGTGCTGAGGGCCATGACGTGTACATGACACTGCCCGTCGCGCCATGGGAGGCTGTGCTGGGCGCCGAGGTGGAAGCGCCCACGCCCACAGGCGAGGTGGAACTGAAAATCCCGCCAGGCTCGGCCAGCGGGCGCAAGCTCAGGCTCAAGGGGCGCGGGCTGCCGGGCAAGACGCCTGGGGATTTTTATTTTGTGCTGCAGGTCGCCCTGCCGGCCGCGGACACCGATGCGGCGAAAAAAGCGTATGAAGACATGGCAACCGCGTTCCAGGCCTTCAGGCCGCGCGCCGGCCTGCACACCTCTGGAGGCAAGTCATGAACACCCCCACCCACTACCTCGCCGGTTTCATCCTGGAAGACCAGGACGAACTCACGCTCGACGATCTCTGCCGGGCCTGTGCCGCGCAGCCGGACCTCATCATCGACCTGGTGCACGAAGGCGTGCTGGCGCCCATGGGCCCGGCCCCGCAGGATTGGCGCTTCACCGGTGTGCACCTGCACCGCGCCACGGTGGCCGTGCGCCTGCAACGTGACCTGGGCGTGAACCCGGCCGGCGCGGCATTGGCGCTGGAGTTGATGGAAGAGCTGGACAGCCTTCGTGCACAGCTAAGCCGGCTGCAGGGCCCTTGACGCCAGGCCCACGCTGAAAAGGCACGTGGTGGCAGAATCGGTCGCCATGTCTGACACTTCCGCCCCCGCCCTTAAAAACATCTTCGATCCCGCACGCTATCGGCACATCGCGGCCGAAACTGCGGCGATCTACCCGCGTTTTGACAGCAAACAGTTCCTCAAGCTTGCGTTGAAGGACCTGGACGATCTTTCGCTGATGCAGCGCCTGCGCCGCACCACCGAATGCCTGCATGCCACGCTGCCGGCCGGCTACCCCAAGGCCATCCACATCCTGCGCAAGCTGGCGCCGCGCATCAACAGCGGCTTTGTGACGCTGGTACTGCCGGACTACGTGGGTTTGTATGGGCGCGATGACTTCGACACCTCGATGGAGGCGCTGAAGTTTTTCACCGCTTTCGGCTCATCGGAGTTTGCGATCCGCGAGTTCATCCGCCAGGACCCGGCGCGCACGCTGGCCGTGATGAAAACATGGGCGAAAGACGAGAGCGAACACGTACGGCGCCTGGCCAGTGAAGGCAGCCGCCCTCGCTTGCCCTGGTCTTTCCGGCTCGATGCGCTGATGGCCGACCCGGAACTCGCAGCGCCCATCCTTGATGCGCTCAAGGCCGACAGAGCCCTCTACGTGCGCAAGTCGGTCGCCAACCACCTCAACGACATCACCAAGCTGCACCCCGGGTGGGTACTCAAACGCCTGAAGAGCTGGCCGCTGGAGGACCCGCACACCGCGTGGATCGCGCGGCACGCGCTGCGCACGCTGATCAAGCAGGGCGACAAAGAGGCGCTGGGCGTGATTGGGGCCGGCAAAAAGGCGGCCGTCAGCATCAGCGGTTTGACCGTCAGCCCGAAAAAGCTCACGCTGGGCGAGCGGCTTGAATTGTCATTCACGCTGCAATCGACCTCCCGGCAGAGCCAGCGCCTGGTGGTGGACTACGCCATCCACTACGTCAAAAAGGCCGGCAGCAGCTCGGCCAAGGTCTTCAAGCTCAAGGAGCTGACGCTGGCGGCGGGCGGCAGCGTGCAGCTTTCGCGCAGCCAGGTGGTGCGCGACTTCACCACGCGCGTGCACCACGCAGGCCGGCATGAGGTGGACATCATGGTCAACGGTGAGCGGCTGGCGAGCGGATTTTTTGAACTTTTGAAGCCGTAAGTGCGGCTCTCACCTATACACAGATGCACACAAACAAGCGGCGCGCACAGTCCGCAGCTTTTGTACATTAGAAGCCCGGGCCGCGAGAAGCCCACGCCAGTCATACACATCAGGAGGGATATCCCATGACCACCCAATCCACATCCGGCGCAACATCGATGCGCCGCCTGCGCCCCGCCTTCAGCACCCTCTGCCTGGCCGCGCTCCTGTCGGCCTGCGGTGGAGCCGGCGGTGAAGAGGTCGGCGCGGTCGACACCGTGTTCAAGTTCATCGGCCCCGACCACAAGATCGTGGTGGAGGCCTACGACGACCCCAAGGTCAGCGGCATCACCTGCTATGTCTCACGCGCCAAGACGGGCGGCATCAAGGGTGCGTTTGGCGTGGCCGAAGACAAGGCCGAGGCATCGATTGCCTGCCGCCAGACCGGCCTCATCATCTTCAACGGCAAACCGCTTGAGAAACAGGAAGAGATGTTCAGCGAGCGCATCTCGCTGGTGTTCAAAAAACTGCGCGTCGTGCGCATGGTGGACACCAAGCGCAACACCCTGGTGTACCTGACCTACTCAGACCGCGTGATTGAGGGCTCGCCGCAAAACAGTGTGACCGCCGTGCCGGTGCCTGCGGGGACGGTGATCCCGGTGAAGTAAGGATTTCGCCATGCCGGTTTTGGCGTAAATGCCACTCTGACGGGCAAACGGCGGTTAATCGGGCTCTCCGCCTATGGCCTCGGTACGCGAGGCTGGGTATTATGTTTTGATGCCTAATCAACAGCCCCCTCCCCCGGGACACCACACGACGGACCGCTTTCGCTTGCTGGTAGATGCGGTTCAGGATTACGGCATTTTCATGCTCGACCCCGCGGGCAACGTGATGTCCTGGAATACCGGCGCCCAGCGCCTGAAGCAATACCAGGCCGACGAAATCATCGGCCGGCATTTCTCCACCTTCTACCCCCCTGAGGCCATTGCCGCCGGATGGCCTGCCGAGGAATTGCGCCGCGCCGAGAAAGACGGCCGCTTCGAGGAAGAAGGGTGGCGCCTGCGCAAGGACGGCAGCCGCTTCTGGGCCAATGTCGTGATTACCGCACTCAGGAACCCGGACGGAAAGCTCGAAGGCTTCGGCAAAGTCACGCGCGACCTGACCGAACGCCGCGCCCACGAAGAAGCACTGCGCGAAAGCGAGCAGCGCTTCCGGCTCATGATCGAAGGCGTGCGCGACTACGCCATCTTCATGCTCAGCCCCGACGGCGTGATCGAGAGCTGGAACAACGGCGCGCAACTCATCAAGGGCTACAGCCCCAGCGAAGTCATCGGCAAACATTTCAGCCTGTTTTACCGCCCTGAAGACCTGGCAGCAGGCAAGCCGCAGGAAGAGTTGAAAACAGCCCTGGCGCAAGGCCGGGCGGAAGAAGAAGGCTGGCGCGTGCGCCGGGACGGCTCGGTGTTCTGGGCCAATGTGGCGATCGCCCCCGTCTACGACGCAGGCCGCGTGTTGCGCGGCTTTGTCAAAGTCACGCGCGACATGACCGAAAGGCGCCGCCTGTACGAACTGGAGAAGTCCAGCAAACGCATGAGCGAATTCCTGGCCATGCTGGCGCACGAGCTGCGCAACCCGCTGGCACCCATTCGCAACGCCGTCACCATCCTGCAGCTGGAGCCCTCGCCCAGCCCGCTGGTGCGAAGCAGCCGCGACATGATAGACCGCCAGCTCTCGCACATGACACGGCTGGTCGACGACCTGCTGGACGTCGGACGCCTGACCACCGGCAAGATACGGTTCAAGGCCGAACAGGTGTCTTACAACCAGGTGGTGGCCCGCTCCATTGAGGCGGTGCGGCCCCTGATGGATGCGCGCAGGCACCGGCTGACGACGGACATTCCGTCCATGCCCATGCTGGTTCAAGGCGACGCCACGCGTCTGGCACAGGTGCTGCAAAACCTGCTGATCAACGCGGCCAAGTTCACGCCCGAGGCGGGCCAGATCGAGCTGAAAATCTGGCAGGACGGCACGCAGCTCTACACCACGGTGAGCGACAGCGGTGTGGGCCTCTCGCCCGAGGCCTTGTCCCACATCTTTGAGCTGTTCTCGCAAGGCGACGCACAGACGGCCGCGCGGGAAAGCGGGTTGGGTATCGGCCTCACGCTGGCGCGCTCGCTGGTCGAAATGCACGGCGGCACCTTGAGCGCCGAAAGCGAAGGCCCGGGCCGCGGCAGCAGGTTCTCGTTTTTCCTGCCCAATGCGCAAGTCAGCGCGGCGGATGCAGACGATGTGCCCGGCAAAGGGTCGAACGCGACCATCATGGTGGTGGACGACAACAAGGATGCGGCCAACAGCCTGGCCGAAGTGCTGCGGCTGATGGACTGCCAGGTGAAGGTGGCCTATGACGGGCCTGCCGCGCTGGAGCTTTTCAGGAAGCAGCCCCCGCAAGCCATCTTGCTGGACCTGGGCATGCCGGGCATGAACGGCTACGAGGTGCTCTCGGCCCTGCGCTCGCTGCACGGCGGTGAGCGGGTGACCGTGGCGGCCTTGACCGGTTTTGGCACCGACGAAGACAAGCAGCGGGCACTGGACGCCGGTTTTGACGAGCACCTGACCAAGCCGCTGGACTTTGCCGCCTTGCAGACGTTTCTGCAGACCGCCGGCCTGGTGGTTTAACCGCGCTTTCCCGCCTCGAAAACCTGCTTCATCACCGCAGCAATGAGCGGTGGGTAGGTGTCAGCCGTACCACCTCGTTGTCACGCCAGGTGCGCTTGCAGATCTCCGGCCACACCTGATCACGCCACTGCGCTGAAGCCGCCAGCTTCTGGTGAAACCCCTGCAGTTGGTCATGTCCGTCAAAGCGCAGCAGCCAGATGAAGAGCGTCTCCCCCTCTCGCACCGGCAGGCCCTGGAAGCTGTTCTCGCGGTGGTCCACCACCCAGCGGCCTTCAATTCTGGCGCCGGCCTCCAGGAGTTGGGGGCGGACCGTGTCATCAAACCAGGCGGCAAATGCCGTGTCGGTGCGCGGGGCGAGGTAGCAGGTCGTCATCTCGAACACACCGGGCTCACGCAGATCGGACGCAGGCGACGGCCGGTGCGCGCCAAAAACATCGGGCAAGGGGCCCGGGCCCAGCAACGATGGCAGCGCGCCATCCCCCAGCGGCCTGAGCATCAGCACGTTGTCCGAATTGACCATGGTGCCGTTGGCTTCGCCCTTGTGCTGCGCCCAGACCGGCCCTCCGTAGAAGCTGCGAAGCGCCTCTGCCCGTTGCGGCAGATCTTCAAAACGCCGCAACCAGACGAATGCGTCGGGATCGTCCAGGACGCGGAACTGGGCCAGCACAGACATGCCGGCGGCGTCCTGCGTTTCGAGGAATTCGCGGTCAAACAGATCGATCAGTGTTTCGCGGGCGCCCGGGTGCAGGCGGTAGCGGCGCAGTTCAATCACGGGGGCTTCAAAGGCATGAGGTGTGTTGGTTGTCATAAGTTGCGAATTACAGGACAATCATCCTGTTTTGTCAAGTCTGCTATGTTTGGGCCATTCAGGCTGCAGCAAGGAACCCGATGAAAAAGAAGCCCGCGCCCGTGGCAACCGGGCGCACCAACGACCCCGACGGCCTGCGCCAGCGCCTGCTGGACACGGCCTTCCAGGCCTTTACCACGCGCGGCTACGCCAGCACCAGCGTGAGCGACCTCAAGGAGCTGGCCGGCGCCACCGGCGGCGCGCTGGCGCACCACTTCGCCACCAAAAAGGCGCTGGGTCTGGCGGTGGTGAATGAGCGCGTCACCGTGGCGATAGAAGAAAGCTGGATCGCGCCGGTGCAAACAGCGCCGGACGCATCGCGCGGCATCCAGCAGGTTTTCAGCGGCATCATTGCCGGCCTGGAAGACCAGGGTCATGTCAACGGATGCCCGCTGAACAACCTGGCCGTGGAGCTGTCGGGCGAGGAGGACTTCCGCGTGCCGATGGCGGCGCTGTTTGACGCCTGGCGCCAGGCGATTGCCGACAAGATCCGCGATGACAGGAAGGCCGGGGGCGGCGGCACAGGCAACCCCGACGCGCTGGCGACACTGGTGGTGGCGACCTATTCCGGCGCCATGGCCATGGCCAGGGCCGCCCAGTCGGCGCAGCCCCTGCGCGTGTGCGCGAAGCAGCTCAAACTGGTGATGCAAGCCTGAGCCGGTTCCGGGCAAGTTGCCAGCGGCCGGGCACCAATACCCGTGGATATGGGTGTATAACCAGAGCCCTCCGGTCATGCAAGGTGAAGGGGCCTTTGGCGTCTTTCTAGCAGTGTGTATCCGGCCAATCACCAAAAACAAAGCCAGGCGCCTGTGAGCGCCGCAACACCAAGGAACAGACATGGGCGCGCAATGGAAAGCAAAAGGCAAAGAACTGGCGGCCAATGCCAGGGGCCGTCTCTTCGGAAAGCTCGCCAAGGAAATCATGGTCGCGGCGCGCAACGGCGCCGACCCTGCCTCCAACTCGCGGCTGCGGCTGGTGGTGGAGCAGGCCCGCAAGGTCTCGATGCCCAAAGACACGCTGGAGCGCGCCATCAAGAAAGGCGCCGGGCTCACGGGCGATGCGGTGCATTTTGAGCATGTGATCTACGAAGGTTTTGCGCCGCACCGCGTGCCCATCATGGTCGAATGCCTGACCGACAACCTCAACCGCACGGCGTCTGAAGTGCGCGTGCTGTTCCGCAAGGGGCATCTGGGCACCTCCGGCTCCGTCAGCTGGGATTTCGACCACATCGGCATGATCGAAGCCGAACCGGCAGCGGCCGGCGCAGACCCGGAACTGGCCGCGATCGAGGCCGGCGCCCAGGACTTTGAGCCCGGCGAGGAAGAAGGCACCACGTTGTTTGTGACCGATGCGGTGGACCTGGACCTGGTCAGCCGCGCGTTGCCGGCCCAGGGCTTTACCGTGCTGTCAGCCAAGCTCGGTTACCGGGCCAAGAACCCCATTGCCTCCGCCTCCTTGAGCACCGCCGAACTCGAGGAAGTCGAAGCCTTTCTGGCCGCGATTGACGGGAATGACGATGTGCAGAACGTGTTTGCGGGGCTGGCCGGCTAAACACCCGACAAACGCCAGACACGCCCAAGGCAAAAAAAGGCCCGCCATCTGCGAAAGATGGCGGGCCTTAATTTTTAAGTAAAAACGGGCTCTAGCCCAGGTAGTGCATAGGTATACCGCTACTTAATTGATAGCAAATACACGGCCCGGCCTACGCAGCCACGGCCTCGGGCGCAGCCCCGGCGGCGCCGAAGCTGAACACGCCGGGGTTGCGGATGGGATCCACATCCACCGGGATGGTGCTCTTGGGCGGGAAGCGCCCCTCCAGCAGCAGCTTGCTCAGCGGGTTCTCGATGCGCTGCTGGATGGCGCGCTTCAAAGGCCGCGCACCAAACACCGGGTCAAACCCAACCTTGGCCAGCTCGGCAATCGCCGCTTCCGACACGTCCAGCGTCAGGTCCATCTTCTGCAGGCGGGCCATCAGCACCTTGAGCTGGATGCGTGCGATGGACTCGATGTTCTTCGCGTCGAGCGCGTGGAACACCACCACCTCGTCGATCCGGTTGAGGAACTCGGGGCGGAAGTAGTTCTTCAGCTCATCCGTCACCGCGTCCTTGATCTCTTCGGTCGGCTTGCCGACCATGGACTGGATGATGGGCGAGCCGATGTTGCTGGTCATCACGATGACGGTGTTCTTGAAGTCCACCGTGCGGCCCTGGCCGTCGGTCAGGCGGCCGTCGTCCAGCACCTGCAGCAGCACATTGAAGACGTCCGGGTGGGCCTTTTCCACCTCGTCGAGCAGCAGCACGCTGTAGGGCTTGCGGCGCACCGCCTCTGTCAAATAGCCGCCTTCTTCGTAGCCGACATACCCCGGGGGCGCACCGATCAGGCGGGCCACGGAATGCTTTTCCATGAACTCGCTCATGTCGATGCGGATCAGGTGGTCTTCGCTGTCGAAGAGGAAACCGGCCAGCGCCTTGCACAGTTCGGTCTTGCCCACACCCGTGGGGCCCAGGAACAGGAAGGAGCCGGTGGGCCGGTTCGGGTCACTCAGGCCTGAGCGCGAACGGCGGATGGCATTGGCCACCGCGCCAATGGCTTCGTCCTGGCCGACCACGCGGTCGTGCAGCTTGTTTTCCATCAACAGCAGCTTGTCGCGCTCGCCCTGCATCAGCTTGCTGACGGGGATGCCGGTGGCGCGCGCCACGACTTCGGCGATCTCTTCGGCGCCGACCTGGGTGCGCAGCAGCGTAGGCGCGTTGGACTTGCCTTTGCTGGCTTCGCTGTCCTGCGCTTCTTTCAGGCGCTTTTCCAGCTCGGGCAGCTTGCCGTATTGCAGCTCGGCCACCTTGTTGAAGTCGCCCTTGCGGGTGAACTCCTCGATCTGGAAGCGGATGCGGTCGACCTCTTCCATCACGTCTTTGGAACCCAGCGCCTGGGCCTTTTCGGCCTGCCAGATTTCGTCGAGGTCGGAGATCTCTTTTTGCAGCTTGGTGATTTCTTCTTCAATGAGGCCAAAGCGCTTTTGCGAAGATTCGTCTTTTTCGCGGCGCACGGCTTCGCGCTCGATCTGCAGCTGGATGAGGCGGCGGTCGAGTTTGTCCATGACTTCGGGCTTGGAGTCCATCTCGATCTTGATCTTGGCCGCGGCCTCGTCGATCAAATCGATGGCCTTGTCGGGCAGAAAGCGGTCGGTGATGTAGCGATGGCTCAGCTCGGCCGCGGCCACGATGGCTGGGTCGGTGATCTGCACGCCGTGGTGCACTTCGTATTTCTCTTGCAGGCCGCGCAGGATGGCGATGGTGGCCTCCACGGTCGGCTCGCCGACCAGGATTTTCTGGAAGCGGCGCTCCAGCGCGGCGTCTTTTTCGATGTACTTGCGGTACTCGTCCAGCGTGGTGGCGCCGACGCAGTGGAGCTCGCCGCGTGCCAGTGCAGGCTTGAGCATGTTGCCGGCGTCCATCGCGCCTTCGGCCTTGCCGGCGCCCACCATGGTGTGCAGCTCGTCGATAAAAACGATGGTTTGGCCTTCGTCTTTGGCCAGCTCGTTGAGCACGGTTTTCAGGCGCTCTTCAAACTCGCCGCGGAACTTGGCGCCGGCCAGCAATGCGGCCATGTCGAGTGACAGCACCCGTTTGCCTTTGAGTGAATCAGGCACCTCACCCGCCACGATGCGCTGGGCCAGGCCTTCGACAATCGCGGTCTTGCCGACACCGGGCTCGCCGATCAGCACCGGGTTGTTTTTGGTGCGGCGCTGCAGCACCTGGATGGCGCGGCGGATTTCGTCGTCGCGGCCGATCACCGGATCAAGCTTGCCCAGGCGGGCACGCTCGGTCAGGTCCATGCAGTATTTTTTGAGGGCTTCGCGCTGGCCTTCGGCGTCGGCGCTGTTCACGCTCTGCCCGCCGCGTACGGCGTCAATCGCAGCTTCAAGTGCCTTGCGGGTCAGCCCGTTTTCCTTGGCAATCTTGCCGGCTTCGTTTTTGCTGTCTGCCAGTGCCAGCAAAAACAGCTCTCCCGCAATGAACTGGTCGTTGCGCTTGATGGATTCTTTTTCCGTCGCCTGCAGCAATTTGGCCAGCTCGGAGCCAACGGCAATCTGCTCCTGGCCCTGGACTTGGGGAAGCCTCTTGACCGCGGCATCAGCTGCCTGCATCAGGCCGCCTACGTTAACGCCGGCCTTTTCAAGCAGCGCACGCGGGCCGTCTTCCTGGCGCAGCATGGCCAGCAAGAGGTGCGCGGGCTCGATGTAGCCATTGTCATTGCCCAAGGCAAGCGACTGTGCATCGCTCAAGGCTTCCTGGAATTTGGTGGTAAGTTTGTCTTGTCGCATTGAATTTGACTCCGCAAAGGGCTCGGGGGCTCACGAAGGAGCGGTTATCGCCGAGTTTGGGGCTTTTGCCCCCCTTTTCAAGTCATTCAGCTGCCACCAAGGCCTGTCATCGGGCTGCGGTTGATGTACGTCAAACCGCGGCAGGCTCCACAGCGGACTTCAGGCGTTGGAAACGCTAATGCCCCACTTGGCCAGGGCCGCATCATCGGTGACACGGGCATCGACCCAGCGTGCACCCTCAGGCGTGACTTCCTTCTTCCAGAATGGCGCCTGGGTTTTCAGGTAGTCCATCAGGAACTCGCAGGCCCTGAAGCTCTCGCCGCGGTGGGCGGAAACCACGGCCACCATCACCACCTGGTCCAGCGGCTGCAGCAGGCCCACACGGTGGATGACACGGGCGCCAAAAATATCAAAGCGCGACATCGCCTCGTCGATCATGGCCTCAATGGCTTTTTCGGTCATGCCGGGGTAGTGCTCCAGCTCCATGCTGCTGACGCTCAGGCCGTCATTGCGGTCTCTTACGGTCCCTGTGAAAGTACACACCGCCCCTACCCGCTTGTCGTTTGCGCGCAGTGCGGCGACTTCATCGGCGAGGTTGAAGTCATCGGGGGTGATCAGGACGCGGGGTGAAGAAGACGGGGCCATAGTGGCAATTTTGCCACTGGGCCGCACGGGCCGGTGCCTGTTCAACGCAGAAACCGGGCCAGAATCCGCTCCCTCAAGTAATATTGACCGCATGACTGGCCACATTCACCTCCTTGCCAACCGGACGCCCGACAGCGCCCGTGGCTTTGAGGCGTGCGCCAGCAAATCGAAAAAACCGTTGCTCATTTGACCGGGGCTGCGGTTCCGTCGTCGAATGAGCGATGGAACCGCTGGTTACTTTTCCAAGTCTTTTGCGGACACCTTCTCTTGTTCTGATGACGGCCTATCAAGCCGGTCAGTTTTTTGGGATGTGTCTTCATGCAAACAGCGCTTAACGTCAATCAAACCAATCAAGCCCCTCAGGCAATTTACGATTTCTCGGGTCTCTGGATCCCGCTCGTCACCCCGTTTGACCAGGACAAGGTCGACGACCCGGCCTTAAAGCGCCTGGTAGCGCACTACCGGGCCAGCGGCATCGCCGGGCTGGTGGTGTGCGGCTCTACCGGTGAAGCTGCGGCACTCAGCGACGAAGAGCAGCTCGGGGTGCTGCAAACCGTGATGGCAGAAGCTCCCGGCCTGCCGGTGATCATGGGTTTGTCGGGCTACCACCTGGGTAAAACGGCGGCGCGCGTCCGGGCCTTCAGCAAACTGGGCATTGCGGGCATTCTGCTGCCGGCGCCCAGCTATATCCGGCCTTCGCAGGCGGGGCTGATCGAGTGGTTCACCGCCCTGGCCGATGCCAGTGCGGTGCCGGTGGTGCTTTACGACATTCCCTACCGCACGGGCAGCCAGATGGCGCTGAAAACCATGCGGGCGCTGGCGGCACATCCGCGCATTCAGGCGATCAAGGACTGCGGCGGCGACCCGGCCAAGACGCGGTCGCTGATTGGCGACGGGCAGTTGCAGGTGCTGGCGGGCGAGGATGCGAACATCTTCAGCACCGTGGCGGCGGGCGGGCGCGGCGCGATTGCGGCTGCGGCGCATTTGCATACGGCGCGATTTGCAGAGATCGTGCGCCGCATTCAGGCGGGCGATGCGGCCGGGGCCGAGGCCTTGTGGGCACCGCTGCCGCCGCTGATTGAAGCCCTGTTTGCAGAACCCAACCCGGGCCCGCTCAAGGCATTGCTGGCGCGTCAGGGTTTGCTGCGCGATGAACTGCGCAGCCCGATGACGCGGGCGTCTGCAGCGGTGCTGGAACGGCTTGCGCAGCTGGATGCGATGGTGGTGTGAGCCGCCTCGCAGTGGATGGATCAACCGCCGGTGACGGGCGGAAAGAAGGCGACTTCGCAGCCCTCGCTGAGCGCGGCGGATTCGTCGCTCATGACCTGGTTGAGCGCCATGCGCACCGACTTGCCGCGTGCGAGCGCTGCAGCATGCGCAGGCGTGGCGGCCAGCAGCTCATCGCGCAGCGCGGCCAGCGTGCCTGCAGAGGTGTCGCGCAGCTCGCTGCCCTGCCCTATGGCTTCGCGGATGGAGGCAAAGTATTTGACGGTGATTTTCATGAGGCTTCCTGATTGTTTTCAGGACATCAATGCAGAGAACGGAATGAACTGCACCACGTCGCCGTGCGCAATGGTTTGGCCGGCCGGGTTGTCGATCACGCCGTCGCCCCAGACTGCCGAAGTCAGCACGCCAGAACTCTGGTTGTTGAACAGCTCCAGCCCGCCGGCGGCGTTGCGCTTGACACGCAAAAACTCACGGCGTTTGTCGGCCTTGGGCCAGTCGAAATGCGCCGGCGCCGCCGTCGGACGCACCGCGGTTTCGACCGCACCCTGCAGCTTGAGCAGGAAGGGCCGCACCAGCACCAGAAAGGTCACAAAGCTGGACACCGGATTGCCCGGCAGGCCGATGAAATGGGAGCCCGCGATCTTGCCGTAGGCGAAGGGCTTGCCCGGCTTCATGGCGATCTGCCAGAGCGCCAGTTCGCCCAGCGCCTGCACAGCCGGCTTGATATGGTCTTCTTCGCCCACCGAGACACCGCCGCTGGTGAGGATAAGGTCATGCTGCTCGCTGGCACCCTTGAGCGCGGCGATGGTGGCATCCAGGCGGTCGGGCACGATGCCCAGGTCTGTGACGGTGCAACCCAGACGCAGCAGCAGCGCACGCAAAAAGAAACGGTTGGAGTTGTAGATGGCGCCAGGCTTCATGTCGGTGGGCGCGACCTCGCCGGGCATGACGAGCTCGTCGCCGGTAGAGAACAGTGCCACGCGCACGCGGGGAGCGACTTGCAGTTTGTCAAAGCCGATGCTGGCGGCGAGGCCCAGCGAGGCCGGTGTCAGGCGCTCGCCGCGGTGCAGCACCACGGCGCCGGAGGACACGTCTTCGCCGCGGCGGCGAATCCATTGCCCGGCCTGGGGTTGAACCTTGATGCGCACACCGTTGTCTACCGTGTCGCAATCTTCCTGCATCACCACGGCGTCGGCGCCTGGGGGGATGGGCGCGCCGGTAAAAATGCGCGCCGCTGAATTCGCCGCCAGCGCGTGGCCGCTGCTGCCGGCCGGAATACGCTGGTTGACCTGCAGCACGGCGTCCTCGCTCCAGTCGGCAACGCGCAGCGCGTAGCCGTCCATCGAGCTGTTGTCGTGCGCCGGCACGTCCAGGCTGGAGGCCAGGTCCTGGGCCAGTACGCGGCCATCGGCGTCAAAGGTGGAAACCGACTCAAGCCCGGGCAAAGGCGCGGCGCGGGCCAGCAGCTCGGCAAGCGCCGTGTCCAGGGGCTTGAGCGGTGCGCGGGCGGGGGCCGCGGGTGTGGATGTGGCAGAACTCATGGTCGGATGTCCGGTACAAAAGATCAGGCCGGTGACGGCAAAACCTGAACGTCAGCCTAATCGTGAAAGCGGTCGTCAAACGAGTACGCAAACCGCTCCTGATTGTTGACCAGGTAGTCGGCCACGGCGCCAGGGTCGTTCAAATCCAGCACCGGGCGCAAGGTTGCTTGGGGCAACTGGCCGGGAGAGTCGGTGGCAATGGCGACGATGAAGTCGTCGTCCATGTAGCGGGCGGGTTTGCCGGCGTAGTCGGCCGTCGGCGCGCGCCAGACTTCGATCTTGAGCAGGTCGCTGCTTTTGAAGCCCTCGACCAGCACCCAGTCGACGCCGCCGTACAGCTCGGCGATCAACTGGTGAACGGTGAGCTCGGACGGCTTTTCAAACTCGCGCATCAGCGCCAGCCGGTTGGGTGAAGCCACGACCACTTCAAAAGCGCCGGCCTGGCGGTGGCGGAAGGTGTCCTTGCCCGGGTGGTCGATGTCGAACTTGTGGTGAGCGTGCTTGACCACCGACACGCGCAGGCCTTTGGCCTTCAACGCCGGGATCAGCTGCTCGACCAGCGTTGTCTTGCCCGAACCGGAATACCCGGAAAATCCGACCACGTTCATGCGTTACTTTCCAGTGACAGGTTTGGCAACTTGCTATCAAAAAAGGAGCTGCTTGCCCATGCAGATACTGGGCTAGAGCCCGATTTAATGCACATTGTCAGCAATGTAGCGTTTGATCACGGCCGCATCGGCCGGCAGCACCTTGACGCGTTTTGGCAAGGCCTCAATGCCTTCAAACTTCGCGGGCCGTGTGGGCAACTGGCCCAGGGCTTCCTCAATGGTGGCCGCAAACTTGATGGGCAAGGCGGTCTCGAGCACGATCATGGGCACACCCGCCTGGAGCTGCTCACGCGCCACCTTCACACCGTCGGCGGTGTGGGTGTCGATCATGGTGCCAAAGCGTTTGTAGGTGTCGCGAATGGTGGCCAGCCGGTCGGTATGGGTGCTCTTGCCGCTCACAAAACCGTAACGCTGCGCGGCTGACTTGAAGGCGGCTTCACCGCTCAGGTCAAAGTAGCCCTGGCTGCCAAGCTGGTCGTGGAACAGGGCCTTGATCTTGCCGCCATCGCGTCCGAAAAGATCAAACACAAAGCGCTCGAAGTTCGAGGCTTTGGAGATGTCCATGGAAGGGCTGGAGGTTTCGTGCGTGTCGGCGCTGCTGCGCACGCGGTACACGCCGGTGCGGAAGAACTCGTCGAGCACATCGTTTTCGTTGGTGGCGACCACCAGCTTGCCTATGGGCAGGCCCATCATGCGGGCGACATGGCCGGCGCAGACGTTGCCGAAGTTGCCCGAGGGAACTGTGAAGTTGACCTTCTCCGTGTTGTTCGTGGTGGCTTGAAAGTATCCCGCGAAGTAATACACCACCTGCGCCATCAAGCGCGCCCAGTTGATGGAGTTGACGGTGCCGATCTTGTACTGGCGCTTGAAGGCCAGGTCGTTGGACACAGCCTTGACGATGTCCTGGCAATCGTCGAACACGCCATCGACCGCGATGTTGTGGATGTTCTCGTCTTGCAGGCTGAACATCTGCGCCTGCTGGAAGGGGCTCATGCGGCCGTTCGGCGAGGTCATGAAGACGCGCACGCCCTTCTTGCCGCGCATGGCGTATTCGGCCGCGCTGCCGGTGTCGCCGCTGGTGGCGCCCAGGATGTTCAGCTCTTCGCCGCGGCGCGCCAGTTCGTATTCGAACAGGTTGCCCAGCAATTGCATGGCCATGTCTTTGAAGGCCAGTGTGGGGCCGTTGGACAGGGCTTCGAGGTAGAGGCCATCCTCGAGCATGTGCAACGGGACGATGGCCTGGGTGCCGAACACTTCTTCGGTGTAGGTCTTGTTGCAGATGGCTTTGAGGTCGGCTGCGGGAATGTCATCGACGTACAGCGACAGAACCTCGAACGCCAGTTCAGCATAAGGCAGGCCGCGCCACCTTTGCAGCGTGGCGGCATCCACCTGTGGGTATTGCGCAGGAAGGTAGAGGCCTCCATCCGGAGCGAGGCCTTCAAGCAGGATTTCGCAAAAGCGTTTGCGGTCGGCGTGGCCGCGAGTCGACACGTAAAGCATCAGGCCAACTCCTCCTTGCGGATGCGCGTGATGGGCGCCAGCACCGTGGGCAGTGCTTGCATCTGCGCCAGGGCGCCATTCATCTTCGCTTCCTGGCACTCGTGCGTCAGGATGATGAGGTCGGTGTGGGTCGAGCCTTCGCCACCCACTTCATCGGCTTCACGCTGCAGCACGGCGTCGATGCTGATGCCCGCGCTGGCGAGGATGCCGGTGACTTTCGCCAGCACGCCGGCTTCGTCGGCGACTTTCAGGCGCAGGTAGTAGCTGGTGACCACATCGGACATCGGCACCACGGGCAGGTCGCTCATCGCGTCGGGCTGGAAGGCCAGGTGCGGCACGCGGTGCTCGGGGTCGGCGGTGTGCAGGCGGGCGATGTCGACGAGATCGGCGATCACGGCACTGGCGGTGGGCTCGCTGCCCGCGCCCTTGCCGTAATACAGCGTGGTGCCGACGGCATCGCCCTGCACCACCACCGCGTTCATCGCGCCTTCAACGTTGGCGATCAGGCGTTTGGCCGGCACGAGGCTGGGGTGCACGCGCAGCTCAATGCCGTTGACGGCGCGCTTGGTGATGCCCAGCAGCTTGATGCGGTAGCCGAGCTGCTCGGCATAGCGGATGTCTTGTGCCGCCAGGCCCGTAATGCCTTCGACATAAGCCTTGTCGAACTGCACCGGGATGCCGAAAGCAATGGCCGACATCAACGTGACCTTGTGGCCGGCGTCCACGCCTTCGATGTCGAAGGTGGGGTCCGCTTCGGCGTAGCCCAGCCGTTGTGCTTCTTTCAGCACCACGTCGAAGTCCAGGCCCTTGTCGCGCATCTCGGAGAGGATGAAGTTGGTGGTGCCATTGATGATGCCGGCGATCCACTGGATGCTGTTGGCGGTAAGGCCTTCACGCAGCGCCTTGATGATGGGAATGCCGCCGGCAACGGCCGCCTCGAACGCGACCATCACGCCCTTGCGGTGGGCCGCTGCAAAAATTTCGGTGCCGTGCACGGCGAGCAGCGCCTTGTTGGCGGTGACCACATGCTTGCCGGCCTCGATGGCTTCGAGCACGAGTTGTTTGGCGATGCCGTAGCCGCCGATGAGTTCGATCACGATATCGACATCAGGGCTGGCGACGACCTTGCGGGCATCGTCTACCACCTGCACATTCGGGCCCACGGCGGCTTTGGCGCGCGCCACGTCGAGGTCGGCCACCATGGTGATTTCAATGCCGCGGCCGGCGCGGCGGCGGATTTCTTCCTGGTTGCGCTGCAGTACGTTGTAGGTGCCGCTGCCCACGGTGCCAATGCCCAGAAGGCCTACCCGGATCGGGCTCAAATTCGTCGGTTTCATAGTCGCTGAGGTCTTGCTTTACGTTGATCTTGGATCCCCGCCCTCAAAAGGGACGCGGAAAAAAGAGAGGGGGAAAGGCCCAATACAGGATCAGATTCGGTTGTTGCGGTAGTTCTCAAGGAACTTCGCAATGCGGCCGATGGCTTCGCGCAGGTCTTCCTCATGCGGCAGGAAGACGATGCGAAAGTGGTCCGGTTCGGGCCAGTTAAAGCCTGTGCCCTGCACCAGCATGACCTTGGTCTCTTTGAGGAGCTCCAGGAAAAACTGGCGATCGTCCTTGATCGGGTAGACCTTGGGATCAAGCCGCGGGAACATGTAGAGCGCGGCGCTGGGTTTGACACAGGTGACGCCGGGAATGGCGGTGATCAGTTCGTAGGCCATGTCGCGCTGGCGGCGCAGGCGCCCGCCTTCGCAGGTCAGGTCGTTGATGCTTTGGTAGCCGCCCAACGCGGTCTGGATAGCCCACTGGCCGGGCACGTTGGAGCACAGCTTCATGTTGGCCAGCATGTTCAGGCCTTCGATGTAGTCCTTGGCCTGTTTCTTGGGGCCGGACACCACCAGCCAGCCGGCGCGGTAGCCGCAGGAGCGGTAGCTCTTGGAAAGCGAGTTGAAGGTCAGCGTGAGCACGTCGGTAGACAGGCTGGCGATGGCCGTGTGCTTGACCCCGTCGTACAGCACCTTGTCGTACACCTCGTCGGCCAGGATGACAAGGCCGTGTTCGCGCGCGATGGCGACGATGCCCATCAGCAGCTCGTCCGAATACAGCGCGCCCGTCGGGTTGTTGGGATTGATGACCGCGATGGCCTTGGTCTTTGGCGTGATCTTTGCGCGGATGTCGTCCAGGCTGGGCATCCAGCCATTGCTTTCATCGCACAGGTAATGCACTGGCGTGCCGCCCGAGAGGCTGGTGGAGGCAGTCCATAGCGGGTAGTCGGGCGCGGGCAGGAGCAACTCGTCGCCGTCGTCCAGCAGGGCGTTGGTGGCCATCGAGATCAGCTCGCTGGCGCCGTTGCCCAGGTAGATGTCGTCCAGCGTGACGCCCTTGATGCCCTGCTTCTGGGTTTCGTGCATCACGGCCTTGCGCGCCGCAAAAATACCCTTGCTGTCCGAATAGCCGGCCGAGGCGGGCAGGTTGCGGATCATGTCCTGCTGGACTTCCTCGGGCGCGTCGAAACCGAACACCGCCAGATTGCCGATATTGAGCTTGATGAGCTTCTGGCCCTCTTCTTCCATCTGCTTGGCGGCGTCCATGATCGGGCCACGGATGTCGTAAAGCACATTGGCAAGCTTGGCGGATTTGGTGATCGGTTTCATGCAACTTTATGGATATGTGGGCAAAGACCCCATCGCCGGCAATGCCTGTCAAACGGGGCATACGGGTGATATGCACCCGCATTGCGGCGGGAAATTCGGGCGGAATCTATAATTTGACCACATAAACAAGGGTTCTCGCCCGGAAAACCGCGGCTGACCGCCCTCGCAAGCAGCGCCTTCCACGCCCTCACAACGCCCGGATCCACCCCGCATGAAACTCCAGCCAGACCGTCTTGATGTCCAGTCCATCCTTTGCTATGGCCCCGGATGGGTTGGCCTGGCGAGCAACGGCGTGGCGGAGAAGATCGAGCACAGCGTCGTGATCGGTTCGCAGGGTGAAAAATTCGACTGGAATTGCGCGCGCTTTGAAGCGCTCACGGCAGAGCATTTCGCCCTGCTCGCCGAAACACAGCCTGAACTCGTCATTTTTGGCAGCGGCCCCCGCCTGCGCTTTCCGCCGCCGGCCTTTTTGCGCATCCTGATGGAGCGCCGGATCGGCCTTGAGACCATGGACACGCTGGCCGCATGCCGCACCTACAACATCCTCGCAGGCGAAGGCCGGCGGGTGATTGCAGCCCTGCTGATTGAAACAGAAGGAACAGGGGGCTGAAACAGCCCCTCTTTCAGGGTAAAATCTAGGGTTGCACTAGGCACCACATCCGAGATGACTTCCCGGGCTGGTCGCCATAAGGCGCGGCTAATTACAACTACTTTCGTCAGGGTCTACTCAGTATGGCAGTCGTCGTCAATAAACCACTCCCCGAATTTGAAGCGATCGCCACGAGTGGCATCAAGGTTTCCAACACCTCCCACATGGGCAAAGTCGTGGTGTTGTACTTCTACCCGAAAGACAACACGCCGGGTTGCACCACGGAAGCGATGCAGTTCCGTGACCGCTACAAGGACTTCGTCAAGGCCGGCGCCACCGTGTTCGGCGTCTCCCGCGACAACATGAAATCCCACGACGAGTTCAAGTCCAAGCTGGAACTCCCGTTCGAGCTGATCGCCGATACCGAAGAAAAAATGTGCCACATGTTCGGCGTGGTCAAAAACAAGATCATGTACGGCAAAAAGGTCAAAGGCATTGAGCGCAGCACCTTCCTGGTGGGCGCTGACGGCCAACTGAAAGAAGAATGGCGCGGCCTGAAGGTCCCCGGCCATGTGGACGACGTGCTCAAAGCCGTCAAGGCGCTCAAGAAAGCCGCTTAAAGCGTATCAAAGGCGTTCTGAGGCCAGTTAGCAACACAGGATTTAAAAGATTTGCGAGGGATTGCCCTGTCACTTGAGTTGTGCATAATGAACTCATGCTGTTGACCTTCGCAACTGCGTCAAAAGAAAAAGCCGCCCTGGTTTCAAGGCGGCTTTTTCGCTTCTGGAACCCTTCTTTTTTAGAGAGTTTTAAGCACTATGCCCCTGCCCCCCGCCCCGACCAAACGTGCCGCCCTGCTCTCCCCCGACGCACTTGATGCGCCCGCCCGCTCGCCCTCGAAAGTTGCACGAAAAACGGAAAGCGCTGAATCCACCCAGAAGCCCCCGGTGATGGACCTGTTTGACAGCCGCGCGGCAGGTGACGGCGCTCATCCTTCCGCATTTAAAGGAAAAGAGCCCTCTGGCCCTTCCAGGACAAGCGCTAGCAGCTATAAAAAAGAGAGCATCGCACTGCCCGAGCCCCCCGCAAAACCCAAAAAAGCCAAGCGCACCGGCCCCACCAAGCTGTTCGTACTCGACACCAACGTACTGATGCACGACCCGATGTGCCTGTTCCGTTTTGAGGAGCACGACATCTTCCTGCCCATGATCGTGCTCGAGGAGCTCGACGGCCATAAAAAGGGCATGACCGAGGTGGCGCGCAACGCCCGTCAGACCAGCCGCACGCTGGATGCGCTGGCCGGCGCCCAGGGCGCCGACATCGCCAAAGGCCTGAAGCTGGACACCACGGGCCATCCGGAAGCCGGTGGTTGCCTGTTCTTCCAGACCAAGCCGCTGGACTACACGCTGCCCATGAGCCTGCCGCAAGGCAAGGCGGACAACCAGATCCTGGGCGTGGTTGAGGCCCTGCGCAAGGAATATGCCCCGCGCGAGGTGGTTCTGGTGTCCAAGGACATCAACATGCGCGTCAAGGCGCGCGCGCTGGGTCTGGCCACCGACGACTACCAGAACGACAAAACCCTGGAAGACGGCGACCTGCTGTATTCAGGCTCGCTGGCCCTGCCGGCCGACTTCTGGACGCGCCAGAGCAAAACCATCGAAAGCTGGCAGCAAGGCAGCCACACCTTCTACCGCATCACGGGGCCTATCGTGGGCAGCCTGCTGATCAACCAGTTTGTGTTCTTTGAGGCCCCGGGTGAGCCGCCCTTGTATGCCCGCGTGACGGAAATTCGGGCGAAAACCGCGGTTTTGAAGACCCTGAAGGACTACAACCACCTCAAAAACGCCGTCTGGGGCGTCACCACGCGCAACCGCGAGCAGAATTTTGCGATGAACCTGCTGATGGACCCGGAAGTGGACTTCGTCACGCTGGCCGGCACGGCAGGCACTGGCAAGACGCTGATGGCGCTGGCCAGCGGCCTCACGCAGGTGCTGGACGACCGCCGCTACACCGAGATCATCATGACGCGAGCCACGGTGAGCGTGGGCGAGGACATCGGCTTCCTGCCGGGCACTGAAGAGGAAAAAATGGGCCCCTGGATGGGCGCGCTGGACGACAACCTGGAAGTGCTGGGCAAGACCGACAGCGGCTCCGGCGAATGGGGCCGCGCCGCCACCAACGAGCTGATCCGCTCCCGCATCAAGGTCAAGAGCATGAACTTCATGCGCGGCCGCACCTTTTTGAACAAGTACGTCATCATCGACGAAGCGCAAAACCTGACGCCCAAGCAGATGAAAACGCTGATCACCCGGGCCGGCCCTGGCACCAAGATCATCTGCATGGGTAACCTGGCGCAGATCGACACCCCCTACCTCACCGAAGGCTCCTCGGGCATGACCTTTGCCGTCGACCGTTTCAAGGGCTGGCCGCACGGCGGTCACATCACGCTGGCACGTGGCGAGCGCTCGCGGCTGGCTGATTTCGCGAGCGAAGTGCTCTAAACCCGCCTGGAAACGGCGCTAATCGGCGCCGGAATGAAAAAGGCCAAGTCGCAAGACTTGGCCTTTTTTGTTCTTCAAATTCTGGTGGGCGGTGCAAGTTTCGAACTTGCGACCCCTGCAGTGTGAATGCAGTGCTCTACCCCTGAGCTAACCGCCCTATCGGTCAGCCTACGATTATATGCTGTTTCCGGCTATTTTTTGAGCCGAGCCATGGAATTGCTCTTTCGGCCGCGGCTCTCAGGCGGCCAGGGCGCGCCAGACGGTTTTGCCTTTGCTGGCCTTGTCGATATCGCCGAGCAATTTCTCATGCTCGGCAATTTCCTGGTCGTTGGCAGCCAGCAGGGGCAATTCGAAGGTGCTCAGGTCAACCAGCGGCGTGCTGTCCCCCTCCTGGGTGTTGCTGCTCACCTCCATCACCAGAGAGTTCTGGCCCCGGGTCAGGTTGATGTAGACATCGGCCAGCAGTTCAGCGTCCAGCAAAGCGCCGTGCAGCGTTCGGCCTGAGTTGTCGACGTCCAGCCGGTCACACAGGGCGTCCAGCGAATTGCGTTTGCCTGGAAACAGCTCCTTGGCCATCATCAGGCTGTCGGTCACCTTGGCCACGCAATGCTTGATGGGCGGCTTGCCGATGAGCTCGAGCTCCTTGTTCAGGAAGCTCACATCAAAAGGCGCGTTGTGGATGATGATCTCGGCGTCCTGCAGGTACTCCAGCAGCTCGTCGGCCACGGCCGCGAACTTGGGTTTGTCTTTCAGGAACTCGTTGCTGATGCCGTGAACCTTGAGCGCGTCCTCATGACTGTCGCGCTCGGGGTTCAGATAGAAGTGGCGATTGTTGCCAGTGAGCTTGCGCGCCACCAGCTCCACGCAACCGATTTCGATGATGCGGTCGCCGTTTTCGGCAGAAAGACCGGTGGTTTCAGTATCCAGAACGATTTGGCGCATGACCCGATTATCGCTGCCCCGGCGAACCCCTGAACCTGCTTTTCACTGAGGGCCAGGAGGCACCCCAGGTCGCACCTCCCCCAGGGAAGCGGCGCCTAAAGACGCAGCAGCGTGCAAAAATCATCTACGCAAAATTGCATTGATATTTAAATAGTTTATATATAAACTATATTTTCAATCCCACTCCACCCGGCTGTTTGACTCATCGTGCTCTTCTGCCGCCCTCCTCCCACGCTCCACTGAGGCTCCATGATTTCAACCTTCCGTCTTCTGGCCACCATGGCCGCGCTGCTGCTTCCTGCCGGCGCGTTCGCACAGGTCAAGCCCATCCTCATCGGGCAAACCTATGTACAGACGGGACCGCTGGCCAGCCTGGGTACAGAGCCGCTGATTGGCATCAAGGCCATGCTCGCAGCCACCAATGAAACCGGGGGCATTAACGGCAGGCCGCTCGAAATCCGTCAGGTCGACGATGCCTATGACGCGGCAAAAGCGGCAGACAACGTGAAGAAACTGGCCGCAGACGGTGCGGTCGCCATCCTGATGCCCGTCGGCACCACTTCATCCGTCGGTGCACTCAAGGCCGCCAACGAACTCAAGATCCCGCTGATCGCCCCGTACACCGGCGCCGGCCCCGTCGTGAAATTCTCGGAGTATGGATTTCCCGTGCGCATCAGCTTTGACGAAGAGTACGGCCGCATCGTCAACCACCTGTTCACCATCGGCATTACACGCATTGCCTTTGCGCACAACGACAACCCGGGCGCGCGTTCTGCAATGGAAAGCACGAAAGGGTTCATCGAGCAGCGCGGCGACAAGATGGTGGGCAGCGTGGCAATCCAGAACGATGGTTCCGACGCAGAGGCCAAAGCGGTCGAGCTGGCCAAACTCAAGCCGGTTGCGGTGGTTCTCTCGGCCACCAACGCCGTTACCGCCAAATTCATCAAGGCGTATAAAGCGACAGGAGAGGAAGCCCGGTTTTACTCGTTCTCCTTCCTCAACGGCCAGCAGTTGCACAAGGCGATTGGAGGCGATGCTGTGGGAGTGGTCATTTCCCAGGTCGTTCCCTACCCGTGGAATTCGTCCATGCCCATCATTGCCGAATACCAGGTGGCGATGAAGAAAATCGGCGTCGGCGAATTCAGCTACGGCAGCCTGGAAGGCTATGTCAGTACCAAGGTGCTGGTGGAAGGCCTCAAGCGCTCGGGTGCAAACCCCACACCAGAGTCCCTGAAAAAAGCGCTGGAAACCCTCAAGTCACACAACCTGGGCGGCATCTTCGTCCGTTACGCCCCCACCGATCATCAAGGCCTCATATTCTCTGAACTGTCCATGTTGCGCAAAGACGGCGGATTCGTACGGTAAGCAATTGAGCAAGCCGGCGAAAAGCGTTTTCCGCAACAAAAAAGCCCGTCAACTGACGGGCTTTCTTTATGGGGCCATCGGATCCGAGCGGACGGCTCGACAAGAAGCTCAGTGATTTTCCTTGGCGTGATTGATGGAGTACTTCGGTATCTCCACCGTCACATCTGACTGGGCCAGAAAAGCCTGGCAGCTCAGCCGTGAATTGGGCTCCAGCCCCCAGGCGCGATCCAGCAGGTCTTCTTCGCTTTCGTCGAGTTCGTTGAGCGATTTGAAACCTTCGCGCACGATGACATGGCAGGTCGTGCAGGCGCAGCTGAGGTCGCAGGCGTGCTCAATGTTGATCTTGTTGTCCAGCAGGGCTTCGCAGATCGAGGTGCCGGCCGGCGCGCTGATCTCGGCACCTTGCGGGCAGTATTCGGGGTGGGGCAGTATTTTGATGATGGGCATGTTGTCAGTACGGTTCAAACCGCCTCGATGTTTTTTCCGGCCAAAGCTTGCTTGATGCCGCGGTTCATACGCTGGGCAGCAAAGCCTTCAGTGCCTTTGGCCAGGGCCTGGGTGGCTGCTTCTATGGAAGCCGCATCGCCGTGGGCACGCGTGTCGGAAAGGCCAACGATCAGGCTGTCGATCTGCGCGCGCTCATTGGGACTCAGCAAATCGGCATCGGCCGCCAGGGCGCTTTGTGTGGCCAGCACCATGCGGTCGGCATCGACCTGGGCTTCGGCCAGCGCGCGAGCCTGCATGTCTTGTTGGGCGGTTGAAAAGCTGTCTTGCAGCATGCGCGCAATCTCGTCGTCGGACAGGCCGTAGGAAGGCTTCACGTCAATGCGCGCCTCAACGCCGCTGACCTGCTCTTTCGCGTTCACGCTGAGCAGGCCGTCGGCATCTACCGTGAATGTCACGCGGATGCGCGCAGCGCCAGCCACCATGGGCGGAATGCCGCGCAGCTCAAAGCGTGCGAGGCTGCGGCAGTCGGCCACCAGGTCGCGCTCGCCCTGCACCACATGCAGCGCCAGCGCGGTCTGGCCGTCCTGGTAGGTGGTGAAGTCCTGCGCCATGGCGGTGGGAATGGTCTGGTTGCGCGGCACGATGCGCTCGACCAGCCCGCCCATGGTCTCAATGCCCAGCGACAGCGGGATCACGTCGAGCAGCAACAGGTCTGCGCCTGTGTTGTTGCCGGCCAGCTGGTTGGCAGAAATGGCCGCGCCCAGTGCCACCACTTCGTCGGGGTTGAGGTTGACCAGCGGCTCGCGTCCGAAGAAGCTGGCGACCGCCTTGCGTACTTGAGGCATGCGGGTAGAACCACCTACCAGCACGGCGCCCTGCACATCTTCCTTCGCCAACCTGGCATCGCGCAGCGCCTTGCGGACCGCGGCCAGCGTGCGCTGCGTCAAATGCGCAGTAGCGGTTTCAAAATCCTCCGCCTTCATCTCGAAGTTGACGAGGGCCTTGGCGAGTTGCACCGAAAAAGGCACCGGGTCGGCAGACGACAGGGCCTCCTTGCAGTTACGGGCGGCGCGTTGCAGGGCCGCCTTGTCGGACGGCGTGAGCGTGTCTGCCGCGAGCCCGGCCTTGGCCAGGACCCAGTCGACCAGCGCGCGGTCGTAGTCGTCGCCGCCCAATGCGGAATCGCCACCGGTAGCAACCACTTCGAAGACGCCTTGCGTGAGGCGCAGGATGGAAATGTCAAACGTGCCGCCGCCCAGGTCATAGACCGCGTAGACACCTTCGCTCGCATTGTCCAGCCCGTAGGCAATGGCCGCCGCAGTGGGTTCATTCAGCAAGCGCAGCACATTGAGCCCAGCCAGTTGCGCAGCGTCTTTGGTAGCCTGGCGCTGGGCATCGTCAAAGTAGGCCGGCACCGTGATCACGGCGCCATAAATATCGTCACTGAAGGTGTCTTCGGCACGGTAACGCAGCGTGGCCAGAATCTCGGCACTGATCTCGACCGGGCTTTTCTCGCCGGCGATGGTCTGCAGCGTGACCATGCCCGGCTTGTCATTCAGCTCGTAAGGCAGTTGGGCGCGGCTGCCTATGTCGTTGATGCCGCGGCCCATCAGGCGCTTGACGGATGAAATGGTATTGCGCGGGTCTTCCACCTGCGCGGCCAGGGCTTCGTAGCCGATCTGGCGCTTGTCGTCTTCAAGGTAGCGCACCACGCTGGGCAGGAGCACACGCCCCTGCTCGTCGGGCAGGCATTCAGAGACGCCATTGCGCACGCTGGCGACCAATGAATGCGTGGTGCCCAGGTCTATGCCCACCGCGATGCGTCGCTGGTGCGGGTCTGGCGTCTGGCCGGGTTCGGAAATTTGCAGGAGTGCCATGCGCGGTTGTCGTACTTTTTCTGTAATGCCTTGGAACCTGTTCAATGTCTTTTTAGAGGTCGCATTGGAGCGCAATCGGGATGAGTGGATGCTTCGGATGCGCCGCATGGGCTGGTGCCCATGCAAGCAACCGGGGCGTCCAATCGCCCGATTTCACTCCAACCCTTTGGGCAAGTGCCTTTTCGGGCGGTCTGCGGCGTTGCGGCGCTTGCCCATAGCTGGGCTATGGGCGGCACACCGCGCCTTGCATCCCATCCCGAAAAGGTACTTGTGCGACTCCAAAAAGACATTGAACAGGTTCCTATTGTCCCAGTTGGTCGATGCGTGCATCCACCTCACTGGCAAAGCGCTCAATAAACATAAGGCTTCTGACTTGCTGGGCGGCTGCAGGAAAGTCCCTGTCCACGTCCAGCAGTTGCTCTATTTTTGATAGCTGCTTGCCCATACTGGACAAGGACTGCGAGGCTATTTCTTCAAAATCTTCTGTGGTCTCAGCGTCGTCGAGTGCTTCGCGCCACTGCATCTGCTGCACCAGGAAATCATGGGGCATGGCCGTGTTGTTCTCGGCATTGATGGGCGCGCCGTTGAGCTCACACAAATAGCTAGCCCGCTTCAGCGGATCTTTCAGCCGCTGGTACGCTTCGTTGATGCGCACCGACCACTGCATGGCCACGCGCTGGGCGGCCGCACCCTGGGCCGCGAACTTGTCGGGATGCGCCTCGCGCTGCAGATCCTTCCAGCGCGCGTCAAGCGCGGCGCGGTCCTGTACGAAGCGCTGGGGCACGCCGAAAAGTTCGAAGTCGTTGGATTGAAGATTCATGCCGAGAAAAAGCCGCCAGCACAATCAGTGGAGGCGGCTTGGATAAGGGTGCAGCACAGGATGGGCCGCTCGCCCGTCAAACCCGGAAACTTTCGCCGCAGCCGCAACGATCACGCTCATTGGGGTTGATGAACTTGAAGCCTTCGTTCAGACCCTCGCGCACAAAGTCGAGCTTGGTGCCGTCGATGTAGGCCATGCTTTTCGGGTCGACCAGCACCTTGACACCGTTGTCTTCAAACACGACATCTTCCGGTGCGATTTCGTCGGCGTATTCCAGCTTGTAAGCCAGGCCGGAGCAACCGGTGGTCTTCACTCCAAGGCGAACACCCACGCCCTTGCCACGCTTGGTCATGTAGCGGGTGACGTGGCGGGCAGCAGCATCAGTGAGGGTAACGGACATTTAAATCACTCGAAAGAAAACAGGCGACGGTAATGCGGTTGATCAGTGCGTGTGCTTTTGCTTGTAGTCGTTCACGGCGGCCTTGATGGCGTCTTCCGCCAGGATGGAGCAGTGAATCTTCACAGGCGGCAGCGCCAGCTCTTCAGCGATCGCGCTGTTCTTGATGCTCGCGGCTTCGTCCAGCGTCTTGCCCTTGACCCACTCGGTCACGAGCGAACTCGACGCAATCGCTGAGCCGCAGCCGTAGGTCTTGAAGCGTGCGTCTTCAATCACACCGGTGACCGGGTTGACCTTGATCTGCAACTTCATCACGTCACCGCAAGCCGGTGCGCCGACCATGCCGGTGCCGACCGTTTCGTCGCCCTTTTCAAAGGAGCCGACATTGCGGGGGTTTTCATAGTGGTCTACCACTTTTTCGCTGTATGCCATTTTGTTTACCTCTTTAAGCTGGTGAAAGCGCCGCTCAGTGAGCAGCCCACTGGATGGTGGACAAATCAACACCATCCTTGAACATCTCCCACAGGGGAGACAGTTCGCGCAGTTTGGCCACGTTCTCTTTGATGGTGGCGACCGCGTAGTCGATCTCTTCTTCGGTGCTCCAGCGGCCGATCGTCATGCGAAGGCTGCTGTGCGCCAGCTCGTCGCTGCGGCCCAGGGCGCGCAGCACATAGCTGGGCTCCAGGCTGGCCGAGGTGCAGGCCGAACCGCTGGACACGGCCAGGCCCTTGATGCCCATGATCAGCGACTCGCCTTCGACGAAATTGAAGCTCATGTTCAGGTTGTGCGGCACGCGCTTGTCGGCGTGGCCATTGAGGAACACTTCTTCCACGTCCTTGAGGCCGTCAAGCATGCGCTCGTGCAGGGCAAGGATGCGCTTGTTCTCTTCGTGCATCTCCGCCTTGGCAATGCGGTAGGCCTCACCCATGCCGACGCACTGGTGCGTGGGCAATGTGCCCGAACGCATACCGCGCTCATGGCCGCCACCGTGCATCTGCGCTTCAAGGCGCACACGCGGTTTGCGGCGCACATACAGAGCGCCGATGCCCTTGGGGCCATAGGTTTTGTGCGAGGTCAGGCTCATCAGGTCGACCGGCAAGGTGGCCAGATCGATGTCGACACGGCCGGTGGCCTGCGCAGCATCCACATGGAAGATGATGCCTTTTTCACGGCACAGGGCGCCAATGGCCGGAATGTCCTGGATCACGCCGATTTCGTTGTTGACGTACATGACGCTGACCAAAATCGTGTCGGGGCGAATGGCGGCCTTGAGCGCCTCCAGGTCCAGCAAGCCGTCGGCTTGCACGTCCATGTAAGTCACTTCAAAACCCTGGCGCTCCAGTTCGCGGCAGGTGTCGAGCACGGCCTTGTGCTCGGTCTTGACCGTGATGATGTGCTTGCCCTTGGTCTTGTAGAAATGGGCCGCGCCCTTGAGAGCCAGATTGTTGGACTCGGTGGCGCCGCTGGTCCAGACGATCTCGCGCGGGTCGGCGCCAATCAGGTCGGCGATCTGCTCGCGCGCCTTCTCGACGGCGGCTTCCGCTTCCCAGCCCCAGGCGTGGCTACGGGAGGCAGGGTTGCCGAAGTGTTCGCGCAACCAGGGAATCATGGCGTCCACCACCCGCGGGTCGCAGGGGTTCGTGGCGCTGTAGTCCATGTAGATGGGGAAGTGTGGGGTGTCCATGTGGCTAGCTCTTTAAATTCACAGGCTGGCTGGCAGCGCGATCAATGAAGTCAATGCAGTCGGGTCACAAAAAGAGGCGGCCGGGCAAACGCCCAGCCTGGCTCCATCAGGATTTGGAAAATGCATTGCCCAGTGCGAAGACCGAGTTCGGCGCATTCACGCGAATCGGCTTGACGGCCGGCGCTGTGAAAATGGCTTTTTTCACCTGAGGGGTGTTCTCAATCACCACGCCCTTGGCCAGTTGATCTTCCACCAGCTTTTGCAGGGTCACAGAGTCCAGAAACTCCACCATACGGCTGTTCAACGATGCCCACAGCTCGTGCGTCATGCAGCGGCCGCCCTCGCCCAGGCAGTTTTCCTTGCCACCGCACTGGGTGGCGTCGATCGGCTCATCCACCGACACGATGATGTCTGCCACGGTGATCTCGGAAGCCTTGCGGCCCAGCGTGTAACCGCCGCCGGGGCCACGGGTGGACTCCACCAGCTCGTGGCGGCGCAGTTTGCCGAACAGCTGTTCGAGGTAGGAAAGGGAAATTTGCTGACGCTGGCTGATCGCTGCCAGGGTGACTGGGCCGTTGTTCTGGCGCAGTCCCAAATCAATCATTGCAGTGACCGCAAAGCGGCCTTTGGTCGTGAGGCGCATAACAAGCTCCTTTAAATGGCTTGACTGTCGTTTTCACCCTGAAAGCTTGTGGCTTACAGGGAACTCTTCCTCCAGCCGCCCAGGTCAGTCAACCGGTATCGCGGGGGCTTTTTGTTGTTCTGGTATTGTTCTTGACTGTTTTCGTCAAGTATAACACAGGCAGGGTTTTTCCTGCTGAGCGCGCCCAAAAGATGCGGGCTAACCCGTAGTCGCACCCACCTAATGCACCACTTAGGTGCACTAAGGGCGCAAAGGCGTCAAATCGGCCTAGGCGCGGGCCTGACCCGCAGCGCTGAGCGGCACGACGTTGTCGGTGCCGGGTGCGCCAAAAGCCTGTTCCTTGAGGATATGAAGCTGGTCCCGAACCCGGGCGGCTTTTTCGAACTCCAGGTTCTTGGCGTGTTCGATCATCTGCTTTTCCAGGCGCTTGATTTCACGGGCGATGTCTTTTTCGCTCATGTCCTCCACCAGCGCTTTTTGCATCTCGATCTTTTCAGCTTCCTTGCCGGATTTCTCGCTGTAGACACCGTCGATCAGGTCGCGGATGCGTTTGACCACGCTGCGCGGCGTGATGCCGTTTTCCAGGTTGAAGGCAATCTGCTTGTTGCGCCGCCTCTCGGTTTCATCCATGGCTTTTTTCATGGAATCCGTGATGCGGTCGGCGTACAAAATGGCTCGCCCATTGAGGTTACGCGCCGCCCGGCCAATGGTCTGGATCAGGCTGCGTTCGGCGCGCAAAAAGCCCTCCTTGTCGGCATCCAGGATGGCCACCAGCGACACCTCGGGAATGTCCAGCCCCTCGCGCAGCAAGTTAATGCCCACCAGCACGTCAAAGGCGCCCAGCCGCAGATCGCGCAGGATTTCCACGCGTTCGACCGTGTCCACATCGCTGTGCAGGTAGCGCACCTTCACACCGTTGTCGCTCAGGTAATCCGTCAACTGCTCGGCCATGCGCTTGGTCAGCGTGGTGATCAGCACCCGTTCGTTCTTCTCGACGCGGATACGGATCTCCTGCAACACATCGTCGACCTGATGCGTGGCCGGCCGCACTTCCACCTGCGGGTCGACGAGGCCGGTCGGCCTGACCACCTGTTCTACCACTTTGCCGGCGTGCTCTTTCTCATAGTTGGCCGGCGTAGCCGAAACAAAAATCGCCTGCCGCATCTTGGACTCGAACTCTTCGAACTTGAGCGGCCGGTTGTCCAGCGCGCTCGGCAGCCGAAAGCCGTACTCCACCAGCGTGGTCTTGCGCGCGCGGTCGCCGTTGTACATGGCATTGAGCTGGCCGATCATGACGTGGCTTTCGTCCAGGAACATCACCGCGTCTTTGGGCAGGTAGTCGCACAGCGTCGAGGGCGGCGAGCCCGGCGGGGAGCCGCTCAGGTGGCGGGTGTAATTTTCAATGCCCTTGCAGTGCCCGATTTCACTGAGCATCTCCAGGTCGAACCGGGTGCGCTGCTCAATACGCTGGGCTTCCACCAGCTTGCCGTCGGCAACGAACTGGGCCACGCGCTCAGACAACTCCAGCTTGATGGTTTCCACTGCCGTCATGACCTTGTCGCGCGGCGTGACGTAATGGCTCTTCGGGTACACCACAAAGCGCGGGATTTTCTGGCGGATGCGGCCGGTCAGCGGGTCAAACAGCTGCAGCGACTCGATCTCGTCGTCGAACAGCTCAATGCGTATGGCCAGCTCGGAATGCTCGGCCGGAAAAACGTCGATCACGTCGCCGCGCACCCTGAAGGTACCGCGGGCGAAATCCTGCTCGTTGCGGCTGTATTGCATCCGGATCAGCCGTGCAATCACGTCGCGCTGGCCCATCTTGTCGCCGATGCGCGCAATGAAACGCATCTGCGTGTAATCCTCGGGCGCGCCTATGCCGTAAATCGCACTGACCGTGCCGACAATGATGGTGTCGCGCCGCTCCAGAACGCTCTTGGTGGCCGACAGGCGCATCTGCTCGATATGCTCGTTGATGGCCGAGTCTTTTTCAATGAAGAGGTCGCGCTGCGGCACGTACGCCTCGGGCTGGTAGTAGTCGTAGTAGCTGACGAAATATTCCACCGCGTTCTTGGGGAAGAACTCGCGGAACTCGCTGTACAGCTGCGCCGCCAGCGTCTTGTTGGGCGCAAACACGATGGCCGGACGGCCCAGGCGGGCGATCACATTGGCCATGGTGAAAGTCTTGCCTGAGCCGGTCACGCCCAGCAGGGTCTGGAACACCTCGCCGTCGTTGACGCCCTCGACCAGCTGGTCAATCGCCGTGGGCTGGTCGCCTGCCGGCGGGTAGGGCTGGAAGAGCTGGAACGGCGAATCCGGGAACTGGACGAACTGACCCTCTGCGGGGCCCGAATCCACTGCATCAGTTATGACTTCTATAGCTTCTGGCATAAAACCTCGATCAAGCCCCGTTAAAATTCGGGGCAACCAAACAGAATACGACATTCGGCCGAAAATGGAAATTGCAATCCCTATTCGCCCCGAAATGGCCTTTTTGATACCTCTTGTAGCCTTGTTTCCGGTCAGCTTGTGACCTAAATTCCGGCCCCGTAAAAGCCGGACACCTGCACACCGACGCTTTCGCTTTTTTTCACTTTTCCAGAGGATTTTTCATGTCTTTGTTTACCGCTGTCGAAATGGCCCCGCGTGACCCCATCCTGGGCCTCAACGAGCAGTTCAATGCCGATACCAACCCCGCCAAGGTCAACCTCGGCGTCGGTGTGTACTACGACGACAACGGCAAACTCCCCCTGCTCCAGTGCGTGCAGGCGGCAGAAAAACAGATGATGGCCGACCCCAAGGCGCGCGGCTACCTGCCCATCGACGGCATCGCCGCCTATGACGCGGCCGTCAAGGGCCTGGTTTTCGGCGTCGACAGCGAGCCGGTCAAAAGCGGCCGCGTGGCCACCGCGCAAGGCATTGGCGGCACCGGCGGCCTGAAGATCGGCGCCGACTTCCTCAAAAAGCTCAGCCCCAATGCCAAGGTGCTGATCTCTGACCCCAGCTGGGAAAACCACCGCGCGCTTTTCACCCAGGCCGGTTTTGTGGTTGAAAGCCATCCCTACTACGACGCGGCCAAACGCGGCGTTAACTTCGACGGCATGCTGGCGGCCCTCAATGCCGCAGCCGAAGGCACCATCGTCGTGCTGCACGCCTGCTGCCACAACCCGACCGGCTACGACATCACCGCAGCCCAGTGGGACCAGGTGATCGCCGCCGTCAAGGCGCGCAAGCTCACGCCTTTCCTCGACATGGCCTACCAAGGCTTCGGTCACGGCATCGCAGAAGACGGCGCCATCATCGCCAAGTTCGTGGCTGCAGGCCTGAGCTTTTTCGTCTCGACCTCGTTTTCCAAGAGCTTCAGCCTCTACGGTGAACGTGTGGGCGCCCTGTCGGTGCTCTGCGACTCCAAAGAAGAAGCCGACCGCGTGCTCTCGCAACTCAAACTGGTCATCCGCACCAACTACAGCAACCCACAGATCCACGGCGGCATGGTGGTGGCTACGGTGCTCAACACGCCTGCGCTGCGCACCCAATGGGAGCAGGAGCTGGGTGAAATGCGTGTCCGCATCAAAGCCATGCGCCAAAAGCTCGTAGACGGCCTGAAGGCCGCCGGCGTCAAGCAGGACATGAGCTTCATCACCACGCAGATCGGCATGTTCAGCTACTCCGGTCTCAGCAAAGACCAGATGGTGCGCCTGCGCAATGAATTCGGCGTCTACGGCACCGACACCGGCCGCATGTGCGTGGCTGCACTCAACAGCAAGAACATCGACTACGTCTGCGCATCCATTGCCAAAGTGATGTGACGCCGCCTGGCGGCGCTGTAACCGCCGCGCTCCCGGAGCAATTCATCCGGGATGCGCTGCAAAACCGCCATAACCGGGCCATTCTGGAGAGCCTTCCCGCACTGGGCTTGCCCGACGCCTGGCTGGTGGCCGGATGCCTGTTCCAGACCGTCTGGAATGTGCAATCGGGCCAGCCGCCCGAAGCTCATATCAAAGACTACGACCTGTTTTACTTTGACCCCTCCGACCTGTCGGAGACGGCCGAAGTGCGCATCAACGAGCAGGTCAGCGACTGCTTTTCAGCGCTGGGCATCATGGTCGAAGCCAAGAACCAGGCCCGCGTCCACACCTGGTACGAGGAGTACTTCGGCTTTCCTTACCCGGCCCTGGGCAGCTCCATGGACGGCATCGACCGCTTCCTGGTGCGCTGCACTTGTGTCGGGCTGAAAGCGGGCTCTTCGGGGCCGGAGCTGTACGCACCAAACGGCTTGCAAGCGCTGTATCAGGGCCAGCTCAGCCCCAATCCGCTGTGCCATCACCTGCCCCTGTTTGAAAAGAAGGCCAGGGACTACCAGGAACGCTGGGATTGGCTGCAGATCCGGCTTTAAGCAGAGCTCTTAATAAAAACCGGTCCTAGCCCATACACCGCCTTGACAGTGCGCTATCAAATCAATAGCTAACGGCCGAAAAACAACTCCCCCGCGAGCTCAACCCCACACCACCGAACGCATCGAAATCGACCCCGCCTGGAAGCTGGTGTTGAAAAACCGCATCGACTCCTTGGCATCGGCAGCGCCTGCGGCATACAACAAAGGCAGGTAGTGCTCATAGGTCGGGTGCGCCATCTTGGCCACCTGCCCCAGCTTCTGGAAGTTCTGCAGCGCATCCAGGTTGCCTTGCTGCAGGTAGCCGCCAATCGTCTGGTCAAACTCCAGCGCCCAGTCGTAGGCCTGGCTGCCCGACGCGCCGCGCTGCATCTGGCGCAGGTTGTGCACGATATTGCCGCTGGCCACAATCAGCACGCCCCGCTCGCGCAGGGCCTTGAGCTGCCGGGCCAACGCGTAATGGTCTTCAGGCGCCCTGCCATAGTCCATGCTGAGCTGGATGACGGGAATGTCCGCATCGGCAAACATGGGCTTGAGCACCGACCAGGTGCCGTGGTCCAGCCCCCATTCGCTTTCGTCCAGCCCCAGCGGGGCCGAGGCCCTTTGCCTGACCAGCTGGCTGATCGCTCGCGCAGCGGCCGGATCGCCGGGCGCCGGATATTGCTGGTCAAACAGCTCTTGCGGAAACCCGCCGAAGTCGTGGATGGTTTTGGGCTTGTCCATCGCGGTCAGCCACCATCCTTCCGTCAGCCAGTGGGCTGAAATGCACAGAATCAGCTGCGGGCGGGGGTACCTGGCGCCAAACTCCGCGCCCAGCGCCTGCCAGCTGCGACGGTACTCGTTGTCGCCGATGGCGTTCATCGGGCTGCCGTGGCCCACAAAAAGGACCGGCATCCGGTCCGATTTCTTCAAGGAAGCCAGCTGGTCCAGCGCAGAGGTGTCAATCGAGGGGAGCATGTTATTTTTCCTGTTCAAAGCCTGCGTCAGGGCCGGCAAAAATCGCCGTCTGGGCGCAAAATGATAAGCATTCTTTCAATTCGGCAGGTGGCGGCGGTTTCTTGGTAAAACAAGCCCACTGCCCTCTGTGGTGCATGGGCACCAACACCGTGAAAACCGCCCGGAATTAGTGGATATCCCTAAATCAGTGCACTCATCGCCTGTTATATTGCACTGCAACATAATACGTTTTACGTAAAAAATTTACATAACCAAGGTTGATCCCCGATGCTGTACCAAGTCTATGAAACCCAGCGCACATTGATGGAGCCCTTTGTTGATTTTGCGCAGGCGGCGGCCAAGCTTTACGGCAACCCGCTCTCGCCGCTGGGGCAAAACCCCTTTGCCCAGCGCGTGGCAGCCGGCTACAGCCTGATCTACCGGCTGGGCAAAGACTATGAAAAACCGGCCTTCGACATCCACACCGTCGACGTGAACGGCACCGAGGTCAGCATCCACGAGCGCGTGGAGATCGACAAGCCCTTTTGCGAGCTGCGCCGCTTCAAGCGCTTCACCGACAACCCCGCCACCCTGACCGAGCTGAAGGGCGAGCCCGCAGTGCTGATCGTGGCGCCGCTGTCGGGCCACTACGCCACCTTGCTGCGCGACACCGTCAAGACCATGCTCAAGGACCACAAGGTCTACATCACCGACTGGAAGAACGCGCGCACCGTGCCGCTGTCCGACGGCTCCTTCCACCTGGACGACTACGTTAACTACGTGCAGGAATTCATCCGCCACATCCAGGGCATTTACGGCAACTGCCACGTCATCAGCGTCTGCCAGCCCACCGTGCCGGTGCTGGCTGCCGTGTCGCTGATGGCCTCGCGCGGCGAGACCACGCCGTTGAGCATGACCATGATGGGCGGCCCGATCGATGCGCGCAAGTCGCCGACCGCCGTGAACAACCTGGCCATGAACAAGAGCTACGAGTGGTTTGAAAACAATGTGATCTACCGCGTGCCCAGCAACTTCCCGGGCGCCGGCCGCCGCGTCTACCCCGGTTTTCTGCAGCACACCGGCTTCGTCGCGATGAACCCCGACCGCCACGCCAAGAGCCACTACGACTACTTCAAGGACTTGCTGAAGGGCGACGACGCCAGCGCCGAGGCGCACCGCAAGTTCTATGACGAATACAACGCCGTGCTCGACATGGATGCCGATTACTACCTCGAGACCATCAAGACGGTGTTCCAGGAATTCAAGCTCGTCAACGGCACCTGGGACGTCAGGAACGTGGACGGCGAACTCGAACGCGTGCGGCCCGAAGACATCAAGACCACGGCCCACTTCACCGTCGAGGGCGAGCTGGACGACATCTCTGGCTCCGGCCAGACCGAAGCAGCCCACAGCCTGTGCCACAACATCCCCAAAGCGCGGCAAAAGCACCTGGAAGTCAAGGGCGCGGGCCACTACGGCATCTTCAGCGGCCGCCGCTGGCGCGACATCGTCTACCCCCAGGTCAAGGCCTTTATTCTTGAGAATAATCAGGCTCCAGCCCAGGCCAAACGTGGAGTAGCCGCTCCTAAAAAGGTAGCAAAGCCGGTTCGTGCCGCAGCAGCAAAACCCAACACCAAACCCGTTGCCAAGACCCTTGCAAAGCCAGCAGCCAAGAAGGCGGCACGCAGCAAGCAGGCTTGAAGACGTGGCCACTGGGGTCCGCTTGCCGGGCCCCGACTGGTAGGACAATAGACCGGTGACCTCCCCCACCGCTCCCGCCCCTTCCACTGCCTCCGGCCTTTTCGAGCGCATCAACGCCGCGCTGCCCCAAACCCAGTGCACCCGCTGCGGCTACCCCGACTGCGCGGCGTACGCCACAGCCATTGCGCAAGGCCTGGCCCCCATCAACCAATGCCCACCGGGCGGCGCTGAAGGCGTGCAGCGCCTGTCGGCCATCACTGGCCAGCCCGCGCTCCCGCTGAACCCCGCCAACGGCATCGAAGGCCCGCGCGCCGTGGCCATCATCGATGAAGACTGGTGCATAGGCTGCACGCTGTGCATCAAGGCCTGCCCGACCGACGCCATCATGGGCAGCAACAAGATGATGCATACCGTGATCGAACCGTGTTGCACGGGCTGTGAGTTGTGCATCCCTGTTTGTCCCGTCGACTGCATCAGCCTGGAAAACGTCACCGGCGAGCGCACCGGCTGGGCCGCGTGGTCAGAGCATGACGCCGACACGGCGCGCAACCGCTACGAAATTCATAGCTACAGGCTCAAGAAGGGTGCTGGCTACAGCCCTAAATCGCTTGAGAAATCCGGCAAACCCGACCTCTCAGGCCACGCCGCCCCCCCGGCAGCCGAGCTGCCCGCAGCAAGCCCCGCGCGCGCCGAAACCGATCCCGCCGTTGCCGACCGCAAGCGCGCCGTGATTGAAGCCGCACTCGCCCGGGCACGGGCACAGCGCGAAAAAAAAGCCGGCTAAAAAGCCGGCTTCTTGGCAGCGCCTGCAATCTCAGGCTGGCAGTTCCGTCAGGCCCAGCACTTCCGCCTCATAGGCATGCAGCGAAGGCGCACCGCCCGTGTGGATGAAGAGCACGTTCTCGTCCTTGCGAAAAAAGCCTTTGCGCGCCAGGCCGATCAGGCCCGCCATGATCTTTCCGGTGTAGACCGGGTCCAGCAAGATGGCCTCGGTGCGCGCCAGCATCTGCACGGCCTCCACCATGGCCTGGTTGGGCACCGAATACTTGGGCCGCCACCAGTCGCCGTGGCTCACCACCGCTTCAGGCGGGATCGTGATGCCCAGGCCCAGCAAGTCGGCTACGGCCTGCGCCTCTTTGTGCACCAGCGGGTTCTGGTCGGCCGGATCGCGGCTCACGCCGATGCCGACGATGGGAATGTTGATGTGGTTGCCCATGAAGCCCGCCAGCAGGCCGCCGTGCGTGCCCGAGCTGCCCGAGCCCACCACGACCTTGTCGATACGCACGCCCTGCTCAAAAAACTGCTGCTGCAGCTCCTGCGCGCAGGCCACGTAACCCAGGCCGCCGATGGCGTTGGAGCCGCCGCCGGGCACGATGTAGCCCTTGCGGCCTTCCTTGGCCAGGTCGGCTGCCACCTTCTGCATGGCTTCGAGCATGTTGGTGCCGGCCGGCACCACGGTGATGGCTTCAACGCCCAGCAAACGAAACAGGAAGTTGTTGCCGCTGGCGTCTTCCTTGTAGCTGTTGGGTACGCGCTCTTCAATCACGAAGCGGCACTTCATGCCTTCCTTGATGGAGGCGGACAGCGTGGCGCGGCAATGGTTGGACTGCGGTGCACCGCAGGTGATCAGCGTGTCGGCGCCTTGTGCCAGTGCGTCGGCTGCCAGGAACTCGAGCTTGCGTGTCTTGTTGCCGCCGGGCGTGAGGCCCAGCATGTCGTCGCGCTTGATCCACACGTTGGGCCCGCCGTCGGGGCCGCAAGAGGCGCGAAGGGCCTTGGTGAAATGAGGGAGAAACTCCAGCGGCGTGTGGCCTTCGGTATAACGGCGGCGCGGAAAACGGCTCAGATCCATGAAACGGTGCTCCAGACGAATCGGTGGTTGAAAATCAGGCAGCCTGCATTGTGCCGCCTGCCCCGCAACTGCGTGCGTTAGTAGGGCATTCAGCCCAGCGCAGCAAATGCCTTGATCACCTCGGGCGGCGCCTGGACCATTTCAATCAGCACACCTTCGCCCGACACCGGAAATTCGTCGTTGGATTTGGGGTGCAAAAAGCAGATGTCAAATCCTGCGGCGCCCTTGCGGATTCCGCCGGGTGCGAAACGTACCCCCTTGGCCGTCAACCACTCCACGGCCTTGGGCAGGTCGTCGATCCACAGGCCCACGTGGTTGAGCGGTGTGGTGTGCACCGCGGGCTTCTTGTCCACATCCAGCGGCTGCATCAGGTCAACCTCGACCTTGAAAGGGCCGCTGCCGATCGCGCAGATGTCTTCGTCGACGTTCTCGCGCTCACTCACAAAATTGCCGGTGACTTCCAGGCCCAGCATGTCGACCCACAACGTACGCAGCCGGTCTTTGCTGGTGGCGCCGATAGCGATCTGCTGGATGCCCAGCACCTTGAAGGGACGCCCGGCACTCATGCCTGGAACTCCACAATCGGCTGGTCGACGCTCAGCGATTCGCCCTTGGCCGCCAGCACCTTGCCGACCACGCCATCAGCGATAGCGAACAGCACGTTCTCCATCTTCATCGCCTCAATCACCGCGACGCGCTCACCGGCCTGCACTTTCTGGCCCACCTGCACCGCCACATCCACCAGCAGGCCGGGCATGGGCGACAACACATAACGGCTCATGTCCGGCGGCGCCTTGTAGGGCATGAGCGCATGCAATTGCGCCGCGCGCGGCGACAGCACCAGGGCATCCAGCCGTGTGCCGTGGTGCGCGATGCGGATGGCCAATGGGTTGCGGCCAACGCCGCGCTCAACCTGCGCAGCGAAGGGCTGGCCGTTCACGGTGCCGCGTATGCGTGCGCCGCCCAAATGCCAGTTGCTACAAATTTCATAGCTACCGGTGCCCGTATCCACTATGCCGGAGCCCGATTGGGCTTGATAGTTTCTGACCGTGACGGGATGCTGCGTGTTCTGCCCCGCTGCGCCCAGGCCGACCACCACAAACTCTTCACCCACTGTGACGCCATGACCTGGCAATTGGCCGCTGATGCCGGCAGCCCGGCCCAGCATGCGGCGGTTGACGTAAGCCGCCAGCGCCAGCAGAAACGATGGATCGTCGTGCGGCACGTCTTCGGCATGAAAGCCTTTGCCGTAGTTTTCGGCGATAAAGCCCGTATTGAAATCGCCCGCCACGAATTTCGGATGCGCCAGCAAGGCTGCCTGAAAAGGAATGTTGCTGGAGATGCCGCGAATGACGAAGCCGTTGAGCGCCTCACGCATCCTGGCGATAGCCTCCTTGCGGTCCTTGCCGTGCACGATGAGCTTGGCAATCATCGAGTCATAAAACATCGGGATCTCACCGCCGTCCTGCACACCGGTGTCGACACGCACGCCATACAGCTGCGAGGTGTCGGCCGCAAACATCGTCTCCTTGGGCGGCTGAAAGCGCACCAGCCGGCCGGTGGACGGCAGGAAGCTGCGGAACGGGTCTTCGGCATTGATGCGGCATTCCATCGCCCAGCCGTTGCGCTGCACATCTTTCTGCGCAATCGGGAGCTTCTCGCCGGCCGCCACACGAATCATCAGCTCCACCAGGTCCAGCCCGGTGATGCATTCCGTCACCGGGTGCTCCACCTGCAGCCGGGTGTTCATCTCGAGGAAGTAAAAACTCTGGTCTTTGCCGACGACGAACTCGACCGTGCCCGCACTCTGGTACTTCACCGCCTTGGCCAACGCCACCGCCTGCTCGCCCATGGCCTTGCGTGTCGCGTCGCTGATAAAGGGCGACGGTGCCTCTTCAATCACCTTCTGGTGCCGCCGCTGGATGGAACATTCGCGCTCGTTCAGGTAAATCACATTGCCTTGGCTGTCACCGATCAACTGGATTTCGATGTGGCGCGGCTCTTCGACAAACTTCTCGATAAAGACACGGTCATCGCCAAAGCTGTTACGCGCTTCGTTGCGGCAGCTCGTGAAACCTTCAAACGCCTCCTTGTCGTTAAAGGCCACTCGCAAGCCTTTGCCGCCGCCACCGGCCGATGCCTTGATCATCACGGGGTAACCAATGCCCTTGGCGATCTCCACCGCCTTCTCGGCCGTTTCAATCGCGTCATTTACGCCAGGAATGCAATTCACGCCCGCCGCGCCCGCCAGTTTTTTCGATTCGATCTTGTCGCCCATGGCGGCAATCGAATAGTGCTTGGGGCCGATAAAGATGATGCCTTCTTCCTCCACACGCTTGGCAAAGCCCGCGTTCTCGCTCAGAAAGCCATAGCCCGGATGCACCGCCTGTGCACCCGTCTGCTTGCAGGCCGCGATGATTTTGTCGGCTTGCAGGTAACTGTCACGGCTGGGCGCGGGGCCGATATTGACGGCTTCGTCCGCCAGCTCGACGTGGCGCGCGTCTTTGTCCGCATCGGAATAGACGGCAACAGTTTGAATGCCCATCTTGCGGGCGGTGAGGATGACACGGCAAGCGATTTCGCCGCGGTTGGCTATGAGGATTTTGGTGAACATGACGCGTTCCTTAACTACAGAGGCATTCAGCGAATCCGGTGTAAGCGGCTCTTGGATTGATCATTTTTCCGGCGACAGTTTGCTCGCGATGAGTGATGGTTCCGATCTTGGGTCTGCAACGCTCCTTGCATTCCGCGCGCTCTTTGATGAGAGAGGCGTAGCGCTCTTCAGCCGTTGGCGTCACCGCTGCAATCAAACCTGCGCCGCAGGCAATAGCCAGCACAAGGAACCAGAAGCGATGCCATCCGCTACGCATAAGCGAGTAACGCGCCATTCGCTTTTTCATAGTGGAATATTCCCGTGCTTGCGCCACGGGTTCTCAATCTTCTTGTCCCGCAGCATCACCAGCGAACGGCAAATGCGCTTGCGTGTCTCGTGCGGCAGGATCACGTCGTCGATAAAGCCCCGTGCACCGGCAACGAATGGGTTGGCAAAGCGGGCCTTGTATTCAGCTTCTTTGGCGGCCAGTTTGGCCGGGTCGCCCTTGTCTTCGCGAAAGATGATTTCCACAGCGCCCTTGGCGCCCATCACGGCGATCTCGGCGTTGGGCCAGGCGAAGTTGACGTCGCCACGCAAATGTTTGGAGGCCATCACGTCATAGGCGCCGCCATAAGCCTTGCGCGTGATCACGGTGATCTTGGGCACGGTGCATTCTGCATACGCGTAGAGCAGCTTGGCGCCGTGCTTGATGATGCCGCCATATTCTTGCGATGTGCCTGGCATGAAGCCGGGCACGTCGACAAAGGTGATGACCGGGATGTTGAAGGCATCGCAAAAGCGCACAAAGCGTGCGGCCTTGATGGAGCTCTTGATGTCCAGGCAGCCGGCCAGCACCAGGGGCTGGTTGGCGACGATGCCGACCGTCTGACCTTCCATGCGGGCAAAGCCGATGATGATGTTTTTGGCGTACTCGGGCTGTATCTCAAAGAAGTCGCCGTCGTCGACCGTCTTGACGATGAGTTCTTTCATGTCGTACGGCTTGTTCGGGTTCTCAGGCACCAGCGTGTCCAGGCTGAGGTCCATGCGGCCGGCTGGGTCGGCGCTGGGCCGGATCGGCGCTTTTTCGCGGTTGTTCAGCGGCAGGTAGTTGTAGAGCCGGCGCAGCATCAGCAGCGCTTCGACGTCGTTCTCAAAAGCCAGGTCGGCCACACCGCTGCGCGTGGTGTGGGTCGTTGCGCCGCCCAGCTCTTCGGCCGTGACTTCCTCGTGCGTCACGGTTTTCACGACCTCGGGGCCGGTGACGAACATATAGCTCGAGTCTTTGACCATGAAGATGAAGTCGGTCATGGCCGGCGAATACACCGCGCCACCCGCGCAGGGGCCCATGACCATGCTGATCTGAGGCACCACACCGGAGGCCATCACATTGCGCTGGAACACGTCGGCATAACCGCCCAATGAGGCCACGCCCTCCTGGATACGGGCGCCGCCGGAATCGTTCAGGCCGATGACGGGTGCGCCGACCTTCATGGCCTGGTCCATCACCTTGCAGATCTTCTCTGCGTGGGCTTCGCTCAACGCGCCGCCAAACACCGTGAAGTCCTGGCTGAAGACAAACACGAGGCGGCCGTTGATCATGCCGTAACCCGTAACGACGCCGTCGCCGGGAACCTTGTTGTTTTCCATGCCGAAGTCGGTGCAGCGGTGCTCGACAAACATGTCCCATTCTTCAAACGTGCCTTCATCGAGCAGCAGCTCCAGCCGCTCGCGCGCCGTCAGCTTGCCTTTGCCGTGCTGCGCGTCGATGCGCTTTTGCCCACCGCCCAGCCGGGCCGCGGCGCGTTTCTTTTCGAGTTGTTCAAGGATTTCTTGCATGGTGTTTTCCGCAATGTCGACAGTGAAAAGTTACTTGGTGGAATCAAACAGAAGGCGTGCAGCGGCCTGGCTCATCCGGCGCGAGTCATGCCCCACGCCCGGCACGGTCACACGCTCCCAGGCCAGGGGTGTGCCCAGTTTTTGCGCCTGCGCCTGGGCCTGCTCAAAGAAATGGGTGCCGCGCTCAAAGCGGTTCACACCCTGGGCCGTGGCCTGCCTGGCCTTGGGTAGGTTGGCCGCATCAGTCTGCGTGTCAGCTTCACCAAGCAACACGACCAGCCTGCGCGAAAAGACCTGCTTGAGCTTGTCGGGGCTGACGATGCTTTCGTCGAGCGCATAAGGGAACTTGTCGTCCATCAGCCCCGGGTAGCGGGGCATGGTGTAGCTGCCGGCATTGGCCGCCACGGCGACCGAGACACGCGGGGCCTCGGTCAGCAGCATGAAGCGATGCACAAATTGCCCGCCCGCTGAATGGCCGAAGAGCAGGTAGTCGGGCGCCGAGAGATTCTCATCAGCGCGCACAAAATCGAAAAGGTGCTCAATGATCTGGAACGACCACTTGCTGCGGTCACGCGTCTCGATGCCGCCCATATTGAAGAGCCGCGACGGAAATCGTGCCTCGTCAAATTCAGGGGCCAGCACGATCAGCTTGTTTTTCTCGGCAAAGGGCATCCAGTTGTCGCGCATACGCGAGCCCTGGCGTTCCATGCCGTGGATCACCACCATGACTTTGGCATCGGGGCCGGCGCTGCGTGCCTTGTAGTAATGCACCGTGACAGGCTTGTCCGCGAAATAGCCTTTATCCGTGAAGACAAAGCTCTGCGGCTCGCCGGCGACCATGCCACCCGCCCAAGCCAGGCAGGCCTGCAGGAGCAGCGTGCAAAGAATGGCGATTTTTTTCATGCGCTCTACCCCTTGGATGCCAGGGCCAGCAAGCTCCTGGCGGCTGTCGATGGCGCAACTTCACCGCGCGCCACTTCGGTCAACAAGCCAGGCAAACGCTCTCGCACTTGCGGGTCCTGGCGGAAGGCCTGCTTGAGGCCTGCATCAATGCGTTCCCACATCCAGGCCAGCGACTGCTGCTGGCGGCGTGCCGCCAGATGGCCGTTGGCGGTCTGCAAAACCTTGAACTGCGTCACGGCTTTCCAGAACACATCCACGCCCTTGTTGTGCAAGGCGCTGAGCTGGATGACTTGCGGGTGCCAGTTTTTGTCAAAGTTGGCCGCCTGTGTGCCGTCCATGGCGTTGTTGACCAGGCCGAACAGGCGCATGGCCGAAGTGATTTGCGCCTCGGCGCGCATGGCGGCGTCGGCATCGATGTCGGCCTTGTTGATGATGACCAGATCCGCCAGTTCCATCACGCCTTTTTTGATGGCCTGCAGGTCGTCGCCGGCATTGGGCAGTTGCATCAGCACAAACATGTCGGTCATGTTGGCCACGGCGGTTTCGCTCTGGCCCACGCCCACGGTTTCCACAATCACCACGTCGTAACCAGCGGCTTCGCAGACCAGCATGGCTTCACGCGTTTTCTCCGCTACGCCGCCCAGGTGGCCGCTGGAGGGGCTGGGCCGAATGTAGGCACGCTCGTGCACCGAGAGCTTTTCCATACGCGTCTTGTCGCCCAGGATGGAGCCGCCAGAGACCGAAGACGAAGGATCGATCGTGAGCACGGCGACGCGATGGCCCTGCGCGATCAGGTAGAGGCCCAGCACCTCGATAAATGTGGACTTGCCCACGCCGGGCACGCCGCTGATGCCCAGCCGGAAGGACTTGCCGGTGTGGGGAAGCAATGCGCTGAGCAGTTCGTCACCCTCTGCGCGGTGGTCGGCGCGAGTGGATTCGAGCAGCGTGATGGCTTTGGCGATGGCACGGCGCTGAAGTTCGGGTTTGTCGCCGAGCACATTTTTCAGAAGATTGAAGGAGGCCTTTTCAGCGCTGATGGAAGAGCCCTTCGATACCTCAGGGCGAACGGCGGGAGAGGTATTCACCGCGCGCTGTGAGCTGGAGCTATCTTGGGCCGGTGCAGACCCCAAAACCCGTTCGCCCTGAGGTATCGAAGGGCCGTCACCCGTCAGATGTGCCGGCAAAGAGTTCCTCGTGCCCCAAGCATGCCTTTGTATCGCTTTCCAGTCACCGCGTATCAATGCCTCCTTCTTCGCCCGAGACCACCCCTTGATTTGCTGCTCAAAAGCGATGGCCTCACCACGTGTTTCAAACTCGCCTTGCCAGACCAGCTCAACCGGTTTGCGCGTTGAGGTATAGCCAATTTCACCGGCATGGTGCTGATACATGCGAACCGCCATATCGTCCGTCTGGCCGCCGTAATAGGAGCCATCGGAGCACTTCAGCAGGTAGACGAAAAAGGGTTTCACTGATTCAGGTAATTACGGGACTGGAGGTATTCGGCGAGCCCTTCGATACCTCAGGGCGAACGGGAAAAGCGAGGCATGAGCGCTGTACCGAATCACTTCAAAGAGGCCCTGATCTGTTCGAGCACATCCTTCGCACTCGCCGGGATCGGCGTGCCCGGGCCGTAGATGCCCTTCACGCCGGCTTCGTAAAGCATGTCGTAGTCCTGCCGCGGGATCACGCCGCCGACGAACACGATGATGTCGTCGGCGCCCTGCTTTTTCAGCTCGGCGATGATGGCCGGCACCAGGGTCTTGTGGCCGGCAGCCAGCGTGGAAACACCCACCGCGTGCACGTCGTTTTCAATCGCCTGGCGGGCGCATTCTTCGGGCGTCTGAAACAGCGGGCCCATGTCCACGTCAAAGCCCAGATCGGCAAAAGCCGTGGCCACCACCTTGGCGCCGCGGTCGTGGCCGTCCTGGCCGAGTTTGGAGATCATCACGCGAGGGCGGCGGCCCTGCTCTTCAGCGAAGGCGTTGATCTCGGTCTTGAGGGCTTCCCAGCCTTCGGCGGAGTCATAAGCGGCAGCGTACACACCGGTCACCTTTTGGGTATCGGCGCGATGGCGCCCGTAGACTTTCTCGAGGGCATCACTGACCTCACCCACCGTGGCGCGCAGGCGCACGGCCTTGATGCTGAGGTCCAGCAGATTGCCGTTGTTATTCTCGGCTGCCGCTGTCAAGGCGTCCAGCGCAGCCTGCACTGCGGCGGTGTCACGCTTGGCCTTGATGGCTTTGAGCCGGGTGATCTGCCCGTCGCGCACGGCCACATTGTCGATGTCGCGTGACTCGATGGCGTCTTCGGTCTTGAGCTTGTATTTGTTGACGCCGACGATGACGTCTTTACCGCTGTCGATGCGGGCTTGCTTTTCAGCCGCGGCCGCTTCGATCTTGAGCTTGGCCCAGCCGCTGTCAACGGCCTTGGTCATCCCGCCCATGGCCTCGACTTCTTCAATGATGGCCCAGGCGGCGTCAGCCATGTCCTGCGTAAGCTTTTCCATCATGTAGCTGCCGGCCCAGGGGTCGATCACGTGGGGAATGTGCGTTTCTTCCTGGATGATGAGCTGGGTGTTGCGGGCAATGCGGGCGCTGAACTCGGTCGGCAGTGCAATCGCTTCGTCAAAGGAATTGGTGTGCAGGCTTTGCGTGCCGCCAAACACCGCCGCCATGGCCTCGATGGTGGTGCGCACCACGTTGTTGTACGGGTCTTGCTCGGTCAGGCTCCAGCCGGAGGTCTGGCAATGCGTGCGCAGCATCAGGCTCTTGGGGCTTTTGGCATTGAAGCCCTTCATGATGCGGCACCACAGCAAACGCGCGGCGCGCATCTTGGCAACTTCAAGATAGAAGTTCATGCCGATCGCCCAGAAGAAGCTCAGGCGCCCGGCGAAGTCGTCCACGTCCAGGCCCTTGCCCAGCGCGGTTTTTACATACTCTTTTCCGTCGGCCAGCGTGAAGGCCAACTCCAGCGCCTGGTTGGCGCCGGCTTCCTGCATGTGGTAACCGGAGATCGAAATCGAGTTGAATTTGGGCATGTTCTGCGCCGTGTATTCAATGATGTCGCCGATGATGCGGATGCTGGGCTGGGGCGGAAAGATATAGGTATTGCGGACCATGAACTCCTTGAGGATGTCGTTCTGGATGGTTCCGCTCAATTTGTCCTGGGCAACGCCCTGCTCTTCGGCCGCGACCACGTAGCCCGCCAGCACCGGCAGCACCGCGCCATTCATCGTCATGGAAACGCTGACCTTGTCCAGCGGGATCTGGTCGAACAGGATCTTCATGTCCTCGACCGAGTCAATCGCCACACCGGCCTTGCCCACGTCACCGGTCACGCGCGGGTGGTCGCTGTCGTAGCCCCGGTGCGTGGCCAGGTCAAACGCGACCGACACGCCCTGCCCGCCGGCGGCCAGCGCCTTGCGGTAGAAGGCATTGGATTCTTCTGCCGTGGAAAAACCTGCGTACTGGCGAATCGTCCAGGGCCGCACCGCGTACATGGTGGCCTGCGGGCCGCGGATGAAGGGCTCAAAGCCCGGCAGGGTATTGGTGTGCGGAAGGTCTTTGGTGTCTTCAGCGGTGTACAGCGGCTTCACGCTGATGCCGTCCGGCGTCTGCCAGTTGAGCGCGCCCACATCGCCGCCGGGCGCCGATTTGGCGGCGGCTTTGGCCCACGCTTCCAGGCTGGCTGGGGGAAATTCAGGTTCTTTGCTGGACTTGGACATGGGGGTTTACCGTAACGGGATCTGCACGCCGGGCGCTGTGAACAGCATAGGCCCAACCTGCAAGGGAGTCATGAATTCGGCCAAGTTTACATCATTTATAATTATTGATACAAAATTCAGTTTGAAGTAAGATGCCCATTAACTCGCGTGCAGCGCTGACCGAAGCAGCGCCCACTCGAAGCTTTTGCACATCCAAAACACACCTTTATGCCCATGGCCGCAGTGTCCTTGACCCCTCGAGCGCTTTATGAAGAAGTGGCGGAGCTTTTGCGCCAGCGCATCTTCAACCGTGAGCTGACGCCGGGCAGCTGGATTGACGAGCTCAAGCTGGCCGAGGAATACGGCATCAGCCGCACACCGCTGCGCGAAGCCCTGAAAGTGCTGGCCACTGAAGGCCTGGTCACGATGAAGGTGCGGCGCGGCGCTTATGTGACCGAAGTGTCTGAACGCGACCTGGCCGATGTGTACCACCTGCTTGCGCTGCTGGAGAGCGACGCAGCCGGCGTGGTCGCAGCCCAGGCGACGGCTGCCCAGTTAAAAGAATTGCAAGGCCTGCACAACGAACTGGAGAAAGCGGTCAGCCATCGCGAACGGTTCTTCGAGATCAACGAAGCCTTTCACATGCGACTGCTGGAAATCGCCAACAACCGCTGGCGCGACCAGATGGTGGCCGACCTGCGCAAGGTGATGAAGCTCAACCGGCACAACTCGCTGCTCAAAAGCGGCCGGATCGAAGAGTCATTGGCCGAGCACCGCGCCATCATGCAGGCGCTGGCCGCTCGCGATGCTGACGCCACCGCGCTGCGCATGCGCGAGCATTTCAGGAACGGGCTGGAAGCGGCGGCCTGACGGGCCCCGCCGGCTTGCCCGTCACCAGAAAGACGCCCGGCAAGATCAGCAAGGCGCCTATCGCATGGTGCCAGCCCAGTGGCTCGCCCAGTACGCCCCAGGCAGCCAGGCCCGCATACAGCGGCCCCAGGTAAAGCGATACCGCCACACGGCTTGCGCCCAGGATTTTTTGCGCCCAGCCGTAGATCCAGTACGCACCCAGCCCCGGCACAATCGCGGCGACCACGATCAGCCACAGGCCGTAGCCTGTGAGCGGCAAGGCGTCGGGCTGCGACATTTCCCACGCGGTCAACGGGATCAAGACCAGCGTGCCGCCTATGCAAATGGCGGCAAGGCGGGCCGTAGAGCCCAACGGACTGGGCCATTGCTTTTGCAGCAGCGCGTAAGCGGCCCACGACACCGTCGCAGCAACAATCCACAAATCACCGGCGGAGAACTGCACACCGGCCAGCGCCGTCCATTGGCCTTTGACCACCACATGCACCACGCCTGCGATCGCCAGCGCAACCCCGACCCCCTGGCGCACGCCAAAACGTTCACCCAGCCACAGCACGGCGCCCAGGCCGATGAGCACCGGGGACGCGGCATAAATCAGCGCGATGTTCATCGCCCCGGTGGAACGCGCGCCCTGGTACACCCAGGCGCCGCAGATCACCATGCCCAAGGTGCCCAGAATCAGGTACTGCCACCATACCTTGGCGATGTCGGCGCGCTGGCGCCAGAGTTCTGAACGGGTGAGTATCAGCAAGAAGGCTGCAGCCAGGCCCCACCGGCCGAAGGCCAGCAGATAAGGGCCGATCACCCCGGGCGCCTTGCGCGCCACGATGTAGTTCACTGTCCATAACGCGGGCACCAGCCACAGCAGGGCCAGCGCCTGGCGCGAATGCTTTTGCGCGGAATCAGGCATCGGCCGTGGCGCTAGCGTCTGCAGGCTCGTGGCGCTGCGAGGCCGGCATTTCATGCGCCAGCGCCATCACCGCATGCGGCGGCATGTCGCGCAGGCGATGGTCGCTCCAGACCTGCCGCCAGCGCCGCGCGCCAGGCAGGCCGTTGCGCAGGCCGAGCATGTGGCGTGCGATGGCGCTTTTGGGCGTGCCGTGCTCGGCCGCTTCGCGGACCATGTAGTCGCACATCAGCGCCTCAACGCGCTCACGCGTCAGGCTTTCTTCGGGGGCGGCTTCGCCGAAGAAGTCGCTGTCCCAGGACGCGAGCCACCAGGGGTTGTGATACGCCTCACGGCCGACCATTACCCCATCGAGCTGGCCAAGCTGCTCAGACACCTGCGCGCTGGTATTGATGCCGCCGTTGATGCCGATGACCAGGTGCGGAAATTCTTTTTTCAGGCGATGCACCAGCTCGTAGCGCAGCGGCGGCACTTCGCGGTTTTCTTTCGGCGACAAACCCTTGAGCCAGGCATTGCGGGCATGCACCATGAACACCTTGCAGCCGGCTTCACTCACAGTGCCCACAAAGTCGCGCACAAAGTCATAGCTTTCGGCCTTGTCGATACCGATACGGTGCTTGACGGTGACAGGCACATCCACCACGTCGACCATGGCCTTGACGCAGTCGGCCACCAGCTGCGGTTCGGCCATCAGGCAGGCGCCGAAGGCCCCGCGTTGCACGCGCTCACTGGGGCAGCCGCAATTGAGGTTGATTTCGTCGTAGCCCCACTGCTCACCCAACTGGGCGCAGCGGGCCAGGTCGGCGGGCTCGCTGCCGCCGAGCTGCAAGGCCACGGGATGCTCTTCCTCGTTAAAACGCAAATGGCGCTCCACGTCGCCATGAATCAGCGCGCCTGTGGTCACCATTTCCGTATAAAGCAACGCATGGCGCGACAGCAGCCGATGGAAATGCCGGCAATGCCGGTCGGTCCAGTCCATCATGGGGGCGACGCTCAGGCGCCAGAAATCGCCGGGCGCGGGGCTGCCGGCGCTGGTCGGGCGCACAGGCGAAAACGGAGGAAGGGACGGGACGGGCATGGCGCATTTTCCCAGAAAGAACGCAATCCGGCCCGGGTGGGGCTTTGCGGCGCCACGCACGGTTACCAACATCCTTCGAAATAGCCTTTGCTGTCACGTTTGCGCACCTTCAGGGCGGGTAACATGAGCGGTCATGCCGCCCGGAACAAGCGATGCCTGAAGCGCAGGAACAGGACAAAAAAGGATGCAAAGGACGATGACAATGCCGCGCCCCCTCTCGATAGCTTCTCACGCGTTGCCCGCTCCCCGCCTCGCCCTTCGAGTGCGCCCGCTTGTCTTGGTAGCGCCGCTGGTTCTGCTGGCAGCTTGTACGTCGACGCCCCTGCCTCCCTGGACGCCAGCGACTCAGCCGCGTCCCCCCGCGGCCACGCAAGCCCCCATACCCTTATCGCCGGCCGCGCAGCGTCCGGCGCCGGTCCAGGTGGCGCCCGTTGCGCCGGCTGCCCTGCCCTCATCGCCGTCCACACCTTCATTACCCGCCGCTGACCAGGCCGCTCCCTACAGCGCCGCGGTGGCGGCCCGCTTCCCCGCGCCTTCCGTGACCTACAACACACCGGGGCTGCAACCCGGCCGCACCACCTTCACCAGCCAGGCAGAAATCCAGGGCTGGCTGCGCGAGCAGGCGGCCGCCGCCTCGCGTTCACCCGGCGTGAGGGCGGCCGTGTTGCCCATCGGCCGTTCACAGCGCGGAGAGACGCTTGAGGCGTTGGTGCTGACCCGCGCGGGCGGCACAGACCCCGCAGTGCTGCAAGCGGCGGGCAAACCCACCGTGCTGCTGGTCGGCCAGCAACATGGCGATGAACCTGCCGGCAGCGAGGCGCTGCTGGTGATTGCCAGGGAGCTTGCGCAAGGCCTTCTCGTACCCGTGCTGGACCGCATCAATGTCGTGATCGTTCCACGCGCCAACCCTGACGGCGCGGCAAGCGACCAGCGCGCCACCACCGGCGGGCTGGACATGAACCGGGACCACCTGTTGCTCAATACGCCCGAAGCCCAGGCGCTCGCCCGGCTGGCACGCGACTACAGCCCGACGGTGGTGGTGGACGCGCATGAATACACCGTGGTCGGCCGCTATCTGCAAAAGTTCGGCACGGTGCAAAAGTTCGACGCGCTCTTTCAATACGCTACCACCGCCAACCTGCCCGAGTTTTTGACCAAGGCCGCCGAAGAGTGGTACCGCCGTCCTATCCTGGCTGCGCTCAAGGGCCAGAACCTCAGCACCGAGTGGTACTACACCACCTCCAGCGACCTGGCCGACAGGAAAATTTCCATGGGCGGCACGCAACCGGACACCGGCCGAAACGTCAACGGCCTGAAAAACGCCGTGAGCCTGCTGATTGAGACGCGCGGCGTCGGGATCGGCCGCCTGCATATCCAGCGGCGCGTGCACACCCATGTCACGGCGATCACCAGCGTGCTGGCCAGCACCGCACAGCGCGCCAATGAACTGCATCAGTTGCGCCCCTACCTCGACAAGGAAGTCAGCGCCCAGGCCTGCAAAGAGCAAGCCGTCATCGAGGCCGGCGCCACCGCCGCCCAGTACGACCTGCTCATGCTGGACCCCGTGACGGGCGCCGATAAGTCCGTTTCGGTCGACTGGGACTCCGCACTCGCGCTGCGCAGCCTGAAGGCACGCGCGCGCCCATGCGGCTACTGGCTCTCGGCGGCGTCAACGGTGGCGGTGGACAGACTGCGCCTGCATGGCGTGCAGGTCATGCGCGTGGCCGAACAAGGCTCCATGCTGGGCGACAACTACCGGGAAACCGCCAGCACCTCGGGAGAGCGCCAGGACGTGCGCGGTGCCATTGCAGACGGCAATGCCATCATCAAGGTGCAAGTCAGCCTGACGCGCGGTGTAGTGGACGTGCCGCGCGGCAGCTACTACGTGCCGCTCAACCAGCCCATGGCCAACCTGGCGATTGCTGCGCTCGAGCCCGATACCCAGAGCAGCTTTTTCGCCAACCAGATCGTGCGCGGCTTGCAAAGCACGGTCCGCGTCATGGCCGAGCCTACCGTCAAGCTCGAAGAAATCAATTAAGCCCCCACACCTTCACTTCGCGTAATGCGCGCCCATAGCCAGCGGGTGCCGCGGGACTGGCTTTTCCTGACCGCAGGCACCGCCCCTTGAGGGAGAACAGGCTACACGCAGTGAGCCTGGACGGGGGGATTGACGCCAGCGTCTTACAGGAAGAGGATGTAATCGCTGACCGGAACTACCCAGTTTCCGCGCCTTAATGATTCGTTGATGCAACGCAATCCATGAAAGGACTCGCCATGAAGCACTTTGAACTGACCAAGAAAATGCTCAGTATGGGCGGTGTGTTTTACCCCACCGGCTACGCCTTCATCATGTTCCCCGACCCTGAAGATGCCAGGCAGGTGGCCCAGGAACTGGAAGTGGGCAGCGACGGCGTGATGCTGTTGACGCCGGATGACATCATCAAGGGCATCAGCCAGGCTGACGGCCATTCGGATGTCAGCCTGCCGCGCGTCGGCACTGAAGGCGCTACCGTTCACAAGTTTGTCGACCTGGCCCGTGAAGGCCATCATGCACTGATGATCCCTGTGCCCAACAAGGACACCACGGAACGCATCATGACGGTGGTGCGCAGGGTTCCTTTCTCCTATGCGCAGAAGTACCACAGCCTGGCCATCGAAGACCTGGAATAAAGACCTGCAGTGGCACCTGTCCCCCGCAGGTCAAAGGGCAATTGCCGCCGATTGAAAACCGCCACGGCTTTGAGGCACACTGCGCCTCATGCCCTTGTCCAGCCACCTCACCCCACCCATCACACCAAGCACTTCACGCGTCCGGCAACTGATTGAGCAGTTGCAACTCCAGCCTCATCCAGAAGGCGGCTGGTACCGTGAAGTGTTCCGGTCGCAGGCACAAGTCCTGCCGCACGATGGCCGGCCCGCGCGCAGCGCGATTACCTCGATTTACTTTTTGCTTGAGGCCGCGCAGCACTCGCGCTGGCATCGGGTGCTCTCCGATGAGGTGTGGGTTTATCTGGAAGGCGCGCCGGTGGATCTCTTGACATGGGATGAGACCAACGGCCAGTTGTGCAGCGTCCCTTTGGGGCCTGTCAGTACCGCAACGACCCCTCAACACGTCGTGGCAGCCGGCCTGTGGCAAGCCGCCAGGCCCCAGGCCGGCACCACGGCGGCCTACACGCTCGCCGCCTGCATGGTGGGGCCGGGCTTTGACTTCTCGGACTTCCGGATGATGGAGGCGGGCGGCAGCGAAGCCTTGCGAATCGCCGCCGACCACCCCGCACTGGCGCCATTGATCTAGCCTTCAAAGATTCAAGACTCTCCCGAGGACCCCATGATTGACCTGCATTACTGGCCCACCCCCAACGGGTGGAAGATTTCCATCATGCTCGAAGAGTGCGGCCTGCCCTACCGGCTGGTTCCCGTGAACATCGGCAAAGGTGAGCAGTTCGTGCCGGAGTTTCTGGCCATCAGCCCCAACAACCGCATGCCGGCCATCGTTGACCACGCACCCGTGGGCGGCGGAGTACCTGTGGCGGTATTTGAAAGCGGCGCCATCCTGATGTACCTGGCCGAAAAAACCGGCCGCTTTCTGCCCACCGAATTACGCGAGCGCTACCAGGCGATGCAGTGGCTGATGTGGCAGATGGGCGGGCTGGGCCCCATGGCGGGGCAAAACGGCCATTTTCTTTTGTACGCACCGGACAAAATCCCCTACGCCATCGAGCGTTATGGCAAGGAAGTAGACCGCCTTTACGGTGTGCTCGATGCGCAGCTCGCACGCACCGGCGCGCATGTGGCAGGCGCCCACTACTCCATCGCCGACATGGCCATCTTCCCCTGGGTGCGCACACACAAGGCCCAGCAGGTTGACCTGCAAAAATTCCCCCACGTGCAGCGCTGGTACGACGCCCTGTTCGAAAGGCCTGCCGTCAGGCGCGGGCTGGACTTGGGCAAGGAACTGCGCGCACCTGCGCTGACCGAGGAAGCGCGCAAGGCCTTGTTCGGGCAAACCGCACAAAGCGTGCGCGACGGCGCGCACAAGGCCTCCTGATTCACCCCTTCGAAAAAGAGCGAGACACCCATGATTGAATTTTTCTTCGACTGCTCCAGCCCCTGGACTTACATCGCCTTTCGCAATATCCAGCCGCTGGCCACCGAACTCGGGGAAACCATTCGCTGGCGGCCGGTGCTGGTGGGCGGCATCTTCAACAGCGTCAACAAAGGCATTTACGCCGCACGTGAAGACCTGAGCTCACCGAAGAACCGCTACATGCTCAAGGATGTGCAGGACAGCGCGCGTGAAGCGGGCCTGAAGATCGCATTTCCGCCCAAGGTGTTCCCGGTCAACAGCGTGAAAGCCATGCGCGGGTGCCTGTGGATTGCGCAGGACGCTGCAGCCGGGCCGCACTACCTTGAATTTATCGAAGCTGCCTTCGCGGCGTATTTCGCCCGGGAGGAAGATATCTCCCAGGATGACGTGCTGGCCGCCATCTGCCGGCAAGTGGGCATCGATGCCGATGCATTTTTGGCGGGCATTGCACAACCCGGCATCAAGGAACAGCTCAAGGCCAACACCGACGAAGCCATCGGGCGCGGCGCGTTTGGTTCACCCACTTTCTTCGTGGGCGATGACATGTACTTCGGCAACGACAGGCTGGCGCTGGTGCGCTCAGCCGTGCTGCGCAGCAAAGCCAAAGCCTAGTGAGAGGCGCCTGACGTGGCGGCAGCGGCCGCACGTTCCAGGACATGCCGCGTCATCGACTGCGCCAGCTCGTGCTCGCCGAGGAAGACCTTGCCGGCCTTTTCGTTGTCGAGCAGGCGCGCTTCGGCCTCGTTGTGGGTGCGCACGACGGTTTCGATCGCAGGGTTCAGCGCCCGCGCAGTCGTCACAATCTGCCGCACGTCCAGCGTGTCGGGCGTGGCAATCACCAGCATGCGCGCCTGTGCGATGTGGGCCTGAATCAGCACTTCCGCCTCGACGGCATCGCCTGAAACCGCAGCCGTGCCCTGCTCCCGCAGCCGCTCCACCGCCTCGCGGTTCTGCTCGGCCACCACGAAAGGAATATGGTGGGCCTTGAGCGCCTCGGCGATGCGCCGGCCCACACGCCCGTAGCCCACCAGCACGACATGGTTGGCCAGGTATTTTTGGTCCGTGGTTGCCGGCAGCTCGGCGGTCGGGTCGTCGCGCGCCTCCAGCTTGCGGGCCAGCGGCGATTTGGCCAGTATCCATTTCTGCAGCGGCTCGACCGACTTGAAAACCAGTTCATTGAGTGCGATCGAGATCAGCGCACCGGCCAGCACCAGGCTTTGGCCCTCAGGCGGCAGCAGGCCGAGCGAAGCGCCCAGGCCCACGAGGATGAAAGAGAACTCGCCGATCTGCGCCAGGCTCGCGGAGACCGTCAACGCCGTGTTCAGCGGATAGCGAAACGCCATCACCAGCACGCCGGCCGCGAGCGTCTTGCCGACGATGATGATGCCGACCACCGCCAGCACCTGCAGCGGGCGCTCGATCAATACCCACGGGTCAAACAGCATGCCGACCGACACGAAGAACAGCACGGCAAAAGCGTCGCGCAGCGGCAGCGACTCTTCGGCGGCCCGGTGGCTGAACTCGGATTCGCGCATCACCATGCCGGCAAAGAAGGCGCCCAGCGCAAACGAGACGCCGAAGAGCGCCGTCGCACCGAAGGCGATGCTCACAGCGGCCGCCACCACGCACAACGTGAAGAGCTCGCGCGAGCCGGTGCGCTGCACCTGCCACAGCACCCAGGGGAAGAAGCGGCGCCCCACCACCAGCATCAGTGCGACAAAACCGCCCACCTGCAGCAGCGTGATGCCCAGCGTTTTCCACAGCGCATTGACGTCCGCATCGATCTTGCCCGACAACCAGCCCCCCAGCGGCGGCAGGAGCACCAGGACCAGCACCATGGCCAGGTCTTCCACGACCAGCCAGCCTACGGCGATGCGCCCATTCACCGAATCCAGAATGCCGCGGCTTTCAAGCGCACGAAGCAGCACCACGGTGCTGGCGACAGACAGGGACAGGCCGAACACCAGCGCGCCGCCGAGATTCCAGCCCCACCAGTGCGCCAGGCCCATGCCCAGCGCGGTGGCCACCGTCATCTGCACGACGGCTCCGGGTATGGCGATCTTGCGCACCGCCAGCAAATCATCCAGCGAGAAATGCAGGCCCACGCCGAACATCAGCAGCATCACACCGATTTCAGCGAGCTGGCTGGCAATCTCGGCATCCGCCACAAAGCCGGGCGTGAACGGCCCGATGATCACGCCCGCCAGCAAGTAGCCGACCAGCGCAGGCAAGCGAAGCCGCACGGCGAGAAAGCCAAAAATCAGGGCAAGGCCGAGGCCTGCGGCGATGGTGCTGATCAGAGAGACGCTGTGGGGCATGCGAGAGGGATTCCTTTAAGAAGTGGTTAAGAGCCTGTCAAGACTCCAAGGAAGGCCTGCGACGCAGCCCGGCAAGCAGGCTGTCCCCGTAGAACACGTTTCTTTAATTTACTACAGTTGCTTTTTGGGCCTCAGACAAAATCCCCACGCAGTTGCAGGGTGTTCTCACCGTCACCCATCACCGGCCATAAAAAAACCCGCCGGAGCGGGTTTTCAACCAGCAGTCGCAAGTGCGCTTAGCCCATGTGCAGGCCACCATTGAGCGAGAAGTCTGCGCCTGTGGCGTAGCCGCCTTCGCTGGATGCAATCCAGGAAATGATCGAGGCGATTTCTTCCGGCTGGCCGAGCCGCTTGGCCGGCACGCCTGCCACGATTTTCTCGAGCACATCGGGGCGAATGGCCTTGACCATGTCGGTGCCGATATAACCCGGGCTGACCGTGTTGACCGTCACGCCCTTGGCGGCAACCTCTTGTGCCAGCGCCATGGTGAAGCCATGCAGGCCGGCCTTGGCGGTGGAATAGTTCACCTGGCCGAACTGGCCCTTCTGGCCGTTCACCGACGAGATGTTGACGATGCGCCCGAACCCGGCTTCGATCATGCCTTCAATGACCTGCTTGGTCACATTGAACATGCTGTTGAGGTTGGTGGAAATCACCGCGTCCCAGTCGGCCTTGCTCATCTTGCGGAACTGGCCGTCGCGCGTGATGCCGGCGTTGTTGACCAGCACCGCCACCGGACCGTGCTCGGCCTTGACCTTGTCGAAGGCTGCCACGGTGGAATCCCAGTCTCCCACATTGCCCACCGAAGCGTAGAAGGTGTGGCCCAGGGCCTTCTGCTCGTCGAGCCATTTGGTGTAGTCGCGCGTGGGGCCGCAGCCCGCCACCACGAGGTACCCGTCTTTGTCCAGCCGCTGGCAGATGGCGGTTCCAATGCCGCCCATGCCACCCGTAACGTACGCTACTTTTTTTGCCATGACTCTCTCCTTGATTTTGTGAATTATTGAAACCGTTTAACTTGCGCTATAAATTTAATAGCTGCTTACGCATGATTCATGCCCGCTACAGGCTGTTTTACCTGATATTCAGCGCTCCAGTGTGAGGGCAACCCCCATGCCGCCGCCAATGCACAGGCTGGCAATGCCTTTTTTCGCATCGCGCCTGGCCATCTCGTGCAGCAAGGTCACCAGGATGCGGCAACCGGACGCGCCGATGGGGTGGCCGATGGCAATCGCGCCGCCATTCACATTGACCTTGCTGGTGTCCCAGCCCATTTCCTTGTTGACCGCGCAGGCCTGCGCCGCGAAAGCTTCGTTGATTTCCAGCAGGTCGAGGTCTTGTGCTTTCCAGCCGGCGCGCTGCAGCGCTTTGGTAGATGCCGGCACTGGGCCCATGCCCATGTAGGCCGGGTCCAGGCCGGTGGTGGCGTAGCTGGCAATGCGCGCGAGTGGCTTGAGGCCCAGCGCCGCAGCTTTTTTGGCTGTCATCACCATCACCGCGGCCGCGCCGTCATTCAGGCCCGACGCGTTGCCCGCCGTCACGCCGCCGGCCTTGTCAAACGCAGGGCGCAGGCCCGCCAGGCCTTCGGCGCTGGTCTTGCGGTTGATGAATTCGTCGGCGGCAAACACCACCGGGTCGCCCTTTTTCTGGGGAATGGTGATGGGGATGATTTCATCCTTGAACTTGCCGGCGTCTTGCGCCGCTGCGGCTTTGGTCTGGCTGGCCAGGGCCAAGGCGTCTTGCGCTGCGCGGTCAATGCCGTATTTCTTGGCCACGTTTTCGGCGGTGATGCCCATGTGGTACTGGTTGTAGACGTCCCACAGACCGTCGACGATCATGGAGTCGACCATCTTCCAGTCGCCCATGCGCTGGCCGTCGCGCGAACCGTTGAGCACGTGCGGCGCGGCGCTCATGTTTTCCTGGCCGCCGGCGATCACGATCTCGCTGTCGCCCGTGGCCACCGACTGGGCGGCCAGCATGACGGCCTTCAGGCCGGAACCACAAACGGCATTGATGGTCAGGCCTGGAATACCGTTAGGGAAACCGGCCTTGATCACCGACTGGCGCGCCGGGTTCTGGCCGACACCGGCGGCGAGCACCTGGCCGAGGATGACTTCACCCAGCTGGTCGGCGCTCAGGCCCGAACGCTCCAGCACGCCCTTGATGACTGCGGCGCCAAATTCAGTCGCCGGGATCTTGGCCAGCGAGCCGCCAAATTTGCCCACGGCCGTGCGGCCGGCTGCAACGATAACGATGTCTTCCATGATGTGTTTCCTTGTGAAGTGTTTGGATGGATTCTCTAAAGAAGCGGCCGGCTAAACCGGTCAGGCCTTTGCCTTGACGTAGCGGCCCGGTGCGGCTTCGATGACTTTGTGTTGGCGGCTGCCATATGTTTTGGGTGCAGCAATTTGCTTGCCAGCATGGCCCTTGAGCCAGGCGGACCAGTCGGTCCACCAGCTGCCCGGATGTTCGGTCGCGCCTTTGAGCCATTCAGCCTGCGTGGCGGGGAATTTGCTTTGCGGCAGCTTGTCGTTGGTCCAGTAGCTGCGTTTTTTCTTGGCGGGCGGATTGATCACGCCGGCAATATGACCCGACGCGCCCATCACAAAACGCTTCTTGCCCGGCAGATGCTGGGTCGAGGCGTAGGCGCCGCCAATCGGCACGATGTGGTCTTCGCGCGAGCCGTAGAGGTAGACCGGAATGTCGACCTTGCGCAAATCCACCTTCTGCCCGCACACCACGGCTTTGCCCGGTTTAATCAGGTTGTTTTCAAAGTAGGTGTTGCGCAGGTACCAGGCGTAAAAAGGCCCGGGCAGGTTGGTGGAGTCGCTGTTCCAGTAAAGCAGGTCAAAGGGCGGCGGCGTTTCGCCCTTGAGGTAGTTGCCGACGACGTAGTTCCAAACGAGGTCATTGGGGCGCAGGAAGCTGAAGGTAGACGCCAGGTCTTGCCCTTTGAGCAAACCGCCCTGCCCCATCTCGGCCTCGCGGTACTTGACCGACGTTTCATCGATAAAGATGTCGAGGATGCCGGTGTCGGTGAAGTCCAGGAAAGACGTGAGCAAGGTCGCGCTGGCCACGGGCTTCTTGCCGCGCGCCGCCAGCACCGACAGCGCCGTTCCCAGAATCGTGCCGCCCACACAGAAGCCGAGTGCATTGATCGTTTTCGCGCCGGTGATGTCCTGCACCACGTCGATCGCCTTGATGGCGGCGTGCTCGATGTAGTCGTCCCAGGTCTTGCCGGCCATGGACTCGTCGGGATTGCGCCAGCTGACGACAAAGGTGCGGTGCCCTTCGCTCACTGCGTAGCGAATGAGTGAGTTCTCGGGTTGCAGGTCGAGGATGTAGAACTTGTTGATGCAGGGCGGGATCAGCAGGAAAGGCTTTTCATACACCTTGGCCGTGAGCGGCTTGTACTCGAGCAGCTGGAAAAATTCGTTTTCAAACACCACCGCGCCTTCGGTGGTGGCAACGTTTTTGCCAACCTCGAACACGCTTTCGTCGGTCATCGACACATGGCCCTGCTTCAGGTCGTGCAGCAGGTTGGTAATGCCCTGGGCGATGCTTTCGCCGCGGCTGTCGATGGCTTTTTTCTGGGCTTCGGCATTGAGCGCCAGAAAGTTGCTGGGCGCGGTGGCCGCCATCCATTGCTCGACCGCAAAGCGCACGCGTGCGCGCGTTTTGGCGTCGGCTTGCACGGCTTCGGCCATGTCCATCAGGGTGCGGGCATTCAGCAGATAGGCTGATGCGGAAAATTTGGAGACGGGGTTGGCCTTCCAGGCGTCACCGGAAAACCGGCGGTCAGAGGACACCACCGCGTCGGTGCCCTCTTGCAGGCCCTGGTTCCACAGGGCTGAGGCGTCTGCGATGTAGCGTTGCTGCAATTCCTGGAGCTTGGCCGGGTCGAACTGAAGCGGGGACTGGGCCTGGCCTGCGCCCGTATGCAAGCCCGCGTTTGATCCAGCGTTTGCCAGGGCTCCCATGGCCTGCTGCAGGCCTGCCGCAAAGGTCTCTTGCATCTGCCGGGCCGCTTCGGCCTGCTTTGCGTCAAAATTCATCTTGTCTCCCCGATCATGTTGAGTCTCGGTGACTCTTTTGAGTACACCAACAGTATCGTAGGATTTGCATTACAAATTTCCCCCCAGGCCCTGGAGTTCTACGTATTTATGTATTTGATTGTCATCGCCTGGATTTACGTCGTGCTCATGATGAGCGTTGCCGAAGCCACCAACAGCAACGGCACACTTCTGGGCGCACTGGTTACCTTTGTACTCTATGGACTGGGTCCTGTGGCATTGGTGGTTTACCTGATGGGTGCACCTGCACGCAGCAAGGCCATTAAAAAGCGCGCTGCGCAAGAACTGCAGCAAACTGCAGACGCTGAGACAGACGCTGATGCAGCCCGCGAGAAAACCCTCGCTTCACACGCGCCAGATGCAGGCAGCCATCCGGCCAGTGGTGCCAAAACCGTTGCCGGTGACGCCGGCGTCCCGCCGGTGGGAAAAGAACCTTGAGGGATTGCGCACGGTGCACCAGGCATCGCTGCCGTCATTGCCATCCACCTGCGTAATGCCCAGGGCCTTCAGGCGCAGCCGCGCCAGTGCCGGCAGGTCGGCCAGGTACTTGCCGGGGCCATGGGGAACAAACAAATTCCCCGCTTCAGGCTGTGCAGCTTCAAATGCGGCCTTCACTTCAGCACCGACTTCGAACGCCGAAGGACCAATGCAGGGACCGAGCCATGCTATTGTTTTGATAGCTACCTGTCCATGACCCTTATGGGCCAGAGCACTAAAAGACTCATAAACTGACTCCAGCACACCGCGAGGGCCGGATGGGCCCCCAGCCAGTCCGCGCCAGCCCGCATGCGCCGCAGCCACCACGGCGCCGTCTTCGCTGGCGAGCAGCACCGGCAAACAATCAGCCACCATGATGGTGCAAGCCAGGCCTGTCTGGTCCGTCACGCAGGCATCGGCTTGCTGGCCGTCGGCGGCGCCGGCGCTCAGCACCAACGTTTCGCTGCCGTGCACCTGCTGCATGAACACCGCGTGGCTGCCCGTCGCCTGCCGCAGCACCTCACGGTTGGCGGCAACGTGGGCGGGTTGGTCGCCCACGTGGTCACCCAGGTTCAGGCTGTCATAAGGCACGGGCGATACGCCGCCGACACGCGTGGTGAAAACCGCCCGCACGCCGGCAGGTGCCGGCCAGTCGGGGATGAGCCAATCAGCATGCATAGCGAATCCGGCTTCAGGTTTCGTTGTCGGGACAAGCTGAGGGCTGCGCTTTTTGAAACGCCGGCAGCTTCATGCACGCGTCAAACGCAGCCATGGTGCGCGGCAAGCCGTCAAAGCTCACGTTGAATCGTTTGGCGTTGAAGATTTGCGGCACCAGGCAGCAGTCGGCCAGCGTGGGCGTGTTGCCGTAGCAGTAAGTCGATGCGGGCAACTGCGCGAGCTGGCGCTCGAAGGCTTCCAGGCCCTCACGGCACCAATGCACGTACCAGGCGTTCTTGGCGGCCTCATCGAGCTTGAGCTCTTTGACCAAATACTTGAGAACGCGCAGGTTGTTGATGGGGTGGATCTCGCAGGCGATGGATTGGGCCAGTGCCCGCACCTTGGCACGGCCCAGCGCGTCGGCCGGCAGCAGCGCAGGCTCGGGGTGCAGTTCATCCAGGTATTCAATGATGGCCATGGACTGCGAGAGCTTTTCACCGTCGACTTCCAGCAGCGGCACCAGGGTGTCGGCGGCCAGTGCGGCATAGGGCGGCTGCTTGTGCTCGCCTTTGGCGATGTGCACTGCAACGTAGTCGTAGCTCAGGCCCTTGATCTCCATCGCAATGCGTACACGAAACGACGAAGAAGAGCGGAAATAGTTGTGGAGTTTCATCTCTAAAGCATAAACCGAAACCATAAAAGCCCTCGTGCGAATCGCCTGCGCGACTGACGCGAGGCGATGCCGCCACTACGATTGCAGCAATACCCCTTCTAAACAGATTCAGCGGAGACAAACCATGAGCGCCATCACCACCTTGAGCAACCACCAGATTCGCCTCGCCAGCCGCCCTGTCGGCCTGCCCACACGCGACAACTGGCGCTTCACCACCGAGCCGGTCGCCGAGCCCGGCCCCGGCGGCGTGCTCGTCAAAACCCTGTACCTGTCACTTGACCCCGCCATGCGCGGCTGGATGAACGACGCCAAGAGCTACATCCCGCCGGTCGAGATCGGCGCCGTGATGCGCGCCGGCGGCGTGGGCAAGGTGATCGCCTCGCAAAACCCGGCCTTTGCCGTGGGCGACTACGTCAACGCCGCACTCGACGTGCAGGAGTACTGCCTGATTCCGGCCGACCAGATCAAGCGCAGCGGCATGTTCAAGATCGACCCGCGCCTGGGCCTCACGTCGTGGCTCAACGTGCTGGGCCTGCCCGGCATGACGGGCTACTTCGGCCTGCTGGAAGTCGGCCTGCCGAAAGCGGGCGAGACCGTGGTGGTCTCGGGAGCGGCCGGTGCCGTGGGCCAGACGGTCGGCCAGATCGCCAAGCTCAAAGGCTGCCGCGTCGTCGGCATTGCCGGCGGCCAGGCCAAGTGCGACTGGGTCGTCAAGGAACTCGGCTTTGACGCCTGCATCGACTACAAAAACGGCGACGTGCGCGCCGGCCTGAAAGAGCACTGCCCCAAAGGCATCGACGTTTACTTTGACAACGTGGGCGGCGAGATCCTGGACATGGTGCTGGCGCGTCTGGCGCGCGGCGCCCGCATCATCATCTGCGGCGCCATCAGCCAGTACAACAACACCACGCCCGTGAAGGGCCCGGCCAACTATTTGTCGCTGCTGGTGAACCGCGCGCGCATGGAAGGCATAGTGGTGTTCGACTACGCCGACCGCTACCACGTCGGTGTGGCCGAGATGGCGGGCTACCTCAAGGCCGGCACCATGAAGAGCAAGGAAGACATCGTCGTCGGCCTGGACACTTTCCCCGAGACGCTGCTCAAGCTCTTTAACGGCGAGAACTTCGGCAAGCTGGTGCTGCAGGTCGCCAAAGACTGAAGGACTAAGCCTTACTTCGCGCTGCGCACCAAGCGCACGGCGGCCGACGTGGCGCGCGGCGCTTCACCGGCGCTGCCGTCGCTGAAGCCTACAAACGTGAAGTAACCCGGGCCGGTGCTGCTGGATGTCCAGAAGCGAGCCACCGGCGTGCCGGGAAAGGCATTCGGGTCTATCGCGGCCTTGTCTACATCGGCTTCCCGCGCGGAAACAATACTGGAGAGCTCCTTCAAGATGGGTAAACGCCATTCAGCGCCCGGCGCGGACGCTGCCTTGGCGCGCGTGGCCGCGTCAGGCGCGCTTAAAAACGCCGCCTGCCCGATGCAGGTTTTGCCCTTGAAGACCATGCCCTCGGCGCAGCGCCGCCAAATCAGGCCGGTGCGGCTGTCAGTGACTTCCTGGCCGTCGGCAGACGCACTGAAGCGCTCTTGCGCAAAACCGGGGCCGGCCAGCGACAGCAGCCAAAGGGAAAGACTCAGGGTGTGAACAGGAACGCGGTGCATCAGAAATCCTCCATGGCCGAAGCGGCCCTTGCGGCCTTACGACTTGTTACGGATGCTAGGCAAGTTATGGAGGCACAGCCATAGGGAACGTACGTAGCGGGTTGTACCTAGCGGGTACTACTTAGTAATAGCTGAGAGCTGAGTGACCTTGCTCCCTCTCCTTCTCCCTCTCCCTTTGGGAGAGGGCGTAAAAACCTTGCAGACACCAGAAGGGCTCAAGGCTGGTGCAACTGGTAGTCAGACCCCAGGCCGCCGCCGTCAATCACCTCTTGCGTGACGTGCTTGACCAGAAAGTCCAGCAGCACACGCACGCGCGCCGGCAAGCGGCCGCCCCGGCCGACAAACACCGCATGGATGGGTTCGCGCTCGCCGGGGTTCAGGCTTTCAGCAACCCGCACCAGGCGCCCTGCATCGATGTCGCGGCCTACATGGAACATCGACATGCGGGCCAGCCCCGCACCTGCCAGCACGAGGTGCCGCAGCGCCTCACCGTCGCTGGCGCGCACATAACCGGTGATCGGCAACTGCTGGATCTGCCCGTCCACACGCACCGGCCAGTAATGCATGTTGCGCTTGAAGGTGTGGGCCAGGCGCTGGTGCGCCTCAAGTTCTTCCAGCGTCTGCGGCGTGCCGTGGCGCGCCAGGTAAGCCGGGCTCCCCACGATGACCTGCGCCGTGTCGCCCAGGCGCCGCGCCACCAGTTGCGAAGACGCCAGCGCACCCCAGCGGATCGCCACGTCGGTGCGCTCGTCCAGCAGGTCGACGATGCGGTCGGTCAGCGTGATGTCCAGCGAGATGTCGGGAAAGCACTCATGAAAGGCCGGCACCAGCGGCAGCAGCAGCCGGTGTGCGGTCGGCATGCTGGCGTTGATGCTGACGCGCCCGCGCGGCATGGCGGCGGCTGCCGCGCCGCGCTCAGCCTCGTCCATGTCGGCCAGCACGCGCGTGCTTTGCTCGTAAAACGTGGTGCCTTCGGGCGTGAGCTGCAGTTTGCGCGTGGTCCGGTTCACCAGCCGCGTGCCCAGCCGTGCCTCCAGCCGGGTCACCAGTTTGCTGACAGCCGAAGGCGTCATGCACAGCTGCCGGGCGGCGGCGGAAAACCCGGCTTTTTCCACGACCTGGACAAAGGCTTCCATTTCGCCGGAGCGGTTGACGTCGATACGGGGCATGTGGGGGGCCTATGGGGTTATGAGGTTATGGGGGGGGTTATTGAGGTTTTCGATTGCCGTGTCGTAATCGCTATTGTTTTGATAGCTGCCAGCCAAGGTGGATATTGGGCTTGAGGCCGATTTCGCTATAAATTTTCCTGTCACCCGCCGAACCCGGGAGCCTGGAAATGCGCCTGGCAAGCGCTGCGCCCCAGCGTATTGCACATTCATCAATCGTGAACTGAATTCACAGATGATTGTCATCAGGTCATTCTAGTCAAACCAGTCATTCGTTTCCATACTAGTCGCATCCACCTTTTAAAGCGACTTCCATGGCTGCGAGCAAATCTTCTTCACTCCCCCTGGGCCTGCTGGCCCTGACCGCCGGCTCCTTCGGCATAGGCACCACCGAGTTCGTCATCATGGGCCTGCTGCTGCAAGTCTCCGCCGACCTGGGCGTGACCATCGCCTCGGCCGGGCTGCTGATTTCCGGCTACGCCCTGGGCGTGGCGGTGGGCGCGCCGGTGCTGACATTGGCCACGCGCAAGCTGCCGCGCAAGACCGTGCTGCTGGCGCTGATGGCCATCTTCACACTGGGCAACCTGGCCTGCGCGCTGGCGCCGGACTACGGCAGCCTGATGGCGGCCCGCGTCATCACCTCGATGGCGCACGGCACCTTTTTCGGCGTGGGCTCCATCGTGGCCACCGGCCTGGTCGCGCCCGAGCGCAAGGCCTCGGCGATTGCCATCATGTTCAGCGGGTTGTCGCTGGCCACCTTGCTTGGCGTACCTGCGGGCGCCTGGCTGGGCCTGCACTACGGCTGGCGCTCCACCTTCTGGGTGGTCACGCTGATCGGCTTGCTGGCCTTTGTGGTGCTGGCCATATTTGTGCCGCGCAGCGCAGCTGAAAACGGCACCTCGACCATCCGGCAAGAGCTGGCCGGCCTCGCCCGCCCGCAAGTGCTGCTGGGATTGCTGATGACCGTGCTCGGCTTTGCCGGCCTGTTTGCCATCTTCACCTACATCCAGCCCATCCTGACGCAGATCACCGGCTTTAGCGAAGCGGCGGTGTCTCCCATCCTGCTGGTGTTTGGCGGCGGCTTCTTTGTGGGCAACCTGTTGGGCGGGCGCCTGGCCGACCGCGGCCTGCGGATGTCGCTGCTGGTCACCCTCGCGGCGCTGGCAGGGGTGCTGGGCGTGATGGGCTTTGTGCTGCATTCGCCTGTGGCCACGGTGGTGTTTGTCGGCTTGCTGGGTGCGGCTTCCTTTGCCACCGTGGCACCGCTGCAGATGCGTGTGCTGCAGCAAGCGCACGGCGCGGGCCAGAACCTGGCGGCCAGCCTGAACATCGGTGCCTTCAATGTGGGCAATGCGCTGGGCGCCTGGCTGGGCGGCCTGGTCGTCAGCAGCCACTTTGGCCTGGGCGGCTTGAGCTGGCTGGCCGCGCTGATCACCGTCATCGGCATCGCTGTCACGCTGTACAGCCTGTCGCGCGACAAGACCGAACTGCGGGCCATCCCCGCCACTTCCTGAGAACCCAACACCATGAACACCTTCTTCCCTTCAAAGCGGCGCGCGCTTCAAGCCCTGCTTTCGTTCGCGTGGATGGCGACGGCCGCTTTTACGCAGGCGCAGGCAGCCGATACCGGCACGTGGGTACCCAGCTGGACGGCCAGCCCTCAACCCGTCTGGAAGAGCGACTTTGTGCTGCCGCTGGGTCTTCCAGCCACCTTGCAAGATCAAACCGTGCGCCAGACCGTGCGGGCAAGCATGGGCGGCTCACGCGTACGCATCGTGCTGTCTAACGAATACGGCACGCAGGCTTTGCAGATTGGCGCGGCCCATATCGCGCCCGCCGACGGAACCGGCAAGGCGCTGACCTTTGGCGGCCAACCCTCGGTCACGGTGCCGGCAAGCGCCGTCGTGATGAGCGACCCGGTCGAGCTGGCCGTCGCGCCGCTCAGCCGCCTGTCGGTCAGCCTGTACTTTCCACAAGCAACGCCGCTCACCACCATCCACTGGGACGGCTTGCAGCCCGCGCAGATCGCGGCGGGCAATGCCGTTGACGCGAACGTCCTCAAGGCCGACAGCACGGTCAACAGCCGCCTCTTCCTCAGCGCGGTGCTGGTGGAGGCTGCGCCCGGCACACGAACGGTCGTGGCCTTTGGCGATTCGATCACCGACGGCGCGGCCTCCACGCCCGGCACCGACCAGCGCTGGCCGGACTTTCTGGCGCGCCGCCTGGCGACGCAAAACGTGGCCGTGCTCAATGCGGGCATCTCGGGCGGGCGGGTGCTCAAGAACCACATGGGGCCCAACGCACTCGCACGCTTTGACCGCGACGTGCTGGGCCAGCCCGGCATCACCAGCGTGGTGCTGCTCATGGGCATCAACGACATCAGCTGGCCCGGCAGCACGTTTGAACCCAAGGAGCCAGCCACGCAGGCTGATGCGCTGATCGCCGGTTACCGCCAGTTGATTGCGCGCGCCAAGAGCCGCGGCGTGCGCATCGTGGGCGCCACGCTGACGCCCTTTGAAGGTGCGCTGACCATGCCGGGCTCACCGGTTGCGAATTACCACAGCCCCGAGAAGGACGCCGTGCGCCAGCGCATCAACGCGTGGATACGCGGCAGCGGCGAGTTCGATGCGGTGCTGGATTTCGATGCGGTGGTGCGCGACCCGCAAAACCCGCTGCGTATCCTGCCCGCCTATGACTCAGGCGACCATTTGCACCTGGGTGACGCCGGCAACAAGGCGGTTGCCGAATCCATCGATCTGAAACTGCTGCTGGACAAGCGTTAAAATAGGTCTATCCGCCCACGACGAGCCGCAAACCGGGCATCACGCTTTCGGTTTCGGCGCGCCGCTGCAGTGCCATGCGCATATTCATCTGAGCGACTTCGGTGTGTTCCACCGCCAGCGCCTGAGCCCGCGCGCCCTCCCCCGCCTTGAGCGCCGCAAACAGCATGTGGTGCTGGCGGTGCGCGTAGTGCATCCAGTCGCGGTCTTGCTCCAGCGTGGACTGCATGGGCAGCATGGCCGAGGCTGAAGCGAAAGGCAGTTTGTCGTTGAGCTCAATGGCACGCTGCAGCGCGCGGTTGCCGCTGGCCTCCAGGATCAGCGCATGGAAGCGGTCGTTCATGGCCGCATAAGCCGCGTAGTTGTCATAGCCCAGCGGGTTGGCCGCCAGTGCGCGGTCGCCTTCGTCCAGGCAAGACTGCAAATCCAGCTGCAGCTGGCGCGACACGCCGTGCTCGGCCACCAGCCGGGCCGCCATGCCCTCAAGGTGGCCGCGCACCGCAATCGCATCGGCCACTTCGCGCGGCGTGAACTGGCGCACCAGATATTTGCCGGTGTCGTTGGCCTCGACCAGGCCCTCTTGTTCCAGCGTGACCAGCGCGGCCCGCACCGGCGTGCGCGAGGCGCCCAGGCGCTCGGCCAGTTGCTGCTCGGCCAGGCGCTGGCCGGGCTCAAACTCGCCGCGCAAAATCAGGTCACGCAACTGCATCAAAACGGTTTCTTGCAAGTTCATGGCAGGGAATGTACACTGAATTTTAATTTCGGTATACCGTTTTAAAGACCCCCCATGAACGCTGAACAAAATGACTTGTTGACCCGCATCACGCCGGGCACGCCCTGCGGCAAGCTGCTGCGCCAGTACTGGCAGCCCGCCGCACTGGTCGATGAGTTCAACCCGGTGCTGGACCGACGCATGGAAATCCGCCCGGTCAAGGCGATCAAGCTGTTCGGCCAGGACCTGGTGCTCTTCAAGGACGCCTCTGGCGCCTGGGGCCTGCTGGACCGCGACTGCGCGCACCGCGGCGCCGACCTGTCGTTTGGCCGCCGCGAAAGCGCAGCGCAAGGCGGCGGCCTGCGCTGCCCTTTTCACGGCTGGAAGTTCGCCACCGACGGCCGCTGCCTGGAAACACCAGCCGAGCCCACCGGCAGCAAGCTGTGCGAGCGCATTCGCCAGCGCAGCTACCCCGTGATTGAAAAAGCCGGCGTGCTGTTTGCCTGGCTGGGCGACGAAGGCAGCACGCCGCCGCCCTTCCCCGCTTTTGACTGCTTTACCGCACCGGCCACGCACAGCTTTGCCTTCAAGGGATTGTGGAACGCCAACTGGCTGCAGGCGTTTGAGGTGGGCATCGACCCGGCGCACCCGTCCTTCCTGCATCGCTTTTTGCAAGACGACCCGCTCGATGAAATCGGCCAGAACCCGGCCGGCAAGCAGTTTCGCAGCGCCAGCGCCGGGAGCAAAGACGGCGAGCAGTGGCCAATGACGCGCATCATGCGCGAGTTCGCCCAGCCCGACATCAGCTTTGAAAACAAGCCCTGGGGCATGCAACTGACCGCGCTGCGCGCCATGACCGACAAGCTCACCCACGTGCGCGTGACCAACGCCATCTTCCCTGCCACCTTTGTGATCCCGCTGTCGGAAACCATGACGATCACGCAGATGCATGTGCCGGTGGACGACACGAACACCTATTGGTACACCTTCTTCACCAGCTTTGCCGGCCCGCTGGACCGCGAGAGCATGCGCGCCCAGCGCCAGCAGTTCATCGCCCTGCCCGACTACATCCCCAAGGCCGGCCGCCACAACAACTGGGGCTTCAATGCCGAAGAGCAGATGAGCACCACCTACCTGGGCATGGGCGAAGAAGACATCAATGTGCACGACCAGTGGGCCGTGGAAAGCATGGGCGAGATCCAGAACCGCACGCGCGAACACCTCGGCACGTCAGACAAAGTCATCATGGCCAACCGGCGCGTGCTGCTCAAGGCGATAGACACCGTGCAGAACGGCGGCGTGGCGCCCGGCATTGCCGACCCCGCGCTGGCCTCGGTAATCACCGGACCGGATACGGTAGACGGCATTGCGCCAGCCGGTGAATGGGCCCAGTGGTGGCAGCAAACCGCCAGCACCAAGCGCGAACGCGCGCCCTGGCTGGACACCAAGGCCGCCGCCGAAACACCCACCACCGCTACGCAGCCATGAGCCACTTTGCGGCGCAATGCGGCGTGCACGACGCCGCGAGGCAGGCTGCGCTGGCGGATGCCACGCGGCGCATCGAAGCGCGCGGCCTGGAGCTGGTGCGCTTTGCATGGTGCGACCTGCACGGCATGCTGCGCGGCAAGACGCTGGTGGCTTCTGCCGCTGCAGAGGCCATGACGGCCGGCGTGGGCATGGTGAGCACGCTGCTGCTGAAAGACACCGCCGACCGCACCGCCTACAAGGTGTTCGAAGCCGGTGGCGCCACCGAAATGCCTGGGTTTGAATTTGGCGGCAACGTGATGTTGCTGGCCGACCCGGCCAGCTTGAAAGAATTACCGTGGGCGGACAAAACCGGCTGGGTGCAATGCCAGCCGTGGTTTCCGGATGGCCGCCCCGTAGAACTCGACACGCGCCGTGTGCTGCAAAGCGCACTCGCCAATTTGGCCGAAGCCGGCTACGGCATGAAGTGCGGGCTGGAGATCGAGTTTCATATCTACCGCCTTGCCGGCGATGGCGTGGGCGCACAGCTTGACCCTGAACAAGCCGACTGGCCGGGCTTGCCGCCGGAGGTCAGCATGATCCACCCCGGCTACCACCTGCTGTCGGAACAATGGGTCGACATGGCCGAGGAGCCGCAGCGCATCGTGCAGCGCACGGCACAAGCACTGGGCCTGCCGCTGCTGTCGCTGGAAATCGAGCTCGGCCCCAGCCAGGTCGAAGCGGTGTTTGACGCCACCGACGCGCTGGCCGCCGCCGACAACATGGTGCTGTTTCGCAGCGCCGTCAAACAAGCCCTGAGGCGTGCCGGCTACCATGCCACCTTCATGTGCCGGCCGCCCTTTCCGAACATCATGTCCAGCGGCTGGCATTTGCACCAGTCGCTGGTGGACCTGAAAACCGGCGCCAACCTGTTCAAGCGCGCCAGCCCCGCCGCAGGAAGCACACCCGCCGACGCGCAGTACACGCTCTCGGAAGTGGGCGAGCAGTACCTGGCCGGCTTGCTGGCGCATGCGCGCGGCATGACGGCGTTTTGCACGCCGACCATCAACGGCTTCGGGCGCTTTCGCCCCAACGCACTGGCACCGCAATCCATTCTGTGGGGCCGCGACAACCGCGGCGCCATGCTGCGTGTGGTGGGCCAGTGCGATGACAACGGCACGCGCATTGAGAACCGCCTCGGCGAGCCGGCGGCGAATCCGTATCTCTATCTCGCCTCGCAGATTCACGCCGGGCTGGACGGCATCACGCGCAGCCTCAAGGCCCCCAAGGCCACCGATGCGCCGTACGGTTCTGATGCGGAAAAAATCCCCACCAGCCTGGGCGAAGCGCTGGACGCCTTGCAAGCCGACACAGCCTTGACAGCGGCCTTCGGCGAGGCCTTCGTCAGCTGCCTCACACGCATCAAGCAAGCCGAAATTGCCCGCCACGCCGAAGCCGAAGACAAAGACGACTGGCAGCGCCGCGAGTACTTCAGCCGCATCTAAGATCACCTCATGAGCATGAGCACCATTACTATCAATTTAATAGCAGCAGGTGGAAGCACCACGCGGATAAACGGCAAAATCGGCAAAAGCCTGATGGAAGCTGCCGTGTCAACCGGCGTCGACGGCATTGCCGCCGACTGCGGCGGGCTGCTGACCTGCGCCACCTGCCATGTTTACGTGCAGGAGCCTTTTGCTTCCGACACGGCCAGCCTGCCGCCACCCGACGGCGAAGAACTGGGCATGATCGAATTCACCGCCGCGCCGCGCAGGCCCGCCAGCCGGCTGAGCTGCCAGATCAAGCTCACACCCGCGCTGGACGGATTGACGGTAGAGTTGCCGGCTACCCAGTATTGATAACGACAGGAGCTTTTTTCATGATTCTCGAACTCGCCGACATCCGCATCCAGCCCGGCCAGCAAGCCGCCTTTGACGAAGCCATCCAGCGCGGCATCAAGGAAGTGATCTCCAAAGCCAAGGGCTTTCAGGGCTTCAAGGTCAACAAAGGCATTGAAAGCCCCGAGCGCTACATCCTGCAGATCTTTTGGGACACACTCGAAAACCACACGGTCGACTTTCGCCAGTCGCCCGCGTTTGCCGACTGGCGCGCCATCGTCGGGCCGTTTTTTGCGGGTCCACCGACGGTGGAGCATTTCGACCTGCTGGCCAAGTCCAACTAAGGCCGCTGCCGGGCGTGACGGGCGTGACGGGCGTGACGGGCGTGACGGGCAAGTCAACACGCAAAACAAAAAACGGGGCTTGAAGCCCCGTTTTTATTGATTTGCTTAGCCGCTTTTACTTAGATGTCTTACTTGGCGTCGTTTTCGTGACCGGCCACCAGTTTGGTCAGCAAGATGCCCAGCTGAACCCGCTCATCCTCGTCCAAAGGCGCCAGGATGCGCTGCTGGGTCTTGCCGACCGCCCGCTTCATCTGCAGCGCGACTTTTTCGCCTTCGGGCGTGTTCCAGAGGAGCTTGCGGCGCTTGTCGCGCGGGTCGGCTTCGCGTTTGACCCAGCCTTTGGCCTCCAGCCGGCCGATCACCGAGCCGAAGGTGGCCGGGTCAAAGGCGACACGGCCTGACAGCGTGATCTGGTCTTCGCCGGGGTCGTCCATCAGGGCGTTGAGAATCGCGAACTGCACGGGCGTGGCGTCAAAACCCGACGTCTCTTCCATGAAGATTGCCACTGCCAGTTGCTGCGCGCGCCGGATCAGGTGCCCGGGCGCTTCTCCGAAGTTGAAACTTTTTGCCATTTGCCGAGTTTACCGTTGAGGTTTGCGGTTCAGGGTATGTACTAAGTCACCAAGCCGTTTATTAATAAGTATACTTATCATTAACGCATCCCCAGCAAAGTCCACGACCACATTCCCCGGCTTAACGTCACCACTATGGCACATACATCTCCCCTCATCATCTCGGGCGGCGGCATCGGCGGACTGGCTGCGGCCATGGTGCTCGCACAGGACGGCCATCCGGTGATGCTGCTGGAGCAGGCGGCGAGCTTCGGTGAAATCGGCGCCGGCATCCAGCTGGGGCCGAATATCTTTCGCATGTTCGACTACCTGGGCCTGACAGAAGCGATTAACCGCGTGGCCTTCTTTCCGCCCGGCCTGGGCATGAACGATGTGCGCACCGGCGAAAAAGTCGTTCGCGTGCCGCTGGGCGATGTGGCGCGGGCCACCTACGGTTTTCCTTACGGCGTGATCTACCGCGCCGACCTGCACCAGGTGTTTCTGGACGCCTGCCGCGCCCAGCCCAACGTCACCCTGCGCACCAGCGCCAAGGTGGAGTCGTTTAACCAAACCGCCGACGGCGTGACCGTTCAGCTCGAAGGCGGCGAAGTCGTTGAGGGCCGCGCGCTGATAGGCGCCGACGGCATGTGGAGCCGCATCCGCGAAGCGGTGGTGGGCGACGGCAAGCCCCGCGTGTCCGGCCATATCGCCTACCGCGCGGTGCTCAAGCGCGAAGAAGTCCCCGCCCACCTCTGGAGCGACGACGTGCTGCTCTGGGGCGGCGAGAAAACCCACCTGGTGCACTACCCGCTGCGCCGCGGCGAGCTGTTCAACCTGGTGGCCGTCTTTCACAGCAACAAGTACGACGAAGGCTGGAACACCTTTGGCGACACCGCCGAGCTGAACGAGCGTTTTGCCGACGCCTGCCCGCAGGTCAAAGAGCTGCTGGCCAAGATCGAGACCTGGAAGATGTGGGTGCTGTGCGACCGCGAACCGGTGAAGAACTGGACCGACAGGCGCGTGACCCTGCTGGGCGACGCAGCCCACCCGATGCTGCAGTACCTGGCGCAAGGCGCCGGCCAGGCGATTGAAGACGCCGTGGTGTTGCGCGAAGCGCTGCGCTTTACCCGCGGCGACGTGGAAAAGGCCTTTCAGAAATACCAGCAAAAGCGCTACCTGCGCACCGGCCGCGTGCAGCTGACGGCCCGTTTTTATGGCGACATTTACCATGCAGCCGGCGTGCAGCGCGAGCTGCGCAACCAGATGTTCCAGAGCGGCACCGAGAGCGCGGGCTTTGCGGGCCTGAAGTGGATGTATGACGGAATCGAGCCGTCAAAACTGTTCCAATGACGCTTTCAGGAACCTGTTCCAAGCCTCAGGGATCGTCATGAAGCCTCTTTCCATTTCACCTTCTTCCCGGCTGATCGCTACACTTTTGATAGCGGCATCTGCATGCAGCACCTGGGCTGCAGGCCCAAAAGACTTAAAAAATCCGGGCAATTGGCCGACCAGGCCGCTGCGCATCCTGGTCGGCTTTCCCGGCGGCTCCACACCCGACATGGCCGCCCGCACGCTGGCCGAGCCCCTGAGCCGCGCGCTGGGCCAGCCGGTGATCATCGAGAACAAACCCGGCGCCTCCGGCAACATTGCGGCCGACCAGGTCGCCAAGGCCACGGACGACCACACGCTGGGCGTCGTCATCAACGGCAACCTGACCTCGGCCAAGCTGCTCTACCCCAAGCTGCCTTACGACCCGGCGAAAGACTTTTCGCTGATCTCGCTGCTGGCCACCGCACCGCTGGTGCTGGTAGCGCCCGCCAATGAACCCGGCGGCACTGAATTTTTCGCCGCCGCGCGCCAAGGCGGCAGCCAGTGGAACTACGGCTCGGTCGGCAACGGCTCGGTCGCCCACCTGGGCATGGAGCTGCTGAAAAGCCGCGTGCCCGGCCTCACGCCCGTGCACGTGCCCTTTGCCGGCAACCCGCAAGTGGTCACCGCCATGCTGGGCGGCCAGATCCAGATGGCGCTGATCCCGCCCGGCGTGGCCATGCCGCATGTGCGCTCGGGCAAGCTCAAGGCGATCGGCCTGGCTGGCGGGCGCTCGTCCCTTGTGCCTGAAGTGCCGCCGCTGGCCGACGCGGGCGTGACCAACGTCAACCTCGAAGTGTGGACGGCGCTGATCGGCCCGGCGAGCCTCTCCAAGGCCGCGCAGGCGCGGCTGGCGCAAGAAGTGCCGCGCATCATCCGCGATGCCGACACGCGGCAAAAACTGTTCAACCAGGGCTGGCAGGCCGTGGGCACCTCGCCCGACGGCCTGAAGAGCCGCGTGAAAGATGAAGCTGCGATTCTGGGCGGCATCATCCAGTCGCGCGGTATCAAACTCGAATAGGCAGTTGAAGACAGCCATGCCCTCGATCACAGAACCCGCACGTACTTTGCCAATCTACGGCGAATTCGATGTCGTCGTGATCGGCGGCGGACCTGCCGGCCTGGCCGCCAGCGTCAGCGCCGCGCGGCATGGCGCACGCACCTTGCTTGCGGAGCGTTACGGTTTCCTCGGCGGCATGGGCACGGCCGGCGGTGTCACCAATTTCGCAGGCCTTTATGGCCGCAAGAACGGCCAGATGCAGCAAGTGGTTCGCGGTGTGGCCGACGACTTGCTGCAACGCATCGACGCGCTGGGCGGCCTCAACGCGCCGCAAGACGGCATGCAGGGCCGCATCCGTGTGCGCTCTTATGACGTGTCGGCCTACAAATGCGCGGCCGACCAGTTGCTGGTGGCCGCAGGCGTGCACATTCTTTTTCACGCCTGGGCCTCGGCTGTGGTGATGGAAGGCGATCGGATCAGCGCTCTCGTCGTCGAAACCAAATCCGGCCGGCAGGCGATACGGGCCACGCGTTTCATCGACTGCTCGGGCGACGCCGACGTGGCGAACTTTGCCGGTGTGCCGTTTGAGCTGGGCGACGGCCACGGCAGTGCATTGTTCCCCTCCACGATGTTTCGCGTCGGCCATGTCGATGCGCCGCGCGCACTGGCGGCCGCGGGCGAATTCAAGGCGATCAACACGCTGATGGCCGAGAGCCAGGCGCGCGAACCGGGCCGCTACCAATTCCCGCGCGAAGGCGCGATCCTGCGCCCCCAGAAGAACCCGACCGAGTGGCGCGCCAACGTCACGCAAATCCGCAATGCCCAGGGCACGGCCATGGACGCGACCGACGCGCGCCAGCTCAGCGACGGCGAACTTGAAGGCCGCCGCCAGATCGCCGAATACTTCCGATTTCTGAAAAGCGAAGTGCCGGGTTTTGAGGACTCCGCCATCGTTGACATTGCCCCGCAAGTCGGCATCCGCGAGACGCGCCGCATCCGGGGCCTGTACGCGCTGAGCGGCGAAGACATCCTCTCGTCGGCCTGCTTTGACGACGCCATCGGCATCAACGCCTGGCCGATGGAGCTGCATGCCGACGGCCGCATCGACTGGCAGTTCCCGCGCAATGTGGATGCCGCTCAAGGCCGCGCCTACAACGACCTGCCCTGGCGCATGCTGGTGCCGCAGGGCGTGGCCAACCTGCTGGTGGCCGGCCGCTGCGCATCGATGACGCACGAAGGCCAGTCGGCCGCACGCGCGAGCGGCGGCTGCTTTGTGATGGGACAAGCGGCGGGTACGGCGGCTGCGATGCTGCAGGGCGGCCGGACTTTTGCCGACACGGATGTGAAGCAGCTGCGGCAACTGCTCATGCAAGACGGCGCTTATTTCGATAACGATTTAGACAACGGCGATCTTTAAGCCAGAGACAGGACACCCCACTATGGACATGACGCCCCCTCCCACCCACGGCCAGCGCGCAGCCCCCAGCAGCGCCGAGCGCAAAGCCTTTTACGACGCGATTTCGGCGCACAGCATGACGCCGCTGTGGGAAGTGCTGCACGCGCTGGTGCCGCAGTCGCCCAGCACGCCTTGCCAACCGGCGCTGTGGAGGTACGCCGACGTTCATCCCTTCCTGATGAAGTCGGGCGAGCTCATCACCGCCGAAGAAGCAGTTCGCCGCGTGTTGATCCTGGAGAACCCGGGCTTGCGTGGCCAGTCGTGCATCACGCAGTCGCTGTACGCGGGCCTGCAGGTCATCATGCCGGGCGAGATCGCCCCCAGCCACCGCCACACGCAAAGCGCGCTGCGCTTCGTGGTGGAAGGCCATGGCGCCTTCACGGCGGTAGACGGCGAACGCACGCAGATGAAGCCGGGCGACTTCATCATCACCCCGAGCTGGACCTGGCACGACCACGGCCACGAAGGCCGCGTGGAGTCCGATACGCCGGTGGTCTGGCTGGACGGCCTGGACATCCCCATGCTGCGCTTCTTCGATGCGGGCTTTGCCGAAAACGGCTCGGCCAAGCAGCAGGAAGTCACCAAGCCCGAGGGCATCAGCACGCACCGCTATGGCGCGAACATGCTGCCCATGCGCTATGACGCGCCTTTCGGCGGCCAGACCTCGCCCATCTTCAGCTACCCCTACGACCGCACACGCGAGACCCTGCACCAGCTGGAAACGCATGCCGACATCGACGCCTGGGACGGCGTCAAGCTGCGTTATGTGAACCCGGCCACCGGCGGCTCGCCCATGCCCACCATGGCCACCTTCATGCAACGCCTGCCGGCGGGCTTTGCCGGCAAGGCCTGGCGCCAGACCGACGGCGCCGTTTTCAGCGTGGTCGAAGGCACCGGTTCCGTCAGCATCGAGCAAGGCGGCAAGACCTTGACTTTCGAGTTTGGCCCCAAGGACCATTTTGTGATTCCGTCGTGGCACACTGCGCAATTGCGTTCGGCGCAAGGTTGTGTGCTGTTCAGTTTTTCAGACCGCCCGGTGCATCAGGCATTGGGCATACACAGAGAAGAAAGGTTGTCATGAGTTTTGTCATCACCCCACCGGTTGCAGTGTCCGTCCCCGTCGTCGGCACCCAAGACCGTTTTCCGGTCAACCGCATTTACTGCGTGGGCCGCAACTACGAAGAGCACGCCAAAGAGATGGGCTTCACCGGCCGCGAGCCGCCCTTCTTCTTTCTGAAGCCCGCTAACGCCGCTGTTGTGGTGGACGCCGGCGCCACCGGCACCATTCCCTACCCGTCGCTCACCAAGAACCTGCACCATGAGATCGAGCTGGTCGTGGCCATCGGCACGGGCGGCAAAAACATCAAGGCCGCCGACGCGCAAAAGCACATCTACGGTTACGCCGTGGGCCTGGACATGACACGCCGCGACCTGCAAGGCGAGATGAAGAAGCAGGGCCGCCCCTGGTGCATCGGCAAGGCTTATGACGACTCCGCGCCCATCGGTCCCATCACCCCGGTGGCCCAGGCCGGTGACGTGAACAACGCCGAGATCTACATCCAGGTCAACGGCAAAGACCGCCAGCGCAGCAATGTCTCCAAGCTGATCTGGAACATCGCTGAAACCATCGAGCACCTGTCGGCCGCCTGGGAACTGCAGCCCGGCGACCTGATCTACACCGGTACGCCCGAAGGCGTGAACGCTGTGGTGTCGGGTGACACCATGGTGGGCGGCGTGGCGGGGTTGCCTACGCTGACCGTCAAGGTCGCGTAAGACGTCAACACCGTGTGATTGCACCGCACCCACCGCGGATGCAGACACAAGACAAAAAAACGGCCGCCCTGCGCGGCCGTTTTGCATCGCAAAAACGAGGGCCGGTAAGCGATGGTCGGTTGCGCGATGACCGCACACCTGTTTTAATCACCGCGCAATTACCCTTGCGTCTCCGGGTAAGCCGCCTGCCCGGATGAAGGCGCAATTCTGATAATCGGCCCATGCGGTTTTGGGGGCGTTCCCGAGACCCGTCCTGTCTTTCGGAGACCTTTCTTGAAAATCCTGCAGTCTCTTGCAAAACTCTGCGCCGTGCTGGCCGGCGTGCTGCTTACCGCCATCACCCTGATGACTTGCGCCAGCCTGATAGGCCGCAACGTGCTGGGCGTCACGCTGGCTGGCGACTTTGAACTCACCGGCGTGGTCACCGGCGCAGCCATCGCGCTCTTCATGCCTTTTTGCCAGATCCAGCGCGGCAACATCATCGTGGACTTTTTCACCGCCAAACTGAGCCGGGCATCCACCGACAGGCTGGACCGTTTCGGCGCGCTGCTGCTGGGCCTGGTGTTCGCCCTGCTGGCCTGGCGCACGGTGCTGGGTGGCCTGAACTCCTACAACACGCACTCGGAAACCCAGATCCTGGGCTTCCCTGAATGGACAACCTACGCGGCCATGGTTCCGCCTTTTGTGCTGGCCTGCGTGATCGGGTTTTACCAATCCCTGTTCGGCTTCGGCGACGCCCATGAGCCGCACAATCCGCTGAACGATCTGGAGGCGCAGGTATGAGCGCCATCACGCTCGCCCTGCTGATTTTCGGCATCATGCTGGCCTTCATGGCCGTGCGTGTGCCCATCGCGGTCGCCATGTTTGCTGCAGGCGGCATCGGCTATGTGATGCAGACCGGCTGGGGGCCGTTCTCCAGCTTCCTCAATACCCAGGCTTTCGCGCGCTTTGCCAGCTACGACCTGTCCGTGATCCCGCTCTTCATCCTGATGGGGCATTTCGCGACGCAAGGGGGCATCAGCCGCGCCCTCTTCGGCTTTGCGGCGGGCGTGATGGGACGCTTCAAAGGCGGGCTGGCCATGGCCTCCATCCTTGCCTGCGCGGCCTTCGGCGCCATCTGCGGATCCTCTGTCGCCACAGCCGCCACCATCACCGGCGTGGCGCTGCCTGAGATGAAACGCCACGGCTACTCAGGCCGCCTGGCCACGGGCACGCTGGCCGCCGGCGGCACGCTGGGTATCTTGATCCCACCTTCAGTGCCGCTGGTGATTTACGCCATCCTCACCGAACAGAACATCGCCAAACTTTTTGCCGCGGCCATGGTGCCGGGCATCATCGCGATGTTCGGCTACATGGTGGCCATTGCCATCTACGTGCGCGTGGTACCAGGGCAGGCACCTGAAGTGGACAACGACAGGCCGCCCATGACCCTGGCCTCCCTGCTGGGCATACTGCCGATCGCCATCATTTTCATCATCGTCTTCGGCGGCATTTACGGCGGCTTGTTCACCCCCACCGAGGGCGCGGCAGTGGGTGCAGCAGCCACTTTTGTGGCGGCCCTGCTCAAGCGCGAAATCACCTGGGCCAAGTTCAAGCTGTGTTTTTATGCCACGGCTGAAAGCTCGGCCATGATCTTCCTGATCTTCATCGGCGCCGACCTGATGAACTCTGCGCTGGCCCTGACACAAGTGCCCAACCAGCTGGCCGGTGTGGTCGGCGGCTGGGGCCTTTCGCCGCTGATGGTGGTCACGGCCATCTTGCTGTTTTATGTGGTGCTGGGCGCGGTGATGGACGAGCTGTCCATGCTGCTGCTGACCATCCCCATCTTCTTCCCCATGGTGATGGGCCTGGACTTCGGCATGAGCAAGGAATACACCGCGATCTGGTTCGGCATCATGGTGCTGATGACCGTCGGCTTCGGCATGCTGGCCCCGCCGGTGGGGCTGAACGTTTACGTGGTCAATGGGCTGGCCAAAGACGTACCCATCAGCGAAAGCTACAAAGGTGTCATGCCATTTCTGATCAGCGATACCCTGCGAACCATTTTGCTGCTGCTGTTCCCGGGTATATCGCTGTGGCTGGTCAAATACGTCGGCTAGCGCTGCACCCAGATCTGCCTAGGGCTTTCACCGCTTCTCAAACCCACCCGCCTGCCTTAAGTTACTCACATTGTTCACAGGAGACACGACATGATTCAACGACGAACCCTTCTTAAAACCGGCGCAGCCGCCGCGCTGGGCACTCCGGCCCTGTCGGGCCTGGCCCAACAGGCCGTGACCCTGAAGTTCCACACCTTCATGTCGCCCACGTCCAATGTGTGGCTGGGCATGCACAAGCCCTGGATGGAAAAAGTCGAGAAAGAATCCGGCGGCCGCATCAAGTTTGAAGGCTACCCCGCCATGCAACTGGGCGGCACGCCCGTGCAGCTCTATGACCAGGCCAAGGACGGCGTGGTCGACGTGGTATGGACTTTGCCCGGCAATACGGCCGGCCGCTTCCCCCGCATCGAGGTGTTTGAGCTGCCCTTCATGATGTCCAACGCCGAAGCGACCTCCAAGGCCTATTGGGAATACGTGCAGACCATGGCTCCGGACGAGTTCAAGGACACCCAGGTGCTGGCGCTGCAGGTGCACGGCCCCGGCGTGATCCACACGGTCGACAAGCCCGTCAAGTCGATTGCCGACATGCGCGGCCTCAAGCTGCGCGCGCCGACCCGCCAGGTGACCAAGCTGATGGGCGTGCTGGGCGCCACGCCGGTGGGCATGCCGCTGCCGCAAATCCCCGACGCACTGAGCAAGGGCACCATCACCGGCTGCGTGATTCCGTGGGAAGTCGTGCCTTCGGTCAAGGTCAACGAGCTCACCAAGTTCCACGCCGAGTTCGACCCCGCCGGCGGCAGCCTCTACACCACCACTTTTGTGATGGCGATGAACAAGGCCAAGTACAACTCGCTGGCGCCCGACCTCAAGAAGGTCATCGACAACAACTCCGGCATGGCCACCTCAGCCTGGCTGGGCAAGGTGCAGCAGGGCAACGACGTCCCGGGCCGCAAGACCGCCAGCGACCGCGGCAACACCATCTACACCGTGAGCCCCGCCGAAGCGCAGGAATTCCGCCGCAAGTCCCGCACGGTGGAAGTCGAATGGGTGGAAGACATGAACAAGAAGGGCTTTGACGGCAAGAAACTGCTGGACACGGCGCGCAGCCTGATCGAAAAGCACACCAAGACCACCAAGGCCTGATCAACAAGCCGCGCCGGGTGCGCATTCAAAAAAACCGGGCCTGGGCCCGGTTTTTTTATGCCTATCATATTTTTAGACGTTTTAGGCCTCTAGCCCAATACCTACCTTGGGATGTTGCTATCAACTTCATAGCAAGTTCCCTGCCGGAAAACCTGTGCAGCAAGCCGGGTTACTGCGGCCGCGCATTCGCGCCTGGCCCTCCTGCATAAGAATGCACCCGCACCATCCCATCATTTCATTCCATCAAGGGAGTCATTTCATGCTGCGTCCTCTTCAAACCCTGGCGGCCACTCTGCTGGTCTCCAGCCTGGCGGCCATCACCCTGCCGGCTCTGGCCGCCGGCCCCATGGTCAAGACCCAGGCCCCCGGCTACTACCGCCTGGCGCTCGGTGACTTTGAAGTCACCGCCCTGTCGGACGGCACCGTCAAGCTACCGGTGAAAGACCTGCTCACCACTACGACGCCGGCCAAGGTCGGTGCGGCGCTCAAGCGCGCCTTCCTGCCTGACGCCGTCGAAACCTCGGTCAATGCCTACCTTGTCAACACAGGCAGCAAGCTGGTGCTGATCGACACGGGCGCCTCCGGCCTCTTCGGCCCTACCCTGGGCAGCCTGCAGGCCAACCTCAAGGCCGCGGGCTACCAGCCCGAGCAGGTCGACGAGATCTACATCACCCATCTGCATCCCGACCACGTGGGCGGCCTGGTGGTCAACGGCGCCATGGCCTTCCCGAATGCCGTGGTGCGCGTCGACAAGGCAGACGCCGACTTCTGGCTGGATGAAGCGAAGATGAACGCAGCGCCCAAGGAGTCGCAAGGCTTCTTCCAGGGCGCCATGGCGTCGATCAAGCCCTATGCCGCGGCAGGCAAGCTCAAGACCTTTGAAGGCGCGACCGAGCTCGTGCCCGGCGTGAAGGCGCAACCCACGCACGGCCACACCGCCGGCCACAACGTCTACGTGGTGGAAAGCAAGGGCGAGAAGCTGATGCTGTGGGGCGACCTGATGCACGTGGCGGCGGTCCAGTTCGACAACCCCGAGGTCACCATCAAATTCGACTCGGAATCGCCTCCTGCCGCCAAGGAGCGCGCCAAGGCCTACGCCGATGCCGCCAAAAATGGTTACCTGGTCGGTGCGGCGCACATCGCCTTTCCCGGCCTGGGCCATGTGCGCAAGGGCGCGGGCAAGGCTTACACCTGGGTTCCGGTGAACTACTCATCACTCAAATAGCGTTAATAAGCAAAATAGGCCTCTAGCCCATTATCTACCTGGGCTTGTCGCTATATTTTTCATAGCATCAGGCAGGCCTTCCGCACACCGGCGCGGGCCTTGCCCGGCGCAAAGCCGCTACACTCATCCGATGCAACGCCCGCCCCTGAACCACTGCCGCGTCTGCGGCACAGCCGTCGTTTATCGCTTGCCGGATGACGGCGACACCAAAGAGCGGGCCGTCTGCCCGGCCTGCAACACGGTCCACTACGAAAACCCCCTGAATGTCGTCGGCACGGTGCCCAGCTGGGGTGAAGACGGCGCGCAGGTGCTGCTGTGCAAACGCAATATCGAACCGCGCCGGGGCAAGTGGACATTGCCCGCCGGCTTCATGGAACTGGGCGAAACCACTGCGCAGGGCGCGGCCCGCGAGACCGATGAAGAAGCCGGTGCCCAGTATGAAATGCTGGGTCTTTTCACGATGATGAACGTGGTGCGTGTCGGGCAGGTGCACATGTATTACCGGGCACGGCTTTTGAGCACCGAGTTCGACCCGGGCCACGAAACCATGGAAGCCAAGCTGTTCACCGAGGCCGAAATCCCTTGGGACGAGATTGCCTTCAAGACGGTCAGGCAAACGCTGGAGCAGTACTTTGAAGACCGCCGCAAAGGCGCCTACGGCATCCATTCATTTGATATTGAATGAAGGCCTCGCGGCCACGCAAACCCCTGCGGCCTGCATGAACGGCACCCGGTAAAATTTCCCTGCGCCCGGCAAGCCGCTTTCCCTGGCTTTCAGCCCATCCCCTCTTTCAACCCCTTCCCCGGATTCCATGTTCAACACCGCAATCTTTTTTCGCATTGCCGACGATTTCGTGCTCCCCCCGCTGGAAGTGCTTGAGGAAATTTTCCAGTCCCACCGCTTCGTGCCCTGCGGCGCCACAGAGCCCGAGTCCAGCGGCTGGGTGCCGCCGCGCGGCAACAAGAGCACCGTGCTGCTCGAGAGCGTGGGCCGCCAGCTGATCGCCCGCCTGTGCACCGAACGCCGCCCTGTGCCCTCGTCGGCCGTCAAGGCCGCGATGGAAGAGCGCATCGAAAAATACAAGGAAGAAACCGGCCGCGAGCGGGTGGGCGCCAAGATCAAGAAAGAGTTCAAGCAGGAAGTCATGCTGGACCTGCTGCCGCGCGCCTTCACCAAGCGCTCGACGACCACGCTCTGGATCGACATGGCCAACAAATTCCTGGTGGTCGATTCCGGCAACCTCACCGGCGCCGACAAGATCGTGAGCTATCTGGTGGAAGCGCTGAGCGAGGTGCCCGGCGCCCTGCCCGGCCTCAAGGCCAGCCCGATCCAGACGCAAATGTCCGCGGCAGCCGCGATGTCGCACTGGCTGTCGACCCGTGAAGCGCCGTACAACTTCTCGGTTGACCGCGATTGCGAACTCAAGACGCCTGACGACCAAAAATCGACCGTGCGCTATTCACGCCACACGCTGGAAATCGACGAAGTGGCCCAGCACATCGCCGCCGGCAAAGTGCCGACGCAGCTGGCGATGACGTGGAACGAGCGCGTGTCTTTTGTGCTGACGGAAACCGCGCAGCTGAAAAAACTCAAGCTGCTGGATGTGGTACTGGACGGCGTGCAGGAAAGCGGCAAAGACGACGATGGTTTTGACACCGACGCGGCCATCATCACGGGCGAGCTGTCGTCGTTGATTCCTGACCTGCTGGACGCACTGGGTGGCGAGCTGGGCGATACCGAGGCTTCAGGGGAGCCTGAGGCGCCCGCCGCAGCGGAACTGGCGCCCGAGCCCGCCTGAGCCCTTGCCCGCGCGTACGCGCACGCGTTACGGCCGTAGCGCTCAGGGTTTTCCGGGGGTTGAGAACACGGCCGGCAAACCTATCTGACCCCGGATAGGCGCCTTACCGTAGGCTAGGAGCCAACCACCCCACAGAAGGTCACCCACACCATGCCCAAACCCCAGCACATTGGCATCGTCGGCTGCTCCGCAGAAGGCGCAGCGCTTTGTTACCAGACCATTTGTGCGGAAGGCGCCAAACGCCTGGGCCCGCACGCCCATCCCGAGGTGTCGATGCACACGCCGTCGCTGTCGGACTATATGGAACACATCTACCGCGATGATTGGCAGGGCGTGGGCGACGTCATGCTCGCCTCAGCCCACAAGCTCGCCACAATGGGCGCCGACTTCCTGGTCTGCCCGGACAACACCATTCACCAGGCGTTTGACTATGTGCAGGAGCGCTCACCTTTGCCGTGGCTGCACATTGCAGAAGTTGTCGCTGAAGAGGCTGTGCAGCGCGGCTACCGGCGCATCGGCATCACCGGCACCCGCTGGCTGACGAACAGCGAGGTCTATCCCGACAAACTCACGGCACGCGGGCTGCAATACCTGCGCCCCACCGACACCGAGCGTGACGAGATCAACCGCATCATCATGGACGAGCTGGTGTACGGCGTCTTCAAGCCCGAGGCGATTGCGCACTTCCAGCAAGTCATGGCGCGCATGAAGAACGAAGGCTGTGATGCGGTGGTGCTGGGCTGCACCGAAATTCCGCTGATCATGAGCGACGCGAACTCGCCGTTGCCGACGCTGGACTCAACCCGCTTGCTGGCGCGGGCCGCGCTGGGGCGGGCAACGCAAGGTATTGCCGCTACCACCTGAGGTTCTGCGCGGCGCATTTTGGCGATTTGATGGCCCACCAATGAAAAAGGGTTAGCAGACGCTAATCTGCTAACCCCTATCAATAGTGGTCGGTGTGAAAGGATTCGAACCTTCGACCCCTTGCACCCCATGCAAGTGCGCTACCAGGCTGCGCCACACACCGAAGCCTCAGATTATAACGTGGCGCAGCGCACTCCTAATGGTTGGTGCCGAGCAGATCGCGAATTTCAAACAACTCCCGGCGAACCAGTTGCAGCCTTTGCTGCGCCGCAGTGCCGCTGGGCAGGTCGGCGCCTTCGGGTTCACTGTCTTCGAAGTCGGAGTGGTCTGTCGAGTCTTCAAAATCGTCGAGTATGGACTCGCCGCCTTCGAGCACTTCAACACCGTCGAGCATGACCTCGCCATTGCGGCGTTTGTCGCGTTCGATCTGGACGATCTCCTGGAGTTTGTTGCGCGCGCCGCTGATGGTGAAGCCCTGGTCGTAGAGCAAATCACGGATGCGGCGGATCATGAGCACCTCATGGTGCTGGTAGTAGCGGCGATTGCCGCGCCTCTTCATCGGGCGCAGCTGCGTGAACTCTTGCTCCCAATAACGGAGCACGTGAGGTTTGACGCCGCACAAATCACTGACTTCACCGATGGTGAAATAGCGTTTCGCCGGGATGGGTGGAAGGGTTTTCTCCAATTAAATCAATGCGCTAAGGAGGAAACCTCCAAATCTACTCTAAGTAGAAACTTATCGCAAAGAGTTGCTTGGGTTTTTTGAAATGTGTTGTTCCGTCACACTACTGACATGACGTTACAAAACCACCCGGGTGGTGCAATTAGGGGCGGTAGCCGGTTACGGCTCCCGGGTCAGGCCTGCTCGACCGGGTTTTCGCCCTGGATCTGGTCTTTGAGCTTGTGGCTGGCGTGGAACGTGACCACGCGGCGGGCCTGGATGGGAATGGCTTCACCGGTTCGGGGGTTGCGGCCGGGTCGCGGCGCCTTGGTGCGGATCTGGAAATTGCCGAAACCGGAAATTTTTACATCGTTTCCGTCTACCAGGCTGTCTGAAATCAGGTCAAAGAACGCGTCGATCATGTCTTTTGATTCGCGCTTGTTGAGCCCGATCTGCTCAAACAGCAGTTCGGCCAGGTGTGCTTTGGTCAGCGCCGGGGTTTCCAGGCTCTCTACAGAAAATTCCATGTGGCGCAACTCCTGCAATTTTTATTTTTGAAAGCTTGTCTTGACGGGTCAGGCACGCAAGCGTGCCCCTAGCTGACCCTGCAGATTTGCGAGAACCGCCTGAACGGCCGCCTCAATCTCCTCGTCGGTCAGTGTAGCGGCGTCACTCGAAAGCACCAAGCGCACCGCCAGGCTTTTTTCGCCCATCTGCATGCTGGTGCTCGCCTGTTGGGGGCGATAGACGTCAAACAGCGTCGCGCCCTTGAGCAAGCCCTGCGTATTGGCACCATGGATGGCCGACATCAGTGCGGCATGGGTGACGCCTTCGGCCACGATGACAGCGATGTCGCGCTCGACCGGCTGGAGCTTGCTGACCGGCTTGAACTCCGGCACGGGCCGCTGCAGCACGGCTTCGAGTTCCAGTTCGAACAGAAGTGGCGCCTGGGCCAGGTCATAGCCCTGGCGCCACTGCGGATGCAACTCGCCCACAAAGCCAATCGGCTTGCCGCCCACGGACACGCTTGCGCAGCGGCCGGGATGCATGGCGGGGTGGGTTGCGGGTGCAAAGACGGCTTGAAGCGGTGCGAGCAGAGCCTCTACATCGCCCTTGACGTCGAAGAAATCCACGGCCTTGTCAGGCTGGCTCCAGTTCAGCGCCGCCCGCGGGCCGTAAGCCAGGCCGGCCACGCGCATGGGCTGGTTGAAACCGGCCACGGTGGTGTCGGTGTTCTGGGTCTGCGCGTCGCGCAGGAAAACGCGGCCCAGCTCAAACACATTTACGCGGGGTGCTTTGCGGTCCAGGTTGAACTTGAGCACCTGCAGGAGCGAGCCCACCAAAGACGAACGCATCACGCTCATCTGGCTGGCGATGGGATTGAGCAGCTTGATGGGATTGGCGTTGCCGGCAAGCTCATGCTCCCAGCGCTCTTCCACAAAGCTGAAGTTGATCGTTTCCTGGTAACCCAACGATGCCAGGGCGCGGCGCACGCCAAACGGGCTGCGCTCGGCCTCAGCGCGCAAGCTGGCCGTGATGGGCGCCAGCGGCGGTGTTTCGGGAAGATGGTTGTACCCCACCATGCGCACCACTTCTTCGATCAGGTCTTCTTCGATCTGCAGGTCAAAGCGATAGCTGGGCGGTGTGACGGTGAGCGTGCCCTCGCCTTTCACGACGGGCAAGCCGAGGCGCTGGAGCGCATCCAGGCATTGCGCCTGCGTGAGCGGCATGCCGATCACCTTGGCTGCACGCGCCACGCGCAGGGTGACTGGCACGGATGTGGGCACGTTGACCTGTTGGTCGTCCATGGGGCCGCACACGGTGTCTGCAGTGCCGCAGATGTCGATGATCAGTTGCGTGATGCGCTCGATGTGTTCCACGGTCTGGCCGGGGTCTACACCACGCTCAAAGCGGTGGCCGGCGTCGGTCGAGAAGTTATAGCGGCGTGAACGGCCGGCGATGGCTTTGGGCCACCAGAAGGCGGCTTCGACGTAGACGTGTTTCGTGTCGTCAGAGACAGAAGTTGCATCGCCGCCCATGATGCCGGCCAGCGACTCCACCTGCGCATGGTCGGCAATCACACCGACCTTTTCGTCAACCGTCACGGTGTTGCCGTTGAGCAGCTTGAGCGTCTCGCCAGGCTGGCCCCAGCGAACGTCGAGCCCGCCGTGGATTTTGTCGAGATCAAAGATGTGCGAGGGGCGGCCCAGTTCGAACATCACGTAGTTGGAAATGTCGACCAGCGCCGTTACGCTGCGCTGGCCACAGCGGGCCAGGCGATCCACCATCCACTGCGGCGTGCCGGCTTTGGTGTTGACGTTGCGCACCACACGGCCTGAAAAACGGCCGCACAGGTCGGGCGCGCTGATCTTGACCGGCAGCTCGGTGGTGTCGGTGGCCTTCACAGCGGGAATGGCCGGCGTCTTCAGCGGTGCTCCCGTGAGCGCAGCCACTTCACGCGCAACGCCATAAACGCTCAGGCAATGCGCCAGGTTGGGCGTGAGCTTGAGGGTGAACAGCGTGTCGTCGAGCTTCAGGTGCTCGCGGATGTCCTGGCCCAACGGCGCATCGGCCGCCAGCTCGAGAAGGCCGCCGTGGTCTTCGGAGAGTTTGAGTTCGCGTGCAGAGCACAGCATGCCCTGGCTTTCGACGCCGCGCAGCTTGCCCACCTTGATCAGGAAAGGCTTGCCGTCTTCACCGGGCGGCAACTCGGCGCCGACCAGGGCACAGGGCACCTTGATGCCGACACGGGCGTTGGGGGCGCCGCAGACGATGTTGAGCAGGCTGCCCTGTCCCACGTCGACCTGGCAGACGCGCAGGCGATCGGCGTCCGGATGCTGGACGGCTTCCTTGATTTCACCCACAACGATCTTGGTGAACGGCGGCGCCACCGGCTTGAGCTCTTCGACCTCCAGGCCGGCCATGGTGAGCGTGTCGGCGAGCTGTTGAGTACTGAGCGGCGGGTTGCAGAATTCGCGCAACCAGGATTCTGGGAATTGCATGGTCTAACCTTGTTTTTCTTGTTCTTGTATTTCAGGACTGGAATTGGGACAGGAAGCGGATGTCGCCATCGAAGAACAGGCGCAGGTCATTCACCCCATAGCGCAGCATGGTCAGTCGGTCAGGGCCCATGCCGAACGCAAAACCGATGTACTTCTCGGGATCCAGCCCCATGTTGCGCACCACGTTCGGGTGCACCTGGCCGGAGCCGGCCACTTCCAGCCAACGGCCGGCGAGCGGGCCAGCCTGGAACTGGATGTCGATCTCGGCACTGGGCTCGGTGAACGGGAAAAAGCTGGGCCGGAAACGCAGCACCAGGTCGTCGCTCTCAAAGAAGGTGCGGCAGAAATCGGTAAAGACGAACTTGAGATCCTTGAAGCTCACGTTCTCGCCAATCCACAGGCCTTCGCACTGGTGGAACATGGGCGAGTGGGTCGCGTCGCTGTCGACACGGTAGGTGCGGCCCGGCGCGATGACGCGGATTTCCGGCATGCGGCCGCCGGCATCGATCAATGCGCGGTGCTTTTTGACATGCTGGACTGCATAGCGAATCTGCATGGGGCTGGTGTGGGTGCGCAACAGATTGGGCGCTGCCTCGGTGCCACCCTCCACATAAAAGGTGTCGTGCATCGAACGCGCGGGATGGTCTTCCGGCGTGTTGAGCGCCGTGAAATTGAACCAGTCGGTTTCAATCTCGGGGCCTTGGGCCACATCAAAGCCCATAGAACCAAAAATTGCCTCGATGCGCTCCAGCGTGAGCGAGACGGGGTGCAAGCCGCCCTGCACCCGCTGGCGGCCGGGCAGGCTCACGTCAAGTGCCTCTGCCTTGAGCTGCTTTTGCAGCTCCGCATCGGCCAACGCCTGGCGGCGCTCGGTCAGCGCGGCCTCGATGGCCTGCTTGGCCAGGTTGATGGCCGCACCGCGGGATTTTTTCTCTTCTACGCTGAGCGCTGCCATGCCCTTCATCAGCTCGGTCACGCGGCCTGTTTTTCCGAGAAACTGCGCCTTGGCGTTTTCCAGGTCGGCAGGCGTGAAGGCCTGCGCAAAACTGGCCTGGGCGCTGCTGACCAGTTCATGGAGGGCATCAGGTTGAGTCATACGTTCTCTTGTTCGAAATGCAAAACAGCGAAGGCGCTTTCGGCAACACTCTCATCCCATCGGGAATCGCGAGCGCTGCGGAAAAGACCATGAAAAAGGGCCAGAGCCTTTTCAAGCTCCAGCCCTTTATTTTCGTGGGTAAACAGCTATTGATTTGATAGCATCAACACTGTTTGACCTGAAAATCAGGCAGCCAGCTTGGCTTTCACCTGGTCAACGATGGCACCGAAAGCGGCGCTGTCATTGATGGCCATGTCGGACAGAACCTTGCGGTCGATCTCGATGCCGGCTTTCTTCAGGCCATTGGCAAATTGGCTATACGTCAAGCCAAATGAACGGCTTGCGGCGTTGATACGGGCGATCCACAACTGGCGGAACACGCGTTTCTTGGTACGGCGGTCACGGTAGGCATATTGCCCAGCCTTCATTACCGCTTCTTTGGCGATACGGAAGACATTACCGCGGCGGCCGCGGAAACCTTTTGCAAGGGCTAAAACTTTTTTGTGGCGGGCGCGAGCCGTTACACCACGTTTGACGCGAGGCATGTGTGTACTCCTTGTTCGTCGTTAATTAAATGCCCTGGCCTGGGAGCATCTGTGCCATGTGACCCATATTGGTCTCATGAACAGTCACTGCACCACGCAGATGGCGTTTGTTTTTGGTGGTCTTCTTGGTCAGGATGTGACGTTTGAAGGCTTGGCCGCGCTTGACGGTACCACCCGGACGAACGCGGAAACGCTTTTTAGCGCCGCTCTTGGTCTTCATTTTGGGCATATAAATGCTCCTTTTCATTTGTGCTCGTGAGGCGCTGCGAACCTTCCGCAGACTTGATGGCCCCGAGACACTTGTTAAGCAAGAAATCTTTCGACTTCTCACCGGTCGCAAAAGGTTTGACCCTTCTGCTTTTGGAAAGCCGGTTTGCACCTGCTTTCACCGGAACGCCGCAAAGCGCCCCTTGTCTTACCCTCTATCCGCTGCCTCAGGCTGCGGACGGTGCCGGAGCTGGAGCCGTATCGGCTGCAGACTTGGCGGTTCCCGGCTTTTTACGGCCCGGCGCGATCATCATGACCATTTGCCGGCCTTCAAGCTTGGGGAACTGCTCCACCACAATCAAATCAGCCAACTCGTCACGGATACGCGCCAGCAGGGCCAAGCCCAGTTCCTGGTGCGTGATTTCACGACCGCGAAAGCGCAAGGTGATCTTGCATTTGTCGCCTTCTTCCAAAAAGCGCTTGATATTGCGCAATTTGATGTTGTAGTCCCCATCGTCAGTGCCGGGCCGGAATTTGACCTCCTTGATCTCGATCACTTTTTGCTTGGACTTCGCTTCCGCCGCCTTCTTCTGCTCGGCGTACTTGAACTTGCCGTAATCCATCAACCGGCACACCGGTGGAACCGCTGTGGGGGAGATTTCAACAAGGTCCACGTCGGCCTCACCTGCCAGGCGCAAGGCCTCCGCAATGCTGACAATGCCCAAGGGCTCGTTGTCTGGCCCGCTCAGACGCACTTCGGGGGCCATGATTTCACGGTTCAAGCGGTGCTTGCGTTCTTCACGGTGACGGCGGTCACGAAATTCAGTAGCGATGGTTCTATCCTTTAACTCTTGCTATAAAAGCTATAGCGGCTTGCGCCCGTCCTACAGGGACGAGAAGCTTAATGCCTGCAAACTCTGTTGGGCTTGTCGGCGATTCAGGCTTTTTGTGCGATGTCAGAGGCAATTTGCTGGGCAAACGCATCGAGAGGCATCACTCCAAGGTCTTTGTTACCCCGGGCGCGCACTGCAACAGCTCCGGCTGCTTTCTCCTTGTCGCCTACGACAAGGATGTAAGGCAGCTTTTTCATCGAGTGCTCCCGTATTTTATACGTAATTTTCTCATTGCGCAGGTCCAGGTTGACCCTAAGCCCTTGATTTTGCAGCGTTTTGGCAACTTCCTGGGCATATTCGGCCTGGGAATCGGTGATATTGAGGACGGAAACCTGCTCGGGAGCCAGCCAGGTCGGCAGTGCGCCGGCATGTTCCTCGATCAAAATCCCGATAAAACGCTCCAGGCTGCCCACAATGGCGCGGTGCAGCATCACCGGGCGGTGGCGGGCGCCGTCTTCGCCCACATACTCGGCATCCAGGCGTTCCGGCATCGAAAAGTCGACCTGCATGGTGCCGCATTGCCACTGGCGCCCGATCGCATCTTTCAACGTGTATTCGATCTTGGGGCCGTAAAAAGCGCCGTCACCGGGCGCGATTTCAAACTCGCAGCCGGACGCCCGCAGGCTTTCCATCAAGGCGTGCTCGGCTTTGTCCCAGCTTTCATCCGACCCGATGCGGGCCTCCGGACGCGTGGCAACCTTGTAGATGATGTTCTTGAAGCCAAAGTCCGTGTAGACCTTCTGCAGCAAGGTCGTGTAGTCCACGCACTCCTTGAGGATCTGGTCTTCGGTGCAGAAAATGTGACCATCGTCTTGCGTAAAGCCGCGCACGCGCATGATGCCGTGCAGCCCGCCCGAAGGCTCGTTGCGGTGGCACTGGCCGAATTCGCCGTAACGCAGTGGCAGGTCGCGGTAGCTCTTGATGCCCTGCTTGAAGATCAGGATGTGACCCGGGCAGTTCATGGGCTTGAGGGCGTATTCGCGCTTCTCGCTCTCCGTGGTGAACATGTTGTCGCGGTACTTGTCCCAGTGGCCGGTTTTTTCCCACAGCGTCTTGTCGATGATCTGCGGACCCTTGACCTCCTGGTAGCCGTTGTCCTGGTAGACCTTGCGCATGTACTGCTCCACGCCCTGCCAGACCGTCCAGCCCTTGGGATGCCAGAACACCAGGCCGGGTGCATGGTCGTCGATATGGAACAGGTCCAGTTCCTTGCCCAGCTTGCGGTGGTCGCGTTTTTCCGCCTCTTCCAGCATCGTCAGGTACTGCTGCAACTCGTCCTTGGTGGCCCAAGCCGTGCCGTACACACGCTGCAGCATTTCATTGCGGTGATCGCCGCGCCAGTAGGCACCGGCCACCTTCATGAGTTTGAAGAACTTCAGCTTGCCCGTGCTCGGCACGTGGGGCCCGCGGCACAGATCTTCAAATGCGCCTTCGCGATACAGCGAAACATCCTCATTGGCAGGAATGCTGGCGATGATTTCGGCTTTGTAGTGCTCGCCGATGCTCTTGAAGTGCGCAACGGCTTCGTCGCGCGGCAGCACGCGGCGTGTGACGGGCTCATCCTTTGCGGCGAGTTCCGTCATGCGCTTTTCGATGGCCACAAGATCCTCTGGCGTAAACGGGCGCTTGTACGAAAAGTCGTAGAAGAAGCCGTTTTCAATCACGGGGCCGATGGTGACCTGCGCGTCCGGAAACAGCTCCTTGACCGCATACGCCAGCAAGTGGGCCGTGGAATGGCGAATCATGTCCAGGCCATCGGCGTCCTTGGCCGTGATGATCGAAACCGCACTGTCCTTGTCAATCAGGTAGCTGGTGTCGACGACCTTGCCATCAACCTTGCCGCCCAGGGCGGCCTTGGCCAGGCCGGCGCCAATCGAAGCGGCAACGTCGGCTACCGTGACAGCTTGTGGGTACTCTCGTTTGGAGGCATCGGGAAGCGTGATTTGAATCATGGGAATAACTTTTTAGGGCAAACAAAAGAATCGGAACAACACAACAAAAAAGCGCGGAACATGCCGCGCTTTAAGGGAGGAATTTGGATTTAAGCTATGAAATATGTAGCTAACAATCACCAAGGGGTGCGGACTAGCGCCCTGGATGACTCCAGAAAACGGACGAAGTCGTAGTTCGCGGTGTCATAACCCGAACGATCCTTCCTGTTTCCAGCTTGATTGATTGCATGCCGCTATTTTACGGCAGGTTGGCAAGTCCTGTTCACATCGCCCGGTTTGCGCGAGGCGCAGGCCCTACTGCGGCGAGCCCGGCGGCAAAAAGCCGAGGCCGAGGCAGCGCGGGCATTCTGTAATCACAGTCTGTTTCTCGACCTCGAAATCCTCGTTGATGTTTTCGCTTTCGATGCGCAGTTCGCCAGATCCCTGGCAATCAGGGCACGAAATGCGCTTGAAACCCACGGTTAGTTCCGACACGGCAGCCTCCTCGATTGATGTTCACAGTCGTGTTTTATGTAACAAACAGCACTCTACGCCAAAACACGCCCACAAAAAAGCCCGGACAGGCCCTAAGTTCCTGTCCGGGCTAAAGCTGTACCGGTTAAGGCACAAGCGTCTGGGTAATTGATCGGGTTGGCGTCAGTTCAGTGGAACTGCTCTTCTTCCGTGGAGCCGGTCAGCGCGGTCACGCTGGACTTGCCGCCCTGGATGGTGGTGGTGACTTCGTCGAAGTAACCGGTGCCCACTTCCTGCTGGTGCGACACAAAGGTGTAGCCGCGGTCGCGTGCTGCGAATTCGGGCTCTTGCACCTTCTCGACATAGGCGGTCATGCCGCGCTTGACGTAGTCTTGCGACAGGTCGTACATGTTGTACCACATGGAGTGGATACCGGCGAGCGTGATGAACTGGTACTTGTAACCCATGGCGCCGAGCTCGCGCTGGAACTTCGCGATGGTCGCGTCGTCGAGGTTTTTCTTCCAGTTGAACGATGGCGAGCAGTTGTAGGCCAGCATCTTGCCGGGGTGAACCTTGTGCACGGCGTCGGCGAATTTCTTCGCGAAGTCGAGGTCAGGCGTGCCGGTTTCGCACCACACCAGGTCGGCGTACTCAGCGTAGGCGTTGGCGCGGGCAACGGCCTGGTCCAGACCCTTGCGCGTCTTGTAGAAACCTTCGGCGGTGCGCTCGCCCGTCAGGAAAGGCTTGTCGATCTCGTCATAGTCAGAGGTCAACAGGTCCGCCGCTTCAGCATCGGTGCGGGCAATCACCAGCGTAGGCACGCCGCAAACGTCAGCCGCCATGCGGGCTGCGATCAGCTTCTGGCAGGACTCGCGGGTTGGCAGCAGCACCTTGCCGCCCATGTGGCCGCACTTCTTCACCGATGCGAGCTGGTCTTCCCAATGCACCCCACCGGCGCCGGAGCGAATCATGGCCTTCATCAGTTCGAACGCATTGAGCACGCCGCCGAAGCCGGCTTCAGCGTCCGCCACGATGGGGGCGAAGTAGTCGATATAGCCCTTGTCGCCGGCATCGATGCCTTTGGAGTGCTGGATTTCGTCGGCCCGGCGGAAGGTGTTGTTGATGGTCTCCACGACCTTGGGCACCGAATCAACCGGATACAGCGACTGGTCGGGGTACATCGACGAGTAGGTGTTGTTGTCGGCGGCGACTTGCCAGCCCGACAGGTAGATGGCTTTGACGCCGGCCTTGACTTGCTGCATGGCCTGGCCACCGGTGAGCGCGCCCAGGCAGTTGACGTAAGGCTCGTTGTGCAACAGGCCCCACAGCTTCTCGGCACCGCGGCGGGCCAGGGTGTACTCGATAGGGAAGGAGCCGCGCAGGCGGACCACATCGGCGGCGCTGTAACCGCGCTTGATGCCCTTCCAGCGCGGGTTGGTGGCCCAGTCTTTTTCGAGGGCGGAAATCTGCTGGTCGCGGCTCAATTGTTCGGTCAGGGTTTGCGGCATGGTGGGCTCCGTGGGTTGAATTAAAACAAGATGAAGTTGGCTGATTCGATGGAGTAACTTTAAGTCTTCTACAAGACTTTGTGAAGCTCTTATGTCTTATATAAGATAAAAATTAAACTCAATAAAATCAATGTTATTTCTGCTTAATCCCACAATACGGAATTCAATTTCTTGCATTGAGAAATATTTCCGCAGCGCAGCATTGTTCAATTCCACATTACGGAATCAATTTATCGAATGATGAAATATGCAACAAGCAGCTAGTGTGTTTGCCGTGACGCGCGAGCGCTCGGTGTGCCTCCACCGAAGGCGGTTCGGGCTCAGGTCTTGCGGCTGCTTCCGTGCTCTACCCAGTCACCAGTGGCAATGATGGGTTTTCCCTGCGTGCGCTCAGGCGCGATTTCGTAGAGGACACATACCAGTTCACGCGGTGCATCACCCGCAGGCGCTTCTCCGGCAACGAGCAGCACCGCAACTTCCCGCTTGGCATATTCACCGGTCTGCTGTGGCCAGACCTCTTCGATCTCGTCCAGCACGCGTTCCAGTTCGGCCTCAACGGCATACACCTCGCCATGCACCGTACCCTGCCCGCCCAGCACCAGCCCGGGATAGCTGCCCAGATGATGCATGACGCCGGCGACCGAGCCCTGCCCTATCCAGCGCGGTGCAGGCCGCAAGCGATTGATGTCCCGCTCTTCTCCCTTGCGCAGGGTGCCGTAGACGAAAACATAGCGGGCGGAAGGTTGCGGCATCGCTTGAAGCTTCACAGGTGATTGGGATCGTGCATTAAAAATTGAGGCATGATTTCAGCCTGCGCCCGGCACTGCCGCGCCAACTTTTTCAACCGGCGGGCTGCAAGGCCGCTGCAACAGGAATTCCCAGTTTAATGAATCGCATTGTGGCGTACGCCTGCCTCGGGCTCAGCATGTCTTTAGTGGGCAGCTATGTAGCGCTCTCCAAACCTCTCGTCGCCGCCCTGCCCGTCTTTTTGCTCGCATGGCTGCGCTTTGGCATCGGTGGTGCGGCCATGCTGCACTGGCTGAAGAAGCCTGCTGAAGAAGCGCCGATGAGCCGGCAAACCGGCCGGCTGCTGTTCCTCGAATCCTTCCTGGGCAACTTCCTGTTTTCGATCTGCATGCTGTTTGGTGTGAGCATGACGAGCGCGGTGGCCGCCGGCGTCATCATGGCGTCCATCCCCGCGGCCGTTGCGCTGATGAGCTGGATGTTCCTGCGCGAGCGCATCGGCATACGGGTATGGGGCGCCGTGGCCTGCGCCGTCGTCGGCATTGGCTTGGTTTCGCTATCAAAAAGTGAGCTGTCAGCCCATGCAGTTACTGGGCTAGAGGCCGATTTGGCATCCAAAAAAGCCTGGCTGGGCAATCTGCTGCTGGTGGGGGCCGTTTTGTGCGAAGCCGCCTATGCCGTGATCGGCAAGAAGCTGACCGGCGTCCTCAGCCCCAAGCGCATCACGGCGCTGATCAACCTCTGGGGCTTTGCGCTGATCACGCCCTTCGGCATCTGGATGGCCTGGAGCTTTGACTTCAGCCGCGTGGCGTCTTCGTCGTGGCTGCTGCTGCTGTTTTACTCGCTGGCCGCCAGTGTATGGACGGTCTGGCTCTGGATGACCGGGCTCAAAACCATCCCGGCCAACCAGGCCGGTGTATTCACCGTGATGCTCCCGGTCAGTGCCGCGGCAGTCGGTGTCATCGTTCTGGGAGAGTCATTGAACCCCACGCAGATCGGCGCCTTTGGCATTGCGCTGGCAGGCGTGGTGCTGGCTACTTTGCCGGGTCGGGGTCCGGAAAAGCCTGCTCCGGCCGGGCCGCCGCACTGATTTCGCGCTCCAGCCGCTTTTGCCGGCGCATCACGGCGATGCTGTAGGCAATGATGCCCAGTGACACCACCGTGATCAAAATCGTGGCAGCGGCATAAATCGACGGGTTCACACCGCGCCGGGCGTAGCTGAAGATCACCTGCGGCAAGGTCGTCACGCCGGGCCCTGACAGGAATTCGGAAATCACCACGTCGTCAAACGACAGCGTGAACGTGAGCAGCCACGCCGACACCAGCGCCGGCGCAATGCTGGGCAAGGTCACCAGGAAGAACACCTGAACAGGCCGGCAGCCCAGATCCATAGCCGCCTCCTCCAGGGTGCGGTCCATTTCACTGAGCCGCGACTGGATGACCACCGTGGCGTAGGCCATGCCCAGCAAGGTGTGCCCCGTCACGATGGTGATGAAGCCACGATCCGGCCAGCCGATGGTGCGCTGAACCGCCACCATCAGCAGCAGCAGCGCCAGGCCGATGATGACCTCGGGCATGACCAGCGGCGCATTCACCAGCCCATAGAACAGCGTGCGGCCGGTGAACCGCAAATACCGCACCAGCACAAAGGCGGCAAAGCTGCCCAGCACCACCGACAAGGTGCCCGTGATCAGCGCTACTTTCAGCGACAGGAAAAAGCCCTCGACCAGCCGCGAATCCGACAACAGCGCCTCATACCAGCGCAAGGAGAAACCGGTGAAGACGCCGTCTTGCCGGGTGCTGTTGAATGAAAAAACGATGAGGAAAATCAGCGGAATGTAGAGGAACAGGTACACCAGCCCCATCCAGATCCGGCCCACGTTGTTTTCAAGAAAGCGCAGCAAGGTTCTCAACACGTTTGTCATGTCAATGCCGTCCCTGCGCATCGCGGTCGCTGCTGGAGCGGTAGTAAAACGCCAGCGGCACCAGAATCAGCAGGATCATGACAACAGCCAGCGCCGACGCGCGCGGCCAGTTGTTGCTGCTGAACATCTCGTCCCACACCACGCGGCCGATCATGATGTTTTCAGCGCCGCCCAGCAGCGAAGGAATCACGAACTCACCCACGCTGGGGATAAACACCAGCATGGAGCCGGCCACGATGCCCGATTTGCTCAGCGGCACCGTGATCAGCCAGAAGGCCTTCCAGGCGCTGGCGCCCAGGTCGTGGGCGGCCTCCAGCAGGCGGAAGTCCATCTTCACCAGGTTGGCATACAACGGCAGGATCATGAAGGGGCAATAGACATAGGTCATGCCCACGAGCATCGACACATCGGTGTAGAGCATCACCATCGGCTCCTGGATGATGCCCAGCGAGATCAGCAGGTTGTTGAGCACACCCTGGTCCGCGAGGATGCCCTTCCACGCGTACACGCGCAGCAGGAAGGACGTCCAGAACGGCAGCATGACCAGCATCAGCAAGGCCGGGCGAATAGCGGCGCGTGAGCGGGCGATGAAATACGCAAACGGGTAGCTGATCACCAGGCACGACAGCGTGGTGAGCAGCGCGTATTTCAAAGAGGTCTTGTAGGCCTCCATGTAGATGGTGTTGCCAAAGCCACCCACGGCATCGGCCGCGCTGTCGATAAAGATCGACGCGTAGTTGTTGTAGCGCAGCATGACGTGCCACGAACCCTCGACCGTCTCGATCAACGGCGCAAAGGGATCCACGCCGTTGCCCATGTCCGTCACGCTGATGCGCAACAGGATGAGGAAAGGCAGCACGAAGAAAAGCAGCAGCCATGCGTAGGGCACGCCGATCACGAAGCGCCGCCCCAGGTTGAGTTGAAGCCAGGAAGGGATTTTCATCGCCGTATGTTGCTGCGGCTTATTGGGTCAGCACCACGGGCGCCGAATCGTCCCACCAGAAGAAGACCGCGTCCTCCCAGGTGATCAGAGAGCTTTCGTGGCGCGTGGTGTTGGTCTCGGTAATCTTCACCCTGCGGCCCCCTGGCATTTCCACAATGAAGGTGTTGTAGCTGCCGAAATAGGCGATCTCGCGCACCTTGCCGGTGAACAGGTTCACGTTCACGTCCGGCCGGGTTTTGTCGATGTGAATCTTCTCAGGCCTCACCGCAATGGCCACCGACATGCCCAGCGTTCCGCTGATGCCGTGGCCCACATTCACCACGCCCTGCTCCGTCGTGACTTCACAGCGATCTGCCTCGTCCAGCGTGAGCTCACCTTCAAACATGTTGACGTTGCCGATGAAGTCGGCCACAAAGCGGCAGTTGGGGTGCTCGTAGATTTCTTTGGGCGTACCCACCTGCAGCACGCGGCCATGGCTCATGACGGCAATGCGCGAGGCCATGGCCATGGCTTCTTCCTGGTCGTGCGTCACCATCACACAGGTCACGCCCACGGATTCAAGAATATTGACCAGCTCGAACTGCGTGCGTTCGCGCAGCTTCTTGTCGAGCGCGCCCAGCGGCTCATCCAGCAGCAGCAACTGGGGCCGCTTGGCCAGGCTGCGCGCCAGGGCCACGCGCTGCTGCTGGCCGCCTGAGAGCTGATGCGGCTTGCGTTTGGCGAATGTCTCCAGCTGAACCAGCTTGAGCATCTCCTGCACACGCGCTTCGATCTCGCCCTTGGGCATGCCTTCGCGCTTGAGCCCGAAGGCAATGTTGTCCCACACCGTCAGATGGGGGAAAAGCGCGTACGACTGGAACATCATGTTGATGGGCCGCTCGTAAGGCGGAAAGGAGGCGATGTCCACGCCGTCCAGGATCACCGAGCCTTCGGTGGGCTTTTCAAAACCCGCCAGCATGCGCAGCAAGGTCGATTTTCCGCACCCGGAGCTGCCGAGCAGCGCAAAGATTTCACCCTTGTGAATCGACAGGGACACATCGTCCACCGCCGCCACGCCATCAAAGCGCTTGACCAGCTGCTCGGTCCGCAAAAATCCGTCGCCGGCCGGAAGGGGTAGATTCATGAACAGGGGTTCTCACCAAGAAAAAAGCTGCGCACACAACGCATTGCATGCACAGCCGGGGTCACACTGAAATCAGCGCTTGCCAGAGATCAGTAAAACGTCACTTGCCTTTTTTGAAGGCGGTGAACACATTGCTCATGGACTCGCGCGCCTCATTACTGAAGCTGGCCGGAGACACCATCTTCTTCAGGTTGTCCGCATCGGGGAAGACAGCCTTGTCCTTGGCGATTTCGGGCTTGACATTGGCCAGGCTGGCCTTGTTGGCCGTGGCGTAGCCCAGCTCATTGGTCAGCGAAGCAGAGACTTCGGGGCGCAGCGAGTAGTTGATGAAGGCCAGCGCATTGTTCGGGTGCTTGGCGTCTTTCGGAATGGCCAGCGTGTCAAAGAAGATCAGGCCGCCGGTGCTGGGCAGCAAGGCTTCAACGTCGTTGCCGCTCTTGTTTTCAATGGCGCGGCCGCGGGCGATGTTGATGTCGCCAGCCCAGGCCAGGGCCACGCAGGCCTTGCCGCCCGCCAGGTCGTCAATCATGGTGCTGGAGAACATGCGGATGTGCGGGCGAACCTTGGCCAGCATCTCGGCGGCGGCCTTGTGGTCGGCCGGGTCGTTGGAATAGGCGTTCTTGCCCAGGTAGTGCATGGCGGGTGGCAGCACTTCGGTCGGCGAATCCAGGTAGGCGATGCCGCAGGACTTGAGCTTGGCGGTGTAGACCGGGTTGAACACCAGGTCCCAGGCGTTTTCAGGCATGGGGGTGGAGCCCAGCGCCTTGGTCACTTTGGCCTTGTTGATGCCGACGGTGGTAAAGCTCCAGGCCCAGGGGACGAGGTAGGCATTGCCTGGGTCGATGGTGCCCAGCTTTTCCATGATGGCGGGGTCGAGGTTGCCGTAGTTGGCGACCTTGGATTTGTCGAGCTTGGCGAGCAGGCCGCCGTCGATTTGCGGTTTGGCGAACACGGCGCCCGGCACCACGATGTCGTAGCCGGTATTGCCCGCCACCAGCTTGGCATGCAGGGCCTCGTTGTTTTCAAAGGTCTGGTAGTTGACCTTGATGCCGGTTTCTTTTTCGAAGTTGGCGATCATGTCCTTGGCGACATAGTCAGGCCAGTTGTAGACATTGAGCACCTTTTCTTCGGCGGGTGCAGCGGCGGGGGCGCTGGCTGCAGGGGCCGGAGTGGCGGCGACAGGCGCCTCCTCTTTTTTACCGCAACCGGCAAGCACGGCTGCCAGGATGGTTGAAATCGCCAGATAGCCAAGATGCTTTTTCATAATGTCCGCAACTCCTCTTAAAACTTTTGGAAGTGAAACCAGGAAACACACTCAAAAATACAAGCAAAAATCAGACCGGAGCAATTGTATAAGAGGGCCAGCGGAGAGGGGACTTTTTATCCTCCCCTGATGCCTGAGCCACACGCCTGTCCGGCAATGTGGCAAATTTGCCTACAGCAGGACACGCCGTAAGGCCGCTGACAAAGGGGACCGGGCTGCCTACGCTAGGGCCTTCACTCGTTTTAGCTCAGGAGAAACCATGGGATTTGCCCAGTGGCTCGGCCAGGCCGCCATGAAACCCTTTGCCCGTGCGCTCCCCGCCATGGGCGACACCGAGCGTGCCGCACTTGAAGCAGGGACAGTCGGATTTGAAGGCCGGCTGTTTTCGGGAACGCCCGATTTTGATGCGCTGCTGGCTGCCGGGCCCAATGTACTGACCGCCAGGGAGCAGGCCTTTCTGGACAACGAAGTCCGCGCGCTGTGCGCCCTGCTCGACGATTTCGCCATCGACCAGGCTGGTGACCTGCCGGCAGAAGTCTGGGCCTTCATGCGCGACAAACACTTCTTCGGAATGATCATCCCCGAAGAATGGGGCGGCCTGGGCTTCAGCCACTATGCCCACGCCACGGTGGTCACGCGCATTGCCACACTCAACATTTCAGCCGCCGTCACGGTGATGGTGCCCAACTCCCTGGGCCCGGCCGAGCTGCTGCTGCGCTACGGCACCTCCGCGCAAAAGCAGCACTACCTGCCGCGCCTGGCCGACGGCCGCGACCTGCCCTGCTTCGGGCTGACCTCGCCTTACGCGGGCTCCGATGCCGCGTCCATTCCCGACCGGGGCGTTCTCACTGAGCGGGAAATCGACGGCGTCATGGTGCGCGGCTTCAGCGTCAACTTCTCCAAGCGCTACATCACCCTGGCGCCCGTCGCCACCGTGGTCGGCCTGGCCTTCAACGCGGTGGACGAAACCCTGCCTGAAGGCCAACGCAACCTGGGCATCACCTGCGCGCTCATCCCCGTGCCGCAACCCGGCATGCAGATCGGCCGGCGCCACCGGCCCATGGACGCCGCTTTCATGAACGGCCCCATCGAAGGCCGCGAAGTCTTCATCCCCATGGACTGGATCATCGGCGGCGAGCCGCAGGTCGGCCAGGGCTGGCGCATGCTGATGGAATGCCTGGCCGCAGGGCGTGCCATCTCCTTGCCGGCGCTGGGCTCGGCCATGCAGCAAACCGCCCTCTTCGTCGCCAACGGCTACGGCCAGGTGCGCGAGCAGTTCGGCCTGCCCATAGGCCGCTTCGACGCCATCGCCGGCGTGATCGCGGAAATGGCGTGCGAGCTCTACGCGAGCGATGCCGCACGCCGCTACACCGCCGCCGTGCTCGACAACGGCGAGCAGCCCAGCGTGGCCAGCGCCATCCTCAAAGTGCACCTGACCGAAGCCGGCCGGCGCGCCGTCAACCACGGCATGGACATCCTGGGCGGCAAGGGCATCATCCAGGGCCCGTCCAACCTGCTGTCGGTGGCCTACCGCGGCGCGCCCATCGCCATCACGGTTGAAGGCGCCAACATCCTGACGCGCTCGCTGATCATTTTTGGCCAGGGCGCCGTGCGCTGCCACCCCTACGTGATGAAAGAAATGCAGGCCGTGCGTGACAACGATGCACAGGCGCTGGGCGAAGCGCTGATCGGCCACGGCGGGCACGTGCTGCGCAACTTCTGGCACAGCATCGCCGGCGCACCGCTGCAAGGCACACCGCCCGAGGGCCTGGAAAAAGAAGCCCGGCTGATCGCCCGGCTGAGCAGCCAGTACGCGCTCACCTGCGATCTGGCCATGGGCCTTTTGGGCGGCAAGCTCAAGCGCATGGAGCTGCTGTCCGCCCGGCTGGGCGATGTGCTGGCCCATCTCTACATGGCCAGCGCCTGCCTTTGGCGTTATGCCTTTGAAAAGGATGCCGACATGCTGCCGGTGGCCCGCGCCGCCATCCGCATGCAGCTCGACCAGGCCGGCGATGCACTCGAAGCGCTTTACGCGAACTTCCCGTCGCCGCTGCGCCGCGTGGTGGGCGCGGTGGTGCTGAACCGCAGCACGCGCCTGGCGCCACTTCGCGATGTTCAGTTGCTGGAGCTCGCCAAACTGTTGCGAACCAACCCTGCTGTCGTAAAGCGCCTGTGCGCTGACGTGGCGACACCCACCAGCGGCGGGCTGCGCGACCTGATGGATGCGCTGGCCCTGGCGGCGCAGCTCGGGGAAGAAACCGTGGCACTCAACAAGGCCGTGCGCAGCAGCCAGTCGATGGAGCGCGCCGCGCAGGCCTCAAGCCGGCCCGAGTTGGCACTGGCTTACCTGCGCGCCGCCGACAAGGTGATCCAGGTCGACGACTTCGCGCCCTAGCCTGGAATCCATCCCTAAGCGAACAGCGCCTTGTACTGCTCACGCAGCAAGTTCTTCTGCACCTTCCCCATGGTGTTGCGCGGCAATTCGTTGACGACAAAACACTGCTTGGGAATCTTGAAGTTGGCCAGCTTTGATTTCAGCTCACCCACAATCTGGCTGCCCTCCAGCGCTACGCCCGGTTTGGCGATGACGACCGCCACCCCCACTTCGCCGAAGTCAGGATGTGGCACACCAACCAGCGCGCTTTCGGCCACGCCGGGCATGTCGTTGATGTAGCCCTCGATCTCTGCCGGATAGACGTTGTAGCCGCCGCTGATGATGAGGTCTTTGCTGCGGCCCACGATGACGATGTAGCCGCGCTCGTCGATCTTGCCGACGTCCCCGGTCTTGAAGTAACCGTCTGCGGTGAACTCTTCTTTGGTCTTCTCCGGCATGCGCCAGTAACCCTTGAAAATATTCGGGCCCTTGACCTGGATGCCGCCGATTTCACCGGCTGGCAAGGACTTGCCACCGTCATCCTGCACGCGCAGGCTGACACCGGGCAACGCAAAACCCACCGTGCCGCCGCGCCGCTCTTTGCCCTCGTAAGGGTTGGAGGTGAGCATGACCGTTTCCGACATGCCGTAGCGCTCCAGGATGGTGTGGCCGGTGCGCTCTTTCCATTCGTTGAAGGTCTCGATCAGCAAGGGGGCCGATCCGGCCACGAACAGACGCATATTGCGGCAGGCCTCGCGGGTCAGGCCCGGCTCGGCCAACAGGCGCACATACAGCGTGGGCACGCCCATGAACACCGTGGCCTCGGGCAGTTTCTTCACCACGAGCTTGGGGTCAAATTTGGCCAGCCAGATCATCTTGCTGCCGTTGATGAGCGCGCCGTGAATCGCGACAAAGAGGCCATGCACATGAAAGATCGGCAGGGCATGGATCAGCACATCCCCCTTCTTCCAGCCCCAACTCTCTTTCAGCACCAACGCGTTGCTCAGCATGTTGCCGTGCGTCAGCATCGCGCCCTTGCTGCGGCCGGTGGTGCCGCTCGTGTAAAGGATGGCGGCCAGATCGTCCGCCTGCCGCGCCACCGCCTCGTGCTTGTCGCTGCAATGCGCGGCGCGGTCCAGCAGCGAGCCGCTGCGATCGTCGTCCAGCGTGAACACATTCTGCGTACCGGCCTTGAAGGCAATCTTGCTGACCCAGCCGAAGTTCTTGCTGCTGCACACCATCACCGAGGGCTCGGCATTGCCGATGAAGTATTCGATCTCGGCACTTTGGTAGGCGGTGTTCAGCGGCAAGAACACATAGCCGGCGCGTAAGGTCGCCAGGTACAGCATCATGGCTTCTACCGACTTTTCAACCTGCACCGCCACCCTGGCGCCTTCAGGCAAGCCGAGTGATGCCAGCAGGTTGGCCATCATCGCGGTGCCGCGCTCGAGGTCGCGCCATGAGTAGTTCAGACCGGTGTCGGTTTCGACAGCGACTTCATCGAGCGAAGAGGGGAAAGCGGCCCGCAACGCGGCGAACAGGTTATGGTTTTTCATAAGTCAGACGGTCGGTAATAAAGAGGTCAGCGGAAATCAGTGTCCCGGGGCGTCAAACCGGGGCGAACGTTTTTCATTGAAGGCCGTCACGCCTTCCCGGTGCTCGGGGGAGGAAGCATAGCGGTAGGCGCTTGCTATTAAATCAGTAGCCAATGGCCCATATTCCACCTGGGCTAGAGCCCTAAATGCCTGTTTATTCAGGCGGGCAGCCCCAGGTGCGAGCATCAGGCAACGATCCAGATACGCCATAGCGGCAGCGCCGGCGTCAACCGCCGGAACCACCTGGTTGAGGAAGCCGCGCTGTTTCATTTCCGCAGCGCCCAGCACAGCGGCCGACAGCAGCATCTCTCGGGCCGTCAACTCCCCCGCGGCGCGTATCACGAGTGCGGCCTCGCGTGGCGCCATGGGGAAACCCAGCTTCGCAATGGGCGCGCCGAACTTCGCCGTGTCTGCGGCAATGCGGATGTCGCAGCAGCTGGCGATCTCTATCCCGGCGCCCATGCAGTTGCCTTCGATTTGCGCGATCATGGGCACGTCGCAGTCCAGCATGGCCTGCAGGCCACCCCAGACGTCGCCTTCATGAAACTCGCGCAGTCCGGTCTCTTCAAACCGGAAGCCGGCGTACTCGGAAATATCGCCGCCCGCGCAGAAGTGCCCGCCCTCGCCCCGCACCAGCACGCAGCGCAAGCCTGCGTTTTGCTGGATGCTTTCAAACTCTGCGCGCAACTCGCGCCACATGGCACGCGACATCGCATTGAGTTTTCCGGGGTGGGACAGCGTCACAAAGGCAAGGGGGCCCTTCACTTGCAGTAAAACGGCACCGGTCATCAACGAATCAATCGAGTTTGGCGCCCGACGCTTTCACCACAGCCGACCAGCGTTTGACCTCATTGCTCACAAAGGTGCCGAACTGCTGGGGCGTGAGGTTGCCGAAGTCCGCGCCGTTGCTGGCCCAGATGGCCTTGAGTTCGTCCGAGGCACCGGCCTTGCGCAGCTCTTCGGCAATGCGGGCCTGCACGTCGGGAGGCGTGCCCTTGGGCGCCCACATGCCATACCAGGTGGTCACGGTGTAGTCGGGCAAACCCACTTCAGCGGCGCAAGGCACATCCGGAAAAGCCGGGTTGCGCTTGCTGCCGGACACCATCAGTGCCTTGATGCGGCCGGCCTTGATGTGTGTGGCCGAGGAACCCAAGCCGTCAAACATCATGTCAACCTGGCCGCCCACCAGGTCGCGCAGTGCAGGGCCGGCTCCGGTGTAGGGAATATGGGTGATGAAGGTCTTGGTTTGCTGCTTGAACAACTCGCCCGCAAGATGGTGCGAAGTACCGGCGCCGGCGGAGCCATAGTTGTATTTGCCGGGCGCTTTGCGCAGCGCCTCCATAAAACCCTTGAAGTCGGAGAAGGGCATATTTTTTGGATTGACGACCAGGACCTGCGGCACGTTGGCAAGCAGGGCCAGCGGCACAAAGTCTTTCTGGATGTCGTAGTCCAGGCGCGGGTACATGGCAGGTGCGATGGAATGGTGCACGGCGCCCATGAAAAGCGTGTAGCCGTCAGGCACCGCCTTGGACGCGATGCTGGCGCCCAGCGTGCCGCCGGCGCCGCCCCGGTTGTCGATGATGAGCGTTTTGCCCGTGATCTTTGAAAACTGCGCGGACAAGGGCCGCGCAAAGGCATCGGTACCGCCTCCGGCCGGAAACGGCACGATCACGGTCACCGGCTTGGTCGGCCATGCCGACTGGGCATAGCTGCCCAGGGAAATCGTGGCTGCACCGGCCGCCGCGGCGCGCAAGATGTCGCGCCTGGAACCGCGGGCTTCAAAATTGAATGTCATCTTCGTCTCCTGTCGTTGTTGAAGTCAGAAAAAGTAAAAATAAACCCAGCTAAAAAAACAGGCCCCCAAAAACGGGCACGCTCAAAACCTGATGCGGCTGTCAGCCGTCGCAGTCCTAAGTACACGTTCAAATGTACAAACCTTCGATGTCGCCTGATACGGGGATTTCCCCCTGTGCGAGGAGCGCGCGGTGCCGGTCCAGGCGCTTCAGGTCATAGAGGTAATTCACCATCAGGCCGTACGACTGCTTGAGCCCTTTGGGCGTCGGGTCGCCGGCCCAGTTGATGCGTTCAATGCGTGCGCCGTTGCCCAGGTGAAAACGCGCCACCGGGTCCAGCGGCTTGCCCTCGTCCATCGCCCGGCCCAGGTAGTGCGCCGCGCATTGCAGCAGCGTTTTGCGCACCGGCGATTTGTCGCCCAGAGACAGCGGGTCTTCAATCGCAGAAAGAAAGTGCCCCGCGCCCGGCGGCTCAAAGCCCACGGCCCGGCCCAGCGCGGAGCGCTCTTTTTCGTTCAGCTTGTCGAGCATCGCGCCGGCATTCTTGCCCAGCCAGCCGCGAAAACCCGGAATCGGCGACAGCGTGGCAAAGGTCTTGAGCTTTGGGAACTCTTCCTTGAGCGTTTCAACGACACGCTTGATCAGCGAGTCGCCAAAACTCACACCGCGCAAGCCGGCCTGTGTGTTGCTGATGGAATAAAAAATAGCGGTCGTGGCACGGCTCAGATCCGACGGCGCGGCCAGCTCGTCAAGCAGCGGCATGATGTCGCCCGCGATCTGCTCGACCATAGCGACCTCCACAAAGATCAGCGGCACCTCGGGAAGGCGCGGATGGAAGAACCCGTAGCAGCGCCGGTCACTGTCGAGCCGGTTCTTCACGTCGGCCCAGCCCTTGATGTCGTGCACCGCTTCGTACTTGATGAGCTTTTCAATCAGCGATGCCGGCGAGTCCCAGGTGATGCGGCGCAGATCGAGAAAGCCGACATCAAACCAGGTGGAAAACATGTATTCCATCTCGACGTCCAGGGCCAACAGGCGCTTGTCGGCCTTGAGGCTGGGCTGCATGTCGGCGCGCATGTCGACCAGGAACTGGATGCCCCCGGGGTAGACGCTGAACCGCTGCAGCAAACGCCGGCGCGGCGACACCGTGGCGCGGCGGTAACGCACTTCGGCCACCGCCTCTTCAGGCGTGCCCACGGCGGCGGCAAACTGCGCCTGCGCAGCTTTGACCTTCTGCGGGTTGGCAACGAACTGCTCGCTCATCAGCATCCACAAATCGCGCCGGCGTTGTGGCGTAGCGCCTTCGTACCAGGCCGCGATGGCCATGGCCCGGCGGCCGCCTTCAACCTCGCTCACACGCGGGTCGATGATGGCCTGCAACTCCTGCAAGGTGCGGCGCAATACGCGCGGCGACAGCGCCTCGTCCTTCTGGCTCAGCGTGGCCTGCAGCCTCTCATGCGTGCTGCGCACAGGCAACCCCGCGCCTCCTGCTATCTTTTTTGTAGCTGCCTGTCCACGCTCAGTAACGGCCGCAGCCGTTTTTTCTGATGAACCCTTCTCGCCGGCCGTGAATCGCGAGACATTGCGGCTGAGCCAGTCGGCGGCGCTCATGAGGCCACCCGCGAGCGTTGGTTGCGGGCCAGATCGCGCAGCGCCTCGCGCTGGCGCGTGAGGTGCGTTCGCATGGCGGCTTCGGCGCCTTCGCTGTCGCGGCTTTTCAGGGCCGCGAACACCGTCATGTGCTCTGACAGGCTTTGTGCCAGGCGGCCCGGCGCATGCAGCTGCTGCAGCCGTGCCAGCTTCAATATCTTGCGCAGGTCGGCGATGGCTTGCGCCAGCCAGCGGTTGTCGGCCAAAAGAATGATGGCCTCATGGATGGCGAAGTTGGTGGCGTAGTACTCGTTGATCCTGCCCGCGCTGGCGTGGCTGTTCAGGCGCTCATGCAGGTTGGTGAGCGCCACCAGGTCGGCATCGGTGGCATTGCGCGCCGCCTCGTAAGCGCAGCGCCCTTCCAGCAACGCGATGACCGGAAAAATATCGTCCAGGTCTTTCTCGGTGACTTCATTGACGAAGCAGCCGCGCCGGGGCTCGTGGCGCAGCAGCCCTTCTGACGTCAAGACCTTGAGCGCCTCGCGCAGCGGCGTGCGGGAGATCTCCAGGCGCTCGCAGAGCGCCACCTCGTCCAGGAAGCTTCCGGGTGCCAGCTGGCCGGCAAAGATCTGCTCACGCAGCGTGTCGGCGACTTCCTGGTGCAATGAACTTTGGACAAGACGCATGGCATGACCCTTTGACTGACACACAACCCACCGGCAAGGCGGCCCCTTTGCATCACTTCATCTTCAAAGCCCCGATGACCTTGCTGGGGCGACGCAGACGCTTTTGTGGCTCTCGCCAATGCCCTGTCGCCGCACCGTGTCACACCGGTTTACTGCCTGACTGACCCAATGGCTTACTCGCTGACTGGCCCGGTGACCCTTGATGAAGTGATTCGATCACTTGAAACGGTGATAATTTCAAGTAATTACCTGTAATTATGAGAAATAACTGGCATGGCATCAAGTAATTTGTGCCTGAAAACGACAGGGAGAAACCCGTAGCCGCGCGGCGGCGGCTAGCGCTGTCCGCACGCAAACAGTTGGATCGGCTGAACCGCTGGAGCTGGCTGATGCCGACTGGGGTTGAGCGAGCTGGGCTGGCCGGCCGGGATGCGCCGGAGCCGCCCAAGCGCCGACGGCCCGGCCCTACCCCGCTATCAAACAGAGAGCTGCTTGCCCTCGCCTTATAGGGCTTGGGGCCGCTTTGAGGCCCAAACCCAGAGCCAGGCGCCACCCGCAATCATCGGCACGCACAACCACTGCCCCATGCTCATGCCCAACGCCAGGATGCCGAGAAATTCGTCGGGTTCGCGGAAGAACTCGGCAATAAAGCGGAACACACCGTAACCCAGCAGGAAGGCGCCCGACACCTGACCCATCTTGCGCGGCTTGCGCGCATAGAGCCACAGCAGGATGAAGAGCAGCAGCCCTTCCATCAGGAACTGGTAGACCTGCGAAGGATGGCGCGGCTGCATGGAGCCGCTGTGTGGAAACACCATGCCCCAGGGCAATGCCGGGTCGCTGAAGCGGCCCCACAGCTCGCCGTTGATGAAGTTGCCGACGCGGCCGGCCGCCAGCCCCGTCGGCACGCAAGGCGCCACAAAGTCCATCACCTGCAGCCAGGGCCGCTGGCGCGAGCGCGCAAACCACCACTGCGAGGCCAGCACGCCCAGCATGCCGCCATGAAAGCTCATGCCGCCCTGCCACACAAAAAAGATCTCCAGCGGATGCGACAGGTAGTAGCCGGGCTTGTAAAAAAGGCAGTAACCAATCCGCCCGCCAAGCACCACCCCCATGACGCCCAGAAACAGGATGTCCTCAATGTCCTTGCGCGACCAGGCGCCGGGGCCGGTGATAGACGCATAGGGCTGGTGGCGCAGGCGAAGCGTGGCCAGGAAGAAGAACAGGCCGAAAGCCGCCAGGTAGGTCAGGCCGTACCAGTGGATGCCGACGGGGCCGAGCTGGAGCGCGACCGGATTGATTTGGGGATGGATAAGCATGGCGGGTATTTTGCACGCAAGCCTGGGAGCCGGGCCGTAGGAAGGGGCTTACGTACAGAGCATCACGCCGGGTCCCGCCTCGTCGATGGTGTGGTCCATTGCGAACGCGGTCGCTATCAATTTAGTAGCTGCTTACCAAGATGATGATTGGGCTAGAGCCCGATTTGACTCATAAATCGTCTGCTGTTGCCAAATCGGCCTTCCCCAGGGCTCACCGGGCTGCCGCACTGGATTAGACTGCGGCCAACGCCCCACGGAGCCACCATGCGCCACGCCTTTCACCCTGCTCTTGTGTCCGGCCTCCTCGGCCTCCTCTTCATGCAACACGCCGCGGCGCAGGTGTACCAATGCCTGGATGCAGGCGGCAAAAAAGTGTTTTCACAAATGCCTTGCGCAGCGCACGCCGGCAAGGACGAAAAACTCATCCTGCAGGCGCCTGCCGCTGCAGCGCCAGCGGCGCCTGTCGAAGGCGCCCCATTCAAAGGCCAGCAAGGCGTGCTTTACGGCAACGGCGGCGGCGCGCCTGCGCCCAAGGATTGGGCCGCCGAAAACGCGGCGGCCAATGCACGGGCCGCCGCTGCCGAGGCCTCTGCCGGCAGGTCGCGCCAGGCCACGCCTTCAGGCCTGGGCGGGCTGCGCAAAGGAACCAACACGCCCGCACCCTCCGACCAGCAGATCATCGCCAACTGCGAAGCCAACCGCGGCGCCCGCTGCAGCAGCTCCGGCGAGATCGCGCAGCGCAGGATGGAGCAGCGTGAGCTCTCGCCGTCGGAACGCCAGCAACAGCAAAACGCCGTGGCGGCCCGCCGGCAACGGGAGCAGGAAGAAGCCTTTAACCGGATGATCCGTCGATAAAGGCCATAAAGCGCGCCAGCGCCGGGTTGGCGCTGGCGGCGGGCCAAACCAGGCTGGTTTCGCATCCCGGTACCTCCACCCCGCTGCTGCGCTGGCCCGCGCGCGCAGCACGGCCGGCCGGCACGCTGCGGTACACCACGCCGGGTCGCTGAAACTGACGCACGCTGTCGGGCACCCAGGCCACGCCCAGCCCGGCCGAAACCAGGTTGACGATGGTCTGCATCTGGATGGCTTCCTGCGCGACACGCGGCAAGTTGCCGGCGGCGTGGTACATCGCAAAAATCGCGTCGTAAAGCGAAGGCAGGATTCGCCGCGGGAAGATCACCAGAGGCTGCTCCAGCAGGTCTTTCAGGGCCAGCGCCGTCTGCCCGGCCAGCCCGCTTTGCTCGGGGATCGCCACCACCAGCGGGTCCTGGCTGATGCGCCGGGAAGCCAGACCCGGCGGTGCAAACCCCGGGGAATGCAGCATGAAGCCCGCGTCGATCTCGCCGCGCTCAAAAGCCTGTAGCTGCACATCTCCGGTCGCCTCGATCAGCTCGAGCTGCACCTTGGGGTATTGCTCGCGAAAAGCGCGCACCCAGCGCGGCAGCAGGTCAAAGCCCACCGTCGAGACAAAAGCCAGCCTGAGCCGCCCGGCCTCGCCGTCGGCACTGGCGCGCGCATAGGCCGGCAAAGCCTGGGCACGCGCCAGCAGGTCGCGCGCCTCGGGCGCCAGGGCAGCGCCTGCCGCCGTGAGCTGCACGCTGCGCTTGGTGCGGTCAAACAGCCGCAGCTCCAGCAGCCCTTCCAGTTGCGCAATCGCCTGCGTCAGGGGCGGCTGCGTCATGTTCAGGCGCTGGGCGGCGCGGCCGAAATGAAGTTCTTCCGCCACTGCCAGAAACTGGCGCCAGAGGCGAAGCTCGATCAGAGGTGTCTTGCGGGGAGTCGTATCCATGGCATCCAGAACGTTTAGTAGGTCATAACAGGCCCCACTCATATGCAGTGCGTATTAATAGATGATAAATAAGGGATTGGAAAGAATCAATCAAAGCACGCATACTCTGCTTTTTCCGACAATTTCCGACAACACACCCGGGGCCCCATGCCCGGGGAGCCAACCACCCACGAGACACCCCATGAACACCAAAACCGTCAACATCGTTCCCAACCCCCGCAGCAGGAACATCACCGAGGGCAAATCGCGCGCGCCCAACCGCTCCATGTACTACGCCATGGGCTACGAGGCTGACGATTTCAAGAAGCCGATGATCGGCGTGGCCAACGGCCACAGCACTATCACGCCCTGCAACAGCGGCCTGCAAAAACTGGCCGACGCCGCGATTGCCGGCATTGAAGAAGCCGGCGGCAACGCGCAGGTGTTCGGCACGCCGACCATCTCCGACGGCATGGCCATGGGCACCGAGGGCATGAAGTATTCCCTCGTGAGCCGCGAAGTGATCTCGGACTGCATCGAAACCTGCGTGCAGGGCCAGTGGATGGACGGCGTGCTGGTGGTCGGCGGCTGCGACAAAAACATGCCCGGGGGCCTGATGGGGATGCTGCGCGCCAACGTGCCGTCGATCTACGTCTACGGCGGCACCATCCTGCCCGGCACCTACAAGGGCAAGGACCTCAATATCGTCAGCGTGTTTGAAGCCGTGGGCGAAAACGCTGCGGGCCGCATGAGCGACGAAGACCTGCTGCAGATCGAGCGCCGCGCCATTCCGGGCACCGGCAGCTGCGGCGGCATGTACACGGCCAACACCATGTCCAGCGCGTTCGAAGCGCTCGGCATTTCGCTGCCCTACTCCAGCACCATGGCCAACCCGCACGACGAGAAAATGAACTCGGCCAAAGAGTCGGCCAAGGTTCTGGTTGAAGCCATCAAAAAGGACATCAAGCCGCGCGACATCGTCACCAAAAAGGCCATTGAAAATGCCGTGGCGGTGATCATGGCCACCGGTGGCTCCACCAATGCCGTGCTGCATTTCCTGGCCATCGCCCACACCGCGGGCGTCGAGTGGACGATTGACGACTTCGAGCGCGTGCGCCAGCGCACACCGGTGCTGTGCGACCTGAAGCCCTCCGGCAAATACCTTGCCGTCGATCTGCACCGCGCGGGCGGCATTCCGCAAGTGATGAAAACGCTGCTGGCCGCCGGCCTGCTGCACGGCGACTGCCTGACGATCTCCGGCCAGACCATCGCCGAGACGCTCAAGGACGTGCCCGAAGTGCCACGCGCCGACCAGGACGTGATCCGCCCCATCAACAACCCGATGTATGCGCAAGGCCACCTGGCCATCCTGAAGGGCAACCTCTCGCCCGAAGGCTGCGTGGCCAAAATCACCGGCCTGAAAAACCCGGTGATGACCGGCCCGGCCCGTGTGTTTGATGACGAGCAGTCGGCACTGGCCGCCATCCTGGCCGGCAAAATCAAGGCAGGTGATGTGATGGTGCTGCGTTACCTGGGCCCCAAAGGCGGCCCCGGCATGCCTGAGATGCTGGCCCCCACCGGCGCGCTGATCGGCGCCGGCCTGGGCGAAAGCGTCGGCCTGATCACCGACGGGCGTTTCTCCGGCGGTACGTGGGGCATGGTGGTTGGCCACGTTGCGCCCGAGGCCGCAGCGGGCGGGAACATCGCCTTCATCCACGAAGGGGATTCCATCACCATCGACTCCAAACAGCTGCTGCTGCAGCTCAATATCAACGATGCCGAGCTGGAAAAACGCAAAGTGGGCTGGAAAGCGCCTGCACCGCGTTACACCCGCGGCGTGCAGGCCAAGTTTGCTTTCAACGCATCCAGCGCCAGCAAGGGCGCGGTGCTGGACGACTACTGAAAACCTGATTGACGTTCACGGCCGGCGAACATTGAAAAGCGAAGAGCCCGTGAAGTTACACACTTCACGGGCTCTTTGCTTTGGCGCCATATCCCGCTAACCAGCGGCGAGTAAATTGGTTGACATCAGCTTATTTCTTCTTGCTCTTGTTTTTGGCGGAAAGCATGCCCATGGCTTCACGCGACTTTTCGATGCGGTCATGCTTGCGCTTCTCCATTTTTTCGACTTCTTTTTTCTTGGTATACCCCGATGCATCGGCATACCACCACCAGATGGCGGCAAGCCCAAACGGAGACAGCACGATCCACCAGCTCCAGGCTGCGACGGGTTCAACCTCCAGGTACTTCATCGCCAGCGCCACAATACCAATCAATAAAAAATACATGGGTTTCTCCTGAGAATATTTCCGAAAATGCCGACCAGAGCCAAGGGGTATCCCCTTGAAACAAGGGTCAACCGACATCACTACAATCACGTTAATTGACTGTAACCGAATCCATAACTCCCCCACGAGGACTCTTCATGAAACGCATTCTTTTGGTACTCGCTTCCATGGCTGCAGGTCTTGCAGTGTCGACCCCTGCCCTGGCTGATCTGCAACTGGCAACCGCCAAAAACTGCATGACCTGCCACGCCGTCGACAAGAAACTGGTGGGCCCGTCTTACAAGGACGTGGCCGCCAAATACGCCGGCCAGAAAGACGCAGCTGACAAGCTGGCCGCCAAAATCGTCAAGGGCGGCTCAGGTGTATGGGGCCCGGTACCCATGCCGGCCAATCCGCAGGTCAGCCCTGACGAAGCCAAAAAACTCGCCGCCTGGGTCCTGACTGCCAAATAAGCCAGCTCCAGCGCCCACAAAAAAGCCCGTCGATGACGGGCTTTTTTTTGCCTGTTTCATTTCACTGCTTTTCAGACAGCTGATCGAGGATGGCGGGGTTTTGTGGCCACTTCACATCGCTTCGCGATATGAGTGTCCCCCAACCCCGCCGCAGCTTCGCTGACGCGGCTTCGCCGCTCCTCGATCACTGCTTTTCAGACAGCTGATCGAGGATGGCGGGGTTTTCTAACGTCGACGTGTCCTGGGTGATGGCCTCGCCTTTGGCAATGCCGCGCAGCAGCCGGCGCATGATCTTGCCGCTTCGGGTCTTGGGAAGGTTGTCGCCGAAGCGGATGTCCTTGGGCTTGGCGATGGGGCCGATTTCTTTGCCCACCCAGTCGCGCAGTTCCTTGGCAATCGCCTTGGCTTCGTCGCCCGTCGGACGTGAGCGCTTGAGCACCACAAAGGCCACGATGGCCTCGCCTGTGAGGTCATCGGGCCGTCCCACCACGGCGGCTTCGGCCACCAGTGCGGAATGCGCCACCAGTGCCGACTCGATTTCCATGGTGCCCATGCGGTGGCCCGACACATTCAGCACGTCGTCGATGCGGCCGGTGATGCGGAAATAGCCGTTGTCGACATTGCGCACCGCGCCATCGCCGGCCAGGTAAATCGTGCCGCCCATTTCTTCCGGGAAATAGCTTTTCTTGAAGCGGTCCGGATCGTTCCAGATGGTGCGAATCATGGACGGCCACGGACGTTTGACGACCAGCATGCCGCCTGCGCCATTGGGCAAGTCTTTGCCGGTTTCGTCGACGATGGCGGTCATGATGCCGGGCAATGGCAGCGTGCAGCTGCCCGGCACCAGCGGTGTGGCGCCGGGAAGCGGCGTGATCATGTGGCCGCCGGTCTCGGTTTGCCAGAAGGTGTCCACGATGGGGCAGCGCTCGCCGCCCACATTCTTGTAGTACCACATCCAGGCTTCCGGGTTGATCGGCTCGCCGACAGAGCCCAGAATGCGCAGGCTGCTCAGGTCCGAGCGGGCCGGGTGTACTTTTTCATCGGCCTCGGCGGCCTTGATCAACGACCGGATGGCGGTGGGCGCCGTATAGAAGATCGTGACTTTGTGTTTTTCAATCATCTGCCAGAAGCGGCCGGCGTTCGGGAAAGTCGGGATACCTTCAAAGATGATCTGCGTCGCGCCGGCGGCCAGCGGCCCGTACGCCACATACGTATGTCCGGTGATCCATCCGATATCGGCCGTGCACCAGAACACGTCGGCGGGCTGGATGTCGAAGGTCCAGTCCATTGTGAGCTTGGCCCAGAGCAGGTAGCCGCCCGTGCTGTGCTGCACGCCCTTGGGTTTGCCGGTAGAGCCTGATGTGTAAAGGATGAACAGCGGATGCTCCGCACCCACGAACTCGGGCTCGCACACCGGCGCCGCCTTGGCGGTGATCTCGTGCATCAGGCTGTCGCGCCCGGCCACCATGTTGCAGGCGGTGGCGGTGCGCTGGTAGACGATCACGTTCTTGATCGACTCGCAGCCGCCCATCGCGATGCCTTCATCGACGATGGCCTTGAGCGGCAGCTCCTTGCCGCCGCGCAACTGGTAGTTGGCAGTGATAACGGCCACGGCGCCGGCGTCCTGAATGCGCTCTTGCAGGCTCTTGGCCGAAAAGCCGCCGAACACCACCGAGTGCGTGGCGCCTATGCGCGCGCAGGCCTGCATGGCGACCACGCCTTCGACCGTCATCGGCATGTAAATGATGACGCGGTCGCCCTTCTTGATGCCGGCGCCTTTCAGCGCGCTGGCGAACTGGCTGACCTTGGCGTGCAGTTCTTTGTAAGTGACGTTGGTGACCTTGCCGTCGTCGCTTTCGAAGATGATGGCTTTTTTGTTTTCGGTCGGCGTGCCAAGGTGGCGGTCCAGGCAGTTGTACGACGCGTTGAGCTCGCCGTCCGCAAACCACTTGTAAAACGGGGCCTTGGACTCGTCGAGTGTCTGGGTGAACGGTTTTTTCCAGCTCAGGTTCTCGCGCGCCAGGCGGGCCCAAAACCCTTCGAAATCTTTCTCGGCTTCCGCACACAGCGCCTGGTAAGCCGGCATGCCTGAAATACGGGCAGCCTTCACGGTGGCGGCTGCCGGCGGGAAGATGCGATTTTCAACCAGGGTGGATTCGATCGCGGATGTAGGGGCGCTCATTTGTTTTGTCTCCTGTTTGTCACTGAATGCGTGGTACTGTCATCTGCCGCACTTACAAGCCACTGACTGGCTTGAACCTTACAAATCCTCAAAATAGCGGGGCCGGCAAGCCACCCCTCTACAATGCCGCAACCCCCAGCTTACGCCATCATGACTGAACCTACCCAATCCCCCACCCCCGCCAAAATCTCACCGCTGCGCCCCCTGCCCAACCTGATTTTTGCCAGCCGCTGGCTGCAGTTGCCGCTGTACCTCGGGCTGATCGCTGCGCAGGCGGTGTACGTGGTGCATTTCCTGGTCGAGCTGTGGCACCTGATTGAAGCCGCCTTCGGCAGCCAGACCGCCCTGCAGTCGCTGATCACCAGCATCGGCTACAAGACCGCCGTACCCGTCGTGACGCTCAACGAGACGGTCATCATGCTGGTGGTGCTGGCCCTGATCGACGTGGTGATGATCTCCAACCTCTTGATCATGGTGATCGTGGGCGGCTACGAAACCTTTGTGAGCCGCATGAACCTCGAGGGTCATCGCGACCAGCCTGAATGGCTGAGCCACGTGAACGCCTCGGTGCTGAAGGTGAAGCTGGCCACAGCCATCATCGGCATCAGCTCCATCCATTTGCTCAAGACCTTCATCAACGCCGACAACTACACCGATAAGGTTTTGATCGCGCAAACGGTGATCCACATCACCTTCCTGCTGTCAGCGATTGCGATTGCCTACACGGACAAGATCATGTCGGGCATCGCCGCGCAAAAGCACTAAGCGTGTCGCGCCGGGCTCTCAGTCCGGCGCTTTCTCTGTGCTGCTGCGCATCAGCATCAGCGCCCCCAGCACCCCCGACAGCAGTGAACCGCACAGCACACCCAGCTTGAGCTGCGTCTCGTAGGCCGCATCCTGGCCGGCAAAGGCGAGCGCACCGATGAAAAGGCTCATGGTAAAGCCGACGCCGCACAGCAGGCACACGCCAAAGAACTGACTCCAGCCGGCCCCTGCGGGCAGGCGGGCACCGGCAAAGCGGATCAGCAGCCAGGACGCGCCAAACACGCCGACGGCCTTGCCCACCAGCAGGCCCGCGGTGATGCCCAGGGGTACGCTTTGAAGAAGCGTTGCCGGCGTCACGCCCTGAAGCGACACCCCCGCATTGGCGAAGGCAAACATGGGCAACACGGCAAACGCCACCCAGGGATGCAGTGCGTGTTCCGCGGTTTTCAGCGGCGAGCCGCCTTTGCCGTCTGACAAAGGAATCGCCAGCGCGGTAATGACACCCGCCAGCGTCGCATGAATGCCGGACTTGTAGACGAAGAGCCAGATCACCAGGCCCACCGCCACATAGGGCCCTATGGCCATCACCCTCGCCCGGTTAAAGGCCAGCAAGAGCAAACCACCGATGCCGGCGGCCAGCAATGCGGTCACCGACAAACCTTCGGTGTAGAAAAAGGCAATGATCAGAATGGCCCCGAGATCGTCAATGATGGCGACGGCCGTCAAAAACACCTTGAGCGATGCCGGCACGCGGCTGCCCAGCAGCACCAGGATACCCAACGCGAAGGCGATGTCGGTGGCTGCCGGAATCGCCCAGCCGCGCATGGCGACGGGGTCGCCAGCATTGATCGCCATATAGATGAGCGCCGGTGCCACCATGCCGCCCAATGCGGCGCCTGCCGGCAATAAGGCCTGGGCACGCGACGCCAATTCACCCTCGATCAGCTCGCGCTTGATCTCCAGCCCCACCAGGAAAAAAAACACCGCCATCCACAGGTCATTGACCCAGTGCAGCAGCGACTTGGACAGCACCAGCAAATCACCGCCGACACGCAACTCGCCAGGCAGTTGCACAAAGCGGTTGTAAGCCTCACCCCACGGTGAGTTACTCAGCACCAGCGCCAGCACAGCGGCCAGCGCCAGGACCACGCCCGAAAGCGATTGCGAATTGATGAACTGGTTCAGCGTGCGATGGACAAACTTGAGCATGCCCCTATTGTCCCAGACACGCCGCATGGCGGGTACCGGCCCCGCCCAGGATCTTCTGCGGCCTTATTCCGCAGACCGCGGCACGTGGCCGAAGCCGGCCGCACTACCCGATGTCGCCGCCGGCAACACGGCCTTTTCCATCTCTGCCTTGCGCATCGGGCGCAGCACATACCAGGCCATCAGCGCGGCGACCGCGTTCAAAACACTGCCCACAATAAACACGGCGTGCCAGTTGCCGGTCATTGCGGTCAGCACGCTGGACAGCGGCACCAGCAGCGATGCCGTGCCCTTGGCGGTGTACAGCAGGCCGGCATTGGAAGCGGCGTACTTCGAGCCAAAGGTATCTGCACAGGTCGAGGGAAAGAGGCTGTAGATCTCGCCCCAGGCGAAGAACACCATGCCCGTGAGGACGACGAAGGCGACGGGGTTATGACCGAATTGGTACAGCGCCAGGATGCCGATCGACTCGATGCCAAAGGCGATCAGCATCGTCTTTTCGCGGCCGATCTGGTCCGACACCCAACCGAAAAACGGCCGGGTCAGTCCATTGAGTACGCGGTCGATGGCCAGAGCAAACGTGAGCGCGGGCAGCATCAAACCCATGATGCTGACGGGCACGTCACCGACCTGGAAGTCCTTGGCGATGGGGCCGAGCTGGGCCGTCGCCATCAAACCGCCGGCCGCGACCATCACGAACATGACGTACATCACCCAGAACACCGGCGAGCGCAGGACTTCAGACGGCTTGTAGTCGCGCCGGCTCTGCTGCACATTGATCGTGGAGATCGCGCCACTCTTGGCCAGATTCGCCGGTGCTCGCGTCAGCAAGAACGACACGACGAATACGATCACGCCCTGGAATATCCCGAAATACAGGAAGGCCGCCTCATAGCCGCTGCCCTTGATCATGGCCGAAATCGGAAGAATGGTGAGCGCGGAGCCCGCACCGAAGCCCGCAGCCGTCAGGCCCGCAGCCAGACCGCGGCGATCCGGAAACCATTTCAGGGCATTGCCGACGCAAGTGCCATACACGGCACCCGCGCCAACACCACTGATCGCAGCAGCGATATAGAGGAGCGTCAGTGAATCGGCAAAGGAATTGAGCACCCAGCCCAAGCCGCAAAGAATGCCACCCACCATGACCACCGGGCGCGGCCCGAAGCGGTCGACCAGGTAGCCTTCAATCGGCACGAGCCAGGTTTCAGTCAAAACAAAGATCGTGAAGGCAACCTGGATGGCAGCCTTGCTCCAGCCGTGCTTGTCGGCAATCGGATTCACAAAAAGGGTCCAGCCATATTGCAGGTTGGCAATCATCGCCATGCAGACGATGCCCAAGATGAGCTGTATCCAGCGATGAGCGCTCGATGGCGCGGGGGTGGCCGTGTTGGCGTATGTCATGAAAGTCTCCAGTCGTTGTATGCCGTGGAAATTGCGTTTGCAATCGCTGATGCTGTTGTTGTGGGCGGATTGTGAGAGCGCGCATTTCCAAGCCCGCTTGATCGCGATCAAGTTTGAAAAAACTTTTGCACATCGCGAAAAAAACGAAAGCTGATTGAAAGAATCACGCAGCGTTAACCCTCGGCTGCGGCGGCGGATTCAATTCACAAGATGCGGGAGTGCACGTTGGTCGCGCTGAGACCGAACACGCAATGCGAGGTTCAGAAAACGTCCGGCGTTGCACCGGGCGTCGGAGGCACTGAAAAGAAAAAAGGAAAGAACAACCGGGTCGCACGGTCTGTCACAGGCGGCGCAAACCGCCCGACAACGATCAGCGGTCCCGCACAGCGCTGATGAAAATAGAGAGAGGCGTAGCAGCCACCAACTCACGCAGCAAACGACGTACGCGTGCAATGGCTGCGGGCTGAGTCATCTTGAAATACAAAGCGAAGGGGGTCATGATTTTTCCATTGCCGGATCAGATCGGCGCCGGCGTCAGCCCACCATGTTCCCTGGCACCACCCACTGGTCAAACTGCTCAGCCGTGACGTGGCCCGAGGCCAGCGCTGCATCGCGCAGGCTGCTGCCTTCCTTATGCGCCTTCTTGGCGATGAAGGCGGCCTTGTCGTAGCCGATGTGCGTGTTCAGCGCGGTCACCAGCATCAGCGAGCGGTCAACCAGCTCGGCGATACGTTCAAGATTCGGCTCAATGCCCACGGCGCAGTGGTCGTTAAAGCTCACCATGCCGTCGGCCAGCAGGCGCACGCTTTGCAAGAAGTTGTGCGCCACCATGGGCCGGAACACGTTGAGCTCAAAGTTGCCCGAGGCACCGCCGAAGTTGATGGCGACGTCATTGCCGAACACCTGCGCCGCCAGCATCGTGACGGCTTCGCTCTGCGTCGGATTGACCTTGCCCGGCATGATGGACGAGCCGGGCTCGTTCTCGGGAATGCTGAGCTCGCCGATGCCGCTGCGCGGGCCGCTGGCCAGCCAGCGCACATCGTTGGCGATCTTCATCATGCTGGCAGCCAGTGTCTTGAGGGCGCCGTGCGCGTGCACCAGGCCATCGACAGAGGCCAGTGCTTCAAACTTGTTGGGCGCCGTGATGAAAGGCAGCCCCGTCAGCGCGGCCAGCTCGGCCGCTACCTGCACTGCGTAGCCCTTGGGCGCGTTCAGCCCCGTGCCGACAGCGGTGCCGCCCAGCGCCAGTTCATAGAGGTGCGGCAAAGCGGCGCGCACATGCTTTTCGCCGTGGTCCAGCTGCGCCACATAGCCCGAGAACTCCTGGCCCAAGGTGAGCGGCGTCGCATCCTGCAAATGCGTGCGGCCGATCTTGACGATGACGTCGAAGTCTTTGGCTTTTTTTGCCAGCGTGGCGCGCAGCTTCGCAATCGCCGGCAACAGCTTGTGCGTCATGGCCTCTACCGCGGCCACGTGCATGGCCGTGGGAAACACATCATTGGACGACTGGCTGCGATTGACGTCGTCGTTGGGGTGCACCAGCCGGCCTTCACCGCGCTCGCCGCCCAGAATTTCACTGGCGCGATTGGCCAGCACTTCGTTGACGTTCATGTTGGTCTGCGTGCCGGAGCCCGTCTGCCACACCACCAGCGGGAATTCATCGGCATGCTGTCCCGCGATCACTTCGTCGGCTGCGGCCACGATGGCTTGGGTCTTTTTCTCATCCTGCAATCCCAGCGCGTGGTTGACCTTGGCCGACGAGCGCTTGACCTGTGCCAGCGCCTTGATGATTTCGCGCGGCTGCTGCTCGCCCGAGATGTCGAAGTTCTGCAGGGAGCGCTGCGTCTGCGCGCCCCAGAGCTTGCCGGCCGGCACTTCAATCGGGCCGAAGGTGTCGCGCTCCGTGCGCGTGGTGCTGCTTGTCGTCATGGAATGTCCTGCGCTGTCAAAAAGAAGGGGTTGAACGCGAAGTATGACCGCAGACGAGAAGAATTCTCATCTGAAGGGTTTTGCCGAAAGCTGCCGCCCGCCAGCCGGCCCCGGGGCGCCCAAGGGCGGATAATTACGGGGTTTGCCCCGAAATCCCCAGAACGCCCCACAAAACGATCTCCAAGACGACCCACCATGACCACGATCAAGCAAGCCGACCTCATTGAATCCGTAGCCGCCGCCCTGCAGTACATCAGCTACTACCACCCCGCCGACTACATCGCCCACCTGGCACGCGCCTATGAGCGCGAGCAGAGCGCCGCCGCCAAAGACGCGATCGCGCAGATCCTGACCAACAGCAAGATGAGCGCAACCGGCCAGCGCCCCATCTGCCAGGACACCGGCATCGTCAACGTGTTCCTCAAGGTCGGCATGGATGTGCGCTGGGAAGGCTTTACCGGCAGCCTGGACGACGCCATCAACGAAGGCGTTCGCCGCGGCTATAACCACCCCGACAACACCCTGCGCGCCTCCGTGGTGGCCGATCCGCAGTTCGACCGCAAGAACACCAAGGACAACACGCCGGCCGTGATCTTCACCGAGCTGGTGCCCGGCAACACGATCGACGTCACCGTGGCGGCCAAAGGCGGCGGCAGCGAGAACAAAAGCAAGATGGTCATGCTCAACCCCGGCGACTCGGTGGTCGACTGGGTGCTCAAGACCGTGCCCACCATGGGCGCCGGCTGGTGCCCGCCCGGCATGCTGGGCATCGGCATTGGCGGCACCGCCGAAAAAGCCGTGCTGATGGCCAAGGAAAGCCTGATGGACGACCTGGACATGTACGAGCTGCAGGCCAAATCGTCGTCCGGCGCCAAGATGAGCAAGACCGAAGAACTGCGCCTGGAACTGTTTGAGAAGGTCAATGCGCTGGGCATAGGCGCGCAGGGCCTTGGCGGCCTCACCACCGTGCTGGACATCAAGATCAAGATGTACCCGACGCACGCGGCCAGCAAGCCCGTGGCGATGATCCCCAACTGCGCCGCCACGCGTCACGCGCACTTCGTGATGGACGGCAGCGGCCCGGTCTACCTGGACCCGCCTTCTCTGGACCTCTGGCCCAACGTGAACTGGACGCCTGACTACAAGAAGAGCAAAAAGGTCGATCTCAACACGCTGACCAAAGAAGAAGTCGCCAGCTGGAAGCCCGGCCAGACGCTGCTGCTCAATGGCAAGATGCTGACCGGCCGCGACGCCGCGCACAAGCGTATCCAGGACATGCTGGGCAAGGGCGAAAAGCTGCCGGTGGATTTCACCAACCGCGTCATCTACTACGTCGGCCCGGTCGATCCGGTGCGCGATGAAGCCGTAGGACCTGCCGGCCCGACCACCGCCACCCGCATGGACGGCTTCACTGAAATGATGCTGGCCGAGACCGGCCTGATCTCGATGATCGGTAAGTCCGAGCGCGGCCCGGTCGCCATCGAAGCCATCAAGAAACACAAGAGCGCTTACCTGATGGCCGTCGGCGGCGCCGCCTACCTGGTCAGCAAGGCCATCAAGACCGCCAAGGTGGTGGGCTTTGCCGACCTGGGCATGGAGGCGATCTATGAGTTCGACGTGGTCGACATGCCCGTGACCGTGGCGGTGGACTCGGGCGGCACCAGCGCCCACATCACCGGCCCGGCGGAATGGCAAAAGAAGATTGCCACCGGCGAGTTCAAGCAGATCCCGGTCACCAGCGTTTGAGTCGCTTGCAGCGCTTGCACAAGGTTCGCGCTTGAACGGCCAGGCCATCGGGGTTTTCGACAGCGGCGTGGGCGGCCTGAGCATTTTGCAGGCGCTGCGGGCCGAGTTGCCTCACGAGAACTTCATCTACGTCGCTGACAGCGGCCACGCGCCGTATGGCGAGCGTGACGATGCGCACGTGCTGGCGCGTTCACGCGCCGTCACCGCGCACCTGGCGGCGCAAGGCGTCAAGGCGATGGTGATCGCCTGCAACACCGCCACGGCAGCGGCGATTGACCTGCTGCGCGCGGAGCACGCCACCTTGCCTATCATCGGGGTGGAGCCGGCGCTCAAACCCGCCGCAGCCCTCAGCCGCACCCGCCGCGTTGGCGTGATGGCCACCCGCAGCACGCTGGCCAGCGCGCGCTTCAAGACCTTGCTTCAATCGCTGGCCGGCCAGACGACTTTTGTATTGCAGCCCTGCGACGGCCTGGCCGACGCGATTGAGCGCGGTGGCATCCACGTCGCAACCGGCGCCGAAGACGCTACAAAAATCATAGCGTTATGTGAAAGCAACGTGCGAGCTATGGGCCGATTTGGCTTAAACGACGGGGACATCGACACGCTGGTGCTCGGCTGCACGCACTACCCTTTTGCGAGCGAACACCTGCGCGAACTTCTGGGCCCGCACATCCGGTTTCTGGACACCGGCGCACCCGTCGCGCGCCAGACGCGCTTGCGGCTGCCGGCGGGAGATGCCAGCCCAGCCATCGCCGGCAAAGTCAGCCTCTTCACGACAGGCCAGCCGTCGGCCCTGAAGGCGGCCGCAAAGCGCTGGCTGCAACTGGACAGCAAAGTGGATTTGCTACAGTTTTGATAGCTACTCGCCTATATCCCTAAAGGGCTAGAGCCCTAAAAGGCTTAAAATCTCAAGCCAACAGGCAGGCCGCTTCGGTCTGGTCATCCAGGCGGCGAAGCTGCGGCACCTCTTCAGCACAGCGCGCGATGGCCACCGGGCAGCGCGTTCGAAACACGCACCCTGAGGGCGGGGACATGGGCGACGGCAAATCGCCTTGCAGCAGCTGGATGACTTTCTTGCGCTCCAGCGCCGGGTCGGGAATCGGGATAGCCGACAGCAACGCCTGCGTGTAGGGGTGGCGCGGCGCGGCATACAGCGCTTTCTTTTTTGCCACTTCCATCTCATGCCCGAGGTACATCACCAGAATGCGGTCGCTGATGTGTTTGACAACCGCCAGATCATGCGCGATGAAGATCAACGCCAGGCCCATGGACTTTTGCAAGGCCTTGAGCAGGTTGATGATCTGCGCCTGGATCGACACATCGAGCGCCGACACCGGCTCATCGCAGATGATGAGCTTGGGCTCCAAAATCAGTGCCCGGGCGATGCCGATGCGCTGGCACTGCCCGCCTGAAAACTCGTGCGGGTAGCGGTTGATCTGCTGCGGCATCAAGCCGACGCGGCCCATCATGGTTTTGACGCGCTGCATCACTTCGGCCTCGGGCATGCCCTGGCGGTGCGTGCGCAGGGGTTCGGCAATGATTTGCGCGATGGTCATGCGCGGGTCCAGCGAAGCCAGCGGGTCCTGAAAGATCATCTGGATATCTGCCCGCGCACTCAGCCAGGTCTGCGAGGAGGCGCCCGTCATCTCCTGCCCCATCCAGACAATGCTGCCGGCGGTGGCGGGGATCAGGTTCAGCACAGCACGCGCCAGAGTTGACTTGCCGCAACCCGACTCGCCCACCACACCCAATGTTTCCCCGGCATGGATGTCAAAGGAAATGCCGTCGACGGCTTTCAGCGTGCGGGCCGCAGACCAGGGCCAGGCCCCGCCCCCTTTGATCTTGAAGTGCACTTTCAGGTCACGCACCGACAAAATGGGTTGAGAGGCATCACGCATGGACAGCCCCTTTCGCCGCCAGTTCGACCACAGCTTCGCTGGATCGATGGCAGGCTCTGAGCACCGCCGGGTTGTGCGCGCTTGGCAATAACGCGGGCATTACGTCGCGGCACTGGTCATCGGCCAGCGTGCAACGCTCACTGAACGGGCACCCCTTTGGAAGCCGCGCCATGTTGGGCGGCGCACCGGGGATGGCGACCAGCGCTTCGTCATCCGCGTCCAGCCGCGGTATGGCGCCCAGCAGGCCCACGGTATAGGGATGAGAGGCGCTGTAGAAAATGCTGTCGGCGCTGCCCTGCTCCATCACGCGCCCGCCATACAGCACCATCACCTCATCACACAGGCCCGCCACCACACCCAGATCGTGCGTGATCATGACAATCGCGGTGCCGAAGTCGCGCTGCAGGTCGCGCAGCAAGGCGATGATCTGCGCCTGCACCGTCACGTCCAGCGCCGTGGTGGGCTCGTCGGCGATCAGCACTTCGGGCTCGCACAGCAAGGCCATGGCGATCATCACGCGCTGGCGCATGCCGCCTGAGAACTCATGCGGGTACATGGCGATGCGGCGCGCGGCTTCCGGGATCTTGACGGCATCGAGCAACTGCACCGACCTGGCCCGCGCGGACTTTCGGTCCAGGCCCTTGTGAAACTGCAGCACCTCAGTCATCTGCCGCTCCACCGTGAGGTAGGGGTTCAGCGATGTCATCGGGTCCTGAAAGATCATGGCCACGCGGTTGCCGCGTATCTTGTTGAGTTCCGCCGGCTTCATGGCCAGCAGGTCTTGCCCCTTGTACAGGGCCTGGCCGGTGGCTTTGCCATTGGCCGCGAGCAAACCCATCATGGCGAGAACACTCTGGCTTTTGCCAGAACCGCTTTCGCCCACGATGCCCAAGGTCTGGCCGCGCTCGAGCGAGAAGTTGATGCCGTTAACGGCGTAGACCAGCCCGTCCTGGGTTTGAAACTGCACCCCGAGGTTGTTGACTTCAATGAGGCTCATGGCGTGGTTCAGCGTTCTTTGGGGTCCAGCGCATCACGCAGGCCGTCCCCGATGTAGTTAAAGCAGTAGAGCGTGAGCGACAGCAGCCCCGCCGGAAAGAGCAGCATCCACGACGAGACTTCCATGACAGAGGCACCGTCATGAATCAGCACACCCCAGCTTGTCATGGGCTCCTGGATGCCGAGCCCCAGAAAAGACAACACGGACTCCACCAGGATCACCGCCGGCACAGTGACGGTGGTGTAGATCACCACGATGCCCAGGAGATTGGGAACGATGTGCTGGAAGATGATGCGCCGCGTCGGCACACCTAGGGCGCGCGCCGCTTCAATGAACTCTTTGGAGCGCAGCGAAAGCGTCTGCCCGCGCACCACCCGCGCCATGTCCATCCAGGAGAACACCGTGATCGTGATGACCACCAGGTAAAAAGCCCGCCCCAGGATGGTCACCATCAGGATGGCGATCAGCAGGTAAGGCACGGCATACATCATGTCGACGACACGCATCATGAAGGCGTCTACCCTGCCGCCTATAAAGCCCGCCGTCGCGCCCCAGACAATGCCCAGCGTGACAGCCGACAGCGTTGCCAGAAACCCCACCATCAGCGACACGCGGCCACCGACCAGGCTGCGTACCAGCAGGTCGCGGCCCGACTCGTCGGTGCCGAAAAAATGCCAGCCCTTGAGCATGGGCGGCAAGCTCATCGCGTCCCAGTCGGCCGCGTCAAACGCATTGGGCAGCAGCCAGGGGCCGACGATGCAGCACACGGTGATGAAAGTCAGCAGGCCGAGGCTGAACACCGCCGCCTTGTTGCGCAAAAAGCGCCCGCGTGCATCGGCCCAGGGGCTGCGGCCCGCAATGTCGGCAGGCGCCGTCTGCAGCGTATTGCCCAGCACTGCAGCCAGCCGGGCTTGTTGGTCTTTGTTTTTGAACAGCATGGCGATTGAAGCTCAGTACCGGATCTTCGGATCAAGCAAGGCGTAGGCCAGATCGACCAGCAGGTTCAACGTGACAGCGATCACGGTCACCAACACGACGAGGCCGAGTACCAGGGTGTAGTCGCGGTTGGCGGCGCCGTTGACGATCAGCTTGCCGATACCCGGCAGCGAGAACACCGACTCGGTCACGATCGCCGAGGTGATGGATGAAATCGCCAGTGGCCCGATGACAGACACCACCGGCAGCAGTGCGGGCTTGAAGGCATGGCGCAGGATGACGGTGCGCATGGGCAGGCCCTTGGCGCGCGCGGTGCGGATGAAGTTGCTGTGCAGCACCTCAATCAGGCTGCCACGCATGACACGCCCGATGGTGGCCACGTTGATAAAGATCAGCAACAGCATGGGCAGGACCATGAAGCGTGGAGAGAAGTCGTCCCAGCCCCCGGCCGGCGCCACCTTGAGCCAGACGGCGAACACCAGGATCAGCACCGGGCCGATCACGAACGAAGGAAACACATGCCCGGCATTGCCGAGCAGCATCACCCCGTAATCAACCGCACTGTTCTGGCGCAAGGCGGCCACGGTGCCGAGGAACACGCCGACAACCAGCGAGATGATGATGGCGCCCCCGCCTATCGCGGCAGACACCGGCAATGCCTTTGCCACGAGTTCATTCACCGACCAGTCGGCATAACGGAACGAAGCGCCGAGGTCGCCGTGCAGCAGGCTGTTGAGGTAATACAGATACTGCTGCCACAGCGGCAAATCGAGGTGGTACTTGGCCTGCAGGTTGGCCAGTACGGCAGCGGACACTTTGCGCTCATCGTCGAAAGGCCCGCCGGGCGTGCCGTGCAGCAGGAGATAGCAGACCGTGACAACAGCCAGCAAGGTCGGAATCGTCGCCAGGATGCGCCTGAAGGTGTAGGACCACATGAAGAATCTCCGGGCTATGAGCGCATGAACGGATGAGCCGGATACAGCTTAGCCCTGAACGGCCGGCATGGCATCAGCAAAATGTCGGAACGCAGTGAAAAAAGAAGGGAAGGCGGCGGTCAGGCGCGCGGCGGCGCCTGACCGGAGAACATCAATGCTTGATGATGTACAGGTCCTTGCCGCGGTAGCGATCCAGCGCATTGGTGGTCGAATAGCCGCCTACATAGGGCTTGACCAGGCGCGGGACGGTGTATTGCAGCAAGGGGATGATCGGGTAGTCTTCCATGATCATCTTCGCGGCTTGCGTCAGCAGCGTCTTGCGCTTGGCCGGGTCCATCGACTGGTTGCCTTCGTCGATCAGCGCGGAAGCCTTGCGGTTGCAACTGTTGTGGTAGTTCTGGTCTGAATCGCACTGCACCAGCGTCAACCAGGTGGTGGCGTCGTTGTAGTCGGCAATCCAGCCGTTGCGGGCAATCTGGTAGTCCTTGTCGGTGCGCTTTTTGATGAGCACCTTGAACTCCATCGCTTCGAGTTCAACCTCCAGACCCAGCTTGGTCTTCCACTCGGAGGCCGCGAAGATGGCCATTTTCTTGTGATAGTCACTGGTGTTGTACGAGAACTTGAGCCTGGTTCCAGCCGGAAGATTCGCTTCCTTCAGCAGCTTTTTGGCTTCGGCGATGCGCTTGTCGGCAGGCCACTTGGCCCAGTCGTAAGACGTGACATCAGCGCCGGAGGTGCCTTTGACGATCACGCCGTAGGCAGGCGTCTGGCCGTCAGCCGTCACGCGCTGCGCGAGGATGTCGCGGTCCAATGCCATCGACAGCGCCTTGCGCACCCGGATGTCTTTGAGCGCCGGGTCCGCGCTGTTGAGTGAGTAATAACGCAGGCCCAGCATGTCGGTGTTGCGAATTTCCTTGGGGTATTGCGCCTTGTACTTGTCGAAGGTGCCGGGCGGCAGCTGGTAGACCCAGTCGTTTTCGCCGGATTCATAGAGCTTCACATCGGCATTGCCGTCTTCAACCGAAAGGTAGGTGAGCTTGGTGAGCTGCACATTCTTCGCGTCCCAGTAGGTCGGGTTTTTGACCAGAATGATCTTGCTGTTGACCTGCCAGTCTTTCAGAGAGAACGCGCCGTTGTTCACCATGTTGGCAGGCCGGGTCCAGTCCTTGCCGAATTTTTCGATAGTGGCTTTGTGCAGGGGTGCGAGCTGCGGATTGGACACAACTTCGGGCAGGAAGCCGACAGGGAAAGGTGTCTTGATTTCCAGGGTGTAGGGGTCCACGGCCTTGACGCCGAGCTCGGTGACGGGTTTCTTGCCTTCAATGATTTCTTTGGCATTGAGCAAAAAGACGCCGTAGGTGGAGGCATATTTCGAGGCGGTCGCCGGATCCACGAAACGGCGCATGCTGTAGATGAAGTCTTCAGCGGTGACCGGGTCGCCGTTGGACCATTTGGCGTTCTTGCGCAGCTTGAAGACCCAGGTCAGGGGGTCCATCTGCTTCCAGCTTTCTGCGACGGCAGGGACGATCTTTCCGTTCTGGTCGGCAGCGGCCAGCCCTTCGAACATGTCTCGGATGACGTTGTTGGCAGGCACGCCGGTCGCCAACGCGGCGTCCAGGGTTTCCGGCTCGGAGCCGTTGTTGCGGACCAGTTCCTGTGTTTCATGCAGCTTCACGCCGGCCGGTACCGTGGCCGCAACAGCCAGGCCGGTCAGGCCGGCCGAGGCCAGCAGCATGGCGCTGGTCAGCGCCTTCATCGTCCAGTTTGAGTTCATGCTTGTTGCACTCCCGTATAAAAAATTGGCGGGCTTGTGGCCCGCCTTGGTGGATGGAACGCTTCACCGCCCGTGAAGGAATCACGGCGGTTGGCCTGTCAGTCGGCGCGAATATAACGCCGCCTCAGGCGCGACCCAGTAGGGAGTAACCCTTTTGCAATTACCGTGCCTCATCGCGGTCAGGAGACCATAAGCAGGGGACAGATACATTCCGCCACACTTCCTCACAACTGAACGAGGCAAAGCGGGAGGCTGCGCCAGGAAGATTCGTTGGGGCCTCCTTCGAGCAAGGCCGCGCATGAGGCTCAACTCGCCAGCCGGCCTGGCTGCTCCGCGTGAACATCGTTACCGTTTTGCAGCTGTATCACCGCCGCTACTAACGTCGCTATTACTTTGATAGCTGGCCGCGCGCATCTTTATTGGGCCAGGCCCGACTTCATGCATGAATCCATGCGGGGCGAGATTTGAATCGTCCCTCTCCTCAGTGATTCGTGCTTCAATGTGCTTCCAGCCCAATATCGGCGAGTGCTTTCAGCTATAAAATTTATAGCATTTCCCTCCAGGGGCTGGCAACGCATACCACCCGCAACCGCACCAGGAGAGCCGCTCATGTCCACAACTGAACCACGTGAGGCACACCACGTGCCGTCGGATCTTTCGGACGCATTTGCCTGGCGCGCCACCCGCTTCCTGCGTTTTCTGGCCGACACCTTTTTTGCCGGCCGCTACGGCAACCGGGCGGTGGTGCTGGAAACCGTGGCGGCCGTTCCTGGCATGGTGGGCGGGGCGCTGGTGCATTTGAAGTCGCTACGCAGCATGACGGGCGATGAGGGCTGGATCCGCACCTTGCTGGACGAGGCGGAAAACGAGCGCATGCACCTGATGACCTTCATCCACATCGCCAAGCCGAGCCAGTTCGAGCGTTGGATGGTGATGCTGACGCAGGGGATTTTCTACAACCTCTTCTTCCTGCTCTACCTGGTGTCTGCGCGCACGGCGCACAGGCTGGTCGGCTACTTTGAAGAAGAGGCGGTGTACAGCTACACCGAATACCTGGCAGGCATCGACGCCGGGCAGTACGAGAACGTGGCCGCGCCGCAGGTCGCCATCGACTACTGGAAGCTGGGGCCTGACGCGCGCCTTCGCGATGTGATCCTGGCGGTACGTGACGACGAAGCGGGCCACCGCGACGTCAACCACGACTTTTCAAACCAGCTCAAGGCCCGGGACTAGCACCCGAACCCGCGCCGCTCTTTAGCGACTGAGCTGGGTGTCAGCCCGCAGGGTCAGCGCTTCCTCGGGCAGATCTTTCCAGCCGCCGCCCAGCGTCTTGTAAAGCGTGACCTGGCTTTGCAGTTGGGCCAGGCGGGTCTGCACCACGGCCTGGCGCGCGGCGAACAGCGAGCGCTGCGCATCGAGCTGGTCCAGGTAGCTGGCAACGCCGTTCTGGTAGCGCAAATCGGCCAGCTTGAAGCGCGTGGCTTCGGCGTTGGCCTGGGCTTGCTGGGCACGCAACTGCTCACCCAGCGTAGCGCGGCCGGCCAGTGCATCGGACACCTCGCGGAATGCCGTCTGGATGGCTTTTTCGTATTGCGCCACAGCGATGTCGCGGCCGGCGTTGGCTGAATCCAGACCGGCGCGGTTGCGGCCGGCGTCAAAGATCGGCAGGATCAGTTGCGGCGCCAGCGTCCAGCCGTAAGAGCCGCTCTTGAAGAGGCCTGACAAATGCGAACTTGCGCTGCCGGCGGAGGCCGTGAGCGAGATGCGCGGGAAGAACGCCGCGCGTGCCGCACCGATGTCTGCGTTGGCCGACAACAGCTGCTGCTCGGCCTGGCGGATATCCGGGCGGCGCGTCAGCAAGTCGGAAGGCAGGCCTGCGGGCACATCGACCATCATGGGTGCATCGGCCAGGCCTTTGCCGGCCGGCAAAGCCACCGCGAGGTCACCCGTGAGGGGCTGGCCCAGCAACAGGGTCAAGGCGTTCTGGTCCAGCGCGCGCTGGCGCACTTGCTGGGCCAACGAAGCACGCGCAGCTTCAGTCAATGACTCGGCCTGGCGGAATTCCAGTTCGGACGTTACGCCGTTGTCAAAGCGCAGCTTGCTCAGCTTGAAGGACTCTTCTCGCGTGACGAGCGTTTGCTGCGTGATGGCCAGCAGCTCTTCATCGGCAAGCAGGCTGAGGTAAGTGTTGGCCACGGCGGCGATCAGGCTGATCTGGGTGGTCTTGCGCCCTTCTTCGGTCGCCAGGTACTGCGCCAGTGCCGACTCTTTCAGGCTCGCAACGCGGCCAAAAAAGTCGAGCTCATACGACGTCAGCAAAAGACCGCCGGTGTAGGCGCTGCTGATGCTGCCGTTGCCATTGGGGTTGGGCTGACGCGATCCGGTGATGCCGGCGTTGATGGTGGGGAACTGGTCGGCGCGGCGGATCTGGAATTGCGCGCGGGCCTGCTCGATGTTGAGCACCGCGATACGCAGGTCACGGTTGTTACGCAGCGCCGCGTCGATCAGCAGCCGCAGTTTGGGGTCGCTGAAGAAAGCCTGCCATTCGATGTCAGCCGCGGCAGGCGCCGCGGCCGTTGCCGGCGTGGCGACAGCCGCCTGGGCAGACCCGGCCACCCAGTTGGACGTGGCGGGCCACTCGGCGGCCACGGGGGCCGCCGGGCGTTCGTACTTCGGAATCATCGAGCAGCCGGCCAGCATCGCTGCCGCGCTCAGCGTCAGGAGTTGTGGGAGCCTTGTCTTAGTCATGGGCCTTGCCTTCATTTCCTTCTTCTCCGGTGATGCCTGCTGCCTTGGCATGTTCGGAATACATCCTGTTCTGGCGCTCGCTGCCCTTGAAGAGGCCGCGCACCACCACGAAGAACACCGGGACAAAAATCACTGCGAGGATCGTGCCGGTGATCATGCCGCCGATCACGCCCGTACCGATGGCGCGCTGGCTGGCAGAGCCGGCGCCGGAGGCCAGCACCAGAGGCAGCACACCCAGACCGAAGGCCAGCGAGGTCATGACGATGGGGCGGAACCGAAGGTGCGCCGCGGCCAATGCCGACTCGATCACGCCCTTGCCCTGCGCCTGCAGGTCTTTGGCAAACTCGATGATCAGAATCGCATTCTTCGCCGAGAGGCCGATGATGGTGATCAGCCCCACCTGGAAGTAAACGTCATTCGCATAGCCGCGGAACAAGGTGGCCAGCAGCACACCGATCACGCCCAGCGGCACGACCAGAATCACCGCCAGCGGAATGCTCCAGCTTTCATACAGTGCGGCCAGGCACAGGAACACCGCCAGGATAGCGAAGCCGTAGAGCAAGGTGGCTTGCGAGCCGGCGAGTTTTTCCTCACGGGACTGGCCGGTCCATTCAAAGCCGAAGCCTTGCGGCAGTTGCGCGGCGAGCTTTTCCATCTCCGCCATCGCAGCACCCGTGCTGTAGCCCGGCGCGGCGCTGCCGCCAATGCGCATGGCAGGGTAGCCGTTGTAGCGCACCGTCTGCATCGCGCCGGTGATCCAGCGCGTTGTAGCAAATGCCGAGAGCGGCACGGGTTGGCCACGGCTGTTGCTGGCGTTGAGCTTGAGCAGGTCGTCGGGCTGCATGCGCGCCGGCGCATCGGCCTGCACCACCACGCGCTGCAAACGCCCCTGGTTGGGGAAGTCGTTCACATAGCTGGATCCCAGCGCGGTCGACAGGATCGAGTTGATCGAATCGAAAGGCACACCCAGTGCATTGGCCTTGTCGCGGTCGATGTCGATCTGCAGCTGTGGTGCGTCCTCCAGGCCGTCAGGACGGACTTGCGTCAGCACTTTGCTTTTGGATGCCATGCCCAGTAACTGGTTGCGTGCATTCACGAGTGCCTGGTGGCCCGCACCGGAGCGGTCTTGCAGGCGGAAGCTGAAGCCTGAAGCCGTGCCCAGTTCGGGAATCGGGGGCGGGCTGAGCGGGAAGATGAACGCATCGCGTATGCCCATCAGCGCACCGAAAGCGCGCCCGGCAACCGCGCCGGCCGAGTGCTCTTCGCCGTCGCGTTCTTTCCAGTCCTTGAGCGTCACGAATGCCAGCGCGGCATTCTGTCCCTGGCCTGAGAAGCTGAAGCCAAGCACGCCGACCATGCTTTGAACCTCAGGCTGCTTGAGCATGAAGCCTTCGACGTCCTGCATCACGGCCAGCGTACGCTCGTAAGTTGCACCCGGCGGCAGCTGAACATTGACCAGCAAATTACCCTGGTCTTCGTTGGGCAGGAACGAGGTCGGCAGGCGCAGGTACACCACCGCCACCGCGGCGATGATGGCTACGTAAATGACAAGATAGCGCGCCGCACGCTTGAGGATTCGCGCGACAACGCTTTCATAGCTCTTGGCCGTGCGCGAGAACCCGCGATTGAACCAGCCGAAGAAGCCCTTCTTCTCGTGATGGTGTCCCGCCTCAACGGGCTTGAGCAGCGTTGCGCAGAGAGCCGGCGTGAGTGACAGGGCCATGAATGCCGAAAAGGCGATGGACGACACCATCACGGCGGAGAACTGGCGGTAGATATTGCCGGTCGAGCCTGCAAAAAACGCCAGCGGCACGAACACGGAAATCAGCACCACCGTCACGCCGATGATGGCGCCGGAAATCTGCTGCATGGCCTTGCGTGTGGCTTCCAGCGGCGGCAAGCCCTCTTCGGTCATGATGCGTTCGACGTTTTCGACGACCACGATCGCATCGTCCACCACGATACCGATCACCAGCACCATGCCGAACATGGTCAGCACGTTGATCGAAAAACCCAGCGCCAGCAACGTGGCAAAAGTACCCAACAATGCGATAGGCACCACGATAGTCGGGATGATGGTGTAGCGCCAGTTCTGCAAGAACAGGAACATGACCAGGAACACCAGCGCCACGGCTTCGAACAGGGTCTCGGCCACTTGGGAAATTGAGATCCTGACGAAGCGCGAACTGTCATAAGGAATGTCCCACTTCATGCCTTGCGGAAAGAAGCGCTCGAGCTCGGTCATCTTGTCGCGCACGGCCTTGGCCGATGCCAGTGCATTGCCGCTGGGTGCGAGCTGAACGCCGATGCCGATGGCCTGCTTGCCGTTCAGGCGTGCCGAGGTCGCGTAGGACTGGCCGCCCAGCTCAATGCGTGCCACGTCTTTCAGGCGCACGGACGAGCCGTCAGTGTTGGCGCGCAGCACGATGTTGCCGAATTGCTCGACATTGGCAAGCTGGCCATTGACCACCACGGTGGCCGCAATACCCTGCCCCGCCACATTCGGGCGGTCGCCAATACTGCCGGCCGAGACCTGCGCATTTTGTGCGCGGATGGCATTGTTGACATCGGCTGCCGACAGGCTGAAACCCGTGAGCTTGGCCGGATCCAGCCAGATACGCATGGCGCGCTCGCTGCCGAACAACTGGGCCTGGCCGATGCCTTTGACACGCTGGATTTCGGGCACGATGTTCCGCGAAGCGTAGTCACCAAGCGCGACGGGGTCGTGCGCGGGATTGTCGGACGACAACATGATGAACAGCAGGAAGTTGGCGCGCGATTTATCGACACGCACACCCTGCTGCGTCACGGCGGCGGGCAAGCGGGGAGCGGCGCGTGAGAGGCGGTTTTGCACGTCGACCTGCGCCAGTTCGGCATTGGTGCCGGGTTCAAAGCTCAGCGTGATGCTGCCGGTGCCGTCGGCCTGCGCGACCGACTCCATGTAGATCAGGCCGGGTGAGCCGTTCATTTCGCGCTCGATCACCGACAGCACGCTGTCTTCGAGTGTCTGGGCGGATGCACCCGGATAGGCGGTGTTGACCACGATGGCGGGCGGCGCCACCGGCGGGTACTGCGCGATCGGCAACTGCGTGATCGCCACGCCGCCGACTACCAGGATGAACAAGGCAATCACCCAGGCAAAGATCGGCCGATCAATAAAAAACTTGGCCATGTACTGGGCTCCTTACTTCGCTGCCGAGGATGCGGCGGACGCAGCAGGCGCTGCGGCAGAAGCGGATGCCGCCGGGGCCGAGGCGGCGCCTGCGGCAGGAGCGGCTCCAGGCGGCTGCCATGGCACGGCCTTCACGGGAGCGCCGGGCTGCATCTTCTGGAAGCCGTCGACGACGACCTGCTCGCCTGTTTTCAGACCATCAAGAACGACCCACTTGTTGCCTTGTGCGGAGCCGATCTTGATGTTGCGCGGGCTGACTTTGCCATCAGCGCCGACCACCATGACGGAGTCCCCCTGGTTGGTGCGGGTCACAGCTTGCTGGGGCAAGGTGATGGCATTGGTAGCTTGTGCCTGCTCAAGACGCACGCGCACATAGAGACCTGGCAGCAACTGGCCGCCCGGGTTCGGTACTTCGGCGCGCAGAGTCACTTGCCCCGTCGTGGAGTCGACGGTCAGGTCGGAGAACAACAGGCGCCCCGGCTTGGCATATTCTGTGCCGTCTTCGAGCACGATGCGCACGCTGGCGGCGTCGGCGCCACTGGCACGCTTGAACTGGCCGCTTTCCATCGCGGCGCGCAGCTTCATCACGTCCGTGGCGGATTGCGTGAAGTTGACATACATCGGGTTGATCTGCTGGACCACCGCCAGTTGGGTCGCTTCACCCTGACCAACCAGCGCACCCTCGGTGACCAGTGCACGGCCGATGCGGCCAGAGATCGGTGCCGTCACGGCTGCATAACCCAGGTTGATGCTGGCCGTCTGCACGTTGGCCTTGCCCACCTGCACATCGGCTTCAGCCTGCTTCTGGGCCGCCACGGCGTTGGCGTATTCCTGCTTGCTGATGGCGTTGGCCTCCACCAGCGGCTTATAGCGCTCGGCCAAGGCCGTGGCTTGCGCCAGATTGGCTTCAGCGCGTGCCTGGCCGGCTTTGGCGCTGGCGGCGGCTGCCGCATAGGGCGCAGAGTCAATGGTGAAAAGCGCCTGGCCTTCCTTGACGTCGCTGCCCTCGCGGAACAAACGTTTTTGCAAGATACCCGCCGCGCGCGCCCTGACCTGCGCGACGCGCGATGCCTCAAGACGGCCGGGCAATTCGGTGACCAATCCGACATCGCCTTGGGTTACCGTGACGACACCCACTTGCGGTGGAGGCGGTGCACCGCCGCCCTGTGCATCGCCCTTGCCGCAGCCGGCGAGCAGCAATGACAGCGCAGCCATCGCCACGAGAGAGTAGTGAAACGCAAATTTGGAGGTCATCAATGAATGGACAACGCGAGACTTGGGCATGCTGTTCCTCGAATTTTTGGAAAGAAGGCGCAAAAGCAGAAGGTGAAGTCGGTGGCTCGGGCGCAGCACGGCCACCGAAAACGAAAAGAATAAGGGTTTTTGCGAGTGTTATAGTTTACATACATTTGTGAATGTATAACAACAGCCAGAAAAATTGCATTCAGGAGACCCCACTTGGCCCGTCGAACCAAAGAAGAGGCGCTGGAGACGCGCCACAAGCTGCTGGATGCGGCTGAACACCTGTTTCAGGCGCAGGGAGTATCGCGCACCAGTCTTCAGGACATCGCGCGGCGCGCCGGGGCCACTCGCGGCGCTGTGTATTGGCATTTCAGGGACAAAGCGGATCTGTTCAACGCCATGATGGAGCGGGTCACGCTGCCCATGGAAGAGTCCTTCCACCATGAAAACAGCCAGCCTGACAGCCTGCACGACTCCCAGCTCAATGCGATTGACAGAATACGACACTCCACCGTCAACGCCTTGCGCCAAATTGTTACCGACACCCAGACACGGCGGGTTTTCGAGGTCGCGACCCAGAAGGTGGAGTACGTCGAGGAATTGCAGGCAGTGCGAATTCGCCATCTGACGGTGCGTAAAGGCTTTCTGGATCGCATCCAGCAAGGCATGGAAACCGCAGCGGCCCAGATGGATTTGAAGATGCCTGTTTCAGCTTCAGCGGCCGCGCAAGGACTGCACGCCCTCATCGATGGACTGATTCAAAACTGGCTGCTTGACCCGGAGGCTTTCGATCTGCTGGAAGTCGGCCAGTGCGCGATTGACGTTTACCTGCGCGGCATGGGCTTTCCCGGTGATCAGCAGGCAGTTGCCGCCTGCGCAGAGCCTCTTTAGTGCAGGTGCCGCGGCTTGCGGCCACCGCCATGGCCTGAGCCGCCCTGCGGCCCGCCCAAGCCCCGCGGAGGCTTTCCGAGCTGCATGGAATTGACGAGCGCATCAAAGCGTTGCTCAAAGAGCTTGTCAACCGCCGCAACGACTTCACCGAGTTCGGAGCCGTCAAAGTGGCGCTCCATCAGGCCGATCATGTCCTGGACCAGCAAGTCGCGCTGGACCTGCATGATGGCCGCCGGTGTCGGGCCGACAAAATACATTGCGAAGTCGTCACGCGCATCTTCTTCGTCGGCGCCTTCTTCTTCGTCAAAATCAGAGTCATAGAAGGTCACTTCGATCGGTGCGCCCGCCTCCGCAAGGTCATTGAGGCCCATGCACATTTCGTCAAGGGCCTGGCGAAAGTCTTCGTCGCCCGGAACCGTCCAGCACATCTGCAGCAGGTGCTTGTGCGCATCAAAACGGATACCCGGCTCTTCTTCATAAGCGCTGGCAGCACCGGCAGCCAAGGACTTGGAGCCCGCGTATTTCCACAGAGGCTTGAGAGCCTCCTGCAGTTGCTCAAAGCTGACGTCAGCCCGCAAAGGCACTTCGCCGTGGACGTGGATCTCAAAAGGTGTGTTGTAGCGGGACATGATGGAATTTATCTTACCCAGTTTTCAAAGACGCGCCAGGGGCATGGGTGAGCCGAAGTGGTGCCTGAGACCGGAATCGAACCGGTACGCCCGCTATTCACGAAGCGGCGGATTTTAAGTCCGCTGTGTCTACCTATTTCACCACTCAGGCTCAAGCTCTTTACGCCAACGCCGTATTCGAACCTTACAGCGTATTGTCAAACAAAAAAGCCCCATGGCTGGGGCTTATGACAACTGGCTTGATGGAGGCGCGGCCCGGAGTCGAACCGGGCTAGCCGGATTTGCAATCCGGTACATAACCGCTTTGTTACCGCGCCGTATTCTGTCTGCCCTGGTAAAGCTCAATAGCGTTACCAGTGTTCAACGAAACTCCAAAGAAAAAGGACAGCATTTTGAAGTGCTGCCCTTTGAATTGGAGCGGGAGAAGAGTCTCGAACTCTCGACCTCAACCTTGGCAAGGTTGCGCTCTACCAACTGAGCTACTCCCGCGATTACAGCCTCAAATTATAGCTTAACTTTTTGGCCTTTTCCAGAACTTCGAAAAAACTTCTGAATTAATGTTTCACGGTCCCGGTGGCTTCCGCTGGCGGCACCACTGCGGCAGCTGCCGCAACTGCAGCCTCTTCATCAGTGAGAGGAACCGGCTGGCGCTCTAGAGCCACTTGCAAAACCTGGTCGATCCATTTCACCGGCACGATCTCCAGACCACTCTTGACGTTGTCGGGGATCTCTTGCAAATCCTTGGCATTTTCTTCCGGGATCAGCACCGTCTTGATGCCGCCGCGCAACGCCGCCAGCAACTTCTCTTTAAGTCCACCGATGGCCGTTACTTCCCCGCGCAGCGTGATCTCGCCTGTCATGGCAACGTCACCGCGCACCGGAATGCCGGTCAACGCAGAAACAAAAGCGGTCGTCATCGCAGCGCCGGCGCTCGGGCCATCCTTGGGCGTTGCACCATCCGGCACGTGAATATGGATGTCGCGTTTTTCGAACATCTCATCCTTGATGCCAAGCATCTTTGCGCGGCTGCGCACCACCGTGCGGGCGGCTTCGACAGATTCCTTCATGACGTCGCCCAGCGAACCTGTCCGCGTGATCACACCCTTGCCGGGCATCATGGCCGCTTCGATCGTCAACAAGTCCCCGCCGACTTCCGTCCATGCAAGACCCACCACCTGGCCGACCTGGTTTTGCTGCTCGGCACGGCCATAGTTGAACTTGCGTACACCCAGATAGTCGTTGAGGTTGTCCGGCGTAACGACGACCTTGGGCGTCATCTTCTTGAGCTGGATTCCCTTGATGACCTTGCGGCAAATCTTGGAGAGTTCGCGCTCGAGCGAACGCACGCCGGCTTCACGTGTGTAGTAGCGCACGATGTCGCGCACGGCCTGCTCTTGAACCTCAAGCTCACCTTCTTTCACCCCATTGTTTTTGACCTGCTTGGGCAGAAGGTAGCGCATGGCGATGCTGGTTTTTTCGTCTTCGGTATAGCCCGAAAGCCGGATGACTTCCATACGGTCAAGCAGGGCCGGCGGGATGTTCATCGAATTCGAGGTGGCCACAAACATCACGTCGCTCAGATCGAAATCGACCTCAACGTAATGATCACCAAAGGTGTGGTTTTGCTCAGGGTCCAGCACCTCAAGCAACGCGCTTGAAGGGTCTCCGCGGAAATCCGTGCCCAGCTTGTCGATTTCATCAAGCAGGAAAAGCGGATTGCGGGTACCGGCCTTGGTCAGGCTTTGCAAAACCTTGCCGGGCAAGGCGCCGATGTAGGTGCGGCGATGGCCCCGAATTTCCGCCTCGTCTCGCATACCGCCCAACGCCATGCGCACATACTTGCGCCCGGTCGCCTTGGCGATCGACTGCCCCAGAGAGGTCTTGCCCACACCGGGAGGCCCCACGAGGCACAGAATCGGCGCCTTGAGCTTGTCGACACGTTGCTGCACCGCGAGATATTCAACGATGCGGTCCTTGACCTTCTCGAGCCCATAGTGGTCTTCGTTGAGCACGTTCTCGGCATTGCCCAGGTCGTGCTTGATCTTGGTCTTCTTGCTCCAGGGCAGACCAGTCAGTACGTCGATGTAGGTTCGCACCACCGTCGCCTCAGCAGACATGGGCGACATGAGCTTGAGTTTCTTGAGCTCGCTCTCGGCCTTTTTACGGGCCTCTTGCGGCATCTTGGCAGATTTGATCTTTTTCTCGATCTCTTCGATGTCCGCGCCTTCTTCGCCTTCACCCAGTTCCTTCTGGATCGCTTTCACCTGCTCGTTAAGATAAAAGTCGCGCTGGTTTTTCTCCATCTGGCGTTTGACACGGCCACGGATTTTCTTGTCGACGTTGAGGATGTCTACTTCGCGCTCGAGTTGCTCATAGAGGTTCTCGAGTCGCGCCTTGACGTTGTCGAGGTCAAGAATTACCTGCTTCGCATCAAGCTTGAGCGGCAGATGTGCAGCAATCGTGTCAGCCAGACGTCCAGCGTCGTCGATGCTGGAAATCGACGTCAGGATCTCGGGCGGGATTTTCTTGTTGAGTTTGACGTAGTGGTCAAACTGCTGCATCACGGCGCGGCGCAAGGCTTCAATTTCGCTGGTCTTGTCGCCTGCAATCACGACAGCCGTCTCAACCGGTGTGACGTTGGCCGTGAAGTGCTGCTCACCCTCTTCAATCTTGTTGACGGTGGCGCGTTGTTGCCCTTCCACCAGTACCTTCACGGTGCCGTCAGGCAGCTTGAGGAGTTGCAGAATGGTGGCCACGCAACCCACTTCAAACATGTCCTCGACCGAGGGCTCGTCTTTGGCTGCGGCCTTTTGCGCCACCAGCATGATGCGGCGCTCGGCTTCCATGGCCGACTCCAGCGCCTTGATGCTCTTGGGTCGGCCCACAAACAGCGGGATCACCATGTGCGGAAAGACCACCACATCCCGCAAAGGCAGGAGGGGAAGGTCAATGGGGGTGGAAGGCAATGAAGTTTGTCCGGACATATAAACCTTTAACGTTAGCCGTGTCGGCCAGTTGCATGGCCCGGCGAAACACAATCTACCCAGACATGGGGCGCAGGGGAGCGCTTTTCAAGCATTCCGGCCAGCCTTTGGGGATTCAGGCTTTCTTGGCCGCTTCACGGTACACGAGCAGAGGTGCCTTGTTTTCTTCGATTGTGGACTCGTCCACCACAACCTTGTCCACATTGCTGGCATTAGGCAAATCAAACATGGTGTCGATCAAGGATTGCTCCAATATGGAGCGCAGGCCGCGCGCACCCGTCTTGCGAGCCAATGCCTTGCGGGCAATCGCCTTGAGCGCCGAAGGGCGAATCTCCAGATCCACCCCTTCCATGGCCAGCAGTTTGCTGAACTGCTTGACCACGGCATTTTTCGGCTCAGTCAGAATTTGCACAAGCGCGTCTTCGCTGAGTTCAGCCAGCGTGGCGACCACGGGCATACGCCCCACCAGTTCGGGAATGAGGCCGAACTTGATCAGGTCTTCGGGTTCAACTTCCTTGAAGGCATCGGTTAGCGTGCGCGATTTTTTGCTTTTAACCGTCGCACCAAAACCCATGCCGGAAGCTTCCGTACGGTTTTCAATTACCTTTTCCAGGCCGGCAAAAGCACCGCCGCAGATAAACAGAATATTGGTGGTGTCCACCTGCAGAAAATCCTGGTTCGGGTGCTTGCGGCCGCCCTGTGGCGGCACCGAGGCCATGGTGCCCTCAATCAGCTTGAGCAGCGCCTGCTGAACGCCCTCACCCGACACGTCGCGGGTGATGGACGGATTGTCGGATTTGCGCGAAATCTTGTCGATTTCATCAATATAGACAATGCCTTGCTGGGCACGTTCAACTTCGTAATTGCAACTCTGCAGCAATTTCTGGATGATGTTTTCCACGTCCTCGCCCACATAACCGGCTTCGGTCAGTGTCGTGGCATCGGCCATCACAAAGGGCACGTTCAGTGTGCGGGCCAACGTCTGGGCCAGCAGGGTCTTGCCGGAGCCGGTAGGGCCGATCAGCAAGATGTTGCTCTTGGTCAGTTCGACGTCGTCCTTCTTGGCTTTTTCCTTGTGGCGCAGGCGCTTGTAATGGTTGTACACAGCCACGGCCAGCGTGCGTTTGGCCGGCTCCTGGCCAATCACATAGCCGTCCAGCGTTCCCTTGATCTCGGAAGGCGTAGGAAGGTCGGTACGGGTTTCGCGGACATCTTCGCCGGCTGGCAGTTCATCACGAATGATCTCGTTACAGAGATCGATGCACTCATCGCAAATAAAAACCGAGGGGCCAGCGATCAGTTTTTTGACTTCATGCTGACTTTTGCCGCAAAAAGAGCAGTGCAAGGTCTTTTCGCTGGAGGAGCCTTTTTTCTCGGCCATTGTGGGTGATGCCTTTAAGGTGCCTATAGGGGAAACTGTTACCTAATGATAACCAATTAAAAAACGGCGTTTCTGTTACAGAAAACGCCGTTGTTGCGGTGCAACCTGAATACGCTTAAAGCGGGTTTTACCCGCTTTTGAACGACTAAGGACGCTTGGCAATCACCTGATCGACCAGACCGTATTCCTTCGCCTCGTCCGCAAACATGAAATAGTCCCTTTCGGTATCGCGTTCGATCTTTTCAACCGGCTGACCGCAGTTGGCCGCCATGATCCGGTTGAGCTGGTCACGCGTCTTGAGGATGTCGCGGGCGTGGATCTCGATGTCCGTTGCCTGGCCTTGCGCACCGCCCGAGGGCTGGTGAATCATCACACGCGAATTGGGCAGCGAAAACCGCTTGCCTTTGGTGCCCGCCGAAAGGAGGAACGCGCCCATGCTGGCCGCCATGCCCACACAGAGGGTGGAAACGTCAGGCTTGATGAATTGCATGGTGTCGTAAATCGCCATGCCGGCTGTGACCGAACCGCCCGGGGAATTGATATAGAAGGAAATGTCCTTGTCCGGATTTTCGCTTTCCAGGAACAGGAGCTGGGCCACCACCAGGTTGGCCGTCTGGTCATTGACCGGGCCGACCAGGAAAATCACGCGCTCTTTGAGCAGGCGCGAGTAAATGTCGTAAGAGCGCTCGCCGCGGCCAGACTGCTCGATGACCATGGGCACCATACCCAGGCCTTGCGCATCCTGAGCGCCGGCTTGCGGGCCTGTGTAGGCGCCGCCGTAAATACTGTTTCGGACCATCATGTTTTCTCCAGAGATGTTTGTACTGTACCCAAAAATTCCCGCCGGGAATTTCAGCGAAGGCCAACAACTGCCTCCCAGGCTGGTTATGCCGTAGCCCAATGAAATTGGGGCCTGCGCCGCAAAGCACAAGCCCCAATGTCAGCAAAGGCTGGGAAGAATCAGTTCTGGCCCATCAGGTCGTCGAAGGAAATGGCTTTCTCAGTGACTTTGGCCTTGCCCAGCACGAAATCGGTGACGTTGTTTTCGATCACAACAGCCTCGACTTCGGCCATGCGGCGGTTGTCGCTCAGGTACCAGCGCACCACGTCTTGCGGCTTCTCGTAGCTGGCAGCCAGCTCTTCGATGTGAGCCTTGAGCTGCTCAGGCTTGGCCTGCAGGTCATTGGAGCGCACCAGTTCAGCGACTACCAGGCCCAGGCGCACGCGCTTTTCGGCTTGCGGACGGAAGATTTCTTCAGGAATCGGCGCCTTGTCGGCGTCCTTGATTCCGCGCTGCTTGAGGTCGGCGCGGGCGCCTTCCACCATGCGGTCCAGTTCAGCCTGCACGCTGGACTTGGGCAGGTCGAGCTCGGCATTGGCCACCAGCGCGTCCATCACGGCGTTCTTGTTGCGGGCCAGGAGGCGGAACTTGACTTCGCGCTCCAGGTTCTTCTTGATATCGGCGCGCAGGCCTTCGACCGTCGAATCAGCGATGCCCAGGGACTTGGCCAGGGCTTCATTGACTTCAGGCAGGTGAGCGGCTTCGATCTTTTTGACCGTGACCAGGAAATCAGCCTGCTTGCCGGCAACGTCTTTACCGTGATAGTCAGCGGGGAAATTCAGCGGGAAAGTCTTGCTTTCGCCAGATTTCATGCCGCGCACGGCATCTTCGAATTCCTTGAGCATCTGGCCGTCACCGATCAGGAACTGGTAGTCCTCGGCCTTGCCGCCGGCGAAGGGTTCGCCGTCGATCTTGCCTTCGAAGTCGATGGTGGCGCGGTCGCCGTCTTGCGCTGGCGCATCGGCTGCGCGCTGGGCGAAGGTGCGGCGCTGCTTGCGCAGGATATCCAGGGTCTTGTCGATGGCTGCATCGCTGACTTCAGCGCTGACCTTTTCGACTTCGGCGCCCGACAGGTCGGCGATCTTGACTTCCGGGTAAACCTCAAACACCGCGTCGAACACGAGTTCGCCTTCAGGGGCGCCCTCTTTTTCGCTGATGCGGGGCTGGCCGGCAACACGCAGCTTGGCTTCATTGGCGGCCACGGCGAAGGCTTCGCCTACTTTGTCGTTCATGACTTCGTAGTGCACCGAATAGCCGTAGCGCTGGGCCACGACATTCATGGGGACCTTGCCGGGACGGAAGCCGTCCATCTTGACCGTGCGGGCCAGCTTCTTCAGGCGGGTGTCAACTTCCGACTGGATGGTGTTGACGGGCAGCGTCAGCGTCATTTTGCGCTCGAGCTTTTCAAGGGTTTCAACAGTCACGGCCATGATGGTTTCCTAAGATCAAAAATAGTCAAAACAGGTTTTCACCTGGCATGCTGCGGGCTTTGCCGCAACGGCTGAATGCATGGCGTGCGGCAAATGCCGCCCGCAAGCCTCAGGGTGGTGCGCGGGGGGGGACTCGAACCCCCACACCATTGCTGGCGTCAGGACCTAAACCTGGTGCGTCTACCAATTTCGCCACCCGCGCGCCGGAAACAAAAACGGGAATCCGAAAAACCTCCGAATCCCCGCTTGAAATCGGTCAACTCTCTATTTTAGCCGTTATCGGCCCCGGTTTTTGCGTCCGGGGCCGGCAGGCAGAGAGAATCAGGCCGGCAATGGCTTGGCGCCCGTGTGGGGCTGAACTTCCAGCTTGTCTCCCCGTTTGACACGGAACCACGCCGCATACATCGCTGGCAAGGCCAGCAAGGTCAGCACTGTCGCCACAATCAGGCCGCCCATGATCGCGACCGCCATCGGCCCCCAGAACACGCTGCGAGACAGCGGGATCATGGCCAGCACTGCGGCGGCAGCCGTCAACACGATGGGCCGCAGCCGGCGCACGGCCGCCTCGACGATCGCATCCCAGGTCGCCACGCCACGAATGCGGTCCTGCTCGATCTGGTCGATCAGGATCACCGAATTGCGGATGATCATGCCGAACAGCGCAATGACGCCCAGCAACGCGACGAAACCGAAGGGCCGGTTCAGCACCAGCAGGGCTCCAGCTACGCCCGCGATGCCCATAAAGCCCGTCACAAAGGCAAGAATCGAGCGGCTGAAACTGTGCAGTTGCAGCATCAGCAAGGTCAGCACGATAAACAGCGCGACCGGCAAGCCCGCAACAATCGACAACGAGCCCTTGCTGCTTTCCTCTACCGCGCCAGCCACCTGGATGCGGTAGCCCTGCATGCCTTTTTCCAGCCATTTGGCTTCCAGTGCCTTGAGCTTGGGCATCAATTCCTGCGTCACCGTGGCGCCTTGCAGGCCTTCCACGATGTCGCTTTGTACCGTGATGGCGTAGTCGCGGTTTTCACGCCACATCACGCCCGGCTCCCAGGTAAATACCGGCTTGGCAATCTGCGTCAGCGGAATGGATTTGCCCGAAGCGGTAGGCAGGTAAGCATTGCCGATGTCGGTGATGGCGTTGCGCTCGTCCAGCGGCTGGCGCAGCAAGATGTCGATGAGCTTGTCGCCCTCGCGGAACTGGCCCACCGGCGTGCCCGCCAGGATGGTGCGCGACGCCTGTGCAATCGACTGGCTGGTCACGCCCAGCGTGCGCGCCTTGGCCTGGTCCACTTCCAGCCGCAGCACTTTCACCGACTCATTCCAGTTGTCGTTCACGCCGCGCGTGTTGCCGCTTTCGCGCATCACCGCCTTGACCTCGTCGGCGCGCTCGCGCAGCACCAGCGGGTCAATGCCGACCACGCGGAACTGCACCGGGTAAGGAACCGGCGGCCCGTTAGGCAGCAGCTTGACGCGGCCCCGCACCTCGGGGAACTCGGTGGCCAGCAAAGCCGGCAGCTTGATACGCAGCGACTCGCGCACCTTCAGGTCCTTGGGCACCACGATCATCTGCGACACATTGGTCTGCGGAAAGACCTGGTCCAGCGGCAGGTAAAAGCGCGGCACACCCGAGCCAATCCAGGTACTCACCGTACTCACGCCCTCTTCCTTCATGAGGCGCGCCTCCACCCGTCTGGCCGTAACCTCGTTGGCAGCGAAGGAAGTGCCTTCCGGGAACCAGATATCCACCATGATTTCAGGGCGGCTGGAGTCCGGGAAGAACTGCTGCTGCACCTTGCCCATGCCCACAATGCCCAGTACAAAGATCAGTACAGTGGCCCCTATGGTGATCCAGCGGTGCTCCACGCACCAGTTCACCGTTTTGCGGAAGTTGCTGTAGAACGGGCTGTCGAACATCTCGTGCGGGCTGTCCTGGCCTGCGGACACTTCCTGCACATGCGGCGGCACCTTCAAAAACAAGGTACCCAGGTAGGGCACGAAGTACACCGAGACGATCCAGCTGAGCACCAGCGCGATCACCGTCACCGCAAAAATCGCAAACGTGTATTCCCCCGTCGTGGATTTGGCCAGGCCGATGGGCAAAAAGCCGGTGGCCGTGATCAGCGTGCCCGTCAGCATGGGCATCGCGGTGATCTCATAGGCGAAGGTCGCGGCGCGCACCTTGTCGTAGCCCTCTTCCATTTTGCGCACCATCATTTCGACGGCGATGATGGCGTCGTCCACCAGCAGGCCCAGTGCAATGATGAGCGAGCCCAGCGATATCTTGTGCAGCCCGATGCCGTAGTACCACATGGCCAGAAAGGTCAGGCTCAGCACCAGCGGAATGGTGATGCCCACCACCAGGCCAGGCCGCATGTCGATGTAATAGCGCTTCCACAGCGGCAACTGGCCGGGGCCGTTGTGCGGCCGCTTGTGAAAGCCCAGCGCGATGAAGCTGACCGCCAGCACGATCACCACGGCCTCGATCAGCACCCGCACAAACTCGTTGACCGACGTAGACACCGCCTTGGGCTGGTTCTGCACGTTCACCAGCTTGATGCCGGCCGGCAGGGTTTTCTCGATGCGGTCCGACAGTGCCGTGAGCGACTTGCCCAGCGCGATGATGTCGCCGCCCTTGCCCATAGACACGCCCAGCGCAATCACTTCCTTGCCCTGGTGGTGCACCTTCACGGAAGGCGGATCCACATAGCCGCGTTTGATGGTGGCAATGTCGCCCAATTGCAACTGGCTGCCCGAACTGCCGCGTATCGGCATGACACGCAATTGCTCAATCACTTCGAACTGCCCCGCCACACGCACCTGCACCACATCCAGCGGGGTCTGCACGGCGCCGGCCGACTCGATCGCGTTTTGCTGGCCCAGTTGCGCCAGCACCTGGTTCAAATCCAGGCCCAGTTGCGCCAGGCGTTTTTGTGAGATTTCGATGAAGACTTTTTCGTCCTGCACACCGAAGAGTTCCACCTTGCTGACGTCGGGCACGCGCAGCAACTGCTGGCGCACATCGTCGGCAAAGGTTTTGAGCTCGGCGTAATTGAAGCCGTCGGCCTCCAGCGCATAGATCACGCCGTACACGTCGCCGAAGTCGTCATTAAAGAACGGCCCCTGGATGCCACCCGGCAAGGTGCCGCGCATGTCGCCGACCTTCTTGCGCACCGAATACCAGACATTCGGCACATCGGCCGGCTTGGACGAATCCTTGATCTGGAAAATGATTTGCGACTCGCCCGGCTTGGAGTAGCTGCGTATCTTGTCGGCGAATGGCACCTCCTGCAGCGTGCGCTCGATCTTGTCGGTCACCTGCTCGGCCACCTGCTGCGCCGTGGCGCCTGGCCAGTAGGTGCGCACCACCATGGCACGAAAGGTGAAAGGAGGATCTTCGTCCTGCCCGAGCTGGAAGTAGGACGCAAAGCCCAGGATCATCAGCACCAAAAGCAGATAGCGCGTGAGGTCCGGATGGTCCAGCGCCCATTTGGAAAGGTTGAAGCGGCTGGAGGGCGAAGCGAGTTCGCCGGCAGGGTGGCTGTCGTGTTCGGGTTGCGTCATGCCAGCCTCACTTCGCAGCTGAAGCGGCGGAAACGGCAGGCGCCGGAGCCGATGCAGCCGCCGTGGCAACCGACGACGCCGCTACTGAATTGATAGCTGTCTGTGCAGGCGTGGCGCTGGCTAGAGCCACACTAGGCTGGTAAAAACTGACCTTCTGGCCGGGCGAGAGCACGTGCACACCGGCGCTCACCACCAGCATGCCGGGCTGCAGGCCCGAGGCCACCACCACCTCGTTGCCGTCGGCCGTGGCGATCTGGATAAGCTGCGGCTTGATGGTCATGGTGGGCTTGTCGACCACCCACACGGCCGTGGCCTTGCCTTCCTGGCGCAAGGCCGTGGTCGGCAGCTTGATCACCGGCAGGCCCGCGATGCTGCCCGCTTCGGGTATCACCGACACCGTTGCGCCCAGCGGCGGCGGCTCTTTGGAATCGACCGACACCTTGACGGTGTAGGTGCGGGTGACGGGATCGCTGCTCGCGGCGACCTCCCGGACTTTGCCGTCAAATTCGGTGCTTTGCGACCACAGGCGAATCTTCACTGCGGAGCCGGGCTTGATGCTGGCCACCTTGTCTTCCGGCACCGAGAACACCACGTCGCGCACACCGTCTGCCGCGATGCGGACCACGGGCGTGCCGGCGGTGACGACCTGGCCGGGCTCGGCCTCAATCGCCGTCACGACACCGGACACGTCGGCTACCAGCGACGCATAGTTGGCCTGGTTGCCTTGCACCGAGAACTGCGACTGTGCCTGCTCCAGTTGCGCCTGGGCCGACTTGAGGGTGGTTTCGCGGCGCTCCAGTTCGGCGCCGCTGATGAAGTTTTGCTCCTTGAGCTCTTTGTAGCGCTTGAAGTCGGCGGCGGCCAGGTCGCGATTGGTGGTGGCCGCGGCCACCTGGGCGCGTGCCGAATCGGCGGCCAGCCTGAAGTCCTGCGGATCCAGCTGGGCCAGCACCTGCCCGGCCTTCACGCGCTGGCCAAGCTCGGCCTGCCGCTTGATGATCTTGCCGCCGACCCGAAAGCCCAGCCGCGATTCCACCTGGGCTTTGACCTCGCCGGAATACTCATGCACGGAAGAGAACGCGTTGGTTCCCACGGTGATCACCTTGACGGCGCGAACCGGCTCCTCGGGTGGGGCGGCGGGGGAACAGGCGGCCAGCAATACAGCGACGCTCACCAGGGAGAAAACGGTTTTATTCATGGTCTGATTCGGATGAAAACTCGGGCGGGCAGACGGAGGTCAAGTCATCAAATAATGCCGCTGAAGTGCCTCCAACGAATCGTTACTGACTGACCGGTTAGTAATCTAGGGTAAATCCCCAGGCTTGTCAAGCGACAATCGCCCGCATGACCCCAGGCCCCGCACAGCCCATCGACACCCCCGCCGCCTCACCCACGTTTCAGGGCGTGTCGCACTACGAAAATTTCCCCGTGGCGTCGCTGCTGTGCCCGCCGCGGCTGCGTCCACCCATCGCCGCCATTTACTGGTTTGCCCGCACCGCAGACGACATTGCCGACGAAGGCGACGCCCCGCCGCCAACCCGCCTGGATGACCTGGCGGCCTACCGCGCCGACCTGATGGCGACCGCGGCGGGCTTGCCACCCTCCCCGCGCTGGGCCCCAGTTTTCAACCAATTACAGCCCCAAATGGCGCAATTCGGGTTGCCGGTCAATTTGCTGGCCGACCTGCTGAGCGCTTTTGAGCAGGACGTCGTCAAGCAACGCTATGCCGACGAGGCTGAATTGAACGACTACTGCCGGCGCTCGGCCAACCCGGTGGGCCGGCTGCTGCTGCACCTCTACGATATCCATGACGCCGCCTCGCTGCAAATGAGCGATGACATCTGCACCGCCCTGCAGCTCATCAACTTCTGGCAAGACCTGAGCGTGGACATTCCACGCGGCCGTATCTACCTGCCGGCCGACGCCTGGGCGCGCCACGGCGTCGATGAAGCGCAGTTGCTGGCGCTGAGCGTCAACCCCGCCACTATTAATTTAATAGCAGGTTGTGCAATATCCACGCGGGCCAGGATGCTAAAAGGCTCACAACTGGCGAAAAGAATACCGGGAAGAGGCGGTTGGGAGTTGCGCCTGGTGGTGCAAGGCGGCCTGCGCATTCTGGACAAGATCGAGGCGCAAGGCTTCAACACGCTGCAGCAGCGCCCCAAACTCGGCCCGTGGGACGTCGTGGTGATGGGCTGGCGGGCGCTGTTGATGTAAGTCCATCCATCACACGGGCAGCACAGACGGCACAAACGGCGAAGACGGCAAAGACAGCAGAGACAGTGATTCACCAGAAAAAACAAAGTAACAGGGATCGCATGGCCACTCTACAGGCGGCACAACAGCCGCAAGCAAAACGGCAGCCTTCGGGCATCTACCGGGCGCTGGTATGGGGCCTGCTTCTCTTTTGCATCAGCTTCGCGCTGATCGGGGGCGTCCTGGCCGAGCAGATCATGGGTGCGCTCAATTGCCAGTACCACGCAGACTCCCGGGTCGGCACCTGCTCCTTCTTGCAAAGCGCGCTTGCTTCACGGCTTACGCCCTTTCTGTCTGCCCAGACACCGCTGGACTATCCCTTCATGCTGCTGCGCAATTTCTGGGGGCTCATCCTTGTCTGGCTGGTCGCCATAGGCTTTAGCCGCCATTCCTGGCAAAACCCCCGCCTGCCCGCCGCCCCCCGGCGTGCGCCGGCGCACGCGGTTTCGGCTCAAGAAAGATTGCACCAGGTTTTGCACGCCAGCTTCTGGATCCTGCTGACAGGACTCGCCCTGTTTTGCATCGCCTTCGGAACGCCCTTCCTGAGCACCTATGTGGCACGCGAAATATTGCAGGCCCTCGGATGCAGCCCCGGCACCTTTGACCCCCTGGTCTCGGCCTGCATGTCCAAACCGGGCTTCTGGACGCCGCGGCTGCAGCCTTTCCTGCTCCCCTTCCTGGGCCAGCTGGGCTCACCGCTCTGGCTCTTCTGGCAGTTTGGCGATGTGCTGGTCTACTGGTCTGCGACCATCGCCCTCGTGCTGGCCGCCAAGATCTATGTTGCAAGCCGCATCGTCGCCGCCAAAGTTGCCTGACGCCGGTGCGGGCTTCAACTCCCATGGGACAATTGCCGCATGACGCCTGAGCAGTATGTCCAGCAAAAAGCCGCCGCATCCGGCAGCAGTTTCTATTACGCCTTCCTGTTTTTACCCAAAGAGCGGCGCGCCGCCATCACCGCCTTCTACGCGTTTTGCCGCGAGATCGACGACGTGGTGGACGAGGTCACCGACCCCGGCGTGGCGCGCACGAAGCTGGCCTGGTGGCACACCGAGGTGCTCAAGTCCTATGCCGGCGAGCCCACGCATCCGGTGATGAAAGCGCTGATGCCGCTGGCCGCCACCTACCGCATCGAGGCGCGCCACCTGCAGGCCGTGATCGACGGCTGCCAGATGGACCTGGAGCAAAACCGTTATCTCGACTTCCCCGGCCTCAAGCAGTACTGCCACCTGGTAGCCGGCATTGTGGGCGAGGTGGCTGCACGCATCTTCGGCCAGACCGACGAAGCCACCACCGCCTACGCCCACAAGCTGGGGTTGGCCTTCCAGATGACCAACATCATCCGCGACGTGGGCGAAGACGCCATGCGCGGGCGCATTTACTTGCCCGTCAATGAGCTGCAGCAGTTTGATGTGAAGGCCCACGAGATATTGAAGCGCCAATACTCCGACCGCTTTTCCGCCCTCATGAAGTTCCAGACCGACCGTGCGCTGGCGCTGTATGACGAAGCGCTGGCCATGCTGCCCGAGACCGACCGCCGCGCGCAAAAGCCCGGCCTCATGATGGCGAGCATTTACCGCACGCTGCTGCGCGAAATCGCCGCCGACGGCTACCAGGTACTGCACCAGCGCGTGAGCCTCACGCCGCTGCGCAAATTCTGGCTGGCGTGGAAGACGCAGGCCTTCGGCCGCGTGGTCTGAACGCGAATGGCACACACCGTCTTGCTGCAAAGGTGCAATCCATGAGGGTTGCCGTGATTGGCGCCGGCTGGGCCGGCTGCGCCGCTGCCGTTGAGGCCACGCGACTGGGCTACCAGACCACACTGTTTGAGACCACACGCATCCCCGGCGGGCGCGCCCGGCGCGTGGGCGGCACGGTGGCCGGTGAAGCCGTGGCACTCGACAACGGCCAGCACATCCTGATCGGTGCGTATGCAGAAACGCTGCGGCTGATGAGAGATCTGGGTGTCGACCCCGACACCGCACTGCTGCGCTTGCCCTTGACGCTGCAGTTCCCGGACGGCAGCGGGCTGAAGCTTCCCAATTTGCGGGCGCCGCTGGATGCGCTTGCCGGCATCATCCTGGCGCGCGGCTGGTCACTGGCCGACAAGCTCTCGATGCTCAAGGTGGCGGTGGGCTGGCAGCTGAAGAAATTCCAGTGCGAGCCCGGCCAGTCGGTAGCGGATTTGTGCCGCGGCCTTTCGCCCGGCGCCATGGCTTCACTGATCGAGCCTCTCTGTGTATCGGCGTTGAACACGCCGGCCGAGCGCGCCAGCGGCCAGGTGTTCCTGCGCGTGATGCACGACTCCCTCTTTTCTGAAAGCGGCGGCTCCAACCTCCTGCTGCCGCGGACCGACCTCAGCGCCCTGCTGCCCGATGCGGCGCTGGCCTGGCTCAGCGCCCAAGGCGGCACGGCGCGGCTGGGTGCGCGCGTGCAGTCCATTTCGCCGGTCGGCTCCAGCTGGGTCGTGACCACCGACGTCAGCGCTGCGTTCGAATGCGTGGTGCTGGCCTGTCCGCCACAGGAATCGGCCCGGCTGGTCGAAGGCAGCGGCGTGGTGGCTGCGGACTGGCTTGCCCAGGCGAACGGCTTGCAGCATGAAGCGCTGACGACGGTGTACGCCTGGGCGCCGGAAGCCCGGCTTGAGCAGCCCATGCTGGCACTGCCCGCTGAGCCCAATGAACCGGCGCAATTTGTGTTTGACCGCGGGCAACTGGGCGGACCGGCCGGCCTGCTGGCCTTTGTCATCAGCGCCAGCACGGGCGACGGCGCCGCGCTGACCGCGCAGGTGCTGGCGCAGGCGAAAGCGCAGCTGTGGCATCTGGGGATGGGCCCGCTGCAGGCGGTGCAAACCATCGTGGAAAAGCGCGCTACCTTTGCGTGCACCCCCGGCTTGCAACGCCCGGGTGCCGATGTGGCGCCCGGCCTCTGGGCCTGTGGCGACTACATCGAAGGGCCCTACCCCGCCACGCTGGAAGGCGCCGTGCGTTCCGGGCTGGAAGCGGCGCGCCGTTTGCACTGAGCGCGGCAGTTACCGGCCCAACCTTGGATTGCTATCAAATAGATAGCTACATGCCAAGTTGGTATATGGGCTTCAGGCACTTTTCGCCAATAAACGCACTGTGCGATAAGCCGGGCGCGCGAGGCAGCGCTTGAGCCATTCGTCCACCCGCGGGCACTGCGCCATCAGGCTGGCAGCGCCCTGCACCCAGGCCAGGACGGAAGCCACGCAGATGTCCGCCACGGTGAAGCGCTCGCCCGCCAGGTAGGGGCGGCCCTGCAGGTGCTGGTCCAGCACGCGCAGCGGCGTCAAGAGATGCCGCTCGGCGTCATCGGCCAGCTGGGGCTTGCGGCGATCGGCCGGCATCATGATGCGGTGCATCAAAAACGCCAGCGCGTCTTTTTCGCATTCGGTCACCACCCAGAAACTCCAGCGCAGGATTTCGGCCTGCTCCGCATGGTTTTGCGCAGCAAGCAAAGGCGCATCGGGCGTTTTAAACCGCTCGGCCAGGTAGAGCACGCAAGCCATTGACTCCCACACCAGCACACCGTCGTCATCCACCACCGGGATGCGGCCGTTCGGGTTAATGGCCAGGAATTCGGGCGTGCGGGTGGCGCCGCTCGCGTAGGGCAGCGCGATGTGTTCGTGGGCCAGGCCCATTTCGTGCGCCGCCCACAGCGGGCGTGCCGCGCGGGAAGCTGCTGTGCCGTAGATCTTGACTGTCATGAAAGCCCCTAAGAACAGGTTCTAAGCAGCCCGGCGGTTTCAGCGCGGGAACAAATCACACAACTCGGTCAGCGTGGTCACCGTCTCATGCGGCACGGCCGGGTGGGCCCACAGCTGGTCGGAGCGGTTGACCCACACCGTCTGCATGCCGCAATTGAGCGCTCCCAGCACATCAAGCGTCGCATCGTCCCCCACGTGCAGCACCTCGGTGGGGTGCACCTCCACCGCACCGGCGGCTGCGTGGAAGATGCGCGGGTCGGGCTTGCCCACGCCGAATTGCTGGGCGCTGATGTTGGCCTTGAAATAGCCGTCGATGCCGATGCGCTTGATGTCGGCGTTGCCGTTGGACACGGCCACCAGGGGATAGCGGCCGGACAGAAATTCCAGGGCCAGTACCGCGTCCTCAAACAGCGTGACCTTGTTGCGTGCATCGTAGAAAACATCGAAGGCGGGCTCGGCCAGCAAAGGGTCTTCACGAGAGCGGTACAGCGCCAGCCGGATCGCCTCGCGGCGTATGGCGCTCAGGTTGTATTTGAGTTCGGGGCGCGAGCGCGTGACGTGCTCGCGGATTTCATGCCGTGCGGCGGGGTTTGAAAACAGCGCCGCGGTCATCGGTGCATGACGGCTGAGCCAATCGTCCAATGCTTTTTCGGCCTTTTCAATGGCGGGCCAGATAGGCCACAAAGTGTCATCGAGGTCGAGCGAGATGGCTTTGATAGTGGTCAGGTCGAGCATAGGCAGAATCAATGGGATAGGCGAGAATAACCCATGTCTTTTCGCTCCCGCCTCCTCACGCCTTTCAATCCAGAGCCTCCTTTCTCCCACGGCGCATCGCCGGCCGGGCCCTTCGCATCTTCCACCACCGCCGTCCTGTTGTGCAATCTGGGCACACCCGACGAGCCCACCGCTCCGGCGCTGCGCCGCTACCTCGCGGAATTTTTAAGCGACCCGCGCGTGGTCGAGATTCCCAAGCCCCTGTGGTGGCTCATCCTGCACGGCATCATCCTGCGCGTGCGGCCGAAAAAGTCGGCGGCCAAGTACGCCAGCATCTGGATGAAAGAAGGCTCGCCGCTGCGGGTCTGGACCGAGAAGCAGGCCGTCATGCTGCGCGGCTACCTGGCAGTGCGCGGCCAACCCGTGGATGTGCGCTACGCCATGCGTTACGGCAACCCCTCCATCGCCTCGCAGCTCGACCAGCTCAAGGCCGACGGCGTGACGCGGGTGCTCATCCTGCCGGCCTACCCGCAATACAGCGGCACCACCACCGCCAGCGTGTTCGATGCGGTCTACGCGTGGGCCGCGCGCATCCGCCGCATCCCCGAGTTCCGCTTTGTCAATCATTACCACGACCACACCGGCTACATCGCCGCCCTTGCCGCGCGCGTGCGCGAGCACTGGCGCACGCAGGGCCGCGCCGGGCAACTGGTCATGAGCTTTCACGGCGTGCCCGAGCGCACGCTGAAATTGGGTGACCCGTACCACTGCGAGTGCCACAAGACTGCCCGCTTGCTGGCGAACCAGCTGGGCCTGGAGCCCACGCAATACAAGGTGACCTTCCAGTCGCGCTTCGGCAAGGCCAAGTGGCTGGAGCCCTATACCGAACCCACGCTGGTGGCGATGGCCCAAGCCGGCGTGGAGCGGGTCGACGTGATCTGCCCCGGCTTTACCGGCGACTGCCTGGAAACACTGGAAGAAATCAACGTGGAAGCGCGTGAAGCCTTCCTGCATGCAGGCGGCAAGGAGTTTCATTACATCCCCTGCCTGAACGACAGCCATGAATGGATCGCCGGGCTGGCGGAAGTGGCGCAGCAGCATCTGGCGGGCTGGCCGGTGCAGGCAGGCGATGCTTCGGATACGGCCAAAGCGCTGGCGGCGTCACGCGAACGGGCGCTTGCCCTGGGGGCGGTGAAGTAGCCGCGCCTGCAAATACCCAGACTCTGGTCAAGCCTTGAGCTTGAGCAGTTGCACCACGAGTTGCGTAGTCTTGGTGTCGAAGTCGATGAAATTGGCGAGATCGGGCCCCGACAGCCAGGACTGCTCCCAATAGGCTTGCTTGAGGGTTTTCTTCCAGAGCTCATAGGCCAGCGAAGCCTTGACGGCCTCCACCATCTCGGCCTGGCGCGCAGCCGGCACGCCCTGGCCGGTGAACACGGCGCGCCAGTTGGTCATGTCCACGTCCAGCCCCTGCTCGCGCACCGAACGCACGCCATAGGTGGCCTTCTTGGACGACACGCCGATCGCGCGCAACTTGCCGCTGGTCAGTTCCGCACTGAAGGTGCCGTAACCGGAAACGCCGGCCACCGCCTTGCCGCCCATCACCGCATCTACCAGCTCAAAGTTGCGGGCAAACGGCAGGTACACCACATCTTCCGGCCGGCTGCCCGCCGCTTTGGCCAGCAGACCCGCGAACACATGGTCGGCGCCGCCGGCAGCGCCTATAGCCATCGGCGCCTGTTTGGTGTTGGCGCGCAGGCGCTCCACCAGCTCGTTGATCGTCTTGATGGGCGACGCAGCCGCCACCACCACCACGGGGTAATCAGTGATCAGCCGCGCCACCGGTTTGACCTTGGTGAGATCAACAGCGGGCTTTTGCAGCGCCAGTGAACCCAGAAGGTTGCTGTCGCCCATGAAAAAAGCGTTGGGATCGGCGTTGTACTTCTGCACATACCAGGCCAGGCCTGCGGTACCGCCGCCGCCCTCCTTGTTCTCATACTCGATCTCATCGGTCAAGCCTTGGCCCACGAGCGCATCGCCCAAGGCACGGCCTGCTTCATCGAGTGCGGTGCGTGACATGGCGGGAATGACAATGCGCAGCTTGAGCGCGAGCTTCTTGGGCGCTGGCTGGGCCCAAACGGGTGCAGACAAGGCCCCCAGTGTGGCGGCCCCCAAGCCGGCGAAACCGCCGAGAACCGTGCGTCGTTGGATCGTCATGTTTCCCTCCAAGCCCATGGTAGTTGTACTTTTCAGGCGCTGGATAGGTGTTTTATCCAGTACCTGCCTCGTTCAACACAGCGCAGCATTTTTCATGCCACAGGGCCAGCGCGCGTCAGGCGCACGAGCTTGAGAGGGAAGGCTCTTGGCCTCTCAGGCCTTGAGCTTGAGCAAATGCACCATGACCCGCGAGGTGGTCAGGTCGAAGTCGATAAAGCTCGTGAAACTCGGGCCTGAGAGCAGAGAAGACTCCCAGTGGTTTTGCTTCAGCGTTTTTTGCCATGACTCGTAGCCTGCCGCAGCTTTTACGGCTTCCACCATTTCGGCCTGGCGCGCTTCGGTCACGTTCTGGCCGGTAAACACGCCGCGCCAGTTGGCCATGTCCACATCCACACCTTGCTCGCGGATGGAGGGAATGCCGAACACCATGCGTTTGGACGACACACCAATGGCGCGCAGTTTTCCGCTCGCCAACTCGTCGGCGAACTCGCTGTAGCCCGAAATGCCGGCCACCGCCTTGCCCGTAAGCACGGCCTGCACCACCTCAGCGCCACCTGCAAAGGGCTGGTAAACCAGGTCTTCCGGCTTGCTGCCGGCCGCGCGGGTGAACACGCCGGCAAACACATGGTCCACACCACCGGCCGAGCCGCCTGCAATCGGCACGTCTTTGGGATTGGTGCGCATGCGCCCGGCAAGGTCGGCGATGGTGCGCACCGGCGAACTGGCCGCCACCACGACCACAAGATAGTCGCTGGTCAGGCGCGCGATCGGGCGGATGCGGGTCATGTCGACGGCGGGCTTTTGCAGTGCAACAGCCCCCACCATGACCATGCCGCCCATCAGCAGGGTGTTAGGGTCGGCGCTGTATTTTTCGGCGTAGTAAGACAGGCCGATGGTGCCGCCCTTGCCGCCCTTGTTTTCATATTCGATCTCATCCGTGGCACCGGCGCCCACGAGTGCCGCGCCCAGCGCGCGGCCGGTCTGGTCCCAACCGCCGCCGGCGTTGGCCGGGATCACGATGCGCAGCTTGGGCGCCAGCTTGGCCGCCTTGCCCCTGGCCTGCGGGGCGGCTGCCGGCGCTTTGGCCGTTTGCGCCCATGCGGGAGCCGCGCCTCCCAGTGTGGCCAGCCCCAGCCCTGCGATACCCCCCAAAGCAGTACGTCGTTTGATGTTCAGCATATCCATCTCCTCTGTCGTTGAAATATTCAGCTTGCAGATTTCTTCGCCGACCAGTACTTGGCCAGTCGCGGCAGTACCAGCACCGCCACAACGATCACGACGAGCGTGATCGACATGGGGCGCTGGAAGAACACCATCGCACTGCCCTCGCCGATGGACATCGCATTGCGCAGCTGTGCCTCTGCCAGCGGGCCAAGGATCATGCCGACCACCACAGGAGCCGTCGGAAAATCAAAGCGCCGCATCAACACACCCAGCAATCCAATAGCGTACAAAAGAAATAAGTCAAACGCACTTTGGCGCATGCCGTAGGCGCCCACCGTCGCGAAAATCAGGATGCCCGCATAGAGCTGCGGCTTGGGGATCTTCAGCAGCTTGACCCACAGGCCCACCATAGGCAGGTTCAGCACCAGCAGCATGACATTGCCGATGTAGAGCGAGGCAATCAGGGCCCACACCAGCGCAGCGGAGGTGGTAAACAATTGCGGCCCGGGCTGGATGCCGTAGTTCTGGAAAGCGCCCAGCAAGATCGCCGTGGTGTTCGAGGTCGGGATGCCCAGTGTGAGCAGCGGAATCAGCGCGGCCGTCACCGTGGCGTTGTTGGCCGCTTCCGGGCCGGCCACGCCTTCAATGGCGCCCTTGGTGCCGAACTCGGCCCTGATTTCCGGGCTCGCCAGCTTCTTTTCGGTCGCATAGCTCAGGAAGGTCGGAATCTCGGTGCCGCCGGCCGGAATGCAGCCGAAGGGCGTGCCGATGGCGGTACCGCGCAGCCAGGCGGGAATCGAACGCTTCCAGTCCGCCTTGGTCATGTGCACGCGGCTGAGCTTGTTCTGGTCTTCCACCGTCTTGCCCTCGTAGAGCACGGCGTACAGCACTTCAGCCACCGCGAAGAGGCCGACGGCCACCAGCACGATTTCAATGCCGTCCAGCAGCTCCGGGACGCCGCCGGTGTAGCGGCCCTGGCCCGAGATCTGGTCCAGGCCCACACAGCCGGCGGCCAGGCCGACCAGCAGCGCCGTCATGCCCCGCAGCGTGCTTTTGCCCAGCACCGCGCTGACCGTGGTGAACGCCAGCAACATCAGGAGGAAATATTCCGGCGGGCCCAGCTTGACCGCGAACTCGGCCACAAAAGGCGCAAACAGCGTGACGATGACGGTGGCAATCGTGCCGGCCACAAACGAGCCGATGGCAGCGGTGGCCAGGGCCGCGCCCGCTCGCCCGCTCTTGGCCATCTTGTTGCCCTCCATCGCCGTGACCATGCTGGCCGTCTCGCCGGGCGTGTTCAGCAGGATGGAGGTCGTCGAGCCGCCGTACATCGCGCCGTAGTAGATTCCCGAGAAAAAAATCATCGAGGCGGTGATGTCGACCTTGGCCGTGATGGGCAGCAGCATCGCCACCGCCACCGCCGGGCCGATGCCGGGCAACACACCGACGGCCGTGCCGAGGGCGCAGCCCACCAGGCACCAGATCAAATTCACCGGCGTGATCGCTGTCGCGAAACCCGCCATCAGGGCATTAAAAATGTCCATGTCAGATCCACCCTGTGCCGGTCAGGCCTGGCAAATTGATCGCCAGGAATTTCGTGAACATCCAGAACACCGGCGCGGAAATTGCCAGCCCCACCAGAAAGTCAGTGACCCAGGTGCGCGGCGCATTGACGGCCGTCTGGCCGCCCGCGCGTCGCAGGCCCTGCACCGCCAGCAGGTAGCACAGCGTGCAGCTCAAGATGAAGCCGATGGCGGTGATGAGTGCCGCATTGAGCAGCAAGCCCGCCGAGACCCACACAAAACCGGGCCAGTACGCCTGTGTTGCGCCCGAAGGCGGGTCCAGCTCTCGAAAGCCGCCGCTGCGCGCTTCCCAGATGATGAGTGCACCGCAGATCGTGAGCCCGATGGCCACGACCCAGGGCAGGAAGTTGGGGCCTACGCCGCCATACCCCGCCTCGGACGAAATACCGATAGCGCCGAAGGCCAGCGCCAGGCCAACCAGCAGCACACCGCCGCCGACCAAAGTTTGCGGCCAGACGGCCGAGGGATCTGAAGTTGTCATCTTTGTAGTTCCCGTAAGACAGGGGGCAGACGTAGGCAGTCTGGCGGCAGGCCGCCCTTTCGTCAAATCTGCATCAGCAAAGTTGCATCAGGGCGGCATGCCGGGGGTACGCGAAAGCGCAGAAGCGCTCAAGCCGCTAAGGAGTGAAAGACCCGAAAGGTCAGACCATGCCGGACTTGACCATGGTGGCGCGCAGGGAGGCGAAGTCGTCGTCGACGAACTTGGCAAACGCGTCGCCCGACAGCACCGCAGGGGTCCAGTCGTTCTTCTTCACAGCTTCGGCCCAGGTGGCCGACTTCATCGCGGTCAGCACCATGTCGGTCAGCGCCTTGCGCTGTGCGTCGGTGATGCCGGGGGCGCCATACACGCCGCGCCAGTTGCCGATTTCGACATCGATGCCCTGCTCCTTGAGGGTAGGCACATCCACGCCGGGCAGGCGCTTGCCGGACGTCACGGCAATGGCTTTCATCTTGCCGGCCTTGATGTATTCGGCGAACTCGCTGTAGCCGCTGCCGCCCACCGTGACGTTGCCGCCCAGGATGGCCGCCGTGGCTTCACCGCCGCCGCGGAAGGCGACATAGTTGATCTTGGAAGGATCGGCGCCGACCTTCTGCGCAATCATGGCCGCTGCGATGTGCTCGGTGGAGCCGCGCGAGCCGCCGCCCCATTTCACGCTGCCGGGATCTTTCTTGAGCTGGTCCACCACATCCTTCATGGACTTGAAGGGCGAGTTGGCCGGCAGCACGAACACGTTGTATTCGCTCGACAGACGGGCAATCGGCGTGGCCTGCGAGAGGCTGACCGGGGGCTTGCCGGTGATCAGGCCGCCCAGCATCACGGCGCCCATCACCATCAGTGCGTTGGGGTCGCCCTTGGAGCCATTGACGAACTGGGCCAGGCCCAGCGCGCCGGCGGCGCCGCCCTTGTTGTCGTAGGTCACGGTGTCGGCCGCCTTGGAGTCTGTCAGCGCCTTGCCCAGGGCGCGGCCCGTGGTGTCCCAGCCACCGCCGGGGTTGGCCGGAATCATCATTTTCACGTTGGCGGCGGCAAAAGCCGACAGGGGAAAGGCACCGGTCGCGGCCAGGGCCGCCATGGATTTGAGAAAGGTATCACGACGCATGAATATGTCTCCTTTGGAATCTTAGGAATGGGCGCCAAGGCGCGCCCGGGGGCTGATAACACGCCTATCATGCGCCTCCTGGCTGTCAAATGGCTGTCCGCCGGGACTGGGGAAAGTGCTAATGTCGAGGCCCTGTTAATCCATGATGCCCGCCGTGAAACTGCTGCTGATAGAAGACGATGCCTCGATGCAGGCAGCGCTGCAGCGCGCCTTGGGGCGGCGCGGCATGGAAGTCGTTGGCTGCACAGACGGGCGCCAGGCACTGGTGCAATGGACGGCCACACAACCCGACGTGGTGGTGCTGGACCTGACCCTGCCCGGCATGGACGGCTTGCAGGTGCTGGAACAGGCCCGCGGCCAGGGGCTCGTCACCCCGGTGCTGATCCTGACAGCCCGCGGCACGGTGGGCGACCGCATCGTCGGGCTGAACACCGGCGCCGACGACTACCTGCCCAAGCCGTTTGACCTGGATGAACTCGAGGCCAGGCTGCGCGCCCTGAGCCGGCGACGCCCGGCGGCGGGTGCCGGCACAGGTTTAAGCACCGAATCAGGCTCCAGCCCACAATTCGTGGGTAACTTGCGCTATGAAAAAGATAGCGGAGCCATCTACCACCGCGACCAGGTGCTGGAGCTCACCCCGCGTGAACTCGCCCTGTTGCAGTCCCTCATCGCCAAGCCCGGCCATGCGGTGTCGAAAGAGCGGCTCTTCGAGCTCGTGTTTCCCAATGAAGCCGACGTGCAGTACGAAGCGGTCGAGGTGGTGGTGTACCGGCTGCGCAAAAAACTCGCGCATACCGGCGTCACGCTGGTCACCCTGCGTGGCCTGGGTTACTTGCTGAAAGTGGATACGTGACAGCCGCCACCGGGACAAGGGCGATCTCGCTCAGGCGTTACTTGCTCACAGGCATCTTGCTGCCGGTCGGCGTGCTGATCATCGTCAACACCGCCAGCCTTTACCGCCAGGCACTGTCCGCAGTCAACACCGCGTATGACCGCACCCTGCTGGCCTCCGCCAAATCCATCGGCGAACAGCTCGACGTGACCGGCTTTGACGAACAATCCGAGTTGCGCGTGACGGTGCCCTACGCCGCACTGGAAGCCTTTGAGGCCGACAACCAGAGCAAATTGTTCTACCGGGTGTCCAGCCTCAACGGCGAAATGGTCTCTGGCTTTGGGCAACTGCCCTTCTGGCGCGGAACCATTCCGATACGCCCGCCGTATTCGGCGCTGGTCGATTTTTACGACGACGAATTTCGGGACGAGCCCGTGCGCGTTGCCGTGCTGCTGCAACCCGTGGCCAGCGCCAACGGCCGCGCCATGGCGGTGGTGCAGGTGGCCGAAACGCTGGAACTGCGCAAGACACTGGCGCGCAAGATTCTTTTTGACACGCTGTGGCGCCAGGCCATCTTGCTGGCGGTAATCGCCCTGGTGGCGGTGGTGGTGGTGCAGCGCGCCACCCGGCCGGTGCGCCGGCTCAGCGCCGAGCTGCAGGGGCGCCACGAAGGCGACCTGACCGCCATCGCGGCCCCCGACGCACCGCGTGAGCTGCTGCCGCTCATTGAGGCCACCAACGAGGTGATGGGCCGGCTGCAGCATCTGCTGGACAACCAGAAGCGCTTTGTGCGCGACGCGGCGCACCAGCTGCGCACCCCGCTGGCCGTGCTCAAGGTGCAGGTCCAGTCTGCATTGCGCGGTGACATGGAAGCGCGCGATGCCCTCAGTGACATCAACCAGACGGTAGACCGCGCCACCGTGCTGGCCAACCAGATGCTGGCGCTGGCCAAGGTGGAGCAACTGCGCCAGCAGGCCGACCTGCAGGCGATTGACCTGGCGCAGGTGGTGCGCTCGGTGGCGCTGGATTTGTCGCCCCTGATCGCCGAAAAAGACATCGACTTCGAAATCGAAACCGTGCCCGCCCGGGTCACGTCACACGAATGGATGCTGGGCGAGCTCACGCGCAACCTGCTGCACAACGCCATCAAGCACACACCGGCCGGCGGCACGCTGGCGGTGCGCATCGTGCGTGACGACAGCTTTGCCGCCATGACCATCAGCGACAGCGGGCCGGGCGTGCCGGATGAACTGGCGGCGCGGCTCTTTCAGCCCTTTTCGGCGGGCAACGTGCGCCATGGTTCAGGCCTGGGGCTGGCGATCTGCCGGGAAATCACCGAGGCCATGCACGGAGGCATTTCGCTGGAAAACCGGGTGGTTCACGGCCGTGTAACGGGCCTGGACGCGACGGTCCGCCTGCCCATCACCGAGATCCTGTCCTGAGCTTGCGGCGCCCTCCTACGCAGGGTGCGCCGGGGTGGTTCAAAATAGCCGTCAATGGACAAATTACGAATCGACAAATGGCTTTGGGCCGCCCGCTTTTACAAGACCCGTGCGCTCGCTGTGGAAGAAATCGACAAGGGCCGTGTGCGGGTCAATGATGTGGAGGCCAAGCCCTCGCGTGAGGTCAAAGCCGGCGACACGGTGGTGCTGCGGCAAGGCCCCGTCGTGCGCACGGTGACGGTACGCGGCGTCAGCAACCAGCGCGGCGCAGCGCCCATCGCCCAGCAACTGTATGAAGAAACCGAAGAAAGCCAGCGCCTGAGGGCCGAAGCCGCCGAGCAGCGCCGGCTGGCCGGCGACCCGGCCGGCAGCCAGGAACACGGCCGGCCCACCAAGCGGGACCGCCGCACGCTCGACAAGGCCTGGAACAACCGCTGGAGCGCGTCGGCGGACTAGGCCGACTCTTTGGATTTGCTACTTTTTTGATAGCTGAAACCCAATGTAGGTATTGGGCTAGAGACCGATTTGGCTTATAAAAATTACGCCACCGCCGCATAAGCCCGCTGGGCCAACGCCCGCGCCAGCAGGGCCGCCGGGTCCACCAGATCCATCGCATCCATGCCCGGCACCGCGCTCAGCGCCAGGGGAATCTCGGTGCAGCCCAGCACCAGGGTTGAAAGCCCACGCCGCTCTGCCAGGCTCCGCGCCACGCCTGCAAAGCACTCATGCGCCAGAGCCATGTTGCCCACTTTGACGCCGTCGTAAATACCGCGCATCACACGCTCGCGCTCGGCAGCCGAAGGAATATGACATTGCAGCCCGGCCTGGCGCAGCGCCTGGTCGTACAGGCCGGCCCGATACGTGCCCTCCGTAGCCAGCAGACCCACCTCCCGCACGCCGCGCGCGGCCAGGGTCTCTGCCACTTCGCGCGCCACATGCAGCACCTCGAGTTGCGGAAAGCGCTCCTGCAATGCCCCATGCCAGGCATGGGCCGTGTTGCAGGCCACCGCCACCGTGCTCGCGCCCAGAGCCGCCAGCTTGCCCATGGCGTGCAGCATCGGGTCCAGTGGCTGATGGCCGCCTGGGCCGGGCGAGCCCAGCGCGGTGCTGCGGTCAGGCACCGGTACCTGCGCCAGCCAATGCTCGGGAAACGCCTGGTCGGACACGGGAATCTGCAGGGATCGCATGTGGTCTGCGCACGCCTGGACAAACAGGCGTGCAAAGTCGGCGCCTGCGGCCGGGCCCATGCCGCCCAGAATGCCGACGACGCGGGTTCTGTGCAGGCCCTGCCTTTCAATGCTGCTCATGGCTTGAACTCCAAAACAAAACTCCAGGCGCACCCATCCACTGGAGCGCAAAGGCTCCCGGCTGGATTTTTAAGGGGGAAGAAATGCTGCCGGCACGACCGTACGCGGCAGCTGTGAAAGCAAACTGGCGGGAAGCGTCGCGCGGCGCTCCCGCTCGCCGCTTACATCGCCGGCTTGTCGCTCAGCGCTTTCAGGTTGGCCTTGAGCTCTTCGCTCATCGGCAGGTTCAGGTTCACGCCCTTCGGAGGAATCGGCGAGGTGAACCACTTGGCGTACATCTTGGCGAAGTCACCCGACTTGATGAGGCGGGTGATCGTGCCGTCGACCAGCTTCTTGAACTCGGGGTCGTCTTTGCGCAGCATGCAGGCGTAGGGCTCGACTTGCAGGGACTCGCCCACGACTTCCAGCGACGCCGGATTCTTGGAGTTGGCCATCAGGCCGAACAGCAGGATGTCGTCCATCGCGAAGGCTACGGCGCGGTCGTTTTCAACGAGCAACAGCGAATCGTCATGGTCTTTGCCCAGGATGAGCTGCATGTCGAGTTTTTTGTCGGCACTGTACTTGCGGATCACCTGGGCGTTGGTGGTGCCGGTGGTGCTGGCAACCGTCTTCTTGGCCAGGTCGGCGTAGCTCTTGATGCCGGACGACTTTTTGGCCAGCAGGCGCGTGCCGGTGTAGAAATGGTTGATGGCGAAGGCCACGTCCTTGCCGCGTGCGGTGTTGTTGGTGGTCGAGCCGCATTCCAGGTCGTACGTTCCGTTGACCAGCAGGGGGATGCGGTTTTGCGAGGTCACGGGCATGTAGGCGACTTCAAGGTTGGGCTTCTTCACCTTCTTGCGCACGTCGTCAATGATGGCTTCGGTCAATTCCGCCGAAAAACCGATCGAGGTCTTGGAGCCGATCAGGTAGCTGAACGGAACCGATGCCTCGCGGTAGGACACGGTGATCTTGTTGGTGTCGGCAATCTTTTTCAGCGTTGGCGTGGTTTGCGCGCCGGCGGTGGTGGCCAGGCCGGCTGTCATCAGCACAGCGGTCATGAGGATAGTGAGTTTCATGCTTGTCCTTTCGGGGGCAGGGGTTGGTAGTTTCGGGGAACTGGCATCGCTAACTGGCATCGCTAGTGTAGGAAGAGCATCGCCAGGCGTGTCATTCATTTTCGCGGCAAACCCATGACCAAAACTCATGGTTTACCCAAGATCGTGCTCCCGGTGGCAGGGTTGTCCCTTACGGCACTTCTCTGCTTTTTTTCTGCACCCCTCTTTGCCGCAAGACATCCGCAAGGGCATAACCAAAGGTCATGGCCGTGGGCGAATTCAGCATTGTTCAAACCGGCGCGCGCTGCGTAAAGTCGCTCACATCCAAAGAACAAAAGGCTTGTTATGCATGTGTGCGTGCTGGGTGCGGGAATCGTCGGACTGGCAACTGCCTACAGCCTGCATCGCGCAGGCCACGAGGTCACCGTGGTGGACCGGGCCACGCCCGGCAGCGGCGCCAGCGGCGGCAACGGCGCCCAACTGAGCTACTCCTATGTGCAGCCGCTGGCCGACCCGGGCATCTGGCGCCAGTTGCCCAAACTGCTGCTGTCGCCCTCTTCGCCCCTGAAGCTGCGCCCGCGCCTGGACATCCACCAATGGCTGTGGGGCGTACGCTTTCTGGCGGCTTGCAACAGCACGACCTCGCGGAACACCACCGGCTACTTGCTGACGCTGGCCGCGCTAAGCCGCCAGTCCTTCGACGCGATGATGGCCGAAGAAAAACTGGACTGCGATTTTTCGGCCACGGGCAAGCTCGTGCTGTATTCCGACGAGGCCGCGTTTGCCGGCGCGCAAAGCCAGATGCTGCTGCAGCGCGAGCTGGGCAGCACGCAGGAAGCCGTTAGTGCCGACCGCTGTGTGGAGATCGAGCCCGCGCTGAAAAGCCGCCACGGACAGATCGCCGGCGCCATCTACACCCCCGGCGAATGCGCCGCCGATTGCCAGAAAGTCTGCGACGCGTTGATGGCGGTGCTGCGCCGGCAAGGCGTGCGCTTCTTGCTGGGCACGCAGGTCGACCAGCTGGTGCTGCGCGGCAATTCCATCGCCGCGGTTGCCACGCCGCAGGGCCACATTGAAGCCGACCGCTTCGTGATGGCACTGGGCGCTGAATCGGCCCGCATGGCGGGCACCGTTGGCGTGCATCTACCGGTGTACCCGCTCAAGGGTTACAGCATCACTGTGGACGTCGCACCTGACGCCCACGCCGCGCCGAAAGTCAGCGTGACCGACAGCGCGCGCAAGGTGGTGTTCGCCCGCATCGGCTCGCGCATGCGGGTAGCCGGCATGGCAGAGCTCTCCGGCTACGACAGCGCCGTGGACCCGGCGCAGATCGCCTCACTCAAAGCATCGGCGCAAACCGTCTTTCCGGCATCCAGCGCGTTTGACGGCCTCAGTCCCTGGGCCGGCATGCGCCCGGCCACGCCCACCGGCCTGCCGGTGATTGGTGTGCACGAGCGGGGCCCGGACAACCTGCTGTTCAACACCGGGCATGGGGCGCTTGGATTTACCCTGGCTTTCGGTTCTGCGCAACGCATCAGCCGCATGATCGCGCACTGACCTGCAGGACTCACCGGGTTTCAGGCGCGTTGCGTCAAGGCCTGCTGGAAGCAACGCACAAAGGCCCTGACCGCCACCGAACCCGGCTTGCCCGCAGGCAGCAAGGCCTTGATGGGCACGGGAATCAGCGGCTCCAGCTCCAGCACATCCACCCGGGTCAGGTCAGCCGAAGCGGCTGTGCAGGTGTCAATCACCGCAACGCCCAGCCCATGGTGCGCCAGCGCCAGCGCCGAGTGATAGGTCTGCACAGTGATGTGAAATTCCAGGCCCACGCCGGCTTCACGGCAAGCCTGGTTGAGACTGCGGCCCACCGGATCCAATACGTCGAGCCCGACCACGGGTACTTTCGTGAGGTCTGCCAATGCCACGTTACCGCGCTTGACCAGTCGCGCAGGCAACATGCCCTTGGGCGCGACGCACACCATGCGGCCGTCGGCCAGGTGTTCTTGTGCCAGCGCTGAATGGGCCACCGGGCTGAAGAGGAAGCCGACGTCGGCCTCCTGCAAGGCCAGCGCCGACACGATTTGCGGTGAATGCAATGCCTGCAAGGTGATGGCCACGTCAGCGTGCTTGACGCGAAACAGCTTGATGGCGTGCGGCAGGATTTCGTAGCTCAGCGCCAGCACCGTGAGGATGCGCAACTCCTTGGCGCTTTCGCCCGTCTTGAGGTTGGCAGCCAGGCGCTGCACTTCGTCGAGCTGGGCAAACAGGCGCTCGATGTGCGGATACAGCGTCAGCGCTTCAGACGTGGGCGTAAGCCGCCCCTTGGTACGCTGGAAAAGCGCAAAGCCCAGTTGCAATTCAGCATGCTGCAGGATGCGGCTGACAGCAGGCTGCGTGACGTTGATCAACCGGGCCGCCCCGCTCACGCTGCCGGTCAGCATGACGGCGTTGAAGACTTCAATGTGGCGCAGGCGCATGGTGGGGTCCGGTGTGCGTTCGAACTGGAAGGGCTGAGCAATTATCGTGCGCAGCGCTGGGGTGTCAGGAAGCTGACGCGCCAGGCGCCGTCGAGCTCAACATCCAGTCCCGGAATACATTCATCGCCAAAGTCATTCGTTTTGACTTCAGGCGGGTGAGCCAGTAGCTGCCGTTTTCAATCTCCAGCGCGAACGGCCTGGCCAGGCGGCCGGCCTGCAGCTCGCGCGTGAACAGGTTCACCGGCAGCAGTGCCACGCCCGCGCCCTGCACCGCCGCCTCCGACATGGTCAATGAAGAATCAAACACGGCGCCCCTGACAACCGGAGAAGCCACACCCGCTGCGGCAAACCAGTTGATCCACTCATCGGAGCGATAAGAACGCAACAGCAACTCACCGGCCAGATCGGCGGGCGCACGCAAACGGGATGCGATCGCCGGCGCACACAACGGCGACAGCGGCGCGGCAAACAGCGGCTCGGCCTCGGTGCCGTGCCAGGCGCCGTCGCCAAAGCGGATGGCGTAGTCCAGCCCCTCGCCCGCCAGGTCGACGCGGTTGTTGTTGGTGAATAGGCGGAAATCCACAAAGGGATGCGCCTCTTGAAACTGCGCCAGGCGCGGGATCAACCAGCCCACGGCAAAGGTGCCGACGGCGCCCACGGTCAGCACTTCGCGAAAGCGGCCATCTCTGAACTGCTCGAGCAAAGTGCCGATGCGGCCAAACGACTCGGCCAGCGCCGGCAGCAAAGCCAAGCCTTCGTCCGTCAAGGCCAGGCCGCGCGGAAGCCGCCGAAAGAGCGGCACCCCCATGCGCTCTTCAAGGTTTTTGACATGCTGGCTGATTGCGGTCTGCGTCACGTTGAGCTCGTCGGCAGCGCGCGTGAAGCTCAGGTGCCGCGCGGACACCTCAAAAGCGCGCAGGGCATTCAGGGGAATGTGCATTTTTGTGCTGAGGCCAATATTTACTTATGGGTGGTACCGATTATTGCCGTTTGTGGGATGGGCCAGCTTTCCTTATCGTTGCGGTCTTGTATCAAACAATTTCGTCAATCACCAAGGAGAATTAATGCAAAGAAGGCAATTTACCGGCGCACTCGGGGCCATCATGGCGGGGGTCGGCTTTTCAGCTTATGCCCAGAAATCATTGGGCAGCGGCAAAGGCGGTGACAGCGCCGTCACCGCACGCCTCAAGACCCTGGAGCGCGAAAGCGGCGGCAGGCTGGGTGTCAGCGTGCTCGATACTGCCACTGGCGCCCGCTGGGGCTACCGCGCCGGCGAGCGTTTCCCCATGTGCAGCACCTTCAAACTGCTGGCGGCGGCCCTCATACTGCATCGCGTCGACAAGGGCCAGGAACAGCTAGCCCGCAAAGTCATCGTCAAGCCGACAGACATCATCACCCACTCCCCCACCACCAGCCAGTACGTCGGCTCGCAAGGGATCACCATCGCGCAGTTGTGCGAAGCGACTGTCACGCTCAGCGACAACGCAGCGGGCAACCTGCTGCTGGAAAGCTTCGGCGGCCCGCAAGGCCTCACGGCCTACACCCACTCTCTGGGCGACACCATGACCCGGCTAGACCGCACCGAGCCAACCTTGAATGAAGCCACACCCGGCGACAAGCGCGACACCACAACGCCCGACGCGATGGCGTCCAACATCCAGAAGATCGTTCTGGGCACAGCCCTGTCAGAAGCATCACGCAAACAAATGACCCAATGGCTGCTCGACAACAAGACCGGCGACACGCGCCTGCGCGCCCTGCTGCCAACCGGCTGGCGCGTGGGCGACAAGACCGGCACCGGCGGCCGCGGCTCCACCAACGACGTCGGCATTTTCTGGCCGCCCGGCCGCGCGCCCATCGTGGTGGCCGCTTATCTCACCGCGACCAACCGGCCGATCGCGCAGCGCGAGGCGGTTTTGGCGAAGGTGGGTGAGCTTGCCGCTTCTTTGATTGCTTGAGCCGGAGGAAGCGCCATCAAGGTGCAGTCAGACGTAAAAAAGCCGCCCGAAGGCGGCTTTTAGTACTGGCGGAAACGAAGGGATTCGAACCCTTGATGAGGCTCTACACCCCATACTCCCTTAGCAGGGGAGCACCTTCGGCCACTCGGTCACGTTTCCAATAAATCGATTATCTCACGACTTGCGGGCCGTTTTCAGACGGTCGGCTGGTCCAGGTCAAAAGCCTTGTGCAGGGCGCGCACGGCGAGCTCCATGTACTTTTCGTCGATGACGACGGAAGTCTTGATTTCACTGGTGGAAATCATCTGGATGTTGATGCCCTCTTCGCTCAGCACGCGGAACATCTTGCTGGCGATGCCGACATGGCTGCGCATGCCGATGCCGACGATGCTGACCTTGCAGATCTTGGCGTCGCCGGTGACTTCTTGCGCGCCCAGCTTGGGCAGGACCTGGGTTTTGAGCAGGTCGATGGCTTTGGAGTAGTCGTTGCGGTGAACGGTGAAGCTGAAGTCGGTTTTGCCGTCTTTGCTGATGTTCTGGATGATCACATCGACTTCGATGTTGGCGTCGGCCACAGCGCCCAGGATCTGGTACGCAATGCCGGGGGTGTCGGGCACGCCGAGCACGGAGATTTTGGCTTCATCACGGTTGAATGCGATGCCCGATACGATGGCTTGTTCCATGTTTTCGTCTTCCTCAAAACTGATCAAAGTGCCTGACTTGGCTTCTTCGTTGATGTCGATGTCCCAATCGGTGAAGCTGGACAGCACGCGCAGCGGCACCTTGTATTTGCCGGCGAATTCGACCGAGCGGATCTGCAGCACCTTGGAGCCCATGGAGGCCATCTCCAGCATCTCTTCAAAACTCACGGTGTGCAGGCGGCGCGCCTCGGGCACCACGCGCGGGTCGGTGGTGTAGACGCCGTCGACGTCGGTGTAGATCAGGCACTCATGCGCCTTGAGCGCGGCTGCTACAGCCACGGCCGAGGTGTCGGAGCCGCCGCGGCCCAGCGTGGTGACGTTGCCGCCTTCGTCCACGCCCTGGAAGCCGGTGATGATGACGACCTTGCCGGCATTCAAATCGCCGCGCACGCGCACGTCGTCGATCGACTCGATGCGGGCCTTGGTGTAGGCGTTGTTGGTCTTGATGGTGACTTGCCAGCCGGCGTAGCTCACGGCCTGCATGCCTTCGGCTTGCAGTGCAATAGCCAGCAACGCGCTGGAGGCCTGCTCGCCGGTGGCGGCCAGGGCGTCGAGCTCGCGGCTGTAGGCATCGCCGGGTTTGGCGGGGGCGAGCTCTTTGGCCAGGCCCAGGAGGCGGTTGGTTTCGCCACTCATGGCGCTGGGAACGACGACCATCTGGTGGCCGGCCCGCGCCCACTTGGCCACGCGTTTGGCCACGTTGCGGATGCGCTCGGTGGAGCCCATCGACGTGCCGCCGTATTTATGAACGATCAATGCCATTGCAGGGTGTCAATCAAGGGTTGTTGTGCGGATTTCTTGCTGGCGGTTAGCGGCGAAAAGCGCTATCTGACAGGCTTTGGCGGGCTTTTAACGGCCCTTCTTCGCCAGCAAAGCCTTCAATTATACCTAGGACTACTACCTAGTTAGCCCGGCTAATCTGCAGCGGCGGCGTACTGCAGCACCGCGCCGGTGCGCGTGACGTGCCCCGTCGCCACCTTGAGGTGAATCTGGTGGCCGCGCGTGGTGCAGGCAGCGACCTGGGAGAGCAATTCCTCCAGTTGCGCAGCGCTGGGCGTGGCCTGCAACTGGAGCAACCAGTGGCGCAACACGTTGGCCTGGCGCGGCCCTGTGAGGGCTTGCAAGGCCTTAATGGCCGGCGGCGAGCCGACGGCCGCGAGGTCTTGCTGCGCCACCTCCAGCAGCAGCGTCTGGCCCTGGGCCGCGTGCCGCGCGCTGCGCGCAAAGGTGTCGCGGAACTGCGGGAAGGCCTCTTCAAGCGCAGGCAGCAGCCGCGCCCGAATGCGGTTGCGCGTGAAGCGTTCATCGCTGTTGGTCGGGTCCTCCACCCAGGCGATACCGCGTTCTACCAGCCAGGCGCGCAGCTGCGCCCCGGGCACCCCGAGCAGCGGGCGGTGGTAAGTCATGCCGTCCCGCTCCCAGCGCGCCGGCATGGCGGCCAGCCCCGGCAAGCCCGCACCGCGCGACAGCGCCAGCAAAATCGTCTCGACCTGATCATCGGCATGCTGGGCGATTGCTATATCTTTGATAGCTCCTTGTACAGGCACTGCCTGGGCTGCAGCCCGAAAAGCCTTGTAACGCGCCTTGCGTGCCGCGTCTTCCGGGCTCTCGCCGGAAGCATGGCGGGCGTCCACACGCTGGACGTTGAGCGGCACATTGAGCTGCGCGCACAAGGCAACGCAGTGCCGCTCAAAGTCGTCAGCCGCCGCCTGCAGTCCGTGGTGCACATGAATCGCGTACACCTGCCCCGGCCATTTCCCGGCGCAGGCCACCAGCAAGGCGACAGAGTCGGCGCCGCCGCTGAGGGCAACGGCCAGCGGCAGACCCGGTGTAAAGGAACTCAGCGCGTCGGACAGGCCTTGTGCTGGTGCCGCACCTTTATGCGCCACGGTGGCCTACCGTGAAATCATTGCGGCCCGTCTTGTCTTCTCCGCGCAGCAGCCACAGCGGCCGCGTGGCAAAACTGACGGCCACGCCAGTCTTGCCGTCAGCCGGCCGCAAATCGCGGTCAAACAGCGAGGTGCCGGGCATGTAGCGCAGCGCCACGCCGGTGCGGCGGATGCCCGACGTATTGGCCTTGGCGCCGTGGATCATGTAGATGTCATGCAGCGACATCTGCCCGGGCTGCAGCTCAAGGTCGACCGCATCGTTCTCGTCGAAGCTGCCCTCGGCCATGCGCTGGTTCAGCGTCAGGTCGGTGCGGTCTTCGTGCAGATGCGGATGCAGTTTTTTGTCAGTGTGCGAGCCCGGAATCACGCGCAGGCAGCCGTTTTCGCGTGTACTCGGCTCCAACGCCACCCAGACGGTGCAATTGGCCAGTGGCCGGATGGGCCAGTAGTGGCCGTCCTGGTGCCAGGGCGTTTCAAAGCCTTCGGTGGCGGGCTTGCAAAACACATGGCAACCCCAGAGGATGACATCGGGGCCGATGGCTTGCGCCACCAGGTCGATGATGTCGGGATTCATGGCCAGGTCGAAGAAGTCGCGGCTGCCTCGTACGCCCTCGTCGTTCTGGCCTTCAATGTGGGCGCTGACGAGCTTTTCGGGCCGCACACCGGGGTTGTTGCGGATCAGGGTATTGAGCGCGTCCTGCATGCGCTGCACCCAGACGTCGTCAAGCCGGAATTGCGGCACCACGTAGCCCTGCTCCCGGTAGTGCCTGATTTCGGGGTCGGACAGGCTGGCCATGATTTGCTTGGCTTCGGGGCCGGGTGCCTTTTCGCCTGCTTACTTGCCGGCGTCGGCCTTGGTGTCGGTAAACCGGCCGTAGCTCTGCAGACGCTCGTAACGGCGGTCCAGCAGTTCCTTGACCTTGAGGTCGCTGACCTGGCGGAACGCGTCATTGAGGGCGCGCTTGAGGAAAGCCGCCATCTGCTTGTGGTCGCGGTGGGCGCCGCCCACGGGTTCATTCACGATCTTGTCGATCACGCCCAGGGCTTTGAGCCGGTGTGCGGTGATGCCCAGGGCTTCAGCGGCTTCCTGCGCCTTGTCGGAGGTCTTCCACAAGATGGAAGCGCAGCCTTCGGGACTGATGACGGAGTAGATCGAATACTGCAGCATCACCACCTGATCAGCCACCGAAATGGCCAGCGCGCCGCCGGAGCCGCCTTCGCCGATGATGGTGGTGATGATGGGCACCTCAAGCTGCGCCATCTCGAAGATGTTGCGGCCGATGGCCTCGGACTGGCCGCGCTCTTCGGCGTCGATGCCGGGGTAAGCGCCGGGGGTGTCGACAAAGGTGAACACCGGCAGCTTGAACTTCTCGGCGGTCTTCATCAGGCGCAGGGCCTTGCGATAGCCCTCGGGCTTGCTCATGCCGAAGTTGCGCAGGCCGCGCTCTTTGGTGTCGCGGCCCTTCTGGTGGCCCAGCACCATGCAGGCGGTGCCGTTAAAGCGGGCCAGGCCGCCCACGATGGACAGGTCGTCGGCAAAGTGCCGGTCGCCGTGCAGCTCGACGAAATCGGTGAAGATTTCGTTCACGTAGTCCAGGGTGTAGGGGCGCTCTGCGTGGCGGGCGATCTTGGTGATCTGCCAGGGCGTCAGGTCGCTGTAGATGTCTTTGGTGAGCTGCTGGCTCTTTTTGGCCAGCTGGTCGATTTCTTCAGAGATATCAACGGCCGACTCGGTCTGTACGTAGCGCAGTTCTTCAATTTTTCCTTCAAGCTCCGCGATCGGCTGCTCGAAATCGAGGAAGGTCTTTTTCGCCATGTGCTGCTCCTCAGGGCTTCTTCAAAAACGTCAATTCTGCTCGGCGCCCAAAACGGGTAGTGGGTCCAGAGAGCGCCAAATATACCAAGTTGCGACACTGCAGTACGGCGCCCAGGCGGCGGCCACCTCGCGCGCGTCGCTCCGGCTGACGGATTCACCGGAAAAATAGTTCTGGCTGATGCCGCTGATCAGGCCGACATCGTCCAGCGGCAAAACGTTGGGACGCATCAGGTAGAAGATCAAAAACATCTCGGCCGTCCAGCGGCCTATGCCGCGGATGGCGACCAGCTCGGCAATGATGGCCTCGTCGTCCATGGCCTGCCAGTCCTTCACGTGGACAGTGCCGGCGTCGAAATGGATCGACAAATCCACCAGGTATTCGACCTTGCGCGCGCTCAGGCCCGCGGCGCGCATGTCGTCGACCTTGAGCCGCAGCACATTGGCCGGGGTGACTTTTTTGGGCAGGGCCGAGAACTTCGCCCAGACGCTTTGGGCGGCTTTCACGGAAATCTGCTGGCCGACGATGCTGCGCGCCAGAGTGCTGAAGGCATCGCCCCGCGCCTGCAGGCAGGCGTCGCCAAACTGCGGAATCAGCCGCTTCATGACCCGGTCTTTTTTGACCAGGTGCTTGCAGGCGTCGGCCCAGTACTCGGGCACCGTGGTGGCGGGCTCGGGGACTTCGGCCAGCTCGACGCTGCCGGGACCGCTCTTTACTATCTTTTTCATAGCTATCAGCCCATGCTCTGCTTGGGCTGGAGGCCAAAATGACTCACAACGCTCACGACTGCGCCTCCCAGGTCGTGCCTGTGGGCGAGTCCTTGAGCACGATGCCCTTGGCCAGCAAATCCTGGCGGATGCGGTCGGCTTCGGCGAAGTTTTTGGCGGCCTTGGCGGCGGCGCGCTGCGCAATCAGGCCCTGGATGCTGGCGTCGTCGAGGCCGGCGCCGGCCTGCAGATAGGCCCCCGGGTCGCCCTGCAGCAGGCCCAGGCAGCCGCCCAGGCTTTTGAGCAGGCCTGCCAGCACGGCCGACCGGGTCTTGTTGACTTCACCCGCCAGCTCGAACAGCACGGCCACCGCTTCGGGCGTGCCGAAGTCTTCGTCCATGGCAGCCTTGAAGCGGGCGGCGAAGGGGTCGGCCCAGTCGATGGCCACCGCTTCGGGCATCACTCCGATCAAGCCGGCCAGCGCGGTATAGAGGCGCTTGAGCGAGTTGCGGGCGTCGTCCAGATGGGCGTCGCTGTAGTTCAGGGCGCTGCGGTAGTGCGCGCGCACGATGAAAAAACGGATGGTTTCGGCGTCGTACTTGGCCAGCACTTCCCGGATGGTGAAGAAGTTGCCCAGCGACTTGGACATCTTTTCGTTGTCCACGCGCACAAAACCGTTGTGCACCCAGAAATTGGCCAGCGGCTTGCCGTTGGCGCCTTCGCTTTGGGCGATCTCGTTTTCGTGGTGCGGAAACTGCAGGTCGGCGCCGCCGCCGTGAATGTCGAAGGTCTCGCCCAGCGTCTGGCAGCTCATGGCCGAGCATTCAATATGCCAGCCCGGCCGGCCGGGGCCGTAGCTGCTATCCCACTTGGCGTCATCCGGCTCGGTCGGCTTGGCGCTTTTCCAGAGCACGAAGTCCAGCGGGTCGTCCTTGCCGTCGAGCACCGCCACGCGCTCGCCGGCGCGCAACTCGTCCAGGGACTTGCCCGAGAGCTTGCCGTAGCCCGGGAACTTGCGCACCGCATAGTTCACGTCGCCGCTGGAGCCGACGTAGGCCAGCCCCTTTTCTTCAAGCGTGCGGATCATGCCCAGCATCTGCGGCACGTATTCGGTGGCGCGCGGCTCCAGCGACGGCGGCTCGATACCCAGCGCGCCGATGTCCTGGTGCATGGCCACGATCATCTCGTCCGTCAGGGCGCGGATGGTGATACCGCGCTCAACCGCCCGTTTGATGATCTTGTCGTCGATGTCTGTGATGTTGCGCACGTAGGTCACGCGCAGGCCGCTGGCCTTGAGCCATCGCTGAACGACGTCGAACGCCATCATCATGCGCGCATGGCCGATGTGGCACAGGTCGTAAATCGTCATTCCGCACACATACATGCGAACGTGGCCGGGTTCCAGGGGGGAAAATTCTTCCACGGCACGCGACAGCGTGTTGTAAATGCGAAGGCTCATGAAAATTGTGGTGGCGGGGCCCGGCATCGGCCGGCGCCCGGCGTTCAGTCAGGCTGGGGTAACAGGAAAGCTAGGGGCAGCTGGAAGGTTATCTCACGGACGCCGCAGGCGGACAAGGGCCATTCGGCGTATGCGCCAAAAACGTGGCGTAAAAACGAAATCTGCAGAATCCGGGCGGTCGTGAACTATACCCCCTCAGCTACAATCAGGCAGTATATCCAGCCCGCCAAGTGGCATTCGGCGGCCCTTCCTGCCTTCTGAAAAGCCGGCTGTTTATATGGAATTTCCACCCAAAAGCCGTTAAACGGCCTTCAGGGGTTTCAAAACAATAGCGAGTGTTCTTATGCCCACGCAAAACTTCTTTACCCGCAAACCCCTGGCAGCCGCCCTGCGCATGCTGATCGTGGCAGCCACCCTGTCGGTGTCTGCCGCGCATGCCGACGACTACACCGATGTCAGCCGCCTGATGCGCGCTGGCCAGTTTGCCGAAGCGATGACCAAGGTCGATCAATACCTCGCCACCAAGCCGCGCGACCCCCAGATGCGGTTCTTCAAAGGCGTGATCCAGACCGAAACCGGCAAGACCAACGATGCCATCGCCACCTTCGTCAAGATCACGGAAGACTACCCCGAGCTGCCCGAGCCCTACAACAACATGGCCGTGCTCTACGCCGGCCAGAGCCAGTTCGACAAGGCCCGCGCAGCACTTGAAATGGCCATCCGCACCAACCCCAGCTACGCCACCGCCCATGAAAATCTGGGCGACGTCTATGCCCGCCTGGCCAGCCAGGCCTACAGCAAGGCGCTGCAGCTTGACGGTGGCAACGCGGCCGTACCGCCCAAGCTGGCCCTGATCCGCAACCTCTTCTCCGCCGACGCAAAGGCACAGGCCCAGGCCCAGCCCCAGGCGGCCGCCAAGCCCGCCACCGGCGCCCAGGCCTCCGGCCAGATCACGCCAGCCGCACCGGCGCCTGTCGCCGCTGCCAAGCCTGCGGCCCCTGCCGCAGCAACGCCGGCCGCAGCGCCTGCCGCGCCTGCAACCCCGGCCGCTCCTGTGGCCACCTCCGGCGCCGACAAGGACGTTGAAGCCGCCGTGCGCAACTGGGCTCAGGCCTGGTCCAGCAAGGACATGGCCGGCTACCTCGGCAGCTACGGCCAGAACTTCGACACACCCGGCAAGCAGGCCCGCAAGGCCTGGGAAGAAGACCGCCGCGCGCGCATCGTCGGCAAGAACAGCATCAGCGTGAAACTCTCCAACATGACCGTCTCGGTGCAGGGCGCCAAGGCCGTCGCCAAGTTCAAGCAGGACTACAGCGCCGACTCGCTCAATATCTCGAGCCGCAAAACGCTTGACCTCGCCAAAGTGGGTGATCGCTGGGTCATCGTCAAGGAATCCACGGGCGGTTGATCGCCGGCGGCCGACCTGACCCCAGTGCTCCGTTCCAGCCCGTCTTTGTCCGTCGTTGCCGACCGGCAACTTTCCGTGAAAGCCCGCATGAAGAAGGCGGTAACAGCTCTCTGTTTCCTTGCACCTTGCGTGATGCTGGCGCTTTCGCCTGCGCGCGCGGAAAACCGCTCCCGTGCACCGGTTGCCGGTGAAACCGCAGCGCGGCACGCCGCGCCGGCACGCTCCGCACCTCAGCGCGAAGCACGCGACGGCGAAGCAGAAGCCCGGCTGATCGACATCTACAAGCTGATAGGCCAGGCCGACCCGCGCGAAGCACTGCGCAAAGCCGAGGGCCTCGTCAAGGACCATCCCAATTTCCAGCTCGCACAGCTGGTGTATGGCGACCTGCTGGCGGCCTTTGCACGCCCCGTGCGCACGTTGGGCGACGTCCCGCCCGACACCGCCTCCAGGGCCGCGGCGCCGCTGCTGGCAGAGCTTCGACAGGAATCCCAGTTGCGCCTGCGTGCGTTGCGCGAGCGCCCGGCGCCCGGCACCGTGCCCTCGCAGTTCCTGGCACTGTCGCCGCGCAACAAGCATGCGATCGCCATCGACGCCTCCCGCTCGCGCCTGTACCTGTTTGAAAACACCCACGCCGGCATCAAGCTGGTGGCCGACTACTACATCTCGGTCGGCAAATCCGGCATTGAAAAATCCGTCGAGGGCGATCTGCGCACCCCGGTCGGCGTGTATTTCATCACCAGCAACCTGAACCCCAAGTCGCTGCGCGACTTCTATGGCTCGGGCGCTTTGCCCATCAACTACCCCAACCAGCTTGACGTCAAACGCGGCAAAACCGGCAGCGGCATCTGGCTGCACGGCACGCCGCCGGCGCAGTTTTCCCGCGCGCCGCTGTCTACCGACGGCTGTGTGGTGCTGGCCAACCCCGACCTGGAGCGCATCATCCGCACGGTCGAGGTGCGCAGCACGCCCGTGGTCATCGCGCACAGCCTCAAATGGGTGGCGCCGCAATCGCTTGCGGCCGACAGCAAGTCGTTTGAGAACGCACTGCAAAGCTGGCACAGCGCCAAATCCAGCGGCGACATGGCCAAACTCACCGCCTGGTACACGCCCGACTTCACCAGCTACGGCAAGACGCTGGCCGAATGGACACCGGCCCTGCAGACCGAGCTCAAGCAGCTCGGCGGGCGCGACATCCAGCTCAAGGATGTGTCTTACCTGCGCTGGACCGACAGCACCGACACGATGGTGGTAACCTTTGGCGAGCTGGTCAAAGGCGCCAAAACCGGCCGCACCAAACGCCAGTACTGGGTCCGTCAGGGCAGCCAGTGGAAAATATTCTTCGAAGGAACCATTTAATGTTGGCAGTTCACAAGACGCCCGCCGTATGCACGGCATTGTTCACCGCATTTCAACCCCTGCGCCGCGCCGCATTGGCCATGGCCGCCGCTGCCGGCCTGGCCCTTCTGGCCGGCCCGGCGCTCGCGCAAACCGCGCCCAAGGTGAAGTTCGTCACCAGCGAAGGCGACTTCGTGGTCGAGGTCTATCCCGACAAAGCCCCCAAGACCGTCGAGAACTTCCTGCAGTACGTCAAAGACAAACACTACGACGGCACGATTTTTCACCGCGTGATCAGCAACTTCATGGTGCAGGGCGGCGGCTACGACGCCACCTACGCCGAGAAGAAAACCCGTCCGCCGGTCGCCCATGAAGGCCGCGACGCGCTCGCCAAGGGCGGCCCCAAAAACGTGGTCGGCACCCTGGCCATGGCCCGCACCAACGACCCCAACTCCGCGTCGGCGCAGTTCTTCATCAACGTGAAGGACAACGACTTCCTGAACCCCACCGTGATCCCGCCCGGCGACCCGGTGCCCAAATTCGAATACCAGGGCCGCGTGTATGAAAACACCCCGCGCGCGCAGCTCGTCAACGCTCCCCAGCTCTTCGGCTACACCGTGTTCGGCAAGGTCGTGAGCGGCATGGAAGTGGTCAACAAAATCAAGGGCGTGCCGACCGGCGCCGGCGGCCCCTTCCCGACGGACGTTCCCAAAACGCCCGTCCTCATCAAATCAGCAACCCTCGTCAATTAACTGACCCATCCCTTCAGGACATCAACATGAGCAACCCCAAAGTCGAACTGCACATCGCCGAATACGGCGTCATCACGCTTGAGCTCGACGCAGCCAAAGCGCCCAAGACCGTCGCCAACTTCCTGAGCTACGTCAACAAGGGCCACTACGCCAACACCGTGTTTCACCGCGTGATTCCCGGCTTCATGGTGCAGGGCGGCGGCTTTGAGCCGGGCATGAAACAAAAGCCCACCGACGGCGAGATCGAGAACGAAGCCAACAACGGCCTGAAAAACGACAACTACACCGTCGCCATGGCGCGCACCAACGCACCGCACTCGGCCAGCTCGCAGTTCTTCATCAACGTGGCCGACAACGGCTTTCTGAACCACACCGCACCCAACGCATCGGGCTGGGGTTACGCCGTGTTCGGCAAGGTCGTGGGCGGCGCCGACGTGGTCGACAAGATCAAGGCCGTCAAGACGGGCCGCAAGGGCTTTCACGACGACGTGCCGATGGAAGACGTGATCATCCAGAAAGCCGTTGCGCTGGCCTGAGGCCGCCGGTAAACCGCGCTAGTGCCAAGCTAAAGCCCAGCCGGTGAACACCCCACAGACCGTACCCCAGATGGCGGAGCTTTTGGCGCCGCCGTCCTGGCGTACGGTCGATTTCATTTCCGACCTGCATTTGCAGGCCTCGGACATGGCCACCTTCACGGCCTGGCAGCATTACCTTGAATCGACCCCGGCGGACGCCGTCTTCATCCTGGGTGACCTGTTTGAAGTGTGGGTCGGCGACGACGCCATTGGCCAAGATCTGCACGCACCGGCCGCCGGATTCGACGCGCGCTGCGCGCAGGTGATGGGCGAAGCTGCCGGCCGCCTGGCCCTCTTTTTCATGCACGGCAACCGCGACTTCCTGGTGGGCCAGGGCCTGATGGACCTGTGCAATGCCACCTTGCTGCAAGACCCGACCGTGCTGGTGTTTCCCGCCGGCACCAACCGCCGCTGGCTGCTGTCGCATGGCGATGCTTTGTGCCTGGATGACGTGAACTACATGCAGTTTCGCAGCCAGGTGCGCACTGCCGAATGGCAGCGCGCCTTCCTCGCCAGGCCTCTGGCCGATCGCCAGGCCATCGCCCGCGGGCTGCGCGAACAAAGCGAGGCGCGCAAAAAGTCGGGTGCGCCGTATGCCGATGTCGACACCGAAGCCGCGCGCCAATGGCTGCAGGCCGCCGCCTCGCACACGCTGATCCACGGCCACACCCACAAGCCGGCCGTGCACGACCTGGGCGGCGGCTACTCGCGCGTGGTGCTCAGCGACTGGGACCTGGCCGCGCCGGTGACGCGCGCCGAGGTGCTGCGCCTGAGCTCTGCCGGGCTGCAGCGCATTGCATTAGGCTGAGCCGGATTGCGCTGAGTTGCATTTTGTCTTTTTTTCCCTTTTTCGCTTTTTACTTTGCCTTGATCCCTTTTGCTTTTATCCTCCAGACCCCAACTCTGCTGATCTGCTGATCACATTTCCTTCTCCTTCTTTCTGATCAAGACAAACACCATGCTGAACTGGTTACGAACGCTTGGAGGCTCCAGCAAGGGCCCCACCAAAACCATTCCGGACACGCTCTGGATGGACACCTTGCTGCAGTTCCCCTTTCTGGCCCGCCGACCGGTGACGGAACTGCAGGAACTGCACACGCTGGCCGGCAAATTTCTCAAGCAAAAAGAGTTCACCGGCGCGCGCGGCCTGAAGGTCACGGACGAGATGGCCGTCGCCATCGCCGCGCAGGCCTGCCTGCCGGTTCTGCACCTGGGCCTGCGCTGGTATGACGATTTCAAGGGCATCGTGGTGCACCCGGGCACCATGCTCGCGCGCCGCGAAGTCACCGACCAGGCGGGCGTGGTGCACCGCTATAACGAAGAACTGCTGGGCGAAGCCATGCAGGGCGGCCCCGTCACCCTGAGCTGGCAGGAAGTGGCCGACGCCGGCCATGCGGCCGAGCAAGGCCACAACGTGGTGATTCACGAGTTCATCCACAAAATCGACATGCGCGACGGCGCGGCCGACGGCTGCCCGCCCCTGCCCTCACGCGGCGCCCATGCCTCCTGGCATTCGGTGATGCAGCCGGCCTTTGACGAGTTTTGCGAAAAGGTCGCGATGGCCAAGCGCTTCGGCGCAGCGCCGCCCTGGCTGGACGACTACGCCGCAAGCGCCCCGGCCGAGTTCTTTGCCGTGGCCTGCGAGGCCTACTTCGTCAACCGAGAGCGCTTCACGCTGGACTTCGCACCTTTGACGGTGCTTTTCGACAAATTCTTTATTCCGGCGAAGTAAGGGCTCCCGCTCTGTTTTTGAAGCCAAACAGGGCTCCAGCCCATAAGGAGCATTGGCAGGATGCTCCTTAATTCATAGCAAACGGCCTGAACGGGCTTTCGCTGATTTTTGAGGTTTTCACCCTTTTTTCAGCGTCGTTAACCCCATCTCCCGGCCCGCTTCGTTTCAACCAGTTCCACCTCACATTTGGAGCTCCCCATGAAACGCCACCGCCCTGCCTCTTCTTCCGCTTCTTCCGCTTCTTCCTCCCCCTCTTCCCGCATTCGCCTGGCCCTCGCCCCACTGGTTCTGCTGACGGCGTCCATGCTGACTTTGCAGGCCCAGGCCGTCGGCCGCCTCGCCGACGTCACCGTCATCGACCGGAGCACCGGCGCCACATTGCCGCTGTACCAACACCGCGGCGAATACTGGGTGGCCGGACAGTACGGCGCCAAATACGCCATTGCCGTGCGTAACAAGCTCGGTGAACGCGTGATGGCCGTCACCGCCGTCGACGGCGTGAATGTGCTGAGCGGCGAAACCGCCGCCTGGGACCAGACCGGCTATGTGTTCTCACCCTGGCAGCAATACCAGGTCACCGGCTGGCGCAAAAGCAGCAGCGAGGTCGCGGCTTTCGAGTTTTCTGCGCTCGGGGATTCCTATGCCGGCCGCACCGGCAGGCCCGGCAACGTCGGCGTGATCGGCGTGGCACTGTTCAGGGAGCGGCTGCCCGAGCCCATCGCGCAGGCCGCACCCGCCAGCCCCTCTCGTATTGAACGCGCAGAGCGCGAAGCCGACGCACCCGCCAACCTCAAAAGCGCCTCGCCAGGCGGCGCCGGCAGATCTGCCCTGGCCGACCAGAGCAGCAGCGCGGCAGAAGCGTCTGCGCAAGCCCCCAGCGCCTCTGCGGGGCTTGAAGGCATGGCCCGAAGAGCGCCTTCCCCGCCACCGGCTGCCTTGCCCGCCCCCAAGCTGGGCACCGGCCACGGCGCCCGTGAAACCTCAGTGATCTCGCACACCTCTTTTGCCCGCCTCCAATCGCAGCCCAACGAGGTCATCCGCATCCGCTACGACAGTCGCGAGAACCTGATTGCGAGTGGTGTGATTCGTGAACCGGTAGCGCACAACCCTATCCCGGATCCGTTCCCGCAATCAGGCAACACCTCCTATGTGCCCGATCCCCCTCTGCGCCGCTACTGATACTGCACCACGGCTGCGCCGTGATAATGTGGCGCATGCCCAGCGCCACGCCCGACACCGCAGCCGAAGACAGCGACGAGTCGCTGATGCTGCGCTTTGCGGGCGGCGACATCGGTGCGTTCGATGTGCTGTATGCGCGCCACGAGCTGGGTGTGTGGCGCTATGTGTTTCGCAGCGTGCGTTTGCAGGCCGTGGCCGACGACCTGCTGCAGGACGTGTGGTTTGCAGTAGCGCGCAGTGCGCCCACTTACACCGTGTCGGCGCGCTTCAAGACCTGGCTGTTCACCATGGCGCACAACCGGGTGGTCGACCACTTCCGCACGGCCAAACAGCACGTGAGCATCGATGCGCAGGGCGACGATGACGAAGGCCCCAGCCTTGGCGACACGCTGGCGGCCGACTCGGGATTCGGCCCGGTGCGGCGGCTGGAGTCCAGCGAGCAGGCCGCAGCGCTGATTGCCGCGGTGGAGCGGCTGCCGCTGGAGCAGCGTGAAGCCTTCTTGCTGCAGGCTGAAGGCGGCCTGAGCGTAGAGGGCATCGCCGAGGCCACCGGCGTGAGTTTTGAAACCGCCAAAAGCCGCCTGCGCTACGCACGAAACAGCCTGCGCCAGCAGCTACAGGAGTTTGCATGACAGAGCCAGACCGCAGCCCGCCCGGCGACGAGCTGACAGAGCGCTACCGCGAGGCCAGCGCCCAGGACACACGCCGCCCCGGCGCGCATGTGCGCGATGCCGTGCGTGCGCATGCGCAGATGGTGATCGCAACCGGCAAGGCGCAAGGCGCCCATGCCGCCGCCGGCCCGGTGCCAACGCAGACGCCCGCCGCCAACCAGTCGCGCTGGAAGATCTCTGCCCTGGCCAGCCTGGCACTGGTCGGCTTGACGGGTTTGCTGGTGCTGCAGTTCGACCGCGGCACGGATGAGGAAAAAGACCTGGCGTTTGGCCAGCCCAGCGCCAGCGCGCCGCCTGCTGCGGTAACCACACCGGTGCCCGCGCCTGCAAACACGCCGGCAACCACCGCACCGCAAACACCACAAACCAAAGCCAGGGCCAAAGCTGAACCCGAAAGCCCATCGCCCCCCGCCTTGAATTCGCCAGCCACGCCCGTCGCCCCAAAAACGGCACCCCAGCCCGCCGTGCGCGAGCAAGCCGCCGCCAAAGCCGAAGCGGAAACAGCCCAAGCCTTTGGTGGAGCGGCGCCGCCCCCGTTGGCTTCACCGCCGGCCGCTGCACCTGCTGTACCTGCGCCACCTCCTGCGCCCGCTGCCATTGCGCAGGACAGCGCCCGATTCTCTGGATCCGCGCGCACGGCCGATGCAGCGACGGGCTCGCAAGCGGTAACGCCGTCTGCCCCCCTGCAACGGGCCGATGCACCTGTCGCCGCAGCACCGGCGGCAGCCGCACCGGCTGCGCGGCCCGCAGCCGCGCCGGCCGCCGTCACGGCAGCCCCTGCAGCAGCAGAGCAACGGCAGGAAAAATCCGCCGCCCCTGCTCGCTCTCTGCGCGCCGAGGCCACCGGCTCACTCGGGCTGGCAGGCCCGCTGCAGCAAGCCGCCCGTTCTGGCAACCTGCAGCAGCTGGAGCGCCTCCTGCAGCAAGGCGCTCCCCTCAACGCAGCTGATTCAGCGGGTCGCACGCCTTTGATCCTGGCCGTCCTGCAAGGGCACACGGCCGTGGTCCAGCGCCTGCTGGCGGCAGGCGCCAATACGGCACTGATCGACAAAGATGGGTTGAACGCGCTGCAGCACGCACGGCGGCTGGGCCTGGACGGCATCGCGCACCTGATCGAGAAAGCACCCTGAAGACGCGGGCGACGGCAGCCGGCCTTCACTGGACGTTTATAGATGAAATCGGCCTCTAGCCCATACACCGCCTGGACTGGCAGCTACTGATTTTGTAGCAAATGCCGCCCGGTTTCCCGCGCATCCTTGTCAGCTGGCGTAGTGCCACACCGCCACAAAATGGCAAACCGTGCCGGCCGCCACAAACAAATGCCACACGAAGTGCCCGTAGCGCAGCCGTGAGTCGGTGGCAAAAAAGCCCACCCCCAACGTGTAAAAAAGCCCGCCGGCCACCAGCCAGAACAAGCCCCAGCCCGGAATCAGTTCCAGCATCGGCTTGATGGCGATGAGGGCGATCCAGCCCATCGCCACATACAGCGCGGTAGACACGCGCGGGTAGCGGATGCCGGCCACCGCCTTCACCGCCACGCCGGCCAGCGCCATCGTCCAGACCAGCCCGAACAGCGTCCAGCCCCAGGGCCCGCGCAGCACGCCCAGCGTGAACGGCGTGTAGGTGCCGGCAATCAGCAGGTAGATCGCACCATGGTCCAGGATCTGGAAAATGCCTTTGGCGCGCATCAGGCGCGCAGCCGGAAGCGCGTGATACAGCATCGACGTCAGGTACAGCAGCACCATGGTGGCGGCAAACACCGTGGCAGCGGCGATGTCGATGGCATCGCCGTTGCGCACGCTGGCCGCGACCAGATAGGGCGCCGCGATCACGGCCGCGAGCAGCGCCACGCCATGACTGACGCTGTTGGCGATTTCCTCGCCCAGCGTCTGCTGGCGGTCAAGCGTCACCGCCACCACGGCAGCGGTGTCCGAACTCATCGTTTGAGCAGCGCCTTCAGCACGTTCTGCACGCGCCGCGCATTGGCGGGGTCAAAGTCGGCGGCCAGCACCTGGGCGGCGTCTTCGCCCCAGGTTTCAGCCGGCGCCGGCGCGTTGCGCTTGGTCAGCAGTTGCAGTTGCAGCATGCGGCGCGCACTGATGTGCTCGGCCGGCGTCGGCAACTCGGCCGCAATTTCAAGCCGCAGCAGCGCTTCCGAAGCGTCTTTGCCCGAAGGCGTGCCGACAGCCTGCACCCAGCGGGTGCGCACTGCAGGCGAGACCACCTTGCCGAGGTCTTGCGCGCTCGGCAGTTGCGCCGGGTCGCGTTTTTCCCAGGCGGTGAGCAGGTTGGTCAGCACTTCGCCGTGCGCCTGCATGGCGAGCTTTTTCAGGGCATTGTTGGCGGCGTCAAACGCTTCGCGCTGGGCGCGGAAAGCGGCATCACCCAGGCGCGGGCCGCGCTCTTCAAAGGGGGGGCGCGCGTTGCGGTCACCACGGTCTGCCCCACGCGGGCCGCGATCGTCACGGCCTTCACGGTACGGCTCGAACTTGTTGTCGGTGCTCTGGCGCGGGCCGCCGGGCTTGCTGCCGGGGCGTGCGTCTTTGCGGTCGCCAAATTTGCCGCCGCGCCCTGCTGCGGCAGGCTCGGCTTTCTTCATGCCAGGGCGGTCGTCGCCGCGGCGGGCGATCACCGGCTTGGGTGCGGCTTTGGGTGCGGGCGCGGGTTCAGCGGGTGCGCTGGCGGGCTCGCTGGCTTCAGCGAACTCGGTGGCTGCGGCTTCCGCCGCGGCATCGGTGGGCGCTGCCTCTGCTATTGTTTCTGTAGCAGCTTGTTCAGGTGTTGCTTGGGCTTCAGCCTCATTTTCCTTGGAAACTGGGGCTGCATTCGCGTCGGCCAATGCAGCCTCAACGGATGGCGCAGCCGGGGCAGCAGCGGCAGGCACGGGCACCTGGCCACGCACAATGGCCTCCAGCGCCTTGGCGGCCGCGTGGATCTTCTGCACATCACCGCTGGCGGTAGCGGCTTCCACAGCTTTGGACGCGTCCAGCACCATGCGGTCGTATTCGCCCAAAGCTGCAGCGGCTTTTTCACGCTCGGCTGTCTTGCGCTGGAAGGCGTCGTCGATGGGTTTGCGGAAGGCGTCCCACATCTTTTGCTCTTGCTTGCGCTCGATCGGCACGCCCTGCGCTTCATGTTGCCAGCGCTGCTGCAGCGACTTGACGGCGTCGATGCGCAGCATCGGCTCAGCGCCCAGCACAGCGGCTTCTTCAATCATGGCCTTGCGGCGTGCGATGCTTTCGGTGCGTGCGGCGGTCAATGCGGCGTCGGCCGTTTCCATCGCGGCTTTCCACACAGGCTGGATTTCAGCAAAGGCCTTTTCGCCCAGGTGGCCGGCGTCGCGCCATTTTTCAACAAAGCCGTTGAGGCTGCGGATGTGGTGCTTCCAGTCGGTGTTGCCCTTGTTGGCTTCAGCCCAGGCCAGCACTTCGTCGATCAGCAGCTTGCGCTCGGCCTTGACGGCTTCGCTTTGTTCTTTGACCTTCTCCAGCCAGGCTTCGACGACCTTGTGCGCTTCATTGCAGGCGTCATCAAAACGCTTCCACAGCGCGTGGTTGGGCGTGCCGCCCTGGTCGCTGGTCTTCCACTGCTCGCGCATGGCGCGCAGGGCTTCTTGTTGTTTGCGGCCGCCGAGCGGCTTGGCCACCAGGGCCTCGGCTTTCACGACCAGCTCTTCGCGGATCTGGTCGGCGCGCCAGCGTTGCCAGCCTTCGAGCTCACCGGCAGCCGTCAGCGCGGCGTGCGCGGCGGCTTCAAGTTTGCTGTCGATGTTGCGGATGTTTTCTTTCAAGGCCTGGCGCAGATCAGCAGCCACCTTGGGCGTGGACTTTCCGTGACCTTCACCGACTTCATGCTCAAGCCGCGCAAGCGCTTCCTGCACGATGGCAGACGATTTTTCGCGCATGTCTTTGAGCACGGCCGGGTCGATTTTGGCCTTGGGGGCGCGTGCGGATGGCTCGCCCGCTGCGGGCGGCAGGCCGCGCGCGGCGCGCAGCTCGTCGGCCCACACGGGCACGGCGGGCAGTGGCGCTGCGGCATCTTCAGCCGCCTTTTGAGCCTGTGCGAGCGCGCCCTGAAAGGCCTCCCATACGGCGAGCAACTGCGCGCGCGATGCGTCGAGCAGCGGCGGGAATTTCGCGTCCACGCTGGCCCAGTTGGTGTCATGCGTGATTTCATCGGCCTGCGACTGCCAGTGCGTGACGTCGCCGCGCAAGGACTCGAGGGCGGCCTCGGCGTCGCGCCAGGGCTTGAGCGACAGCACTTCGGTGCGCTGGGCCAGCAGCACGGCGGCTTCGCGCTGCACCTGGGTGCGGTGCTGCAGGTCTTCAATCGTCTTGACGCGGTCTGCCAGCTGAACCTTCAGGGCGGCCAGCGGCTCTTTGGACAGCGGCGCGCCGGCCTTGGCGGCATCACGCTGCCAGGCCAGGGCATCGGCCAGATTCAGCTTGGGCACGGCCAGCAGCGCCTGGGCTTTGTCGGCCCATTCGGCAGCCACGGCTTCCTGGCCTTTGCTGCGTTTGATCTCGTCGAGCTTTTCTTTCAGCGGCTTGGCGGCGCCCTTGTCGCGGTTGGCCAGGTCTTTGTAGACCTCGGCCATCTGCTCGGCCGAAGGCTCGGTCGCCAGCCAGGTGCGGATGCGCGCGGTGCGCTCGCCCGAGGTGGGCGCAGAGAACGCGCCGCCGGTCAGGCCGTCCAGCGGATGGGCTTCTGCCTGCTTGGTGGTGGGCGTTTTCACGGCGGGGGTTTCGGGTTTGGAAGATTTAAACATGGGAGCGCAGCGTCAAAAAATAAATGACCGTCAGCACAAATCGCCCGGAAGCGGGCGACGCGGCTGACAGAAGGTGTTGGAATGGATGGGGGCCATGCCGTGCAACGATGGTTGAACGCCCGGTCCCCTGGCCCCAAAAATGCTCTATTAATAAAGCAGTTGGGGCTATTTTCGCTGTTTTTAAGGCATAGCCAAATTCAGCTCCGCGCGGGGCGTCCATTTGGCCTCCGGCGGTATGGCTTTGGCAGCGCCCAGAAAGAGTCTTTCCGGGGGTAAATCACGCGATGCCAGATAGTCTTTGACGGCCACGCCGCGCTGCACCGCCAGCTCGCGCATGGCGCTGTCGTTGACCTGGATATCGGCCAGCAGCAGCTTTTCCATCTCGGCCACGGGCAGGTCTTTGGCCAGGCCGATCAGGTTGCGCGGCTTGGGCATATCGGCGCGTTTGTAGACTTCTTTGAGCAAAGCGGGGTATTCGTCCGGGCTGATGCTGACGGCGGCTGCGGTGGTGCCGCCCTCCTTCACGGTGAGGCGGCGCTTTTCGGCGCGCACCAGCGAATCGAGCCGCGCGCGCTTGAAGCCGTCGCGCTCGGCTTCGACGCTGCTGGTGCCCACCACGGTGAGCTGCAGCGACGGCCGCTCGGCCAGCGCCTTGGCGACTTTGTCCAGGCCGGCTTTGGCTTCGGGCCCGAGCTCGGCGCTGCCGGCGTTAAAGCCCACGGTGCTGAGTTCTTCACCGCCGCCGCCCAGCGCGCTGGCCAGCAGCGAGAACGGCGCGGTGATCGCCTTGACGATCACATTGATGATGACCTTGACGATGATGGGCCCGAGGCTGAACTGCGGGTCGTTGAGCGAGCCGCTGATGGGCAGGTCGATGTCGATCACGCCGTTGCGGTCGGCCAGCAAGGCGACGGCCAGCTTGACCGGCAGGCTGGCGGTGGAGCCCGGCACCTTCTCTCCGAAGGCAAGCTGGTTGAGGATGACCTTGTTGGTGGCGGTGAGGCGGCCGTCGGGCTGCACCACATAACTCACGTCGACGCTGAGCTTGCCGCGGTTGATACCGTAGCCCGAGTACTTGACGGAGTACGGCGACAGCGGCGGCAGCTCCAGGTCGCGCACCTTGCCTTTTATGTCGAGCGCCAGCGGCTTGGCCAGCGGGTTGAGCTTGCCCAGGATTTCGAGCGACGCCGTGCCCTCGGCCCGGCCGCGCAGTTCGAGGTCGGCCATGTTCGGTGCAGCGGGTGCGGCCCCAGGCGTGGCCGCAGCCGCTGGTGCCACGGACGAGAATGCGCTGAGCTTGCCGGTCAGCTCGGTCAGGTCGGCCGAGTAATTGGGTTTGACGAAACGGTCGGAGAACAGCACCTTGCCGTTGATCAGGCTGATAGGGCCGAAGCTCACGATGGCGGGCGGGCCGCCGGATGCCGTTGCCGCCGGTGAGGTTGACGCGACCGGGCTGATCGGGTTGGTGGAGGTTTGTGAGCCTTTTGGGGCGCCAGACAAGGCGGAACCTTGACTGGTCGCTATCGTTTTTGTAGCATCGGCTGCCGGGGCCGGTAACGGCGCCGATGCGTCGGGCGCGTTGCCCTTGACCAGGTCCTGCAGGTTGATGCGGCCGTCAGGCATGACGATCACACGTGCAAAGAAGTCGGTGAGCACCGTTTCCTTCACGTCCACGCGCGTCGCCTTGGCCGGCTCCAGCGCCACATTCAGGCCGCGCAGGTTCAGCGCTTTCCAGGCCAGCAGGTCTTCGCTGGGCGCCAGCGTGTTGGCGCGAAATTCCTCCAGCGCCACATCGCCCGTCACCTGCGCCTGCGTGCCGGCCGGCAGCTGGCGGTAGGCAACGCGGCCCTTGAAGCTGGCGTCGGCGCGCAGCAGCTCGATGTTCAGGGTTTCGGCAAAGTAAGGCTCAAAGGCCTGCAGCGGCAGGCGGTCAACCACCAGCCGGCCCTGCGCCTGGATGGGCGCAAGACCCAGGCTGCCGTTGAAGTCGACCTTGCCGGGCTCGAAGCGGCCGGTAGCCAGTCGCAGCGACGCCGTCAGCGGCATGGGCTTGGCGGCCTGGGCTTTGGAGGCGGGCCTGTCGTCCAGCAGCAAACCGCCGAGTTGGGCCTTGACGGCGCTGACCTCAAAGGCCACGGGCTTGGCGCCGGCTTTGTCGGAGAACGACATCGCACCGCCGTCGAGCTGCACGTCCTGCACAGCGACGGCCCATGAGGGCGCGGACGCGCGGGTGGCGGCGTCGGTGGGCGGCGGGGGTGAAGCAGCTGCGCCGCTTGAGGTTTTGCCCACCATCCACCGCTCATACATCCAGCGCTTGTCGCTGTCGCGATCCACCCGGGCCTTGGGTTGGGTCAGTTGCAGTTTGGCGGCCTTGAAGGTCTGCCCGGTCAGGTCGATGTCGACTTGCGCCAGGTCCACCCGTTTGACGGAGACCAGCGAGACCTTGCCCTCGGCCAGTTGCACATCGCTCAGGGCAATCTGCGGCGCGGTGATTTGCAGCGTCTGGGGTTTGTCGCCGCTGGCGGCCTGCCAGTTCACGCCGAGCTGGGCGTCGAGCTGGCCGTTGAGCGCGGGCAGCAAAAACTGGCCGACGTATTTGGCCGCCATGCCCAGCGGCCAGCCGGCCACGTTGGCGGTGACCTGCGCGGCCTGGTCGGTGGCGGTGCCGTTGAACGTGAGGAGCGCGGGCGTCGCGGCTGCTTCGGGTGCCGCAGCCTGGGCAGCGGGTTTTGCCTGTTTTTTGGCAGTGGCTTTGACGGGCACGGGCGTGGCGGCCGGCGGCTCCAGCCCCACCGAGCCGTCGAACTTCAGGGGCGCGCTGGCGGTGAAAGGCATGGCGATGGCCGAGGCGTTGAGGGCCAGGCCGGCCAGGCGGATATCGGCGGGCGAGGCCAGGGTTTCGTCCAGCCAGTTCACGCGGCCGCCGCGCACGGCGACGCGGGCGACTTGCACTTTCCAGGGCGTGGCCGCTGGCACTTTCACGGCAGGCGCTGCCGGTGCAGAAGCGGCGCTGGCCGCAGCGCTCGCAGCCTTGGCCTGGCTTTGTGGGTCGTTTTGGCCTCCAGCCCTTTCGGTGCCTTGGGTAGGCGCTATCTTTTTTATAGCAACCGGTGTACCGGCCGAGGTCAGCAGGTTCAGCCGCCCTGCCCTGTCACGGGCCAGCGACAGCGTGGGTGCGGTGAGCTCCACGGCTGAAAGCTTGACGAACTGCTCGAGCGGGCGAACGTCGTCCATGGTGATCTGCAGGCGGTCAAAGGCCAGCAGGTCGGCCCGGGCGGGTGGCGGGGATTTCGCGCCAGCTGCCGGTGCCGGCGCCGCGACTGGCGGCGAGCCGGCCTGCGCGGCCAGCAGCCGGACTTTTTCCGCCGTGACGGTGCCGGAGATCCGCACCGAGGTGGCCGGCGTTTGTTCAAACGCCACCTTGGCGTCGGCATGCAGCACGGCGGCCTGCAGCTTGACGGGCAGGCTGGCCGGCCAGTACGCCAGGTAAGGGTTGAGGTCAAAACCGCGCAGCGTGAAAGTGGCGTCGGTCTTGTGGGTCTGGGCAAAGGGTGTGCCTTCGGCGGCGGTGTCAAAGCTGCTGCCATTGAGCTTGAAGGCCAGGTGCGGCGAGGTTTTGACTTCGCGCTTGGACTTGAGGTTGCTCAGAAATGGCACCGACAAGCCCAGTTCGCGCAGTTCGTGGGTCTTGCCGACGGACTGGTCGCTAAAGTCCATGCGCCCGCCGCTGACCACGATGTTGTAGACCGCGAACTTCGGCGGCTCGCTGGCCGGCGCGTCCTCAGGCGTCTTCAAACGCTCCAGGATGTCGTCGATGTCATACCTGCCATCGCCCTGGTGAGTGAGAAAGACCACGGGTTCGTCGACCTGCACCGCGTCGGCCACCGGCGCAAATCGCAGCAGGGACTCGAGTTCGGCATCTATATATATGCGCTTGATGGAAAACTGGGGGTTCTTCTGGGGAGATGCCTCGGAGGGCTGGGATGCGCCGGCCCTGGCAATGGCCAGGTCGCGCAGGGTCAGCTCCAGCGACCAGGGCTTGAAGTCGACCTCGCCCACCGTGACCTGCCGGCCCAGCTTTTCAGAGGCGATCTTCTCCAGTTGCGACTTGAGGATGGAGGGCATCGCCGCATAGGCCAGCACCCAGACCAGCAGCAAGCTGCCCACCGCCCAGGCCGCGCGGCGCTGCCAGAGCGGCGACCTCGCCACGGCGGCCCCCCTGGCCGGCAACGACTTCCCGATTTCGCGCCATTGAACCTCGCGCCAGTTGAATTCCCGCCATTTATTCTTCAAATCTTTGATTGCCATAGGCGTCGAGTTTTTAGCGCCGGGGCCGATAGGTCAATGACTTATTTGAAAAAGACGGTCGGTCGAAGGGCATTGGTGAGGGTACGCCCCAAACGAAAAACCCCGGGCAGCGAGGCCGACCGGGGTTGACGGCGGGCTTGATGCTCATGCCGTCGGGTTTCCGCAAAAGAGAGATGAATCGTCTCCAGTGCGATGAAAGCAAGTGATTGCTTCCAGGTTTTCCGGGGTTGGTTACCCGGTTGGATGCGTGAGTGAACACGCAATTGCAGGTTAAACCTCTGCCGGACTCGAGGCAAGACCATCTTTTCAATCACAGTTGCCGCAGTGATTGCCTTTGCCTTTGGGTCCCCAAAACCGCTTCTGGCGTCCCACATCAACCGTCGGACCCCGCCTACATCCAGATCCGCGATGCGACTATCCACGCTTTTTTACATAGAACTTAACTTAGAGCTTGGTCTCAAAAAGAGGCCGTAACTACCTTGATTCAGGGCGTTTTTGCTCAGAATCAGGGTTTTTATTCGCCTTTTTAATATAAAGAATCAATTTGTTATTATTGACAGGTTATTAACGAGACCCATAGAATCCCGCCAGTCCCCCAAGAACCTAGGGACAACCCGAATCCGCTGCCCTATTCAACAACGAAGCCGGCAACGTCAAACAAGGGGTCACAACCCACAAGGCATGCCTTGGTTTGATGGCGACCCAATCAAAGCCTGCTTGGCCCCCAAAGGGCCTGCAAGCGTAGAAAGGAGTGCTATGACAGCGCTAGGACAATTCAGCCTTGAGGCGCACCTGACAAGTGTGCGCAACGGTATTTCAACCGTTGCCGATGACATCGCCCAAGGCTTTTTCGAGATCACCCACAACAGCTTCGCCCTTCTGGGTCTGGCTGTCGTGTTCGCGGTGATCACCCTGACTGCCCGGCCCGACTTGCGTCAGGCCGGTGAATTCAAGCTCATGACCTGGCTGCAAGAGCGCCAGGAAGCGGCCATCGGTTTTACCGAGCCGGCAGCGATTGAGCGCGCCACGGCGTCCAACCCGAAAGACCTGCCCACCCAACAGGCGGCAGTGGCTTACTGGCTGAGCAAGAAATACGGCGTCGCGCCCGAGCCGCTGAGCGTGCTGGTGGCCGAAGCCTTCGAGATCGGCCAGAAAGCCAAGCTCGACCCTACCCTGATCCTGGCCATCATGGCCATCGAGTCCGGCTTCAATCCGTTTGCGCAAAGCCCGGTGGGCGCCCAGGGCCTGATGCAGGTCATGACCAAGGTGCACCACGACAAATACGACAACTTCGGCGGCAAGCTGGCGGCCTTTGACCCGGTGACCAACCTGCGCGTCGGCGTCAAGGTACTGCAGGAATGCATCGCCCGCGCCGGTTCCGTCGAAGGCGGCCTCAAATACTACGTGGGTGCTGCCAACATGGAAGACGACGGCGGCTACGCCGGCAAGGTGATGGGCGAACATGCCCGCCTGCTGGCCGTGGTGGCGTCTGCCTCCAAGCGCGGCACGCCAACGCCCTTCTTCGCCGCGCCCGGCACATCGCGTCCGGTGCCGGCCTCCTTGCCCGCCAAGGCCGACACGCCGGCCACAGAGGGCAAAACGCCTGAGAAAGTGGCGCTGCTGAGCCAGTCCTGATTCAGCTGCATGCCTGCCGCAAAGCCGGGCCGCTGCCAGCGCCCCGGCTTTTTGCTTTTCACGCTGCCGCCAAAGCCCCCGGGGCGGCCGGTTTTGGGCGCCCTCAGTTACACTAGCAAGGTGCGCAACTGGCGATAGGCTCAAGGTTTTCGCAACCATTGAAGCTGACGTGGGACACCACTGGGAAGCGCACCGCTGAAAGCCGTTGGGCCGAAGCGTTCAGCCGTTCGCCTGGGCAGCCCTTGTTTCATTCATTGAATAGCAGGGACCACGTCTTTAAGGACTGCCATGTACCACCGCAACATCCTGGTTGAACAAACCGACCCCGAAATCTTCGCCGCCATCCAGGCTGAAAACGCCCGGCAAGAGCATCACATCGAGCTGATCGCCAGCGAAAACTACGCCTCGCCTGCCGTCATGGCCGCGCAGGGTTCGCAGCTCACCAACAAATACGCCGAAGGCTACCCCGGCCGCCGCTACTACGGCGGCTGCGAGCACGTCGACGTGGCCGAGCAACTGGCCATCGACCGCGTCAAAGCCATCTTCGGCGCCGAAGCCGCCAACGTGCAGGCCCATTGCGGCGCGTCGGCCAATGAGGCCGTGTTCCTGGCCTTCCTCAAGCCCGGCGACACCATCATGGGCATGAGCCTGGCTGAAGGCGGCCACCTGACGCACGGCATGGCTCTTAATATGAGCGGCAAGTGGTTCAACGTCGTTTCCTATGGCCTCAACGACAAGGAAGAGATCGACTACGACGCGATGGAGCGCAAGGCGCATGAAACCAAGCCCAAGCTCATCATCGCCGGCGCCTCCGCCTACAGCCTGCGCATCGACTTCGAGCGCTTCGCCAAGGTGGCCAAGGCTGTCGGCGCGATCTTCATGGTCGATATCGCCCACTATGCCGGCCTGGTGGCCGCAGGCGTCTACCCCAACCCGGTTCCGCACGCCGACATCGTCACCTCGACCACGCACAAGAGCCTGCGCGGCCCGCGCGGCGGCATCATCCTGATGAAGGCCGAGCACGAAAAAGTCATCAACAGCGCCATCTTCCCCGGCCTGCAGGGCGGCCCGCTGATGCATGTGATCGCCGCCAAGGCTGTGGCTTTCAAGGAAGCGATGACGCCCGAGTTCAAGACCTACCAGCAGCAGGTCGTCAAGAATGCGCAGATCGTGGCTGACACCCTGACGCAGCGCGGCCTGCGCATCGTCAGCGGCCGTACCGAAAGCCACGTCATGCTGGTCGACTTGCGCGCCAAGGGCATCACCGGCAAGGAGGCCGAAGCCGTGCTGGGCAGCGCCCACATGACGATCAACAAGAACGCCATCCCGAATGACCCGGAAAAGCCGATGGTCACCAGCGGCGTGCGCATCGGCACCCCGGCGATGACGACCCGCGGCTTCAAGGACGAAGAAGCCCGCGCCACAGCGAACCTGATCGCCGACGTGCTGGACAACCCGCGCGACGCAGCGAACATCGAAGCAGTCCGCGCCAAAGTGCACGCCCTGACCAGCCGCTTCCCGGTCTACCGCTGAACATGACGGACAGCACAAGCACTATAATTTTGATAGCTGCTTGTGCACGTCCTGATTGGGCTAGAGGCATATTTGACCAATTTACGTCTCTCAATTCAGGCCTCAATCCATGAAATGCCCTTTTTGCGGCCACCTTGAAACCCAGGTTGTCGAAACCCGGGTGTCCGAAGACGCCGACTTCATTCGCCGTCGCCGCCAGTGCGGCGCGTGTGAAAAACGCTTCACCACCTACGAACGGCCCGACGTCACGTTCCCGTCCATCGTCAAGAAGGACGGCCGGCGCATTGAGTACAAACGCACGAAAGTCCTGGCCTCCCTGAACCTGGCGCTGCGCAAGCGCCCGGTCAGCACCGAACAGGTCGACTCGGCGATCGAGCGCATCGAGGAAAAGCTGCTGAGCCTGGGCCTGCGGGAAGTAGCCTCCAACCGGATCGGCGAACTCGTCATGCGCGAACTCCGCAAGCTCGACAAGGTCGCGTATGTCCGCTTTGCCAGCGTCTATCGCAGCTTTGAGGACATCGACGAGTTCAAGACGCTGGTGGATGAAGTAAGAAGATAAGAGAAGAAGAAGCCAGGGACCAGAGGAGACCTCGGGAATACCCCAGGAATGTTTCAAAGGGGACGTGCGGACAGCCTACCCCCAGCCTGCTTCGGCACCGGCGCCACCGGCCCCAGCCGTCTGGCAGGCTTTTCCCGCCACTGGTCGGCTCACGGTTCCGGCCACCGCATACAACCCCGATGATGGCGGTGTATGAAAAATATGCGTGGTTTTACCGTTATCGAACTGCTGATCACAGTGGCGATTGTTGGCGTGCTGGTGGGGCTGGCAGCGCCGTCCTTCAAGCGCACCATCCAGTCGACCACCATAGCCAGCAGCGTCAACACATTTCTTGCCGATCTGCGCTTTGCCCGCAGTGAAGCCGTCCGATTGGGCGGCGGTGTTGTCATGTGCCGAAGTGAAGATCCCGAGGGTGCCGCGCTGTGCGCGGCAACCAATGGTTCGGGAGCAAGCGGCAACGGCTGGGTCAGCGGCTGGATCATTTTTCAGGACCGGGACAACGACGGAGCCAGAACCGCCGCTACCGAGCCTCTTTTGCGAATCCAGGCGTCCAACAGTTCAATCGACCAGATCCTGGAAGGGGGTGGAAACTCCACCCGGATCCGCTTCACCGCCACCGGCCGTCTGCTGGACGCAGCCTCGGCGACATCCATGCACTTCGGTGGCCCGCGCTACACCAGCGACACACAACGCGTGCTCTGCCTGAGCCTGGGTGGGCGGGCCCGAATCGCAGGCGACGGCCTTACCGCATGCGGCGCAGGCGCCGAGGTCAACCAATGAAAACCCTTGCCAAACACCGCCAAACCGGTGCTTCCTTGATCGAAGTGCTCGTGGCCGTCCTGATCCTGTCCATCGGCATGCTGGCCTTGGGCGGCATGCTGGCCTATTCCGTCCAGATGCCCAAACTGGCAGCCTACCGCTCAGCGGCGACCTCCCTGGCAGCCAGCCATATCGAGCGCATGCGGGCCAATACCGAAGGCTTCGCCTTGGGCAGTTACCAGGAAACCATGACCTACAACCTGAACCTGCCCGCCGTGGCACCGTGCGCCTACCCTGCGTGCACACCCGGCACCATGGGAACGATGGACAAGGACGAGACGAACCGGGCCATTCGCAGGGAGTTGCCCATGGGCGGCATGCGGGTCACCTGCAACGGCGCTTGCTCCAACCTGGACGGTGACATCTGGGTCATGTGGCAAGAGCCCACTACTTTTGCAGCGATCAGCACCGTCAACACCGACGAATGCCCCGACCCGACGGCAGATCCCGCCTTTACGGCGTTTACGACTCCCAAACCGCGCTGCCTGCATGTCAGGTTCAAGCTATGAAGCTCCCTATGAAACCCAGGCTTTTATCTTCCCCCAGAGGTGGCGCCCGCGGCCTGACACTGGTCGAGCTGATGATCTCGCTGGTCATCGGCCTGATTCTGATGATCGCCATCGTGTCGGCCTATCTGGGCTCTTCAGGCGCCAGCCGCATGGCCGAAGCGCAAGGCCGCATGAACGAAGACGGTCAGGCCGCCCTGAGTATCCTGGCCCAACAGCTTCGGATGGCCGGCAACAACCCCAAGCAGCCCAACTACACCAAAGCGATGCCCCGAAATCCGGTGTATGACACGACGACCTATATTGTTCGCGGCTGCGATGGAACTTTCAGCAACATCAATACCGCCGGAGTAACCATTCCTAACTTGACGTGCGCGGCGGGGGGCGGTGCCGCACCCGACTCCATCGCCATCAGTTATGAGGCCGATCGTTACAACACCACCCCAACGCCCCCAACGGCTCCATCGCCCAACCTGCCCACAGACTGCCTGGGCCAGGCTCTGGCGGCAGTGGCCCCCGCTCCGACCCCGTTGATCTGGAATGGGGGTGCGGCGGTCGCCACGGCTGTCACCGTCTACATGGCGGACAACCGTTTTTACGTCGGCAGGACTGCTGTAGTGAAGTCTCCCAGCCTGTATTGCAAAGGCAGTGGTGGTGCCAACCCGCAGCCGCTGGTCGAGAATATCGAAGATTTGCAATTTACCTACGGCACAGGCCTGGCCGCCGCCACGTCCACTCTGACCGTTTCGGGGTATCTCACTGCGGCCGACATCCTCACGGACGCCAACCTTGCCGCACTGCCGGATGACCCTGCCCGTTGGTCCAAGGTCATGACGGTTCGTATTTGCGTGCTGGTTCGCAGCGAGCAGCCCCTTGTCTCGGATGCCGCCTCTGCGCAATACATCAAATGTGACGGCACGCTTGAGAACAACCCGCCCGATCTGCGATTGCGACGTACTTACTCCACCACTGTGGTTCTTCGAAACCGTATTTCTGGTCAAAGCTAATGAGCCCGCTTACTTCACCTCCCTCTGCCGCTGTCCAGCATCGTCGCCTTGGGCACAACGCTCACCGGCGTCCGCAAAAAGGCGTTGTGCTGATCATCGCGCTCGTGATGCTGGTCGTGATCTCCCTGCTGGCAACCCTTAGCATTCGCAACGCGGTTTCAACGGAGAGCGTTTCCGGGAACGTGCGCACGACCCAGCTTGCAACGCAGGCTGCCGAGATCGCATTGCGATACTGCGAAGACGCAACCATCCAGATTTACTCTGGCACCGGAACGATGGCCCCTGTACCAGACATTCTGGATTATGTGTCGCCTCCCCGCTGGAGAGCCACTTCCGTCAACTGGGACGGCTTGGCCAGCAGTGCTACGGTATTTGTCGTTCCGACCGACTCTGTCAACAAGGTCGGAAGCACCACGACCTTCAGCCGTCTACCCGAATGTATGGTCGAGCGAGTGCCCGTCGTCACCAACAGCGGCGTGATCTCGACGACCTCCACTTACAGCATCACGGCAAGAGGGTTTGGCCCCGAAGTCGCCGCAGTCGATGCAGCACGAACCCGGCCAGCAGGCAGCGAGGTGTGGATGCAGTCCACCATCGAGCTTGAGTAACACCGACAAGAACCGACAAGAACCGAACAAGCAACTGAACAAGAGATAGAGGAATAACCATGTCCCAGCCCACACTTAAACTCCTGGCTACGGCGGCCCTGACGGGCGGCCTTGCGCTGTCCCTGCACGCGCAAATGGCGCAGGACCCGCTGCTGTCACGCACCGCATCCGTCGAGCCCAACATCGTGTTCATGTTCGACGATTCCGGCTCCATGCCCGCAACGGCCATTTACCAGTACGGCGGCACCCCGGGCGGCTACGGCATGTCCGGCCCAGGCGATTCCGTCGGCACCGGCGCGCCCAACACTTTTCACGGCCGCTCACCCGACGTGAACCTGATTTACTACGATCCCCGCACGACCTACTCCCGGCGCATCAATGCCGACGGCTCTTTCCAGGCTGCAGGTTCCACCAGCGGCATCAGTTCTTTCCGGGTTTATTTTTACAGGCCCGCCACCACCCTCGCTTACACCGTCCCCAGCGTGACGGTCAACAACAAGGGCAGCGGCTATGCGGCAAACGGCGTCACCGCCTCGTTATCTCCACCGCCCGCGGGCGGCACGCAAGCCACCGCGACCGTCACCACGGCGGCGACGCAGACTGTCAGCTCGGTCACGGTCACTAACGTAGGCAGTGGCTACCCCAACAGCGGCGTCACGGCCACGTTTACTGCAGCACCCGCCGGCGGCGTCAGAGCCACAGGCACTCCCATCATCGGTGTCACGCAAAGAGTGACCGGCGGGGCGACCGTGATCGGAGGCACCGGCTACGCCGCGAGCGGCGTCACTGCGACATTTTCAGCCCCGCCGAACGGCACAACGGCCACCGGTACGGTCAACATCGGCGGAACCAACAAAGTAAGCACGGTGACCGTCAATAACGGCGGAACCGGTTACGCACTGACGGGCGTGACGGCCACATTCGACGCACCGAGCGCAGGCGGCGTAAGAGCCACCGGCACGCCAAACGTCCAAACCACCTTCAGGGTGGCAAGCGTCACGGTCAGTAACACGGGCAATGGCTATGCCGCCACTCCCACTGTGACCTTTTCTGCGCCCGGCACTCCCGGCGGTGTGACGGCATTAGGTAACGCCACCGTCACCGGCACTGCACCCAACCGGAAAATAACGGCCATCAATATTACGAATAACGGGTCTGGCTACCTGTCCGCTCCCACCATCACAATAGGCGGCGGGGGCAGCGGCGCAGTTTTCACGCCCGTCATGAATACGCCTGTCAACAAGATCACCAGTGTCACCATCACCAACCCCGGCTCGGGCTACAACAGCAACCCCGGCATCACCTTGGGCAACACTGGCGGAGGCACCGGCGCAACGTTTACCACCGCCAGATCCGCCACGAACTGGATCACCGGGCTGAACATCACCAATGCCGGATCCGGCTACTCCAGCGCGCCCACGGTGACGCTGGGCAACACGGGCGGCGGTACGGGTGCCACCTTCAACCTCACGATGGGCAATACCAATTCCATCACGGGCATCACGATCACCAATCCCGGCTCCGGCTACACCAGCACCCCGACCGTCAGCCTGGGTAGCACCGGCGGCGGCAGCGGCGCCGCGTTCACCGTGGTCCCCGGCACTACGAATGTCATTTCGTCCATCAACATCACCAATGCCGGCGCCGGCTATATCAACACACCGGTGTTGACTTTGGGAGACGCCGGCGGCGGCGGGGGTGCAACATTCACCGTCAACACCAGCAGCTACGCCGTGCAGCCTGCCAACCGCACCTGGGACGGTGTCGGCGACCCGGACACCATCGATGGCTACTTCAACCCGAGTTACACACCCGACTCGAACAGCCCGCTGGCAACCGGCGCCACAGTACTGCCGTATCCAAACCAGGCCAGCTCCAGCACGACCAACTACCCAAAATTCCGCAATCGCACCGATTGCGGAGACAGCACCGTTACTTCCTGCACGTGGGCCCAAGAGCTGCAGAACTATGCCAACTGGAAGGCCTATCACAGCACTCGCCTGGATCTGGCAAAAACCGGTATCGGCCTGGCCTTCCAGCCGCTGAACCCATCATTTCGCCTGGGCTGGGGCACGATCAACACGCTGGCCGATTCAAACGTGCTTGACATGGGTGTGCGCAAGTACAACTCCACCGTCCAGAGTGACTTCCTGACCTGGCTCTATTCACGCTCAGCCCCCGGCTCGACACCAAACCGCAAAGCCCTGAACAGGGTGGGGCAGTATTACCAGCGAACCGATGACGGCGGCCCATGGGGCGACTCACCCACCGGCAACACGTCTACTTCAACCGTGGGCGCTGAAAACACCGGTCACGCCGCATGCCGCCGCTCTTATGCGATGCTGATGACGGACGGGTATTACAACGACAGCTTCAGCCTGTCCGACGTGGACACGGTCGCGGGGCCCCTCATCACCCAGGGCGGTAATTACCAGTACTCCCCTGTCGGCCCTTACAGCGACACCATTAACGCCACTCAAATCAACAACACGTTTGCCGATGTGGCCATGAAGTATTGGATCAATGATTTGCGGCCCAATCTGAATAACAGCGTGAAGCCCGTGCCAGGTGACGAGGCTTACTGGCAGCATCTGAATTTTTACGCCATCGGCCTGGGCATCAACGGCACATTGAATGCCACTGACCCCCAAGTGCTGCAAAACCTCACGGGAAGCGCCACGTCCACGCCACCGCGCAGCCTGAACTGGCCCACCCCTGCGACAGACAACCCAAAAGCCATCGATGACATGTGGCACGCCACCGTCAACGGACGGGGCAAATTGCTCAATGCCAAAACAGCGTCGGAATTGAACAGCTCAATTCTCCAGATGATGTCGGAAATTGGCGGCAAGGAAGGTACCCAGGCAGGTATTGCCGTGTCTACGGCCAGCTTGACCAGAGACACCAAAAAATACACGCCAACCTACACGCCCATCACGTGGAACGGCAATGTCACCGCGTTCACACTGGACCCCATTACGGGTTCCCAGACCGGCGTTGCCTGGCAGGTTGAGACATTGGTAGCCACAGATCCCCTTACCGGTGTGAAAAGCTACTCGTCCATCATCCCCAATGCCGCAAGCCGCAATATCTATGTTGGCAACGGCGCTACCAGCGGCACGCGTGCGGTGGAGTTCCAATATGCATCCATGGGCACGCTGACCAGCTCCATGAACGGGACCGTCAATGCAGACCTGATTAACTTCCTGCGTGGCGATGCCACCAATGAAGACACAAGCGCAACCACCTCCAGCAGTACCGCCATCTACCGTGCCCGCAGCACCCGCCTGGGTGACATCGTCAATGCGACGCCGACTTTCGTCAAAGACTCCCTCGATTGGGCCTATGACAAGCTGCCAAGTGGTACGCCCGGTCAGAGCACCTACCGGACTTTCGTGAACGGTTCAGGCTCGCCATTGGCAGGGGGCAAGAAGCAACGGCCCGAGGGCATGCTGTTTGTGGGCGCGAACGACGGGATGCTGCACGGCTTTCGCGATGGCACCTATGACCCGGTAACCGGTGCAGTGGTTAACCCCGGCGGTATTGAAACCTTTGCCTATGTTCCCAACGCCCTGCTGCCCACTATTAACCAGCTGGCCGACAAGGCTTATGTGCACCGCTATTACGTAGACGGCCCCAACACGGAGACCGACGCCTACTTTACGGGTGGAACGCCACGCTGGGCCAACATTGTGCTGGGCAGTACTGGCGCCGGCGCCGGCGCTCCCAGCAGCCCGACCCAAAGCCCCAGAACGGCCGTTTATGCCATTGATGTCACCAGCCTGAACTCGGGGCCGACAGGACTCAATGCATCCAGCGTTTTGTGGGAAGTCAGCTCAAACCAAGCCAACTTCGCCGAATTGGGATACGTCCTGACCGACATTCAGGCCGGCCCGACCCGGGACGGCAGCTGGGTTGCCATTTTTGGCAACGGCTATGAAAGCAAGTCCTGCCAGGCGCGCCTGTATGTCGTCAACATACAAACCGGCGCGCGTATTCGCGAGATCAATACCAATGCAGGCAACTGCAGCACCGCGAAAAACGGGCTCAGTGGCGTTCGCCTTGTGCGCAACGCCAGCCAGCAAGTCATTGGCGTGTATGCGGGCGACCTGTTGGGTAATGTCTGGAAATTCAACCTGAACAACACCGACTCCAACGCATGGGGCGTTGACCTTGCCGGTGCACCTTTGTTCACAGCCGGCGCTAACCAGCCGATCACTGCGCCCCCGAGCTTCCTTACTCTTTCGCCCACCAAGACCCCCGCAGGCGGCTATATGGTTGTGGTAGGTACCGGCAAGTTCTTCGAAGTCAGCGACATCACAAGCACTGCGACCCAGGCGATGTATGGTATTTGGGACCGATTGGCGTTCGGCGCCAGCACCATTCCGGCAGGAAGTGCGGTTACCAGCAAAACAGCATTGCAAGAGCAAACCATTGGGCCTGCCCAGGTTGGCGCCAATGGCAACACCTACTTTGCCATTTCACAAAACCCGGTGGACTACACAAGCGCGTCACCAAAACGCGGCTGGTACTTCGACCTTCCCACTACCGGCCAGCGCAACGTTTATCCGATCGACATAGTCCTGGGAAAATACGGTTTCGCTGATACCATTTCTCCTGCCAACGTTTCTCTGGACCCATGCACGAATCAGGCAGGCGGCACCGGTTATCTTTATATCTTCAACTCCCTGACCGGAGCAGGTCCCTCCACAGCGGTGCTGGATACCAATGGCGACGGAAACTTCACCAATGCGGATCTGGTAGTTAGCGGAATCCAGGGATCTGCTGACGGCCGCAACATAACAATTATCTCGAGCGGACCCTCATCAGGGAGCTCCATGAGCCCAGGGATGGGCGGAACGTTCGACGGACTCGGAGCAGTTGGAGGAGACGTAACCGCAACCAGTTTGGGGGCCAACAGTAGTCTCAACACTGGCTTTAAGTGCGAAGTGAACTGCGATAAACCGCCCTCAAAAATCGTCACCCGTGAATGGCGGCAACTGTTCCTTCGTTAAACGAACCCGATTCCAAGTAAGGACTTTTTGATGAACAACCCGATAACGACCCAGCGCAGCAAGCTTCACGGCTTTACCTTGATCGAGCTCATGATCGTGGTCGCGATCATTGGCCTCCTGAGCGCGGTCGCCTTTCCTTCCTATACAAGCTATATTGCCCGTGCCAAAAGAGCGGACGCGCGCGGTCAATTGCTGCAAGCGGCGCAGTTTATGCAGCGGTTTTATACGGCGAACGACCAATACGCCAATGACCGGGCAGGCAACGAGGTGTCCACCCAAATCCCGTCCACCATTCGAAGATCGCCCCCTGAAGGCACCCAGCTTTACACGCTGGCCGTAGCAGCCACCGCAGCGTCCTACACCTTGACCATGGCACCGGTACCCGGCGCCAGCATGGCCAGCGATACCTGCGGCTCTTTTACCCTGAACTCGGTGGGTACTCGCGGCGTCACGGGAACCCGGCCACGCGAGGAGTGCTGGAGGTAACCAGTACCCAGCGACACTAAGTCCCGTTTTGCCACCGCCATGGGCGGAAAGCCCCGCATTGCATCAAGCCCTCGCCCTGGCCAAAGCGGCCATCTACCTTACAGCACCCAATCCCAGGGTGGGCTGCGTCCTGGTTTCCTCTTCTGGTGAGGTGATCGGCCAGGGGCACACGCAACGCGCTGGCGGCCCGCACGCCGAAGTCATGGCACTGAAAGACGCGGCCGGCCATGGCCACAGCGTCAAAGGCGCCACGGCTTTTGTGACGCTGGAGCCCTGCTCGCACCACGGACGCACAGGCCCCTGCTGCGACGCGCTGATTGCCGCAGGCATTCAAAAAGTTGTCGCATCCATTGCCGATCCCAACCCCCTGGTTTCAGGGCAAGGCTTTGAACGCCTGCGCGCGGCCGGAATCGAAGTCGAAGTGGGTCCGGGAGCGGTGGAATCCAGGGAACTGAACATCGGCTTTTTCAGCCGCATGATCCGCAAAACGCCGTGGGTCCGCATGAAGATCGCCACCTCGCTGGACGGCACAGCCGCCTTGGCCAACGGCCAGAGCCAGTGGATCACCTCACCCGAAGCGCGGGCAGACGGCCACGCCTGGCGCGCCCGGGCTTCGGCGGTGCTGACAGGCATCGGCACCGTACTTCAGGACAACCCAGGCCTGGACGTGCGGCTGGTGGACACGCCCGTACAACCGTACCGCGTCATTGTGGACAGCCTGCTGCAGACACCGATTGACGCGAAAATTTTCGAAGCCGGAGGCCCGGTCTGGATTTACACCGCCACACAAGGCTCGCCCCAAGAGGCGGCCTTGGCGGCCAGGGGTGCCACGATCACATGCCTGCCGGATGCCCGCGGAAAAGTGGATCTGGCCGCCATGATGAAAGACCTGGCACACCGCGAAATCAATGAGTTGCATGTGGAGGCCGGCAGCAAGCTCAACGGCTCGTTGATCCGGGAAGGCCTGGTGGATGAAGTGCTGGTCTATCTTGCCCCCAAACTCCTCGGCCCCGGCCAGGGCATGGCCTCGATAGGCCCGCTTCAAGCGCTCTCGGACGCTGTGCCGCTTCAATTTCAGTCAGCAGACAGGGTGGGCGCTGATCTGCGCGTCATCGCGCGCGTGGCGGGGCGAGACCTGTTTTAGCCCGCCCCGCGCCCCTGAGCCCCTGAAATTAGGGATTTAGGTCCTCTTTTCCGGCCTTTGGCGCCCTTCGCGGCGCCCACGGCCCATTCCCTGCGAAAATGGCGGCATGTTTACCGGAATCATTACCGGCATGGGGCGCATCGTCGCCATCCATAGCCTGGGCAGCTCTTCAGACCATGGCAAGCGGCTCACCATCGAGGCGCCTGCGGGTTATCTCGACGATGTGGGCCTGGGAGACAGCATCGCGCTGAACGGCGCCTGCATGACAGCCACCACGCTGGACCTGGCCCATCACCGTTTCACGATTGATATTTCCGCCGAATCCCTGGCCAAAACCACCGGTCTGGCACAAACCGGCCCCATCAACCTCGAAAAAGCCCTGCGCGCCCATGACCGCCTGGGCGGCCACATCGTGTCCGGCCATGTCGACGGCATTGGCAGCGTGACGCATTTTGCGCAAGTCGGCGAAAGCTGGGAGCTGCGCATACGCGCCCCGCGCGAGCTGAGCAAATACCTGGCCTACAAAGGCTCCATCACCGTCAACGGCGTGAGCCTGACTGTCAACCGTGTCATTGACCTGACCGATGACGCCGGCGGCAGCGAAATCAGCATCAACCTGATTCCACACACCGTCGAAAACACCGCGCTGGGCCAACTGGCCGCAGGCTCGAGCGTGAATCTGGAAATCGACCTGATCGCGCGCTATGTAGAGCGTATGCTCAACGACCCTCACAAAAACATCAAAGCCTCCTGACCATGACCACTGCCCTTTCTGTCATTTCCCCCGTTGAAGACATCGTTGCCGACATGCGCGCCGGCCGCATGGTCATCCTGATTGACGAAGAGGACCGTGAAAACGAAGGCGACCTGGTCCTGGCGGCGGACCACGTGACGCCTGAGGCCATCAATTTCATGGCGCGCTTTGGCCGCGGCCTGATTTGCCTGACCCTGACCCGCGAGCGCTGCGAATTGCTGCAGTTGCCGCCCATGGCCACCCGCAACGGCACAAAACATTCCACCGCTTTCACTGTGTCCATTGAAGCGGCAGAAGGTGTGACCACCGGCATTTCTGCGGCTGACCGCGCCCGCACCGTGCAGGCCGCTGTGGCCAAAAACGCCAAAGTCAGCGACCTCGTCCAGCCCGGCCACATCTTTCCGCTGCAGGCGGTTGACGGCGGCGTGCTGATGCGCGCCGGCCATACCGAAGCCGGCTGCGACCTGGCGGGCATGGCCGGCTGCTCCCCAGCCTCCGTAATCTGCGAGATCATGAAGGACGACGGCACCATGGCGCGCCTTCCCGATTTGCTGCTGTTTGCCGCCGAACACGGCCTGAAGATCGGCACCATCGCCGACCTGATCGAGCACCGCAGCCGCAACGACTCTCTCGTCGAAAAGATTGGCTGCCGCACGATCCAGACGGCTTTTGGTGAATTCACCGCACACGCCTTCAAAGACAAACCCAGCCAGGGCCTGCACCTGGCCCTCGTCAGGGGCCAATGGTCCGACGGCGACGTCGTAGCCGCGCGCGTGCATGAACCGCTGTCGGTGCTTGACGTCCTGGAAACCGGCCGCCCCATGCACTCGTGGAGCCTGGACCAGAGCCTTAAACACATTGCCGACGAAGGCAAAGGCGTGGCCGTATTGCTGAACTGCGGTGAAAGCGCTGCGCAATTGCTGGCCCAATTTGAAGGCACCGCACGCGCCAGCCAGGCGCCTGAGCGCGGCCGCATGGACCTGCGCACTTACGGCGTGGGCGCGCAGATTTTGCGCGAATGCGGCGTGCACAAAATGAACCTGATGGGCAACCCGCGCCGCATGCCCAGCATGACGGGCTATGGCCTGGAGATCGTCGGCTACATCACCAAAGACTGACTTTCCCCTACCCGCTCATTTCATCAATCCATAAACCTACAAATCAATCAAAAGGGATTCACCGTGTTTGGAGCAGAAAAAGGTAGCGCCGACAAACTGGACGGCAGAAAACTTTCCATCGGCATCGTGCAGGCGCGCTTCAATGAAAGCATTACCAACGCCCTGGCCGAGGCCTGCAAGCACGAGCTCGCGGCCCTGGGCGTGCACGAAGACAACATCCGGCACGTCCTCGTGCCCGGCGCACTGGAAGTGCCTTGCGCGCTGCAGGCCCTGGCCGAAAGCGACAAGTACGACGCCCTGATCGCCCTGGGCTGCATCATCCGCGGCGAGACCTATCACTTCGAACTGGTCGCCAATGAAAGCGGCGCGGCCGTCACGCGCCTGGCGCTGGACTACCAGCTGCCGATTGCCAATGCCATCCTGACGACTGAAAACATGGCGCAAGCACAAGCCCGCCAGACTGAAAAAGGGCGCGACGCTGCCCGCGTGGCCGTCGAAATGGCCAACCTGATCAATGAAATTGCCTGAGCTGTTGATTCAGCTCCCACACTACTAACCTGACTGGCACTTTTCATGGCTGATCCCATCATCAAACCCAAACGCCCTCCCCAAACACGCACCGGCCTGACCGACACGGGCGTGAAGAAAGCGGCCGACAAATCGGCGCGCACCCGTGCGCGCGAATTCGCGCTGCAGGCGCTCTACCAACACCAGGTGGGCCGCAACGAGGCCGACTCGATTGATGCCTTTACCCGCGACCTGGTGGGCTTTCACAAGGCCGACTCCGCCCACTACGATGCCCTGCTGCGCGGCTGCATTGAAGACGCAAAAGCCCTGGACGCCCAGATCACGCCGCTGCTGGACCGGCCCATGGCCGAGATCTCGCCCATCGAGCACGCGGTGCTGTGGATAGGCGCCTATGAGTTCACCCACTGCCTGGACGTTCCCTGGCGTGTTGTCATCAACGAATGCATCGAGCTTGCCAAGGCTTTTGGCGGCACCGATGGCCACAAATACGTTAACGGCGTGCTGAACAAGATGGCGCCCTCCCTTCGCGCCGCAGAAGTGGCCGCCGACAAATCCAGGCAAGCACCGGCGTGAGGGCCCGGCCGTGAAGATCGCGCAGCGGGCTCAGCGCATTGAGCCGTTCTACGTCATGGAAGTGGCCAAGGCGGCTTCAGCCCTGGCCCAGGAGTTCGCCCACAGCGACAAGCCGATGATCTTCCTGAACATCGGCGAGCCGGACTTCACCGCGCCGCCGTTGGTGCAACAGGCGGCGGCACGCGCCATCGAAAATGGCACAACCCAATACACCCAGGCCACCGGCCTGCCGGCCCTGCGCGAACACATCAGCGCCTGGTACGCCTCGCGCTTTGGCGCGCAGGTCGCCCCCAGCCGCATCATCATCACGGCAGGCGCGTCTGCCGCGCTGCAATTGGCCTGCCTGGCCTTGATCGAGGCAGGCGACGAAATCCTGATGCCCGACCCCAGCTACCCCTGCAACCGGCATTTCGTCAGCGCAGCGGAAGGGCAGGCAGTGCTGGTGCCCACCACGGCAGACGAGCGCTTCCAACTCACCCGTGAAAAGGTCGAGGCTGCCTGGAACCCCAAGACGCGCGGCGTGCTGCTGGCGTCGCCCTCCAACCCGACGGGCACCTCGATTGCCCCCGAAGAGCTGCAAAGCATCCATGAATTTGTGCACAGCCGCGGCGGCATCACGCTGATCGACGAGATCTACCTCGGCTTGAGCTACGAAGAGCATTTCGGGCACTCGGCGCTGGCCATGCCCGGCGAGCTGGGCCAAAGCGTCATCAGCATCAACAGCTTCAGCAAATACTTCAACATGACCGGCTGGCGCCTGGGCTGGCTGGTGGTGCCCGAAGCGCTGGCGCCTGTGATCGAACGCATTGCGCAGAATCTTTTCATCTGCGCCAGCACCGTCGCCCAGCATGCCGCCCTCGCCTGCTTTGAAGCCGACAGCCTGCGCGAATACGAGCGCCGGCGCGCTGAGTTCAAGGCACGCCGTGACTACTTCATTCCTGAGCTGAACCGGCTGGGCCTCACAGTGCCCGTGATGCCCGACGGCGCGTTCTACGCCTATGCCGATTGCACCGAAGCCGCCAGGCGCCTGGGCGTGAGCGGCAGCTGGGACTTCGCCTTCGAGCTGATGAAGCGCGCCCACCTGGCCGTCACGCCGGGCCGGGATTTCGGCCTGGCTGCACCCGAAAAATTCATCCGCTTTTCAACGGCCAACTCCATGGCGCAACTGCAGGAGGCCGTGGCCCGGCTCAAGGCGGTGCTGGCATGACCGCAGGCGAGCGGGTTTTCAGCTGGCCCGTGCGGGTCTACTGGGAAGACACCGACGCCGGTGGCATTGTTTTTTACGCGAACTACCTGAAATTTTTTGAACGTTCGCGCACCGAATGGCTCAGATCATTGGGCATTGAACAGCAGCGCCTGCGGGAGAGCACCGGCGGCATCTTCGTCGTGGCAGAAACCAGCATCCGCTACCACCGCTCGGCCCGCCTGGATGATGAACTGATTGTTACGGCGGCTTTGGTCGAATCGGGCCGGGCGTCCATGATAATCAAGCAGCAGGTGCTATTAAAAACAGAGCAGACGGCGGGAAATCCTCCGGTGCTGCTCTGCGAAGGCAGCATACGAATCGGCTGGGTCGATGCCGCCAGCCTTCAGCCCGGTCGCATTCCCGCTTCCATTCTTGACAGCCTAAAAACGTGAGCAAAGCTTCAACATGAACCAAGACCTCTCCATCGTCAGCCTCATCCTCAATGCCAGCTGGGTGGTGCAGGCCGTGGTGGCGCTGCTGGTCGGCGTCTCCATTGCCAGCTGGGCCGCGATCTTCCGCAAGATCATTGCGCTCAAGAAGGTGCAAAAACTCAATGACGAATTCGACCGCGAATTCTGGTCGGGCACCAGCCTGAACGACCTCTTTGCCGGCGCTGCGCAAAACGCCAAACATTCGGGCCCGATGGAGCGGATTTTTGCCAGCGGCATGCGGGAGTTCCAGAAGCTGCGCGAGCGCCACATCACCGACCCCGGCACTTTGCTGGACGGTGCGCGCCGCGCCATGCGCGCCAGCTACCAGCGTGAACTCGACGCCATCGAAGCCAACCTGTCCTTCCTGGCCACCGTCGGCTCGGTATCGCCGTATGTGGGCCTGTTCGGCACGGTCTGGGGCATCATGCATGCCTTCACGGGCCTGGCAGCCCTGGAGCAGGTCACGCTGGCCACCGTGGCGCCCGGCATTGCCGAAGCCCTGGTGGCCACCGCCATCGGCCTGTTCGCAGCCATCCCTGCCGTGGTCGCCTACAACCGCTTCTCGCACGACATTGATCGCGTGGCCAATCGCCTCGAAACCTTCATCGAAGAGTTCTCCAACATCCTGCAGCGCAACCTGGGTGCCCAGTCGCCTTCAGGTCATTGAGCGGTAGAAGAACGCCATGCCAGCAGTCAACTCCCGCCGCGGCCGCAACCGGCGCACCATCAGCGAGATCAACATGGTGCCGTTCATCGACGTCATGCTGGTGCTGCTCATCATCTTCATGGTGACGGCGCCTCTCATCACGCCGAGCATGATTGCACTGCCCAAGGTCGGGAAGGCGCCGACCCAGCCGCAAAACCCGGTGCAGATTCTGATCAGCAAGGACGAAACCGTGCAGATCAAGATCAAGACCGACAGCGTGCCCAGCAACGTGCGCAACGTGGCGGGCGACATCGCACGGCTGGAGCCGGCCGTAAAAGCTGAAGGTGCGCAGGCCGTTCCTGTGGTCATCAGCGCCGACAAGTCCATCAAATACGAAACCGTGGTCCAGGTCATGGACAACCTGCAAAAAGCCGGTGTGTCGCGTGTCGGCCTTTCGGTGCAGACCGGCGGCAAGTAGTCCCAAGGCCAGCCAGAGTTCGCCATGCCCAGCGCCGCAGACCGCCTCGAATTTGGCCCGCCCCGCGACTCGGGTTCGGTGCGCGCGTTCGGGCTGGCTTTGCTGGCCCACCTGCTGCTGATGGGTGCGCTGACCTGGGGCATCAACTGGAAGCGCACTGACAAGGCCGCCTCGTTCGAGGCCGAGATCTGGTCCAGCGTGCCGGAGGCCGCGGCGCCCAAACTGATTGAAGCGCCCACCGCGCCGCCGCCTCCGCCTTCGCGTCCCGCGCCGGAAGTCACCGCGCCGCCCGCACCCAAAGTCGACATCGCGCTGGAGCAAGAGAAAAAACGCAAGCTGCTGCAGCAACAACAGCAAGAGGCCGAGAACAAACGGCAAGAAAAACTCAAGGCCGAGCAGCAGGCGAAGAAAGAGAAAGAACTGAAAGACCAGAAGGCCAAAGAAGAGGTGGCCAAGCGCAAGGCGGCCGAAGACGCCAAGAAGGTCGAAGCGAAAAAGCAGGACGCGAAAGAGGACGAGAAGCAGAAGCAGGCTGAAGCTGCGGCCAGAAAGCAGCGCGATGACAACCTCAAGCGCATGATGGGCCAGGCAGGGGCTACCGGCGGCGCGGCCGCGACAGGTACGGCCCAATCGTCGAAAGGCCCGTCAGCCAGCTACGGCGGCAAGGTCAGGGCCAAAGTGCTTCCTAATATCGTGTTCACCGAAGACAGCGCTGACAATCCCACGGCCGAAGTGGAGGTGCGCACCACGCTGGACGGCACCGTCATCAGCCAGCGCCTGGTCAAGTCCAGCGGCAACAAGGCCTGGGACGACGCGGTGATCAAGGCCATCATCCGCACAGGCAGCATGCCGCGCGACGTGGACGGGCGGGTACCGACGCCCATGATCATCGAGTTCAAACCCAAAGGCTGAAACCAGTACCGGGCAGTCATCGCTATCAAAAAGATAGCTTCTTGCCCATACAGTTATTGGGCTAGAGCCCGATTTCACTCATAAACAATCTGCACCAACCCGCGATCGGCCTGCGCCATCCAGCTGGCCAGCGCCGCATCGGTCGGAAAGAATTTGGCCGCCTCGCCCAATTGAACTTCGGCGGTTGCGCCGCCCACGTTGTTTTGCCGTCTGAGGCTCAGGCGCACCGGCAGGCCGCGAACGAGTTCGCCCTGGTCCGACATTTCGCGGCGCGGCGGGAAGTCACGCACCAGCCTGGAGATGTCCGGCGCGCTGCCATTGACTGCGACGCGCAGGTATTTGCCGAACTTGCAGCGCGCGGTTTCCAGGTCCCACACCTGCGTGACCTTGAATCGGCGGCCGAAACGCTCGGAAGCACCCTGCAGCGTGCCCTGCACGATGACCAGCTCATCGTCCTTGAGCAGGTTGCGGTTGGCGTTGAAGGTCGTTTCGTCCACCGACGCTTCGAGCACATCGGTCTTGTCGTCGAGCTTGAAAATAATCAGCTTGCCGCGGTTGCCGTTGATGATGCGCAGGTCGCTGAGGATCGCGGCCAGCAGTTGCGGCTCGCGCGAGTCGATCAGGTCTTCGATCTTGCGCTTGGCAAACTGGCGCACTTCGGTTTCCACCTCGTCAAAGAGGTGGCCCGAGAGATAGAAGCCAATCGCCGTTTTCTCCTGAACCAGGCGCGCCTTCACGCCGAAAGGCATGGCCTCGACCAGCGCCGGCTCCTGTGTGCTGGCCGCGTGGGAGTCAGACATATCGAACAGCCCGCCCTGGTTGGCATTGGCTTCGGTCGCGGCGGCAAATTCAAAGGCACGGTCCACCGACGCCAGCAGCGAAGCACGGTTGAGCTGCAGGTTGTCAAAGGCGCCTCCCTTGATAAGCGCCTCGACCGTGCGCTTGTTCAGGCGGCTGCGGTCCACGCGCACGCAAAAATCGTAGAGCGATGTAAAGGGGCCGCCCTCTTTGCGTGCGGCCACGATGGCGGCAATCGCCTGCTGGCCGGTGCCCTTGATGGCGCCCAGGCCGTAACGCACTGAAGTCGCGCTGATGGGTTCAAACCGGTAGTCGCCGCGGTTGATATCGGGCGACTCGAACTGCACGCCCATCTTCTGCGCATCGCCGAACAAGACCTTGAGCTTGTCGGTATCGTCCATTTCTACCGTCATGTTGGCGGCGAAGAATTCGGCGGTGTAGTGCACCTTGAGCCAGGCCGTGTGATAGGCCAGCAGCGCATAGGCAGCGGAGTGCGACTTGTTGAAGCCGTAGCCCGCAAACTTTTCCATCAGATCGAAAACCTCGTCGGCTTTCTCCAGGCTGAGGCCGCCCTCACCCGCGCCCTTGCGGAACACCTCGCGCTGGGCGTCCATCTCTTCTTTTTTCTTCTTGCCCATCGCGCGGCGCAGCAAGTCGGCGCCGCCCAGCGAATAGCCGCCCAGGATCTGCGCGGTCTGCATCACCTGCTCCTGGTAGACCATGATGCCGTAGGTCTCTTCCAGGATGGCCTTGACGCGCGGGTCCGGGTACTCGGGCACTTCTTTGCCCTGCTTGCGCGCGATGTAGGTCGGAATCAGCTCCATCGGCCCCGGCCGGTAAAGCGCATTCATGGCGATCAGGTCTTCCAGGCGATCCGGCTTGGCATCTTTGAGCATGCGCTGCATGCCGATACTTTCAAACTGGAACACAGCTTCGGTCTGCCCCCGGCCGAACAGCTCGTAGACCTTGCGGTCGTTCAGCGGCAGGTCTTCAAACTTGAAGTCCTTTTGCGCCGGGTGCCGCGCGATGATGAACTCCCTGGCAATTTCCAGGATGGTCAAGGTTGCCAGGCCCAAGAAGTCGAACTTGACGAGACCGATGGCCTCCACGTCGTCCTTGTCGAACTGACTCACCGCGGAATCGCTTCCGGGCTGCGCGTAGAGCGGGCAAAAATCGGTCAGCCTGCTGGGCGCAATCAACACGCCCCCGGCATGCATGCCGACGTTGCGGGTCAGGCCTTCGAGTTTTTGCGCCAGCTCCAGCAGCGTGCGCACGTCCTCTTCCTTGCGCTCGCGTTCGGCCAGGATCGGCTCCTGCTCTTTCGCTTGCTCAATCGTGATGTGCTGGCCCGGTTTGTTGGGGATGAGCTTGGAAATGCCGTCGCAAAAGCCGTAAGGAAAGTCCAGCACGCGACCCACGTCGCGGATGGCAGCGCGCGCCGCCATCGTGCCGAAGGTCACGATCTGGCTCACAGCCTCTTTGCCGTACTTGTCTTTCACGTAGTCGATCACGCGGTCGCGGTTGCTCTGGCAGAAGTCGATATCGAAGTCGGGCATGGACACCCGCTCCGGATTCAGGAATCGCTCGAACAGCAGGTTGTACTGCAGCGGATCCAGGTCGGTGATCTTGAGCGAGTAAGCCACCAGCGAGCCCGCGCCCGAGCCCCGGCCCGGCCCGACCGGGCAGCCGTTGTTCTTGGCCCAGTTGATGAAGTCCCCCACGATCAGGAAGTAACCGGGGAAACCCATCTTCAGGATGGTGTTGATCTCAAACTCGAGCCGCTGCACGTACTCAGGCCGCTTCTTGTCGCGCACCGCTACGTCGCGGTACAGGTGCGCCAGCCGCTCCTCCAGCCCTTCAAACGAGGCATGGCGGAAATAGTCGTTGATCGGCATGCGCACGCCATTGACTTCAGGCGTGGGGTAATCGGGCAGCATGGGCTTGCCCAGCTCCAGCGTGAGGTTGCAGCGCCGTGCGATCTCCAGCGTGTTGGACAGGGCCGTCGGCACATCGGCAAACAGCTCGGCCATCTGCGCGCTGGACTTGAAGTACTGCTCACGTGTGAACTTGCGCACGCGGCGCGCGTTGCCCAGGATTTCACCTTCCGAGATACAAACGCGCGCTTCATGCGCTTCGTAATCGTCGTAAGTCAAAAACTGCACCGGATGCGTGGCCACCACCGGCAGCTTGAGCCGCGCCGCCAGCTGGACGGCGGCCGTGACATGGCGCTCGTCGTCGGGCCGCTGGGCGCGTTGCAACTCAAGATAAAAACGATGAGGGAAAAGGCCCGCGAAATACAGCGCGCACTCCACCGCACGGGCGCTGTCGCCCTGCACCAGCGCCTGGCCCACGGCCCCTCCCTGCGCGCCCGACAAGGCAATCAGGCCTTCGTTGAGCTCTTGCAGCCATTCGAGCTTGACCACCGCCTGGTCGCGCACCACGTTTTTGGTCCATGCGCGCGTGAGGATTTCGGAGAGATTGAGGTAGCCCTGGCGGCTTTGCACCAGCAGCAGCAGGCGCGCGGCGGGCGCGCCGGCGTCCTTGCCGGGCACCTGCACCCAGATGTCGGCGCCTATCAGCGGTTTGACGCCCGCTCCGCGGGCTTCCTTGTAGAACTTGACCGTGCCGAACAGGTTGGAGAGGTCGGTGATGGCCAGCGCGGGCTGCTGGTCAGCCGCGGCGGCAGCCACGACTTCATCGATGCGGTTGGTGCCGTCGACGACTGAAAATTCGGTGTGGAGGCGCAAATGAACAAACATGCGAGTCATTTTAGGGCCGGGGCTGCCCGCTTAGGAGTCCCCGCAGGGTGCAATCCCTTGCGTGCCTGCCTACAATCGATTCGATCATGCAAATTCTGAACATTGCGGCCTATAAATTCGTCACGCTGGCGGACCCCGCAGCGCTGCAGGCCAGCCTGGCCGAAGCCCTGCAAAAGCGCGCCATCAAGGGCACCGTGCTGCTGGCGGAAGAAGGCATCAACCTCTTCCTGGCGGGCCCGGCGGCCGATATTCATGATTTTTTGGCATGGTTAAAGCAGGACGCCCGTTTTGCCGACCTTGAGACCAAGGAAAGCTGGTCGGGCGCCCAGCCTTTTCGCAAGCTGCTGGTCAAGGTCAAGCCGGAAATCATCCGCATGAACCACCCCGCCATTCAGCCCGCCGCGGGCCGCGCGCCAGCAGTGGACGCCGCCACGCTCAAGCGCTGGCTGGACGCAGGGCATGACGACGCCGGCCGGCCGGTGATTACCCTGGACACGCGCAATGATTTTGAGGTGGATGTCGGCACCTTCCAGAACGCCATCGATTGGCGCATCAGCAAGTTCACCGAATTTCCCGAGGCCCTGCTGACTCATCGGCAGGATCTGGCCGGCAAGACTGTGGTGAGTTTTTGCACCGGCGGTATCCGCTGCGAAAAAGCGGCGATCTTCATGCGCGAAGCCGGTGTCGACAACGTTTTCCAGCTCGAAGGCGGCATCCTCAAATACTTCGAGGAAAGCGGGCGGGCGCATTTTGACGGTGAATGTTTTGTCTTTGACGAGCGGCGCGCACTGGACCCCGAACTCAAACCCCAAGTCAGTCCCACGCCCAAACCGCCCGGCCCCAACCCGTCCGGCCGCCGGCACGCGACAGTCGGGGTCTTGTCTGACAGTTGAGTCCGAAGCGCTGTGCGAAGCTTTTTGAATTGCTCGCCAAGCGATCCATCGTTCAGCCAGCCGCAACCGCCCTTCAAACGGTATTCACACGGTAGCCACCATGCCTAAAGAATCACTCCCTTCGCGCGTCTCCTCCGCCCAGTCTCAGCCATCCGCTCTGGCTGCGCGCTTCAGCGCGGTGCGCCAGCAGACGGAGGCCTTGATCAAACCGCTCAGCCCCGAGGACTGCCAGCTGCAGTCCATGCCGGACGCGAGCCCGGCCAAATGGCATCTGGCGCACCTGACCTGGTTCTTCGAGACTTTTATCCTGGAGCGTTTTGAGCCCGGGTTCAAACCCTTCGACGCCAGCTTTCGCGTACTGTTCAACAGCTACTACAACGGCGTGGGCGACAAATACCCACGCCCCAAACGCGGGCTGATCAGCAGGCCGTCGCTGGCCGAGGTGCTGGCTTACCGCGCGCAGGTCAACCAGCGCATGCTGGAAGTGATGGCGAGCGTCGAATCCGGCACCGATACGCCTGCGCGGAAGGAACTGGCCGAACTGGTCACCCTGGGCCTGCACCATGAACAGCAGCACCAGGAGTTGCTGCTGACAGACATCAAGCATGCGCTGTCGTTCAACCCGGCGCGCCCGGCTTATGCCAGCCGCTGGCCGCTGGCCGGCATCCACCCCCAGCCCGCCAACTGGCTGCGCCACGAAGCCGGCCTGGTGGAACACGGCTTTGACGCAGCGCGTGACGGCGACTTCGCCTTCGACAACGAAACGCCGCGCCACAAGGTGTATGTGTCGGCCTTCGAGCTGGCCAGCCGGCCTGTGACCAACGGCGAGATCATGGCCTTCATCGCCGACAAGGGCTACCAGCGGCCCGAGCTGTGGCTGTCCATGGGCTGGGACTGGGTGGTGGAAAACGAGGTCAGCCTGCCCTTTTACTGGCAGGCCCATGAGGGGCGCGAAGGCAGTTACCAGCACTTCACGCTGCAAGGCCTGATTGATGTGGACCCTCATACGCCGGCCTGCCATCTGAGCTATTTTGAAGCCGACGCTTTTGCGCGCTGGGCCGGCGCGCGCCTGCCGACCGAATTTGAATGGGAACTGGCGGCGCGCGGCATACCGGCCAGCCCGGCGCCCCAAGGCAATTTTGTGGAAAAGGCCGCCTACCACCCGCTGCCGCAGCAAGAGGGCAGCCACGGCGTACCTGCGCAAATGTTTGGCGATGTCTGGGAATGGACCCAGTCCAACTACAACCCCTACCCCGGCTACAAGCCCTGGGAGGGCCTGGTGGGTGAGTACAACGGCAAGTTCATGTGCAACCAGTTTGTACTGCGCGGCGGCTCGTGCGCCACGCCGCAAAGCCACATACGCGCCAGCTACCGCAATTTCTTCCCGCCCGATGCGCGCTGGCAGTTCACCGGCTTGCGGCTGGCACGCGACCTGCCGCAGTGAGCTCAATTAATCGCGCAGCACGCCGAGCACGTCGGAGTTGAATTCGCGGTTGTAAAGAATCAACACGACCACCGCTGTTGCCAGGGCAAATGCGAAGGTCGAGAAAAACCAGGCCATGATGGCAAAGCTGAAGTAATACCCGCGCAGCCCGTCATTAAAAGTCTCAGCCGCCAGGCCCACCATGCGGCTGGCGCGCGTGGCAAAAGCCTCACGGTCGAACTTGCCCACTTCAAATTCTTGCGGCGAAGGCATGGAGCCGATGAGCAGCGCCACAAAGGTGTATTGGCGCATCGACCAGCTGAAGCGGAAAAAGGCGTAGACAAACACGCCCACCATCATCAGCACCTTCAGATCAAAAATCAGCACCGAGGTGCGCACGGCAAACGGGATCTCGCGTACCAGTTCGGCGGCCTTGTCGGTGGTGCCCAGCAAGGCGAACAAACCGCCGATGATGATGATGGTGGTCGACGAGAAAAAAGCCGGCGTGCTGGAGAGGTTTTGCGTGATGATGCCGTCGATCACCCGCGGATCGCGCGAGGTGGCCTGCAGCAGCCAGTAGTGCCGGTAGCGGTTGGTGGTGAGCAGCAGAGACGAGCGTTTGACGCCGTAATTCCGGGCAAACCAGGCGTAGCCCGCCCAGCCCAGAAAGAACCAGACGATCGCCAGCCAGTCGGACCAGGGAAGCAGGGTGAAAATTTGCATCGCGTGATCAGCTGGCCGTGAATTTGCGCTCTGGCAGCGGGATAAATTCAGTCTCGCCGGGCACCTGCCCCATGGTTTGCGCTTCCCAGTCTTCGCCGGCCTGCACGATGCGCTCCTTGCGGCTGGAGACAAAGTTCCACCACATGAAGCGGTGCGCGTCCAGCGCGTCTCCGCCTATGACCACCAGGCGCGTAGACGTGGCGGCGCTGAGTTGCACAGTGGCGCCGGCTGTGAGAGTGGCAAGTGTGTTCGCTGCCACCGCCTCCCCATCCACCAGCAAGTCGCCGTCCACCGCATACACCGCCATCTGCCCTGCAAGCGCAGGCAAAGTGAATGGCGTTCCCGCGGTGAGCGCTACATCCAGATAAAGCGTTTTGGAGAAAGTCTTGACGGGAGAGGTTTTTCCGAATGCCTCGCCAATGAGGATACGCACGGCCGATCCGTCAACCGTTGCGGTGGGAATCGACTCCGCCGGCGTGTGCGAAAAACCCGGCGCCGTTTCCTCAAACTCCTTCGGCAAGGCCGCCCACAGCTGCAGGCCGTGGTTGACGTACGTGGTGCCGCGCAGGTCTTCCGGTGCGCGCTCTGAATGCACAATGCCTCGCCCGGCCGTCATCCAGTTGATGGCGCCCGGCTCGATGCGTTGGGCAGAGCCCAGGCTGTCGCGGTGCATCATCGCGCCTTCAAACAAGTAGGTCACCGTCGCCAGGCCAATGTGCGGGTGCGGCCGCACGTCATGGTTAGTCTCAGGCTGCTCGGTCACCGGACCGAAGTGGTCAAAGAAGATGAAAGGCCCGACAGACTGCTGCTGCGCGGAAGGCAGCAGGCGGCGCACCATAAAGCCGCCGCCCAGGTCTTTGTGATGCCCCGTCAGTTTCAGCGCAACGCTCATGCCAGCCGCTCCACTTCGGTGGTGATTTCCGTCGTGACGGTGCTCATGAGTTTGTGCACCGGACATTTCTGCGCAACGGTATGCAACTCCTGCAGTTGGGCGTCCGTCAAGGCGCCCTTGATCTGGAGTTTGGTGGCAAGCTTGTAGACGCCGGCACGCTCCTGGGAGTCGTCGCGCTCAACGCGTGTTTTGATTTCGTCGACAGGGATACCCTTCTTGCGGGCGTACCACATCACCGTCACGGCCTTGCAGGCGCCGAGCGCCGCGTCATACAGATCATGGGGTGAGGGGCCGGCATCGTCGCCGCCTTCTGCCAGCGAAGCGTCGGTGATCAGCTCGTGGCTGCGGATTTGCAGATGCTGGGCCAGCTCCGCCGGAAGGTTGCGCCTGAGTTCAACGGTCATGACAAGTCCTGTAGAAAGAAAACTGGATTAGGGAGCAAATCTCGCAGCGATACCGGCCACGCGCCGCCCGAAGTTGCGGGCATTGTCGAGGTCGCCCGTATTCATTTCACCGGCGCCCGCATCAGAGGGAGATTGTGCGACAGCGCCGCTGTAGGAACCCAGGTAGTTGGCGTCGCTGCGCACCGCCGCCTTGCTGTTGCTGGGCAGTACGCCCTGGCTGACCCAGATGCCGCCATGCTGCATGGCCAGGGTGAAGAGGTAGTTCAGCGTGGACATCTTGTCGCCGCTCATGGCCGCACTGTTGGTGAAGCCGGCAAACAGCTTGTCCTTCCAGGCCTCGGCATACCAGGGCTTGGAAGAGGCATCGGCAAATTTCTTGAATTGCCAGCTGACATTTCCCATGTACGTGGGCGAACCCATGACGATGGCGTCGGCGGCGTTCAGTGTTTCCCAACCGCCCTCGGGCAGGTTGCCGTCTCCGTCGATCGCCAGCAACTCGGCGCCAGCGCCTTCAGCGACTGATTGCGCCATGCGCTGGGTATGCCCGTATCCGGAGTGGTACAGCACGACAATTTTTGGCATTCAGGGTCTTTCGCCGGAAATAATTGAAAAAATGAAATCTGAACATAACCAGAAAAAAGGCTGCAGCCGGTCGTAAAACCTCGCTGCAGCCCCGTTTGTGGATCAGCCCTTGGTCTTGCCGTCCAGGCTCCAGGCGCCGCCGCCGAAAGCTGCGATGCTGAACAGGCCGCCGGCGACTGCCATGTTCTTGAAGAACATCATTTGCTGGGTGGGGTCGGTCCAGAACGCATGGAAGATGCAGGTGATGACGACCGTGAAGAGGCCGATGGCCAGCGCGGCCCAGCGCGTCTGGAAGCCCACGGCCAGAAGGATGCCTAAACCGAGTTCCACTGCGATGGCAATGGCGGCTGCCACCTCCGGCAGCGGCACACCTTTGGACGAGATGTAGCCTACGGTGCCCGCAAAGCCGGCAATCTTGGAAAAACCGGCAGGCACAAACAACAAGGCCAGCAGCAGGCGGCCGATCAGGGAGAGAGGATTTTGCAGGGAATTGAGCATGTTGAGTCCTTATAAGAAGTTAACGGGGAAATGATGGAGGAAAAAAACACTCTGGGCAAGCGCCGTGCCTGTGCGCGCTCGGCGCTTGCCCCGGGTGATGGGTTACAAGGTGTTATCTGGCCTCAAGACTTCAGGGCGCCAGGTCAAACACCAGCACTTCAGCGTCCTGGCCATTTGCCAGTTGCAGCGTGCCTTCCGATTGCAGGGCCGCAGCGTCGCCGGCCTTCAGCACCTGGCCATTGACTTCCAGTTGCCCGCGAATCAGGTGCACATAGGTCTTGCGCGTAGAGGACAGTTCCAGCGTAGCGGCCTCTGCGCCGTCAAAAAGACCGGCATAAATCCTTGCATCGGCGTGAATCAACACGGAACCCTGGGCACCGTCGGGCGATGCCACCAGCCGCAGGACGCCGCGCTTTTGCGCATCGGCAAAGGTCTTTTGCTCATAGCTGGGGGGAATGCCCGTCACATTGGGTTCGATCCAGATCTGCAGGAAGTGCGTGGTCTGGCCTTCGGCATGGTTGAACTCGCTGTGCTGCACACCCGTGCCTGCGCTCATGCGCTGCACGTCGCCGGGCGGGATACCCTTGATGTTGCCGATGCTGTCTTTGTGCGCCAGCTCGCCGCTCAGCACGTAGCTGATGATTTCCATGTCTTTGTGGCCGTGCGTGCCGAAGCCGCGCCCGGCGGCAATGCGGTCTTCGTTGATGACGCGCAGGTTGCCAAAGCCCATGTGGGCCGGGTCGTAGTAGCCGGCAAAAGAAAAGGAATGAAAAGACTTGAGCCAGCCGTGGTCAGCGTAGCCGCGTTCGCTGGAGGTTCTTAAGGTCATCATCAGGTGCTCCTTTCAAGGTGCGTGGGAAATAAGTGAAAGCTCGTTTGCGATGACTCCAATGTAGGCGTGGGCACCGTGCTTTCCATTGCTGCGGTTTGATGGCATCATTCAAATTATTCGAATGATCATCGACTCGGTGAACAAACATGGCAAGTATCAATAACCGCGTACGCGACGCCCTGACGCCCGAAACCATCAGCCTGATAGGCGCGGTGCACCGCGCCGGCAGCATGGCCGCCGCCGCACGCGAGCTGGGCCTGGTGCCCAGCGCCCTGACCTACCGCATCCGCCAGGTCGAAGACGCGCTGGATGTGCTGCTGTTCGACCGCTCTTCGCGCCAGGCCAAATTGACCGAAGCCGGCAAGGAACTGCTGCGCGAAGGCAACCGCCTGCTGGCCGAGCTCGATGCCGTGGCCAATCGCGTCAAGCGTGTGGCCACCGGCTGGGAGCCGGAGCTCACGCTGGCGGTGGACAGCGTGATCTCGCGCACCACGGTGATGGAGCTGTGTGAAGCGTTTTTTGCGCTGAATCCGCCGACCCGCCTGCGCATACGCGAAGAAGCGCTGTCAGGCACGCTGGAGGCATTGACCTCGGGCCAGGCCGACATCGCCATCGGCGTGGCCATTGAGCCGGCGGTGAACACCTCCGTGCAGCACAAAACACTGGGCACTATCCATTTCATTTATGTGGTGGCCCCGCACCACCCGCTGGCCAAGGCCGCCGAGCCGGTGACGGACGACATGCTGATGCCGCACCGCGCGGTGGCGGTGGCCGACTCTGTGCAACGCGGCAGCGGTGTCACGATAGGCCTGCTGGGCGGCCAGGACATTTTTACCGTGCCCGGCATGCAGGAAAAGCTGCATGCGCAACTGCGTGGGCTGGGCGGGGGCTTCCTGCCCGAATATCTGGCGCGCCCGCACGTCATCACCGGCAGGCTGGTGGAAAAGCGCATGCAGCGCGCACCGCGACAGGTGTCTATGAGCTATGCGTGGCTGCGTGCACCCGACGGCAAAGAGGGACGCGCGCTGCAGTGGTGGCTCAAGCAACTTGAAAATACCGGCACGCGAAAAGCGCTGCTGGAGCGCGACCAGTCTGTATGAAAACCCGTAGTCGCCAGGCAATCCATGCGCACGGGCTGCGCCTGCGTGTAGAGTGTGCTTAAAACCTGATGACAATTTAAACGGGTTCTGATGGTTTTCGTTTATGGTTGAGATGAGATGACCAACGCCGGGGGGCCGTGAGCTGCATGCGAAAGCCGCAAGCCGCCCCATTCATCAACCCAAATAAGTACAAAGACATGGCCAAAAAATCCAGCATCCGATCTCCTGAATCCGCGGCCCCGCGCCGCATTGCCGTGGTGGGCGCGGGCATCGCCGGCATTGCGTGCGCACGCACCTTGGTGCAGGCCGGGCATGACGTCACCGTCTTCGAGAAAAGCACCGGTGCCGGCGGACGCATGGCCACCCGGGAAAGTGAATTCGGCGGCTTCGACCACGGCACCCAATATTTCACCGTGCGCGACGCGCGGTTTGAAAAAGCCCTGGCCACCGCCACAAAGCTGGTGCGCCCCTGGAGCGCCAACACCGTGCGCATACTGGACGAGTTGGGCCGCGTGGTGGCTTCGGCGCTGCCACCCAAAGAAGCCCATTGGGTCGCCACGCCCGGCATGAATGCGCTGGTCAGGGAATGGGCGCAACCCCTGGCCGCGGCCGGCCGGCTGGTGCTCGAGACCGAAGTGGTGCGGATCGAGCCCGACAAACTGCACGCCGAGCAGTGGCAGCTGCAAACCGAAGGTGACGGCAGCCGGGTTCACTCGGGCTTTGACGCCGTCGTCCTGGCCATTCCTTCCGCGCAGGCGCAGGCCCTGCTGCTCAGCTCCCAACAAGGCAAGCCGCTGCTGGCCGAACTGTCGGACGTCAGCGTGGCGCCCTGCTGGACCTTGATGCTGGCCTTTCCCAAAGCGCTGCAGCCCACCATGGCGCACCTGGGCCCCCACTGGAATGCCGCGCGCAGCACCCATCACCGCATTGCCTGGCTGGCCCGCGAGTCGTCCAAGCCTGGTCGCAGCCCGATCGAGCGCTGGACGGTGCAAGCCAGCCCTGAATGGTCGGAGCGCCACCTGGAGGACGACGCCGAGCGCGTCAAGGCCAAGCTCCTGAAAGCGTTCACCGAAGTCACCGGCATCCGTGCCGAGCCACCCCACGCAGTGGTGCACCGCTGGCGCCATGCCCAAACCATGCAACCCCTGGGCAAGAGCCACGCATGGGACCCCAAATCCCGCATCGGCGTCTGTGGCGACTGGTGCCTGGGACACCGGGTGGAAGACGGCTTTGTGTCCGGCCTTGAAATGGCCTTGGCCCTGGCCTGACTTCCGAAGTCGGGGGTCGCGGCATGGGCGCCGAATATCGGGGCCGCTTTGCCCCTTCTCCCACGGGGCCGCTTCACGCCGGTTCGCTGGTGGCCGCCCTTGCCAGCTGGCTGGATGCCCGGGCGTATCAAGGCCGTTGGCTGGTGCGGATTGAAGACGTCGACACGCCACGCTGTGTGCCGGGTGCGGATCGCGTCATTCTTGAGCAACTCGCCCAATGCGGCCTGGTGCCCGACGAGCCTCCTGTTTACCAGTCGCAGCGCAGCGCCCTGTACCAAAACGCACTCGATTCGCTGATCGCCCGTGGGCTGGCCTACCCCTGCGCCTGCACGCGCCAGGACATCGCGCTGGCGCTTGCGGCATCGGGCCAGGCGCGCGAACGCCATGGCGAGCTGGTGTACCCAGGCACCTGCCGCGGGGGACTGCACGGCCGCGCCGCGCGGGCCTGGCGGTTTGGCGTGCAAAGTTATGAACAAAATAAGCCTCTAGCCCATGCAGCGACTGGGCGTTTAGCTATTAATTTAATAGCAAACCTCGTGCAAACCGGGCTGGAGGGAAGCACCCAAACCATCTGGCATGACCGCCGTTTGGGACCCCAGGCGCAAGACGTCGGGCGCGAGGTGGGCGATTTTGTGCTCAAGCGGGCCGACGGCTTGTGGGCTTACCAACTCGCCGTGGTGGTAGACGATGCGGCCCAGGGCGTCACGGACATCGTGCGCGGCGAGGACCTTGCCGACAACACGGCGCGGCAAATCCTGCTGCAGCGCGCACTGGGCCTGCCCACGCCGCGTTACCTGCACACACCGCTGGTGCTGGGCGCCAACGGCGAAAAGCTCTCCAAACAGAACGGCGCCGAGGCGCTGGACACGGTCTCCCCGCTTCGTCTGCTAGCGGAGGCGGGCCAGGCGCTCGGGCTGGAAGTAGAGGCGCTGGCAAGCGCGCACTCACCAACCGCGTGGCTGCAGCGGGCCGTACCGCTTTGGGCCACCAGGTTTGGGCGACTAAAATTGCCAGGTGATTGATACCCTCCCCCCCCTGCCGCCCTCCTCACCCGAAGGCGCGCCGACCGACACCCATCCCCCCCATAAAATCCGCAGTTTTGTGCGCCGCACCGGCCGCACCACCGCAGGCCAGGCCAAAGCCTTTGCCGACGTGGGTCCGAAATTTTTGCTGCCTTACGCCGATGCGCCGCTCGACTTTGAAAGCACCTTTGGGCGCGCAGCCCCTACCGTCCTCGAAATAGGCTTCGGCATGGGCGAGGCGACCGCCCACATTGCGGCACTGATGCCCGGCACCAACTTCCTTTGCTGCGAAGTGCACACGCCGGGCGTCGGCGCCTTGCTCAAACGCATTGCCGAACAAGACCTGTCCAACATCCGCATCCTGCAGCACGACGCGGTCGAGGTGATGGACGACATGCTCCCGAAGTCCAGCCTCGACGGCGTGCACATCTTCTTCCCCGACCCCTGGCACAAGAAAAAACACAACAAGCGCCGCCTGATTCAGGCGCCGCTGATCGCCAAGCTGGCGGCCCGCCTCAAGCCCGGCGGTTACCTGCACTGCGCAACCGACTGGCAGCCGTACGCGGAGCAGATTCTTGAAGTTCTGGCCGCCGAACCTTTACTCACCAACACGGCGGACCTGTCCATGGGCGGCTACGCTCCCAAGCCCGCCTACCGGCCCCTGACAAAGTTTGAGAACCGCGGCATCAAGCTCGGGCATGGTGTGTGGGACGTGGTGTTCACCCGTGTCTAGATTGTCTGTACCGGTGTGAACGGGCCGGCCCACAGGTTGCAGCCCCGCAACGGGGTCAGCCCAAGCTGCGTCGGCCTGCCGGCAGGCGACTGGCCGACCATCACGGATTTCCTGGTACAGCGCTTCCCGGCCATCTCGCGCGAGACGTGGGTGCAGCGTATGAAAGATGGGCTGGTGGCCGACGAGTTCGGCGCAGCGGTCACGCCCGAGCGCCCCTACCGGGGCCATATGCGCGTGTACTACTACCGCGCGCTGGACGATGAACCCCGCGTTCCCTTCGAGGCCAGCGTACTCTGGCAAGACGAGCACCTGGTGGTCGCCGACAAGCCCCATTTTTTACCTGTCACCCCCTCGGGCCACTACCTGCAGGAAACCCTGCTGGTGCGGCTCAAGAACAGCCTGGGGCTGCAAGACCTCACCCCCATTCACCGCATTGACCGCGAAACAGCCGGCCTGGTGCTGTTTTCAGTCAGCCCCGGGGAGCGGGATGCCTACCAGGCGCTTTTCAGGCGCCACGAAGTCGGCAAGGAGTACGAAGCCATTGCGCCCTGGCGCGCGGACATCGACTTTCCACTGACCCGCAAAAGCCGGATCGTTCAGGGGGAACCGTTCTTCCGGCAATGCGAGACGGAGGGCAACCCCAACAGCGAGACCCATATCGACGTTCTGGAGGTGTCACAGCGCACCCGCCAGGCGCGCTATGCCCTGCGCCCTGTGAGCGGGAAAAAGCACCAGTTGCGGGTGCACATGAATGCCTTGGGCATTCCCATCCTTCATGACCGGATCTACCCGCCGGTGCACCCCACGCCCGACGACGACTACAGCCGCCCGCTGCAACTCCTGGCCAAAACCGTGGCTTTCACTGACCCGTTCACCGGTGAATCAAGGGCATTTCACACCCGCCTCAGCCTTTCGCTGGACCTGAGTTCCATGCCCTGATCGCAAGCCCGGCGAAGTCCGGTCAAGCCCAAGACCCCGAAACCTGGAAGATCGCAGGCGCACGCAAGGAACGCGCCTTCTTGCTTGAGCCTACCGGGCATTCGCCCCCCCATAGCACCATCCCCAGGCCGCCATGCCGGCCACATGGCAGGGATCGGTGCCCCAAAGATCATGCAAGCTGCCGGCGCCCTTAGCTGCGGCTTCCTGGCTCCCCCCTCAGCCCTCCCCTTTTTGCCACTGTGTGACGTGAATCCAACGGTTCCGGGCGCAGAGATTCAGTTTGACCAAATTCGCGTGAAATCCCTCACGGTATTAATACTTTGAATCAACATTTCATTGAAATATGCAACCAAAAGAAACGAAAGCCTCTATGAAAGTTGATAAATAGTTACATCCAGACTCATTTTTGATGCGTATCCATAGAATTGCCATGTATTTTTGCGTATAGCCAAGGTGTGATATTTTTTGCAAATTACCAATCCAATCAATACCTTGCAACAATTTCGTGTTGTATTTCTCACCTATCTTTGTAGCTACATGGGAAAATCCTGCGAACTAATTACATTTTCCGAACGTCTCAAATACAAATTCTTACAAGTAGCGCTTAAGCACACATTCTTCGATGCGAGGCGACTGAGTTTGAAAGCAACCAGATGAATACCGCAACACACCGTGGCCTGAAAACCAGTTTGGCTCTGCGCCTGTGGGCATTGGCGATAACGCTGATGCTGTCCTTCGGTGTGTCTGCTCAACCGGCTTCTTCCGCCGATGCGGCCATCGCCGTTGCCCAGCAATGGCTGACGGTGGCCGATACAGATAACGCAGCCGCGATGTGGGAACAAAGCACGCCCGTCATGAAGAGCGCGGAGACCCAGGCCTCCTGGGCCAGCTACATCGCCACCATGCGCAACACCCTCGGCCAGACGGCCGGCCCAAGGATTTGGGTGGGCATCGAACGGGAAATCGACCATCCCAAGCTGCCGGCCGGTGAATTTGTCGGCGTGCTGTTCATTTCCCCTTATTCCAAGACAAGAGCCTGGGAAAAGGTCTCGCTTTTCAAAAACGGAAACCAGTGGGTGCCTGCGGGCTACCGGTACGGGGCCATTGCAGCAACTCCGCCTGCGGCGAAGTGATTGCCTGCCAGCCCACCTCCACTGAGCCTAGCCATTAAGTGAAAAATGAATAAGTTTTACCGTACCGTCTACAGCGAGCTTTTGGGCACCTGGGTCGCCGTCTCCGAGATCTCGAGCGCACGAGGAAAACGCAGCGGCAGCAAAGTCGCCTCCGTTATGGCGGCGGCTGTTCTGGGGGGAGCGGCGCTGATGCCGCTGACAACCTACGCGAGCTATACCGGTACCAGCAGTGCCACCGGCCAGGCAGGGGACGCCACCGGTATCGCCATCGGCGGTGGCACGACAACAGCAACGGGGCGGGCAACTGCCAGCGGCGCAAACGCCGCCGCCGTCGGCTACGGGGCCGTGGCCAGCGGAGCCAGTTCCTCTGCATTCGGCAACGGCACCGATGCCACCGGCACGGCAGCGGTCGCAATTGGCAACGGCGCACAAGCCACCAACAACTACACCATCGCCATCGGAAACAACTCCGCGGCATCGGCCGACAGCGCGACGTCCATTGGCTCTGGCTCAAAAGCGTCCGCAAAAGGCGCTTATGCGCTGGGGAACGATGCCAATGCCGCCGGTCTCTCCGCCGTGGCGATCGGCGGCGGCGACGGCTCCGGCGGCGGCGGCTCGACTGCGTCCGGCGCGCAGTCGGTTGCGATTGGCCGATTCACACTCGCATCGGGTACAGACTCCGTGGCGATCGGGGGTTCCCTGGCGACTGGCAATGCGGCAACGGCAAGCCAAACCAATTCCGTGGCCATTGGCCAGAGCGCCAAAGCTACCCACGCTGACAGCGTGGCTTTGGGCGAAGGCTCCGCCACCACGGTAGGCGTCCAGACCGGCTACACGGCATTCGGCCTGGCAGCGGCCCAGACCTCTGCCGGTGAAGTCAACGTCGGCAATCGCACCATCACGGGCGTGGCCGCCGGCATCGGCCAGGCGGATGCCGTCAACGTGGCCCAGTTGTCCACCGTGACAAGCTCCCTGTCGACAGGCTTGAGCACCGCCAACAGCAATATCACCTCGCTGTCGACCGGCCTGAGCACCACCAACAGCAATGTCGTTTCGCTGTCGACCTCAACCTCCACCGGTTTGAGCACCGCTACCAGCCGCATTACCTCGCTTTCGACAGGCTTGAGCACGACCGACAGCCGCGTGACATCGCTCTCGACCTCGGCATCGACGGGCCTGAGCACTGCCACCAGCAGCATCGTTTCCCTGTCCACGTCGACATCCACAGGCCTGAGCACGGCAACAAGCGGCATCACGTCCTTGTCGACCGGCCTGAGCACCACGAACAGCAACGTCACTTCCCTGTCGACTTCCGCTTCGACCGGCATCAGCTCACTCTCGACCTCGACTTCCACCGGCTTGAGCACAGCTACCAGCCGCATTACCTCCTTGTCGACAGGCTTGAGCACCACCGACAGCCGCGTGACGTCGTTGTCCACATCGACCTCAACCGGCCTGAGCACGGCAACCAGCGGCATCACCTCGCTGTCGACTTCGACGTCGACGGGTTTGAGCACGGCCGACAGCCGCATTACCTCACTGTCAACCTCAACCTCTACAGGCTTGAGCACGGCGACAAGCGGCATCACCTCCCTCTCGACCGGACTTAGCACCACCGACAGCAACGTCGCTTCGTTGTCGACGTCGGCTTCGACCGGAATCAGTTCGCTGTCGACTTCCACCTCTACGGGTCTGAGCACTGCAACAAGCGGCATCACCTCGCTGTCCACCGGCTTGAGCACGACGAACAGCAACGTGACGTCGCTGTCGACCTCGACATCCACGGGCTTGAGCACCGCCGCCAGCAGTGTTGTTTCACTGTCGACGTCCACCTCAACCGGCTTGAGCACGGCAACCAGCCGCATCACGTCGCTATCCACCGGATTGAGCACCACGGACAGCCGCGTAACGTCGCTCTCGACCTCGACCTCCACCGGCATCAGCTCTTTGTCCACCGGTGTGAGCACGGCCACGAGCGGCATCACGTCCCTGTCCACCGGCCTGAGCACAACAAACAGCAGCGTCACCTCGCTGTCGACATCGACATCGACAGGTTTGAGCACCGCGGCCAGCGGCATTGCTTCGGTGTCCACCGGCGTCAGTTCGCTCTCGACCTCCACATCGACCGGCCTGAGCACCGCTACCAGCGGCATCACGTCGCTGTCTACCGGCCTGAGCACCACCAACAGCAATGTCACGTCGCTGTCGACCTCGACATCTACAGGCCTGAGCACTGCCGACAGCCGCATTACCTCGCTGTCTACCTCGACCTCGACCGGTCTTAGCACGGCAACCAGCGGCATCACCTCGCTATCCACCGGCCTGAGCACAACGAACAGCAGCGTTACTTCGCTGTCGACGTCGACATCAACGGGCTTGAGCACTGCCGCCAGTGGCATTGCTTCAGTCTCCACCGGCGTCAGTTCCCTTTCAACCTCCACGTCGACCGGACTGAGCACCGCGGCCAGCGGCATCACGTCGCTGTCCACCGGACTGAGCACCACCAATAGCAATGTCACGTCGCTGTCGACCTCAGCCTCCACCGGCATCAGTTCCCTGTCGACATCTACATCCACGGGCCTGAGTACCGCCGCCAGCGGCATCACTTCGCTGTCCACCGGTTTGAGCACAACCAATAGCAGCGTCACCTCGCTTTCGACCTCGGCTTCCACAGGCATCAGCTCACTGTCGACATCGGCTTCGACTGGCTTGAGCACTGCCACCAGCAGCATTGTTTCCCTCTCGACCTCGGCTTCCACCGGCCTCAGCTCGCTCTCGACCTCAACCTCGACAGGTTTGAGCACGGCCACAAGCAGTGTTGTTTCGCTCTCCACGTCGACATCGACGGGCCTTAGCACAGCAACCAGCCGGATCACCTCTCTATCTACCGGGCTGAGCACTACGGATAGCCGGGTGACCTCGCTCTCGACGTCGACCTCCACCGGTCTGAGCACCGCCACCAGCGGCATTACTTCTCTGTCTACAGGTATCAGCTCGCTGTCCACCTCGACCTCGACCGGGCTGAGCACTGCCGATAGCCGCATTACCTCGCTGTCTACCTCGACTTCGACGGGCCTGAGCACGGCAACGAGCGGCATTACTTCGCTGTCCACGGGCCTGAGCACCACCAATAGCAGCGTCACTTCGCTGTCGACTGGATTCAGCTCTGTTTCCACGGGCTTCAGCTCGATCTCGACTGGCTTTAGCTCACTCTCGACTTCCACGTCCACTGGCTTCAGCTCGCTGTCCACCGGTCTGAGCACTACGAACAGCAATGTCACGTCGCTGTCGACATCCGCCTCAACTGGTATCAGTTCGCTCTCGACCTCGACGTCGACAGGTCTGAGCACTGCAGCCAGCGGCATCACTTCCCTGTCCACCGGCCTGAGCACGACCAACAGCAACGTTACTTCGCTGTCGACCGGCTTTAGCTCCGTCTCGACCGGCTTCAGCTCGATCTCCACGGGCTTCAGTTCGCTGTCGACTTCGGCCTCAACGGGCTTCAGCTCACTGTCTACCGGCTTGAGCACCACGAACAGCAATGTCACGTCGCTGTC
>CALRQR020000003.1:0-334792 GCA_943370375.1 Synechococcus sp. UW140
CCCACTTAGCGCAGTAATTTCCATCCAAAACTGACCCACGTAGGCACTACCCTGCTTGTTTTAAAAGCAGGGGAAATTAGGAGTGATAGACGTGGCGACATTGAATGTCATCAGGCGTTGGGCATTGAGGGATCAAATGTCCATCCGCGAGATCTCAAGGCGTACAGGCCTGGCTCGCAACACAGTGAAGAAGCATCTGCGATCGGAAGAGAGCGAGCCCAGCTACCAACGGCGGGCAACCCCAAGCAAGCTCGATCCCTACGCCGAGAAGCTGGCCACCTGGCTAGTCATCGAGGCAACAAAATCGCGGAAACAGCGGCGCACTTTGAGGCAGATCCACACACACATCGTGAGCACCTTCTGCTCACAAAGAGTGTGGGTCAAAATTCGATGGAAAACTCGGGTCAGACTTCAGTGGAATTCAACAGTCAGTGACTTAATTTGCGTAGAAGGAAATGCACAGGGTTTTCGCATGCTGACTCAGACCGAAAACCATCTTTTCAACGGCGGACTGCAACTCACGTACGCCACTTTGGGTGCATTTCTAAAATACCCATGGACCTCCAGCCATTCAAATAATAAGTTTTCGGTGTACCTCTCTGAAAAAGAGATTCTTGAACAGGTAGGTATCAAACTCGGCCTAGTTCGAAAAAACGGCGTCTGGTGCCGCCATCCCCTTGCTCACCTAGTTGAATGTGCAGATGACATTTGCTATTCAATAGTGGATTTGGATGATGCGGTAGAGCTTGGAATAGTAAGCTTCGAAAAAGTCTCCGAGCTATTTGAGCCTCTATTCGAAGTTATGGAATGGCAAGAACTGCAGAAGGAAATACTTTCTCATGACTCATTTCGTGTCAACCTCGCTAGGCTCCGTGGTCGAGTTTTTGACAAACTGGTCGGAGGGGCTATCGAGGCATTTGAGATTGGATACGATCAAATCATGCGTGGCGAAGTCCAGAAGGACATCATGGAAAAATTCCTGGGTCCAGGCGACGTTCGTACCCAAGCGATCGCAACAGCAAAAAAGTATGCCCACGAGTACATCTTCAGCGACAGTCGAAAAGTTGAGATTGAGCTCGGCTCGTTTGCAGTGTTCGAGTCACTACTTGATGCTTTCTGTGACGCAGCCACAAAACAATCCGCGCATCTTTTAAACCCGACAATGAATCCGAGTACGCCATGGAAAACCCAACTAGCCATGCGGTACTTGGGCGATCATGCACCGAAGATTGGGAATGAGCCGCGTCATAAAAGTTGGGATTCATATCAATGCACACGGCGCGTACTCGACTATGTGAGTGGTATGACCGACAACTTCGCAACGTATGTTGCAATGCAACTCAAAGGGCAAGGTTTTTCCGGTGGTGCCAGACCATAACATTGCGAACATGAGATTCGACGGCACCTCGGTTTCGACCGTAAATAGTCTCGACAATTACCGCCGCCTCAACGCCCAAGCAAAGTAAACCCCCTCCACCGCAATCGCCACCCCACCCAGCGCCACCACCGCACTGGTCCCAATGCGATCGATCAAGCCGGCAGCCAGCACCACGCCCAGCGACTGGCCTAAAAACAAAAACGACGAGAACAACGACACCGCCGTACCACGCGCATGCGGTGTCATCTGTGTGGCGTTGGCTTGCATGGTGTTGTGGAAGGCAAAGAAGCCGAAGCCTGCGAGCAGGCTGGCGGGGATGGCTGGGCCCCAGTGGGGGGTGTAGGCCAGTACCAGAGCACTCACACCTACGATGGCGCCGCCGATGATGACCAGGCCTTGCTGGCCGAAGCGGCGGATGAGGTGGGGGCCAATGGCCATGTAGACCATGCCGCCCAGGCCGAATAGCGCGACGATGGCGCCTGAGACTGACAGCGACAAGCCGAGCGAGCGGTGCAGGTGTGATGCCCAGATGGCGAGCACGCCGAAGCCGACTGCGCCTTCAACCATCGCCATCAGCAGCACGACGCGTGACCATTTGCCGGTGATGATCTCTAGCGCTTGTTTGACGAAGTTGGCGTGTTGTACGGGCTGGCTGGGGGTGGCTACCAGTGTTTTCATTTCGCAATGCTGCGCGGCGGTCTGGCGGCGCAGGTCGCGCCACAGCAGCGTGCCCACCACGGCAAACAGCGCCGTCATGAAGGCAAAGGCCCAGCGCCAGCCCAGCAAGTCGGTAAACAAGCCGCCCACCAGTTGCCCGCCCACAATGCCGAGCGTGCTGCCCAGGCCTGTGCGTGTGAGCATCACCTGCAGCTCGTCGGCGGGTACGTTGTCGCCCACCCAGGCCATGGCCAGCGGGATGAGCGCCGCGGCGCCCAGCGCCATCAGCAGGCGGGCAAAAATCAATACGTCCAGGCTTTGTGCCAACACGGCGAGCACGCTGCCGACGCTGCAGCCCAGCGTGGCAAAGGTGACGACGCGGAACTTGCCCAGCCTGTCGCCGAGCGGGCCGTAAAAGAGTTGCGACGCGCCATAGGTGATGGCGAATATCGACACGACCTGCGCCGCCTGCGCGATGCTGACGGCAAACACGCGCGAGAGCTCGGGCAGCATGGCGTCGCAGATGCGCTGCGCGCACATGCTGGAGAAGGTGCCGAAGGAAAGAAGAAGGATGGAGCGGCGCGTGGCCGGGGAGATGCTGGAGTGGGTGGCGCTAGGCGCGGCAGCAGAAGTCATGAAAGTGAACAGGCCCGAATCAAGGTGCCGCAGGCGACAGGCCAGCGCTCTTCTGGATTGTAGGCAGCCCGGGTAAAACACGTGCGAGCCCTACGGGAATGCCGCACATCGCTGCGCCCCCTGTGCAAAATGGCAAATTGCCGATTTTTTTGGAGACGCCGTGCCAGCCGCACCGGAGACTGCCGCAACATGAACGACACGAATGTAGAAACCAACCTGACGCAACGCTTCAGCTTTAGGCCACTGCAAATGGCAGACCTGCCCATGCTGCACGAATGGGTGGCACAGCCCCACTGGACGGAATGGTGGGGGCCTGCCCCAACCATGGCAGAGGTAGAAGCTGAATACGGTGCCTGGATCAACGACACCACCCAGGTGCAACCGCACATTGCCTTGCTCGACGGCCAGCCCTTCGGCTACATCCAGTCTTATGTGGCCATGGGTTCGGGCGGCGGCTGGTGGGAGGATGAAACCGACCCCGGCGTGCGCGGCATAGACCAGTCCATCGCCGACGCCACGCAACTGAGCCGCGGCCTGGGCACGGCGATGGTGAAGGCCTGGGTCGCCAAGGTGTTCACCGACCCGCAAGTCACCCATATCCAGACCGACCCCGACCCTCGCAACACGCGGGCCATTCGTTGCTACGAAAAGGCCGGGTTTCGTGCGGTGGATGAAGTGCAGACGCCGGACGGGACGGCGGTGTTGATGGTGTGCAAGCGGGCCGGCGATTGCAGCGCGCCGCCGCTTGCACGGGGCATTACTGCATCTGGCAGCGGCCGTTGCAACCCTGCTGAAGAATAGTGGCCTTCCAGTCTTTGCGCGTGCCCAGCCATGCGTAGCAAACGTCACCGATGGTTTTGCCGGCAAAGTCTGCAACTGCCGTCGGAGAGGTGTACTTCGCCATCATGAGCTGGGATTGCAGTGACCCGTCACAAACACGCCACGTGTATTCGGGCTTGCCGTTTTGGGCGACTATTTTGGCCTGCTCTGCGGCTTCCTGCTCAGGTGTTTCGGCCAGTATCTGTGTCTTGCGCACTTCGGCTTGGGCAAACAGCCTCTGGGTCGCAAAGAGGGCATCCTGCTTCGCCGCCTCGCGCTTGACGGCCATCACTTTTTCATACTCGGCATCAGAGTCGCGGTAAAGGCGCGAAATCTTGAAGCGCAGTTCGGGGTCAAAGTCGTCATGCTGGGGAATCGAAGAGACGCCCTGAATCTTGGGTGAGGGCATCTCTTTCCTGCGGACCTCGCCTTGCAAAAATCGGCCATCTTCAGTCAGGGCCAGCGAGTAATAAACGTCCGGATTCACATACACCTGCAAGGCGTTGCCGGTCACCTTCCATTGCCCGGTTTGCGACGCTGTGCCCCTCTCGTAGGTGGCAATGCCTCCCGGGCTCAAGCGGAGCAAGCTGCCGGGCCCACTCACCGACTCAAACAGCCACACATTGCCTGCGAAGTTGGTTGACGCGGTAGCTGCGTTTCCGGCAATCGGAATAAAGCCATCACTCGTGAGCGGTACGCGGGCCAGCGGGGCCAGCAACATGGCACTGTTTTTTGCCTTGCTTTCCCCGACGTAGCTCAGCACCACCCCGGTGATTGACGGCTCTGAGATCACGACTTTGTAGTCAGCCCGGTTATAAGTGCCCGCCTTTAACAGTGTGGATGTCTCGTAGGACAGGTTGGCCCCGCCCTCGCGCGAGAGCGTGTACGACGCGACCTGTGCGCTGCCGCCCCGCAGTTCGACCAGGCCCTGGGCCTTCCCGTTCGTGGCCAGCTCTGCCAGTAGTTCGCGCCGCCAGGCGGCAAGGCCGGCGGGGCTGGCGCCGACGGTGGTGACGGTGTTGCGCAACACTTCCACGGGAAGAATCGCATTGCCCGTGGCGCTGAAGCTGACGCAGGTCCAGTACTGGTCGGCGATGCCGACCACTTTGGGCGCACCGGTTTGACCCAGGAAGCCAGTCACGCCTCTACCCTTTTTGGTGTTTTCAATGAGCTCTTCGTAGCGTTGCCGCGGGGTGCTTGCGTTGCATTTCTGCAATTGCTCAAGCGCATCGGCGGCCAGCAGCGACCGGCGCGAAAAGCGCTCTTCGATGTCGCGCGCGCTCACTGCCGCGGCGGGCGCCTGCTGGGCAGACCGGGCCTGAGCTGGCGGGGCAGGCGGCAAAACGGCAACCGGGCGGTCTGCCATGGCAAGCGCGCGCACTTTGCCCGCTGCGCTGTAGACACCGCTGTTGGCTTTATCCCTGATGTCTTTCGCAATAAATCTCACTAGGCTGTCTGAAAGACCTTGCAGACTCTCAAGAAGTTTTTGCGCAGCTTCCGCGTCGGGCCCAGTTGCCGCGGCGTTTTGCCGCACACTTGCGGCAGAAATCCGGGCGGCGCCTTCAAGAGGACTTACCACCCAATTCAAGGCATCCAGGTACTCTTCTTCATACGCACGAGGGTCTGCCGTGAAGGCCTTCTCATAGCGTTTAACAAGAGGCCCGACCAGTTTGGTCACATCTGGCTGGCCGGGGTCTTTTTGAAGCTCCCCAAGGAAATCGTCCATCACGATTTTGGTTCTTGCCGGCGCCAGCAGCGCGCGCAACGCGGCGCCGCCTTCCGGATCTGAGTATTTCAGCGGGCGGTCAGGCTGCAAGACCTGCTTGCTTTCATGCAGCATCAGTTCAGACGCAAAAGCCCGAACCGCATCCCCTGCCCAGACGAAGCCGCATTGGCCCGCGAGCAAACACACCAAAGCCAACGTTTTAACCAAGCGCATGGTTATCTCCTCCCTCTCTTTTTAAAAAACCAGCCTACCTCGCTCAGCGCGAAAACTCCAGTGAAAACGGATGCACATTAAAGACATAGAAGCCGGTAGCGCGCCATTCGTCAGGACCGGACTTGAAAGTCTTCCAGGGGGTGTACGCGACAAGATAAAGCTGACGTCCAGCAATCGTAGACAGTGGATTTTGTCCGCGCGCAAAATTGAACTCCGCATAGTTGCGATCCGCGCCGGTGACTGGGTCTACAAAAGGCCAGGTGGACTGATAGGCTTTTGCCACCGTGGGACAGCCCTTTAATTCTTTGCAGACCTTTTCGTACTGGGCTCGCGCCCACACGGTCGCATCTGTCCCCATCGTTATTTCTTCTTCGATATCGGAACGTGGATTGCGCGCTCCGCTCAGGTCAAGAAGACTGGCGGTTGGCGCCCCAGCCATGTAGTGGCCCGCGCCCGAATACACTTTCGGCGTCTTTGTCAGGTAGGCGATTTCAGTCTTCAAGGCCAGGTTGATCCCAGGCCGACATTCAGCGGGCGTCAGCTCAACCCGAAAGGGCGCGGGGAGAAGCTTGAAAACCGGAATGGACTCCTTGACCGAAGAAACGATCTCTACGTTATCTTGAAATACTCGCAAAGTGCAGTTTGGTTCGGCTGCCGCCAATGAGTGTAAGAAACACAAGCCTGCGCCAAGAACAATTTTGTACATAACTCTCCCCGCTCCAAATTGCACAACGCAACGCTGGGATTTTTATAAAGCCTTGCCCAGGCGCGCCACACCCTCTTCAATCTTCGCCACATCCGCCGTGGCAAAGCTCAGCCGCAGCGTGGCCAGATCAGGGTTGGCCGCGTAGAACGGTGCACCAGGCACAAAGGCCACCAGTTGCTCGATCGCCTTCTTGGCGAAGTCGCCGGCGTCTTTGCTCTTGCCGTTGGCGCCCGTCAGGCTGGCCCAGAAGAACAGGCCGCCTTGCGGCTGGGTGAAAGCAATCGCGTCGCCCAGCTCGCGCTTCAAAGCTGCGCCCATGGCGAGGGCCCGCTCGCCGTAGACCTTGCGCACGCTTTTCAGCGTGCCGGGCATGCGGCCGGCTTTGAGGTATTGGGCTGCGGTGGCTTGGGCGAAGGTGCTGGTGTGCGCATCGCTGAACTGCTTGCACATGGTGGCCTTGGCCAGCAGCTCGGCGGGGGCGATCATCCAGCCTACGCGCAGGCCGGGGCTCAGCACTTTGCTGAGTGAGCCGCAATGCGCCAGCAGCTCGCGGCTGCCGGGCACGGTGGGGCTCAGGGCCAGCAGTGAGGGCGGTGGCGCTTCGCCGAAGTAGAGGTCGCCGTAGGGGTCGTCTTCCACGATCAGGGTGTTGTGTTTGACGGCCATCTCCAGCACCTGCTTGCGGCGCTCCAGGCTCAGCAGTGCGCCGCTGGGGTTACCGAAGGTGGGGATGAGGTAGACAAATTTGGGCTTGTGCTGGGCGATGAGTTTTTCGAGCTCGTCGGTCTTGACGCCGTGGGCATCGATCGGCGCGCTGATGAGTTCTGCGCCGTAGAGGCGAAAGCACTGGATGGTGGCGAGGAAGGTCGGGCCTTCCACGATGACTTTGTCGCCGGGCGAGATCATGGTCTTGCCGAGCAGATCAAGCGCCTGCTGGCTGCCGGTGGTGACGATGAGCTGGTCGGGCGCCACGTCTTTGGCGCCCTTGGTGGCCATGAAGGCGCTGAGCTGCTCGCGCAGCGGGCCGTAGCCTTCGGTGGCGCCGTACTGCAGTGCGCCGCCGGGCTCTTCGGTCAGGGCCTTGTTGCTGGCTTCTTTGATGCCTTCGACATCAAACATGGCCGGGTCCGGAAAACCACCGGCAAAGCTGACGATGCCGGGCTTGCCCAGCAGTTTGAAGAGTTCGCGAATCGCGGAGGTTTCGACATTGTTGAGGCGGTCGGCAAATTGCAGTGGCATGGGTTTCTCGCTTTCTGTTTTGTATTGTCGCCAATTTGGGCGCAGGTTTCCTGCGGTCTGGGCCGCCGATTCCCCAGCAGCCGCACGGAAGTTGACAGAGTATTAGTCTAGAGTAATACTCTAGTCATGGACACCCCCTCCCCCACATCCCCAAGCGCCACCAGCACCCGCGAGCGCCTGCTGGAAGCCGCTGCCACCGTGTTCCTGGCGCACGGCTTCACGGCTGCCTCAATGGACCTGGTGCGCCAGGAGGCCGGCGTGAGCAACGGCAGCCTGTACCACCACTTCCCGACCAAGGCGAAGCTGGCCGACGCGCTGTACGCCCACATCCTGAGGGACTTCCATGCCGCCTTGCTGCCGCCCATCACGGGCCGGGCCGTGCAGGCTGAAAAAGGCGTGAAGGGTTTGATACGCGCCTACATCCAGTGGGTGCTGCAAAACCCCAAGAGCGCCCGCCTGCTGCACGCACTGCGGCGCAGCGGCGATATCTCCAGCGGCGCTGATGGGCCCGATACCTCCGATGAGGCCGAGCGCGAGGCTGTCAATGCGGACGCGTTTGGCACGTTGATGGCCTGGATCGCGCAGCGCGTTGAAGCGGGCGAGATGCGGGCCATGCCCTTCCCGGTGTGGATGGCGCTGGTGTTTTCACCGGCGCTGTCGCTCACGCAGCGCTGGGTGAGCCAGCCGCAACCTGCGGTGGCGCCCAAGGTGCGGGCCGCGCTGGAGCATGCGGCGTGGATGGCCGTGGCGGCCTGAACTGATTCAAAGGAGAGTTCTCAAATGAAAGTCGTGAACGTTCACCAACGCCTGTTGCATGCCAGCCCCGAGCGGGTGGGCGCGCTGATCGACACGCTGGCCTCGCCGGCCGATGCGCTGTGGCCGGGGCGCGCCTGGCCGCGCATGAAGTTTGACCGGCCGCTGGGCGTGGGTGCCGCCGGCGGGCACGGGCCGATCCGCTACGTTGTCGAGGCTTACACGCCGGGCCAGTCCATCCGCTTCCGGTTTACCGGCCCCAAGGGCTTTGAGGGCTGGCACGGCTTTGAAGTGCTGGACGCCACGCACGCGCACTGCGTGCTGGAGCACCGCATCGAGATGAACGCACGTGGCCCTGCCCTGCTGATCTGGGCGCTGGCAGTGCGGTACCTGCATGACGCGTGCGTAGAAGATGCGCTGTCGCAGGCGCAGGCATCGCTGGGCAACGAGCCCAAGCCGGTGCCCTGGCCGGCGCGGGTGCGCCTGCTGCACTGGCTGGCTTCGGGTGGCAAGCGTTTGGCCCCGCCCATCCCCAGGAGCCAACATGCCCGCTGACGTGATGACCTCCATGACGACACCTACCCCCTCCGACCTCTTCGCCTTCGGCCGCGACGCGCTCAGCCGCCAGCCCTTCAGCACGATGCTCAATGCAAGCCTCGATGCCTTCACGCCCGGCCTTGCCGAGCTGTCGGTGCCGGTGGTGCCCGGCCTTTTGCAGCAGCACGGCTTTGTGCACGGCGGTGTGCTGTCTTACCTGGCCGACAACGCACTCACATTTGCGGGCGGCTCGGTGCTGGGTGATTCGGTCACGGCCGAGTTCAAGATCAACTACCTGCGCCCGGCCAAAGACGCCGAGCGGCTGCTGGCCGTGGCCACCGTGGTGGGCAGCGGCAAAACGCAGGCGGTGTGCCGCTGCGACATCTTTGCACTGCGCGGTGCGGAGCGCACCTTGTGCGCGGCGGCGCAGGGGACGATTCGCAAAGCGGGTCAGGCGGCGTTGGGGAGTTGAGTTCTTGGTGTTTTTGGCCTCTAGCCCAGGTGGTGTATAGGGTTGCAGCTCCTGAATTAATAGCAGATCTTCCCTCCCCGTCCGGACTGAGCTTGCCGAAGCCAGTGCTTGCCTGGCGGCTGCCCACCCTGCTGCGGGTTGCTGGCGAAGCAAAATAAAGTTACTTGCCGCCGGGCAACCCCTCAGCCCATGATGCCGAGCTTGCGCATCTTCTCCCACAACGACTTGCGGCTGATACCGAGCACTTGCGCGGTTTTCTGGCGATGCCACTCGTTGCGGTCCAGCTCGCTCAGGATACGGGCGCGCTCCACAGCGTCGGCGCTGCGCCGCGCCGCCAGGGCCGGCGGTACGCCTGCGCCGGCGTCCATCACCATTTCAAGTGCGCGGTTGATCAGCTTCTCGTCCCACTGGCTGGTTTGCCGCACGATGACGCCGATGCGCTCTGCGAGGTTGCGCAGTTGCCGTATGTTGCCGGGGAACTGAAGGGTGGCAACGCGGTCAACCAGCCAGCCCGGAATATCGTTGGCGCGGCTCTCTTGTCCGGGCGGCATCATTCGGATCAACACCATTTTGAAGATGGCGATCTTGTCGGCGGCGCCACGCTGCTCAAGGGTGGGCACCTCGAGTTCAATCACGGCAAGCCGGTAATAAAAATCTGAACGGAAGCGGTCGGCCTGCACCAGCTCACGCAGGTTGCGGTTGGTGGCTGCCACCAGCCTGAAGTCGAGCTGGATGGGTGATTCAGAGCCCACACGCGTCATGACACCCGACTCCAACACGCGTAGCAGCTTGACCTGCTGGAACAGGGGCAAGTCGCCGATCTCGTCCAGAAAGAGCGTGCCGCCATTGGCCTGCTCAAGGTAGCCCTTGTGCATTTGCACGGCGCCGGTAAAAGCACCTTTCACATGGCCGAAAAAAAGCGACTCAAAAAGCCCATCAGGAATGGCGCCGCAATTGACCGGCACAAACTGGCCGTTGGAATAGTGCCTGTTGCCGCGATGCAAGAGCTCGGCGATGAGTTCCTTGCCGACACCGGTCTCGCCGCGGATCAGCACGTTCTGGTCGCTGTCGGCAAACGCCATGACTTCATCGAGCAGTGAAATCATGGACATGGAGCGTGCCACCACGGTCACACCGTTGGCCAGCGCGGGAAGGTCCAGGGGGGACAGCTCACCGACCACGCTGGTCACCATGGTTCGCAACTCAACATCGGTGAAGTCGGGGGGCAGCAGGCTGGTGCCGCCCATCGGGTCCAGGGTGAGCCCATCGCGCCGCTCAGTCCCGACCCAGATCACGGGCATCTCGCTATGCGCATACCAGCCCGGGTTGAGGGCCAGTGCGCTGACGCTAACCAGCGCCAGGGACTGGTCACCCGAACCGATGTCGTGGAGCGGCAGGGTGTCTGCCCGGCTGACGACCGTGCCCAAGGGACGAAGGCACCGGGCGACCCGGTCAAAAAAATCTGCGTCGCCCTGGGCAACAAATAGCTTGAGGTTGGAGTAATCGGCTTTGATCGTCATGCAGCACCGCCATTCCAACTCCTGGCAATTTGGTGGCCTAAGGACCTACCCCTGTGGCGCGCACAACAACGACAAGCGTGAAATATTTCACGAACCATAAACACTCCCTTCACGGCCTTTTTAATTATTTTTTCGGTTTTGAAGGCCAGCAAAACCTGAATAGATGGTCTTAAGACCTAATGAACGTTACCGGGTTGTTACCCCATGTGGCGCACGTGCCGGTAACACCGCTACGAAATCTCATTTTAAAAAGTAATTATTTATTACTCTTTCTTAAAAAAACGAATTCAAAGAAGCTTTTTTGTACTTACTTTCTGTTACTGGACGAGAGGAAACCCGATGACCTAAAAAGTGGGCCTGCAAATTGCCTTAACAGATGCCTCAATCAACAGCGGAGGCTTCTATGACCACGATTCATTCTCTCTCTCAATTCTCCGGCAAACGCAGCGTGATCGCTATGGCGGTTTTCAGCTCAATACTTTTTACCGGATGCTCTGCGACCGGCAGCCTGGGCCTTGATTCAGACACGGCCTCGGGCAGGTCTTCAACGGCCAGTGGCGGTGGCGGTGGCGACAGCAGAATCGCAACCACCGGCTCACAGGGACTGGCCGCGACAGGCGCCATCGGCGATGGTGTTTCCAACATTGTGAGCACCGGCGGCAATCTTGTCAGCAGCCTCGGTGACACCGTAGCAGCGGTAACGATGCCAGGCATGGACAACGGCGTCACGCAAGGCCTTGGCGGCGTGCTGCAAAACACGGGCTCGGCCGTGGATGCTCTGGGCCAAAGTGCCGCGGCCGGCCTCGGGCAGATCGGTGACCTGACCACCAACCCTATCGGCACCACGCTGGGCGGCGTTCCGAATGCTGTTGAATATGTGGGAGCTGCGGTCGGCAGTGCCGGCGGTGCAGTCAGCTCACTGGACGGCGGCGCACTGGGCATATTGCAACCGGTGACAGACCCCACAGGCGCACTGGTCACCCGCGTCGGAGAAACAGTGACGGCCGTGGGCACGCGCCTGGGCACAGCCATGCAAACCCCTGTGGTTGAGCGCGTGACCAGCTCGACCAGCACGATCATCCGGCCCATTGCAGAAACCGTGATGGCCACGACCCAAGCCGTGGGTGATACGACCGGGCTGGGACAGCCGGTTGACGGATTACTGGTGCGTGTGGGCGGCGCAGTCGACACACTGGGTGACGGCCTGACAGCCACCAACCAACCAGTCATTGCTGAAACCGGCCAGCTGGTGAGCGCCGTGGGCACGACAGTCGCAAGCCTGGGCGGCGCAGTCAATGCGCCGGCCGGCAGCGGAGGCGTCAGCAGCCCACTTGCACCGCTTTCCAATACGGTGGCGGGTCTCACGGGCGGCCTGACAGGCGGTTCACCGACGGGCGTGCTGTCGCCCGTGACCAATACCGTGTCAGGTTTGACAGGCGGCCTCACTGGTGGCACACCAACTTCCGTGCTCGCACCGGTCACCAACACAGTGTCGGGCCTGACGGGCGGCCTCACTGGTGGCACGCCAACTTCTGTGCTGGCACCGGTTACCGGCGCCGTATCGGGTCTGACAGGTGGTCTCACGGGTGGCGCTCCGACGTCGGTGTTGGCTCCAGTAACAACGGTGGTGACCAGCGTTGTGACCACTGTCAGCAACACTACGGGGGGCGCCACAGGCTCGACCTCCGGTGCAACAACACCGGTCGCCAATCTCCTCGGAGGCGTCACCGGCCTGCTCCGCTAAGCAAAGGGCCCGCTTCGCATGCCCTTCAGAAAATCTTCTGTTGCCCCCACCGCCTGCCTTGCAGCGGTGGGGCTTTTTTATCCCTTCGCTTCGGCGCAAACACCCGGCGGTAACCCGCTGGACACCTTGCCCATGCCGCAATTGCCGCTTGAGCAAAAGGCCGACCCCAACATCACCATCCTGCCTTCGCAGCTGGAGTCGCAGCCCCGACGCAGCCTGAACGTCACGCCGCAGCGTTTTCAGATCGAGGGCGTGAACGCCATTGACTTTGACGAGGTTGCCAATCTCTTCAAGCCGCTGGCGGGCCAGACCGTCACGGTCGCACGCATTGCCGAGGTCAGCCGCGAAGTCACCGCGCTCTACAAGCAGCGAGGCTACGCCTTGTCGTTTGCCTTTGTGCCGGAGCAGGACTTCAAGGACGGCGTGGTCCGCATCGTCGCGGTCGAAGGCTATGTGGCCACGGTGAAGATAGAGGGCGACCCGGGGCGCGCCGAAGACAAGCTACGCGAGATTGCTGTTCACCTGCAGCAAGACAAGCCGCTGCGCCTGGCCAGCTTTGAACGCTATACCCAGTTGATGGCGCAGATGCCCGGGCTGCGGGTGGAGGCCAGTGCGACGCCGCCCTCCACCACCGACGGTGCAGGCACGTTAGTGCTCAAAATCGTCCGCCAGCCCTACCTGGTGGCGCTGGCCACAGACGTGCGCGGCTCCAGGCCGCGCGTCGTGACCACCGGCATCCTCAACGATCCGTTCACCGGCGGCAGCCGGCTCACCGCGTCGACGATGTTAGGCGCGTTCAAGGGCGAGCACTTTGGCGCCGCCAGTTACTCGCAGATGGTCGGCAGCGAAGGCCTGACCCTCAAGGCGGAGATGTCGATCTACCGCGGCAACCCCGATGCGGCACTGGACACGCCGCCGCTGATCCAGCGCGAGACCGACTACAAGCGGCTCGAGTTTTCGGCGCAATACCCGCTGATACTGAGCCGCAGCGAGAGCCTGTACCTGAGCGGTGGAATTTACGGCGTAGGCAACGCAGACAACTACGCCAACCCCGCCAACGGCGTCAGGCTGACGGATGAGGTCAATGTGCGTGCCGTGTATGCCCAGGCCAGCTACAACCGCTCTGAAGACGACCAGGCGCAAAGCCTTTCGCTGCGCCTGACGCAGGGGCTGACATCGCTGGGTGCCGGCAGCAGTATTCGCGCGAATGTGCCCGGCCCGCTTCCCACCAATCCGGCGCGGCTGGACTTCACGCGGCTGCTGGTGGAAGGCAGCCAGCGCAACCGCTGGGGCAAGGACTGGGGCACGGCCGTGACCTTCATGACGCAGTACACGCCCCATTCGCTACCGAGTACGGAGCGCGTGTCCTTCGGCAGCACCAAATTCGCAAGGGCCTATGCGGCCGGCGAAGTGTCGGGTGATTCGGGCTGGGGTGTCGGCCTGGAGGTCAACCGCAGCTTTGCCCTGGACACGCCTTACCTGAAGAGCCTCAGCCCCTACGTGCTGCTGGAAGGCGCCCGCGTCACAACCCACACCGGGACTTTCAGCCCGTCAAAACTGTGGTCTGCCAGCCTGGGCGTGCGCATCTCGGACAACAAGTACTACACGGTGGATGTCGCGGCGTCCAAGCCGCTGGGTGATGCCTCGCCGTCGAACCCCGATCGCAAGATCAGATTGAGCGCGCTGATCAGCTACAACTTTGGCCAGCCCTGAGGAGGTTCATCAGGCGTTGGTCAGGCGCCGCCAGTTGTCACTGTGGCAGAAGCTTGCCCTCGGCCGACGAAGGCGCCGCAGCCCGCAGCACGCGCGCCAGCGTGGGCGTAATGTCCACCACCTCCACCCGCGCATCCACACGCCCAGGTTTCACCCAGGCGGGGCCATACATCAGGACACGAATCACCGGCGAATCCTGCGCGGGCGCTACGTGTGCATTGCACGCAAGCTTTGCGAAGCCGTCGCTGCCCCCCTGAAAGAGTCAGTCGAGGCGGATGTTGGCGCGCACCACCGTTGCGCGATAACGCGCGATCTCCAGATCCATCACATTGCGCAGCGCCTGCGGGCCCAGGAAGGCCGGCTCCAGGGACTGCTGCTGCAGCCTCTTGCCCACCGCCGGGTCGGCCATCACGGCCGTCAGGGCCTGCAACAGCTGGTCGCGCACGACCGGCGAAATGCCCGCCGGCGCGGCGACCGCGTACCAGCCGTCCAGCAGGGCCGACGACAACTGCAATTCGCCATACGCGGGCACGGTGGGCAACTGGGCGGAGCGCTTTTCGCTGATGACCGCCAGGGCGCGCAACTTGCCGGACTGCACCAGGGGATTGACGGCCGCCAGGGTGTCTATGCCCATGCTCACGTCCGAGCGCACGACGCCGATGTCGGCCTCGGCACTGCCTTTATAGGGAATGGCGGAAAACTTCACCCCGGTGGCGTTGGCCAGCATCTCGCCGGCCAGGTGCGGCGCAGAACCGGCACCGAAGGTGGCATAGGTCACGGCGCCCGGCTCGGCCTTGGCTTTGGCCAGCACGTCTTTGAGGGTTTTGTAGGGACCGGTGGCCGAGGTCACCAGTACCAGCGGCGTGCGCGCGACCATGGCGATGGGCGAGAGCTGTTTGAAGGGGTCGTAGCCCAGCTTGCTGCGCACCGCAGGGTTCACGGTGTAGCTGCTGGAGCCGGAGAACAGCAGCGTGTAGCCGTCGGGCTCGGCCGCGCTGACCATGACCACACCGATGGCGGTGGAAGCGCCGGGCTTGTTGTCGATGATCACGGGCTGGCCCAGGCGGGCGCTGAGCCGCTCGCCGATGATGCGGGCTGCCACGTCAGTGCCGCCGCCCGGCGGAAAGGGAACGACCAACTTGATCGGCCTGGCGGGCCAGGCCTGTGCCTGCGCCTGTGACATGGCTGGAAGCGCGAAGGCCCCTACAACGAGAAGGATCGCGCGAAGCAGGGACCGGCGTGGGGCGGAAGGCATAGACATCTCCAGTGAAGGTGGCAACAACAAGCAAAAACTCAGGCGGAAACCGGCGCGGCATGCCAGGGCAGCCCGGCGGATTCGCCCAGGTCCCAGTACAGGCCGGCCATGATGCGCAGACCCTCGCGCGCCACGGGCGCCAGCAGGTGTTCGTCGGGCGCGTGCTGCGCGCAGGCCGGGTAGGAGTGCGGCACCCACAGCGTGGGCAGGCCCAACAGGTCGGCGAACACATCGTTGGGCAGCGAGCCGGCCAGGTTGGGCAAGGTGACGGGCGGCTTGCCGCTGCTCAGCCCGATGGAGCGCTGCGCCCAGCCCACCCAGGGATGGTCCAGGTCCAGGCGCGTGGCCGCGCCCGTGAGCGTGATCTCGACATCGACCCGGTTGAAGCCGTAGCGGTCCAGGTGCTTGCGCAGGATGCCGGCGAGGTCCTGGTAGGGCGTGCCGACGACAAAGCGCAGCTGGCAATGGGCCACAGCCTCGGCCGGAATTGCATTGACCGGACGCTGCGGCGAGCCGGCGCCCAGCGCCAGCACTTCGAGGGTGTTCCAGCCCATCAGGCGTTCGGCTGTGCTCAGGCCCGGCTCGCCCCAGTGGGCGTCGGGCAGCGGGTCGTCTTCGCCGCCGCCTATGTCCACGCCGGCCAGCGCGCGGCGCACGGACGGGGGCAGCGCGCGCGGCTTGAGGGCCGGCACGAGGATGCGCCCCCGCGCGTCGACCAGCGAGGCCACAGCGCTGGCCAGCACGGTCGCCGGGTTCAGCAAGGCGCCGCCCCAGTTGCCCGAGTGGTAGGCCTTGTCGCGCGCGCGCAGCCGCAGGCTGAAGTTGATCGCGCCGCGTGAACCGAGAAACAGTGTGGGCTTGTCGGCATGCACGCGCGGGCCGTCACAGGCGATCAGCAGGTCGGCCTTGAGCTGGTCGCGGTGGTTCTCGCAAACGGCATGCAAGCCGGGCGAGGCGGCTTCTTCACCCATCTCCAGCAGCAGCGTGACGTTGTAGCCAAGGCGACCGCCCCGCGCATGAATCACGCTGGCAAGCGCGCCGAGATTGATGGTGTGCTGGCCCTTGTTGTCGGCGGTGCCGCGGCCGTACCAGCGATCACCCTCGCGGATCAAGGCCCAAGGCTCCAACCCTTCGCGCCAGCGCCCCTCCTGGCCGCTGACCACGTCGCCGTGGCCGTAGGTCAGCACCGTCGGCAAGTCTGCGCCTTCAACCCGCCGCGCGACCAGGAAAGGACCGGCGCCCTCGACGGGATTGGGCAGGACGCTGCAGGAAAAACCAAGCGCGCGCAGCGAGTCGGTCATTTCGCCGTGCAAATAAGCCTGCAGCGCGGGGTTGGGCCGGCCGGTGTCGCTTTCGGTGCGAAGGGCAACGCGCCTTTGCAGGACGTCAAAAAAATGGCCATCGTCAAACCAGGCCGTGGCGGCATCGAGGCAGTCGGAACGAAGCATGTTTCACCGTTTCATGAGAAGCCCGCACACGGAGGGCAAGGCCATGAAACCAAATGTAGGAAGAATTGGCATTTACTACAATGAGAGATATAGCAAGGCACCATTGCCTTTTTGGCAAACCATGCCCCTACATGGCACTTATGACTCGGGCCACTCCCGCATGAAAACCTCCTTCTTCAGCACACAGATCCGCTACTTCCTCGAGGTGGCCAGCACCGGCTCGGTCAGCCAGGCAGCCGCGCAGTTGCATGTAGCCGCCTCCGCGGTAAGCCGCCAGGTCGGCAAGCTCGAAGACCATCTGGGTTGTGCACTCTTTGAGCGCAAGGCGCGCGGCATGGTGCCTACGGATGCGGGCGAGCGCCTGATGGCCTATGCGCGCGCAGGCAGCGACGATGCCGAGCACGTGATGGAGCAGGTGCGCGGCCTGGCCGGCCACAGCGCGCGGCGGGTGCGCGTGGCCTGCACCGAGGGCTTCGCCACGGGCTTCATGCCAGAGGTCATGACGGGCTTTCGCGTTAAGCACCCCGAGGCATTGATTGAACTGAGCGTGGGCTCGCCTGAAGAGGTCAGCCGCCTGCTGCTGCAGGGCGACACCGATGTGGCGCTCAAGTACACGGTGGCGCCGGAAAAAGGCGTGACGGTGCGGCATGCGGCTACCGCCCCCGTGTATGCGCTGATGCTGCCCACGCACCCGCTGGCGCGGGCCCGCGCGGTGACGGCGGCCAGCGTCGTGAAATACCCGCTGGGCATCAGCGCCAAAGGCATGACGGGTCGCCTGTTATTCGACATGGTGGCCAGCATCCAGGGCTTGCAGTATCAAACCTCGGTGGTCAGCAATTTTTCGTCGGCCCTGTTGCCCAGCGTGCGCAGCGACGACATCATGCTGTCGGGTTACCTCACGGCCGCACACCTGATACGCCAGGGCCAACTGGTCGCCGTGCCTTTTGCGGAGCCGCAATTGCGCCAGCGCGTGCTGCAAGTGCTGTCGCTGCACGGGCAGACGCTGACGCCGCTGGTGTTGGCGTTCACCGAGCAATTGATTGCCGCGATCCGCCACTCCGGCGACGGCATGGCGCCGGCCCGCAAGCGCGGCGCAAAGAAAAGCGCCTGAGCGCCCTGCCCGGTTTTTTTACAACCCCGGCAAAGGCAACAGCTTGCCCTCAGCCGACGAAGGCGCCGCAACGCGCAGGACGCGTGCGAGCGTGGGCGCAATGTCCACCACCTCCACCCGCGCATCCACGCGCCCCGGCTTCACCCACGCAGGGCCATACATCAGGATGGGCACCTGCGTGTCATACGGATGCGGCGAGCCATGGGTGGCCACCGTATTGCCGAACATCCAGCCGGGCTTGAGTGAATACTGCACGTCGCCCGACACGTCGGCATGCCAGGACTTTTGCATTTGCGCAAAATGCGGCGCACCGGCGCGGCTGCCGCTGGCCAACTCGCGGCGGGTGTAGGCCGCGGCAAAGCCGGGCTCGGCCATCAGCAGGGTGCGGGTTTCCTCGGCCAGCGCGTTGACGTCGGCCTGCTTTTGCGCGATCAAAGCCTTGTTGAACAGCACGCTGGAGCCTGAATAGCCGGCCGCCCATTTGCCTTCGCCAAAGCGTTTCTCAAGGCCTGCGTTCACGCGACCAAGTACCTGCCCGCTGTTGACGCGCCCGGCCTCACGGCCCTGGCTGGTGCTGTATTCAGGCGCCGGCATAAAGCCGTGGTCGGCGGTGAGCACCACCAGGTAGTTGTCTTTGCCGATGCTGGCGTCCAGGTCCCTGAAGAAAGCCTGCAGCATGCGGTCAAGCTGCAGCAGGTGGTCGTGCGATAGGCGCGACTCGGCGCTGAAGGCGTGGTTCACATAGTCGTGGCCCGAGAGGCTGACAGAGAGGATGTCGGGCGTGTCGCCCTGCCCCAGCCGTTCGCCGGCGATGGCTGCGCGGGCGAAGTCGAGCGACATGGCATCGACGTACGGGCCGCGCAGCAGTGAGGTGTAGAACCGGGCGCCCGGTGCCGCGTCACCCGCCGCGCCATACATCGCGGGCAAACCACCGCCCGCGGGGCCGTACCACTTCTGCTGATCGGGCACCGAGCGCGCATACGCGGCCTCGGGCAAAAGCGCCTTCCACTCGGCTTTGAAGTAACGGTCGGCTGGCTTGCCGGCGTTGAAGTGGTTGACCCAGGCCGGGTGCGCCGCCATGTAGTGCGTGCTCGACGCAAATTGCCCGGTCGCGCCCATATACATATAGGCGGTTCCGGTCTTGCCTGCAGGCAGGATGGCGCCGCGGTCTTTGCCTGAGATGCCGATGACCTTCGAGCGCGTGTCTGCGCGCCGCAGCACATCGCCCACGGTTTCGGCCTTGAGGTTTTTGGGGCTGGTGCCGTCAAGCGCATTGGTGGCGTGGCCAATGTAGGTGGCTGAGGTGTCACCCGCGCAGTACACCGGCTCGGCGGTGAGCGGGTCGCGCCAGTCGTTGCCGATGATGCCGGTGCGGTGCGGATAGGCGCCAGTGAGCATGGTGGCGTGGCCCGCGGCGGTGACGGTGAAGGCGTGGCCGTAATGTGCGTTGGCAAACCAGGCGCCGCGATCCAGAAAACGCGCGAAGCCGTCGGGCGCGAGCTGGTCGCGGTAGTCCAGCACCTGGCGCTGCGGCAGCCCATCCACCACGAGAAACACCACCAGTTTGGGGCGCGGCGCATTGCCTGATGCACTTGCCGATGTGTCCGGCGGTGCAGCGCAACTGGCCAGCAACGCAGCGGCAAAAGTGGAAATGGCGAGTCGTAAAAAAGTGTGAGCTTTCATGAGACTGATGCTAGTGGACTTTAGGTCGATGCGAAACGGGTAAACACCCGCGCAAGCGGGATCGTCCTTGAACTTTAGTGTTCGTAAATCGGCATGCTGGCGTTAAAACTTCGACGCTTGAGAAGTTGCAAACAAATGTTGCAGGTGTATGGCAGATGCATTTTTGCCACTATTCACGCGCACCTTTCATGTGCAGAGATTGACGCGGATTTTGCTTATGCGGCAGGATGGCCACATGGTGAACAGCGTTGCGCCTTATGTGGCGTCCCCCGGTCATGTCGAGGTCGAGCGTGTGGTGACGGCCAGCATCTGCCACGTGAGGGAGGGCATCTTCTCGCAGATGGAAAACATCCGCACGGCATCGCTGCGCAACAACGCCATACATAACATCAACGCCGTGCTGCTGCATCAGAGCGGCTGGTTTGTGCACTGGATGGAAGGCCCCGCGCCGTCGGTGCGCGGCCTGCTGCAACTGCTGGCCCACGACCCGCGCCACCATTCACCGCATACCTTGCACACCAGCCGCGGGCGGCGCATCTTGCCAACGCCGTGGTCCATGATGATGTCGCAGGCCACCGAGTCGGCCGTGCACTTCGGCCGCCGCGTGATGACGCTGCGCGAGCAGTTTGAAAAGGGCACGCAGTACGCGCCGTCTTCCGTGCTGCGGCGCCTCTCGGCGCCCATGCAGCTACCTCAGGCGCAGGGCCTGCCCGACCCGGAAGCGTTTCACCGCGTCGGCATTTGCGCGGCCGGCGGCAACGAAGCCTTTGGGATGGTCGCCTGGCTGGCGCAACAGCTGGGCGGCACCGTGGCCAAGCGGCGCTTTGCCGGCGAGCAAGACATGGACGGCAGCAGCGAATACGTCGAGTTCATGGAAGGCCACCACCCCTGCCGCATGATCGCCGTGGCGCGCAACGGCCTGGCCCACGGCCTGCGCCGGGCCTTCCTGCCCGACTGGCCGAATTTTGTGATGCTGTTTTGCGGCACACCCAAATTTGACGACGCGTTCATGGCCCGCATGGTCGCCGCCTGCGAAGGCCTGCCGGTCACGCCCACGTTGCTGGGCATCGCGCCAGACGCCACCACCCACCAGCGCATGCAGGCCATGGCGCAGGAGGCGCACCTGGCATATGTCACGGCCAGTACCGCCAGATCTGACGATTGCGCTGCCATCTGGATGGCCGTGCACCACCACCTTCAGCTGGCCGGCGAGCCCCCCAGTTCGGTGTGGGAGGTGCCGCGCATGGTGGCCTGAGCGGCAAGACCCATTTACCATTTTGCTATTTATTTGATAGCGGCATGCAAAGGCAGTTATTGGGCTAGAGGCCTATTTCGCTTAAATTTCCAGCGGCAAAACGGGGTACGGGCGCGTGGCAGGTGCCGCGCGCCGCCATGCGCCGATACACTGCGGAGCATGAAAAAAGAAGCGATCGCCCCATTCTTCGCCACGCTGAAGGCGGCCAACCCGATGCCGGTGACCGAGCTGGAGTACACCAGTGTGTTCGAGCTGCTGGCAGCTGTGTTGCTCAGCGCCCAGGCCACTGACGTGAGCGTGAACAAGGCCACGCGCAAGCTCTACCCGGTGGCCCATACGCCGCAGGCCATTCTTGATTTGGGACTGGAGGGACTGGAGTCGTACATCCGCACCATCGGGCTGTACCGCACCAAGGCCAAAAACCTGCTGGCGACCTGCGAAATACTGGTGAAGCAGCACGGCGGCGAAGTGCCACGCACGCGCGAGGCGCTGGAGGCCCTGCCCGGCGTGGGCCGCAAGACGGCCAATGTGGTGTTGAACTCGGCGTTTGGTGAGGCGGTGATGGCGGTCGACACGCACATCTTTCGCGTGAGCAACCGCACGGGCCTGGCGCCCGGCAAAAACCCGCTGGAGGTTGAGCTGGGCCTGCTCAAGCGCGTGCCCACCGAATACCGGGTGGACGCGCACCACTGGCTGATCCTGCACGGGCGCTATGTGTGCATTGCACGCAAGCCCCTGTGCTGGCAGTGCGCGGTGGCACCCTGGTGTGACTTTGAGCCCAAGACGCCGCCGCCGGCGGCTTGAACTTAGCGGGCGAACGTTCCGTCGGCGCGGATCATCGTCAGATTGACGAAGCGCGAACCCAGATTGCTCTGCTTGCTGTAGGTCAATGCAAAGCCGCCCAGATCTTCACTGGTGAAGCCTTCCAGCGTGCTGATCAGCTTGGCGCGTGTGATGGGTGACGGCGTCTTTTGCAGGGCGCGCACCACCAGCTTGGCGTTCAGGAAACCTTCCATGCTGTTGTAGCTGAACTTCTTGTCGGCGGTGCCGGAAATCACAGTCTGGTATTCCTTCACGACGGCGTTGCCCAGCTCAGTGAAGGGGTAAGGCACCACTTGCGAAGCGATGGCGCCGGCAGCCTGCTCTTTCAGTTCGGCATGCAGGCCCGACGACACGCTCAGGACCATGAACTGCGCGCTTGCACCCTTGGCCTTGTAAGCCTTGATGAAGGCGGCATTGGGCTTGGCCTGGGCGATCAGCATCACGGCTTGCGGCTGCGCGGCGGCGATCACGTCGACGGCTTTGGCCACGTCGACCGTGCCGCGCGGCACAGGTGCCACGGCAGCAGGCTTGGCGCCGCGTTTTTGCATGGCGGCGTTCAGTGCATCCAGGCCTTCCTTGCCGAAGGCGTCGTCCTGGTAGGCGACGGCGATCTTGTTGATGCCGATGGTCCAGGCGTGGTTAACCGCCGCTTCGATTTCGTCGGTGGTGCTGGCGCGCACGTGGAACACGTTAGGCACATACGGGTCGCGCAGCGACTTGGCGCCGCTGGTATTGCCGATCTGGGCGATGCCTGCGGCTTGCACGATGGGCAGAATCTTCAGCATGTTGGCCGTGCCGCGAAAGCCGACCAGCGCCACCGCGTTCTGGTCGATCAGGGCCTTGGTGTTTTCGGCGGTCTTGTCGGGGTTGAAGCCGTCATCGATGCTGACGAGCTTGATCTTCTCGCCGCGAATGCCGCCTTTTTTGTTGATGTCGTCAAAGTACGCGTTCATGCCGCGCACGTAGTCGGTGGTGAGTGCTGCGCTGGTGCCCGACAGGTCACCCGAATGGCCCAGCACGATGTCGGCCGAGGCGGACGACGTGGCGAGGCCCAGAAACAGAGCGGCCAGCAAACTGCCGGCCTTGGAGAAATGAACAACTTTCATGAAACGAATCCCTACCCTTATTAGTAAAAAAATTAACTGAACTCAAAAAAAACACGCAAAAAACTGAACCCAAAAAGAAGAACGAAAACCGAAAAACCTCTTATAAAAAAAACCGGCTCAAAGCCGGCTTTTGCTTCCGGTTCGCTTTGCTGTCAGCCGTCAACCCTGACCTGTGCCTGCTTGGCCACCTGCGCCCATTTGATTTGCTCGGCCTTGATAAAGGCGGCGAATTTTTCGATGCTGCCGCCGCCGTCTTCAGCGCCGTACAGGTCCATCTTCTCCTGCACGTCGGGCATGGCAAGCACCTTGTTGACGTCTTCGTTCATGCGCTGCACCATCGCGTGCGGCATTTTGGACGGGCCCATGAGGCCGTACCACACGGTCGCCTCAAAGCCGGGAAAACCGGACTCGGCCATGGTGGGCACATTGGGGTGGCCTTTGGCACGTTTGAGGCGCGTTTGCGCGATCGCAATGGCCTTGCCGCTTTTGACGTGCGGCGTGGCCGATGTCATGGTTTCAAAGCAGTAGTTGACCTGGCCGCCGATCAGGTCGACAAGCGCCGGGCCGGAGCCGCGGTAAGGAATGTGCAGCGCAAAAATCTTCGCCTGCAGCTTGAACATCTCCAGCGCAAAGTGCTGCGCCGAGCCGCCACCGGCGGAGGCAAAGCTGATCTGCCCCGGTTTGGCCTTGCACAACGCAACCAGGTCTTTCACGGTTTTGGCGGGCTGGTCGACATTGCAGACCAGCAAGTTGGGCGTGACGCCGACCATGCTGATGGGCACGTAGTCGCGCTCAGGGTTGTAGCCCAGCTTCAGGCCCATGGCCGGCGCCAGCGCATGGCTGTTGATGTGGGCCATCAGCAGCGTGTTGCCGTCGCCGGGCTGCTTGGCCACGTAGTCGGCTGCGATCACGCCGGCGGCGCCGCCCTTGTTCTCAATGATCACCGAGGTGTTCCACATGGTGGAGAGCTTTTGCCCGACCACCCGCGCCAGCGCGTCGGTGCCGCCGCCGGGCGGGAAACCCACCACAATGCGCACCGGCCCGCTGGGCAGGGTCTGGGCCTTGAGCATGGGTGATGCCACCATGGCGGCTGTGGCCGCCGTTGCGCTGATGAACGTTCTGCGTTGCATGGTTTCCCTCCTGATGGGTGAATTTAAAGAAGCTCGGTGACAGTTTGACGTTGAGTTTTAAGGCTGACGGTTCTTGTTGTGTTGTCAGGCCGCCTTGCGCTGCGGAACCACCGCCGCATGGCTGGAGAAGTGGTCCATCGCGGCCTGCACACCCGAGCCCGCGAGCTTCACGCCGGCCAGCTTCAGCCCCATCTCGCAACCGGCGAGCGCGGCCATCAGCGTGAGGTCGTTGCAGTCGCCCAGGTGGCCGATGCGGAACATGCGGCCCTTGACCTTGCCCAGGCCCGTGCCGAGCGAGCAGTCAAAGCGCTCGTAAATGATTTTTCGCACCGCGTCGGCGTCAATGCCTTCGGGCGTCATCACGCCGGTGAGCACCGGCGAGTACACGGCCGCGTCGGCGCACTGGATCTGCAGGCCCCAGGCCTTGACGGCCGCGCGCACGCCCACAGCCCAGCGCTGGTGGCGGGCAAACACGGTTTCCAGGCCGTGCTCGAGCAGCATGTCGCAGGCTTCGCTGAGCGCGTACAGCAAGTTGGTGTTGGGCGTCGACGGCCAGTAGCCGGTCTTGTTCATCTCGATGATTTCGTCCCAGGCCCAGAAGGCTTTGGGCAGCGTGGCTTTCTTGCTGGCCTCAATGGCCTTGGCCGAGACAGCGTTGAAGCTGATGCCGGGCGGCAGCATCAGGCCTTTTTGCGAGCCGCTGATGCTGACGTCAATGCCCCACTCGTCGTGGCGGTAGTCGGCCGAGGCCAGGCCCGAGATGGTGTCGACCAGCAGCAGCGCCGGGTGTTTGGCCGCGTCCATCGCCTTGCGCACGGCAGCGATGTTGCTGGTGACGCCGGTGGAGGTTTCGTTGTGCACCACACAGACAGCCTTGATGCTGTGCTGCGTGTCGGCCTTCAGGCGCTCTTCAATCAGGTGCGCCTGCACGCCGTGGCGCCAGATGTCGGCGCCGGGGTAGCCGATGACCTCGGTCTTCAGGCCCAGGCGCGCGGCGAGCTTTTGCCACAGCGCGGCGAAATGGCCGGTTTCGTACATCAGCACGTGGTCGCCGGGGTTCAGCGTGTTGCACAGCGCCGCTTCCCAGGCACCGGTGCCGGAGGCCGGGTAAATGATGACGGGTTGCTTGGTCTGGAAGATTTTCTTGATGTCTGCCAGGACCTTCAGGCCGAGGGCGGCAAATTCGGGGCCGCGATGATCAATCGTCGGCAGGCTCATGGCCCGCAAAATGCGGTCCGGCACAGGCGACGGGCCGGGGATTTGCAAGAAGTGACGTCCGGTGGGGTGAAAGTCAAGCGTCAACATGGCGGGGAGCTCCTGAAGTAAGCCCCTATTTTTTGCATACAAAATTCATTTGTCAATAGCCCAAAGGGTTACAGTTTGATTTGACACCCGGGTTTTTTGCATACAAAATTTACCCATGGCCGCTGAAATCATTCCTATCCCCCGCGCTGCGCTGCATGAGCAGGTAGCCCACCGGCTGCGCCAGATGCTGGTTGAAAACCGCATTTCACCCGGTGCCAAACTCAATGAGCGCGAGCTCAGCGAGATCCTCAATGTCTCGCGCACCCCTCTGCGCGAGGCCATCAAGATGCTGGCGGCCGAAGGCCTGGTGGAGCTGTTGCCCAATCGCGGCGCGATCGCGGTAGAGCTGACAGAAGCCGACGTGCTCAATACCTTTGAGGTCATGGCCGGGCTGGAAGCGCAATCCGGCGAGCTGGCGGCCCAGCGCATCACCGAGGCCGAGCTGTCCGAGATCAAGGCCATGCACTTTGAAATGATGGCCGCCTACACGCGCCGTGACTTGCCCAGCTACTACCGGCTCAACTCCGCCATCCACAGCGCCATCAACGCCGCCGCCAAAAACCCGGTGCTCACCAGCACCTACACGCAGGTCAATGCGCGCCTGCAGGCACTGCGCTTTCGCTCCAACCAGGACGAAGAGAAATGGAAATCGGCCGTGAAAGAACACGAGCTGATGGTTGCAGCCCTGGAGGCGCGCGACGGCGCCGCCATGCGCGACGTGCTGACGCGCCACCTGACCAGCAAGCGCGATGTGGTGGTGCAGCAGCTGCGCGCCATCACCGCCGCGAATAGCGCCACGAGCAGCGCCACGAGCAGCGCCAAGGCCTGAGCCTTGCGGGCCGGGTTTGCACCCGGTTTTGAGTTCTGAACACAGCCCCACATAAAAAGCGAACCGCCGCGATGAACGCTCCCCTCCCCCTCAAGATTACCCGGCAGGCCGCAGCCCAGGCCTATGACGACGTCTCCCGCGCCAGCAATGAAGTGGCAGGCCGCCTGGCCGCGAGGCTGGCCGCCGAAACGCAGGGCGAAGTGCTGTTCTCGCCTGCGGACCGCGGCCGCTACGCCACCGACGCGTCCATCTACCAGGTCATGCCCGTGGGCGTGTTTGTGCCGCGCACTGCAGACGACGTGAAGACCGCGCTCGACATCTGCCGCGACATGCAGGTGCCCATCGTGCCGCGCGGCGGCGGCACCAGCCAGTGCGGGCAGACCGTGGGCACGGGCCTGGTCATCGACTATTCCAAACACGTGCGCAACATCCTTGAAGTGGATTTGAACGAGCGCACCGCCGAGGTGGAGCCCGGCATCGTGCTGGACCACCTGAACGCATCACTGAAACAGCACGGCCTGTGGTACCCGGTGGATGTGTCGACCAGCGCGCAGGCCACGCTGGGCGGCATGGCGGGCAACAACTCTTGCGGCAGCCGCAGCATTGCCTACGGCAACATGGTGCACAACGTGCTGGGCGCGACCGCCTGGCGCTCTGACGGCGGCCTGCTGGAGCTGGGGCGCTACGACACGGCCAGCGGCGCAGCGCGCGAACTGGGCGACTACGTCAAGGCGCTTTCCGATCAGCTCAAGCCCGAGCTGGAGGCGCATTGGCCCAAGGTGATGCGCCGCGTGGCGGGCTACAACCTGGACATTTTCAACAACCAGAGCGAAAAGCCCTACACACGCGACGGCTCGGTCAACCTGGCGCACCTGCTGGTGGGCAGCGAAGGCACGCTGGCACTGACCAGGTCGCTGAAGCTGCGCCTGGCTGAATTGCCCCGCACCAAGGTGCTGGGCGTGGTGAACTTCCCGACCTTTTACAAGGCCATGGACACCGCCCAGCACATCGTGCAGCTGGGCAACGACGGCACCCTGAGCGCGGTCGAGCTGGTGGACCGCACGATGATTGAGCTGTCGCTGCAAAACCCGGCTTTTGCGCCCACGGTGCGCACCGCGCTGATCGGCCAGCCCGACGCGATTTTGCTGGTGGAGTTTTCGGGCAACTCCAAGGCCGAGCTGGCGCCCAAGATCCGCCAGCTGGTCGAGCTGATGGGTGACCTGGGCTTGCCGGGCTCGGTGATCGAGATGATGGACGACGCGCCGCAGAAAAACCTGTGGGAGGTGCGCAAGGCGGGCCTGAACATCATGATGAGCCTCAAGGGCGACGGCAAGCCGGTCAGCTTCATTGAAGACTGCGCGGTGCCGCTGGAACACCTGGCCGAGTACACCGACGCGCTGACGCAGGTGTTTCGCAAATACGGCAGCAAAGGCACCTGGTATGCGCACGCCTCCGTCGGCACGCTGCATGTGCGGCCCATACTGGACATGCGCCAGGGCGGCCCCAACGGCGGCGCGACAAAGATGCGCGCGATTGCCGAAGAGGCCTCGGCCCTGGTGCGCCACTACAAGGGCGCCTACAGCGGCGAGCACGGCGACGGCCTGTGCCGCGGCGAGTGGATCGAGTGGCAGTTCGGCCCGAAGATCAATGAAGCCTTCGCGCAGATCAAAAATTACCTGGACCCGCTCAAGCTGCTGAGCCCGGGCCGCATCATTGATCCGCCCAAGATGGACGACACGCGGCTGATGCGCTTTCCTCCCAGCTACAAGGTCATCCCGATCAAGACTGCCCTGGACTGGAGCGCCTGGAACGTGCAGAACGACCCGGTGACCGAGCAGACCAGCGCGCCCGGCAGCGGCGGCGACCCGGCCAATGGCTTTGCCAAGGCCGTGGAGATGTGCAACAACAACGGCCACTGCAGAAAGTTTGACGCCGGCACCATGTGCCCCAGCTACCGCGCCACGCTTGACGAAAAGCATTTGACGCGCGGGCGCGCCAACACCCTGCGCCTGGCGTTGTCGGGCCAACTGGAGGGCCTGAGCGCGCAAGACGCTTTCACCAGCGAAGCCGTGCAAGAAGCGATGGACTTGTGCGTGGGCTGCAAGGGCTGCAAGCGTGACTGCCCCACCGGCGTGGACATGGCCAAGATGAAAGTGGAGTTCTTGCACCACTACAAAGCCAAACACGGCCACACGCTGAAAGACCGGCTGATCGCCGGCCTGCCCGACTACGCGCACTGGGCCAGCCGCTTCGCGCCGCTGCTCAACCTGCGTGACAAGGTGCCGGGCCTGGCCGCCTGGAGCGAAAAGCTGCTGGGCCTCTCAGCCCGCCGTACCCTGCCGCAGTGGCGCAGCAATACCTTCTGGACGCAGCTGGAGGCATCTGGCGAGCCTGGCGCGGCGCCGCACGGCCGCATCCACACCGCCAGCCGCGACGAGGTGCTGGCCGCCACCCGGCCGGTAGTGCTGTTTGTGGACACCTTCAACGGCTACTTTGAATCTGAAAACGCACTGGCCGCACTCAAGGTGCTGCAAGCGGCCGGCTACACGGTGCACGTGGCGGCCAAGACCGCACCCGACGGCAAGAGCCTGTGCTGCGGCCGGACGTATCTGGCCAACGGCATGGTCGACAAAGCCAAAGCCAAGGCGCGCGAGGTGGTGGGCGCCCTGCTGCCCTTTGCCGAGAGGGGCATCGCCATCGTCGGCCTGGAGCCCTCGTGCCTGCTGACGCTGCGCGACGAGATGCTGGTGATGGGCCTTGGCGACGCGGCGCAGACCATCAGCCGACACGCCTTGCTGCTTGAAGAATTCCTGGCGCGCGAGGCGGCCGACGGCAAGCTTGAAATGCTCAAAGGCCGGCTCAAGCCTTCAACGCAACCCATCCTGCTGCACGGCCACTGTCACCAGAAGGCGTTTGGCGCGGTCACGCCCATCATGGATGTGCTCAAGCTGATCCCGGGCGCCACGCCGGAGCTGATCGAATCGAGCTGCTGCGGCATGGCGGGCAGCTTTGGCTACGAAGCGAGCCACTATGAGGTGTCGATGCAGATGGCTGAGCTCAGCCTGCTGCCTGCGGTGCGCAAGCAGCCCGACGCGATCGTGGTGGCCGACGGCACAAGTTGCCGCCACCAGATCAAGGACGGCGCGCAGCGCGAGGCCGTGCACGTGGCGGTGTTGCTGGCGCGGCAGCTACAGGGGTAGGCCAGGCTGCCAAGCTCCGCAGAGCGGTATCGAATTCCGCCTTTGCTATATTTTCAGGAGCGGCAAGCCCATGTAGTTGTTGGGCTACAGCCCATTTTTGTCAAAATTCTGGCTCAGGACCAGAAGCAGGAGCCGCCACTCAGTCCGGCACAAACTTCGCCTTGAAGGTCACCTCGTCCTCGGGCAGTTCCAGCGTGACCAGCTGGCCCATGCGCATGTCGGCCAGCCGGCAGGCGCCAAAGAGGCTGTACTTGCCCTTGAACTGGTAGCTTTCCATGTCGATCAGCATGAAAGAATGCGGGACAAAAATCTGGTGCGAAAAAATCGTGCGGTGCCGGTTGCGCGGCGAGGGGAAGAGCTTGTAGTGCTCAGTGGTGATGCTCTGTGCTGTGGCCATGATATGGGTAGGTTGGGCGATGCGTTATGACTGCCCCTTGTCCTGACTGTAAGCTCTGAGGCCTGCACTGACCCTGTTTTTGTTCTATCTCCCTGCATGGACACCCTATGACCGAGCGCCACCCCACCCCCGGTAAAGAAGAAATCGCCCTGCTTGAGCCCTTTGACCGGCTGGGCCTGGACCAGATTGAAGTGGTGTCCACACCCGCCCAGGCAGCCAATGCGCTGAATGCACTGGCAAGCGCCACGGTGCTGGGCTTTGACACCGAGTCCAAGCCGACGTTTGCCAAGAACGAGGCGTCTGAAGGGCCGCACATCGTGCAACTCTCGGCGCTGGACAAGGCCTGGATCTTTCAGCTGGAAGACGCTGAATGCCGCCGCGTGGTGGGCCTGCTGCTGAGCTCACCCACTCTCATCAAGGCGGGTTTCGGCCTGGGTGACGACCAGCGGCGCATCATCCACAAGCTGGGCGTGGACCTGCAAGGCGTGCTGGACCTGAACGTGGTGTTCCGCGAGCGCGGCTACCGCAAGGACATGGGCGTACGCGGTGCGGTGGCCGTCATGTTCAACAAGCGCTTTTTGAAATCCAAAAAAGCCGCCACGTCGAACTGGGCGAATGAACGGCTGACCGAGGCGCAGATTGTGTATGCCGCGAATGATGCGTATGGTGCGCTGCGGGTGTACAAGGCGCTGGGTTTGGGATGACTGCCTGGCTGCCATCGCAGGCTTTGCTATTGAATCAGGAGCATCTTGCCCACGTAGTACCTGGGCCTCAGGCACTTTTCGCTTAAGGAATGTTTGCATGAAAAATGCCAATCCAGGCACGCGAGCTCTTTCAGCGTTTGCCATGCGTTATCCGCACGGGCAGGCAAGTCCGGGCGATTACATTAACTCCAACAAGAAAGCTCTCCTCTCATGAACAAACTGCCCCTGCTCTCATCACTGCTGATTGGCAGCGCCCTGCTCTGCGGCTGCGCTGCCGGGCTGGTCAGCAACACCGACAAACTCATCATCGTCTCGGGGCGCCCGTCGCAGGCGGCAGACGCCAAAGATATCGCCGAAACCGAATGCCAAAAGCGCGGCGCCTGGCACGCCCGGCTGATCAGCAAGCCGGCGTCCGGACAATACGGGTTTGAGTGCGTACGCTGACCCGCTGAACCTGCCGCCAGGCTAGGGCGTGCGGATACGGGTCTTTTTGACAATGCCCGAGGGGGCAAACAGGACGACCAGTTCGTTGGTGCCGGGCGCATCAACCGCGGGCTTGTAGGCCTTGGCGCGGTACACCCAGACTTCATAGCCGCTGTCGAACCTGACGACGGAGCCAGGGCCCAGCGCGGCGGCCACGTCGGCCTTGGTGGACGTTCCGGGGATGATGGCGTCTTTGGCGCCCTGCATCGATAGGCCGGCGGTGCTGAATTCGGGCAACGCGTTACGGGCGTCGCGTTCATCCAAAGGGCTGGCGCAGCCGGCCAGCGCAAGGCAGGCCGCAAGCACGGGCGCAAAGCCCTTGCACAGGAACCGGTCCCGGACGATGCGTGCCGTCATGGCCCGTCCTCCATGTACTCAAACTCGACCCGCGTGTCGTCGGGCCAGCTGCGGTCACCCAGCGGCAACACATAAGTGCGGTCGACCAGCACTTCGCAGTCGCAATACGGCAGGTCGTTGTTCAACCCGGCGTCGTCGCTGGCGGCGGCGTAGAGCTTGTTGATGGGCAGTACCTCCCTGCGCTCACCGGCCACCAGAGTCACGCTGAAGAGGGGCCGGTCTGCAAAGAAGAGATAGAGCGGGTCCGTGCGGTCGCAATAGGACGGTGTGTCCAGGATCACTCTTGCCAGCTGGCCGACGAAGTTGGTGCTGTTGGAAACCAGGCCCGCTTCCATGCCCACGCGGCACTCGAGCCGCAGGTCGCCCAGCCGGCGGGTGTTCGGCGGCAGGCCCGGCGTGCGGATCTCGGTGCGCCAGGTCATGGTCTGCGCCTTGCGATTGGGGATCACCTGCGCGTTCTCGTCATACGCCTTCGGGTTGCGCGGCAGGGTAAAGGTATGGTCCGGCGCAATAGGCACTTCAAACGCCTCGGTAGAGCCGATGACTTCCATCTCGATGCGGCTCATGTCCGTCTCGCGCTTGCGCGGCAAGAGCTTGAAGCGCAGCGACGCACCGGGCGACATGGACCGCTCTTTCTCGAAGAGGTCCATACCCCGGATCATCTTGCGGTAGGACTTCTCGACCGGGTCCCGGTTGGCCTTGGTCGAGATCGTGACTGTCGGGAGTGTGGTGCCGGTGGTCGTGCTGCCTTGCGGCTCCTGCGCCGCTGCGGGTATGCAGGCGGCCGCAGATACGCAGACGCACAGGGTGTGCGTTGCCAGTCGCAGTGTCAAAGTTTGCATGGCGCCTTCGGTCGATAGAAGGCATCGTAGGCCGCGCAGCAGGGCTGTGGTGTAGGACAACTCCCGCATTGTTGGCGCAGCGAACGCGCCGCACGCATGCGTGCGAACGGTGGCTACGCCGGCATCAGAAGTCCCCGGTGCCGCCGCTGGCCAGGCTCTCGAACTTGGTGATGCGGTTGAGGAAGGCCAGCTTCACTGTGCCGGTGGGGCCGTTACGCTGCTTGCTGATGATGACCTCGGCCACACCGGGCTCTTTGCAGGCCTCTTTGGTGTAGTACTCGTCGCGGTAAATGAACATGATGATGTCGGCATCCTGCTCGATGGCGCCGGACTCGCGCAGATCGCTCATCATCGGGCGCTTGTCGGTGCGTGACTCGACGCCGCGGCTGAGCTGCGAAAGCGCAATCACCGGGCACTGCAATTCTTTGGCCAGCATCTTCAGGCCGCGAGAAATTTCACCGACGGCGGTGGCGCGGTTCTCATCAGCCATGCCGCCGGATACGCTCATGAGCTGCAAATAATCGACCACGATGAGGCCGAGCTTGCCGCACTGGCGCGCCAGGCGGCGGGCATTGGCGCGCAACTCGCTCACGGTGAGGCCCGGGGTTTCATCGATGTGAAGCGAGACGGTGCGCAGTTTTTCGATCGCTTCCGTCAGACGCGGCCATTCTTCGTCGGTCAAAGCGCCGGTGCGCAAATGGGTCTGGTCGATGCGGCCGATGGAGCCGACGATACGCACCGCGAGTTGCGAGGCGCCCATTTCCATGGAAAACACGGCAACGGGCAGGCCTTCGAGCAAGGCCACGTTTTCGGCGATGTTGATGGCCAGGGCCGTTTTGCCCATGGAAGGCCGGGCCGCCAGGATGATCAGGTCGCCGGCCTGGAAGCCCGAGGTCATGCGGTCCAGATCATAAAAGCCCGTGGGCACACCGGTAACGTCCTGCGGGTTCTCGGCCATTTCCGTGACGCGGTCGAGCAGGCTCACGACCAGCGTGTCCATGCTCTGGAAGCCTTCCTTCATGCGCGAGCCCTGCTCGCCGATCTTGAAGATCTTCTGCTCAGCTTCATCCAGGATGGTCGCGACGTCTTTGCCTTGCGGATTGAAGGCGTTGGTGGCGATTTCGTCGGAGGCAGAGACGAGCTTGCGCAGGATGGAACGCTCGCGCACGATCTCGGCGTAGCGGCGGATATTGGCGGCGCTCGGCACGTACTGCGCCAGTGAATTAAGGTAGCTCAGGCCTCCTACTTCGTCGGCCTTTCCCTGGTTCTGCAGGTACTCGTAGACGGTGATGATGTCGGCCGGCTTGGTCGCGTTGATCAGCGCACCGACAGCGGCATAAATCAGCTTGTGTTCGGAGCGGTAGAAGTCTTCATCCACCAGCAAGTCGCCTACGCGGTCCCAGGCGCCGTTGTCGAGCAGCAGCCCACCCAGAACGCTGGATTCACCCTCAATGGAGTGCGGCGGAATGCGCAGTTGGGCGATCTGGCGATCGGGGCTGTAGCCCGGATCGTCATAGGTGGAAAGTACGGCAGACATGGGTTTCCTTGGGAGACTGAAATACTAAGCCAGCTACGAAAAACCGCTGTGGACAAAGTTGTGAATAAGCGTTGGAAATTCGGTGTAAATACACCCTGAACTTGTGCACAGCCGTCCGATGCGCCCAGCAATGAAAAAAGCCGCTCGGCGAGCGGCTTTTTAGCGGACGGAGAAAACGCTTACGCGGTTTCGCCGTACACGGTGACGGTGATGTCCACTGCCACGTCGGTGTGCAGTGCCACGGTCACGGCGTGGTCGCCAACAACCTTCAGCGGGCCGTTAGGCATGCGGATTTGCGACTTCAGGACAGGGAAACCCTGCTTGGTCAGCTCAGCCGAGATGTCGTGGTTGGTGACAGAGCCGAACAGGCGGCCGTCAACACCGGCTTTTTGCGTCAGCTTGACGGTGGTGCCGCCGAGCTTTGCGCCCTGGGCTTGCATTTCGGCCAGCTTGGCGGCCGCAGCCTTTTCGAGTTCGACGCGCTTGGCTTCGAATTCGGCCTTGTTGGCTTCAGTGGCGCGGCGTGCGCGGCCCGAAGGGATCAGGAAGTTACGTGCGTAGCCGTCTTTGACCTTGACGATTTCGCCGAGGTTACCGAGGTTCACGACTTTGTCGAGCAGAATGATTTGCATGGTCGCGCTCCTTACAGGGTACGGTGCTGGTCGCTGTAAGGCAGCATCGCGAGGAAGCGAGCGCGCTTGACGGCGGTGTTGATCTGGCGCTGGAAAATCGCGCGCGTGCCGGTCAGGCGTGCGGGGATGATTTTTCCGTTTTCGGCTACGAAATCGCGCAGGGTGTCGATGTCTTTGTAGTCGATTTCTTCAACGCCAGCGGCTGTGAAGCGGCAAAAACGCTTGCGCTTGAACAGCAGGGATTGGGTATTGCGTTTGGGGCGCTTGTCTTTGTTGAAACGTTTTGGTCCGGCCATGATGGACTCCTTAATTGGGGTTCGGTACTTGCTCTACCGGGTCTGCCTGGTGAAGAGCTTGAATATGGAAAACAACACCTTTGCTGGTGCGCGCATTGATGAGAAAACCGGTGAACCTGAAGGGTTTGCCTAGCGGGGATTTGGCTGATTGCTCAGCCAGCGATCCGAAGGCCACCGCCCTTACCGTTAACTTGACCTGTCTGGTAACACCGGCTTCGACGATTTCGGACTCGTGTTCGAGGACAAAATTGGCGGCAGGGATTCCAGCGGGCGTGTAGCGAAGAGGACTTGCCTCGGCGATACAGGCGGTCAGTTCAACGTGGTTCACTGCGTGCTTTTGCTCAATGGCAGCTGCGCGGCAGCGAGGCGTTCAACAGCATGTTGGCTATTAAGCCGCATACTCCTGCTGTTGGGCTTTACGGGCTTCTTCCCTCTCGACGTTGCGCATCATGAGGGATGGGCCGGTTTCGGCCTTCTTCTTCACCACGGTCAGGTGGCGCAGCACGGCATCGTTGAACTTGAACGCGTGTTCAATTTCTTCCATCACGGCCTGGCTGGCTTCGATGTTGATGCAGAGGTAGTGGGCTTTGGCGAGTTTCTGGATCAGGTACACCAGCTGGCGGCGGCCCCAATCTTCAACACGATGCACTTTTCCACCGCCGGCGGTAATCATGCCCTTGTAACGTTCCAGCATGGCTGGGACTTGCTCGCTTTGATCCGGATGGATCAGCAAGACGATCTCATAGTGACGCATAAACTCTCCTTGTGGTTGATTGAAGCTGCCCCAGCGTCGTTAAGGGTGCAGCAAGGCGAAGCCCAAGAGTATAGCATGCCCCCACGGTCGCTCACTTCGTGTAGCTCCCTGCCCCCCTCAAGGGGCCGCCCGCCTGCGGTCTGGCAAAGCCAGTCCCGCGGCTCATGCTGGTAAAGACGGGGAGAGCCGGATTCGCCCTGAAAACGCCGAAATCCCTCGGATATCCAGCGCTGCCTGGGGTTTTAGAGGCGTTTCAGGTCCGGGTAGCGGATGTATTCGACCAGTTCCTGGACCTTTTGGCTGGGGGGCGGGGTGAGCAGGCTCACCAGCACCATCACCGCAAAACCGACCGGCACGCCGAAAAGCCCGGCTGAGATCGGGTCTATGCCCCACCACAGCTGCACCGGTGAGGTGATGCCGAAGGTGGCGCGCAGCCAGGCCTGGTTGGTGAACATGTAATACGAGGTCACGCCCAGGCCGCACACCATGCCCAGCACGGCCCCGATGCCGTTGGCACGCTTCCAGAAGATCCCCAGGCTGAGCGCCGGGAAGAACGAGGCGGCGGCAAACGAGAACGCGGCCGACACCAGGAACAGGATATCCGCCGGCTTTTGCGCCGCGACATAGGCGGCCAGCAAGGCGACGATCAGCAGCAATATCTTGGACACCGTCACCCGGCTCACGGTAGAGGCGTTGGGGTCGATCATCTTGTAATAAAGGTCGTGGCCCAGCGCGTTGGCGATCGTCAGCAGCAGGCCGTCGGCCGTCGACAGCGCCGCGGCCAGCCCGCCCGCCGCCACCAGGCCTGAAATCACATAAGGCAGGCCCGCCAGCTCGGGCGTCAGCAGCACCACGATATCGCCGCCAATATTCATTTCATTGAGCTGCAGGATGTTGTCTTTGTTGATGTCCGTGACCGACAGCAGCGACGGATCCACCCGGGTCCATGAATTCACCCAGGCCGGCAGCTGGTCAAACGGCATGCCGACCAGCACGGTGAATATCTCGTACTTCACCAGTACGGCCAGCGCCGGAGCGGTGAAATACAGCAAAAAGATGCACACCAGCGACCAGGTGACGGATTGCCGCGCTTCGCGCACGCTGGGCACCGTGTAATAGCGCATCAGGATGTGCGGCAAGGCGGCCGTGCCCACCATGAGGCAAAAAACCAGCGCCAGGAAGTTGCGGCGAGAGGTGTCGTAAGTCTCCTGCTCTTTGGGCGTGCCATCGGGATTGCCTGAGAACTGGGTCGCGTGAGCCGGCATGCCGTTGAGCGGCTGGGTCTTGATGTCGGCAGAGGCTTTGGCCGCTGTCCAGGCCTTGACGGCGGCCGCTTCGTCTCTGGGCATGGTGGCCAGGGCTTTGGCGGCCGAAGAGATTTCAGCCACCGAGGCATTACCATTTTTGAGCAGCTCCATCCGCCTGGCCGCGGCCAGCTTGTCAGCGGCCAGTGATTCTGCCGGGTGATTCAGCTTGCCGGAGAGGGCTTCAGAGCGGGCCTTGAACAACTCACGCACCTGCAACTCTTTGGGGTCGGCCGTCAGCTCTTTCTCCTTGGCGGTGACCTTTTCAAGCTGAAAACCATAGACCAGTTGCGGCACCGGCACGCCCGTCTGCTTGACCGACAGCCAAACCACCGGGATCAGATAAGCCACGACCAGGATGATGTACTGGGCCACCTGCGTCCAGGTCACCGCGCGCATGCCGCCCAGAAAGGAACACACCAGGATTCCGCCCAGCCCCAGGAAGATACCCAGCTCGAATGCGATGCCGGTGAGGTAGGACGTGATCAGGCCTACGCCGTAAATCTGCGCCACGAGATAAGTGAACGAGCACAAAATGGCCGCCCCCACGCCGATGAGCCGCGGCAGGCGCCCGCCATAGCGCTCCCCCAGGAAATCGGGAATGGTGAACTGGCCGAACTTGCGCAGGTAAGGCGCCAGCACCAGCGCGACCAGGCAGTAGCCGCCTGTCCATCCCATGATGAATGCCAGGCCGCTGTAGCCCGTGAGGTAGAGCGTGCCAGCCAGGCCGATGAAGGAGGCTGCCGACATCCAGTCGGCGCCGGTGGCCATACCGTTGTAGACCGCCGGCACGCGCCGCCCTGCGACATAGTATTCAGAGGCGTCGGTGGTGCGGCTCATCACGCCGATGCCCGCATAGAGCCCGATGGTAGCCAGCAGGAAGGCCGTGCCTATCCAGAGGCGCGGCAAGCCCGCACGCTCCAGCAGCGCCAGGATGACCACAAACACCACCAGGCCCAGCGTGTACCAGCGATACACCCGGTCCAGCTGCCTTTTGAACTGCTGGCTCGAGAGCAGGACCCCATCGCGCGAACCAAAGAAGCCGGCCATTCAGTCCTCGTCCGCCACGTCATGCTCGATGTCGAGCCGGTTCATGTACCAGGCATAAAAGCCGACGATGAGGCAATACACCACCAGAGCACCCTGCGCGCCCATCCAGAAGCTGAAGGGCCAGCCAAAAAACGTGAAGCTCAACGCGCGCGCAAAGTAGCTCACGCCAAACGTGACGCTGAACCAGATGAGGAGCAACACCGCCGTGACGGCCAGGTTCTTGCGCCAGTAGCGTCGATGGCTCTCAGTGGGCTGCATCAGCGGCTCCGGCGGTGGCTGCAAAAGCAGCCTCGTTTTCACGCTCGAACTGGGCGGCAACCCGCGGCTCAAAACGCCTGAGATGCGAAATCACCTTGCGCGCCTTGCCCGGCTGTCCCAGCGCCAGCCAGACTTGCGCCAGCCGGTACCAGCCGTAAGGGCTCAAAGGCTGCAAGGCCGTGTTCTTCTGCAAGGCTTCGGCGGCCTCTTCAAATCGCCGCGCCTGAATGTGCACCATTGCCAGGCCATACCAGGCCGGGTCCAGGCGCGTGTCCAGAGCCACTGCGCGCTCAAAGGCAGCCCCGGCCTCATCATGGCGCCCGGCCTGCTGCAGCACGTAGCCCAGGTTGAACCAGCCCGCGGCATGCCCGGGCCTGACAGCGGTCAGTTGCTGAAGGCTGGCAATGGATTCGTGGGTAAGCTGGAGCTGCGCCGCCACATGGCCGCGGCTGGCCAGCGCATACGGATCTGCAGGCCGCAGCTGCAGCATCTGGTCAAACGTTGCCAGCGCAGCCGGGCGTCTGGCGCAGGCGAGCAAAAGCAATGCGCGTGCTTTCAGAAAACCGTATTGAAGGGTGATCCCTACTTGCACAGCGCCACCCCGATTTCCAGGCAGATGCGGACCTTGGTAATGGCCGCAACGGCCCACACCAGGAGCAGCACCAAAAAAGCCACCAGCGGCAGGTGGCGGTCCATCACTACTTGCGGAGACACCCAGCGCGCCACCTTGACCCAGGGCCGGCCCACCAGTTGCAGCACGCGGTAAAACGGATTGGTGTCGCGCGCGGCGCCTGCCAGCAGGCCCACCAGCCATTGGCCGGCCAACGCAAGCAGAGCGATTTCAGCGAGCAGTTTGACGGTAGTGGCGACAGCAAGCATGGCTCATGGCGGCAAAGAAAAGAAGAGAGGCGATGTTTCCGATTGTCATCGGAGGCCTTGCCAGTTGCTTACCGGGAAACCTTCCGCCACCGGGGGTTTTCCCTCGGGCGAGCCTAAAAAAAATGCGCTGCGGATTGCTCCGCAGCGCACCTTTCAACTCAAACCCTCGGCTTTCAGTTGGCCAATTGCTTCCAGGTGTCGATCACCGTATCGGGGTTCAGCGAGATCGAGCCAATGCCCTCATCTTTGAGCCACTGGGCGAAGTCGGGATGGTCGCTGGGGCCCTGGCCGCAGATGCCGACATATTTGCCCTGCTTGCGGCACGCCTGGATGGCGCGGCTCAGCATGGCCTTGACGGCGGGGTCGCGCTCGTCGAAGTCCTGCGCCAGGATCTCCATACCCGAGTCGCGGTCCAGGCCCAAGGTGAGCTGGGTCAGATCGTTCGAGCCGATCGAGAAGCCGTCGAAGAACTCGAGAAACTCATCGGCCAGGATGGCGTTGCTCGGCACCTCGCACATCATGATCACGCGAAGGTCCTTCTCGCCGCGCTTCAGGCCATGCTGGGCCAGCAGGTCCGTGACCTTCTTGGCCTGACCCAGCGTGCGCACAAACGGCACCATGACCTCGACGTTGACCAGGCCCATGTCGTCGCGCACGCGCCTGAGGGCCTCGCACTCCATCGCAAAGGCTTCGCCGAAATCAGGGCTGAGGTAGCGCGATGCACCGCGGAAACCGAGCATCGGGTTTTCTTCTTCCGGCTCGTAACGCGAACCGCCGATCAGCTTGCGGTACTCGTTGGACTTGAAGTCAGACAGGCGCACGATCACCGGCTTGGGCCAGAAAGCTGCCGCAATCGTCGCCACGCCTTCAACGACTTTGTCAACGTAAAAAGCACGGGGCGATGCATGGCCGCGGGCCACGCTTTCCACCGCTTTTTTCAGGTCGGCGTCGATGTTCGGGTAGTCCAGGATCGCCTTGGGATGCACGCCGATGTTGTTGTTGATGACAAACTCGAGCCGCGCCAGGCCCACGCCATGGTTGGGGATCTGGCAGAAGTCAAAGGCCAATTGCGGGTTGCCCACGTTCATGGTGATCTTCAGGTCGATAGGCGGCATCTCGCCGCGCTGCACCTCGGTCACTTCGGTCTCGAGCAGGCCGTCATAGATGTTGCCGGTGTCGCCCTCGGCGCAGCTCACTGTGACCAGCATGCCGTCTTTCAGCGTCTCGGTCGCGTCGCCACAACCGACCACGGCCGGAATACCCAGCTCGCGCGCAATGATGGCCGCGTGGCAGGTACGCCCGCCGCGGTTGGTGACGATGGCGCTGGCGCGCTTCATCACCGGCTCCCAGTTCGGGTCGGTCATGTCGGTCACGAGGATATCGCCTGGCTGCACCTGGTCCATGTCCTTGATGTCGTGCACGATGCGGACCGGGCCGGTGCCGATCTTCTGGCCGATGGCACGGCCTTCGGCCAGCACGGTGCCGGTGCCCTTGAGCTTGTAACGCTGCTCGGCCTTGCCTTTGGACTGGCTCTTCACCGTCTCGGGGCGCGCCTGCAGGATGTACAGCTGGCCATCGGTGCCGTCTTTGCCCCACTCGATGTCCATCGGGCGGCCATAGTGGGTTTCGATGATGAGGGCGTAACGCGCGAGCTGCTCGACGTCGTCGTCGGTCAGCGAATAGCGGTTGCGCAGCTCGGTCGGCACGTCGGTGGTCTTGACCAGCTTGCCGCCGGTTTTTTTCTCTTCGGCCGTGGTGAACTCCATCTGCAGCAGCTTGGAGCCCAGGTTGCGGCGGATCACCGCGCGCTTGCCGGCCTTGAGCATCGGTTTGTGCACATAGAACTCGTCGGGGTTGACGGCGCCCTGCACCACCGTTTCACCCAGGCCGTAGCTGGAGGTGATGAACACCACGTCTTCAAAGCCGCTTTCGGTGTCGATGGTGAACATCACACCGGCCGCGCCCTTGTCGCTGCGCACCATGCGCTGGATGCCGGCGGAGAGCGCCACATCGGAATGGGCAAAACCCTGGTGCACGCGGTAGCTGATGGCGCGGTCGTTGTAGAGCGAGGCAAACACCTCTTTCATCTTGTGCAGCACGTCTTCAATGCCGACGACGTTCAGGAAGGTCTCCTGCTGGCCGGCGAAAGAAGCATCGGGCAAATCCTCGGCGGTGGCCGATGAACGCACCGCAAAGCTGGCCTGGGTGTTGCCGGCGCTGAGGGCGGCAAAACTGTCGCGGACGGCTTTTTCCAGGTCGGCGGGGAAAGGCTGGGCTTCCACCAGCGCACGGATCTTGGCGCCGGCTGCGGCCAGGGCCCGCACGTCGTCGGTATTCAGCGCGTCGAGCACGCCGTTGATTTTTTTGTCGAGGCCGTCGTGGGCCAGGAACACGCGGAAAGCGTGGGCCGTGGTGGCAAATCCGGTGGGCACCCGCACACCCTGGGGGCCGGTGGGCAGTTGCGAGATCATTTCGCCGAGGCTGGCGTTCTTGCCGCCGACAGACTCGACGTCTGTCATCCTCAGGTTTTCAAACGGTACGACCAGGGCGGTCGCCTCAAACAGCTTGGACATGAAAATACTCCGGGAGGTTTAAAAACCGGGGAATTCACCATGCGCGGCAAGCAACCTTGTTGTTGTTGGAAGGGGTTGTGGCGGGGCATGATGTGACAAACTGGATAATTGCCACGATTGTAGGCGGCTGGGGCCGGGCGTGCCGCGTCAGGCTTTCACCCGGCTTTCAACCAGCCAACCCCTCATTTCCGCCCTTTCAAGCTCCTTTCAAGCTCCTTTGAAGCCCTTCCATGTCCCAACGCACCGTGTTTTTCATCTCTGACGGCACCGGCATCACCGCTGAAACCTTTGGTAACGCCATCCTGGCGCAGTTCGAATTCAAGCCGCGCCACGTCCGCCTGCCCTTTATCGACAGCGTGGACAAGGCCCACCAGGCGATCCGGCAGATCAACCACACGGCCGAAGTCGAGGGCAAACGGCCCATCGTCTTCACCACGCTGGTGAACATGGAAATCCTGGCCGTCATCAAAACCCATTGCAACGGCATGCTGCTGGACATGTTCGGCATGTTCGTCGCCCCGCTGGAGGGCGAACTGGGCATCAAGTCCAACCACCGGGTGGGCCGGTTTTCAGATGCGTCCAAGAGCAAGGAATACGACGACCGCATCGAGGCCATCAATTTCTCGCTGGCGCATGACGATGGCCAGAGCAACCGCGACCTGGCCGGCTCGGACGTGATCCTGGTGGGCGTGAGCCGCAGCGGCAAGACGCCGACCTCCCTCTACCTGGCGATGCAGTACGGGCTGAAGGCCTCCAACTACCCGCTGATTCCGGAAGACTTCGAGCGCCGCCAGCTGCCGCCGGCGCTGGTGCCGCACCGCAAGAAGATCTTCGGCCTGACCATCGCGCCTGAGCGCCTGAGCCAGATCCGCAACGAGCGCCGGCCCAACTCCAAGTACGCCAGCCTGGAAAACTGCCGCGAAGAAATCCACGAGGCCGAGGCCATGATGCGGCGCGAAGGCATACGCTGGCTGTCGACCACCACCAAGTCGATTGAAGAGATTTCGACCACCATCCTGCAGGAAATCCGGCCCGAGCGGCTGGAGTACTAGCGCCCTGCCTGGCCGTATTTGCTATCTATTTGATAGCTATAAGCCAAGGCAGCGATTGGGCTAGAGGCTTATTTCTCTTAAAAATCCTGGTGCCGCCCGTCGCCACTCAACCCAGCACAGCCACGCCCTTGACCTGCGCGAACACGCGGCTGCCGGGCTGCAGACGCAGCGCCTCAGCCGACTTCTGCGTGAGCCGTGCCAGCAGCGCGCTGCCGCCGGCGTCCAGGCCCACCATCACCTGCCCCGGGCTGTCGGGCGACAAGGCCGTGACGGTAACGGCAAAGATGTTCTGCACGCTGGTGCCTTCCTGGCGCTCGAGCGTCAAGCTCACGTCGCGCGCCTGGATGCGCACCCGCACACGCTGGCCCACCTCCAGTGAGGGGTTGAGCAGGCTGATGCGTCCGCCCGGAAACTCGCCGTGGCTCATGTGCCAGGCCGGCTCAACGGCGCTAATCACCACGTCGATCACCGCGGCTGCGGCGTCGCCGTGCGCCAGCGGCAAGTCCAGCCGCGTCATCAGCTCGCGCGTGGGGCCCGAGGCCGTGACGCGGCCCGCATCCAGCAGCACCAGGTGGTCGGCCAGCCGGGCCACTTCGTCGGGCGCGTGGCTGACGTAGAGCACGGGCATGTCGAGCTCGTCGTGCAGGCGCTCCAGGTAGGGCAGGATCTCGGCCTTGCGGGCGACATCCAGCGAGGCCAGCGGCTCGTCCATCAGCAAGAGACGCGGGCTGGTGGCCAGCGCCCGCGCGATCGCCACCCGTTGGCGCTCGCCGCCCGAGAGCGTTCCGGGCATGCGCTGCATGAGTTTTTGAAGGCCCAGAAGTTCGATGGCTTGCTCCAGCGGCACGCGGCGCTGGCTGGCCGGCACGCGGCGCATGCCGAAGTCCAGGTTACGGGCCACGTCCAGGTGGGCAAAAAGGCTGGCCTCCTGAAACACATACCCCAGCGGGCGCCGGTGCACCGGCATAAAGACACCGGCCGCATCGTCCTGCCAAAGCTCGCCGTTGACCACGAGGCGGCCGCTGCCCGCGCGCTCCAGGCCGGCGATGCTGCGCAGCAGGCTGGTCTTGCCAGAGCCCGAAGGGCCAAAGATGGCGGTGACGCCGCGCCCCGGCAGCGTCAGCGCCACGTCGAGTGAAAAATCGGCAAAGGCACGGCGAAACGATGCGGTGATGCCGCCTTCGGCAAGCACGGCCGGCATCACGCGCCCTGCCCTTTGCGCCGACCCGGCTGCAGGGTATAGAGCGCCAGCAACACCAAAAACGAAAACACCAGCAGCCCGCCGGCCAGCCAGTGCGCCTGGCGGTATTCCAGCGCTTCCACATGGTCGTAAATCTGCACCGACATCACACGCGTCTTGCCCGGAATGTTGCCGCCCATCATGAGCACAATGCCGAACTCGCCCACCGTGTGCGCAAAACCCATGACGGCGGCCGTCAGGTAGGCAGGCCGTGCCAGCGGCAGCACCACGCTGAAGAAGGTGTCCAGCGGCGACGCACGCAAGGTGGCGGCAGCCTCCAGCGGCCGCTCGCCAATCGCTTCAAAGGCGTTTTGCAGCGGCTGCACGACGAAGGGCATGGAATACAGCACCGAGCCCACCACCAGCCCGGCAAAAGTGAACGGCAGCACGCCCCAGCCCAGCGATTGCGTGAGCTGGCCGACCGGGCCGTTCGGCCCCATCAGCACCAGCAGGTAAAAACCCAGCACCACCGGCGGCAGCACCAGCGGCAGCGCCACCAGTGCGCCCACCGGCCCTTTGATCCGCGAACGCGTGCGCGCCAGCCACCAGGCCAGGGGCGTACCGGCCAGCAGCAGCACCACGGTGGCGGTGGCCGCCAGCCGCAGGGTCAGCGCCAGGGCCTGAAGGCTTGCATCGTCGAGCATGCTTCAGTATCGCCTCTACGCCGCTTCAGGGCTCGTAGCCGAAGGAGCGGATCACCGCTTTGGCCTTCTCTGTTTTGAGAAAGGCCATCAACTGCGCGGCGGCCTTGTTGTCTTTGGCTTTGGCCAGCAGCACGGCGTCCTGGCGGATCGGGCTGTGCAAATTGGGCGGGACAATCCAGGCCGAGCCCGATTTGATCTTGCCGTCTTCATACACCTGTGACAGCGCTACAAAGCCGATCTCGGCATTGCCGGTAGAGACAAAGCTGAAAGCCTGGCCGATGCTTTCGCCCTGCACGAGCTTGGGTTCCAGCGCAGCTTGCAGGCCGAGCTTGTTCATCGTCTCGACCGCCGCCGCACCATAAGGTGCAAGCTTGGGCGCCGCGATGGCGATCTTCTTGAAGTCGCCCTTCTTGAGCACATCGCCCTGCGCATCGACCACGCCGGGCCGGGCCGACCAGAGCACCAGCCGGCCGGTGGCGTAAGTGAAGCGGCTGCCATTGACGGCGGCGCCTTCCTTTTCCAGCTTGGCAGGCGTCTCGTCGTCGGCCGAGAGGAACACTTCAAACGGCGCGCCGTTCGTGATCTGCGCATAAAACTTGCCGGTAGCGCCGAAGGTCAGCACGGCTTTGTGCCCCGTGTCTTTTTCGAAGTCCGCGGCGATCAGTTTCATGGGCGCGGTGAAATTGGCGGCGACGGCAACCTGGACTTCTTCGGCCCAGGCCACGCTTGAAATAAGGGCGGCGCACAGGACCGGCAGGCAACGCAACGCAGTAAAGGTCATGGCAGAGCTCCAATGAAAGGGCCAGGATGAAAGGCGAATCCATCTTCGCCAATTCGCTATTCTATTTTAGAATAGCGCTACCTGTCCCGGTCCGCCCTTACCCAGCGAAGCGGTATTCTTGCGCCACAGGTCATTCATGAAAAAAGCCGCCACTCCATCTATCGCCGCCCCCGCTTTCGCCAGCGCTTTCAGCCACGAGCCGGCCGACAAGCGCATCGAGATCCTGCGGCTGGTGGGCGAAAGCGGCTCTATCTCGCAGGCGGCGCGGCAGGCCAAGGTCAGCTACAAAGCAGCGTGGCAGGCCATCGACACCTTGACCAACCTGGCCGGTGTGGCGCTGGTGGAGCGCGCGGTGGGCGGTTCGGGCGGCGGCGGCGCCACGCTGACGCCGGCTGGCCAGAAGCTGCTGGCCGTCGCCGGTCTTTTGAACGAAACGCGCAGCCAGGTGCTGGCCGCCTTCAAGTCCAATGAGCTGCTGCTGCCCCGCGCCCTGCCGGCGCTCTCCAACATGAGTGTGCGCACCAGCATGCGCAACCAGTTGCCTAGCCAGGTCGACAAGCTGGAGGTGCGCGGACAGATGGCCCGCGTGCACCTGAGGCTGGCCGGCGGGGCCGTGCTGGTTTCACGCATCACCAAGGCCAGCGCCGAGCTGTTGGGCCTGCAACAAGGGCAAACGGTGCTGGCGCTGTGCAAAGCCACGGCGGTGACCGTGACGGCGCAATCACCTGCGACCGCCACACCACCGGGCATGCAAGCCCTTAATGGCCAAGCTGTTCGCATCAGCCGGGGTGCAACGGGCGATGAAGTGTCACTGCAACTCGATGGTGGGTTGCAACTGGTGGGTTTCGCCGCGTCTGACAGCGCCCTGAAGACCAAGGCCCCTGTTCAGGCGCTGATCGACGAATCCGCTGTGGTGATTGCGCTGTCGACCTGAATATCTGCAGCGCTAGACAGGCGCGTCGAACAGATACTGCCGCGGCCCAGGCGCCCCGCCCTGCATTGCCACCGGGTGCGCCACCACACCCCAGACCTTTTCAATGCAAAAAGGGGTGAGCACATCGGCAGTATCCCCGCTGCCCACCACCTGCCCGCCCTGCAGCACGACGCAGCGGTCGCTGTAGCGCAGCGCCAGATTCAAATCGTGCAGCACGGCCACCACGCCCACGCCCTGCGCTGTGGCCCAGGCGCGCACCAGTTGCAGCATGCGATGCTGATGTTGCAGATCGAGTGCGGCAGTCGGTTCATCCAACAGCAGCCACCGCACCGAGCTATCGCCAGCGACACCGGCGGCAGGCTCCCACACCTGCGCCAGCGCACGCGCCAGGTGAACACGTGCCTTCTCACCGCCCGAAAGCGTGTTGAGCGAGCGGTGCTGCAAATGTTCAACCGCGGTGGCCTGCATGGCCTGCAGCACCAGATCCACATCGCGCTTGCCGGGGTGGCGCCGATGCGGATAGCGGCCCAGCTCCACCACTTCGCGCACGGTGAACTCAAACGCGACCTGCGTTTCCTGCGCCACCGAGGCACGCACGCGCGCCAGATCGGCGGACGCATAGGCCGGCAGCGCCTTGCCGGCCAGGTAAACGTGGCCGCCGGTTGGCTGGCGTTGCCCTGTCAGCAGCGACATCAAGGTGGACTTGCCCGCGCCGTTGGGCCCCAGCACAGCAGTGACCTGCCCCGCGATGAATTGCGCCGACGCCGCCTGCAGCAGCGAACGGCCTGGCACGTCGACGCCCACACCCACCACCTCCAGCATGCCGGCCAGTGGTGAAAAATCTGTCTGGTTGCGCGCGTTCATGAACATGACCTCACAGCCGGCTGCGGAAGTGCCACAGCAGCAGTAAAAAGAAGGGCACGCCGACAAAAGCCGTCAGCACACCCAGCGGCAACTCGGCCGGCTTGACCATGGTGCGCGCCACGCTGTCGGCGGCCAGCACCAGGGCCGCACCCAGCAGGGCCGAGCCCGGCAGCACGATGCGGTGATCCGGTCCGGCCACCAGGCGCACGCAATGCGGCGCCACCAGGCCGATAAAACCGATGATGCCGGTGGTGGCCGTGACGGCCCCGACCGCCAGCGCTGTCAGCAGCACGGCAAAGCGCTTGACGCTTTCTACCGGCACGCCCAGCAGCGCCGCCTGTGTCTCGCCCAGCGCAATGGCGTTGAGCGGCCGGGCCAGCGTGAAACCCGCGCCCACCGCCACCGCCACGATCGAAAACACCAGCGCCACCGCGCTCCAGCGCGCGCCGCCCAGGCTGCCCAGCAACCAGAACTGGATATTGCGCAGTTGCTCGTCAGTGGCCAGAAAGGTGAGATACCCCAGGCCCGCGCTGGCCAAGGCATTGATGGCAACGCCGGCCAACAACATGATGCCGACGCGCGTGGCGCCGTCTTGTTGCGACAGCGCATACACCAGCACAGTCACCAGAAGGCTTCCGATAAAAGCCGTAGACACCAGCGTCCAGCTGCCCAGCGTGCGCGGCATCTCGGGAAACCACATGCTGCCCAGTACGATGGTCATGCCCGCAGCCAACGCAGCGCCACTGCTGACACCGATGAGCCCCGGATCGGCCAGCGGGTTGCGAAACAGGCCTTGCATCAGCGCGCCTGACATGCCCAGCGCCGCACCGGCCGCCACGCCCAACAGCAGCCGCGGCAAGCGGATGTTCATGAAGACAAGGTGCTCGGGCGTGGGCTGGGCGCTGCCGGCCAGCATGTCGACCAGCACATTCCATAGCTGAAAAGGGCTGATGGCGTAGGCGCCACGCGCACTACCCGCTACAAAACTGATAGCAAGCAGAAACAGCCCCACGCCCAGCACCAGCGACGCCGGCCAGCGCCGGTGATCGCCGTGAGATGCGGCGGCGTTCATGCCTGGGCCCTGCGCCTGGTGGTGTGCGACGCGGGCTGCACCAGCAGCAGCCGGTTGCCTTCGCAGTCGCTGACACCCCATTCGGCGCCCCACTCTTGCTCGGCCAGCGCATGGGGCGCCTGGCCGGGTGCCGACTGCAGGGCCATATGCCAGGGTTCGATGTTGTCTACCACCATGCGGCAGGCGAAGTGCTGCGGCGCCATGTCGGCGCGGCGCTGCCAGAGCTGCACCGTCACAGACTCTCGCGTAAGCACCGCGATAACGCCGGGCACGCTGTGTTGCACCGCAAAGCCCCAACTGCCCTGGTAAAAAGCCAGCGTCGCGCGCAAGTCGGCGCAATGCAACACGGCCGGCGTGCGCGCGCACAAGACCTCTGTCATGGCCGTCATGCACTGGCCTTCACGCTCGCCTGGTGCAGCTCGGCCACCGCCTGCGGCAGGCGCGGGCCAAAGCCGATGAGGTAAAGCGCATCCAGCGCCACCAGTGCGCGGCGCTTGTAGGCGGGTGTGAGCTCCAGGCCCGGGCGCTGCCAGAATTTTTCCACCCCGCCGATGGCTTCAATGCCCTGCGTGGTGGTGACGATCACGTCGGGTGCGGCGGTGACCACCGCTTCGGGCGTCATCGCGCGGTAGCCGGCGAAATTGCTGGCGCTGCCGGGGGTGATCAGGGCGTTTTCCAGGCCCGCAAAACCAAACATCGCGTGCGCGGCCGTCTTTTCTCCCGCCACTTGCGGTGAGCCCGAATGCGAAAGAATGAAAACGGCGCGGGGTTTTTTGCCGCCCTTGCGGGCCACGGTAGCCAGCACCTCGGCCCACTGTGCGTCCAGCTTGGCCTGCAGCGCCGCAGCTTGCGTCACGCGTGCGGTGGCCCGCCCCACGGCGGCAACTTTGCGCTGCACTTCGCTCCAGGTGTGGTCGGCTTCGACCAGCTCGACCTTCACGCCGGCGGTGCGGATCTGGTCCATCACCACATGCGGGCCGGCCTCGGTCGTGCCGATCACTGCGTCAGGCTTGAGCGAGAGCAGGCCTTCGGCCGAAAGCTGGCGCATGTAGCCCACCTTGGGCGTCTGCAATGCCGCAGCCGGAAAGAGACTGGTGGTGTCGCTGCCGACGAGCTGCTTTTCAGCGCCCAGCGCATAAACGATTTCCGTCGTGGCGCCGCTGACCGAGACGATGCGTGGCATCTTCGCCGCAACCGTCTGGGCGTGTGCAGCCGTCGCAGAAAGAACCAGAACGCCGGGGACGGCGCAAGCTGCCGGAACTGAAAGAAGCCGCAAGGCCTCGCGCCGGCGAAGTCGAAATGAAGAAGTTGTCATGGCCGCCTCATGCAGCTTTCTGAAGCCGGGGCAAACGCGCCACGATGTCGCGCCAGGCCTGCAACTCGGGCGCACCGGGCTTGCGCGCACCGAAGAACATCGCCATCAGCTCGCCTGCACCGTCAAATACCTCGACCGAGGTGACCACGCCATCGGACGTGGGCTTTTCGACCACCCAGGCGCTTTTGATCATGTCTTCGCGCAGATGCAGGTTGAAGCCCGCATCCAGCACGTTGATCCACTGCGCGGTCGGTGTGACCATCGGCTCGATGCGCTTGACGGGGCCGGTGTGGATCTGGATGCAGCCCAGGCTGCCGACAAACACCATGATGGAGGTGCCGTCGATCGAGGCTTCGTCGAGCAGCTTTCGCACGACCGTCAGCTCGGCCTTCTGGGTGAAGCGGCCTTCGACCAGGCGGAAAGCCTGCTGGCGTTCCGCTCCTGCCTTGCCGATCAGGCCGAAAAATTCGTGCGTGTCCTTCATCTGGCTCCAGCCCTGGGCCAGTGCGGCGGCGTCAATTTCTGCATCGGGCTTGGGCGCGTCTTTGGGCACAGCGGGCGTGAAGGTGTAAGCCTTGCCGGCATCGGTGAACTGGTTGGCGACATCCCTGAAAGCTTCGCGGTCGGTCTCGGGCCGTGCAAATACCTTGTGAACCGCCACACCGTGCGCGTCAAAAAACTGCAGGCTTTCGGACGCCGGGTTCTTAACGTCGTTGGCCGGCTCGAAGACGTAAAAGCCGGCATGCCAGCGGCTGAAGAAAATGCGCAGGTCGATTTCTTCGCCCAGCGCCAGGCCCATATGGCCCTGGGCAGTGATGTTGCGGTAGACACCGGTTTTCTCGTGCACGGTGGACTCATTGCGCGTCAGCGCCATGACCGGGCCGCACAGTTCCAGCGCTTGCAAAATTTCGACCCACGGGCCTTTGAGCGGGGTGGTCTTGAGGCCGTGATCATGCGCACCAGCGTGGGCCGCGATGGCCTGGCCTTCGGTGATGCCGATGCTTTCGGCCGCGTCTTTGGCGCGCTTGCCGCTGCTGCGTGCGGCGGCAAAGCTTTCACGCAATGCTGCGGGGTTGGTTAGAGTGCCGGCCGTTGCCTGGTTGGCGGCGTCGGGCCGCGTCTGGGTTGGAAGGACTGCGCTCATTGAAGGGTCTCCGGGGTTGTGTGCCAAAGCACGCGGTGGGGGTCAAAATTGTCAGCAGGCAAGAGTGCCTGCTGTGGTTGCTCAGGGCCTCGCTTCAACAGCCGGACCCACAGGGAATGCAGGTTGGCGGCAATGGCCTTGAAATTCGGCGATGCGTCGGGATGGCTGGCCAGCATGGACAGGTGGGTGATGACCTTTTTGGCCATCACCGCCCTCTGCCCTTCGCAGCAGGCCTGGGCGTGGCCGGTCATCAGGGCCAGTGTTCCGGCAAGCAAGGCTGCGGGGGGCAGGCCGTGCGCGTCGGCCGCAGCGATATCGCTATCGCTGCCGTCGAGGCCGGGGTCGGAAGACTGGCTCATGCGCTTTCCTTTTTGTAAAACGTTCAGGACGGGATCTCAAAACCGGTGATCAGAAATCCGCCACCAGAGAAACGTTGAAGTAACGGCCGGGTTGGCTGTAGGCATCACGGAAGGAGGAGTTGGCCGCCACACCGCGGACGTCGGACCAGTTCCAGTACTTCTTGTTCGTCAGATTGATGAGGCCGGCATTGAGGCGCAGGGTTTTGCTGATGCGCCACTGCCCTGTCAGGTCCAGCGTGGTGGCAGACGGCACGGCGAATTGCGAGGTGGCCACAGGCACCGAAGGCGGCGTGGCGGCAACGGTCTGCGCGCTGATGTCGTCAAACTTCTTGGCGGAATGGTGGCTCGCATCCAGGCGCACGTCCCAGGTTGCGGTTTCATACTTCAGGCCGACACTGAGCTTGGCCGGATCGATCGTGTCCAGCGGCTTGCCGGTGTTCTTCACCGTGCCGCGGGTGTAGCCATAAGAGAACGGCGTGCTGAGCTGGCCATCGGCAACCTTGCCCCACTTCATGTCGCCCTTGATTTCAAAACCACTGATGGTCGCGTTGTCGATGTTGATCGACTGGATCACGGCGGGGTTGCCCGGGTTGCCGAAAGCGCCGCTCACGATGGCGCCGTCCTGGATCAGGTCGGTAAAGCGCCCATAAAACACCGCCGTGTCGAAGCTCAGTTGGTCCAGGCGCCCGCGAACGCCGAACTCGATGTTCTGGCTTTTCTCAGGCTTCAGGTTCGGGTTGGGCACCGTGCGGTAGCCGCCGGCGATGTTCTGGAAGAAACCGTTGACCTGGCCCGCATTGGGCGCACGAAAACCGCTGGCGTAATTGCCGAAGATGCTCCACTGCGGCGAGGCGCGGTAGATGACACCCACCTTGGGCGACACGGCCGAGCCCGAGAGCGACACGGCAGGCACCGGAAAGCCCGCCTGCGCCGCATCGATCTTGAAACTGTCGGCGCGCACACCCGGCGTCACGCTCCAGTCGCCCAGGATGAATTCGTCCTGCACGTACAAGGCCGTGGCGCTTTCCTTTGTGTCGGGGAAGCGCTTGAGCGGGAAGGTTTCGCCGGCGGGCGGCACCAGGCCGGTCTGCAGGTTTTCGATTTTTGCGCTGGTGTGGTCCAGGCCGTAGGTGATCTTCTGGGCAGCGTTGCCGCCCATTCGGATGGTTTTATCGGCCTGGATGCTGGCTTGCAGTGTGCGTTCGCTGTAGGTGGTGTCGCGCGTGCGCACCTGCGGCAATGCGGTGCGCCGCTCATAGGTGAAGTCGTTGGATTTCGCGTCCTGGAAGCTGAGCACGGTCTGGATGTTGTCGGTCAGCACCGTGTCCACCTTGTACTTCGCGTCCCAGGTCAGGCGGTCGCGGTCCATCTTGCCGGACGAGTAAGAGTCCTGCACCGTGGCCGAACGCGCCGTCAGCAGGTTGTAGTCGCTTTTCTTGTCGACGTGCTCGAAGGTGATGACGTGTTTTTGCGAGCTCGTCGGGTTCAGCACCACTTTGGCCAGCAGTGAATTGGCCTTGTCAGTTTGCGGGTTCGGCGCCGTGCGGGTAAAGCCGGTGCCGCTGTTCTCGCCGCGGTTCTCCAGTTCGTTGCCACGGCTGGTGGCCACGCTCAGCTGCCAGGCCAGCGTCTCGTTGACGCGGCCGGCAACCGTGCCGCTGACAGCGGTTTCGTTGTTGTCGCCGCTGTAGCCGATGGAAGCACGACCGCCCAGCGTCTTTCCGCCTTTCAGGTAGTCGTCCGGCTCGTTGGTGATGAAATTGACCAGGCCGGCAATGCCGTCTGAGCCGTACAGCGCGGACGCCGGGCCCTTGACGATTTCAATGCGCTTGATGAGGTCGATGGACACGCTGTCGCGGCCGAAAGAGTTGGGGGTGAAGGCGTAGCTGCGCGGAATGCGGATGCCGTCCACCATCATCAGCACACGGTTGCCTTCGAGGCCGCGGATGTTGAACCCGGCATTGCCTTCGCGGCCGGTGTCGCCTTGTGCCAGGCCGAAGCGCGCGGGCGCACGCCGCACCGAAACGTTGGGGATGTTTTTGGCCGCATCGCGGATGTCCCTGATCTGCCCCTGCTCGATGTCGGCGGCATTGATCACGTCGATCGTTTGCGGAATGTCTTCCACGGATTGCTCATTGCGCGAGCCGCTGACGACGACTTCCTTCAGCAAGGCGACTTGCACGGGCGCGGCGGGTACCGTCTGTGCGTGTGCGGCAAAACCGGCGCTGCAGACCAGGCCGGCAACCAGGGAGATTTCGCGCAAGGCGAAGCGGGGAAAAGAATTGGTAGAGATCACGTGCAAGCCCAAAAGTGAAAGATTTGGAGGGCTTGCTGCTGCGACGTGGGCCTGGCGGCTTCCGTGGCTTGTGGCTGGCTCTGAAGAGAGATCGAAGTATATGCGAATTGTTCTCATTCGCAACATTTGGATGCAAAATACCTTGGGAAATACGCTCGGCCCGTGCGTCTCCCCCTCTGTAGCGGTCATCGCCAGGTCACATCAAGCCGTGAGGATGAAGGGCCGGATACAGGGCGTTACGCCTATTCTATAAATAGCCAATAACTATCGAGCATAGTTATTTATAAGAGTTATACTATCGATTCGCCGGCAAGTTTCAGCCTTTTTTAATCACCTATAGGAATTCAACTAGATGTCCCTGATCAATACCCAAGTCCAGCCCTTCAAAACCCAAGGTTTCCTCAATGGCAAGTTCATTGACGTGTCCGACGAAACACTCAAGGGCAAATGGTCGGTCCTGATCTTCATGCCGGCTGCATTCACTTTCAACTGCCCTACCGAAGTTGAAGATGCTGCCGACAACTACGCCGAATTCCAGAAGGCCGGCGCTGAGGTCTACATCGTGACGACCGACACCCATTTCTCGCACAAGGTCTGGCACGAAACGTCGCCTGCCGTCGGCAAGGCCAAGTTCCCGCTGGTGGGTGACCCCACCCACGCGCTGACCAAAGCCTTTGACGTGTTCATCCCTGAAGAAGGCCTGGCACTGCGCGGCACCTTTGTGATCAACCCCGAAGGCGTGATCAAGACGGCTGAAGTGCACTCCAACGAGATCGCACGTGACGTCAAGGAAACCCTGCGCAAGCTCAAAGCGGCCCAGTACACCGCCGCCCACCCCGGCCAGGTTTGCCCTGCGAAGTGGAATGAAGGCGCCAAAACGATTGCGCCTTCGATCGACCTCGTCGGCAAGATCTAAGCCCCCGCGGTTCAAGCCCGGGCGATGCACACCTCGGTGTGCCCCGGGCTTTTTTGTTCCCTTTTGACACGATTTAGCTCTAGAAAAGTGAGTCCGCCATGCTCGACGAAGCCACCAAAGTCCAACTGAAAACCTACCTTGAACGCGCCACCCAGCCGATCGAGATCGTCGCTTCGCTCGACGGCAGCGAGGCTTCGGGCGAGGTGCTGTCGCTGCTGAAAGACGTGGCCGAGTCCTCGCCGCTGGTCAAACTGACCGAAAGCCGTGACGACCCGCACCGCAAGCCCTCGTTTTCGATCAACCGCCCCGGCGAAAACCACGGCCCGCGTTTTGCCGGCCTGCCCATGGGCCATGAGTTCACCTCGCTGATCCTGGCGTTGCTGCAGATCGGCGGCTACCCGCCCAAAGTCGAGCAACCGGTGCTGGAGCAGATCCGCGCGCTCGACGGCGACTTCGACTTCGAGGTGTATGTCTCGCTGACTTGCCACAACTGCCCGGATGTGGTCCAGGCGCTGAACCTGATGGCGGTGCAAAACCCGCGCATCAAGACCACCATGATCGAAGGCGGCACCTTTCAGGACGAAGTGAAGGAACGCGAGATCATGGGTGTGCCCACGGTCTTCCTGAACGGCACGATGTTCGGCAATGGCCGCATGAGCCTGGAAGAAATCCTGGCCAAGATCGACACCAGCGGCGTCGAGCGCGAAGCCAAAATCATCGACGCCAAGGAAGCCTTTGATGTGCTGATCGTCGGCGGTGGCCCTGCCGGCGCGGCGGCGGCCGTGTATGCCGCGCGCAAGGGCATCCGCACCGGCGTGGCGTCTGAGCGCTTCGGTGGCCAGGTGCTGGACACCCTGGGCATTGAGAACTTCATCTCCATCAAGGAAACCGAAGGCCCCAAATTTGCCCACGCGCTGGAAGAGCACGTGCGCAACTACGACGTGGACATCATGAACCTGCAGCGCGCCAAGGCGCTGGTGCCCAATAGCGGGCCGGACAAAAACCTGATTGAGGTGCAGCTTGAAAGCGGCGCTTCGCTCAAGAGCAAATCCATCGTGATCTCGACCGGCGCGCGCTGGCGCAACATCAACGTGCCCGGCGAACACGAGTTCAAAAACAAGGGCGTGGCCTACTGCCCGCACTGCGACGGCCCGCTCTTCAAGGGCAAGCGCGTGGCGGTGATCGGCGGCGGCAATTCGGGCGTCGAGGCAGCGATTGACCTGGCCGGCATCGTCGGCCATGTGACGCTGATCGAGTTCGACACCGCCCTGCGAGCCGACGCCGTGCTGCAGCGCAAACTGAACAGCCTGCAGAACGTGACGGTGATCACCAACGCGCAGACCACCGAAATCACCGGCGACCAGAAGGTCAACGGCCTGGTCTACAAAGACCGCGCCAGCAGCGAGCTGAAAACCGTTGAGCTTGAAGGCGTGTTCATCCAGATCGGCCTGGTGCCCAACACCGACTGGCTCAAGGGCGTGGTGGATTTGTCCAAGCACGGCGAGATCATCGTCGACGCCAAGGGCCAGACGTCGGTGCCCGGCGTATTTGCCGCGGGTGACGTGACGACCGTGCCTTTCAAGCAGATCATCATCGCGGCCGGTGAAGGCGCGAAGGCGGCGCTCAGCGCGTTTGACTACCTGATCCGCAGCCCCGTCGCCGCGTAATCCAACGGCGATGCAACGGTGATGCGTTGAACGACTGAGGCTCAAAAAGCCGCCCCAACCGGGCGGCTTTTTTTGCGCTTATCCCGGGAAACACCCTGTAAAACCAGATGTTTCAAAGGGTTCTTCAGATGAGAATTACTCTCATCTGATGTATAGTTCGCGGCATCCTTCTTTCGCTAGCCGACAGCCTTGCAGCCTCCGCGCTGACGGCGTAGCAAGCCAATAACCCGCTCACCGGCCCTCCCGAAACTTCGTCACCCGTCGTGGCGTCCGGGCTGCCGTGCGCACGCCAGTTTCCTGGCGATCCACTCCGGGAGTTTTGACTTGCTCACTTCGCACCTGCCGCGTGCCACCCGCCGCCTGGCTCCGTTCACCGTCCTTTCGCTGATTGCCGCGCTTCAGGGCGCCTACGCACAAACCACAGCACCGGCCACGCCGCCCGCCAGCGCAGAAACCAGCCTGCCCGCGGTCACCGTCAAGGAAAGCGCCATGCAGGAAACCGCTACCGGCCCGGTGGTGGGTTACCGCGCCAAACGCGCTGCCACCGCCACCAAGACCGACACACTGCTGTCTGAAACCCCGCAAGCCGTCACCGTGATCACCAGCCAGCAGATCACCGACCAGGGCGCCACCAACCTGCAGGACGCGCTGGGCTACGCCGCCGGCGTGCGCTCTGATGCCTATGGGCTGGACTCGCGGACCGACTCGGTGCGCGTGCGCGGCGCCAACCCCGACAACTACCTGGACGGCCTGCGCGAAGCCTATGGCTACTACACCAGCCGCACACGCGCCGACCCTTACACGCTGGAGCGCCTGGAAGTGCTGCGCGGCCCCTCGGGCATGCTGTTTGGCGCCGGCACGGCTGCCGGCGTGGTCAACATGGTCAGCAAAAGGCCGCAGGCCGAGGCCCAGCGCGAAGTGGGCGTGCAGTTCGGCAGCAATGGCAGGAAGCAACTCCAGCTTGACCTGACCGGCCCGCTAACGCAAGACGGCGAGTGGCTGTACCGGCTGGTCGCGCTCAAGCGCAATTCCAACACGCAGGTCGACTACGTGCCCGACGACCGCAGTCTCATCGCGCCGTCGCTCACCTGGCGGCCCAACGCGGCCACCTCGCTCACGCTGCAGGCGCTGTGGCAAAAAGACAAGAGCGGCTCGACTTCGCAGTTCTTTCCCTGGGAAGGCACGCTGCTGCCGAACCCCAACGGCCAGTTGCCCACCAACCGCTTCATCGGCGAGCCGGGCGACTACTACGACTCCGAACGCAAATCGATCGGCTGGCTGTTTGAACACAAGTTCAACGACACCTGGACCGTGCGCCAGAACTTTCGCACGTCCACCAACGAGAATGACAACCGCTACCACTACGGCGACTTCTTCACCAACCCGGGCAGCTGGGGGTCAGACCCGGTGGCCAAGCGGCGGCTGGGCCGCATCAACGACAGCTCGCTCACGCGCAACCGCATCACCGCGCTGGACAACCACGCCGAGGGCCACTTCACCACCGGCGCCATCAAACACACGCTGCTGATGGGCGCGGACTTTGCGCGCAGCAGCGAGAACACCTGGTCGGGCGCGACCGTCAGTGCTATCGATGCCTACGCGCCCGTCTACGGCAACCTGCTCGTGCCGGCGCGCACCGCCCTGCCGGGCACGACGCAGCGCCAGACCGGCCTCTATCTGCAAGACCAGATGAAACTGGACCACTGGATCGTGACGGCCGGCCTGCGCCATGACAAGGCGGTGTCGGGCGCCGAAGGCCGATCTGACGAGGAAACCTCGGCCACCACCAAACGCCTGGGCCTGATGTATGCCCACCCCTCGGGCTGGTCGCCCTATGTGAGCTACAGCGAGTCCTTCACGCCGCAAGCTGCCATCAAGGGGCAACTCTTCACGCCGCTGCGCGGCGAGCAATGGGAGCTGGGCCTGAAGTACGAGCCGGCGGGCCACGCGCTGGCCTACAGCGCTGCCCTGTACGACCTGCGTGAAAAAAACCAGATCGCTTCGCCGCTGCCCAATGTCTATAACCAGGTGGGCTCCACGCGCACCAAGGGCCTGGAGCTGGAGGTCAAAGGGCCCATCACGCCCAACCTGGACCTGGTGGCGCACTACAACTACACCGACCTGGACAAGCAGCTTGAGGGCCTGCCCAAGCACCAGGCCAGCGCCTGGGCCAAGTACCGCTTTTCCGTCGCCGGGCTCAACGGCTTTTCGGCCGGCGCGGGCGTACGCTGGATGGGCGCCTTCAAGGACCAGCAAGGCGGCGGCAACGGCCCGGAAGTCCCGGCGGCCGCGCTGCTGGACTTGATGTTCGCCTATGACACCGCGCAGTGGCGCTACGCCCTGAACATCAACAACGCGACCGACAAGACCTACTTCAGCACCTGCCTGGCGCGCGGCGACTGCTGGTATGGCGCGCGGCGTTCGGTGGTGGTCAGCGCCACCTACCGCTTTTAGGCCACAAAAAGGAAAGCCACCATGACCACGATGAGCACAACACACAAGAGGGCCGCGAAGCCGGCGATGGACAGCCGGCGCATCAAAACCTGGACCTGGGTGCACAAATGGAGCAGCCTGGTTTGCACGGTCTTCATGCTGTTGCTGTGCCTGACCGGCCTGCCCCTGATCTTTCACCACGAGATCGGCCACCTGCTGGGCACTGAAGTCGAAGCGCCCGATCTGCCCAAGGACACGCCGCGCGCGAGCCTGGACCAGGTCATGCAAGTGGCGCAAGGGCTGCACCCCGGCAAGGTGCCGATGTTCGCCTCGCACGAGATCGACGACGACCGCTTCTGGTACGTCACGCTGGGCGACACGCCGATGTCCGATGTGGGCAACAAGACCGTCGCCGTCGATGCGCGCACGGCCGCCGTGCTGGCCCAGCCCAAGTTCGACGAAGGCTTTATGTACGTGATGTTCAAGCTGCATGTGGACCTGTTTGCCGGGCTGGCCGGCAAGCTCTTTCTGGGCTTTATGGGCCTCTTGCTGCTGGTGGCGATTGTTTCGGGCGTCGTGCTGTATTCGCCCTTCATGCGCAAGCTCGACTTCGGCGAAGTGCGGCAAACCCGCCCGCGCGCCAAATGGCTGGACCTGCACAACCTGCTGGGCATCGTGACGCTGGTGTGGGCCTTCACCGTGGGCGCGACCGGCATGATCAACACCTGGGCCGACCTGATCATCAAATACTGGCAGTACGACCAGCTCAGCACGCTGCTGGCGCCCTACCAGGGCCAAAAACCGCCCGCGCAACTGGCCTCGGTGCAGCAGGCGGCGGCGTCGGCGAAAGCGCTGGCGCCCGAGATGAAGATGGCCTTCATCGCCTTCCCGGGCACGGCGTTTTCAAGCCCGCACCACTACACCGTCTTTCTGCGCGGCAACGAGCCCTTCAACTCGCGCCTGCTCAAACCGGTGCTGGTGGACGCCGGCACCAATGCGCTCACCGCCAGCCCGCCGCTGCCCTGGTACCTGACGGCGCTGCTGGTGTCGCAGCCGCTGCATTTCGGCGACTACGGCGGCATGCCGATGCAGATCATCTGGGCGCTGCTGGACATCGCGACCATCATCGTGCTGGGCAGCGGACTTTATCTGTGGCTGGGGCGGCGCAACCCGTCCAGGGCGGGAAAAGCCGCCTCATCCGAAAAGGCAGGCAAGGCGGACAAGCAGGCGCCGGCGGGGATCCCCCCCGAGCCGCACGCCGCTCGCCACGAAACGACGGGCGGTGCCGCATGAGCGACAAGACCCCTGCGCCGAAAGATTCCGCAAAAAGCGCCGCCTTCTGGCACCTGTGGCGCTGGCCCATCGTGATGGGCGTGCTCAGCGCCACCGGCCTGCTGACCGCGCTGGTGTCTGACGGCGGCTGGGGTGATTGGTGGTCATGGGTGGCGTTGGGCTTGCCTGTGGCCGTCATGGCCTGGTTTGCCGGGATGCCAGGCAAGCGGCAGGTTTCCCGCCAATCCTAGCTTCCGGCCCTGGTGTGGCTGCGTGGCAGCAAGGGCATGTCGAAGGCATGTCGAAGGCATGCAACATCATTCGACATATATCAATCAAATCTAAGGCCGCACGGGAATACTTTGAGTTTCGAGTAAAAAGTGCCTGTAGCCCTTATTAATACTTGACCTGTAGCTATTAATTTAATAGCAACACGGTTAAACAGCCACAAGAACACAACACGCCGGCGACCTTGATGTCCGCATGGCGGCTATAGCCGTCACCCACAGCCGGCCCGCCGGCGCTATAAAATCCATGGCTGCTCACGCACGATCTGAAGGGATGCGCGGCGAGCCACGTGCTCCGGCATACGCAGAACCATTTCTCGTCCTTCCTTCTTTCCTTTCATCCTCTTCTTCTCATGAGCGCCTTCAACACCGAACGCATTATTTCCGTCCACCACTGGACCGACACGCTCTTTAGCTTCACCGCCACGCGCGATTCGGGCTTTCGCTTTGTCAACGGGCAGTTCACCATGATCGGCCTGCCCGTGGACGGCAAGCCGCTGATGCGCGCCTACAGCGTGGCCAGCGCCAACCACGAAGACCAGCTCGAGTTCTTCAGCATCAAGGTGGCCGACGGCCCGCTGACCTCGCGCCTGCAGCATCTCAAACCCGGCGACGACATCCTGGTGGGCCGCAAACCCACCGGAACCTTGCTGCTGCAAAACCTGCTGCCCGGCAAGACGCTGTGGCTGCTGGCCACCGGCACGGGCCTGGCGCCCTTCCTCTCGCTGATCAAAGACCCCGACACGTATGAGCGCTTCGAGCGCGTCGTGCTGGTGCACGGCTGCCGCACCAGCGCAGAGCTGGCTTACCGCGGGCTGATCGAGCACGAGCTGCACGAGCATGAGTTTTTGGGCGAGCTGGTACGTGGCCGCCTGATGTACTACCCCACCGTGACGCGTGAGCGCTTTCGCAACGAAGGCCGCATCACCGAGCTCATGCAGACGGGCAAGATCTACACCGACCTCGGCCTGCCGAAAATCTCTGTCGACAACGACCGCATCATGCTGTGCGGCAGCCCCGACATGCTGCGCGACATCAAGGCCATGCTCGAAGCGCAAGGCTTTGACGAAGGCAATATGCAGCACGCAGGTCACTTCGTGGTCGAGCGCGCGTTCGCCGAGCGCTGATCTCCCGTTGATCTCCTCGCGTTGAATACGCAGCCGTTTGCAATGCGAACGGTTATCACAATCAAACGCAGACAGACCGCGCCAGCATGGGAATGCTTGAGTTGCGGCGCTCACCCAGTGACAATGGGTGATCCGCAATACAACGAATAAGGAATTCCCATGAAAGGCGACGCACAAGTCATCGTTCATCTGCAGGCGCAGCTCAAGAACGAACTGACAGCCATCAACCAGTACTTTTTGCACTACCGCATGTACAAGCACTGGGGCCTGGACAAGCTGGCCAAGAAGGAATACGAAGAGTCCATCGGCGAGATGAAGCACGCCGACAAGCTCATGGACCGCATCTTCATGCTCGATGGCCTGCCCAATCTGCAGGACCTGGGCAAACTGATGATCGGCGAAGACGTGCCGGAAGCTCTGAACTGCGACCTGAAAGCCGAAACCGGCGCACAGGCGACCATCAAGGACGGCATCGCCCACTGCGAAAGCGTGCGTGACTATGTTTCCCGCGACCTGCTGCAGGAAATCCTGGACGACACTGAAGAGCACATCGACTTCCTGGAAACCCAGATCGAGCTGATCGGCAAGGTCGGGATCCAGAACTACCTGCAAAGCCAGGTGGGCGAGTTCAGCTAAGGCGCCTTGCCTCAGAGTTAACCAATACCGCCGGTGTGGTCCATGTGATCAGCCGGCACACATCAACCCAACACGGGGCCTTCGGGCCCCGTTGTCGTTTGAGCACCGCTTTCAGTTCGGCCTGCTTCGAGCCGATTCTGACCACTCCAGTTTTGCTTTTTTGCGACAAAACCCTTGTTTTTAAAGCTGTTTTCGCATCATTTCGAAACAAGATATTACGAATCATTATCATTTCAGATAAACTTCTTTTCGAAAACTACATGCCAGCCAACTCGCGTTCCAGCAGGAATTTGTGAGCCAGCCAAGCGAATTTGTGAAACCCGGCCCGCCTGCGCTCAGGCAGGGCTTTGCTTGGAGGCCACCTTGGCACACCCTTCCGCTCGCGCTGCACGCCTGGCGCGCAATAAAAAATCACGCCTGTCCGGCGCGGCTTCTGCTTCCTTTTCCCCCCTTGCCAACCCCGCAGCCAGCCCTGCGGCATCTTCCGCCTCTTCGGTGCTGCCGCTGGGCGCACTGATGCTCGCGGTCTCGGTGTCCGGCTGGGCGCAGAGCGTCACGCCAGCGCCCGCTGCCGGCGCTGCGGCCACCACCCAAACCGAGGGCAAGACCCTGGCGCCCGTGACCGTCACGGGCACCCGCGACCGCGAAAACCAGACCTACCAAAGCGGCATCACCAGCGTCGGCAAGATGCCTGTTCCGGCCAAAGACATCCCGCAGTCACTGACGGTTGTGAATGAAAAACTGATGCACGACCAGGGCAAGGACAGTTTCAAGAGCGCGCTCGAAAACGTGATCGGCATCACCTTTGAAGCCGGTGAAGGCGGGCGTGTCGGTGACAACATCCGCATCCGCGGCTTCAGTGCTGCGGGCGACATTTACACCGACGGCATGCGCGACATCGCGCAATACAACCGCGACAACTTCAACACCGAGCGTGTGGAAGTCTTGCGCGGTGCAGCCTCCATGCTGTTTGGCCGCGGCTCCACCGGCGGCGTGATCAACCAGGTCAGCAAACAGGCCCGCCCGATCACCGAGCACGAGGTGAACGCCACCGTCGGCACCAAGGGCTACCAGCGCTACCAGGGCGACTTCAACTTCAAGGTCGGTGACGATGCAGCCTTTCGCATCAACGCCATGGCCACCGACGGCGACGGCCGCGGCGAGAACGCCAGCGCCTCCACCCACCGCCGCGGCCTGGCGCTGGACTACCGTTTCGGTATCGGCACCGCCAACGAATTTGAAATCAGCTACTACCACCTGCACTACAACGACAAGCCCGACTGGGGCTTCGGCTGGTTCAACAGCCGCCCGGCGCCCGGTACCAACAAATTCTGGTACGGCCTCACATCCGACTTCCAGAACGACAAGGCCGACGTGATCGCCTTGAGCCACACCCACCGCTGGGCCGACGGCAGCAGCCTGAAGACGACGGTGCGCGACGGTTACTACTCTCGCGCACTGCGCGCCACGCAGGCCAGCTTTGCCGCGGGTACCACGGCCGCCAACCTGAATCCCAACACTGTGGTCAGCCGCGGCAACACCAGCGCCGGTAACGCCAAGGCCGGTAAAGAACACCACACCTTCGTGCAAACCGACTACCTCACCACCACCCAGTGGTTTGGCCGCAAAAACAGCCTGCTGATCGGTGCCGAATACGCGGTGGAAAATTCGAACCGCTCCAGCTACCCTTTCCTGAATGTGGCCAAGCCGGCTACCACGGTTGGAAATCCCATCAGCACGGGCATAGGCGGCAACCTCACCCAGGTGCTGGCCACGGAATTCAAGGCCACCACCCTCGGCGTCTATGCCCAGGACACCATCGATCTGACCCCTTACTGGAAACTGGTCGCGGGCCTGCGCGTGGACAACTTCCGCGGCAACTACAACCGCCCAGGCAGCGCGCCGCCGAACAACACGCCGCTTTCGCGCTCCGACAACCTGCTGAGCAAGCGCCTGGGGGTGATGTTCCAGCCGACCGATGAAGTCAGCTACTACGCCGCCTACGGCACGTCCTTCAACACCTCGGGCGACCTCTACCAGTTCGACCCGCAATCGGCCAACACCGCACCCGAAAGCAGCCGCAACATGGAAATCGGCGCCAAGTGGGAGCTCTACGGCGGCGACCTGTCGCTGCGCGCAGCCCTTGCGCGCACCGAGAAGTACAACGAACGCAACACCGACATCGACACCAACAGCAACTCCTTCCTGCTGTCCGGCAAGCGTCACACCGACGCACTGGAATTCGAGATCGCCGGCCGCATCACGCCGCAGTGGGACGTTTTTGCGGGTATCGGCTTCCTGAAGGCCAGGATCGACCAGTCCGGATCCAACGCCGCAGGCCAGGCCGAAGTCGGTCAAAACCCCGGCCTGAGCCCCAACCGCCAGGCCAACCTGTTCACCACCTACCGCATCGGCGACAAGTGGCGCATCGGCGGCGGCTTCACTGCCGTCAGCACCAACAAGCCGGCCAACGCCGTCACGGCCACCAACCGGGTGCCGGGCTACGTGAAGGCTGACGCGCTGGTCGAATACCGCATCAGCGAAGGCAACACTATCAAGCTGAACATCGACAACCTGTTTGACAAGGTCTACTACAACACGCTGTACCGCGGCTTTGTGGCGCCTGGCGATGCCCGCAGCGTGCGCGTGACGCTGACCAGCAAGTTCTGATTTCAGCAAGAGAGTTTTTCAAAGTTTAGAACCTGTTCACGGTCTCAACGGGGCCGCGAACAGGTTCTTAGGCACCTGGGGGATACTCTGGGTGCCTTTTTCATTGCCGGGCCGCCCCAAAGTGAAAAGCACCTCCTCGAGGGGGACGCGACCACACGAAGTGAGGGAGCGCAGGGGCCATTTTTCATTTCAGCGATCTTTCCGGAGATTCCTCCATGCTGCTTCGCATTCATCAAGCCCTCCAGCCAGACGAACTCGCGCAAGTCCGCCAGCTAATCCTGGGCGCCGACTGGGCGGACGGCCGCATTACCGCCGGCAGCCAGAGCGGCGCCGTCAAGAACAACCTGCAGCTGCCTGAAGAGTTGCCTGCCGCCCAGCAGGCGCGCCACATCGTGTCGGTGGCACTGGCGCGCAACCCGATGTTCGTGACCGGCGCTTTGCCCAAGTCGGTGTACCCGCCGCTTTTCAACCGCTACGGCGGAGACGCCAACAACTTCGGCAACCATATCGACAACGCGGTGCGCACGCACGCCGCCACGGCGCGCCATGTGCGCACGGACATCTCATGCACCCTGTTCCTGAGCGAGCCGGCCAGCTACGACGGCGGCGAACTGGTGGTGCAGGACACCTACGGTGAGCAGCGCATCAAGTTCGAGGCGGGCGATCTGGTCATGTACCCCGGCACCTCGGTGCACCGCGTAGAGCCCGTCACCCGGGGCGAACGCCTGGCCTGTTTTTTCTGGATCGAAAGCATGGTGCGCTCCGACGCGCAGCGCCGGCTTCTGTACGAGATGGACATGGCGATCACCTCACTGCGCCAGAAAGAACTGGAGCGCGGCCCCCAAAACGCGGGCGAGAGCCCGGAAGCGGTCCGGCTGACGGGCTGCTATCACAACCTGCTGCGGATGTGGGCTGAGGTTTAAAACCTGGCTCGCGGCTGGAAAGAGCCGTGAGCGCGAGCCGTCAGCAGGGTCTTTCGCCCCACAAAGCCGGCATTCTCAGGAAAATCTCCCGCCAGCGCGATGCTACTGAATTTATAGCTACCCGCGCATGATTGGCGCGTGCTCGCGGCCATTTTGATGCCTCTACTTTCCAGAAAGATGTCAAAAGAGAGCCGAAAAAATGCCGGAATTCGCCGCTACGAGGGGAAATAAGCTCTGGCACGATTGCAAATGCGACAGATTCGCATTTATAATCATTTCACCGATTGAATCAATCACCAGCCAAGCCACTTCCATGATCGTTTGCGTCTGCCGCCGAATCTCCGACCGCGAAATTGCCCGCCATGCACGTGCAGGTTTGGGCTTTGACGAGATCCAGTTCGAACTCGGCGTGGCTACCCAGTGCGGCCAGTGCGAAGGCTGCGCCCGCGACGTGGTGGCGCAGTGCAGCGCCAGTTGCCCGAGCGCCAACATCAAGCTCGCCACCCACACTCTGGAAGGCAGCCCATGGAACATCTCGCAACACTCTCCACAACCCTGATTGCCGCGCTTCCCGTCAGCCTGCTCCTGGTGATAGGCTGCACCTGCTGGATCTTTCGCCGCCGATCCTGATCCAACTCTTCAATTCCTGATCGCCTGCGAGACGTCCGCGGCGATTCACTCACTCACCCCGCCCCATTCCCGATGACTGCCACCGCCTTCTCCACTGCCCCGCGCCCTCCCGCGCCGCGTCAGCCCTTGAGCCGCAATGCCGTGATCGCCCTGGTGGTGGTGGGCCTGCATGTCGGGTTTATCTGGGCGCTGCAAAGCGGCCTCTTGATGCGCGCCGCTGAAATCATCGTTCCCGCGGAAATCCTCACGCAATTTGTCGACCCGCCCGCCCCCAAAGTCGAGCCCGTGCCTCCGACCCCGCCCACGCCGCCCGTGCAGAAAAAGGCCGTCGCCAAGGCGCCTGTGCAACCCGCGCCCCAACCCCTGGCCATCACAGACCCGACCCCCTCGCCCAACGCCCCTACGGGCGTGGTCACGCCGCCGCTGCCGCCCGCGCCCGTGGCCGTGGCACCTGTCGCGCCGCCCGCCCCAGCGGCAGTCCAGCTGCCTTCCAGCGACGCCGACTACCTGCAAAACCCGAAGCCGCCTTATCCACCCATCAGCAAACGCCTGGGCGAGCAGGGCAAGGTGATCGTGCGTGTGCTGATCGGCGCCGACGGCCTGCCGCAGAAATCCGAAATCCGTCAGTCCAGTGGTTTTGACCGGCTGGACCAGGCGGCCGTCACTACCGTGATGCGCTGGCGTTACGTGCCCGGCAAGCGCGGCGGGGTGCCCGAAGCCATGTGGTTCAACGTGCCCATCAATTTCGTTCTTGAGTAAATTTTGAGCTAGTTTTTTTCTGACAACCGTGGAGTATTGAAGTCATGAATTCCCAATTCGGCCTTGCCAACGTCTGGAGCCAGGGCGATATCGTCACCAAATCAGTCGCAGTACTGCTGCTGGTGATGTCCCTGGCCTCCTGGATGGTCATCATCATCAAGACGCTTGATCTCATCAAATACAAGAAGATCGCCCGTGCATCCGAAGACTTCTGGCACAGCGAAGACTTTGCAGCGGGCCTGACCAAGCTGGGTTCGGACCCAGCCAATCCGTTCCGCCAGCTGGCTCTGGAAGGCCGCGAAGCCACGCTGCACCATCGCAACACCAAGGCGCACCTGCATGACGCCCTGGACGTGAGCGACTGGGTCACGCGCACGCTGCGCAACACCATCGACGAATTCACCGGCAAGCTTCAGTCGGGCCTGGCCATCCTGGCATCGGTCGGCTCCACCGCTCCCTTCGTGGGCCTCTTCGGCACCGTGTGGGGCATCTACCATGCGCTGCTGTCCATCGGCGCCGCCGGCCAGGCAACTATCGACAAGGTAGCCGGCCCGATCGGCGAATCACTGATCATGACGGCGCTGGGCCTGGCGGTGGCCATCCCGGCGGTTCTGGGCTACAACGCGCTGGTGCGCGGCAACAAGGGCGTGCTGCAAAAACTCAGCCGCTTTGCGCACGACCTGCACGCCTACTTTGTGACCGGCGCCCGCGTGAGCGCCAGCGGCCAGGCCAACGTTGTACCCATGAAAAAGGCCTGAGCGCAAACCCATCCACCCGGCCCTGCCCGCCCGAAAGCTGCGGGGCCCCTAATCAGTGACCGAGAAGCACCATGGCCTTTGGAACCCAAGACGACAGCGACGAGGTGATGAACGAGATCAACATGACGCCCATGGTGGACATCATGCTGGTGCTGCTAATCATCTTCATCATCACCGTCCCCGTGATGAAGCATTCCGTCAATATCGACCTGCCACGCGCCTCCAACGAAGCGCAGAACATCAAACCGGAAACGATTCGCCTGAGCGTGGATGCCGAGGGCAGCTACTTCCTCAACGAAACCAAAATTTCCGACGAAGCGCTGGTTACGCAGCTCAAGGCGTCGGCGGCGCAAAACCCGCAACCCGACCTGCACATCCGCGGCGACAAATCGGTGCGCTACGAGCGCGTGGCGCAGGCCATGGCGGCTGCCCAGCAGGCGGGACTGCGAAAAATCGGTTTTATCACCGAGCCCAAGAGCTAAAGAGCTGATCAGGCCTGCCCGCAGCAACGCCGGCGGGCTTTTTTTCTTTCACGTAAAAAATGCATCGCAGCCCCAATTTGCTTGACTTTTAAATGAGAATGGTTATCATTAACTTAACGAAAGCCACACAGGTTTAATCATCATGTCCATCGCAATGCCCGCTTCCCACACTTTGAGCCTTCCTGCCCGCGCGCCCGCGCACACAGAGACCGCTTCGGGCGGTCATGCGGCGGGCAGCTCTGCCAGCAGCGTCAACAGCACCGAAATCCTGCGCGGCCAAAAGGCAGTCGAGATCAACCACAACGGCTCGACCTACCGCCTGCAGGCCACGCGCCTGGGCAAGTTGATCCTGACCAAATAAGGTCACGCGCCAGACATCAGCGTCCATCTTTCATTGAGAGTTTCATCGTGGGGCGATCCGGGGCTACCAAGCTCCCAAGGTCGTTTTTAGCCAGCCATAGACTCCCCGGAGTTGTTTAGCCAGGCTTTTTTTTCTCATACCGAATACCTCATCACCCACAAAAAAGCCGACCCTCAGGTCGGCTTTTTCATTGGCGGGAAATGAATTTACAGGCCGATGGCGGCGATGCCTGCGCGCGCAACCTGCGCGTCTTCACTGGACTTCACTCCGCTCACGCCCACGGCACCTATGCATTGGCCGTCTTTGACGATGGGCACACCGCCTTCAAGCATGCCGTGGATGTAAGGCGCCGAGAGGAAGGATGTACGGCCGCCGTTGATGACGTCTTCGTAGACCTTGCTTTCACGGCGGCCCATGGCGGCGGTGTTGGCCTTGGAGGGCGCGATGTGGGAGGAAACAGGCGGTGCGCCGTCCAGGCGCTGCAGGTGCAGCAGGTGGCCGCCATCGTCAACGATGGCGATCGTCACGGCCCAGTTGTTCTTGAGGGCTTCGGCTTCGGCGGCGGCGGCGATGAGTTTGATGTCCGCGGATTCAAGAACTGCTTTTGATTTCATGGTCTTCGGGATTCCCAGAGTTTTATTGGCAAAGACCTTGAGCATACGCAAATTTGAACGCCCTCTTCGCCCGTATTGCCGGCAAATTAGCTTATAGAACCCTTACAAAAAGTAGGGAGTGAGGGCTGGAAAAACGGCAATGCGCCCTAAAATAATCTTGCCCGCATTTGCTGGCGCCCTGGAGACGACTCTCATGACTGACAATGTTCAAACCCTCGACTACGGCGTTGCCTCAACGGTCGAGCAGCGCAACAAGGTCCTGCGCAATACCTATTGGCTGCTGGCCCTGAGCCTGCTGCCTACCGTGCTGGGCGCCTGGCTGGGCGTGGCCACCGGTATCACCCGCTCGCTCAGCGGCGGATTGGGCCTGATCGTGTTCCTCGGCGGCGCCTTCGGCTTTATCTTCGCCATTGAAAAGACCAAGAACTCGGCTGCCGGCGTGCCTGTGCTGCTGGGCTTTACCTTCTTCATGGGCCTGATGCTCTCGCGCATGATCGCCATGGTGCTGGGCTTCAGCAACGGCGCCTCGCTGGTCATGACCGCCTTTGCCGGTACCGCCGGCGTGATGTTCGTGATGGCGAGCCTCGCCACGGTCATCAAGCGCGACCTGAGCGGCATGAGCAAATGGCTCTTCGCCGGCGCACTGGTGATCATGGTGGCGGCCGTCATCAACGTGTTTGTCGGCTCGACCATGCTGATGGCCGTGATCAGCACGCTGGCCATCGCGGTTTTCAGCGCCTACCTGCTGTATGACCTGAAACAGGTGATCGATGGCGGCGAGACCAACTACATCAGCGCCACGCTGGCCATTTACCTGGATCTGTTCAACATTTTCCAGAGCCTGCTGGCCCTGCTGGGCATCTTCGGCGGCGAACGCGACTAAGAGCGCACTGCCACTCACAAAAAAGGAGCCTCTGGCTCCTTTTTTTATTTCCGCCTCGTTAGCGGCCTCACACCCGCTCAAACACCGCTATGGACTCCACATGCGCCGTATGCGGGAACATGTTGACCACGCCGGCTGCCGTGCAGCGCCAGGCGCCGCTGTCCACCAGCACGCCGGCATCCCGCGCCAGGGTAGCAGGGTTGCAGCTCACGTAAACGATGCGCTTGGGCGGCGTCCAGCCCTCCAGCGCCAGGCTCTGCTGGTGCTCGCCGTCGTCACACGGAATGCCACTGGTGAGCTGCTGGTGCACGGCCGCCAGGGATTTGAACAACTCAAACGCGCCTTCGCGCGGTGGGTCTACCAGCCATTTGTCGGCGGCGCCGTCCTTCACCAGCATGGCGGGCGTCATCTCAAACAGGTTACGCGCTACAAATTCAGTAGCAGCAAGCGCATGGCGGGCGCTGGATGCAGCCTTGTTTCGTTCGAAATTCTCGCGTGAACGGGCTACCAGAACTTCGCTGCCCTCAATGCCCAGCACCTCACGGGCGCGCGTGGCCAGCGGCAGCGTGAAATTGCCCAGGCCGCAAAACCAGTCGATGACCCGCTCGTCAGCTTGCACAGCCAGAAGACGCAGTGCACGCGACACCAGCACCTGGTTGATGTGCGGGTTCACCTGGGTGAAGTCGGTCGGTTTGAAGGGCATGGTGATGCCGAACTCCGGCAAGCCGTAGCTCAATTCCAAAGCCTGTCCTGAGCCTGTCGAAGGATCGAGCAGCTTCACAGTATCGAGCCCGCCCGGCTGCAACCACCACTGCAGGCCCGGATTCGCCGCGGCAAACGTGCGCAAACGGGTCAGATCGCCCTGGCTCAAAGGCTCCATGTGGCGCAGCACCATGGCCGTCACCTCATCACCGCAGGCCAGTTCAATTTGCGGAATGGTTTCCTTGGCGTCCATGCCGGCGATCAGCGCGCGCAATGGCAGCAGCATGTCGCTGACATGCCTGGGCAACACATGGCATTCGCTCATGTCGGCCACATAAGCGCTTTTGCGCTCGTGAAACCCGACCAGCACCGCGCCTTTTTTGCGCACATAGCGAACGGACAGCCTCGCGCGGTAACGGTAGCCCCAGGCAGGCCCTTCGATGGGCCGCAGCAGGTTGTCCGCCTTGAGCTTGCCGATGTGCTGGAGGTTGTCTTCGAGTACACGCTGCTTCACGGCCACCTGTGCGCCCACGTGCAGGTGCTGCATCTTGCAGCCGCCACAGGCGCCGGTGTGCATACCGAAATGCGGACACGCCGGACGCACGCGCTGGGACGATTCACGGTGGATCGCCATCACCATGGCTTTTTCAAAGCTGGCTTTTTTACGGTAGACGTTGGCTGTCACCCGCTCGAAAGGCAGGGCGCCCTCAATAAAAACCACTTTGCCGTCGGCCCTGTGGGCAATGCCCTGCGCCTCGATGTCTAGCGATTCGACCTCGAGCACGTCGGGCGGGTAGTCTGCGGCGGCGGCAGGCCGCTTGTTCTGGCTTTCTTCTGTCATGGCGCAATTGTCTCAGGCTGGGGTACCATTTTCTGAACGGCCTGAGAACAGGGTCAAAAGGAATCAGCATGGAACTCCGTATCTGCATCGATGTTGACGACATGGACCGCGCGGTCGCCTTCTATACGCTGGGGCTGGGGCTGCAGGTCGGCCGGCGCTTCAAGAGCGATTTTGTGGAGATCCTGGGTGCGGGCAGCCCGATTGACCTGCTCTTCAATGCGCCGGGCACACGGCCGATTGCCCGCGGCCCCGGCAGCGAAAGCATGCGCAGCTACCAGCGCCACTGGACGCCGGTTCACCTTGATTTTGTAGTGGACGATATCGATGCCGCCGTCGCGCAACTGGAGCAGCACGGTGCGGTGCTGGAAATGCCGGTTGCCGAACGCGTGTGGGGCCGCATAGCCGGGCTGGCCGACCCGTTTGGCCACGGACTGGACCTGCTGGAGTTCAAAGGGCGCGGCTACGACGAGATCCTGCATCCTCATTGAGTCCACAAAAGGAGAGGAAGCCATAAAAAAGGAGCCCGGCTGACGCGGGGCTCCTTTTTTTTGGACGCGCGAAACGCTTACTTCGCGGGCAGGTATCTGGACGGATCCACTGGTTTGCCCTGGCGGCGGATTTCAAAATGCAGCTTCACACGGTCGGCATCGCTGTTGCCCATTTCGGCGATCTTCTGGCCCTTCTTGACGCTCTGGTCTTCCTTGACGAGCAAGGTCTGGTTGTGCGCGTAGGCCGTCAGGAAGGTGTTGTTGTGCTTGAGGATGATCAGGTTGCCGTAGCCGCGCAGGCCAGCACCGGCATACACCACGCGGCCGTCGGCCGAAGCCACCACGGCATCACCGGCCTTGCCTGCGATATCGAGGCCCTTGTTCTTGGCCTCGTCAAACCCCGCAAGCATGGCCCCCGGGGCCGGCCAGATCCAGGCAATGTCCTCTTCACCCGTTGCCGCTGGTGTGGGCGCCGGGCTGGCAGTGCTGCTGGCTGGCGCGGAGGCCGGCCGTGCGGCGCTGGCAGCCTGCGCGGGCGTGGACGACGCCGCCGCCGAGCCAGGAGCCACAGGACGGGTCACGACAGCGCTTTCGCTGGTGGGCGGCACCACGCGCAGGACTTGGCCCACTTCGATGATGTTGGGGTTCTCGAGGTTGTTCCAGCGCACGATGTCGCGCCAGTTCTGGCCGTTTTCCAGGCCGATACGGATCATGGTGTCGCCGGGCTTGACGGTGTAGTAGCCCGGTTTGCCGGCATTCTCAAAGCCGGGCAATTGTTTGACGTTACCTGGGTCGACGGCCCCCGGCACGGTGCGCGACACACCGGTGCCGCGGTCTTCTACCGGCGCATTGGTAGGGGAACGCGATGCGCAGCCTGCTGCGATCAGCAAGGCTGCCGCCAGTGCGCACGGCAAGGCCATCCTGCCGAGCATTGATCGGGCGCCGGGAGCGGCGCCTCGGCCTGTGCTTGTGGCAACCAGGGAAACTTCCCTGTTTGACCGTACGTTTTGATTCATGGATTCTTTCGTCTTCAATCTTGACTGACTTTGACCGGTTTGACTGGTTTGCTGACAGCTGCTGGACGCTTGAACCGGCCGACAGCCCAATGGGGCACTGGCCTGTCCCGATCTCAGCTTGTCCCTGATTTTAAAGGCACAAAGTGAACCGCCTCGAGCAAAGTCTGCTTCACGCCCTGGGGGGTTTTATCGACCACCACCAGCGCCTGCGTACCGCCGGGGGTCTGCATCGGCGCTACCAGGCGTCCGCCCACGGCCAATTGCTCGATCCAGGCGGGAGGAATCGCCTCGCCGCCGGCCGCCGCAATGATGGCCGCATAAGGCGCGCCCTTGGCGTAGCCCATCATGCCATCACCGAACAGCAGGTGCACATTGGGCAACCTTAAAGTCCGCAGGTTCTCTCTGGCTTTGTCGTGCAGGCCGCGCAGCCGCTCGATGCTGTAGACCTCGCTGGCCAGATGGCTCAGCACGGCGGCCTGGTAGCCGCAACCGGTGCCGATCTCCAGCACCCGGCCCAATTTACCGTGTACGCCGTGGCGCAACAGCTCGAGCATGCGGGCAACGACATTGGGCTTGGAGATGGTCTGGCCCAGGCCGATCGGCAAGCTTGTGTCTTCATAGGCCTGATTGACCAGCGCGGTGTCGACAAAGCGGTGGCGCTCCACCGCAGCCATGGCAGCCAGCACCTGCGCATCGCTGACGCCCTGCGCCGCCAGCCTGGCCACCATGCGTGCGCGCACAGCGTGCGAATCAAGCCCGACGCCGCCGGCTCGCGCGAGGGGTACGGGCACATGGCGAGATGGGGGTGGCGCAGGCTTCTTTAAGCCATTTTGGCCTCCAGCCCGCACAGTACTTATGGGTTCCGCTACCAATTTTGTAGCAGATGGAACCCCCGCACCAGGCTTCAGGCGCACCGGAAATGCCGGGCGCGTGGCCGCATCAGTGGCTTTGGGCGTCTTCAGCGACGGGTTGAACGGCGGCTTGAGGCTGGGTTTCATGCGTCAGCCTTCAGTGGGATTGGGTCAGCCGGGCGGCGGTCTGGGCCCAGTATGGCAGGCGCTCGTGGTCGGTCAAATCCACCTGCAGCGGCGTGATGGAAATGTACTTCTGGCTGGTGGCGTGGAAGTCGGTGCCCTCTCCGGCCTCCTTCGCGGGGCCCGCGCCGCCTATCCAGTACATGGTTTCGCCGCGCGGGCTGGTCTGCATGATGACGCGCTCGGCCGCATGGCGGCGCCCCAGCCGGGCCACTTTCACACCCTGGATCTGCTCGTCCGGCAGGTTGGGGATATTCACGTTGAGCAGCCACGGCGGAACAGTCGGTTCGGCGCCCTCGGCGAGGGTCTCCAGTGAAGGGATCAACTGTTGCACCAGCTCGGCCGCGCGCCGGGCAGCGACATCGATATGCGCCCAACCCTTCTCGGTTTGTGAAAACGCAATCGCCGGAATACCGAACAGGTAGCCCTCCATGGCCGCGCCTACCGTGCCGGAGTAAATCGTGTCGTCGCCCATGTTGGCGCCGTTATTGATGCCGGACACCACCAGGTCGGGCCGGTAACCCAGCAAACCGGTCAGCGAAATATGGACGCAATCTGCGGGCGTGCCGTTGATGTAACGAAATCCGTTGGCCGCCGTCTGTACGTACATCGGCGAGTGCAGGGTCAGTGCGTTCGATTTGGCGCTGTTGTTCTGCTCGGGCGCCACCACCTCGACATCTGCAATGGTCTTGAGCGCTTCGTAAAGGGCGATGATGCCGGAGGCCTGGTAACCGTCGTCGTTGCAGATGAGAATTTTCATGGGGTGATTTTACGGTCACGGCCGTGACAGCCCCGGCGTATTTGGACCTCATAAAGGCCACCGCTTTGCCTATGATGCAGTCAAGGCGCCACTCTCTCCCGACTGCACCCCGTTTGGCCGCTTTCACACCCTCACCTCATCGGAGACATCTCATGCAAGCCTGGCTTTGTGAAAACCCCACCGGCGTAGACGCGCTCACCTGGAAAGAACTGCCCACCCCGCAGCCCAAGGCGGGCGAGGTCCTGATCGAAATCAAGGCGGCCAGCCTGAACTTCCCCGACCTGCTGATCGTGCAGAACAAGTACCAGATCAAACCCCCTCTGCCTTTTGTTCCGGGATCTGAATACGCCGGCGTGGTTCAGGCGGTGGGTGAAGGTGTCAAGCACCTTCAGGTGGGGCAAAGCGTGGCCTGCCTCTCCGGCACTGGCGGCTTCGGCACGCATACCATCGCACCGGCGGCCCTGTGCATGCCCCTGCCAGCCGGTTTTTCGCACGTGGATGCCGCCGCGTTCATCATGATTTACGCCACGTCATGGCATGCCCTGATGGACCGGGCACAACTCAAGGCCGGTGAAACCGTCCTGGTGCTGGGCGCCGCAGGCGGTGTGGGCACCGCCGCCATCCAGATTGCCAAAGCCGCTGGAGCCCGCGTGATCGCCGCCGCATCGACAGACGAAAAATGCGCCTTGTGTACCTCCATCGGGGCAGATGCCACCATCAACTACACCACCAAGAACCTGCGCGATGAAATCAAGGCGCTGACAGAAGGCAAAGGCCCGGATGTGATCTACGACCCGGTAGGCGGAGATTTTGCCGAGCCGGCTTTCCGGTCCATCGCATGGCGGGGCCGCTACCTGGTGGTGGGTTTTGCCTCAGGGCCCATCCCTTCTCTGCCGCTGAACCTCACGCTGCTCAAGGGCGCGTCCCTCGTCGGCGTGTTCTGGGGCGACTTTGCCAGGCGTGAGCCCAAAGCCAACGCCGCCATGATGGCCGAGCTGGCGGGCTGGTATGCACAGGGCAAGATCAAACCGGTGATAGACCGCACCATGCCGATGGCAGACCTGAAGGCGGCGTATGCCCACATGGGCTCGCGCGGCGTCAAGGGCAAGCTGGTGATGGTTAACTGAGCCCGGCCCGGCAACGCCTCAATTGGCGGGCACGCCTTTTGCCCCGCATGCCGCCTTGATGATCCGCGCATTGGGGTTGTCGGTGATGTCCCTGAAGGTCATCGGGCGGATGTCGTCTTCGCCATAGACAGACACCTTGAAGGGTTGCCCGCGAAAGTCAGGTTGCGCATAAAACGAAGCCTTCAAATACCGCGCGGTTTGCTCGGTGCAATCGATCTGCACTTCCGTCGTGACCGAGCGAAACTGGATGCCCTCGTTGGTGCGCCAGAGCGTGGCGCGATTGATGCGGACCGGAATGACCCGCAGGTCATCCTTGACGTCGATGGCGGCCGGATTGACCTGAATGTAGTGATTGGCAGAATTGCCAGGATCGCCCGTGATGGTCAGCCATGTCTCTGCTGCGTGCGCACTCAAACCCAACAAGACGGCTGTCAACAAGCTCAACGATTTGATGCAGACGCTAACGGGTGACATGAAAGGGCTTATGGTTTGGCGCAACGTGGTCCTGAGAAAAGGTCTTCTGTGTCGGTTGCCGGTAGACAGGCCACCAGGATTGCAGATCGACCAAAACGGCCCATCCATCGCCATTTTGTATCAACACCCGCCAAAGCAAAAATCCCGCGAGCCGGATGGCGCGCGGGATTTCAAATAGTGGGGTGGCTGATGGGGCTCGAACCCACGACAACAGGAATCACAATCCTGGACTCTACCAACTGAGCTACAGCCACCGGAGCCCTGCATTATAGCGGTAAAGCCGCCGCGGTTTACTGCGTAACGACTTCTTCCGCTTTCGCCTTGTCCGGCGCCGGCTTGGTCACCAGGATTTCAGTCTTGAACCGCTCTTTCAGGCCGTTGTAATAGGCCAGATTCTCTGCCGAGGTCCACCACTGCGCGTACTGGTTGCGCTGTTGCTTGGCAGCCGCCTCGACCGGTGCATCGCGAGGCACCACTTTTTCCACCTTGATGATGGCGTAACCAGGGGCACCCAAATCCACGCCGGCAAAGGCCGGCAAAGCGGCCGGATCGGCGCGCAGTGCTGCATCAATCACGGAATTGGGCAATTTCTGTGTTTGCTCACGCGACACGACAACCGGCGCAGAAAGAGCGCTCGCCGATGCCGGCGCAGCCTTCCAGGCGGCGAGCTTGGAAATGCCCTCCTTGCGGGCCTCTTCCGCGCCGCGCTGGGCCAGCCAGCGTTGACGCACCACGTCCTTCACTTCAGCAAAAGGCTGGGTACGTGCAGGGGTGTATTGCACGATACGGCCAGAAACGAGCTGGCTGGGAGCCACTTCGATAGCCTCCGTGTTGCGTTTCTTCTCGATCGCATCGGGCGCAAACAGTGCACTCAGGAATTTCGGGTTTGCCAACACGCCGGCGGCGCCCACCTCAGGCTGACGTGCAACTTTAGCGGCTGACTTGATTTCAAGCTTCAGCCGATCTGCAACGGGCTTGAGGCTGTCGGACTGTTCATAAACACCGTTGGTAAAAGCTTCAGCAGTTTCCGAGAACTTCTTCTGGGCCTGCTGCTTCTTCAGCTCAGCTTCCAGTTCCGGCTTCATTTCGTCAAAGCTGCGTTGCTTGGGCGCCTTGATGTCGGTGAGTTTGATCACGTGATAGCCGAACTCGGACTCCACCACGTCGCTGACGTCACCCTTTTTCATGGCAAAGGCGGCATCTTCGAAAGGCTTGACCATGGAACCCCGGGCAAAGAAATCAAGGTCGCCGCCATTGGGAGCGGAACCTGGGTCCTGCGAGTTCTTGCGTGCGACATCAGCAAAGGTGTCGGACGCTTTTTTCACCTGCGCCAGCAACTCCTGAGCCTTCGCCTTGGCTTTTTCGCGATCAGCGGCGGGCGCGGTTTTAGGCGATGCAATCAGGATGTGGCTGGCCCGGCGCTCTTCGGTTCCGCTGAGCCGCTGGGCGTTCTGGTCATAGTAGGTCTTCAGATCCGCCTCGTTGACGGTCATGCCCTTCTTGACGGTGTCCAGATCGAGCAGCACATATTCAATGCTGGCTTGCTCGGGTGCCTGAAAGAGCTTTTCGTTGGCTTTGTAGAACTGCTCAAGATCCGCATCCGTTGGCGTGAGCTTGGCCGCGAAGTCGGCGGCATTGAATCGGGCCACCTGAATTTCGCGCTTTTCAAAGTACGCGTTCAAGGCCGTATCGGCAACTGAATTCGAGGTAAACCCGCTGGCGCCCACACCCGTCATCACCTGGCGGTTCGACAGGTCGGCACGCACATTGGCTTCAAACATCTCGGGACTCATGCCCTGATTGGCCAACAGCAAGCGATAGCGCTCCATGTCGAGCGAACCGTCAGGCCGCTTCAGGGAGGCGATTTCGGGGGTCTGCTGCAGTTCGCGTGCCAGTCGCTGGTCGCTCGTCGAGAGCTTGAACTTGTCGGCCGCAGCCGCAATCACGCGGTCACGCACCAAACGCTCCAGCGAGGCGTAGCGGGCCTCGGGCGAGTCCAGCAGCTTGGGGTCCAGTGAAGGCATGGAGACGCGCAGTTTTTCAACTTCACGCTGATGCGCACGGTCCCAGTCCGACTGGATGATGTCTTTGCCGTCAACCTTGGCAACCACCGCACCCTGGTCCCTGGACTTGTTGTAGCCGTCAAGGCCGAACAATATAAAGGACGGCACGATCAGCAAAAACAGCAGCGCCATGGTGACTTTGGTGTGCTTGCGAATGAAATCAAACATCTCGAATTTCCTGTACGACTGCTTTACGATCAAAACCGGGGCCCAACAACAAAAAAGGCGAACCTCGTTCGCCTTTTTTTCGTGGGTGGTGGGTGCTGACGGGCTCGAACCGCCGACCTACGCCGTGTAAGGGCGCTGCTCTACCAACTGAGCTAAGCACCCCACGTCAAACGTTTATCTCAGTTCAAAGCATCCTTGAGCGCTTTGCCCGGACGGAACTTTGGAACCTTGGCTGCCTTGATTTTAATCGCATCGCCGGTACGCGGGTTGCGGCCGGTGCGTGCAGCGCGTTTGCCCACCGCGAAAGTGCCAAAACCCACCAGAGACACGGAGCCTCCTTTTTTCAGGGTTGTTTTCACAGCGCCAATGGTTGATTCCAGCGCGCGCGTGGCGGCAGCCTTGGAAATATCAGCATGCTTGGCAATGTGCTCGATCAGTTCGGTCTTGTTCACAAGGAGCCCCTCGTTGATAAAAAAAGTTAATCTGGTTGTCTCTAAAAAATATCTCCCGGGACACTGTGTTGAACGTGTCAGCGGGAGCGGCATGTGCAGGTTTTCTGCTGATTCCAATTAGAGCCATGGACTTCTAACCTGTCAATACAGCAGCAAGTTTTTACAACGTGCGGAGGCGGATTCTAGACGCTTTTTTAACGCTTTCAGGACTTAATCGTAAGCATGATGTGTAATTTTCATGCTTGACAAAACCAGGCTTTATGGCGGTTTCAGGCCCCGGACACGGCAGCGGCCACGGCCTTGCCAAGGTCTGTCGTGCCGGCTTTTCCGCCCAGGTCCGGCGTGCGCGGTGCACCGCTTCCAGGGCTCAACACCTTTTCAATTGCAGCGAGGATGCCGTCATGCGCATCCTTGTGCCCCAGGAACTCCAGCATCATGGCGCCGCACCACATTTGCCCGATGGGGTTGGCAATGTTGCGGCCCGCAATGTCGGGGGCCGAGCCGTGCACCGGTTCGAACAGCGAAGGAAACTTCCGCTCCGGGTTCAGGTTGGCGCTGGGCGCAATGCCTATGGTGCCCGTGCAAGCCGGCCCCAGATCACTCAGGATGTCGCCGAAAAGATTGCTTGCCACGACCACGTCGAAGAAGTCGGGGCGCTGTACAAAATGTGCGGTCAAGATGTCGATGTGAAATTTATCCAGCTGAATGCCCGGATAGCTTTTTGCCATCTCGGCCACCCGCTCATCCCAGTAAGGCATGGAAATAGAAATGCCGTTGGACTTCGTCGCACTGGTCAGGTGCTTCTTGGGCCGCGACTGCGCCAGCTCGAACGCGAACTTCAGCACACGGTCCACGCCGATACGGGTGAACACCGATTCCTGCAGGACAAACTCGCGCTCGGTGCCGGGAAATGCCCTCCCGCCAATGCTGGAGTACTCGCCCTCGGTGTTTTCACGGACGATGTAAAAATCTATTTCACCGGGTTGCCGCGCGCTGCCGTCACGCCTGACCACCGGCGCAATGATGCCGGGCATGAGCCGTGCCGGCCTGAGGTTGATGTACTGGTCAAACTCGCGCCTGAAGAGCAGCAAGGACCCCCACAGAGACACATGGTCGGCGATTTTTTCGGGCCATCCCACCGCACCGAAATAGATCGCATCATGGCCGCCGATCTGGTCTTTCCAGTTGTCCGGCATCATCTTGCCGTGCTTTTCGAAGTAGTCCCAGCTTGAGAAGTCGAAGTGATCGAACTGAAGATCAATGTTGTATTTAGAGGCCGCGGCCTCCAGTACACGTACGCCCTCAGGCATGACCTCTTTGCCAATGCCATCCCCTGCGATGACTGCAATGCGTTTTTTTTCGATGCTCTTGCTCATGATGTTCCTTTGGATTGAGTTGAATTTCGTTGCCGGCGATGAGCCTGTTGACGGTCGTTGATTCAGGGTTTGAAAAAGTCAAGCGCTTCTGCCAGCAACAGCGCCGGCGCTTCTTCTGCGATGTAGTGCCCGCATGGCAGGCTCCGGCCCGAGACATCTGCCGCCCGGTCGCGCCAAAGATCCAGCACGTCAAAACATTGGCCCACCGTGCCATGCTCGCCCCACAGCACCCGCAACGGCTGCGCCAGGCGCAGGCCGGCTGCGACGTCTGCCCGGTCATGTGCCAGATCAACGGTGGCAGAGGCGCGGTAGTCTTCGCAGATGCTTTTGGCGGTGCCAGGTACTTGCGCACAACGTTCGTACTCGGCCAACGCGGCGGGAGCAAAAGCGGCAAGGCCCGCATGGCGCTTGCCCATCACGCTGCGCACATAGCGCAGCGGGTCGGATTCGATCAGTGCTTCCGGTAAAGGCGGCGGCTGGATCAAAAAGAACCAGTGCCAGTAAGCACGGGCAAACGCTTCCGAGGTGTTGTCGTACATGGCCAGTGTGGGGGCAATGTCCAGCAGCATGATGCGCTCGACTGCGCCGGGGTGGTCAAGCGCCAGGCGATGCGCCACCCGCGCGCCGCGGTCATGGGCCAGGACCTGAAAGCACTCGAACCCGTGAGCCTTCATGACAGCCACTGCGTCCTGTGCCATGGCACGCTTGGAATAGGCCTGGTGCTCCGTGTCACTCTCAGCCCGGACCGAATCCCCGTAGCCGCGCAGATCCATCATCACCACGGTGAACGTCCTGGCGAGTTCGCCGGCCACCGCGTGCCACATCACATGGGTTTGCGGGTGGCCATGCAGCAGCAGCAAGGGTGGGCCGCTGCCGCCTTGGCGAGTACACAACTTGCCTGCGGGGCCTTCTACGTCGCGTGATGAAAATCCTTCGAACATCAATCGCCTTTGATTCTTTTGAGGTGGCCGCCTATTGCGGCCATGCACGTTTGACCAAGATGCCAATTCTGTAGAAGATACAGCGTCTATTCAAGCAATAATCCGGCAATCAATTATTTCCTTTTAGGCATGAATGGAACGCAGTGACCTTGAACTTGTTTTGGCGGTACGCGACGGCGGAAGCCTCAGCGCTGCCGCGCTTGCCCTCGATGTAGCGCCGCCGGTGGTGACCAAACGGCTCGCGGCCCTGGAAGCCAAACTGGGACAGCGGCTCTTTCAACGCACCACACGCCGCGTCAGCCCCACTGCTGAGGGAGAAACCGTCTGCGAACGCGCACAAGTCCTGCTGCAGGGCTTCACAACGCTTGAAGCAGAGTTGCAGGAACGCAAGGCGGAACCGACGGGACTGATCCGCCTGGTCGCCACCTTCGGGTTTGGGCGCTTGTGGCTGGGGCCGGCGCTTGCCGGTTTTCAGGAGCGTTACCCGCGCATCGAAGTCCAGCTGCAGCTCACCGAACAATTGCCCGATCTGGCGCTTGAAGGATTTGACGGAGCCGTCTGGCTATGGTCGATAGAGGGAAGGCAGGCCGCACAGTGGGTGACCCGGCGGCTCGCACGCAACCAGCGCGTGCTGGTGGCGGCGCCTCGTTACCTCAAGCAGCACGGCGCACCGGCCAGCCTGGAAGCGCTGCAAGACCATGCATGCCTGATCGTGCGTGAGAACGGCAACACCACCGGCCGGCGCTTTGATGTCTGGCCTCTGCACAAGGAGCGCGACAAGGCGCCGGTGCGCGTGCGGGTTCACGGCCCCCTGTCCAGCAACTCGGGTGAACTGGTGCGCGACTGGTGCGTGGACGGCCGCGGCATCATGCTGCGCAGCCTGTGGGACATCGCACCCCAGCTTGCGTCCGGGGAATTGGTGCGCGTGCTGCCGGCCTATTCGATGCCAGATGCCGACATCCACTGGCTGGCGCCCTACCGTACCGATCAGCCCAGGCGCATCCGATTGCTGATTGACTACCTGGTAGCCCAGTTCCAGAGTACGCCCTGGAAAACTACGCGGCCTGCGGCTTCGCGGGCCTCACCACGAGGCTCACGCCCAACGCCGTGAGGGCTGTCCCGATGAGGGTGGTCACGGTGATGGGTTCATCAAACAGCACCCACGCCATCAGGGCTGTCGTAGGCGGCACCAGATAAAGGAGGCTGGTGACCGAAGTTGCCGCGCCGCGCTGAATCAGCAGGTAAAGCAGCGAGCTGCCGCCCAGCGTGAGCGCCAGCACCGACCAGGCCATGGCGCCGAGGAAGTGAACGTTCCAGTTGATCGCTTCGGTTTCGAATAGCGCCAGCGGCAGCGTCACCACAAAGGCGGCAGCCAGCTGGATGACATTGGCCGTGCGCACGTCGGTGGGTTTCATGAAGCGCTTTTGATAGAGGGTGCCGGCGGTGATACTGAAGAGCGCAAACACCGTGCAGGCCAGCGTCAGCGCCGTAACCTCGGTGCCCGTGCCGAATTTGCGCGACACCACCAGCAGCAGGCCGCCCAGTCCCAGCGCCAGACCGGCCCATTGGCGCTTGCTGACTTTGGCGCTCTCCCCGCCCTCACCCGATTGCGCGATCCACGACACCCACAGCGCGGTGAGCACGGGCTGCAGCCCCACGATGAGCGCTGTCAGGCCGGACCCCATGCCGGCTTTGACGGCCACCCAGACGCCGCCAAGATAAGCCGCATGCATCAGCACGCCCGTCACGGCCAGGTGCAGCCACTGCTGCCGGCTTTGGGGCCAGGCGGCACGGGCGATGGCTATCCAGACCAGGAAGCAGACGATAGACAGGAAATAGCGGATGGCCAGGAAGGTCAGCGGCGGCGCGTAAGGCAGGCCGTACTTGGCAACGATGAAGCCGGTGCTCCAGATCAGGACGAACACAACGGGCATGGCCCGGATCAGCGCACCGGGAGAGGATGGAGAACTCAAGACTCGGCTCTAAACGGCAGAACTATTTGGCGCGCGCCCGGATTTCGGGGATGGCTTTTTTCAGGTAGTAAATCATGGACCAGACCGTCAGGATGGCGGAGATCCAGATTAGCCATGTACCCCACAGTTGTGTGTCGATCACGCCGAAGAGCGTGCCGTGATACAGCAGGAAAGGTATGGCAATCATCTGCACCGTGGTCTTGACCTTGCCAAGCATGTGCACGGCCACGCTTTTCGTGGCCCCAATCAGCGCCATCCACTCACGCAGCGCAGAGATGGCGATTTCGCGGCCGATGATGATGAGCGCGACAAACACGTCGGCTCGCTGCAAGTGAACCAGCACCAGCAACGAAGCGCACACCAGGAACTTGTCGGCGACCGGATCCAGGAAGGCCCCGAAAGAAGAGGTCTGGTTGAGCTTGCGGGCCAGATAGCCGTCCAGCCAGTCGGTCGCGGCGAATACAACGAACATCACGGTCGCAATCAGGTTGCGTTCCGTCGGAGCGATGTTCAGGTAGAACACCCCCACGATCAGCGGAATCGCAACAATGCGAGTCCAGGTCATCAGCGTGGGAATAGTCAGGAACATGGCCCGATTTTGGCACGACCCGCACCGGGCCTGCCGCGGGCCCCATGAAAGCACACCAAAAGGGGCTCTTCCGTTGCTCAAATACGTCTGCCCGCTGCATGTACATCAGGCGGCCGCGCGGAGCGGCTCAGTGCAGTGCGCGGTAGATCTCTTCCGCCAGGTCCTTCGAGATACCGTCTACTGTGGCAATGTCTTCAGCGCTGGCCGAAGCGATGCCGCGGATGCCGCCAAAGCGCTGCAACAGGCTGGCACGCCGCTTGGGGCCTATGCCCGCAATGTCTTCGAGCTTGCTGCCGCCCACCCTCACCTTGGCCCGCTTGGCGCGCATGCCGGTGATGGCGAAGCGATGCGCTTCGTCGCGGATTTGCGCAATCAGCATCAGCGCAGCTGAATCCCGCCCTAAATAGACTTTCTCGCGCCCGTCGGCAAACACCAGCTCTTCCAGACCGACTTTGCGGCCTTCGCCTTTTTCGACGCCGGCAATCAATCCCAGGTCCAGGCCCAGTTCTTCAAACACTTCACGCGCCATCGACACCTGCCCCTTGCCGCCGTCGACCAGCACCAGGTCGGGCAGCTTGGCCTCGCCGTTGCGCGCGGCTTCGGCCAGCCGGGTGTAGCGCCGCGTGAGCACCTGCCGCATGGCGGCGTAGTCGTCTCCGGGAGTGATGCCTTCGATGTTGTAGCGGCGGTATTCGCTGTTGACCATCTTGTGCTCCTGAAAGACCACGCACGACGCCTGCGTCGACTCACCAGCCGTGTGCGAAATGTCAAAGCATTCAATACGCAGCGTGTCCAGGTTGTCGAGCGGCAAATCGAGCGCCTCGGCCAGCGCGCGCGTGCGCGCCTGCTGCGAGCCCTGCTCGGCCAGCAGGCGGGCCAGCTGCAGGCCGGCGTTTTTCTGCGCCATCTCCAGCCAGATGCGGCGCTGCTCGCGCGGCTGGTGCAGGGCGGTGACCTTGATGCCGGTCTGCGCGCTCAGGGCCTCCATCAGCTCTTTGTCCACCGGTTCGCTGCACACCAGGGTGGGCGGAACCGGTACGTCGATGTAGTGCTGCGCGATAAAGGCTTCCAGCACCAGCGCCTCCAGCGACTTGCCTGAAGGTGCGGGCACGGGCGCCACAACCGCGCCTTCACCACCCGCCTCGGCTTGCGCGGCCTGCTGGGCATCCGCATCCATCTCGGCATCCAGCGCCGCGACGTCGGTCGCGTTCTCCACATGGCTGGGGAAGTACGCCCGGTCGCCCAGATGTCGGCCGCCGCGCACCATGGCCAGGTTGACGCAAGCCTTGCCGCCCTGCACTTTCACCGCCAGGATATCGACATCCTTGTCGCCGCCGATCTCCATGGACTGCTGGTGCAACACCTTGGACAGCGCCGACATCTGGTTGCGCAGTTCCGCGGCCTGTTCAAACTCCAGTTTGTCGGCATGCACCAGCATTTTTTTCTCAAGCTCGGTCAGGATGTCCTGGGCCTGGCCTTGCAAAAACCGCTCGGCGTTGGCCGTGTCCAGCGCGTACTGCTCGGGCGACACATGGCCCACGCAGGGCGCTGAGCAGCGCTTGATCTGGTACAGCAGGCAGGGCCGCGTGCGGTTGTTGAACACCGTGTCTTCGCAGGTGCGCAGCCTGAACACTTTTTGCAGCAGCAAGATGGTGTCTTTCACCGCCCAGGCGCTCGGGTAGGGCCCGAAGTAGCGGTGCTTTTTCTCGACCGCACCGCGGTAGTAGGCAATGCGCGGGAAGACAGCGCCCGTGGGCGCAGCGCCTTCTTCGGGCGCACGCGCGCCCGTCAGCTTGAGGTAGGGGTAGCTCTTGTCGTCCCGGAACAGGATGTTGAACTTCGGGTTCAGCGTCTTGATGAGGTTGTTTTCCAGCAGAAGCGCTTCCGCCTCTGACCGCACCACCGTGGTTTCCATGCGGACGATCTTGGTCACCATGTGGCCGATGCGCGTGCCGCCGTGATTCTTCTGGAAATAGTTGGAAACCCGTTTCTTCAGGTTGCGCGCCTTGCCGACGTAGAGCACCCCGCCCTCCGCATCGAAGTAGCGGTACACGCCCGGCAAGGCGGGCAGCGCGGCGACTTCGCTGAGCAATTGGGGTTCGAATTCGTGGGCTTTGGTCATGGGCTGAAATGGTGTGAGTGGCCGTATTGTGGACAATCCTTTCATGAATCGCCGCCTGCAGTGGGACATTTTTTGCAAAGTCATCGACAACTTCGGGGACATTGGGGTGTGCTGGCGCCTGACCGCCGACCTGGCCGCGCGCGGCCACACCGTGCGCCTGTGGGTGGACGACGCCACCGCGCTGGGCTGGATGGCGCCGGCAGGCTGCGAGGGCGTTCGTGTGTTGCCCTGGCCGCAGGACGGCACCCCGCTGGATCTGCACGCCGCGGGGTTTTCGCAGCAACCGGTGGACGTCCTGCTCGAGGCCTTCGGTTGCGACATTGCTCCTGAATTTATAGCTGCCTGTGCAGATAACACGAGGGCTACAGGCCTAAAACCCATATGGATCAACCTGGAGTACCTGTCCGCCGAAGCCTATGTGGAGCGCTACCACGCCATGCCCTCGCCCGTGCAAAGCGGCCCGGCTGCGGGTTGGACCAAGTGGTTTTTCTATCCCGGCTTCACTGCGTCCACCGGTGGGCTGTTGAGAGAGCCCGGCCTGCTGGAGCGGCAAGAACGCTTCGACCGCGCGGGCTGGCTGAACGCCCAGGGTATCGCCTGGCATGGTGAAACGCTGGTGTCCCTGTTTTGTTATGAGCCCCCGGCGCTTGAGAGCCTGCTGACGCAGTTTTCACGGCACGGCCTGCAGGGCAATCCGGTCCGTTTGCTGGTGGCCGCCGGGCGTTCAGCACATGCGGTGCGGGCACTGGTTGATGATAAAAAAGGCCTGCAGCCCATACAGGGCATGGGCAGTCTGCTATCAATTTCATACCTCCCCCTGCTTGAACAAACAGAATTTGACCACCTGCTCTGGGCCTCGGACCTGAATTTTGTGCGCGGCGAAGACTCGCTGGTGCGGGCCCTCTGGGCCGGCAAACCCTTTGTCTGGCATATCTACCCGCAGCATGACGACGCCCACCTGGCCAAGCTGCAGGCCTTCCTCGACATGCTGGAAGCGCCGCCCTCGCTGCGGGCGTTTCACGCCGCCTGGAACGGCAAAACAGTGCCGCAAACTCCGGCTGACAACCCGGCCGCCCTGCTGGGGGATCTGCCTGCCTGGCAAGCGGCGGCACGGGCTGCGCACACCCGCCTGACCAGCCAGGACGACTTGAGCGCCCGCCTGCTCGGTTTCGTGGCAAAAAAACGCTAAAATAGAGGGCTTTGCGGGCCAGCACGACTTTGGCCCAGCACAACCCGCCGCGGAAGCAGCACCCCAGGTGCCTGGCGTCCAGCGGCCTACCCTCAAGTAGAAACTGCTATGAAAATCGCTCAAGAAATCCGCGCCGGCAACGTCATCATGCACGGCAAAGACCCCATGGTGGTGCTCAAGACCGAATACAGCCGCGGCGGCCGCAATTCCGCCACCGTGCGCATGAAGCTCAAAAGCCTGGTCGCCAACTTCAACACCGAAGTCGTGTTCAAGGCCGACGACAAGATCGACCAGGTCATCCTGGACAAGAAGGATTGCACCTACTCCTACTTCGCCGACCCGCTGTATGTCTGCATGGACTCCGAGTACAACCAGTACGAAGTCGAAGCCGAAAACATGGGCGACTCGCTCAACTACCTGCAAGACGGCATGGAACTCGAAGTCGTGTTCTACGACGGCAAGGCTATCTCGGTCGAACTGCCGACCAGCGTGCAACGCGAAATCACCTGGACGGAACCTGCCGTCAAGGGCGACACCTCCGGCAAGGTCCTGAAACCGGCCAAGCTCGCCACCGGCTTTGAAATCGGCGTGCCGATCTTCGTGGCCCAAGGCGATCTGGTTGAAATCGACACCCGCACCGGCGAATATCGCAAGCGCGTGTAATTTCACTGCGGACGGCTTCGGCCCCCTCAAAAAGGCTCCTCATGGAGCCTTTTTGCTTTGTACGGGGCCATGTGCCGAAAGGGGCCTCGCCTCACCGCGATCGTTGACAATAGCTCATGGAACAAAAACAAGACTTATCGGTAAGCCGCCTGGCCAACGCCTGGGCTGAACTTCAAGCCCATGCCAGGGAAGGCACCCCGCTGGAGGCCGACGCATCCCGGCTGGCATTTGCCGATCCCGAATTCTTGCTGCGGCGCGAAACCCGCGGCATTCGCTTTCAGCTGGAGCTGCTCAAACCCGACCTGGAACAACAAGCCCATGGCATTGAAAACACAGTAGTGGTTTTCGGCAGCGCCAGGTTTCGCAGCGAGGAAGACTCCGTCACCATGGTGGCTGAAGCAGAGGCCACCGGCGACGCTGAAGTCATAGACCGCGCACGCAAACTCGCGCGCAACGCCCACTATTACGAAAAAGCCCGCGCCTTCGGCAAGCTGGTGGCGCAGTACAGCGAAGACAAATCGTCCGACAAGAAACTCTTTATCTGCACCGGCGGTGGCCCGGGCATCATGCAGGCGGCCAACCGGGGCGCGCACGAGGCCGGCGGCCTGAGCGTGGGCCTGGCGATCGCCCTGCCGATGGAGGAGGCGGCCAACCCTTATGTGCCGCCCGAGCTCTCATTCAAGTTCCACTACTTCGCCCTGCGCAAGATGCACTTCATGATGCGTGCCAAGGCGCTGGTGGTGTTTCCGGGCGGCTTCGGCACGCTGGATGAGCTTTTTGAAGTCGTCACGCTGGTGCAGACCCGCAAGGCCAAGCCGGTACCCATCATTCTTTTCGGCAGCAGCTACTGGAAGCGCCTGCTGAACACCGACATGCTGGTGGAAGAAGGCGTGATATCGCCCAACGACCTGAAGCTCTTTCAATATGTGGACGACGCACAGGTCGCCTGGGACCTGATCAAGGACTTTTACCGGCTTTAAGTTTCAGGCTTCAGGGTTTGGCGTCATGCCCGCCATGTGCGGGCATGGAATCCTTCAGCAACCATGCCGCGCGCGATCCGGCCCCCACCATCGCGCCGGTGGTCCAGAAGACGCCGGCAATCCCGACCAACGCACCGGCCGTGCCGAACAGCATGGGCATTACCACGCTGGAGGCGTTGATCGCCATCAGCCGCAGCCCCAGCGCCTCGCCGTGGCGCGCCTCTGGCGTGATCTGGTGCAGCATGCTCATCACCATGGGCTGCACCATGCCCAGCGCCAGCCCGAGCAGGATGGAGCAAATGCCCATGCCGATGGCCGAATGCATCAGCGGGTAAACGCCGAACAGCACCGCGGTCGCCAGCATGGAGGCGGCCAGCACCTTCCATTCACGCAGATGCGCCGCCACCAGCGGCATCACCATGCGGATCAAGGCCGCGGCGATCGCAAAGGCGCCCAGGATGGTGCCGATCACCGACGCGCTGATGCCTCTTTCAAAACCCAGCACCGGCACCACAAAGGTATGCACGTCCCAGCAAGACGACAAAAACCAGTTCACCAGCATCAGGCGGCGAAACGTGGCCTGCCGCAGCAGATCCCAGGCCTTGGGCTGCGGGCCGCCGCTGGCCGCTATGACGGGCGGCAACTCGCGCGTCTTGCGCACCAGGAACCAACTGGCCATCGGCAAAATCGCCATCAGCAAAAACGCGGCGCGGTAGCCTGATGTGCTGCCCGGCATGGCGCCGACATGGTCGATCAGCAAGCCGGCTGAAAACGGCCCGATGAAGTTCGACACCGCCGGCCCAATGGACAGCCAGCTGAACACCTGCCTCAATTGCAACGCACCCACCGCCGCACGGCCCACGTGGCGCTGAAGCGAAATGACTGCCGCGCCGGTGGCGCCGCCGGTCATCAGCGCCGCAAAACACAGCACCGGAAAAACCGGAAAAGCCACCGCCGCCCCGGCGCCCAGCACGGCGGCAAACACGCTGTAGCTGATGGGCCGGCGAAGGCCGTGCCGGTCGGCAAAGCGGCCCGCCGGCAACGCCAGGAAGACCTGCGTCAATGCAAAAAGCGCCAGCAGCACACCGACGGCCGCCGGGCTGTAGCCCTCACGCAGCGCCAGCAGCGGCGCGGCCATGCGCGTGCCCGCCATGCAGGCGTGCAGGCAGATTTGCGCCACGATGAGGCGTGCGAGTTCAGGCGTCATTTCTTAAGCAAAAAACGGCTCTAGCCCAATGATGGCATGCACAACCAGCTATCAATTCAATAGCATGGCGGTGCCGCGCCATGACGCTCATTCGCCCAGCAAGTCGGTGTCGGCCACCGGCGGCAACAACGATTGCGACTCGATTTCAGGCAGCGCCTCGACCTTGCGCAGCGCCAGGCGCATCTGCTTGGCGCGGGTGTCGGCCTTGTCCAGCGTGTCGGAAGCTTTGGCGACCTGCTCCTTGATGCGCGCGACCCATTCGCCATAACGCTCGAACTCGGTTTTGACGGCGCCCAGCACCTTCCACACTTCGGAGGCCTGCTGCTCCAGCGCCAGGGTGCGAAACCCCATGTGCAGGCTGTTGAGCATCGCCAGCAGCGTGGTCGGCCCGGCCAGCGTCACACGGTACTGGCGCTGGATCGCATCCATCAGGCCCGGGCGGCGCAGCACCTCGGCGTACAGGCTTTCAACCGGCAGAAACAGGATGGCGAAATCGGTGGTGTGCGGCGCGGCAAGGTAGTTCTCGGCGATGGACTTGGCTTCAGTGCGGATGCGCGCCTCCAGTGCCTTGCCGGCCGCCTCAACGGCAATGGGATCAACCCGCTCGTGCGCATCGAGCAGGCGCTCGTAATCGTCACGCGGAAACTTGGCATCGACCGGCAGCCAGACCGGCGAGCCGTCGTCGCCGCGCCCCGGGAAGCGGATCGCAAAATCGACGCGCTGGCCGCTGCGCGGTTTGGTTTCGACCTGCTTGGCGTACTGGTCGACCGTCAGCACCTGCTCCAGCAGCGCTTCAAGCTGCACCTCGCCAAACATGCCGCGCGTCTTCACATTCGTCAACACGCGCTGCAAGCTGCCGACACCGACCGCCAGCGATTGCATTTCGCCCAGGCCTTTGTGCACCTGCTCGAGCCGGTCGGCCACCTGCTTGAAGCTTTCACCCAGCCGGGTCTCCAGCGTGGTCTGCAGCTTTTCGTCGACCGTCTTGCGCATCTCGTCGAGCTTGGCCGAGTTGGTCTGCTGCAATTGCGCGAGTTGCTGTTCCAGCGTCTCGCGCACTTCAACCATGCGGCGCGCGTTCGACTCGCTCACGGACTGAAGCTGTGTGCTCAGGGTGTCCGACAGGGTTTTCTGCAGCAGCGTGAGTTGCTGCGAGAACGCATCGATCTGCGTGTTCTGCGTGCGGATGGCTTCGGCGCTTTGCTGCACCAGCGTTTGCTGGAAGGTCGCAAAGGTGGTGGCCAGCTCCTGGCGGCTGCTGCGCGAGTTGTCGCCGATCTCGCGCCGCAGCTCACGCTCGAGCTTGTCATGGCCCGCTGCCATGCCGGCCAGCAGCTCGACGCGGCCCGCGTCTGAAGGCGCGGCGGGCTTGCGCAACGCCAGCCAGACCAGCAGCAACAGGTTGGCCACCAGCAAGGCCAGGGCGAATATCAACCAGGGTTCCATGGATTCGATGTCTCAGAGGCCGGTTTTTACGTTATTAAATTGCCAGGACGTCACATTGTGACGCGTCTGCCTGGGCGCTATTTATTTGATAGCTAGTACCGCAGGATTTAAGGGGGTCAAAGGCTTCTTTCCGCCAAAGAATGCAATCAGGTTGTCGGCGGCCAGGCTGGCCATGGCCAGGCGAGTCGGAATGGTCGCGCTGGCGATGTGCGGTGTCAACACCACATTGGGCACGGTCAGCAGATCCGGGTGCACCTTGGGCTCACCCTCAAACACATCAAGGCCGGCGGCGGAGATGCGCTTGTCTTTCAGCGCTGCCGCCAGTGCCACGTCGTCCACAATGCCGCCGCGCGCGATGTTGATCAGCGTGGCGGTCGGCTTCATCAGTGCCAGCTCGGCCGCGCCTATGGTGTGGTGCGACGCCGGCGAATACGGCAACACCAGCACCAGGTGGTCGGCGGTCTTGAGCAGCTCTTCCTTGCCGACGTAGCTGGCTTTGCATTCGGCTTCCAGTGACGCGTCAAGCCGTGAGCGGTTGTGATAAATCACCTTCATGCCGAAGCCGTGAGCGCCGCGTTTGGCAATGCCTTGCCCGATCCGGCCCATACCCAGGATGCCCAGCGTGGCGCCGTGGATGTCGGAGCCCGCGAACATGTCGTAGCTCCACTTGGTCCATTTTCCGGCGCGCAAGTAGTGTTCGCTCTCGGTGACGCGGCGGGCCGTGGCCATCAGCAGCGCAAAGCCGAAGTCGGCCGTGGTTTCGGTCAGCACGTCGGGCGCATTCGTGGCCAGCACACCCGCAGCGGTCATCGCGTCGATGTCGAAGTTGTTGTAGCCCACGGCCATGTTGGCGCAGATTTTCAGGCCCGGGCAGGCAGCCAGCACTTCGGCGTCAATGCGGTCGCCGCCGGTGGTGAAAGCGCCATCCTTGCCTTTGAGGTGCTCGGTCAGCTGGACCTTGGACCAGGTTGCATCGCTCTGGTTGGCCTCGACCTCGAAATGCTGCTCAAGGCGGGCGATGACTTCGGGGAACACGGCGCGGGCAACGAGGATCTTGGGCTTGCTCATGGATGTTTCGCTTTCTTTGACTGAATGAGTTATTTGAACCAGATGAAGGTCATGATGATGAAGAGCGGAAGCAGCACCGCACCCGACCAGGCCATATAGCCGAAGAAGCTGGGCATGGCCACGCCGCGTTCTTCAGCCACGGCTTTGACCATCATGTTGGGCGCATTGCCGATGTAGGAGTTGGCGCCCATGAAGACCGCGCCGGCGGAAATGGCTGCGAGCGTGGGGGCCAGTGTGGTCATGAGCACAGCGGGGTCCCCGCCTGCCGTATTGAAAAACACAAGGTAGGTCGGCGCGTTGTCAAGAAAGGAGCTCAGCGCTCCGGTGGCCCAGAAATACATGGCCGGGTCGGGCTGGCCGTCGGTGCGTGTGACCGCCGAGACGATGACGCCGAAAGGCCCTGCGGCACCGGCCTTGAGCATGGCGATCACAGGAATGATGGTCAGGAAAATACCGGCAAACAGCTTGGCGACTTCCTGCATCGGCCCCCACGAAAACTGGTTATCTTTGTGCACGCTCGCCGGCGTCAGGCGCAGCGAGATGAAGGTGACTGCCAGCAGACCTGCATCGCGCAACAGCCCAGGCAGGCCGACCTCTGTGCCGTACACGGTGATGCCCAGCGGCGTCTTCCAGAAACCACTGAACAGCACCAGGCCTACCACCGCCGCCAGCAACCAGAAGTTGACAACCCCTTCGAAACCGATGCGGCGGGTATCAGGCGTTGGATCGGCGGAAAGCACACCCTCTTTGGCGTAATACCAGCGGTCCAGCAGGTAAAAAATCAACAGCAGGCTGCCTGCCAGAAACAGGGTTTCCGGAAAGATGTGGCTGACCGTCCAGAAGAAGTCGACACCTTTGAGGAACCCCAGGAACAAGGGCGGGTCACCCAGAGGTGTGAGTGAGCCACCCGCGTTGGAGACCAGAAAGATGAAGAACACCACCACATGCGCCTTGTGCACCCGGTTGTCGTTGGCGCGGATCAACGGCCGGATCATCAGCATGGAGGCACCTGTGGTGCCCATGAAGCTGGCCAACACCGTACCGATGGCCAGGATGGAAACATTCACGGCAGGACTGCCATGAATGTTTCCCCGGATAAAGATGCCGCCGGCTACCGTGTAGAGCGCCACCAGCAGGATGATGAAAGGAATGTACTCGGCCAGCAATGCATGAACCAGGCTGCTGCCCGCCACGGCGGGGCCGAACACGGCGGCAAACGGTAAAAAGAACGCCAGCGTCCAGCCGGCAGACACCTTGCCGAAATGGTGATGCCAGAACGAAGGTGTTAGCAGAGGCATGAGGGCAATCGACAGGAGGATGCCTGCGAAGGGAATACCCCATGCCCACGAAAGACTGCTGCCGTCGACATCGGCCGCCATCGACAACCCCGGCAAACACATCAAAGCAACCATGGCAACGCCGCGTGAAAATCTCATTGCATTTCCTTTATTGGCGGAAAAAAGCCCGTGCCGCCTCCGGCCCCGAGCCATTTTCCCTAATCGTTGTTTTTCCCGTCACACCCAAGCGGCATTCAGGCAATCTCAAACACCTGCCGCAGATAAGCCAGGTACTTTTCGTCGTCGCACATGTTCTTTGATGGCGTGTCGGACAGCTTGGCCACAGGCTGGCCGTTGCAGCGGATCATCTTGATGACGATCTGCAAAGGCTCGTAGCCCAGGTCGTTGGTGAGGTTGGTGCCGATGCCGAAGGCCAGCTGGCAGCGCCCCCTGAACTGCTGGTAGAGCTCGATGGTGCGCGGCACTGTCAGCCCGTCACTGAAGATCAGCGTCTTGGTCTGGGGGTCGACCCGGTTCTTGGCGTAGTGCGCCAGCATGCGCTCACCCCAATCGAAAGGGTCGCCGCTGTCGTGGCGGGCACCGTCGAACAGCTTGCAGAAATACATGTCGAAATCGCGCAGAAAAGCGCTCATGCCGTAGACATCCGACAGCGCGATCCCGAGGTCCCCACGGTACTCTTTGGCCCACGATTCGAAGCCGAAGACCTGGCTGTCGCGCAGGCGCGGGCCCAGTGCCTGGCAGGCCTGCAGGTATTCGTGCGCCATGGTGCCCAGCGGTGTCAGGCCCAGCTTCATGGCATACAGCACATTGCTGGTGCCGGCCAGCTGGCCGCCTGCCCCGGTGCCCAGACGCGTCGCCAGGGTGCGCAGCACTTCTTCGTGCCAGGCTTTGCCGAAGCGGCGGCGCGTGCCGTAGTCGGCAATCTTGAGCGTGCGCAGGCCTTGGGTCTGCAGCTCGCCGATCTTGGTCTCCAGCCGCTTGCGGCCTTCGGCCAGGTCTGCCTTTTTTTGCGTGTTGCGAAAGTAGACCTCGTTGATGATGGCCAACACCGGGATTTCAAACAGGATGGTGTGCAGCCAGGGCCCTTTGATGGACACATCGATCTCGCCCGATGGCAAGGCTGTGACGCTGACGTATTTTTCGTTGAGCCGGAAGATGCCGAGGAAGTCGACAAAATCGCTCTTGATGAAACGCATGGCCTTGAGGTAGGCCAGCTCGGCGTCCTGAAAGCGCAGGCTGCACAGGCCGCGAATCTCTTCGCGAATCTCCATCACATAGGGCGCGAGATCGCCGATGCCAGCCGCACCGGCATTGCGGCACTTGAATTTGTACTCCACCTCCGCACCGGGAAACTGGTGCAAGACCACCTGCATCATGGTGAACTTGTACAAGTCGGTATCGAGCAGGCTGGTGATGATCATGGAGAACGCTTGAAGGCCGCAGCGCCGGAACGCCTTGGCGGTTAGTCAGGTGAGCAAGCCAGGCGCGATTGCCGCGCACCAGCCTTCTTCAACTTGCGCTGGCTCAGGTGCCGAGGAAATCCACTTCAAACAGCAAGGTGGCATTCGGTGGAATCACGCCGCCGGCGCCGCGTGCGCCGTAGCCCAGTTCCGCCGGAATGATCAGGCGGCGCGTACCGCCCACCGACATGCCCTGCACGCCTTCGTCCCAGCCGCGGATGACCTGGCCGGCGCCCAGCGAGAACTCGAACGGCTGGCCGCGGTCTTTGCTGGAATCAAATTTGGCGCCCTGCACACCGTCGTTGTAAAGCCAGCCCGTGTAATGCACTTTGACATGCTGACCCGCCTTGGCGATGGCGCCGGTGCCTTGTACGGTGTCTTCGTATTGCAGGCCGGAAGGCGTGGTGGTGATGTTGCTCATGGGGATGTCCTTCGGAAGGAGATGGGAGGATTGAAAAAAGGATGAGAGAAAAAAGAGGCGAAAAACGAGGAAAGAAGCGGGTCTTTCGTCATGAACCCCTGACTTTACCCGCAACCAGCAAAACCAGCCTGTCAGCGCGGGATGCCAGCAACTGGTTTTGCTCGGCCACCAGAAGGCCCAGGCCTTGCTGCTTGAGCTGCAAGAGCGCATCGCGGATGGATTCGACAAGCACAGGCGCAATGCCTTCGCAGGGTTCGTCAAGCAGCAGTATTTTGGGCGCCGTCATCAGCGTGCGGGCAATCGCCAGCATCTGCTGCTCGCCGCCGCTCATCTGCGCGGCGCGGCGCCCCAGCATGGTTTTGAGCGCCGGGAAGAGATCCAGCGCGCGCGCCTCCAGCGCGGCGGCATCGCGGCCGGCCGCAATCCGCAGGTTCTCCCGCACGGTGAGGTCGGTGAACAGGCGGCGGTCTTCGGCCACATAGCCGAGGCCGGCGCGCGCCCGGCGGTGGGTGTCCCAGCGTTCGATCGCCGCAGGCGTCGCCTGCGCATCGATCTGATACTGAATGCGGCCTTCAGTGCGCACCTCCAGCCCCATCAGCGACTTGAGCAGTGTGGACTTCCCCGCGCCGTTCAGGCCCTGCAGCACCACCAGTTCACCCGGCGCCACCTGCAAGGAAACATCAAACAAGGCCTGCGCCGGGCCGTAGAAGGCGTTGAGGTGTTGCACATCAAGCATGACGGCCTCCTTCACCGGCAGCTTCGCCGAGGTAGCGGCTGCGCACGACCGGGTCGCGCGAGATCTCGTTGAACGAACCCTGGGCGGCGAGCTTCCCCTCAATCAGCACCAGCACGCGGTCCGCCACGCCGGCCACGGCATCCATGTTGTGTTCGGTGTAAAGCACCGTCATGCCCTGCCCTGCCAGGCTTTTGACCAGTTGCATCAGGCTGGCCCGCTCAGGCCCGGCCAGGCCCGCGGCAGGCTCATCCAGCAAAAGCAGCTGGGGCGCCGCGGCCAGCGCCACGGCCAACTCCAGCCGCTTTTTGGCGCCATAAGGCAGGCTCAAGGCATCATGGTGGGCCAGCGCCTCCAGCCCGGTCTGCGCCAGCAGCGCCAGTGCCGGCTCGCGCGCCTGTGCATCCAGCTTTTTGAAAGCAGAAATGGCCCACAGCCCGCGTCGCGCCTGGGCGGCTAGCTGCACATTTTGTAGCACCGTCAGCGCTTCAAACACCTGCGCCACCTGAAATGTGCGCGCCACGCCGTGTTGCAGCCGGGCCTGCGGGCTCAAGCCCTCCAGCGCGTGGCCGTTCCACGCGATGTGGCCGCCCGTGAGTGGATACTGGCCGGCAATGCAGGCAAAGGTGGTCGATTTGCCGGCCCCGTTAGGGCCTATCAATGCGACGCACTGACCCGGCCGCACCTCAAAACTCACGCCATCGACCGCACGGATACCGTCGAAGTGCTTGACCAGTTGCTGGACCTGCAGCATCAGCCGGCCCCTTTGGTGTTGCTGGTGTTGCTGGTGTTGCTGGCGTTGCGCGCACGGCGTCTCAGCGACATGAGAAGGCGCGGCAGCCGGCCCATCAGTTCCATCAACCCCGACGGCGACGCCACCATGATCAGCATGATGAACACGCCCAGCAGGCCGCGCCAGTAAGTGACTTCACGGCCCAGCTCGGCTCCGGCGTAGGTCAGCACGACGCTGCCCACCACGGCGCCCCACAGCTGGTGCACGCCACCGAGCAGCACCACCAGCAAGGCATCGACCGAGGTAGAGACCGCTGCCAGCGAGGGGAAAACCGCCCCCTTGTGCGCCGCAAACAGGCCGCCGGCCAAACCGGCCAGCACAGCGCTTTCCACAAAAATGCGGTACTTGAGCCAGCCGGTGGCCAGGCCCGATGCCGATGCGCGCAGCGGTGCATCGCGCAGCGCCTGAAGCGCCGCCCCGAACACGGAGCGGCCCAGAAAACGCAGCGCGAAAACCGCCACCAGTGCAAGACCCACCAGCAAAGCGTAAAAAACCGGCCGCCCATCTTCCTCGACAAGGTTGAGCCCGATCAGGCCGTTGTCGCCGCCTGTCAGGTCGACCCACTGCGTCGCGCCCGCCCAGATCACTTGCGCCAAAGCCAGCGACAGCATGGCCAGATACACGCCGCTGCTTCGGACCACGGCCGCGCCGAACACCGCCGCCACAGCCAGCGCGGCAGCGCAACCGGCCGCCAGCGCGAGCGGAAGCGAAGCGCCCCACAGGCTGTGCGACAGCGCCGCGCCATAAGCGCCCAGCGCAAAAAACGCGGCATGGCCAAAGCTGACCAGGCCGCCCAAGGCCATCATGGATTGCAGGCTGATGCCAAAGATCATCAGGATCAGCGCATCAGCGGCCAGGGCCTGCCAGTAAGGGCCGCCCGCCCATGCCACGCAGGCCAACACCACAAAAGCAGCAGACACCAGCGAAGAGCCCGCCAGCCCCATTCCCAGTCCGCGAAATTTCTGGGCCGCCTCGCGCGCGCCGCCGTCTGCGGAGATCGCCTTGCCGTTGAGTCCCTGCGGCCGGAACACCAGCACCACCGCCATGGTGAGGAACACGATGACCAGCGTCGCCTGCGGAAACACGCTGATGCCGAAAGCATGGACCAGCCCGATCAGCAGCGCCGCCACAAAGGCGCCGCCTATGCTGCCCAGCCCGCCCATGACCACGACGACGAAGGTCTCGACGATCACGTTCATGTCCATCTGCAGGTGGGCCGGCTCGCGCGGCAACTGCAGCGCACCGGCCAGCCCCGCCAGCGCGCAGCCCAGCACCACGGCGCCCAGCATCAGCGGGCGCGGGTTGACGCCCAGCGCCTCGAGCATGGAGCGGTCTTGCGTGGCAGCGCGCAGGCGCTGACCAAACAGCGAGCGCCGCAGCAGCAGGTGCAGGCCCAGCCAGACCAGCGGGCCCAGCGCAATCATCGCCAGCTGGTAGACCGGGAAAAAGTCTTCACCGATCTGCACCGAACCCTTGAGGCCCGGAAAGCGCGGCGCGAAAACCTCGTCAGGGCCAAAGCCCCACTGCATGGCGTCGTGCATCGCCAGCGTGAGGCCGAAGGTGGCCACCAGCTGGTACAGCTCGGGGGCGCCGCTCATTCGCCTTAACAAGAGAAATTCGGCTGCAGCCCCCGCAATACCTGCGCAAGCAGCTCCTAAAAGAATAGCAAGCAGGTACAGCGGCGCGCTCTCGCCCCAGGCCGGAAACCAGTGGGTGACCCAATGCGCGGTGAACAGCGCACCCAGCATGAAGAAACTGCCGTGCGCAAAATTGACGATTCGCGTCACGCCGAAGATCAGCGTGAGGCCCGCCGCCATCAGGAACAGCGTGGTGGCGTAAGACAGTCCGCCCAGCAGCTGGACCACGGAAAAGGTCATTCAGGTCAGTCCAGCCAGGTGGTGAACTTTTCAGCTGGCACGCGAGGCGTTCTAAACGTATTGACCAGCGCCGCTTCGTCGGCATAGCCCAGCGCCATACCGCACACCAGCATCTCGTTATCACCCGCGCCGATATGCGGCAGGATGATCTTGGCAAACCCGTTCCACGCAGCCTGCGGGCAAGTGTGCAGGCCCAGGCCGCGCGCAGCCACCATCAAGCTCTGCATGAACATGCCGTAGTCCACCAGCGAGCCGCGGCCCATCACGCGGTCCAGCGTGAACATCAGGCCCACGGGCGCATCAAAGAGCTGGAAGTTGCGGTGATGCTGCGCGTGCATCTTGTCCTTGTCGCCCTTGGTGATGCCCAGCAGGCCGTAGAGGCCCCAGCCGTTTTCGCGGCGCCGGTCGATGTAGGGCGAGACCCACTTTTCGGGGTAATAGTCGTATTCCTCCTTGTAGTCGGCGTACAGCGCAGGGTTGGCGTATATCGCGTCGTGGGCTTCACAGACTTTGCCGACCAGCGCGTCGCGGCTGGCGCCCTGCAGCACATAGGCCTTCCAGGGCTGGGTGTTGGTGCCCGACGGCGCGCGGCTGGCGATCTCCAGCAGGTGGGCGATGGTTTCGCGCGGCACCGGTTTGGGCAAGAACTGGCGTATCGACTGGCGGCTAAGGATGGCTTCATCCACTGCATTGCGTGCGTCGCCTGCCTGGCGCGGGCTGATATAGGAAAGCACGGGCGGTGCCTGGGTCATCGGAGGGTCTCCAGTACAGAAAGAAGTTCGGGGGGCAGCGGCGCCGGCCGTCGCGTGGCGCGGTCGACGTACACATGGATGAAGTGGCCCCGGGCCGCGCACAGCGCACTCTCGTCACCGGGGAATAAAGCCACTTCGTAGCGCACGCTCGATGAGCCCACATGCGCCACGCGAATACCCGCAACCACGGGCTCAGGAAAAGCCAGTGGCGCGAAGTAGTTGCATTGGGTTTCGATCACCAGGCCGATCACGCTGCCGGTGTGGATGTCGATGGCGCCACGTTCAATCAACAGGCCGTTGACGGCGGTGTCGAACCAGCTGTAGTAGACGACGTTGTTGACGTGGCCGTAAACGTCGTTGTCGGACCATCGGGTGCCGATGTCGCGAAATGCCTTGTAGGCGCTACGGGCTTCAGCCTGCGGGCGTGTCGGGGAGGTCATGAGGACCTATTTTGCCAGCGTGGGCCTGGGTGGGCTCCGGGTGCGCTTTTGGCTGAACGGATGGCCGGATGGGAAGCGGCTCCCGCCCCAGCAGTTCGGGCAAGCGGTTGGGCGCAGGCACGTTGTCCCGCTGCAGCAAAATCCAGTGCCCATACGAGAAAGGCGAAAAGTGCAGGACGTCGCACACATGCGCGCCCACGCGTGCCGCCCAGTTGGGCAAGGTGATCTGAAGCGCGCGGCTGCCGGTGTAGTCGGCGCGAAGCTCACGCAGGTATTCCGCATAGCCGTAACGGCGCGTGCCGCCCAGTTCAACCTCGCGGTGGCCCATCAACGAAGGAAGAGCCGCCAGCGCGGCAAACGCCTTACCAAGATCGGTAGCGGCCATCGCCGCAATACCGCCGCGCGCGCCGCGTGGAATGAAGTGCACCGGCGAGCGCGACAGGCCGCGAAGCCAGCGCGCGCCAAAGCCACCCTCGCCGTCCAGCAAGGAGGGCCGCACGATGCAATAGTCGCAGCCGGTCGTCGCGATGGCTCGCTCGCCCAACAGCTTGCTCGACAAAAACCGGCTCTTGGCGCCTTCGTGCAAACCCAGGGCGGAAGTATGGATGAGGCGGATATTGGCACCAGCGCACGCAACCGCGAGCGCCGCCGGGGCACGATGATGCACGTGGTCATAGGACTCATTCGGCCGCTGGCGCAGGATGCCCACGCAATTGACGACCACGTCCACGTCTTTCAGCAAAGAGGCCCAGGCATCGGGCTGCAACAACTGCTCAAAGCGCACAAGGTGCAAGGCGGCAAAGGGATAGGTGCTTTCGTGGCGCTCCGGATGACGGCTGCCGATCGCAACTTGCACCCCCGAAGCATGCAAGGCCGCCACGGCATGCCGGCCGATGAAGCCGGTGCCGCCCAGCACCAGTACACGAAGTGCGCCGGGAGCAACGCTTTGGGGGGAGTCTTCGGGATCAGGCTGCATGTTCTTTTGCTTGTTGTTTCCGCGTTCCAGCGGTGGGGCCACCCGAATGGGCCAAGGCAATGTAGCAGCAATCCGCCAAGGGCTAGGGGTTCCAGCGCTTCCAGTAGTCGAGCGCAACCCGGTAGGTGTTCATCTGCACCTGCACCGTTTCATCGATGTTCACGCCATAGCCGCCCGCCATGGAAAACGCCAGCGGTATGCGGCGCTGCCAGGCCCAGTCGAAGACGCGCCGGTCGCGCGCCTCCAGTCCGTCAAAGCTCAAGGCCAGGCGGCCCAGGCGGTCGCCCTCGTACGGGTCGGCGCCCGCCAGGAACAACACCAGCCCCGGCTCAAAGCGCCGCTCCAGCTCATCCAGCGCGTGTTCCAGCGCCTGCAGGTAGGCCGCATCGCCGCAGCCGTCGGGCAGGTCCACATCCAGGTCGCTGGCCTCTTTGCGAAACGGGAAGTTTTTCTGGCCATGCAGGGAGAGCGTGAACACGCTGGTGTCGTTGGCAAAGATGCTGGCCGTGCCGTTTCCCTGGTGCACATCCAGGTCCACGATGGCGACCTGCAGCGGCTTGCGTTCGTGGCGGTGCTGCCGTGCCCACTCCGCCTGCATCAGCCTGGCGGCGACGGCGGCATCGTTGAAGACACAAAACCCGCCGCCCTTGTGGGCATAGGAATGGTGCGTACCCCCGGCCAGATTGGCCGCAACGCCCTCGCCTTGTTGGCCCCCGGCGCCCATCGCCACTCGCGCTGCGGCGACGGTGGCGCCCGCAGAGCGCCGCGCGCGTTCCGCCATGCCCGGGCTCCAGGGAAACCCGATCTCCCGCTGCGCAGGCGCCGGCAAAGTGCCTTGGGTGATGGCGTCTATATAGACGGGCGTGTGGACCAGCGCCAGTTCACCATCTGTGGCGGCTGGCGCCTGCGCCATGCGCACCTGCGGGAGTTCATTCACCAGGCGGTCGCGCAGCAGCCGGTATTTCGCCATGGGAAAGCGGTGCCCCTGCGGAAGCGGCAGCACAAAGTTGTCGGCGTAAAAGGCTTGCAAGGTGGGGATCCGGTAGCGGTTTGGCCATTGTGGCCGAATGGTTTCAGTGCACGGTCAGGGCGGTTTTTGCATACTTTTGCACTCTGTTTTAGTGCGTCAAATAGGGTTCGACCTCTAAATTGGTGCAGTGCAGCAAAAAATGCTTGCAAAGGGGCGGGTATTCCCTATACTTGGGCTTATGTTGCAGTGCAGCAATTCAGCGCAAAGCAACTGTTGACCTTAGTTGACCCTTAACCACCTATATTGGAGATTCATTATGCTGACCGCTGAACAAGTTCTCGCTTCCCACAAAGCCAACATCGAAACCCTGTTTGGTCTGACCCACAAAGCCTTCGAAGGCGTTGAAAAACTGGTCGAACTGAACGTGCAAGCCACCAAGGCTGCCCTGGCTGAAACCGCCAACCACACGCAAGCTGTTCTGGGCGTGAAAGACGCACAAGAACTGATGGCCCTGCAAGCCGGCCTGGTTCAGCCCCTGGCTGAAAAGACCGCTGCTTACAGCCGTCACCTGTATGACATCGCTTCCGCTGCCGGCGCCGACATCGGCAAGAACTTTGAAGCCCAAACCGCTGAAGCACAGAAGAAATTCGTCGGCCTGGTCGACAACGCTGCCAAGAACGCACCTGCCGGTTCCGAAACCGCTGTCGCCGTTCTGAAGAGCGCCGTTGCTGCCGCCAACAACGCATTTGAGTCGGTCCAGAAAGCCGTGAAGCAAGCCAGTGACATCGCTGAAGCCAACTTCAACACGGTGGCCGCCTCCGCAGTGAACGCCACCAAGGCTCCAGTCGCTAAAAAGCGCTAAGCCAGGCAGCGCCTCGGCGCTACCCTTCATGGAGCTGCTTTCGCAGGCCCTGTTCAGCTGAACAGGGTTTTCAGACCAGTTGTCTCCTCGGGTCCTTCCGAATTCATTTCACGGACCCCTTAAAGCCCGATCGCAAGATGGGGCTTTTTTTTGGCCAAAATTTAAGCAAAATCGGCCTCCAGCCCAATCAGCGCATAGACAAGCAGCTATCAAAAGAATAGCAAATAGCAAATAGCAAATAACGCTTATGGCTGCGGCTTCTGCACCGCATACCCCGCGGCTTCCAGCCTGGCCTTCAACTGCGGCAGTGCGGCCAGCATGGCGGCGCGGCCCGAATCGATGGCGCGCTGCCGCGCCGAGAAGTCGGCGCTTTTCAGCCCAGCCAGTGACGGCCGCACCACCACGTCGGCGTCCTTGAGTTCATACTGATTGATGCTTTTGCCCATGATGGCAAAGGTCTGCAACAGGATCTGCAGGGTGTCGCCGGCCGGATTGGCTTCGGGCGGGCTGGAGATATCGACCGCCACCACCACATCCGCGCCCATCTGCCGGGCGAACCGCACCGGCACCGGCGACACCAGGCCGCCGTCGACATATTCGCGGCCGTTGATCTTGACCGGCACGAACACCGCGGGCACCGCGCTCGATGCACGCACCGCCGTGCCGGTGTCGCCGCGCTGAAAGAGCACGGCCTGGCCGCTGTTCAGATCGGTAGCGACGATGCCCAGCGGGATCGCCATGTTCTCCATCAGCCGGTTGGCCACCAGGTCGTTCACATAGCGGGCCAGCGCATCGCCGCGGAACATGCCGCGGCCGAAAATCGGCAGCATCCAGTCGGTAATGGCGACTTCCTCCATGTTCAGCGCGGTCTGCTGCAGCTGCGCGCTGGTCTTGCCGCTGGCATACAGCGCCGCCACCAGGCTGCCGGCCGACGTACCCACCACCAGTTGTGGCCGGAGCCCGGCCTCCTCCAGCACCGCGATCACGCCCACATGGGCAAAACCGCGGGCCGCCCCACCACCCAGCGCGAGGCCCAGGCGCACCGGCTTTTTGGCGGCTCCAGCGGGCGGAAAAATGACAGGCGCGGCCGGGCCGGAAGGCGCCGTCGCGCAACCCGCCAGCACCGCAAAAACCAGGGCCAGCCCCAGCCCGGGCAAGCTCGGCCACCCTCGCGAAGACTTCGGAAACGTAGGGACTCTGTCAAGAATGATTCTTATTTGTTTTATCATCACCGAGCTTTAAAAACACGTGTCAGAAAGTGGAAAGTTATGTATAAAAAAGTGGTTCTCTCGTCGCTGATGCTACTGGCAGGCCTGGCCTGCGCCCAAGAGCAGGTGGTCAACTTGTATTCTGCCCGCCATTACCAGACCGATGAAAAGCTCTACAGCGACTTCACCAAGGCCACAGGCATCAAGGTCAACCGCGTGGACGCGGACGACGCCGGCATCCTGGCGCGCCTGAAGGCCGAAGGCGCGGCTTCCCCCGCCGACGTGATTTTGCTGGTCGACGCCGCCCGCCTGCACAAAGGCGATGTCGACGGCCTCTTCAAGCCCATTAAATCGCCGGCCCTCGAAGCCGCCATCCCGGCCAAGCTGCGCGCCAAGGAAACGGCTGAAGGCACAACCTGGTTCGGTTTTTCCACCCGGGCCCGCGTGATCGTGTTTGACAAGCTCAAGGTCAAAAGAGCCGACGTGGACACCTACGAAAAGCTGGCCGACCCGAAGAACAAGGGCTTGCTGTGCACCCGCTCGGGCGCCCACCCTTACAACCTCTCGCTCTTCGGCGCGGTGACCGAACACATGGGCGAAGCCAAGGCCGAGCAGTGGCTCAAGGGCCTCGTGGCCAACATGGCGCGCGACCCCAAGGGCGGCGACAGCGACCAGATCAAGGCCGTGGCCAGCGGCGAATGCGGCATTGCGCTGACCAACTCCTACTACCTGGCGCGCATCATGCGTTCCAGGTCGGCTGAAGACATCACCGTGGCCGACCGCGTCGGCGTGGTATTCCCCAACCAGGACAGCTGGGGCACGCATGTGAACATCGCCGGTGCGGCGGTTGCCAAGAACGCCAAGAACACGGCCAACGCCGTCAAGTTCATGGAATACCTGGCCAGCCCGAGCGCGCAAGAGTACTTTGCCAACGGCAACAACGAATGGGCCGCCGTGCCCGGCCTGGGTGTCACCAACCCTGCTCTCAAGGCCATGACCCCTTCGGGCAACGGCAGCTTCAAGTCTGAAACCATCCCCATCAGCGCCGTCGGCAACAACCAGCTCAAGGTGCAGCAGATGCTGGACCGCGTCGGCTACAAATAAGCCAGCGCCCTGCTTTTGCGAAAAGCCCGGCCGCCGAAAGGCGCCGGGCTTTTTCATCGCCGGGCCGCCCCAAGATGAAAAGCGCCCCTCGGGGGCCGGCGACCACACGAAGTGAAGGAGCATGGGGGCATGTTTCATGCGTCACGTATGCGCCATAATTGACGTTTACGTTAACGTCATGTCGCACAAGATGCGCACACGGCGTTCACACAATCCCTCTTTCTCTTCACGCAAGGAACCACCATGGAAATCGCAGGCAAAGTATTCATCGTCACCGGCGGCGCATCGGGCCTGGGTGAAGGCACCGCACGCATGCTGGTGGCCAACGGCGCCAAAGTTGTCATCGCCGACATGCAGGCCGACAAAGGCGAAGCCATCGCCAAGGAACTGGGTGCGGACAAAGCCGCTTTCGTCAAATGCGACGTGAGCCAGGAAGCCGACGGCCAGGCCGTGGTGGCCAAGGCGGTCGCCATGGGCAAGCTGATGGGCCTGGTGAATTGCGCCGGCATTGCACCCGCCGAAAAAACCGTGGGCAAAAACGGCGCGCACGGTCTGGCCGCATTCAGCAAGACGGTAACCGTCAACCTGATCGGCAGCTTCAACATGATCCGCCTGGCAGCCGACGCCATGTGCAAGAACGACCCCGAAGCCACGGGCGAACGGGGTGTGCTGATCTCTACCGCCTCCGTCGCGGCCTATGACGGCCAGATCGGCCAGGCGGCCTACAGCGCCTCCAAGGGCGGCATTGTCGGCATGACCTTGCCGATCGCCCGCGACCTGGCGCGCAACGGTATCCGCAACATGACGATAGCGCCCGGCATCTTCGGCACGCCCATGCTGTTTGGCATGCCCCAAGAGGTGCAGGACTCGCTGGCTGCCGGCGTTCCTTTCCCGTCGCGCCTGGGCACGCCGCAGGACTACGCGCGCCTGGCCAAACACATCATTGAAAACGACATGCTCAACGGTGAAGTGATTCGCCTGGATGGCGCGATCCGCCTGGCACCGCGTTAACGGCTAAGCAGCTTGCGGCGCAGGCAGTGCCGCAAGCCGTTCTGTCAGCAGCGCCGACAGTCGCTCAATCACCTCGTTGACACGCGCCGGCACATAACGCCGGCTCGGCACCACGGCATAGAGCGGCGCCGGCTCACCCAGATAGCCCGCAAAGAGGCGCACCAGCTTGCCGCCGGCCAAAGAAGCCATGAGGTCGATCTCCGACTGGTAAACAATGCCCCGCCCTTCCAGCGCCCACTGCAAGGCAATCGACGCGTCGTTGCAGGCCAGCGGACCGGCCACGCGTACCTGGAACGGTGCGCTGGCCTCCCCTTTCAATTCGAACTGCCACTGGTCCTGCCGGCGCTCGCGCACATGGCAGACCAGGCATTCGTGCTGGGCGAGTTCGCAAGGCTCAAGCGGCGTGCCGCGGCGCGCCAGGTAATCCGGGCTGGCGCAGGCCACGCGGCGGGCCGGCGCCAGCAGGCGTGCTGAGTGGGTCGAGTCCATCAACGGCCCGTTGCGCAAGGCGATGTCTATGCCCTCGCGCACCAGGTCCACGCGCGCATCGCTGATCTGCAGGTCGATTTCAATGCCCGGGTGGCTGCTCGCGAATTCCGCGAGCCAGTACGCCAGCATTTCACGCGCCAGCATCGCGGTGGCCGTGATGCGGATACCGCCCGTGAGGCCAAAGGTGCCGGCGCGCACCTTGGCCTGGCCTTCCGCCACCAGTTCGAGCGCGCGGCGCGCATGGTCGACCATGACCGCGCCTTCGGCCGTGGGCCGCACGGCGCGCGTAGTGCGCTCGAACAGGCGCACGCCCAATGAAGTTTCCAGCCGTTTGATGGCCGCACTGACCGCAGCCGTCGACAGCCGGCAGCGCTTGCCGGCGCCCGTGAGGCTGCCGGTTTCCGCCGTGGCCAGCAGCACGCGCAAGGTGTCGAGATTGTCAAATTCCATGGAAGAGTGATTTCTCCGAAACGCCATTGTGGGGCGAAGGGGCGCTAGCTATATTTGCCAGCGGGCATAAGACTCCGCTCCAAGGCCCCATGACACCCATAACGACATTCAAGGATATCCCATGAGACACGCCTTCCCGGCGCTCGCAGCCACCGCGCTGCTGGCCGCCTGCGCCAGCAGCCCCACCGCGTTCAATTACCAGGTGCCCGCCGATGAAGTGGCGCGCGGCACCAAGTACATGCAGCCCGAGGGCTCCTCCGGCTTCACGCCCAAGCCCGGCTGGGCCACGAAGACCTTTGCAGTCGCCGCCGCCAACCCGCTCGCCACCGATGCGGGCTACCAGGTGCTCAAGGCCGGGGGTTCTGCCATTGACGCAGCCATTGCCGTGCAAATGGTGCTCACGCTGGTAGAGCCGCAGTCCAGCGGCATAGGCGGCGGCGCATTCCTGCTGCATGCCAACGGCAGCAAGGTCGAGGCTTTCGACGGCCGCGAAACCGCACCCGCTGCGGCGGATGAAAAGCTCTTCATCGGCGCCGACGGCAAACCGATGCCGTTCTACGACGGCGTGGTGGGTGGCCGCTCCGTCGGCACGCCCGGCACGGTGCGCATGCTGGAGATGGCCCACAAGCAATACGGGCGCCTGCCCTGGGCCCAGCTCTTTGTGCCGGCCATACAGCTCGCTGAAGGCGGCTTCAAGGTCAGCCCGCGGCTCAACACCTTGCTCAAGGGTGAAGTGCATCTGAAGAAGGACGCCACCGCCGCAGCCTATTTCTACAAAGCCGACGGCAACCCCGTCGATGTGGGCTCTGTGCTGCGCAACCCGGCACTGGCCGACGTACTGCGGCAAATCGCCGCCAAGGGCTCCAGTGCGCTGCTCGAAGGCAAGGTCGCGCAGGCCATCGTCACCAAGGTGCAAGGCCACGCCACCAACCCCGGCAAGCTGGCCCTGGCCGACCTCGCCGGCTACCAGCCCAAAAAGCGCGACCCGATCTGCTCTGACTACAGCGCGGCCGGCAAGGCCTACCGCCTCTGCGGCATGCCGCCGCCGAGTTCGGGTGCGATTGCGGTCGGGCAAATCCTCGGCATCCTGAACAACACGCCGGCCGCCACGCTGGGCCTGGTCACCGGCACGGGCGGCGTTCCGGGCACCGTGTCACCCACGCCTTCGGCCGACTGGCTGCACCTCTACACCGAGGCCTCGCGCCTGGCCTTTGCTGATCGTGCCCAATACCTGGGTGACCCCGATTTTGTGCAAGCCCCGGGCGGCAACTGGATGAGCCTTCTCGCACCGGCCTATCTCAGCGAGCGCGCCAAATTGATCCAGCCCGCAGGCCCGAGCATGAAGACCGCCAAGCCGGGCGTTCCAGGCGCTGTCACGACCGCCTACGCGCCTATGCCCGACCAGCCCGAATACGGCACCTCGCACATCAGCATCATCGACGGCTACGGCAATGCCATTGCCATGACCACGACGATTGAAGACCAGTTCGGCTCGCGCCTGATGACCGATGGCGGCACCGGCAAGGCTGGCGGCTTTTTGCTGAACAACGAACTCACCGACTTCAGCTTTACCCCAACCGATGCCGACGGCAAACCCGTGGCCAATCGTGTGCAGGCCGGCAAGCGCCCGCGCTCGTCGATGGCGCCCACGCTGGTGTTCGACAAGGCTTCAGGCCAGCTCGTCATGAGCGGCGGCAGTCCCGGCGGCGCGCTCATCATTCACTTCACGGCCAAAACGCTTTACGGCACGCTGAACTGGGGCCTCAATGCCCAGCAGGCGATCGACCTGCCCAACTTCGCCTCGCTCAACGGCCCGAGCATCCTGGAAGAAAAACGGTTTTCAGCGGCGACGGTGGAGGCATTGCGAAGCCGCGGCGCTGAAGTGCGCGAGCAGACCATGACCAGCGGCCTGCAGGCCATTCAAAGAACGCCGGGCGGCTTCTTCGGCGGCGCAGACCCGCGGCGCGAAGGCCTGGTACTGGGCGACTAAAAAGTATTCGATGCCGCCGGCCCAGGGTCGGTGCACCGGCTTACTTCGCGCGCAATCGCTCAAGAACGCGGTTCAGGGAAGACCCCAGCTTGAGCGACAGGTCGACCTCCAGAGGCGTCGCCTTGGCGGACTCGAGGATTTGCGTTCCCGGGTCCAGGGCGCTTCTTTCGGCAAACCATTGCGGGTCGGACTGCAGCGCCTGCAACGCGGCGCTGATGTCTTTCACGGTTTGAGCCGGAACATCCTTGGGAACAAAAATGGACCACCACATGGGGATCACAACGGGAAACCCCTGGGCCTGCGCGCTGATGGGCGGATAGCTGACCAAAGCATTTTCTTGCAAAGACGCAATCATCTTCAATCGTCCGGACCGCGCATGGACTTCGAAAGAGCTTTGCACGTCACACGCAAGATCGATATTGCCGCCCATGAGCTCCGCCACCACGGGTGCCATACCTCTGAATTCAACCGGTTGCACCAGGCTGGAACCGAACGCGCGTTCGAGCTCGAACAGACAGGCTTCAGACGTGGCGCCCGCGCCGCTGATTCCCATTTTCAACGGGCGATTGAGCGCCACGCGATAAGCCAGCAACGAAGAGAAGTTGCTCGCCGGACTGTTGGCCGGCACGGCCAGGACCGCGCGGGTCTCCGACACCATGCCCACCGCCTGCAAGCGCGCGTCGCCACGCCCAGCCCTGGACATCGAGGCGGCATAGGGGCTCAGCAACCAGGTCTTTCCGTCAGCCGGGCTACCCCCTACGAGGTCGGCCACCTTGGCGCCGGGAATATCGATCACGTTCTCCACCTCGACCGAGGCGTTCAACAATTTGTTCAGCCGGGCCGACAGCCTGCGGGCAAATCCATCCGTCGGGCTTCCGGGGGCAACCGGCACGACAAGCCGAATGCTGGAACCGCTGAGCCCTCCCGCCACGGCGGGTGCCTCGCCGCCGCGTCCCGCCTTGAGCTTGAACGCAGCCAGCGGGAGCGTGTCGTACACACTGGGGACCTGAACGTGATTGACCGAAAGCGCCTTCTCGGTCACCGCCACCCGCGTACGGCGTGCGATCTGCCGGAAATCAAGCGAGTCGTCGCTCATCGCCGCCAAAAGTTCGCGCGTGAACAGCCCGTGCGGAACCGGGTCGCTGGCCGACAGGCGATCCAGGGCGGTCTGCCCCGCGCCGGCCCCGTACATCATGAACATGCCGGCCGGAACCGCTTGCGCCACCTCGCCCAGGCCGGGCCGCGGCATCAGGCCTCTGAGCGCAGGGTTCGCACGGCACGCATCCAGAATCATGGCCACAGCGCGGGGAGACACTGCAGCGATGCGGCTGATCAAGCTTTGCAGGGGAATGGCTTTCTTGACCGCGGTATCGGCATTGCTTCCGTCAAAGTCCACCGGCAAAAGAAAGTTCTGGCGCGAGATTTCCAGGCCATGCCCGGAAAAATAAAAAACACCCTCGCCGTTCTTGCCCAACTGCCCAAGAAACCGCGAGAAAGCGGCCTCGAAAGTGTCGCGCGTGGCGTCGTGCACTTCCACCACCTCCCAGCCGGCCTGGCGCAACACATTGGCCACCGCTTTGGCGTCACTGACCGCGTTGACAAGCTTTGTGCCCGACGCGTAGTCGTTGTTTCCGGCCACAAACGCTACGCGGCTGTCCGCGCTCCAGGACGTACACGCGCAGGCAAGCAAAGCCGCCGCCAGGAAGTATCTGAAGTTCATCGCCCCTCCTCAGGAGTTGTTGGTTGTGGGCAGATCATATCGACGGACCAGTGCAGCGGCCGCGATACGGCGCAGCCTCGCGCGCAGGCGCTCAACCCAGCCGCATGGGCTTGGCGGGCTGGTCCTGCCGGGCCGTGCCGAGTCGCTCATATTCTGAAATCACCTGCGCACCCAACAGCAGCAAGGTCGCCGCCACCTCCAGGCTCAGCAACACCAAAATGGACGTGGTGAGGGAGCCATAGACCAGGCCGACCTGCGACAGCGTGGAGAAGTACCACACCAGCAAGTGGCGCGTCAGCTCCCAGAGCAGCGCGGCCGTGACGCCGCCCAGCAGTGCGTGCCGCCATTGCAGCCGGCCCACCGGCATCACCATGTACAGCGAGGTCAGCAGCAGCACCTCGCCTGTCAGGCCCAGCAGGTACAGCAGCACACCGGAAAACCCGCTGAGCGACCATTCCAGGCCCACGAAGTCCACGCTTTTTTCACCCAGCGCCTGCAGGCTGCCGGAGACCAGCGTGACCAGCAGCAAGCCCAGGCCCACAAACACGATGTAGCAATACGGCAATAGGGCAGACACCAGCAGATGGCGGCGGCGAATCGCTACGCGGTGTAAAAAGATCACCGACATGGCGTTTTCCAGCACCGTGAAAGCCAGCGAACTGAAAAACAGCATGGTGGCAAACAAGACCCAGCCCAGCACTTCCCGGTGCGCCAGGAAGTTGGCCAGCTCCGCGGTGATCAGGCCCCCCTGGCCAGGCGCGAGCCAGCCGATGTAGCGGCCCAGCGCCTGCAGCAGCGCCTCCTGGTCGATGACATGCGACAGCGCGATCGCGACCAGAATCAGCAACGGCACGATGGACAGCAGCGCGTAATAGGCCACGGCGCCGGCCAGCAGCAAGCCCTGATTGGCGCGAAAGCCCTTGAGCACCCGCAGCGTAAAAGCACCGGGATGGCTGAAAACATAGGCAAGGTTGGGCGCAAGCGTCATGAGGATGGCATGGGAGCCCCGTTCCCGGGACTGCAGGGAAAAGCCCATGATGGACCACACAAGCGGCCCACCATGCCGCCGGATGCCTCCAATGCGTGTCAGCCCAGCGCCCATGTCCCTCAGGGCCATAGGCGCAGGCGCCTCGCCGCCGGGTCGCGTGTGCTTAAATTGACCCCCCCTCTTTCCACGCCATGGCCATCCCCCAAACATTCATCCAGGAGTTGCTCGCGCGTGCGGACGTGGTGGACATCGTGGGCCGCTATGTGCAGCTCAAAAAGGGCGGCGCCAACTTCATGGGCCTGTGCCCCTTCCACGGCGAAAAGTCCCCCTCCTTCAGCGTCAGCCCGTCCAAGCAGTTCTATCACTGCTTCGGCTGCGGCAAAAACGGCAACGCCATCAGCTTCCTGATGGACCACGGCGGCATGACCTTTGTCGAAGCCGTCAAAGACCTGGCCCAGCAATACGGCCTGCAAGTGCCTGAAGACGATGTCTCGCCGCAAGACCGGGCCCGCGCCGCCCAGATGCGCGAGCAGCAGGCCACGCTCACCAGCGTGCTGGAAAAAGCCGGCGCCGCCTACATCAAGGCCTTGCGCAACTCCGAGCGCGCCATCGACTACTTCAAGGGCCGCGGCGTCTCAGGCGAAGTCGCCAAGACCTTCGGCCTGGGCTATGCGCCCGAAGGCTGGCGCAGCCTGGCCAGCGTCTTTCCCGATTACAACGACCCGTTGCTGGTGGAGAGCGGCCTGGTCATCACGGGCGAGCCCGGTGACGAAAACGCCGCCGGCGAAGCCAAGCGCTATGACCGCTTTCGTGACCGGGTGATGTTCCCCATCCGCAACGTCAAGGGCGAATGCATAGGCTTTGGCGGCCGCGTGCTCAGCGACGAAAAGCCCAAATACCTCAATTCACCGGAAACCCCGGTTTTCAGCAAAGGGCGCGAGCTGTACGGCCTGTTTGAGGCCCGCACCGCCCTGCGCGAACACGGCTACGCCCTGGTCACCGAGGGCTACATGGACGTGGTCGCGCTGGCCCAACTGGGTTTTGCCAATGCGGTGGCCACGCTGGGCACCGCCTGCACGGCAGACCACGTGCAAAAACTGTTCCGCTTCACCGATTCGGTGGTGTTCAGCTTTGACGGCGACGGCGCCGGCCGCCGCGCTGCCCGCAAGGCGCTGGATGCCGCCCTGCCCTTTGCCACCGACGTGCGCACCGTCAAGTTTTTGTTTTTGCCGGCCGAGCACGACCCCGACAGCTACATCCGCGAACATGGCCAGGAAGGTTTTGCCGCCGCCGTTACCAAAGCCGTGCCGCTCAGCCGCTTCATGCTGGACGCGGCAGGCGAAGGCTGTGATCTCGACACGGCTGAAGGCCGCGCCCACATGGCCAGCAATGCGCGGCCGCTGTGGGGGCTGATGCCCGACGGCGCCCTCAAACGGCAACTGCTGGCCGAGATCGCCGACAAGGTGCAGATCGACAGCCGCGAGCTGCTTCAGCTATGGCAGCCGGCAGCTTCCGGCTACAAGGCTGACTATAAAAACAATAGCAGCATCCGTAAGACCGGCGGGGGCTACAAGCCAAAATCATCCTCAACATCGGGCCAGCATGCCGACATGCCGGATTCTGCGGACTATCCGCATTTCCCGGACGAGCGTGACTACAGCGCCTCCGAGCCCTCCGGTTACTTTCCGCCCCCTTCGGCGCCCGGGCGCGGCTTTGGTGACCGCAGCGGCGGCACGCGCGCACCGCGCCGCGTGGCCGGTCGCATGCTGCCGGCCAGCCGTGAAGACCGCGTGCTGCGGCTGCTGCTGACCGAAGCCGAAACCTGGGACAGGCTCAGCACCGAAGAGCACCACCTGCTGGTGGAATTACCCGAGCCGCACGGCCCGCTGTTCGTGTGGCTGGAGAGCCAGTTGCACGAACACGGCCCCCAGCCCTGGGCCGCCCTGCGCGAGGGCCTGCGCGGCCATGCCTATGAAAGGCATGCCACCACGCAGATCGCGCAGATTCCCGAAGGCATTGAAAGCGACTGGGCCGAGGTGCGCAGCATCCTGGACCAGCTCCTGCGGCTGCACCGGCAACGCGAGATGAGCGAACTGGCCGCACGGGCCGCCACCGACCCGGCCGCCCGGCAGCGCTATCTGGAGCTGGCCGCCAGCCTCAAAACCGCTGCTGATACGGCCCGATAAGCCTGCCGCCCCAAAAACCACCCTTTTCAGGGTGCAAAAACCACTCAAAAAAACACCCAAAAAGTCGCCCAAAAAACAGGCAACAGGGTATAATCCGATTTTCGACGGCAAGCGCGACAGCAGCACCTCCGGCCCGGCCACCCTGAAACTTCAGGGACTCCACAAGTGAGACGGCCTATTCCCCCAAGGAATTCCCGCAAGGACTGCACACCAAATGTTCGCCCAAACAGCTTGCCCGAAAAACTGAACCGCCACCTGCCACCGGGACTTGTACCCGTTGATGTTGCCGGGCCCGTTTTTCGACTCTCCCGCTTTTTTTGACTTTGATTCCTTGTCACCGTGCCTGTGCTTTTGTGCAGGCGCCAAGGCGCATTTTTGTTTACTGGTAGCCGATCGATATTTAAAACAATTTCCGACAACTGGAGGTCCCATGCCTACTGCCAAGCCCATGAAGCCGAGCAACAAGAAGCCGCAAAGCGCGCAGTCCAAAACTGCCGCGAAGCCCAAAGCCAAAGCGGCCCCAAAAGCTGCTGCAAAGCCCGTAAGCAAGCCTCCAGTCAACGCAGCAGCCAAACCCGCGGTTAAACCCGTGGCCAAAGCAGCCGCAAAGCCCTCCGCCAAACCGGCGGCCAAGAGCGCCACAACGAGCGGCAAGGTTGAAAAACCCGGAAAACCCACCATATCTGTCTCATCTGCCAAAGCCAGCAAATCAAGCGCCCCGGTGAACAAGGCCTCCGCAAAAACCGTGAAATCCGCTCCTCCTGATTTGCCCCTGAAGAAAGCCCCACCCGTGCCGACCAAGTCCAGTCCCGAATCCAAGCCAGTTGCATCCGCCGCCGTTGCTGAAGTGCCCGTGAAAAAGAAACCCGGCCGCCCGCCGAAGAACCCTGCCGCCGAAGGCAGCGCGCCCGCGACCACCGGCGCCAAACGCGGCCGCAAGCCCAAAAATGCGTCAGCTGCAGGCAAGCCGGGCGAAGACCTCGACATGTCCGACATTGAGGACGATCTGGTCGGTGAGCCTGTGGCGGAAACGACCGAAAAGGTCAAGCCGCTGCGCATGAAAATCAGCAAGGCGAAAGAACGCGCCTTGATGAAGGAATTCGGACTGGACGAAACCGTTCTCTCCGAAGAAGACATGCTCAAGCGCCGCATGCGCCTGAAGGCCCTGATCAAACTCGGCAAAACGCGCGGCTACCTGACCCACGGCGAAATTTCCGATCACCTGCCCGACAAGCTGATCGACGCCGAAACGCTGGACGCGGTCATCGTCACCCTGAACGACCTTGGTGTCGCCGTGTACGAGCAGACGCCCGATGCAGAAACACTGCTGATCACCGCCAACGCACCGGCCGGCTCCACCGAAGAAGAGGCTGAAGAAGCCGCCGAAGCCGCCCTGTCCACCGTTGACAGCGAATTCGGCCGCACCACCGACCCCGTTCGCATGTACATGCGTGAAATGGGCACGGTCGAGTTGCTGACGCGCGAAGGCGAAATCGAAATCGCCAAGCGCATCGAGGGCGGCCTCATGAAGATGATGGAAGCCATCTCGGAAAGCCCCGCGACGATTGCCGAAATCATGCGCCTGGGCGAAGAAATCCGCGAAGGCAAGATCGTCATCTCCACCGTGGTCGACGGTTTTTCCAACCCCAACGAGGCCGACGACTATGTGGCCGAAGAAGACTTCGACGAATTTGACGAAGAAGACGACGACGACGGCAAGGGCGGCTCCAAGGCCCTGACCAAGAAGCTCGAAGAGCTCAAGAAAGAAGCGCTCAGCCGCTTCGACAAGATCGCAACCTTGTTCGAGAAGGTTCACAAGACCTACGACAAGGAAGGCTACGGCACGCCCACCTATGTGAAGTCGCAAAAAGCCCTGAGTGACGAGCTGATGACCGTGCGCTTTACCGCCAAGACCATTGAAAAGCTGTGCGACATGCTGCGCGGCCAGGTGCTGGACGTGCGCAAGAAAGAGCGCGAACTGCGCCGCATCATCGTCGAGAAATGCGGCATGCCGCAGGAAGTCTTCATCAAGGACTTCCCGCCCAACCTGCTCAACCTGAAATGGGTTGAAAAGCAGGTCGCGTCCGGCAAGCCGTGGTCGGTGGTGATGGCGCGTAACGTGCCGCCTATCCAGGAACTGCAAACCAAGCTGGCCGAATTGCAGGCCCGCGTGGTGGTGCCCCTGGGCCAGCTCAAGGACATCAACAAGCGCATGAACGAAGGCGAGTCCAACTCGCGCGACGCCAAGAAGGAAATGATCGAGGCCAACTTGCGCCTGGTGATCTCCATCGCCAAGAAGTACACCAACCGCGGCCTGCAGTTCCTCGACTTGATCCAGGAAGGCAACATCGGCCTGATGAAAGCCGTCGACAAGTTCGAATACCGCCGCGGCTACAAGTTCTCGACCTACGCCACGTGGTGGATCCGCCAGGCGATCACGCGCTCCATCGCCGACCAGGCCCGCACCATCCGTATCCCGGTGCACATGATCGAAACCATCAACAAGATGAACCGCCTGTCGCGCCAGCACTTGCAGGAATTCGGCTTTGAGCCGGACGCCAGCATCCTGGCCGCCAAGATGGAGATTCCTGAAGACAAGATCCGCAAGATCATGAAGATCGCCAAAGAGCCGATCTCGATGGAAACGCCGATCGGTGACGATGACGATTCACACCTGGGCGATTTCATCGAAGACAGCGCCAACACCGCACCGCTGGAAGCCGCGATGCAGGCCGGCCTGCGCGATGTGGTCAAAGACATCCTCGACAGCCTGACGCCGCGCGAAGCCAAGGTGCTGCGCATGCGCTTCGGTATCGAAATGTCGACCGACCACACGCTGGAAGAAGTCGGCAAGCAGTTCGACGTAACGCGCGAACGCATCCGCCAGATTGAAGCCAAGGCGCTGCGCAAGCTCAAGCACCCTTCGCGTTCAGACAAGCTGCGCAGCTTTATCGATACGCTGTAAAAAAAGCTTGTGCTTTCAAAAGCCCGGCCCCGCAAGGCGCCGGGCTTTTTTACGCCCGGCTACGACCCACTCCTGGGGCTGAAGGTCCTCGGAAAATACATCACCGTAGCCCGGTCTCTCAGCCGGTACCCCATCGCGGGTCTTGGGGCTCCGACATCCAGCAAACCGTCCTCAATCAAAAAATCAGCTGCCAGGGCACGCGTACGGAACCCGCTCTTGTCGATGGCCCGCCCTAACACCACCTCATAAACCGCCTGCAGTTGGGGCAAAGTGAAGGGTTCCGGCAGAAGGAACGCAGGCAACGAGGTGTACTCCACTTTGCTGCGCAGCCTCTCCAGTGCGGTCTGGAAGATGTCACTGTGGTCAAACGCCAGCCGCTTGCGAGGTGAGAGTTCATCGACGGGATGCCATTTGGCCGGCTTGGCTTCGCCCTGCACCAGTTGAACAGAGTCAACCGGCAACAACGCAAAGTAGGCATGCGTGGCCGACCAGCCCCGCGGATCACGCGTTTTGCCGCCCCAACTGCCCAGCTGCTCCAGATAAGGGCTCTTGACGCCAGTCTTGTCGAGCAGCTTGCGTCTGGCACAGGCCTCCAGCGTGTCGTCCTTATTCACGTCCACGAAACCGCCCGGCAATGCCCAGGCGTTCGGATAGGGCTCTTGCGGTCCTTCGGGCCGCTTCACCAGCAACACCTGCAATTGCTCATCCAGCACGGTAAAGATCACCACATCGACTGTTGTGAGCGGTTTCTCAAAGTCCAGGTGTTTTGCTGGGGTCGCCATGGTTTTGCGGTTCCTGTTTGACAAACTTGAATTAAGTTGTATTATGCAACTCATAGATAGGTTGTTCAATACAACCTATCGCGCAATGCAGCAATTAACCACAAGGAGAAAGCACCATGTTAGGCATCCGGTTCATCAAGTCCCAGCCCACGGTTCACCTGATCCAGTTCAAAAGAGGCAAAGTGATCCGGGAAGGCGCGGGCCAGTCTTTCTATTACTACGCGCCCACCTCCACCGTGGTGGCGGTGCCTGTAGCGAGCGCCCACCACCCCTTCATGCTGACTCTGGTGACCTCCGACTTCCAGAACGTCACGGTGCAGGGCCAGGTCACCTACCAGGTCAAAACACCACAGCTGACAGCCCGCCTGATGGACTTCTCGCTCAAGGCCAACGGCCAGGGCTATGCATCGGATGATCCGCTCAAGCTGGGCGACCGGGTCGGCATGCAGGTGCAGGTCATCATCCAGCAGAAGGTCCAGGCCCTTGCGCTCAAAGAAGCCCTGCTCTCCTCCGCCGAAATCGCCCGGCACGCCGAAGCCAGCCTTGGCGCACAACCTGAAATTGCGGCCCTGGGCTTACAGATCCTCGGCGTGTCCATCCTGGCCATCAAGCCCACACCCGACATCGCGCGGGCCCTGGAGGCCGAATCCCGTGAGGCCAACCTGAAAGCCGCCGACGACGCGATCTACCTGCGCCGCATGGCTGCAGTCCAGAACGAACGCGCTATCCGCGAGAACGAGCTGGACACCGAAGTTGCCGTGGAAGACAAGCGCAGCCAGATCGAGGACGCCAAGATGGCGGCCAAGGCATCGGTGATGCGCAAAGAAAATGCCCTGCGCACCGAACAGATGGATTCGGACGTGGCGCTCGAAGAAAAACGCAAGCTCTACGTGAACGGCCAGGCTGCCAACTCGCGCACGCTGGCCGAGGCGGAAGCCGCCCGGCTGGACGCCATCATGAAGACCTTCCAGGCGGTCGACCCCCGCACCATCCAGGCGCTGGCTTCGGCCGGCATGGACCCGGCCCAGTTGATCGCCCAGGCCTTTGGCGGCATTGCCGACAAAGCCGAGAAGATCGGCCAGCTGAACATGTCGCCCGAACTGCTCAATTCACTGCTGGCGGGTGCGAACGGCGGCTTTCGGCCCGTGCAGGCCGCTGCTGCCCGGAAATAAGCAAAAACAGGAAAGGACGAGAACATGTCTGCAGCCGAAAACCGCAAGGTGGTGTTGGTCACGCGCCAGACCCGGCTCGAAGAGCTGGTGGCGCGCTACCAGACCCTGGGGCAGGCCCAGTTCTACCTGGAGCACCTGGGCGCCGACTTCACCGACTACCTGCGTGAGAACGAGGCTTATGCCTCCAGTCTGCGGGTGGTCGCAGAAGCACTGCAGGCCTGGGGCCGCTACCAGATCATCGACCGCACGCACCTGACCAATTACATCTTCGCGGCTGACGACATTGTGGTGACGCTGGGCCAGGACGGCATGGTGGCCAACACCCTGAAGTACCTGAACGGCCAACCACTGGTCGGCGTGAACCCGGAGCCCAAACGCTGGGACGGCGTATTGCTGCCTTTTGAGCCGTCGCAGGTCGCATCGGTGCTGCCCACGGTTGCCAGGGACAGCCGCCCCACCTCATTGGTGACCATGGCAGAGGCCAGGCTGTCCGACGGGCAAGTGCTGCGCGGTGTCAACGACCTCTTCATAGGCCCGAAAAGTCATACCTCGGCGCTGTACGACATCGAGTTCCGGGGCATGAAGGAAGCGCAATCGTCTTCCGGCCTCATTGTCGCGACCGGGCTGGGATCCACGGCCTGGCTCAAGAGCATCGTCACCGGCTCCATCGGCATTGCCAATGCTGTGGGGCACGGGCAAGGGGACGGCTATGAGCCCATGCCGCGAGACACGCACCACCTGATCTTCGCCGTACGGGAGCCCTTCGCCAGCCGGGCCTCCCAAACTTCCCTGCTCTACGGGGAGATCGGTGAGAAGGAAGTGTTGACGCTGCGCTCGCGCATGCCGGACAACGGGGTAATTTTTTCGGACGGCATGGAAACGGACTTCCTGCGGTTTGGCGCAGGCATGGAAGCGCGCATCGGTGTTTGTGCCACCAAGGGAGTCCTGGTGGAATAACGGCAACCCACTGCTGCGAGAATCGGCGGCATTGCACCCAATCAATATCAACGGAAAACAGCATGAAGAAAAACATCCAGCTTCTGATCATCGATCCGCAAAACGACTTTTGCGATTTGCCTGCCGACTGGCGGCCCATCGATCCCGTGACGGGGGCAGCCGCTTCTCCCGCCCTGCCCGTGGCAGGCGCCCACGCAGACATGCTGCGCCTGGCCAAACTGATTCAGGAGGGCGCATCCGGTATCTCCGCCATCGGCGTGACACTGGACTCTCACCACAGGTTTGACATTGCACACCCGACTTTCTGGAAGACCGGAGCGGGTGCGGCTGTGGGACCATTCACCCCAATTACGGCAGCTCAGGTGCGCAAAGGCGACTACGTGCCCAAAGACGCGGCCATGCTACCCAGAGCCCTGGCCTACATCGACGAACTCGAGCGGCGCGGTCGCTACACCCTGATGGTCTGGCCGGTGCACTGCGAAATCGGCAGTTGGGGCCACAACGTGCACCCTGCCGTGAAAGCCGCCTACAACCGCTGGGAAGACAACCGCCTTGCCATGGTGCAAAAGATCAACAAGGGCAGCAACCCCTGGACGGAACACTACAGCGCCATGCAGGCCGAAGTGCCGGATGAGGAAGACCCGGCGACACAACTCAACACTGCCCTGATCGCGTCGCTGGACCAGGCCGACCTGCTCATCATCGCCGGCGAAGCCAGCAGCCACTGCGTGAAAGCAACCACCGAGCACATCGTTGAAAACCTTCCGTCCGGCAAGCCAGGCAAAGTGGTGCTGCTCACCGACTGCATGAGTCCCGTCGGCGGCTTTGAAGCACAGCACCAGGCCTTCCTGGATGACATGGCCCGCCGCGGTGTCGTTCTGTCCACCAGCGCGGCAATGCTGGGCACCTTGCAAGCCAACGCCTGACCGCCATCCTCTTTCATCACAAAGCCACTATGCAACCCATCATTCAAAGCCTGCTGGACACCGACCTCTACAAGTTCACGATGTGGCAGACCATGTTGCACAGGCACCCGCAAACGGAGGCGGAGTACACCTTTGTCTGCCGCAACCAGCCGGGCTACCCCTTGAGCGAACTGCTTGGGGAGGTCAATGCGCAGCTTGACCATCTCTGCACACTGCGCTTTCAGCCTGAAGAACTGGCCTATCTCCGGGGCCTTCGCTTCATCAAGAGCGACTTTGTGGACTTCCTGCGCATCTTTGAATTTCAGCGGGAATTCATCAAGGCCACGGCCGACGGCGCTACGCTGGTGATCAAGGCCGTGGGTCCGCAGGTGCACACCATGGCCTTCGAAATCTTCGTGCTCGCGATCGTCAACGAGCTCTACTTCCGCCGCGCTGGCCAGACTGCCGCTCTTGTGGAGGGCCGCAAGCGCCTGCAGGACAAGATAGACATTCTGCGCGCCTTCGAAAAAGAACCCTCGCTGCACAACCCCTTCGAGTTCTTTGATTTCGGCGTGCGGCGCCGCTTCTCTCGCGACTGGCAGACCGAGGTGGTCACGACGCTCAAACGCGAAATCCCGCAGTACTTCAAGGGCACGTCTAATGTGCTGCTGGCCAAAGAACTCAACCTGGTGCCCATCGGAACCATGGCCCACGAATACCTGCAGACCTACCAGGCGCTCGGCATGACCCTGCGCGACTTCCAGCGCGCCGCGCTTGAAGACTGGGTGCAGGAGTACCGCGGCGATCTCGGTGTGGCACTGACGGACGTGGTCGGCATGGACGCCTTCCTGGCGGACTTCGACCTCTACTTCGCCAAGCTGTTCGACGGCCTGCGCCATGATTCCGGTGACCCGTTTGTCTGGGGCGAGAAAGCGTTGGCCCACTACGCCAAACTGCGCGTCGATCCGCAAAACAAGCGGCTGGTCTTCTCTGACGGGCTGGATGTGCCGACCGCGCTCAAGCTCTACCGCGCATTCGCCGGGCGCACCCAGACCGGCTTCGGCATCGGCACCAACCTCACCAACGACGTCGGGCTCACGCCGCTGAACATCGTGATGAAACTGACCGGCGCCAATGCCCGTCCGGTGGCCAAACTGTCGGACAGCCCGGGCAAGACGCTGTGCAACGACCAGACCTTCCTGGCCTACCTGCGCCAGGTATTCCGTTTCCCTGCATCGGTCTAAGGGCTCAAGGACATCATGCTCAAAATCACCGCAGCCCAGTTGAACTTCACGATCGGCGACCTCTCCGGCAATGTAGCGAAGATGGTCACAGCCGCGAGCAAAGCGTGGACCGACCAATCCGACATCGTTGTCTTCTCCGAAATGTCGCTCACGGCTTACTACCCTGGCGACATGCTGGAAGAAGAGGGCTTCATGGAGCGCGTCCATGCGGCCCTCCAGGACCTCCTGCTGGCTTCGCGCCAGATCCCCAATCTCTACTGGGTGATAGGCCTGCCCGCCCGCCGCGAAGCGCCGGGCAAGAAGCTGCGCAACTCCTTGTGCGTGATCAAGGGCGGCGAAGTGCTGCTGGAATACGCCAAGCAGCTGCTGCCCACCTACAACATCTTCGACGAGCGCCGGCATTTCGAACCCGGCCAGGACGTCGCCAAGGTCTTGCGCATCCGCGACGCCAAGGTGGGCGTGCTGATCTGCGAAGACGGCTGGAACGACGAGGGCCTGGACTACGCGATCAATCCCTTTGACCGCATGCGCGACGCCGCGCCGGACCTTGTGATCTCCATCAATGCCAGTCCGTCCAACATCGGCAAGCGTGAGCAACGGCACCAGATCTTCGGGGCCGCCAGCAAGCGCAACCAGTTGCCCATCCTTTACGTGAACCAGGTGGGCGGCCATGACCAGCTCGTCTACGACGGCGCATCGTTCGCAGTCGAACCTCAAGCCGGCGTGGTGTTTGAGGCCGAACGCTTCGCCGAAGACGTGACGACCTTGCGCTTTGAGAATGGCCGTTTTCTCACACTGGCCGGAGATGAACCGGCTCCGGTCCCTGCCCAGGGTCTGCCGACCATGGAGTTCTACCGCCGCCAGATCGTGCTGGGCCTGCAGGACTATGCGCGCCGCTGCGGCTTCACCCGGGCGGTGATCGGCTCTTCAGGCGGCATTGATTCAGCACTGACGCTGGCGCTTGCCGCCGAAGCCCTGGGCCCCACCAATGTGACCGCTATCACCATGCCGTCGCGCTTCTCGTCGGCCGGCTCGGTCGACGACTCTGAAATTCTGTGCCGCAACCTCGGCGTGGAACTGCTTCGCCATCCGATCGCCGGTATCGTGAACGAGTTCTGCGGCGGCTTTGAAGCCGCCTTCGGCCAGCCGCTGCAGGGCATCGCTCTGGAGAACCTGCAAGCACGTGCACGCGGCACCATCCTGATGGAATACTCGAACAGCTTCGGGCATCTGCTGCTGACCACGGGGAACAAGTCCGAGATTTCGGTGGGCTACTGCACACTCTATGGCGACACCAACGGCGGCCTGGGCCTGATCGGAGACCTCTACAAAACCGAGGTGTTCGCCTTGTCGAGTTACCTCAACGAAGCAGCAGGCAAAGAGATCATTCCCCAGGCCATCATCGACAAAGCCCCTTCAGCGGAACTGGCACCCGACCAGAAGGACGTAGACAGCCTGCCGCCGTATCCGGTGCTCGACGAGGTGCTCAAGCTCCTGATCGAAGGCCGGCGGCTGGCCGGGTGGGAATATGAAAAGGCCTGCGCCTTCGTCGAAAGGCTGCGCCAAGAACCCGAGAGTCTTGCGATGATCGAGCGCATCAAGGGCATGATCGCCCGCAACGAATACAAGCGCCGTCAGGCGCCTCCCATCATCCGCCTGCGCGCACGCGCTTTCGGTTCCGGCCGGCAGATGCCGATCGCCGCCAAATTTCAATAGGTCATCATGACATCAAGCCCCAAAAAACACGAGGTCTCGGTCTACATCGGCCGCTTCCAGATCTTCCACAACGGGCAGCTTGCGTTGCTGCACCGGGCGCTGGACGCAGCCCCACTGTGCATCGTAGTACTCGGCTCGGCCCATCAGGCGCGTACGCCCAAGAACCCCTTCACCTGGCAGGAGCGCGCGGAAATGATCCGACTGGCGCTCCCCGAGGCGGACAGGGACCGGATCCGATTTCTGCCCGTGCGCGACTACTACGACCAGGACCGGTGGGTGTCGGCGGTCAAACGCGGTGTGGCGGAACTCGCCGGCGACAAGGCCGGATCATCCGTCGCACTGGTCGGGCATTTCAAAGACGCGACCAGCGAGTATCTGAAGAACTTTCCGGGCTGGACACTCGATGCGGTCGAATCGCAAGGCAGGATTGATGCGAGCGCCTTGCGCGACGCCTATTTTGGCAACGCCGGTACTTCGCTGGAACCAGCGCTCTCAGCCATGGTGAGCCAGGCGCCGGCCAGCACCATTGCATTTCTTCGTACCTGGGCGGCCTTGCCCTACTTCCATGAACTCGCGCAGGAATGGGAAAACCTCCGGCACGAAAAGGCGAAGTGGGCCGGCTCACCGTATGCCCCTGTTTTTGTGACGGTGGATGCGGTCGTGAAATGCGGTGACCGGGTATTACTGATTCAGCGCGGGCGCTCCCCCGGCAAAGGTCTATTTGCCGTGCCGGGCGGTTTCATTGAGCAGCGAGAAACGGTGTACCAATCCGCCGTGCGTGAGCTGGAAGAAGAAACCCGGATGCGCCTGCTGGAAGGCGATATGAAAAACGCCCTGGAGGCAGTCCATGTGTTTGACCACCCGGACCGCAGCCTGCGCGGCCGCGTGATCACCCATGCCCACTTCTTTGATCTGGGCTCGCGCCAGTTGCCGGAAGTCCAGGCAGCCGACGATGCGGCGGCGGCTGAATGGGTTCAGATCGAAAAACTGGCCGCCATGGAGGATCGCTTCCATGATGATCACTTCCATATGCTGGATTTCTTCTTCGAGCTGACGGAGCGCATTTGAGACATGCAGCTTGTCCTGCCACCCACCCCTCTTTCCAAGCTGTCTCTTGATAAAGCGGTGTTCCTGGCTGGCTCCATCGACCTCGGAAAAAGCGTTGACTGGCAATCGGAACTCGCGTTGTCTCTTGCGGACTGTCAAGGAACCTTGCTCAACCCTCGCAGGGCTCAGTGGGATTCAAGCTGGTTGGCGCAAGCCGACTTTCCACCGTTTCGTGAGCAAGTCGAATGGGAACTGAGCGCCATGGAAGCCGCGGGAATGGTGGCGTTTTACTTTGCCCCGGAATCCCAGGCGCCTGTCACCCTGCTGGAACTCGGCCTCGCGGCTCGCGAACGAAAGGCCGTTGTCTGCTGCCCTCCCGGCTACTGGCGAAAGGGAAATGTGGACGTCGTGTGCGAACACTATGGCATCCCAATGGTCACAGCGCTTGAAGACCTCAGCCTGGAAATCCGAACTTATTCCAGGCGGGCGATTTGATGACCCCGGCCCAGCAAGGCTGATGAGCTTCAGGCAACACTGAAACGATACAGCGTGCGGCCTTGGCGGCTTTTCCCCGTTTCATGCACGGCGGAGGGAAACGCCGGCACATTCGGCGCGTTCGGATAACCCTGCGGCTCAAAGCAGAGGCTTTGCTGCTGTGCGTATTGCCTGCCCCCCTTGCCCGGCCCGCCGGCCAGCGGCTCGCCTGCCACCAGGCCGGTATAGAACTGCATGGTGGGCTCGGTCGACCAGACTTCCATCACGCGCCCGCTGGCGGCTGCGTGCACGCGCGCGCACAACGCCAGTTCCCCGGCGCTGATGGTAGGGCGATCAATCTCGAAGCAGTCGTCGTATCCTGCGATGCCATCCAGGGTCTGTGGCGCTCTCACCCGCGTGTTCAGCGCCACCGGCTTGCGCAGGTCAAACGGCGTACCCTCCACCGGCAGCAACTTGCCCGTGGCGATGAGGTCAGGCTTCATCTCGAAGTAACGGCTGGCGTAGATCGTGACCTCGTGCTCCAGCGCACTACGGCTTCCCGAGCCCTCGAGATTGAAAAAAGCATGCGTGGTGAGGTTGGCCACCGTGGGCGCATCCAGTGCACGGGCTTCGTAATCCAGCACGAGCTCGTTCGCCTCGGTCACGCTGTAGGTCAGGCGCAATGCCAACGTGCCCGGAAAGCCCTCTTCCCCATCAGCAAATAGATAGTTCATTTCAACGCTGGAGTCGCTGCGCTGCACCGCGTCAAACACCCGAAAGCGTGAGCCCTTCACACCACCATGCAGGCAGTGCGCGCCGTTGTTGGCGGTCAGCACATGATCCTTGCCGTTCAACGTAAATCGCGACTGGCTGATGCGGCCGGCATAGCGTCCGATGAAGGCGCCCACCGAGGGCGCTCCGCCGACCACACCGTCAATGCTGTCGTAACCCAGCACCACATCGTCAAAGCGGCCGTCGCGCCCCGGCACCAGCACCTGCTCGATCTTCGCGCCATAGTTGGTCACGCACACGGCCATGCCCTGGCGGTTGCGCAGCGTGAAAAGCGCGACGGGCTTGCCGTCGATCTCGCGTACAAATCGTGCGGGGTCCAGCAGCATGGCAGCGTCAGGGGTGTTCACATCAAAATTTCACTTCGAAATAATGGTCAGCAGTTCTTCACGGGTGGTCGGGTCTGCCATGTATTTGCCATACAGCGGCCCCATGCGCCTGACCATGGGCGATGCATCCCTGACCTTGACGAACTGCGAACCCTGCTTGGTCGTGGTCTCCAGTGCCGCGGCCACACGCTTGTTCCACAGCTCGCGCATCAGGATGGCGGACTTGGCACCGGCCTCTGTAAACGCAGCCTTGTCCTCCTTGCTGAGCTTGTCCCACAGCTTGGTGGAGACCACCAGTGCCTCCGGCGAGATCACGTGGTTGGTCATATAAACGTTTTTGGCCACCTTGAAGTGCCCGGTCGATTCATACGAGGGCATGTTGTTCTCTGCGCAGTCGACTTTGCCTTGTTCCAGCGCACCCAACACGTCCTTGAAAGGCAAAGCCACCGGCTTGGCGTCCATCAGCTTGACCATCTCGATATAAATTTCAGATTGCTGCACCCGGATGTTCGTGCCGGCGAGGTCCCGGATATTGCTCACGGGTTTGACGCAGTAAAACGAGCGGCCGCCGCCGTCGTACCAGCCCAGCACGACAAAGCCTGCGGACTTCAGGTTGGCAGCAAAGCGTTCACCCAGCTTCCCGTCAAGGTGGCGGAACATGTGGGCCGAGTCGGTAAACAGGAATGGAAGGTTCAACACCTTGATACCCGGCACGGCGTCCGACAGCGGGCCGGAGCTGAACTCGGCGACATCGACCTCGCCGCTCTTGAGCATCTGCACCGCCTTGGGCTGGTCACCGAGCGCGCCATTGTTGAATATCTCGATGTTGTAGCGGCCGCTGGTGCTCTTGGACACCTGGTCTGCAAAGCTCTTCATGGCCTCGGACACCGGGTAACCGTCAGGGTGAATGTTCCACGCTCGAAGCTTCGTCTGGGCCATCGCGGTGCTAGCGCACAGGACGAAAGAGAGGCATAAGAGCCCCTTGAAAGATGTACGCATTTTTTGTCTCCTGGACTAGGTCTGAACGGTCGCCTCTGACGGGCTGACTCGGTGTGCTAAGTGCTGAATCCCTTCACGCATGTTCACACGGATGACATACCGCTATCAAAAGATAAACGGCGATATCACCAATAAATCACGCAAGCTGTTGTGGTGGCGCTTTGATGTTGGCATCGGCCAACATTAATCAAACAAGCAAGCTGTTTAGTCCAGCTTGATGTTGGCCTCAGTCACGACTTTGGCCCAGCGGCTGCGCTCCTGATTGAAGTACGCATCCTGCTGTGCCGGCGTCATGGTCACCACTTCGGCGCCCTGCCCGGCCAGCTTGGCACGGATGTCCGGACTGCGGATGATCTTGATGAGCTCGTTGTTGAGGCGGTTGATGATGGCGGACGGCGTGCCGTTGGCCACCAGCAAGCCCTGCCAGGTGCCCGACTCGAAACCGGCGATACCCTGCTCTGCCAGTGTCGGCACGTTGCCGATCAGCGGCATGCGCGTGCTCTTGGAAACGCCCAGGATTTTCAGCTTGCCGCTTTGCACATGCGGCAAGGTCGCCAGCATGCCGTTCATCAACACCTGCGTCTGGCCGGCAATCGTGTCGCTCACCGCTTGCGAACCGCCCTTGTAGGGGATGTATTGCCACTTGGCTTTGGTGGCCCGTTCGACAGCCACACCGGCCAGATGCGGCGCGCTGCCCATGGCCGTCACCGCAAAATTCAGGTCGGACTTGTGCGAAAGCGCAATCAGTTCTTTGAGGTTGTTGGCGGGCACCGAGGGGTGCACCACCAGCAGGTGCGGCGAATAGGCCAGCATGGTGACGCCGCGCAGGTCTTTGGAAGGGTCGAAGCTCAGCTTGGGATAGACCGAAGGGCTGATGGCCAGAGCGCCGGTGTCGCACAGCAGCAGCGTGTAGCCGTCGGGTGCCGATTTGGCCACGATGTCCGCGCCCAGGTTGCCGTTGGCGCCGGCCTTGTTGTCGACGATGACCGACTGCTTGAGCGCTTCGGACAACGGCTGGGCGATAGCGCGGGCAATGATGTCTGAAGAGCCGCCTGGTGGGTACGGCACCACCAGGCGTATCGGCTTGGACGGCCAGCCGGCCTGGGCACTCGCAACACCGGTGCCGGCCCCTGCCCCTAACGCCAGTGAAGCCGCAATAAGTTCTCGTCGATTGATAGCCATGTTTGTCTCCGGATGTTCAAAGAAAGGGAATTTGGATCGATCCCTCGCCGCGCCGGGAGCCTCTTTTCGGGCTCCTCGTACACAGCTCTTTATCTCGTGCTTATGACGACGCTTTCGCCACTTCGTGATTGCCCAGCAACTCCAGCGCCCGCACCAGCGCGGAATGGTCCAGGTCCTGCATGCCGTTGGCGGCACAGGCTTGCATCAGCTGGGCGGCGCCCGCCGTTTGCGGCAAGGCCAGGCCCAGGGTGCGCGCACCGCTGAGGGCGAGGTTCAAATCCTTCTGGTGCAGGCCGATACGGAAACCCGGCGTAAAAGTGCGCTTGATCATGCGTTCGCCATGCACTTCCAGAATGCGCGACGACGCAAAGCCGCCCATCAGCGCCTGGCGCACCTTGGCCGGGTCTGCGCCGGCCTTGCTGGCAAACAGCAGGGCTTCGCCCACGGCCGCGATGTTCAGCGCCACGATGATCTGGTTGGCCACCTTGCAGGTCTGGCCGTCGCCGTTGCCACCCACCAGCGTGATGTTCTTGCCCATCAGTTCGAACAGCGGCTTGACCAGGTCAAACGCCGCCTGCGGGCCGCCCACCATGATGGTCAGGCTCGCCGCCTTGGCGCCGACTTCGCCGCCAGACACCGGCGCATCGAGGTAGTCGCAGCCGAGGGCGTTGATTTTTTTGGCGAACTCTTTCGTGTCCATCGGCGAGATCGAGCTCATGTCGACCACGGTCTTGCCCTTGGTGAGCGCCAGCGAAACGCCGCCTTCACCAAACAGCACCTTGGCCACGTCAGGCGTGTCGGGCAGCATCAGGAAGATGATGTCCGCCTGCTTGACCACGTCGGTGATGGAATCGCAGGCCTTGCCTTTGCCGGTCAACAGCTCGGCGGGCACCTTGCCCAGCGTGGTCATGAAAACTTCGTGCCCTGCCGCGATCAGGTGCGCCGCCATGGGGTTGCCCATGATGCCCAGGCCGATAAAACCAAGCTTGCTCATAAAAATACTCCTTGTTCGTAAAAAAATAGCAGTGGCCGCGCATGCGCGGTCCACAAGGCGCATCCCGGATCAGGTCCGGGATGACAGAAAAATCAGGCGAGGTATTTGTCGCGCAGGGCCTGCGTGGCCCCACGGAACACGCCGAGGTCGCTGCCGACGCCGACAAACGTCGCGCCCATCTCCATATAGCGGCGTGCGTCGGCTTCCACCGGCGCCAGGATGCCGACCGGCTTGCCGTGCGCCTTGGCGGCGGCAAAAATTTTCACCATGGCGGCTTGCACCTCCGGGTGGCCGGCATTACCGAGGTGGCCCAGGCCGGCGGCCAGGTCGGACGGGCCGACAAACATGCAGTCGACACCGTCGATGGCGGCAATCTCGTCCGCTGCCGCCGTGCCGGCAATACTTTCGATCTGCACCATCACGCAGATGTGGTCGTTGATGGACTTGAGATAGTCGGGCACCGTGCCGTACTTGTTGCTGCGCTGGGACACCGACACGCCGCGAATGCCTTGCGGCGGGTAACGCGTGGCGGCGACGGCGCTGGCGGCCTGCTCGGCGTTTTCGACAAAGGGAATCAGGAAGTTGTAGAAGCCGGCATCGAGCAGGCGCTTGAGCTCTACCGAGTTGTTGGAGGTCGGGCGCACCACCGGCGCGCTGCGGCTGTCTTTCAGGGCCATCAGTTGCGGGATGTAGGTGGCCATGTCGTTGGGCGAATGTTCGCCGTCGAGCAGGATCCAGTCGAAGCCGGCCACGCCCAGCACCTCGGTGGTGATGGCGTTGGACAGCGAGGACCAGCAGCCGATCAGTTTTTTACCGGCCAGCAGGTCGCGCTTGAAGCTGTTGGGAAAGGACTGGTAGGGCGTGGTTTGTGTCATGGTGATGTGCGGTTGTTTTCTCAAAAATGGTTCGGCTTATTCGGCCTTGATGTTGGCGGCCTTGATGACCTTGGCCCACTTGTCAACCTCGGCCTTCTGGTAGGCGAGCAGCTGCGCCGGCGTCATGTTCGACGGCTCCATGCCGAACACCTTGAGCTTGGCCTGCACATCGGGCTGGGCCAGCACCTTCATCACTTCGGCGTGCAAACGGTCGACCACAGGTTGCGGCGTGTTCGCAGGCACGAACATAGCCTGCCAGGACACCATGTCGAAGCCTTTCTGGCCGCTCTCGGCGATGGTCGGCACATCGGGAAAGCCAGGCACGCGCTGGCTGCCGGTGACGGCAATCGGGCGCAGCTTGCCGCTCTGGATGTGGGGGCCCACGATCAGGCTGGTGTCGAACATCATGTCGAGCTGGCCCCCTATCAGGTCCTGCACCGCGGGCGCCGAGCCCTTGTACGGCGCGTGCGTGAATTTGACGCCCGACTGGCTGGCCAGCAGTTCCAGCGCCATGTGCGGCGAGGTGCCTATGCCCGGAGAGCCGGAGCTCAGGCCGCCGTTCTTGGCACGGGCGGCTTTCAGCACATCGTCCAGGGTGCGCAGCGGGCTGCTGGCCGGCACCACCAGCAGCAGCGGACTCACGCCCAGCATGGCGACGGGCGCGAAGGACTTCACCGGGTCGTAGCCGATGGGCGTGCTGTAGAGGCTGACGTTGATCGAGTGCGAGCTGATAGTGCCGCCCAGCAGCGTGTAGCCGTCGGCCGGTGCGCGCGACGCGATGGCCGAGCCCACGCTACCGCCGGCGCCGCCCTTGTTGTCGATGACGATGGGCGTGCCCAGCGCGGTGGACAGCGGCTGAGCGATCAGGCGGGCCAGCGTGTCGGTGTTGCCGCCGGGCGGGAACGGCACCACATAGGTGATGGCCTTGCCCGTGGGCCAGGCGCCTTGTGCAAATGCAGAAAGGGCCGACAGGCCGCCGGCGGCTGCGGCGATGGCAGTGTGAATCAGGGTACGGCGTTGCATGATGATGTCTCCTTGTGTGTTTTTGAACGAAAAAATCAGGTCACGGGTGCGGGGTTGAACAGCACCAGCGCGTTGTGCAGCTTCCAGTGTTCGGCCCAGGTCTTCTTGCGGCCGCTGGCCACTTCCAGCATGAGGTGGAACATCTCCCAGCCCACGTCTTCAATCGTGGCGTCTCCGTCGGCAATACGGCCGGCGTTGATGTCCATCAGGTCGTGCCAGCGGCGCGCCAGGTCGCTGCGGGTGGCGACCTTGATCACCGGGCATTCGGCCAGGCCGTAAGGTGTGCCGCGGCCGGTGGTGAACACATGCAAATTCATGCCGGCGGCGAGCTGCAAGGTGCCGCAGATGAAGTCGCTGGCCGGCGTGGCGGTGTAAGTCAGTCCCTTGCGCTTGAGCTTTTCACCGGGCGCCAACACGCCACTGATAGGCGAGCTGCCGGACTTCACGATGGAGCCCATGGCTTTTTCGACGATGTTGGACAGGCCGCCCTTCTTGTTGCCAGGCGTGGTGTTGGCGCTGCGGTCGACCAGGCCTTTTTGCAGGTAGGCGTCGTACCAGGCCATCTCGCGAATCATGGCCTGTGCCACTTCCGGCGTGGCCGCGCGCGAGGTGAGCTGATCGATGCCGTCGCGGACCTCGGTGGTTTCGGAAAACATCACGCTGGCACCGGCGCGCACCAGCAGGTCGGTGCAAAAGCCGACCGCCGGGTTGGCGGTGACGCCGGAGAAGGCATCGCTGCCGCCGCACTGCACACCGACCACCAGCTCGCTGGCGGGCACGGTCTCGCGGCGGCGCGCATCGAGCTTTTCCAGGTGCAGCACGGCCGCCTGCATGATGGAATCGATCATGGACATGAAGCCGACATGGTTCTCGGACTGCAGGCAGACCACATCGAGCGGCGCTTCGGCGCTGATGCCGACGTCGGCCACGCTGCGTTCGTCGACGATCTGGATGGTGCCGGGCGGCATCAGGCGCTCGGGCTGGAGCTTCTCGCAGCCCAGGCTGACCACCATCACCTCACCGCCGAAGTTGGGGTTCAGGCTGATGTTGCGCAGCGTGCGTATCGGGATGATGGCGTCAGGGGCGTCGATGGCGACACCGCAGCCGTAGGTGTGTTCCAGGCCGACCACGTCGTCGACGTTGGGGAACTTCGGCAGCAGTTCGTCCTTGATGCGTTTGACGGCGAAGTCGACCACGCCGGCCACACACTGCACCGTGGTGGTGATGGCCAGGATGTTGCGGGTGCCGACCGAGCCGTCGGCATTGCGGTAACCCTCGAATGTGTAGCCCTCCAGCGGGGCCTGTGCCGGCGGCTTGACGGTGGCGATCGGCAGGCCGTCGAGGCCACGCGCGTCGGGCATGGCAAGCAGGCGCTCGTGCACCCAGCTGCCGGCGGGAATGTCTTTCAGCGCATAACCGATGGGCACGTTGTAGCGCAGCACCGCCGCGCCCTTGGGCAAATCGACCAGCGCCACCTTGTGGCCTTGCGGCACGCGGTCGATCAGCACCAGGCCGTCGGCAAACACCACGCCCGGCGCCAGGCCGCCGTCGTTGGCGACGATGGCGACGTTGTCCGCATCGTGCATGCGGATGTACAGCGGTGGGCGGGCGGCGGGTGCGTTCATCAGAAGTCCACGATCTCGACCCAGTTCGGGTTCTTGCCGCCAGGCTGGCTCTTGCCCGCACCCGGCAGGCCGGTGGCGGGGTCGATCACATGCAGCGACACGCCGTGCGAGTCCTGGCCGGTGGCAATCAGGAAGCGGCCGGTCGAGTCCACCGCAAAGCCGCGCGGTGTCTTCTCGGTCGGCGTCTGGCCGACGACGGCAATACGGCCCGTGGCAGGGTCGACCTTGAAGGTGGTCAGTGTGCTCGACGTGCGCTCGGAGCCGTAGAGGAATTTGCCGTCTGGCGACATCTGCAGGTCAGCCGCCCAGACCTTGCCGGCAAAGCCCGGCGGCACGACGGTGCTGCGCTGCAGATGGCTCATCGCGCCCCTGCCGGCGTCATAGCTGAACACGTCCACGCCACCGTCCAGTTCGTTGATCAGGTAAACGTGCGTCTGCGCCTTGTTCCACAAGAAATGCCGCGGGCCGGTTTTGGCCGGAGCGACGTTAATGAGCGCAGGGTCGTTGGCCGAAAGCACACCGGTTGCCGGGTCGAACCTCCAGCTCGAGAGGTTGTCACCGCCCAGGCTGGTGGCAAAAACGTACTTGCCCGAAGCGTCGGCATGGATGGCATGCGCATTGGGCGCGGTCCTGACGATTTGCTGCACCGCACCCACAACGCCGTCGGCGCCGATGCTGTTCACGGCGATCTTGTTGCCGCCGTACGAAGCACTGAACAGCCATTTGCCGGTCGCGTCGAGGTCGATGTTGGCCATGCTGTCGGCCAGCGTGGACTCGCCCAGCTTCTTCAAGCCGCCCGTGGCCCCGTCGATGGCGAAAGTCACGACACGAAACGGCTGCGAGCGCAGCGCCACGTAGAGAAATTTTTTGTCACGGCTGACCACCATGGGCATGGCCGTGCCGCCCACGGGCACGGTGGCCACCGGCTTGAGGGCACCCGCCGCGCGGTCCAGCTGCATCACCGAGATGTCCTGGCTGTCGGCATTGGCAACGTACACCCAGGTGGCCGCGCTGGCGGCACCGGAGGCGGCGATCAGCCCCGCGCCGGCGAGCAGAAGAAACGAAGAGCGCAACGAGGCTGGAAGCATGGCAAGTCCTTGTTTCATGGTGGAAGTTGTCCTGCGGATGGGCGCCGTTCAGTAGCGGGGTTGCGCGCCCGTGAAGGACGGATCGTATTTGCGCATCTGTGCCAGGTCGTCGCGGTTACGAATGCCGCAGTTCAGGTAGTTGTCGTGCAGGCGTGCCAACGCCGTGCGGTCCAGCGTCACACCCAGGCCGGGGGTGGTCGTTACACGCAGGCTGCCGTCCTCGAAACGCAGGCGGCCGCCCTCCACCACTTCCTCGTCCTGCCAGGGATAGTGGGTGTCGCAGGCGTACGTCAGCAACGGCACGCTGGCGCACAGGTGGGTCATGGCCATCAGGCTGATGCCGAGATGCGAATTGCTGTGCATCGACAGGCCCAGGCCAAAGGTGCTGCACAGCCGCGACAGCTGCTGCGTGACGCGCAGGCCGCCCCAGTAGTGGTGGTCGCTGAGCACGATCTTGACCGGGCAGCCCATCTCGGCGTTGCGGCGGAACTCGGCGAAATCGGTCACCACCATGTTGGTGGCCAGCGGCACCTCGCAGTCGCGCGCCACGGCCGCCATGCCCTCCAGGCCGGGGGCAGGATCCTCGTAGTACTCGAGCACGCCGCGCAGCTTTTCCACGATCTTCAGGCTGGTCGCCACGCTCCAGTTGGCATTGGGGTCGATGCGCAGCGGCAGGCCGGGGAAAGCCTCGGCAAGCGCCAGCAGGCCCGCGGCTTCCTGATCCGGCGCAAGCGCACCGGCCTTGAGCTTGATGCTTTTAAAGCCGTACTGATCGATCATCCGGCGCGCCTGGGCTACCAGTTGGGACGGTGTAAGCGCTTCTCCCCAAGGGTCGGCCGGATACCCGGAAGAAGCAGGCTTGTCGATGTGTTCTGCATACTTGTAGAACAGGTAGGCCGAAAACGGCACACGGTCGCGCGCCGCACCGCCCAGCAGGTCCACCACCGGGGCGCCGGCCAGTTGGCCCTGCAAGTCCAGCATGGCCACCTCGAAGGCGCTGATGACCTTGGCCACGGTCTTGGACACATGGGTGCCCGGCGCCAGCGACACCTGCTGGCCGAGAAACTCCGATGCAGTCTGCACCGGCGGCGTGACCTGCGCGGCGACACGCGCCTCCATCCCGGTCAGCGACCACGGCGAGAGGCCCACCAGCGTGGGCGCGACCTTGGCCAGCGCCTCGAGCATCGGCAAGTCACCGTAACTCTCGTTGATGCCGACGAGGCCCGAATCGGTTTCCAGCTCGATGATCGAACGCAGCGCCCAGGGCTCGTGGATGCCGGCCGCGTTCAACAGCGGCGGATCACGGAAAGCGATGGGCGTGATGCGGATGTGCCGGATGGCGTGCGAAGTGCTCATGATCAGAGGTTAGACAAGCCCGTTCATTTCGCGAACATGCCGGGAAGCCACAGCGAGAACGCAGGCACATAGGTCACCAGCATCAGGCACACCGTCAGTGCGCCATAGAACGGCAGGATCGATTTCATGACCTGCCCCACTGATATCCCCCCGATGGCGCATCCCACGAATTGCGTGACCCCCACTGGCGGAGTGTTCAGGCCGAGCGCGCAGTTGATCAGCATCACGATGCCGAATTGCACGGGATCCATGCCGAACTGTGCCGCGATGGGCAGAAAGATGGGCGTGCAGATCAGGATGGTGGCAGCCATGTCGAGGAATGTGCCCAGGATGAACAGCAACACGTTGATCATCAGGAAGATCACCCATGGCGTGGCGGACACGGAAGTCATCAGCTCGCCGGTTTTCTGGGGCACCTCATACAGCGCCATGAAATAGCCGAAGGCGGACGAGATGCCGATCAGCAGCAAGACCACGCCTGTGGTTTTGCAGGCCTTCGCGCAGGCCTTCAAAAAGTTGTTCCACGACAGCGAGCGATAAACAAGCACCGTGACGATCAGCGCCCACAGCACCGCCGTGGCGGCTGACTCGGTCGCAGTAAAAACGCCGGACAGGATGCCCGCCAGGATGATCACCACAATGAACAGGCCAGGCAGGGAGCCCAGGAAGGCCATCAGCACTTCTTTCCAGCCCGAAAACTTGCCGCGGACCGGATAGCCCCGCTTGACGGCAACGTAGTACGCGGCAATCAGGTTGCACAGGGTGAGCAGCATCGCGGGGATGACGCCGGCCAGAATCAGGCTGAACACACTGACCGAGGCAATGCCGGTGGTCGCCAGCGCGAAGATGATCAGGTTGTGCGAGGTCGGCATCAATGCGCCAACAAGTGCTGCGTGCGTCGTGACGTTGACGGCGTAGTCGGCGTCGTAGCCTTCTTTCTTCATCAGCGGGATCATCACCGAGCCCATCGCGGACACATCAGCCAGCGGCGAGCCGGCGACGCCGCCAAACAAGGTGCAGCCAATCACGTTGCTCATGCCCAGGCCGCCGCGCACATGGCCGACCAGACTGTTGGCGAAACGCACGATGCGGTCGGCAATGCCGCCGTACAACATCAGCTCGCCGGCAAACACGAAAAAGGGAATCGCCAGGAACGAAAACACCTGCATGCCGCCGACCATCTTCTGGAAGACGATCGCGATCGGCATGCCCGAATACAGCACCGTGGCCACCGAGGCGAGCCCGATCGAAAAAGCCACCGGCACGCCCAGCACCAGCAGCAGCGCAAAGCTCAATGAGAGAACTGTCAGTTCCATATTTTTCTTTCAATCAGTACCAGGATGGAACGACTTCTTCGTTCCTGAGCAGCGCAACGATGTGCTCGAAGGAGAACATGACGATCAGCACGCCTGCGATCACCAGCGACAGATAGTCGATACCCACGGGCAACTGCAGCATCGGATCAAGCTCGTCCCATTTCATGCGGGTCCAGAGCATGCCGCTTTGCACCATGATTCCGCCGAACAGCGCGACCAGCAGGTGGATCAGAATCTCCAGCTTCAGGCGCATTGACTCGGGCAGCAGCGAGACCAGCGACTCCAGGCCGATGTGGCCGGCGTCCCGCACGCCCACTGCCACGCCCAGCGCAGTCACATACAGCACCAGTTGCAGTGCCAGCGCCTCAGCCCAGGTCGGCGTATCGTTCAGGACATAGCGGCCGAACACCTGGATCTGCACCGACAGGATGATGCCGGCCAGGCCGAAGATCGCGAGAATCAGGCTGGTCTTGCTCAACCAGCCGCACAGGCGCGAATACCAGTGACGCGCGGGTGGCCGCTCGTGCTCGGGGTCCACGCCCAGGGCAACAGAGCTGACGGCCGCTGTCGTGGCTGCGGCCGAGGCCGACATTTGGGGGGTTGTCATAAGGGTCCTAGAAAGCAAACGCGAAGCCCGGCCGAACGTTCGGCCGGGCTTCGAAAGGTCCGGATTTACTTGTTGTCCTGAACAGCTTTCACCAGGCGCTGCAGATCAGGCGTGGTGATGAACTTGGCGTACACCGGGGCCATCGCTGCCTTGAACGATGCCTTGTCCACGTCCTTGACGATGGTGGAGCCAGCCTTGACGACGATGTCCAGCGCCTTGGCTTCCTGCTCGTCCCACTTCTGGCGCTGGAACGTCACCGATTCTTTGGCTGCAGCGCGGAACATGGCCTGGTCGGCCGGCGTCATCTTGTCGAAGATCACCTTGGAGATCACCAGCATTTCCGGCGCCATCGAGTGCTCGGTATGCGAGTAGAACTTCACCGCCTCGTAGTGCTTGAAGCCTTCGTACGAGGGAATGTTGTTCTCGGCCGCATCAATCGTGCCGACCTTCAGCGCGGTGTAGACCTCGCCGGTGGGCATTGGCGTGGCATTGGCGCCCATGGCCTGCACCAGCGCGACCCACAGGTCAGACTGCTGCACACGGATCTTCAGGCCCTTGGCGTCGGCAATGTTGCGCACCGGCTTTTTGGCGTAGATCGAGCGGGCGCCGCTGTCGTAGAAAGCCAGGCCCACCAGGCCCTGGCTCTCACAGCCCTTCAGGATCTCTTCTCCGATCGGGCCATCCAGCGACTTGCGCATATGGGCGATTGACTCGAACAGGAAAGGCATGGTGGGCACCAGGCTCTTCGGGCAGATCGAGTTCAGCGAGCTGATGTTGACGCGGTTCATCTCCAGCGCGCCGATCTTCACCTGGTCCAGGGTTTCCTTCTCGGAACCCAGGGCGCTCTTGTTGAAGACCTTGATCGTGTACTTGCCGCCGCTTTGCTTGGCAAGCGTCTCGCTCATGTGGCGCACGGCGGCTACCGTGGGGTAGTCGTCGCTGTTGTGCACATCGGCGGAGCGCAGCTCGACGGCTTGCGCGGAAAAAGCCAGCAGGCCGGCGGCCAGGGCGGTGAGTTTCAGGGTTGCTTTCATTGTCTCTTCCTCTAGGTTGGTGGTTGAAAACTCGTTAACTAACTCTTCGTTTTTTTAAAGCGTGCACGCGGGCTCGGGCAGCCCGCGCACGCCGGGGCGCAACGCAAACACACCGCCGGCCAGCGGCTGATCAGACAAGTCGATTCCGTCGGGGCGAATCGATGTCACGAACAGGGTGTCAAGCCCGGCGCCGCCAAAGGCGCACATGGCGGGCTTCTTCACGGGCACGGCCAGCGAACGGTCCAGCTTGCCGGCAGGCGTGAAACGGTGAATCAGGCCGGCGTCGTTGCCGCAGATCCAGTAGCAGCCGTCGGCATCGACCGCCGCGCCATCCGGGCGGCCAGGCAGCGGATTCATGTCGGCAAAGACGCGCCGGTTGGATGGCGTGCCGGTCTCGGTGTCGTAGTCAAAGGCCCAGATGGTTTGCACCGACGGGTGTGAATCCGACAGGTACATGGTGCGGCCGTCGGGGCTGAAGGCCATGCCGTTGGGCGTGATGAAGCCGTCCAGGAGTTTTTTCAGTTCGGTGTCGTTTTTGCTATCTTTTTGATAGCTATAGATGCAGCCCACACGTGCGCCAGCGGCCATATTCATCAACATCGTGCCGGCAAGGAATCTGCCCTGCCGGTCGCAGCGGCCGTCGTTAAAGCGCATGCCGGGCATGGCATGGGTCACGGCGGCAAGCTGGCTGAAGCCAAGCTGGCCGTCTGCCTGAGGCGTCAGGCGGAACACACCGCTTTCTGTGCCGGCAATCCAGTCCTGCGTTGTCACGATGGATGCGACGCAAGCCAGCATTTCGGGAGCAACCCATTCAGTCAGCGCGCCTTCAGCCACGCTCCAGCGGCACAGCCTGCGCGCCGGAATGTCGACCCAGTACAGCGCCTGCTCGGCGGCCTGCCACACGGGGCTTTCCCCGGTGCCATTGCGCGCATCGAGAATCAGCTCTGCGTGGGACTCGTTCATGGCCATGATTGCTCAGTCGCCAAAAGGGCCGGCGACGACGAAACCGCCGCCCTGGTACTGGGCGACCGGGTCTTTCAGGTCGGGTGCGGGTGTGCGGGCGTAGACGGCCTCGCGAAAGATGTCGGAGCTGTCCTTGGGCACGTAACCGATGTGACGCGCACGGCTGTTGTCCCACCAGGTGACGGCGTTGTCGGACATGCCGAACACAATGCTGTGGCCCAGCACCGGCGTCGTCAGGCAGGCGGTGATCAGGCGGTGCAGGTCGTCAAAGCTCAGCCAGGTCGCCAGCATGCGGCGGTCTTTGGGCTCGGCAAACGAGGAGCCGATGCGCACGCAGGCTGTTTCAATGCCGTAGCGGTCAAAGTACAGGCGCGAGAGGTCTTCACCGAAAGCTTTGCTCAAGCCGTACAGACCGTCGGGACGCGGCGGGTGGTCGGCAGTGATGGTCTCGTCCTGGCGATAGAAACCTGTGACGTGGTTGGAGCTGGCAAAGACGATGCGTTTGACGCCGTTCTTGCGCGCGGCCTCATATAAGTTATAGGCGCCCAGGATGTTGGCCTGCAGGATGGGGCCAAAGGGCCCTTCTACCGAAACACCACCCAGGTGAACAATCGCATCCACGCCCTGCACCATGGTGTGCACGGCGGCGGAGTCGGCCAGATCGGCCAACACCACCTCTTCGTTGGCTGCGGCAGCACCGAAAGCCTGCACATCGGAAAGCCGAAGCACTGAGCAATTGGCCTTCAGGCGTTCGCGCAAGGCCTTGCCCAAGCCGCCGGCAGCGCCGGTCAGCAACAGTTTTTCATGAACTTTGATCGTCATTTTTTCGTGAAGGCCCTGCGTGTTCGCAAACACTGGACTTTTTTTTGGAGTTTGTTAAAGTCAACCTACAAAAGCACAAGTCATAGGTTGTCTGATGACTTGGAATTCTCGGTTTCGCCCCCTGGCTTGTCAATGGTTTTTTAATGGACTCAAGGAAAACCCCTAGTCGCCCTGAAGCAGGCCCCGCGCTTGTCTTTCACGAAGAGCCGATCCGTGCGCGCCGCCCTCGCGGGCTGGTGGGCGAGATCGTCGAAAGCCTGGCCAGCAGCATCCGCGAGGGCCGCCTGCAGCCGGGGGAAAAGCTGCCGACCGAAGCCGAAATCATGGCCCGTTTCGACGTCAGCCGCACGGTCGTGAGGGAGTCCCTGTCCAAGCTGCAGGCCTCGGGCCTCGTCGAAACGCGGCACGGCATCGGCACTTTTGTGCTGCAGCCGCAGGACGCCGGCAACTTCAGGATCACGGCCGAAGACTTTGCCACCGTGGCCGACGTGATCTCTGTGCTCGAGCTGCGCATCAGCCTGGAAACCGAGGCCGCCGGCCTCGCCGCCCAGAGGCGAACCCCCGAAAATCTCAAGGCCATGGAAAACGCCCTGCGCGCCTTCCACGACTCCATCAGCCTGGACTCCGACGCAGTGCCGCCCGACTTCCAGTTCCATATGGAAGTGGCGCGCTCCACCGGTAACCGGCACTTCGCCGACCTGATGACCTACCTGGGCACCATGATCATCCCGCGCACCCGGGTGAACACGGCGCACAGCGCGCCCGAGGGCCGCTTCAATTACCTGCAGCGCGTCAACAGCGAGCACGAAAGCATCTACAACGCCATCCGCAGCCAGGACGCCGAGGCGGCCCGCGCCGCCATGCGCACCCACCTTTCCAATAGCCGCGAACGCCTGCGCCGGGGCAACAATGCGCACACCATGCAGCCTCCCGGCGAGACCGCAGACACTCCGGCATCCCGCGCGCTAGGGACAAATCTGGTTGCATAAAAAATCGGTGAGTTGTACGATAACTGATAAATCACCTTATCAACCATCCTACACAAGCCCGGTATGCCCGCTTCCAAAGCCTCCCCTGCGCCCAGCAATCCTGCATCCAACGTTTCCGCCTCCGCGCAGTCCCAAACCCCGCGCATCACCCGCGTACAGGTGATTCCTGTGGCCGGGCAGGACAGCATGCTGCTCAACTTGAGCGGCGCACATGCCCCCTTCTTCACCCGCAACCTGCTGATACTGACCGACAGCTCCGGCCGCACCGGCGTGGGCGAGGTCCCCGGCGGTGAAAAAATCCGCAACACCCTGGAAGACGCCCGTGAGCTGATCGAGGGCCAGTCCATCGGCGCCTGGAACCACATCCTCAACACCCTGCGCACCCGTTTTGCGGACCGCGACAGCGGCGGCCGCGGCAACCAGACCTTCGACCTTCGCGTCGCCATCCATGCCGTGACCGCGGTAGAAAGCGCCCTGCTCGACCTGCTGGGCCAGTTCCTCGGCGTGCCCGTGGCCGCATTGCTCGGGGACGGCCAGCAGCGCGACTCGGTGGCCATGCTCGGTTACCTCTTTTATGTGGCCGACCGCAAGCAGACCGGCCTGCCCTATGACTCGGCGCCGGATGCCGAAGACGACTGGTTTCGCCTGCGCCATGAAGCGGCCATGGATGCCGACGGCATCGTGGCGCTGGCCGAAGCCGCCTACAAGCGCTACGGCTTCAAGGACTTCAAGCTCAAGGGCGGCGTGCTGCGCGGCGAAGAAGAGATGGAGGCCATCACCGCCCTGGCCGAGCGCTTTCCCGAGGCGCGCATCACGCTGGACCCGAACGGCGGCTGGCTGCTCAAAGACGCGATCCGCATCTGCCAGGGCCGTGGCGATGTGCTGGCCTACGCAGAAGACCCCTGCGGCGCTGAAGGCGTGTTCTCGGGCCGCGAGGTGATGGCGGAGTTTCGCCGCGCCACGGGCCTGCCGACGGCCACCAACATGATCGCCACCGACTGGCGCGAGCTTTCGCACACGATTCACCTGCAGTCGGTCGACATTCCGCTGGCCGACCCGCACTTCTGGACCATGCAGGGCTCGGTGCGCGTGGCGCAGATCTGCCAGACCTGGGGGTTGACCTGGGGCTCCCATTCCAACAACCACTTCGACATTTCGCTGGCGATGTTCACGCACGTGGCAGCCGCAGCGCCCGGCAAGGTCACGGCCATCGACACCCACTGGATCTGGCAGGACGGCCAGCGCCTGACGAAGGCGCCGCTGCAAATCGTGGGCGGCGAAGTCGCCGTGCCCAAGCAGCCCGGACTGGGTGTGGAGCTGGACATGGTTGAAGTCGAGAAAGCGCATCAGCTCTACCTCAAGCACGGACTGGGCGCACGCGACGACGCCACCGCCATGCAGTACCTGATCCCCGGCTGGAAGTTCAACAACAAGATGCCCTGCATGGTTCGATAAATTCAGAAGGGTTTTCGGGAAGTTAGAGGCTCCCGAAGGCCGTTTGCGATGGGCTTTTTTTTGCCCCATCAGGCGCACCGGGGGCGGTATACCCCGGCGCGCTTTTTTCCACCGGCGATACCCGCTCAGCGATTCCTATTACAAACATCAGGAGACAAGACATCATGAAACGCAGAACCCTTGGCAGCCTTGCCATTGCAACCTTGCTGGCGCTGGGCGCTGGCAGCGCGATGGCCCAGACCAAATTGAAGTGGGCCCACGTCTACGAGACGTCGGAAACCTTTCACAAGCAGGCTGTGTGGGCCGCCGACGAGATCAAGAAAAAAACCAACGGCCGCTACGTGGTGGAAGTCTTCCCGGCTTCATCGCTGGGCAAGGAAACCGAAATCAACCAGGGCCTGACGCTGGGCACCGTTGACATCATTTACACAGGCGCTGCATTTGCCGGGCGCGCCCACCCGCCTCTGTCGATTGCCGCCGCACCTTTCGTCTTCCGCGACTACGCGCACTTCCAGGCTTTCCGCAACGGCCCGATCTTCCAGGAGCTGGCGCAAGGCTATGCCGGCAAGACCGGCGGCCAGCACATTTCGGGCTACACCTATTACGGCCTGCGCCACATGACGTCCAACAAAGTCATCGCCAAGCCGGAGGACATGAAAGGGCTCAAGCTGCGCGTCCCCGACGCCCCGCTCTTCACCATGTTCCCCAAGGCCGTTGGCGCCAACCCCACACCGATCGCGTTTGCCGAGGTCTACCTGGCGCTGCAAAACGGCACGGTCGATGCGCAGGAAAATCCGCTGCCCACCATCGAGGCCAAGAAGTTCTATGAAGTGCAAAAGTACATCACGCTGACGGGCCACATCACCGAGTCGCTGATTACCGCGGTTTCGAGCTCGGTCTGGTCCAAGCTGAGCGATGCCGACAAGAAGGTGTTTGACCAGGTGCTCTGGGAAGCCTCAAGCCGTGCAAGCCAGGATATCGTCGACGCGGAAAACCGCCTGGTCGCCGAGTTCGAGAAAAAGGGCAAGACCGTCAACAAGGTAGACCGCACGCCTTTTGCCGCGGCCGTCTTGCCGTCGCTCACAGCTGCCGATGCGCCCTGGCCCAAGAGCCTGTACGAGCGCATCCAGGCCATCAAGTAAGTTGGAGAGCAGCGCGAGCTGCTGTCCCTCCTTCACTTTCTCCTTCACTTTTCGTATCACACGCAGGAGACACCATGAAACGCCGTTCCCTCATTCATTGCGCGCTTGCAAGCGCCGCCCTCGCCGTGCCGACATTGCCTGCCTGGGCGCAAGGCGCCTGGCCGGCCGGCAAGACCGTCACCATCGTCGTGCCTTTTCCCCCAGGCGGCTCCACCGACATGGTGGCGCGCGCGCTGGCACTGCAACTGCAGGCCAGGCTGGGCGGCACCTTTGTCGTCGACAACCGGCCCGGCGCCACCGGCACCATCGGCACCGGCCAGGTCAAGCGCGCGGCGCCCGACGGCTACACGCTGCTGGTGTCTTCGCTGGGCGCGTTCGTTGTCACACCGCATCTGCTCAAGAGCGTGCCCTACGACGCCACCAGGGACTTCGACTACATCAGCGTGCCGGTGCAGGCCCCGAATGTGCTGGTCACCAATGTTGCACGGCCCGAGCGCACGGTGGACGATGTGCTGGCGCTGTTGCGCAAGACGCCGGGCAAGGTCTCTTTTGCCAGCTCGGGCAATGGTTCATCCGACCACCTCTCGGCCGAGCTGTTCTGGCAGCAGTCGAAAACCGAAGGCGTGCACGTGCCCTACAAGGGCGGCTCCCCGGCGGTCAACGACCTGCTGGGCAACCAGGTGGACTTCTCCTTTCAGAATGTGAATGCCGTGCTGCCGCATATTCGCGGCGGCAAGCTGCGCGCCATCGCCGTCACCGGTGACAAACGCTCGCCCGTGTTGCCTGACGTGCCCACGCTGGCCGAAGCCGGCGTGAAGGGCGCCGAGGTCTATTCGTGGCAAGGGATGGCGGCGCCAAAAGGCTTGCCGGCCGCGACGAAAAAGATACTGAGCGACGCAGTCATCGCCTCCATGCAGGATGCCGAAACGAAGAAACGCATGCTTGACCAGGGGCTGGAGATCGTGGCCAGCACGCCGGATGAATTCACCGCGTTCCAGTTGCGTGAGTGGGCACGCTGGAAGACATTGATAGAGACGCGCCGCATCACTGCCGACTGAAGCGACGCGTGCGGCCAACGTCAATCTCGACTGAAAGATGCAGAACTAAAGATGCCGAGTATTTCTCCTGAACGGCTGCGCCTGGCCGTCATAGGCGCCGGACTGGGTTCGGCGCCGCACTTTCGCAGCCTGCAAGATCTTGCCGGCATCGCCGAGCTGGTCTATGTGTATGGGCGCAGCGCCGAGCGGCTGGCCGCTGTGCAGTTGCCTGATGGCGTGCGCAAGACCACGCGCCTTGAAGACATCCTGGAAGACGGCAGCGTCAAGGCCGTGCTGGTGCTGACACCGCCCAACGCGCACCTGGAGATGGTGCAGCGCGTGGCCCGCGCGGGCAAACACGTGCTGGTTGAAAAGCCGCTCGAGATCGACCTCAACCGCGCCAACGCGCTGGTCGAAGCCTGCGATGACGCGGGCGTGACGCTCGCCGTCATGCTGCAGCACCGGTTGCGCGAAGCCGCGCTGGGCCTGCGCGCGCTGATAGCTGCCGGCGAGCTCGGCCCACTGGTCAGCGCCGCTGCCTTCGTGCGCTGGTGGCGGCCCCAAAGCTATTACGACGAACCGGGCCGCGGCACCCTGGCCAGAGACGGCGGCGGCGTGCTGATCACGCAGGCCATCCATACGCTGGATTTGTTGCTCAGCCTGATCGGCATGCCGGAGCGCGTGATGGGCATCGCCGGCACCAGCCCCGTGCACCGCATGGAAGGCGAAGACACGGCTGCCGCATTGCTGCACTACAGCAATGGCGCCGTGGCCGTGGTGCAAGCCACCACGGCGGCCTACCCCGGATTTCCGGAGCGCATCGAGCTCAACTTCACGCACGGAACGGCGACGCTGGAAGGCGGCGAAATGCGGGCTGCGTTTCATGACGGCCGGACCATCACCGTGGGCTCACGCCAGGCCTCCGGCGGCGGCGCCGACCCGATGGCGTTCGACCACGCCGCCCATCGGGCGGTGCTGGAAGACTTTATCCGCGCGGTGCAAAATGGCACGGCGCCGACGGTCACAGGCCGCTCCGCACTGGGGGTGCAGCAAGTGATTGAAGCCATCATGGCGTCCTCCAGAACCGGCAGCGCGGTGGCGCTGCATCCGGCCGCCGTGATTCCGGTGATGTAGACGGCGCGGTTTTGGTGCATGCAGACCAGCCACGCCTGCCCTGTTGTGCTCCGGACCGCATCAGGGTTTTCCAAGAGATTTAGGCTGCGAATCCACATCCAGCGGGGGTTGGCAGCTACAAAACTCGTAGCAGCCAGAAAATTGCGTTATATTTGGATCAAGCTAATAGAAGCTTTTTGCTTAACAACCACCTGTGACCAAACTGTGACCGAGGAGATTACCTGATGAGCGCCAAAGAAAATGCAGCGGTAGGCCAATTGCTTGAACTGCTGGAAGCACGCTACGCCCTTCGCGTGCTGTGGGCCTTGAAAGACGGCCATCCCCAGACGTTCCGCCTCCTGCAAGACAGCATCGGCAGCATCACTCCCAACACACTGAACACCCGCATCAAGGAATTGCGCGCAGCCGGCCTGCTGGCCCATGGCAGCGAAGGCTACACCGTCACCTCGCTGGGCGGCGACCTGCTCAAGCGCCTGAACGACCTGCAAGCTTTTGCCGGCAAGTGGTCCCTGAGCCAGACCAAGAAAAAGTAAAACTTTTCTGGCGCCGGGTTCACCGGCCTCCATAAAAAAAGCGACCTCAAGGGTCGCTTTTTTGTTGCCCGCTGAAGTCCGCTTCAGTGTTAATCCACCGCAGCGCCGGAGCGCTTCACCGCATCACCCCACAACGTCATGTTGGCCGTGATGTGTTTGGCCAACTCTTCAGGCGTGCTGGGCGCGATCTCAGCGCCACGCGACTGCAGCTGCGCGCGCAGCTCCGGGTCTGCCAGTGCTTTATGGATGGCATCGTTCAGCCGGTTGACGATGGGCCGCGGCGTTCCGGCGGGAACAAAAATCGCATCCCACGCGCTCACATCAAAACCAGGCAAGCCCGACTCCGCAATCGTCGGCACATCGGGCCAGCCCGCCACGCGCGTGGCTGTCGTCACCGCCAGCGGTTTGACACGGCCGCTCCTGGCCTGGGGTGCGGCATTCGGCATCACCTCAATCATCATGTCGACCTGCCCGCCCATCAGGTCCGTCATGGCCTGCGCGCCGCCGCGGTAAGGGATGTGCACCACCGCCAGGCCCGCGCGCGACTTGTAAATCTCGCCGGCCAGGTGCGAGGTAGTGCCGTTGCCGGCGGAGCCGAAGGTGTATTTGCCCGGGCTGGCTTTGAGCAGCTTGGTCAGGTCAGCCATGGAGCTGACCGGCAGCGTAGGCCGCACCACCACCATGGCGGCGATACGGGTGAGTTGGGTCACCGGCTCGAAATCGCGCACGGCATTAAAGCCTGGTGACTTGTAGATCGCATGGTTGATGGCGTGTGTGCCATTGGTGCCGTACAGCAAGGTGTAGCCGTCGGCCGGCGCCTTGGCGGCCGCCGCGCTGCCCACATTGCCGCCGGCGCCGCCCAGGTTCTCCACCACGATGGGCTGGCCCAGCTCTTTGGCCGCGCGCAGCATGACCAGCCGCGCCAGGGTGTCGCCGCCACCGCCGGCCGGAAACGGAACAATCAGTTTGATCGGTTTGTTCGGGTAGGCCGCAGGGGCCTGGGCCTGGGCGGGTGCCATCAGTGCCATGAGCGCCAGTGCGGCGGTGCCGGCCAGCAGGCGCCGGGAATTGAAACGGGGCGGGTTCATCGTGTCTCCTGTGGAATCCTGTGGAAGTGAGGGTCAAACCTGGCGCATTTCACCGGTACGCTGCCGGAAAAATACTTAGTCATCTTACATTATTGCGCGCAATAGGCCGCTCAACCACCTTGAAAACCCTGATATTGAGACATATTGCATGCAATAATTCAAGCGATTTCCTTCGAGCTCTATTCAAAACCATCCCCTCCAATGTCATCCCAGATCGACTACACCACGCAAGAGCTGCGGCGAAGAATCCTGAGCGGCCAGGTGGCGCCCGGCGAACGCATGGTGGAGCTCGAACTTTCCGCCCAGCTGGCGGTGTCGCGCACGCCCATCCGCATCGCGCTGGGAGAGCTGGAAAAAGAAGGCCTGCTGGAACGGCTGCCGACACGCGGCTTTCGGGTGCGCCAATTCTCTGTTGACGAAATCACCAACGCGGTCGACGTGCGCGGCGTACTCGAAGGCATGGCGGCGCGGCAGGCCGCAGAGCGCAGCATCCCGCCCGAGACCCGTGCGGAGCTGCAAGCCTGTATTGATGACGGCCGGCTGCTGCTGCAAGAGGCCGAAGCCTCGGGCCACGTGATCGACGCGGCACGCTGGGTGCCCATGAACGCGCGCTTTCACGGCGCACTGGTGCAAGCCGCCGGCAACAGCACGCTGGTCTCCGCGCTGGCGCACGTCAGCAAAACGCCCATGGCCGGCGCCGGCGCGCTCAGCCTCAACGGCACTTTGCCGCTGCTGGAGTTCGGTTTCATCCAGCGCGCACAGGGCGACCACGAAGACGTGCTGGCCGCCCTGCTGGCCGGCGAAGGCGCGCGTGCCGAGGCGCTGATGCGCGAACACGCCCACCGCAGCCGCGACAACAAACGCGAGTTGATGACGCGCATGCAGAAGCTGGTTTCGGCCTGAACTCCGGGATTTCAAGCCTTTCAAGCTTTTCAAGTCTTTTAGGCCTCTAGCCCAATCGCCACCTAGGCCTTGCGCTATCAATAACGTAGCGCCTGCCGTTCACGCCCCAAAGAGCCCGATGCGCTGCCGGGAGCCCCGCCGCCAGCGGGGGCAGGCTCGGCCAGCCACTACAATTGCGCCGCGAACCAGCTCTTGTGACTGGGCGCCCCGCTCCCACACGAACGGCAGGAGCCCGATCCGCTGAATACCCCGGCCGCGCACCCGCAGCCGAACTTTCTGGACCAAAAACTAAGCCCTTGTCTTGAAAAGGGCTTTGCCACCCCAAGCTGGGACGCTTACCAGCATCAACCTTCTTCAACTCTGTCTCTGAGCCATGTCTGACAATACAAAACCCGAACAAAATCAACCACTTAGCGGTGAGCCCAGCCCGGAAGAACTCGAAGCAGCGCAGGCGGCCAATGAATTTGACGCGTTGACGGTCGCGCAGGCCGAAGTCGCCACGCTGCAGGCCAAGAACACCGAACTGGCCGACAGCTACCTGCGCGCCAAGGCCGAGACTGAAAACGCCCGCCGCCGCGCGGACGAAGAAGTCGCCAAGGCCCGCAAGTACGCCCTGGAAAGCTTCGCCGAAAGCCTGCTGCCGGTGGCAGACAGCCTCGAAGCGGGCCTCGCCATCAAGGATGTCACGCCTGAGCAGATCCGCGAAGGCGCCGAAGCCACGCTCAAGCAGCTCAAAAGCGCACTCGAGCGCAACAAGGTGGTCGCCATCGACCCGCCAGCCGGCACCAAATTCGACCCCACCCAGCACCAGGCGATCAGCATGGTGCCCGCCGACCAGGAAGCCAACACCGTGGTCAACGTGCTGCAAAAAGGTTACCTGATTGCCGAGCGCGTGCTGCGCCCCGCCCTGGTCACGGTGGCAGCCCCTAAATAAAGCCCTAAAAATCTTGTTGAAACCCTTGAAGCCACACAACTTACCCACAAGTTATCAACATAGTTAATCCATACCGCGGCCGGCGGCACTGAACACCCCGGCCACCCCACTTTCAATCTTTAACGAATCAAAAAAGCAGGAGTAAATCATCATGGGAAGAATCATCGGCATTGACCTGGGCACCACCAACAGCTGCGTATCCGTCATGGAGGGCAACACCCCCCGCGTGATCGAGAACTCGGAAGGCGGCCGCACGACCCCTTCCATCGTGGCTTACCAGGAAGACGGCGAAGTGCTGGTCGGTGCATCCGCCAAGCGCCAGGCCGTGACCAACCCCAAGAACACGCTGTACGCCGTCAAGCGTTTGATCGGCCGCAAGTTCACCGAAAAAGAAGTCCAGAAGGACATCGCCCTGATGCCTTACGCCATCGTCGCCGCCGACAACGGCGACGCCTGGGTGGAAGTGCGCGGCAAGAAACTGTCGGCCCAGCAAGTCAGCGCCGACATCCTGCGCAAGATGAAGAAAACCGCCGAAGACTACCTCGGCGAGCCGGTCACCGAAGCCGTGATTACCGTGCCTGCGTACTTCAACGACGCACAGCGCCAGGCCACCAAAGACGCCGGCCGCATCGCCGGCCTTGAAGTCAAGCGCATCATCAACGAACCCACTGCGGCAGCCCTCGCCTTCGGCCTGGACAAGCAGGAAAAGGGCGACCGCAAGATCGCCGTATATGACCTGGGCGGCGGCACCTTCGACATCTCCATCATCGAGATCGCCGACGTCGACGGTGAAAAGCAGTTTGAAGTGCTCTCCACCAACGGCGACACCTTCCTGGGCGGCGAAGACTTTGACCAGCGCGTCATCGACTACATCGTGGCTGAGTTCAAGAAAGACAGCGGCATCGACCTGTCCAAAGACGTGGTAGCCCTGCAGCGCCTGAAAGACTCGGCTGAAAAGGCCAAGATCGAGCTGTCCAACAGCGCCGCGACCGAAGTCAACATTCCCTACATCGCGCATGACCCCGCCACCGGCCCCAAGCACTTGCTGGTCAAGCTGACCCGCGCCAAGCTTGAGAGCCTGGTCGACGAGCTGATCGAGCGCACGATTGCGCCTTGCCGCATCGCCATGAAAGACGCAGGCGTCAGCGCAGCCGACATCCATGACGTGATTCTGGTCGGCGGCCAGACCCGCATGCCCAAGGTGCAGGAAAAAGTCAAAGAGCTCTTCGGCAAGGAACCCCGCAAGGACGTGAACCCCGATGAAGCCGTTGCCGTCGGCGCAGCGATTCAAGGCCAGGTCCTCTCCGGCGACCGCACCGACGTGCTGCTGCTGGACGTGACCCCGCTGTCCCTCGGTATCGAAACCATGGGCGGCGTGATGACCAAGATGATCAAGAAGAACACGACCATCCCGACCAAGTTTGCACAGACCTTCTCGACCGCTGAAGACAACCAGCCGGCCGTGACGATCAAGGTGTTCCAGGGCGAGCGCGAAATCGCCTCGGGCAACAAGGCGCTGGGCGAGTTCAACCTCGAAGGCATTCCGCCTGCATCGCGCGGCACGCCGCAGATTGAAGTGTCCTTTGACATCGACGCCAACGGCATCCTGCACGTCGGCGCCAAAGACAAAGGCACCGGCAAGGAAAACAAGATCACCATCAAGGCCAACTCCGGTTTGTCTGAAGCTGAAATCCAGCAAATGGTGAAAGACGCCGAGCTGAACGCCGAAGAAGACAAGAAGAAAGTCGAGTTCGTCACCGCCAAGAACAACGCTGAAGCCATGGTGCACAGCGTGAAGAAATCGCTCGGCGAATACGGCGACAAGCTCGAAGCCGGCGAGAAGGAAAAGATCGAAGCCGCCATCAAGGACATGGAAGAAGCCCTCACCGGCGACGACAAGGCCGCCATCGACGCCAAGAACACGGCCCTGATGGAAGCCAGCCAGAAGCTTGGCGAGAAGATGTATGCCGACATGCAGGCATCGCAGGCCGCTGCCGGCGGCGACGCAGGTGCAGCGGGCGCCGCGCAAGCGGAAGCCAAGCCGGCTGCCGACGACAATGTCGTGGACGCCGAAGTCAAGGAAGTCAAAAAGGGCTAAGCGCTTTTCATCAAGCAACCCTGCATTGGCGCGATAACTGCATGCGAAAGCAGACGGCAAAGCAGCCAGCAAAGGCGGAAAACCAGGAGCCATCCCGGATTTCCGCTTTTGCGTTTCCCGCTCTTTGTTCCAGCGCCTTGCTTGCCGGCACGCCGGCCTTCATAACAATTTCTGACTGACCTGACTGACCCGCCATGGCCACCAAAAAAGACTACTACGACACACTGGGCGTTCCCAAAAACGCCAGTGAGGAAGACATCAAAAAGGCGTATCGCAAACTTGCGATGAAGCACCACCCCGACCGCAACCAGGGTGATGCATCCAAGGTTGCCGAAGAAAAATTCAAGGAGGCCAAAGAGGCCTACGAGATGCTTTCCGACAGCGACAAACGCGCGGCCTACGACCAGTACGGCCATGCGGGCGTAGACCCCAACATGCGCGGCGGCCCGGGCGCGGAAGGCTTTGGCGGCTTTGCCGAAGCCTTTGGCGATATCTTCGGTGACGTGTTCGGCGGCCAGCGCGGCGGTGCGCAGCGCGGCGGCCGGCAGGTTTACCGCGGCGGCGACTTGAGCTACGCGATGGAAATCACGCTCGAAGAAGCCGCCAACGGCAAGGAAGCGCAAATCCGCATTCCGAGCTGGGACGACTGCAACACCTGCCACGGCAGCGGCGCCAAGCCCGGCACCAAGGTGGTGACCTGCACCACCTGCCATGGCCACGGCGTGGTTCAGATGCGCCAGGGTTTCTTCAGCGTGCAGCAGACCTGCCCTCAGTGCAAAGGCACGGGCAAGCTGATTCCCGAGCCCTGCATCACCTGCCACGGCGTGGGCAAGACCAAGAACAACAAGACGCTGGAAGTCAAAATCCCTGCGGGCATCGACGACGGCATGCGCATCCGCTCGACCGGCAACGGCGAGCCGGGCACCAACGGCGGCCCGCCGGGCGACCTCTACATCGAGATCCGCCTGAAGAAGCACGACATCTTCGAGCGCGACGGCGACGACCTGCATTGCGCCGTGCCCATCAGCTTCACCACTGCGGCACTCGGCGGCGAGATTGAAGTACCGACGCTGGCCGGCAAGGCCGCAATCGACATTCCCGAAGGTACCCAGGCTTCCAAGCAGTTCAGGCTGCGCGGCAAGGGCATCAAGGGCGTGCGTTCGAGCTACCCCGGTGACCTGTACTGCCACATCACGGTCGAGACACCGGTCAAGCTCACCGAGCACCAGCGCAAGCTGCTCAAGGAGCTGGATGAGTCGCTGAAAAAAGGCGGCGCCAAACACTCGCCGACGGAAGAAGGCTGGGCCGACAAGCTCAAGGGATTCTTCAGCGCCTGATCCATCGCGTTGATCACGTCGATCACGTACCCTCAAAAATGCCGGACTTGTTCCGGCATTTTTTTATTCCGCCGACCACGCCTCTGTTGTATAGACATCAGCACCACACTCACTGTCACATGCCTGTCGTGATCCGGCGCATACGATCAGCCTTTTAACAATTAGAGGGATGCACCCATGACCGTATCGACCCGCAAGGCCCTGACCTTGAACCAAGGCAGCTTGCTCGCCCTGATTTGCAGCAGCGTACTGCTCACCGCCTGCTCGTCTTCAGGCACGACATCGCAAGCCGGCCTGTCCACCCTGGACGGCAAAGCGCCGCTGGTCATCGCCCACCGCGGCGCTTCGGGCTATCTGCCCGAGGAAACGATGGAAGCCTATGTGCGCGCGATCGAGCTGGGCGCAGACGTGATCGAGATGGACCTGGTCGTGACGAAGGACGGCGTGCTGGTCACCCGCCATGACCCCAACCTGGCCATCAGCACCGATGTGGCCAAACACCCTGAGTTTGCCTCGCGCAAAAAGACCATCCAGGTCGACGGCGAAACGCAGACCGGCTGGTTCAGCAACGACTTCACGCTGGCCGAAATCCGCACCCTGGGCGCGATCTCGACCGACGCCGAGCGCCCGCAACAATTCAACGGCCAGTACAAGGTCCCGACCTTCCAGGAAGTGGTCGACATGGCCAAGGCGCAGTCCGTCAAGACCGGCCGCACGATTGCCATCTACCCTGAAACCAAGAACCCGACCTACTTCCGCGAACTCGGCCTGCCGATGGAAGACAAGCTGATCGCCATCATCAACGCCGCCGGCTGGAACAGCAAGACCGCGCCCATCTATGTGCAATCGTTTGAACCCGGCAGCCTGAAGTACATGAAGAGCAAGGGCCTCAATACGAAACTGATCCAGCTGATCGACGGCGACGGCATCGACCCAAAGACCGGCCGCGTGACCTTTGCCGTGCCAAGCGACCGCCCGTATGACTGGACCAAAGCCGGCGACAAACGTTTCTTTGACGCCATGACCACGCCCGCAGGCATGGCCGAGATCAAGACCTATGCCGACGGCATCGGCCCCTGGAAGCGCTACATCATCAGCACCAAAGGCACCCTGGGCGCCGACGGCAAACAGGTCGACATCAACCGCGACGGCAAGCTCAACGATGCTGACTCCACTTCACAAGCTGCTACCAGCTTCATCGCCGATGCGCACAAGGCGGGCCTCTTCGTGCACCCTTTCACCTTCCGCAACGAGTCGCGCCGCCTGGCCACCGACTACCAGGGCGACGCCAAGGCCGAGTACCTGGCGTTTTACCGTGCGGGCGTTGACGGCGTGTTCACCGATTTCACCGATACGGCCATCGCTGCGCGCACGCAATATTTGAAGGAAACCGGCCGCTAAGACTGCTGACGTCATGCGGGGCAGGCGGCGCCTGCCACAAACCGTTTGCTATCAAATAAGGAGCTGCTTGCCCATATGGTTATTGGGCCAAGCGGCTTTTTTACTTATAAGCACGGAAAAGCCCCGATGGCGACGTGCCGGCGTGCAACGCGCAAGGCTCAGGTTTTCTCAAAATGAAACATCTGCGTACCTGCAGAAGGGGCTCCGACGGCGGGCGGGCCCGGGTGCTGGCTTATAGTGACTGACACATTGAAGTCCCGCCCACCCACCTCAAGCACAAGCCCTAACACCCCCAAAACACCATGAAAACCAAAGCCGCCGTCGCCTGGAAATCAGGCCAGCCCCTGACCATTGAAACCGTGGACCTGCAAGGCCCGAAGTTCGGCGAAGTGCTCGTCGAGATCAAAGCCACCGGCATTTGCCACACCGACTACTACACGCTTTCGGGCGCCGACCCGGAAGGCATCTTCCCGGCCATCCTGGGCCACGAAGGCGCGGGCATTGTGGTGGACGTGGGCCCCGGCGTGACCACGCTCAAGAAAGGCGACCACGTCATTCCGCTCTACACGCCCGAGTGCCGGCAGTGCAAGTTCTGCCTTTCGCGCAAGACCAATTTGTGCCAGCTGATTCGCGGCACGCAAGGCAAGGGCCTGATGCCCGATGCCACCAGCCGCTTCAGCCTGGACGGCAAGCCCATCTTTCACTACATGGGCACCAGCACCTTCAGCAACTACACCGTCGCGCCCGAAATCTCGCTGGCCAAGATCCGCGAAGACGCGCCTTTTGACAAGGTCTGCTACATCGGCTGCGGCGTCACCACCGGCATTGGCGCAGTGCTCTTCACCGCCAAGGTCGAAGCCGGCGCCAACGTGGTCGTGTTCGGCCTGGGCGGCATTGGCCTCAATGTGATCCAGGGCGCCAAAATGGTGGGCGCCGACAAGATCATCGGCGTGGACATCAACCCCGCGCGGCAGGAGATGGCGCGCAAATTCGGCATGACGCATTTCATCAACCCGAAAGAGACCGAGAACGTGGTGGACGCCATCGTGCAGCTGACCGACGGCGGCGCCGACTACAGCTTTGAGTGCATTGGCAACACCAAGGTGATGCGCCAGGCGCTGGAATGCACGCACAAGGGCTGGGGCCGCAGCATCATCATCGGCGTGGCCGAGGCCGGCGCCGAGATCAGCACCCGGCCCTTCCAGCTGGTGACGGGCCGCAAGTGGGAAGGCTCAGCCTTCGGCGGCGCACGCGGCCGCACCGATGTGCCCAAGATCGTCGACTGGTACATGGAGGGCAAGATCAATATCGACGACCTGATCACGCACACCATGCCGCTCGAAGACATCAACAAAGGTTTTGATCTGATGAAAAGCGGCGAATCCATCCGCGGCGTCGTTTTGTATTGAGCGGCAATGGCGAACACTCCTGAAGTCCTCTCTGAACACGGCTGCTTCGGCGGCGTGCAACGCTTTTACCAGCACGACTCGCGCGAGGTTGGGCTGCCGATGAAGTTCTCGGTCTTCCTGCCGCCGAATGCTATGGCGGGCGACAAGGTGCCGGCACTGATCTATCTGGCGGGCCTGACCTGCAACGAAGAAACCTTCATGATCAAAGCCGGTGCGCAGCGCCTGGCGGCCGAACTGGGCCTGGCGCTGATCGCGCCCGACACCAGTCCGCGCGGCGCGAAGATTCCGGGCGAGACGGACAGCTGGGATTTCGGCCGGGGCGCCGGTTTTTACCTTGATGCGACAGCGCCCCCGTGGTCGCAGCACTACCGCATGGAAAGCTACATCACGGCAGAGCTGCTGCCGCTGCTAACGGGCACCCTGCCGATAGATGCAGCACGCGTCGGCATCTTCGGCCACTCGATGGGCGGCTACGGCGCATTGACACTCGCGCTCCGGCACCCGGATCTTTTCAGCTCCGTCTCGGCTTTTGCGCCCATCTGCGCGCCCAGCCAGTGCCCGTGGGGGCGCAAGGCGTTCTCCGGCTACCTCGGCAGCGATGAATCAACCTGGGTAGAGCATGACGCCACTGCCTTGATGAACCTGATGCCCGCGGCACCCTACCCTGGCGGCATACGCATAGACCAGGGGCTGGACGATAAATTCCTTGCCGAACAGCTTTACCCCGAGCTGTTTGAAGCGGCCTGCGCCAAAGCGGGCCAGCCGCTGGCGCTGCACCGTCACGCGGGCTATGACCACGGCTATTACTTTATCGCCACCTTCATGGCCGACCACCTGCGCCACCACGCGCAACAACTGGGGTTGGGCTTGCCGGAGTGAGGGACTGAAGGGAGCCAAGGACCGGCCTTGGACTTCTCAAGGCCCTTAAGCCTCATTTAAGGCGGCCCAAATACAATCCAGCGCTATGCCGCTGCGCCCTTCCTCTTCTGCATCCTCCGCATCGCGGCCCGTTCACCTGACCACGGTGCGGCAAGACACCGGCATGCGGCCCCTGTGGCTGGTGGTCATTGCAAGCCTCTGGATCGCCACGGTGTGCAATGTGGCCTTGTGGCGCGAATTGGCCCGCCTGCCGGGTCTCACCGGCGGCCAGGCTGTCGTCATCAGCATTGCGCTGGCGCTGGTCATCACGCTGGCGACCACCGCGCTGCTCAGCCTGCTGGCCTGGCGCTGGACGCTCAAGCCGGCCATCACCCTCTTCCTGCTGTCGGCCGCTTTCGGCGCCTACTTCATGGTGACCTATGGGGTGGTCATCGACAAGACCATGATGGTCAACACGCTGCAGACCGATGTGCGCGAAACGCGAGACCTGCTCAACTGGCGCTTGCTGGCCACCGTGCTGGTGCTGGCGGTTTTGCCGATGATTTTTGTGTGGCGGCAAAATATCATGCGCGCAAGTGCCGCGCGGCAAGTACTCACCAACGCCGCCACGCTGACCGGCGCCTGTGTGCTGCTGGTGCTGGTGGTGTTTTTGTTCTTCCAGAGCATTGCCTCTGTGATGCGCAACTACACCCATGTGCGCTACCTGATCAATCCGCTCAATTCGTTCTACGCACTGGGTGCGATCGCGGCCAAGCCTTTCCAGCGCGACGAATCCGTGGTTCTGCCGCTGGGTGAAGACGCCAAACTCGGCGCCCGCTACACGGCGCAAACCAAACCGCCGCTGCTGCTGCTGGTGCTGGGCGAGACGGCACGCAGTGCCAACTTTTCGCTCAACGGCTACGGCCGGCCCACCAACCCATTGCTGGCCAAAGAAAACGTGGTGAGCCTGCGCAACGCGTGGTCATGCGGCACCAGCACGGCCGCATCGGTGCCCTGCATGTTCTCCAACTTCGGACGCGAAGCGTACGACTCACGCCCCGCCAACTACGAAGGCATGCTCGATGTGCTGCAGCGTGCGGGCCTTGCCGTGCTGTGGATCGACAACCAGTCGGGCTGCAAGGGCGTGTGCGACCGCGTGCCCAACGTGAACACGGTGGCGCTCAAGGTGCCGGGCCTGTGCGACAGCGGCGAATGTTTTGATGAAGTGATGCTGCACGGCATTGACGAGCGCATTGCCGCCCTGCCGGCCGAGCGCCGCGCCAAAGGCGTGGTGGTGGTGATGCACCAGATGGGCGGCCACGGCCCGGCGTACTACAAGCGCTCGCCGCAAGCTGTCAAAAAATTCCTGCCCGAGTGCACCGACAACGCATTGCAAAGCTGCAGCCGCGAAGGGCTGCTCAATGCCTATGACAACAGCATCGTCTACACCGACAAACTGCTGGCGTCTTCCATCCAGTGGCTGAAGGCGCAGGAAGCGCGCAACGCGCCCGCCCTGCTGTACCTGGCCGACCACGGCGAATCGCTGGGCGAGAACAACCTCTACCTGCACGGTATGCCCTACGGCATTGCGCCCGAGGTGCAAAAGCGCGTGCCGTGGATCACCTGGCTCTCGCCGGAGTTTGAGCAGCGCAACCAGCTGACCGCTGCGTGCCTGAAGCAACAGCTGGACACGCCCGTGAGCCACGACAACTACTTTCATTCAGTGCTCGGCCTGATGAATGTGCAGACCAGCGTCTACAAGCCTGCGCTCGATATCTACGCCCACTGCACCAAGCCCTGAATCGGCGCGGCTGCCAGCCGGCAGCCTAGCATCCGGATTCGCTGTAGGGCTTTTGACGCCTTGCATGCACCAAAGTGGCGGCAGATTTAATATTCACTTTTCATCTCAATAACAATTCTCTTATGCAAGGGTTGAATATGAATATTCGAAAGGCCGTCCTTTCCACTGTCGCGTCCACACTGCTTCTGACACTCACTGTGGGCGCCAGCGCAGCCGACCTGCTCGATACCGTCAAGCAGCGCGGAACCCTCAAAGTCGCCCTCGAAGGCACCTACCCGCCCTTCAACTACAAGGAAGGCGGCCAGCTTGCCGGCTTTGAAGTGGAACTGGCCAATGCGCTCGCGCAAAAGCTGGGCGTCAAAGCCGAGTTCTCGACCAGCGAGTGGAGCGCCATCCTCGCGGGCCTGCAGGCCGGCAAGTACGACGTGGTGATCAACCAGGTCGGCATCACCGACAAGCGCAAGGAGACGTTTGATTTCTCCGAGCCCTACACCATCTCGGCCCCGCAACTGATCATCCGCAAGGACGAAAAGCGCGAGTTCAAGACGCTGGCCGACCTCAAAGGCAAAAAGCTCGGCCTGGGCCAGGGCACCAACTACGCCGACATCGCCAAGAAAGTCGGCGGCATTGACGTCAAGACCTATCCCGGCGCGCAAGAGTATTTGCAAGACCTCGCGCTGGGCCGTATCGATGCAGCGCTGAACGACAGCCTCCTGATTCCCTACATCGTCAAACAGACCAAGCTGCCGCTCAAGCCCGGCGCGCCCGTGGGCGATCTGGAAAAGTCCGGCATTCCTTTTGTGAAGAACAACCCGAAGTTCAAGGCCGCCATCGACAAGGCCCTGGCTGACCTGCAAGCCGACGGCAGCTTCGCAAAGATCTCGACCAAGTGGTTTGACCGCGACGTGAGCAAGCCGCCCGTCGCCAAATAAGCGAAGTAACATTCGATCAGCCGCGCGCCGCCTTTTGGCAGGCGCCTGAAACAACCCCGGCTCTGCGCCGGGGTTTCTATTTGTGGAGACCTTCATGGACCTGACCGGCTTGACCCAGTTGCTGCGCGACGCTTTGCCGCTGATGCTCAAAGGCGCGGCGTGGACGCTGCTGCTGGCGGTAGCGTCTGTTTTCTTCGGCGCCATCATCGGCACCCTCGTGGCTGTGACGCGGCTCGCCAAGGTGCCGGGGCTTTCTCAGTTTGCAGCGCTGTATGTCAGCTGCATGCGCGGCACGCCGCTGCTGGTGCAGCTCTTCGTCATCTACTTCGGCCTGCCCAGCATCGGCATCCAGTTCGACCCGATCAGCGCCGGCATCCTGGGCCTGAGCCTGAACGTGGGCGCCTACCTGTCGGAAACGATTCGCGGCGCGATCAACGGTGTGGAACACGGCCAGTGGAATGCGGCCCGCAGCCTGGGCCTGACGCAGGCGCAAACGCTGCGCTACATCATCGGCCCGCAGGCCCTGCGCCTGGCGGTGCCCAGTTTGTCCAACAGCCTGATCAGCCTGATCAAGGACACCTCGCTGGTGTCGGTGATTGCCGTGGGGGAGCTGATGCTGGCGACCAAGGAAGTGATTGCCACGACCTTTCAGCCCTTTCCGCTGTATCTGGCGGCTGCGGGGATTTACTGGGCGATGAGTGCCTCGTTTGAGACGCTGCAGAAGAAGCTTGAGGTGAGATTGAACCGAAGCTACCTGCGTTAGGTTTGTCCTTCTTCCCCGCTCGGCTCCCTCCCCCGCTGGGGGAGGGTTGGGGTGGGGGCCACCCGGCCTTCAAATATGCGCGGCGAAACATCAAGCGCCGTCGGCCCCCATCCCCACCTTCCCCCAGCGGGGGAAGGAGTAAAACCCAGGCGCGAAAACCCCTTCAGTTGTCGCTGATCAACCCACTCTGCAGCGCTTGCTCAGCATTCGCAAAAATCGCCATCGCCGTCAGCATGCGCCTGAAGCCCAGCTTGCGGTAAAACGGCTCCTTGCCGGCCACCGCATAAAGGATGATTTTTTTGTGGCCGCTGGACAGCTTCACCAGCGCCGCCACCATGTCTTTGCCCATGCCCGATCCCTGGCGGTCGGGCGCCACCGCGATGTCGCAGAGGTAAGAGCAGTCCTTGCCGTCTGCCACCGCGCGGCCGGCGGCAATGAGCTTGCCGGCGTCATACACAAAGCACTTGAACATGCTGTTGGAGAACACGATCTGCAGATCGGCCGGCTTCTTGTCGCCCAGCGGAGCAATCCGGTAAAGGTTTGACAGCTCTTCCCAGTCTGCGGCGGCCATGCCTTCCGATGAATATTTCCACTCGAGTGCCAAGGTGAGCTCCTTTTATTTCAGACGGTATGACGTGGTGTGACGTGAGATGGGCTTAACGCTTTTTGGACTATAGCCCTCGCCAGCTTGGCCGTGAGCCCAGTCAAAAAAGGCTGCCCTGCCCTTCGGCGCCCGCTGCGGCCGGCGGCCGAAACTGGCTCATGTCCAGCTCAATCCGCTGGCGGTTAAAGCCGATGCGGTGGCAGGCTTTCTCAAAGCGCTGCTTGATCAGCTCAGCCCACAGGCCATGGCCTTTCATGCGCGAGGCGAAGTCGCTGTCGTAATCTTTGCCGCCGCGCATCTCGTGGATGCGCGCCATGATGCGCGCGGCGCGCTGCGGGTAGTGCAGCTCCAGCCACTCCTTGAAGATGGGCGCCACCTCCCAGGGCAGGCGGATCACGGTGTAGAACGCGCTGCGCGCACCGGCCTCCCAGGCGGCCTCCAGCACATGCTCCATGTCGTCGTTCACAAACGGGATTTGCGGCGCCACGCTCACGCCGACAGGGATGCCGTGCTCGGCCAGCGTGCGGATAGTGCGCAGGCGCCGGTGCGGTGCGGCCGCGCGCGGCTCAAGCTTGCGCGCGAGTTCGCCGTCGAGTGTGGTGATGGTCACGTAGGCGGCTGCCAGCTTGTCGGCAGCCAGAGGTGCCAGCAAATCGAGGTCGCGCTCTACGCCGCTGGATTTGGTGATGAGGGAAAACGGGTGCCTCACTTCCTGCATCACCTCGATGATGCTGCGCGTCAGCCGCAGCTCGCGCTCGGCGGGCTGGTAGCAATCGGTGGCCGAGCCAATGTTGAGCAAGCGGGGCACATAGCTGCGTTTGCGCAAATCCGCGCGCAGCACCTCGGCGATGTTGCGCTTGGCGATGATCTTCGTTTCAAAGTCCAGCCCCGGCGAAAGATTGAGGTAGCTGTGCGTGGGCCGTGCATAGCAATACACACAACCGTGCTCGCAGCCCCGGTAGGGATTGATGCTGTAGTCAAAAAAGATATCGGGCGAGTCATTGCCGACGATGGCGCTTCGGGCGTCCTCCATCGTGACCTCTGTCTCCAGCCGCGGCGCCTCGCCCGAGGCATCTTCTTGCAGCGTGCCCCAGCCGTCGTCCCACGCGCTGCGCACGTCTTTCTCAAACCGGTGGGCCATGCGCGTGGCAGTGCCGCGGCCTTTGATGGCATGGATGGGAATGGTGGCGTCTGCCATGGTGGGTTGCCTGGAAACAGGGCGTGTGGAGATAAAAAATGACCGAATCAAATTACTGTATATAAATACAGTATATGCAGTCAAAGCCCCTTTCGCAACACGGCCTGCCCAGGCCGCAAATAATGGGTTTTCCCCTTCAAAAGCAGCACATTTCGCCACGCCATCCGCCATGACCCAACGTCCCGAAAACCTCTACGCCCGCTACCATGCCCATGTCTATTTCGGGCCCGGCAAGACCGAACAGGCGCGCGCGCTGTGCGAAAAGGCCGGTGAGCTTTTTGGCGTGGCCGTCGGCCGCGTGCATGAGCGCGAAGTCGGCCCGCACCCGCGTTGGAGCTGCCAATTGGCGTTTGACAGCGATGCGTTCGAGCGCCTCATCCCGTGGCTTGAGAGTGAGCGCAAGGGCCTGGATGTGTTTGTACACGGCCTGACCGGCGACGACCTGGCCGACCACACCACTCATGCCTCATGGCTGGGTGAGCCTGCGGAGTTGAAGCTGGAGATGTTCAGGCGCTGAGCCGTTGCGGCGGCTGTCAGCTTGACGCTACCAATTTGATAGCTATATGCCTAGGTAATACATGGGCTAGAGCCTGTTTTAGCTTGCAAAAATCCGGCGAAACCAGCCATAGCCCTCCAGACCGGGCCGGCATTCGACCCAACGGTACAGCGCACTCCCGGCCAGCAGCGAGAGCACGAACGCCAGCAGCAGGCCCGCCACGTTGGCGATCAGTTGCGCCGGCCAGAAGTAACCAACGACGGCGTTGACCAGCAGGCACACCGGAAAGTGGATCAGGAACACCGAGTACGAAATCTTGCCCAGTTGCACCAACCGTCGCTGCTGCAGCCAGTGCCACGGCCAGGCGTCGGGCTGAAGGCCTGCAAGGCCCACCAGCCCGAAGGCGGTGACCAGCGCCACCACCAGCCGCCCCCTGAAATCCAGCGCCAGGGCCAGAGCGCCCATGACGGCCATGGTGGCGAGCCAGAAGACGCGCCGCCCGCCCAGCTTGTGTGACGCCCAGAACGCGAACATGCCCAGCGCATAAGAGCCGCAGAAATACAAAGCCGTGATGTCGAACGCCGGCAAGCGGTTAAAGAACAGCAACGAGGCCAGGGCAAGCAGCAGGATGAGGCTCACGCCGAGCTGAGCCGAAGCGGATGTGGCGTGCGCCGCGTCGCCCCCTTCGCCCTGCGCAAACTGAAACCGCCGTGCAAAGGCAAAGATGAGCACCGCCGCTGCATACAGCTGAAAGTCGATGGCCACATACCAGACACCGGCGGAGAGTGCTTCCTGGCCGAGGATATCTTGCAGCAAAAATACATGGGCCAGAAGCTGCGGCAACGTGGGCGCCGCCGGCACCGACGGGTGCGTAAACCAGGGCCTGACCAGCGCCGCCACCAGCACGCTGACAGCCAGCGCCACAAGGTACGGTTTGACGAGCCGCCAGTAGCGTCTAAGCACCAGCCGGCCAGGTGAATCGAACACCGCAACGCCCTGCGGCGCCAGCGAAGCCGCCGCCAAAAACCCGCTCACGACAAGGAAGACTTGCACGGCCATGCGGCCGTAGTCGTACAGCCATCCCATCAGCGCGGGCGCAAACGGGTGAACCACATCCGACATCGGGCCGTAAAAGGCCAGGTGGTGCCAGACGATCATCACGCACGCCAGGCCCTTGAGGGCATCAATGCCGGGAAGGCGTGGTGGCCGTGGCGAAGCGCTCATCAAGACAAGTGCTTAAGCGCAGACCCGCTGGCGCGCCTGCTCGTACTCGCGGCCGAGCTGGGCAATATAGTCCGCCGCAGGTTGCACCTTGCTGACGGAGCCGATGCCCTGGCCGCAGCCCCAGATATCTTTCCAGGCCTTGGACTTGCTGCCTTCGCCGCCGCCGAAGTTCATGGTCTTGACGTCGCCTTCGGGCAGGTTCTCAGGGTCCATGCCGGCCGCACGAATCGACGGGGCAAGGTAGTTGCCGTGCACGCCGGTAAACAGGCTGCTGTAGACGATGTCGTCGGAGTTGCCTTCGACGATGGCCTGCTTGTAGGCGTCGGCAGCGCGCGCTTCTTCGGTCGCGATGAAGGCCGAGCCGATGTAGGCGAAGTCGGCGCCCATGGCTTGTGCGGCCAGCACTGCGCCGCCGGTAGAGATGGCGCCGGAGAGCGCCAGCGGGCCGTCAAACCACTGGCGGATTTCCTGGATCAGGGCGAACGGGCTCTTCACGCCCGCGTGGCCGCCCGCGCCGGCGGCCACAGCCACCAGGCCGTCAGCGCCCTTTTCAATCGCCTTGCGGGCGAACTTGTTGTTGATGATGTCGTGCAGCACCACGCCGCCGTAGCTGTGTGCGGCGGCGTTGATGTCTTCACGCGCGCCCAGGCTGGTGATGTAGATGGGCACCTTGTACTTCACGCACATTTCCATGTCGTGCTCGAGCCGGTCGTTGGACTTGTGCACGATCTGGTTGATGGCAAAGGGCGCGGCAGGTTTGTCGGGGTTGGCCTTGTTGTGGGCCGCCAGCGCCTCGGTGATCTCGGCCAGCCATTCATCGAGCTGCGAAGCCGGCCGCGCATTGAGCGCAGGCATGGCGCCCACCACACCGGCCTTGCACTGCGCAATCACCAGTTTCGGGTTGCTGATGATGAAGAGCGGCGAGCCGATGATGGGCAAAGGCAGCTTGTTCAATGCGCCGGGCAGTCTGGACATGATGGCTCCGTGTGTCTCTGGGGTTTTAAGTAAAAACAGGCTCTAGCCCAGGTACTGACTTGGCTAGTAGCTATTTATTTGATAGCAGAAGATGGCAGCCGGCAGTCGGCCGCTCAGAACGACTCAAGCGCCAGGGCCGTCACGCTGTCCGCGCCTTCGACAATGCTGTCGCGCACGCCGGGCGCTTTGGTCAGCAAGTGGTCGGCGTAAAAACGCGCGGTGGTGATCTTGGCCTGCATGAAGGCCACGTCAACGCCCTTGGCAATTTGTTCTTGCGCCACCAGCAGCGAACGCGCCATTTGCCAGCCGGCCACCACGTTGCCAGCCAGCATGAGGTAAGGCACGCTGCCGGCAAACACGGCGTTGGGGCTGGCTTTGGTATTGCCCGCCACAAAATCCACTACATCGATGAACGCAAGGCGCGCGGCCTTCAGGCGCTTGGCTACAGCGATGGCGTCGGCGCTGCCCTGCTTGAGCAATTCGTTTTCGGTTTTCTCGATCTGCGCGGCAATCGCCTTGGCCGTCTGGCCGCCGTCGCGCGAGGTCTTGCGGCCAATCAGGTCGTTGGCCTGGATGGCGGTCGTGCCTTCGTAGATCGTCAGGATCTTGGCGTCGCGGTAGTACTGGGCCGCGCCGGTCTCTTCAATAAAGCCCATGCCGCCGTGCACCTGCACGCCCAGCGATGTGACTTCAAGGCTCATCTCGGTGCTGTAGCCCTTGACCAGCGGCACCATGAATTCATAGAACGCCTGGTTCTGCTTGCGCACGTCGGCATCGGGGTGGTGATGCGTCGCGTCGTACGCCGCAGCCGCCACGGACGCCATGGCGCGGCAGCCTTCAATGTAGGCGCGCATGGTCATCAGCATGCGCTTGACGTCGGGGTGGTGAATGATGGGCGCGCTGGCCTTGATGGAGCCGTCGACCGGGCGGCTTTGCACGCGGTCTTTAGAGAAAGTCACGGCCTTCTGGTAGGCACGCTCGGCAATCGCGATGCCCTGCATGCCGACGGCGTAGCGCGCCGAGTTCATCATGATGAACATGTATTCGAGGCCGCGGTTTTCTTCGCCCACGATGTAGCCCACGGCGCCGCCGTGGTCACCGTACTGCAGCACGGCGGTGGGCGATGCCTTGATGCCCATCTTGTGCTCGATGCTCACGCAGTGAACATCGTTGCGCGCGCCGAGTGCGCCGTCTTTGCCGACCATGAACTTGGGTACAACGAAGAGGCTGATGCCTTTCACGCCTTCGGGTGCGCCGGTCACGCGGGCCAGCACCAGGTGCACGATGTTCTCGGCCATGTCGTGCTCACCGTAAGTGATGAAGATCTTGGTGCCGAACACTTTGTAGCTGCCGTCGGGCTGCGGCTCGGCACGGCTGCGCACCATGGCAAGGTCAGAGCCGGCCTGCGGCTCGGTCAGGTTCATGGTGCCTGTCCATTGGCCGCTCACGAGTTTTTCGAGGTAGATGGCTTTGAGATCATCGGAGCCGGCCGTCAGCAGCGCTTCGATCGCGCCGTCGCTCAGCAGCGGGCACAGCGCAAAGCTCATGTTGGCGGAGTTGAGCATTTCGCCGCAGGCCGCGCCTATGGTTTTGGGCAGGCCCTGGCCGCCAAAATCAGCCGGATGCTGCAGGCCCTGCCAGCCGCCTTCAACGTATTGGCGGAAGGCGTCCTTGAAGCCTGGCGTGGTGGTGACTTCGCCGTTTTTCCAGCTGGAGGGATTGATGTCGCCGTCGCGATTCAGCGGCGCCAGCACCCCTTCGTTGAACTTGGCGCATTCTTCGAGCACGGCCTGCGCGGTGTCGAAGCCGGCTTCTTCAAAGCCGGGGATTTGCGCGATCTGCTCGATATTGGCCAGGTGCTGGATGTCAAACAGCATGTCCTTGAGGGGGGCTTTGTACGTCATGTTTTTGTCTCCGAAAAATTTGTCTCTTGCCCGGCGAAGGCCATTAAAAAGCCGCGCTGGCCTGGTTTCGCGGGTCTGTTTTCCCGGCGTGTGCCAGGCAGGCTCTTGCGAACCTAGCGCGAAAACTCACGAAGCGGCGGCTCCAGCAGCTTGTCGGCTTTGCGCGGCACATAGCCGTTGTCCATCAAGGCATTGAGCCAGCCCGCCGCCATCAAGTCCACATGGCTCGAATCAGGAGCTGAAGCGTAAAACGCATCCTGGAACTCCAGCATGGGCACCAGCTTCTTGCTGTACAGCGTCACGCGGGAGCGGGTCGAACCCCTGAGGGCCTCTTGCCCCTGGGAGGTGACGGAGGAGCCAATCGGGGTGAACAGCAGCGTGTTGTAACCCTGGCCCGACCATTCGGTCAGCGTGCCTTTGATGTTGGAGCGCTGGCCGAAGGTACCTGCGTACTTTGCCGGGATGCCGTTGACTTGCATGAAGTCTGCGGCATGCCCGACGCTCTGGCTCATCATGCGGTTGTCGAGAACGCCCGAGAGCCTGTAGCCTTTGACCAGATCCGGATTTTGGTTGGCCCACTCGGGCGTGACAAAAACCAGGGCCAAAGAGGTCACCGGCTCCTTGACGTCCGACTTGACGCTCACCTGCTGGACCTTGCGGTCAAGCCCCGCGCAAGCGGTGAGTAAAACGCAAACCAGCATCAAGGCGATGCATGCGCCTCGCCTCACACCGGGTTGGCCGGATTGGCCGGGTTGCCGCATGGCATTCACGTCGTGCTGGCCTGCAACCGGACTACAGCGCCGCGACGAGTTCAGGCACGGCCGTGAATAGGTCGGCCTCGAGGCCGTAGTCCGCCACGCTGAAGATCGGTGCTTCGGGATCCTTGTTGATCGCGACGATGACCTTGCTGTCTTTCATGCCGGCCAGATGCTGGATCGCACCGGAAATACCGGCCGCGATGTAGAGCTGGGGCGCCACGATCTTGCCGGTCTGGCCCACTTGCCAGTCGTTGGGGGCGTAGCCCGCATCGACGGCGGCGCGCGAAGCACCGAGTGCGGCGCCCAGCTTGTCGGCCAGTGGCGTCAGCACTTCGTTGAATTTCTCGCTGGAGCCCATCGCGCGGCCGCCGGAGACGATGATCTTGGCGGCCGTCAGTTCGGGGCGGTCGCTCTTGGCGATTTCGGAGCCCAGGAAGGTTGACTTGCCGCTGTCGGCCACGCCCGCGGGTGTTTCAATGGTGGCGGAGCCGCCGGTGGCAGCCGCGGCGTCAAAACCGGTGGTGCGCACGGTGATGACTTTGGTCGCGTCCAGGCTTTGCACGATGGCGATCGCGTTGCCGGCGTAGATGGGGCGCTCAAAGGTGTCGGCGGCATCGACCTTGGTGATGTCGGAGATCTGGCCGACATCCAGCGTCGCGGCCACGCGGGGGGCGATGTTCTTGCCCGAAGCGGTGGCGGGAAACAGGATGTGCGAATAGGCGCTGGCGATGGCCAGGACCTGCGCGGCCATGTTCTCGGCCAGGCCGTGGGCGAAGTGATCGCCTTCGACGTGGATAACTTTGGCCACGCCGGCAATGGCGGCGGCAGCCTTGGCAGCGGCTTCGGCGCCCTTGCCGGCCACCAGCACATGCACATCGCCGCCGCACTGGGCGGCTGCTGTCACGGTGTTGAGGGTCGCGGGCTTGATGCTGGCGTTGTCGTGTTCTGCTACTACGAGTGATGCAAGTGCGGTCATGTCGTCAGTCTCCTTAGATTACTTTGGCTTCGTTCTTGAGCTTGTCCACCAGGGCGGCCACGTCGGCCACCTTGATGCCGGCGCTGCGCTTGGGTGGCTCGCTGACCTTCAGGGTCTTGATGCGCGGCTTGACATCCACGCCAAGCTCTTCAGGCTTGAGGTTGTCGAGCTGCTTTTTCTTGGCCTTCATGATGTTGGGCAAGGTGACGTAGCGCGGCTCATTGAGGCGCAGGTCGGTCGTGATGATGGCCGGCAGCGTGAGCGAGAGGGTTTCCAGGCCGCCGTCGACTTCGCGCGTGACCTTGGCGGTGCCGCCTTCGACTTCGACCTTGGAGGCAAAGGTGGCCTGGGGCCAGCCGAGCAGTGCGGCCAGCATCTGGCCGGTCTGGTTGCAGTCGTCGTCAATCGCCTGCTTGCCGAGGATGACGAGCTGGGGTTGTTCTTTTTCGACCAGCGCCTTGAGCAGCTTGGCCACGGCCAATGGCTGCAGTTCTTCAGCGGTTTCGACCAGGATGGCGCGGTCGGCGCCGATGGCCATGGCGGTGCGCAGGGTTTCCTGGCACTGCAGCACGCCGCAGCTGACGGCGATGACTTCGGTCACGACGCCCTTTTCTTTCAGGCGGGTCGCTTCTTCCACGGCGATCTCGTCAAACGGGTTCATGCTCATCTTGACGTTGGCGATGTCGACACCGGTGCCATCGGATTTGACGCGGACTTTGACGTTGTAGTCCACAACGCGTTTGACGGGAACCAAGACCTTCATGAGAGGACTCCAGAGTTGATGGATTGAGTACTAATTGAAATCGAAACGAAATCGGGACCGAATTGACGTTGACGTAAACGTAAGCTTTGCATTCTATGCTGTGGCGCCCCTGATGCGGGCTTCAGAACTGGCGGCCGGAGGGTATCCGGCGGGACCAGGCAGAAAAAGAACGGTCGTTCTATTTTTCATTATAGAGTGCTGGACACACGGAATTAGAGCATCCTGCCCAACCACTGTCCTACAGGTGTCTTTCAGGCGTCAATTGAAACGAAGGAAAGGCGGAAACGGGGCGCGCCACCAGGCTTTTCACAGCGCTCAGGACGGTTTGGCCGGGGTGCTGTCGTTGGCGCCTTTTGCGTCTTCAGCAACGCTCACCCGCGTATGCACCACGCGCTGCGGATAGGGAATGTCGATGCCATGCTCTCGCAAGGAAGCAAGAATGGCCAAATTGACGCGGGAGCGGAGGTTTTGCTGGCCGTTTTCCGGATCCGTCATCCAGTAATTGAGTGTGAATTCCAGCCCGTCGGCACCGAAATTGGTCAGATTGACGCCGGGGCCGGGGTTTCGCAGCACGCGGTCCTGCTTGAGCGCCGCCTCGCTGAGCAGGCGCATCACCAGCTCAACGTCGCTGTCATAGCCGACCGAGATCACGGTGGACTGCAAGACCTGCGTATCGCTCAGCGAGAGGTTCTCAATGCGCGTGCTGATGAACATTTCGTTGGGCACGATGGACTCGCGCCCCGACGGCGCACGCACCACGGTGTAGCGCGCGTTGATGTCGGTGATGCGCCCCTCGAAGGTGTCGACCCGCACGTTGTCGCCGATGCGCACACTGCGCTCGGCAAGCATGACAAAGCCGCTGACATAGTTGGCGGCGAGCTTCTGCAAGCCAAAACCCACACCCACACCGACCGCGCCGCCCAGCACCGACAAGGCCGTGAGGTCAATGCCCACTGACGACAGCGCCATCAGCAGCCCGACAAACATCAGCACCGCACGCACGGCATTGGCAACGGCCTTGCGCAATGAGAGTTCGTTGCCGGTGGCCGAGCGGAGCAGGCGCGCCTCGATGGCCGACGAAATCCACAAGGTGATCAGCAACACCACACCGGCCGTCACCGCGCCTTCCAGCATGGTGCGCACCGACAGGTTTGAATTGCCGACTTTCCATTTGATGTCGTCGAGCTCATCGAGCACGACGGGCAGCAAGCCGCTGACCCACAGCACCATGGCGATCCAGGCCAGCCAGGAGATGGTGCGCTCCAGCGCACGCACCAGCGGCGCATCTTTAAAAGCGACCTGCAGCACCTTGACGCCCAGGCGGATCACCGCCAGCGACAGCAGCACCGGAATGGCGACCTTGAACACCGCCGTCGGGAAAATTCTGGCCAGAAGCGCCTGCGCCGCATAGGCAAAGAACAGCAACAACAGCGGAAACAGCACACCGTCAATCACGCGCCGCCCGAAGAGGATGGACGTGCCGTCAACCGCCATGCGCGCGCGGCCCGCCACGCGCACTATCAGCCAGGCCAGCAAGGCGCAACCGATCAGCGCAGCGAGTTCAGTCAACGAGCTCGGCTGGGCCAGCGCGGCAAACCAGCCGTCCAGGGTCTCGATGCGGGCGGGGGGACGGGTCGTCAGGGCGCCGGCGGCCATTGGGGTTTCCTTTTTTCGATGAAGGCTTGCACGCCTTCCTGTGCAACGGGGAGGGCCATGTTGCAGGCCATGGATTGGCCGGCCAGCTGGTAGGCGGCCTCGATGCCGGTTTCACGTTGTTGGTAGAAAAGCGCCTTGCCCATGGCAAGGGCTTCGCGCGGTTTGAGCAGCAGCGACTGCAGAAGTTTCTCAACCTCGGGGTCCAGCGAATCGAGCGGCACGACACGGTTGATCAGCCCGCGCACGCGCGCTTCGTCGGCCGTGATGAAGTCGCCCGTCATCAGCATTTCCATGGCCTGTTTGGCCGGCATATTGCGCACCAGCGGCACGCTGGGCGTGGCGCAAAAAAGCCCGACATCAATGCCGTTGACCCCAAAACTGGCATTGCTGGACGCAACAGCCAGGTCGCACTGCGCCACCAGCTGGCAGCCCGCGGCCGTAGCCAGCCCCTGCACCTGCGCAATCACGGGCACCGGCAGCTTCTGGATGCTGAGCATCATGCGGGTGCACTGGGCAAAAAGCTTCTGGTAATAGGCCAGCTCAGGGCGGGCACGCATGTCTTTGAGGTTGTGGCCGGCACAAAACGCCTTGCCTTGCGCCGAGATGACCACCGCACGCGCCAGAGGATCAAGCGCAATCACATCAAGCGCGGCCTGCAGCGCCGCCAGCACGTCTTCGCTCAGGGCGTTGAAAGCAGCGGGCTGATTCAGTTGCAGGCGATGTACGCCGCGCGCGTCCTGTGTATGGAGCACGGGAGCCGAAAGGCCGGCGGTCGCGGCAATCATCCAGAACCCTACAGGTCGGCCAGGACGCGAATGTGCGCTTCCACGCTGCGCGCCAGCGCGTTGAGGTTGTAGCCGCCTTCCAGCGACGAAACGATGCGGCCCTGCGAATGGCGATTTGCGACATCCTTCAGGCGCTGGGTGATCCAGGCGTAGTCCTGCTCGACCAGGCCCATCTGGCCCAGGTCGTCGTCGCGGTGCGCGTCGAAACCGGCGCTGATGAAAATCATCTCGGGCTTGAATTCTTCGAGCCGCGGAATCCACGCCGCCTCAATCAGCTCACGCACGGCCATACCCTTGGTGTAAGCGGGTACGGGCAGGTTGAGCATGTTGCCGGCGTGGCTTTCAGTGCCGGTATAGGGATAGAACGGGTGCTGGAAAAAGCTGGCCATCAAGACCCGGTCGTCGCCGCTCAGGATGTCTTCGGTGCCGTTGCCGTGGTGCACGTCGAAGTCGATCACGGCCACGCGCTTGAGGCCGTGGCGCTCCAGCGCATATTTGGCGGCAATCGCCACGCTGTTGAAGATGCAAAACCCCATGGACCGGCGATGGCATGCATGGTGGCCCGGCGGCCGCACGGCGCAAAACGCGTTTTCAAGCTCGCCGGCCATCACGGCGTCGGTGGCCGCCAGCACGGCGCCCACGGCGCGCACGGCGGCGTTCCAGCTATGGATGTTAAGTGCGGTGTCGGGGTCGATCTGGGCGTAAGCCGGGCCGCCCGCATTGATGTCGTCGCCCAGGCTGTCACTCAGGCCGCGGATCGCCGCCACCATCATGCGGTCATGTCCCAATTCGATGTCGCCGATCGACGCCAGCGGCGCTTCGCGCACGTCCAGCGCGTCCTTGACGCCGGTGGCCAGCAGCCAGTCTTCAATGGCGTCAAGCCGCTCCGGGCACTCGGGATGGCCGGGGCCCATCTCGTGTTTATGGCAATCGGGGTGGCTGAAATAACCAGTCGTGCTCATCGGGAAATAATTTGTAAAAAATTACGGTATGGTTGACGCCCATGAACGTCAAAGAAAAACTTCAAGCGCTCCTGAATCAGCTTAACACGGTCATCGTCGGCAAGCCGGCGCAAGTGCAGGATTGTGTAGCCTGCCTGCTGGCCGGGGGCCACCTGCTGATTGAGGACGTGCCCGGCGTCGGGAAAACCACACTGGCCCACGCCCTGTCGCGCTCTTTCGGCCTGCAGTTCTCACGGGTTCAGTTCACCGCCGACCTGATGCCCAGCGATTTGTCCGGCGTCTCGATTTACGAGCGCCAAAAAGAAAGCTTTGTGTTTCACCCCGGGCCGGTCTTTGCCCAGGTGCTGCTGGCCGACGAAATCAACCGCGCCAGCCCCAAGACCCAAAGCGCCCTGCTGGAGGCCATGGAAGAAAAACAGGTCACCGTGGAGGGCGAAACCCGCCCCCTCCCGCTGCCGTTTTTTGTGATCGCCACGCAAAACCCGCACGACCAGCTGGGCACCTATGCGCTGCCTGAATCGCAGCTGGACCGCTTTCACATGCGGATCTCGCTGGGCTACCCTGACCGCGCGGCTGAGCGCGAACTTTTGCGGGGCGCCGACCGGCGCGATATGGTCGAGCAACTGCCCGCACTGCTGACGCCGCACGACCTGCTGGAGCTGCAGCAAATGGTCGCGCAGATCCATGCGGCGGAGCCCCTGCTTAACTACCTGCAGGACCTGGTGGCGGCGACCCGCTCGGGCCGCTGGTTTTTGCAGGGCCTGAGCCCGCGCGCCGGTATCGCCATCATGCGCGCGGCGAAGGCGCAGGCCTTCCTGAACAAGCGGGACTATGTGGCGCCGGACGATATCGCCGCCGTGCTGCCGCAGACCGCCGCGCACCGCCTCATCCCCGTCAGTGATGCCGGACGCGGCCCGGTGGAACAGGTACGGGCCATGCTTGAAGCCGTGCCCTTACCTTGACGGCCTGACCCCCTGACGCCCGCCCGAAAGCCGCTGTTTATGGCCGCCCTGGCATCCATCCCCAACCCCTTTGCCTTCGTTCGCGGGCGCTTCCAGAAATGGTGGCAAAGCAAGCTGCCGTATACCGACAGCGTCTCGCTGACCCAGCGCAATGTCTACATCCTGCCGACAAGACCGGGCCTGATGCTGGGCGTGACCTTGCTGACGCTGCTGGTCGCGTCCATCAACTACCAGCTCAACCTGGGCTACCTGCTGACCTTCCTGCTGGCCGGCAGCGCCCTGGTGGGCATGCATGTCTGCCACGGAACGCTGCGCGGTCTTGCTATGAATTTAGTAGCACCAAGCCCAAATCATGCGGGGGCTGCAGCCGTTTTTGACATCAAACTCACAAACACCAGGCGTAGCGCGCGCCACGGCATAGGGCTGAGCGTGCTTGACCCGCACGACGTCGATCCGAAAAAAGGCCGCGAACAGCACTGGGTCTGGACCGACGTGCCCGCCCAAGGCAGCAGCGTGGTGCAGGTGGCGTTCACGCCGCCGCGGCGCGGCCTGCACCGGCTGCCCACGCTGACCGCCGAAACACGCTTTCCGCTCGGCACTTTCCGTGTCTGGACGGTCTGGCGGCCGGCGGCGCAAATCCTGGTCTACCCGGCGCCCGAACTGCATGCGCCGCCCCTGCCGCCCGGCGAACCCCGCTCCGGCGGCGCTGCGACTGCCACGCAGGCGCAAAGCACCGGCGAATTCGACGGCGTACGCGGTTACCGCCGCGGCGACCCCATGAAGCTAGTGGTCTGGAAAAAAGCGGCAAAGGACGACGGGCAGGGCAATGGCCTGGTGGTGCGCGACACCCAGCAGGCACAGCGGCACGAACTCTGGCTGGACTTCAAGAACGCCGGCTCCGCGGGGGTTGAGCAAAAGCTCTCGCGCCTGTGCGCCTGGGTCTTGATGGCCGACAAACTTTCGCTCGACTACGGCCTGCGCCTGCCCGCACTGGAGATCAAGCCCGCCAGCGGCGAGGCACACAAACGGCTGTGCCTGGAGGCGCTGGCGGTATGTTGAGCCGCCTCACCGCCCTCCCCCGGGACGCACGCGACACCTTGTTCCTGCTGCTGGTGATCGCCTGGGTATTGCTGCCGCAGGTCGGCAACCTGCCGCTGTGGTGCAGCACGCTGGCAGGCGTCGTGCTGCTGTGGCGAGGCTGGCTGGCCCTGAAGACGCGGCCGTTACCTGGCAAATGGTGGCTGCTGGCCTTGCTGGCAGCCACCATCGCCGCCACGTTCATGACGCACCGCACCTTGCTGGGCCGGGATGCCGGCGTGACCATGGTGGTGGTATTGCTCACACTCAAGACGCTGGAATTGCGGGCCAGACGTGATGCCTTCGTGGTGTTCTTCCTCGGCTTTTTCTGCATGCTGAGCAACTTCTTTTATTCGCAGTCCCTGCTCACCGCCTTCAGCATGCTGCTGGGCTTGCTGGGCCTGTTGACGGTGCTGGTCAATGCGCATATGCCGGTCGGCAAGCCGCCGCTGTTGCAGGCGGCCCGGACTGCGGGCTGGATGGCCTTGCTGGGCGCGCCCATCATGCTGGTGCTGTTCCTGCTGTTTCCACGTCTGGCGCCCTTATGGGGTGTGCCGAGTGATGCGATGACGGGCCGCAGCGGCCTGAGCGGCAGCATGCAGGTCGGCACCATCGCCAGCCTGGCGCTGGACGACAGCGTCGCCCTGCGCATCAAATTCGAGGGCCGGCCGCCGCCCCAGAAAGACCTGTATTTTCGCGGGCCAGTGCTGTCCAGTTTTGATGGACGCGAATGGCGGCCCCCGCGTTTTGATTCAACCCCGCGCTTCGGTGTCACGGCCAACCTTGAGTTGTTGGGCGCGCCCGTAAATTACGAAGTCACGCTGGAGCCGACCAGCCGGCCCTGGCTTTTTGTACTGGAAGCCGTAGCCCAAAGCCCGCAGATGCCAGGCTATACCGCCACCATGCGCACCGACCTGCAGTGGATGGTGAACCGTCCCATCACCGACCTGGTGCGTTACAAGGCGCAAAGCCATCCTGTCTTCAGGCACGGGCCCTTGCGGCGCGCCGGGGGGCTGCAGGAATTTGTCGAGTTGCCGCCAGGCTTCAACCCACGCACGCTCTCGCTGGCTCGCGAGATACGCAGCGACCCGCAAAACGCAGGCGCCGACACTGCGCGGCTGGTGCAGATCGCACTGGACCGCCTTCGCACGGGAGGCTACGTCTATACCCTGGACCCCGGCGTGTACGGCGTCAATACGGCAGACGAATTCTGGTTTGACCGCAAAGAGGGCTTTTGCGAACACATTGCCTCTGCGTTTGTGATCCTGATGCGTGCCATGGACATTCCCGCCCGCATCGTCACGGGCTACCAGGGTGGGGAGTTGAATTCCGTGGATGGTTTCTGGGTGATCAGGCAAAGCGATGCGCATGCGTGGGCTGAAGTCTGGCAGGCCGGCCAAGGTTGGGTGCGCGTAGACCCGACCTCTGCAGTGTCCCCCGGCCGCACCGGCTCCTTCCAGCGTCTGGTGGCTCCACAGGGCGTGGTGACCCAGGCCCTGGGCGCCCTGAGCCCCACCCTGATGGCCCAGTTGCGCGCCACATGGGAGGCTGTCAACAACGGCTGGAACCAGTGGGTCCTGAATTACACCCAGGGAAAGCAGCTCAACCTGCTCAAGGACATCGGCTTCGAGTCGCCCAGTTGGGAGGACCTGAGTTACGTCTTGCTGGGTCTCATCGTGGCGGCCGCTGTGGTCGGCGCCGGCTGGACACTGTGGGACCGCGTGCAGCACGACCCTTGGCTGCGCCTGCTGTCGCGGGCGCGCAAGCGGCTTGCGCCAGCCGGCATCGAAAGCACGCCGGCGACATCGCCCCGCCAGCTGGCCCTGCTGGTGCAGCAAAAGTTCGGCACCGGGCCCGGCGGGCAAGGCCAGGCGCTGCACGACTGGCTGGTGCGGCTGGAGCTGCAGCGTTATGCAGGCGCATCCGGCAACGAGCGGCTTGAATTGAACCGCCTTCGGCAGGAATTCGACCGGCTGGCATGGCCAGCCTAAAATCGCCCTTATACCGCCCCGTTCGGCCTCCCCGCCGTCCCCGCCCCTACTCGCTTCTCATACACCGCACCGCCTAATGCACCTTCACCGCGCCGGATTTGCTCTTTTATTGATAGCAGCTACTGCAGGTACCGCCTGGGCTACAGACGTAAAACCCGTCAAAAAATCCGTGGCGGCCAAAGCAGCGCCGGCGCAGGGCCCTCTGTACTCAACCCGCCCGGAGGCGATGCAGTTTGCCGACGACCTGGCCGCCCGCCGTGACCTGGACCCCGACTGGGTGCGTGACGCCATCGGACAGTCGCGCTACAACGCCACCGTCGTGCGCCTGATGCAGCCGCCGACCAAAGCCTTCGTGAAGAACTGGCGGGTTTACCGCAGCCGCTTCATCGACCCGGTACGCATCGAGGCCGGCCGGCGTTTCTGGCTGGAGAACCAGCAGACCCTGGAGCGCGCCGAGAAAGAATACGGCGTGCCCGCCGAAATCATTGTCGGCATCATCGGCGTGGAGACCATTTACGGCCGCGACACCGGCAGTTTTCGCGTGATGGACGCCCTCACCACACTGGCCTTCGATTTCCCGGCGAACCACCCGCGGGCCAAAGAACGCAGCGAATTCTTCAAAGGGGAAATCGAGCAATTCCTGACCTTGCAGCGCCGGCTCGAGACCAACCCTTTCGACGCGCGCGGCAGCTTTGCCGGCGCCATGGGCATGCCGCAGTTCATGCCCTCCAGCCGGGTCAAATACGCGGTGGATTTTGACGGCGACGGCAACATCGACCTGTCGGGCAGCTCCGCCGACGTGATCGGCTCGGTCGCCAGTTATTTCAAGGCCTTCAATTGGCAGCCCGGCATGCCCACCCATTACCCGGTGGGCTTCGACAAAAGCCGTCTGGACATGGAGGCGCTGATGGCACCCGACATCCTGCCCACCTTCAGCGTGGCCAGCTTCACCGGCAAGGGCGCGGTACTCGAAGGCCCGGCCCTGCAGCATCAGGGCCCGCTCGCGCTCATCGAACTGCTCAATGGCCAGGATGCGCCGCAATACGTGGCCGGCACCGAAAACTTCTATGCCATCACGCGCTACAACTGGAGCAGTTATTACGCGATGGCGGTGATTGAGCTAGGGCGGGAAGTGGCGGCTCGGGTCAGGTAAGCCTGACCGGCCAGCAGAAGAGTCACACGGACTTTTGCGAGGGCCACCGATAGCCCAGCACCGCAGCCAGGGGATAAAAATGCTCGCGCACCTCATCGAGCTGGTTGCCGCTCCACAAATACACATACTCCGCATCCGCGCGAAGGAAAAAGCCCACATGGCCTTTCCAGCCGGCGGGGTCTTCGCGCGACAGCACGGCGATACAGCCGGGTACAGGTGCGTCAAGTGGTTCACCCCAATTCAGCCATGAACGCGCCAGCGCCGACCCGGTGCCGGGAATGCCGGCCTGGGCCAGGGTCCAATTGACAAACGAAGAACACCACGAAGCCTTGTCGTCATAGCCGGCGATATTGGTGAGCGCGTGGTACTCGGTGACGCGGGGGTTGCTCTGGCCAACCGGGAATGTGCGGACACCGGCCTCCGCAAAAGCGACAGGCATCCAGGGTGCTTGTTGAACGGGGGCTTGAGAGGTGGGCATGGATGGCCGATTGATTCGTTGAGGTCACAGGTGTATACGGACTGGCGCGGCAGTCAGGGAATGCATCTCTTCAAGACACACGCGTCTTATTCTGGGAACGCCATTTTTGCAGAGAGATCGCATCGCCCGATACCGGATCCTGAACCAGCAGGCGCTTGCCGGAAACTTCAACATAAAAGACATGCCAAAGCTCCTGGCGCTCCGGGCGGCTGGCATACACCGAGACCGACCAGTAGCAGCGTCCCTGCACAGCGAGTTGCTTGTCCATGGACTGGCCGTATGCCACGGGAAATGAGTGTGAGCGGGACCATGAAGCCAACTCAGGCAAGCGCTGGACGGCCTGGATGGAACGTGCATAGCCGGCGGCATTCTGCGTGGCCGCGTCGCACGGTGACGCCGCGCTGCTTGCGGCGCACAGGCACCCAAGGAGTAGCGAAAACAAAGCCTGGCGCATTTGAATCATTCGTACCTTCATCACTGACGGTTTTATATCAGTCCCGGCTTGCCGCGCGTACCGGCCGGCCATCGCAACTCACACCGGCTGAATCGTGATCTCCACCGTCATCGACTCTTCGCCGCCGCCCTGGCGCACACCCTTGCTGGGCGGGCAGGCGTTGTAATCGGTGCCCATGGCCAGGCGCACGTGGCGCTCATCGATCAGACAGTGGTGCGTGACGTCGATGCTGACCCAGCGGTGCGTGGCCACGTCCAGGCAAACGTCGCACCAGGCGTGGCTGGCCAGGTCGGGTTCATTCGCCGCATAGAAATAGCCGCTGACGTAGCGCGCCGGGTAGCCCAGGCTGCGGCAGATGGCGACCATCACGTGGGCCTGGTCCTGGCACACGCCTGCGCCGGACCTGAAGGCTTCAAGCGCGGTGGTGGTCACGCTGGTGCTGTTTTTGAGATAGCTCACTGCGCCTGCCACGCCCTGGCTCAGGGCCAGCAAGGCCGGCAGGCTGGCGGTGCCGTCCACGCTTTGCGGGATAAAGCGGCGGCCGAACTCTGCGAGCTCAAAGTGCGGCTCTGCCAGGTGGGTGGCACGCAAAAAGAAGTACGGGTGCGGCAGGGTTTCCGGGTCGTTGAATTCGGCCACACCAAAAGTCTCGACGTCGCCGGCCGCATTGACCAGGCTCCAGCGCACGTTGTCAGCGTCCTTGCCGACAAAGGTGTAAGAGCTGATGGTGTTGCCGAAGGCGTCGCGCTGGGTGAAGAGCTTTTCGGGTGCACCCAGGCTCCAGTAGTGCACGGTTTGCGCCGGGCCGGACTGCGGCGTGAGCCACAGCGTTTGCAAGGCATAACGCAACGGCTCCGTATACCGATAGTCGGTGATGTGCCGGACGTGAAGTTTCACGGGTGGCTACCCCTTCTGCTCTTTCCGGCGTGTTTGGCGCTCAGTGGGTGGCCGGCACAAGAAATTCACGGCTGATATGCGCACCGATCTCGTTGACGCGGTCCAGGAACTGGGTCAAAAAGGCATGCAGGCCGGTGGCAAGGATCTCGTCGATGCGGGCGTACTGCAGGTCAGCCCGCAGCTTGCCGGCGCGGCGCTGGGTTTCGCTGTTGGTATCGCTGGTCACCATGGCGAGGTTGCTCATGAGTTCGTTCAGGCAGGCCAGCAATGAGCGCGGCATGTCGGGCCGCAAAATCAGCAGCTCGGCCACGCGCTCGGGCTTGATCACGTCGCGGTAGACCTTGCGATAGACCTCAAAGCCCGACACGCTGCGCAAAATCGCGCTCCAGTGATAGAAGTCGTATTCTTGGTCCTTCTCGCCGTCGGTGCCGATAAAGTCGTTTTGCACTGCATGGAATTTCACGTCCACCAGGCGGGCGGTGTTGTCGGCCCGCTCCAGGAAGGTACCCATTCGCAAAAAGTGAAAGGCTTCGTCCTGCAGCATGGTGCCGGCCGTCACGCCGCGCGAGAGGTGCGAGCGGAACTTGACCCATTCAAAGAACTGGCCCGGGTCGCGCTCGAAATCCCCGTTGCGCAGCATTCGAATCACCTCGAGGTAAGTCTGGTTCTGCGTTTCCCACACTTCGGTGGTGAGCGTGCCGCGCACGGCACGGGCGTTCTCACGGGCGTTTTGCAGGCACGAAACAATGCTTGAAGAGTTTTTCTCATCGCGCACCATGAAGTCCATAACTTCACGCGGGTTGATGGTGTCGCCGTATTTGGCAGCATAGCTGGGCTTGAGCTCGCTGATGCTCAGCAGGCTTTGCCAGCCGCCCTGCACGACAGCGGCTGATTGCGGCAACAGCGAGGTCTGGTAATTGACATCGAGCATGCGGGCGGTATTTTCGGCGCGTTCCGTGTAGCGCGACATCCAGAAGAGGTGATCAGCAGTGCGAGATAACATTTTTTCTCCTTCCTAAGCCTCAAACACCGAAAGCGCTGGCGCGCTTTGCGTGTTTTGGTGATGACATCACAAGCGCTTCGCGCAATTGATGAGTCATCCCCGCGAATGCCTGCGGCATGTCGCCAGCACGCTCGGTATGGCGCGACATCCAGAAAAGGTGGTCAGCGGCTCTAGACAACATGATTACGCTCCTCCCACTTTTGACGACGACTGCGATTGCGATTGAGACTGCTGCGCAACGGGCGACGAGGGGCCCTCCAGAATCCAGGTGTCCTTGGTGCCGCCGCCCTGTGAAGAGTTGACCACCAGCGAGCCGTCTTTCAGCGCCACACGCGTGAGGCCGCCCGGCACCAGCTGCACCTCCTTGCCGCTCAGCACAAAGGGCCGCAAGTCGATGTGGCGCGGCGCGATGCCGCTTTCGACGTAAGTCGGGCAGGTGGAAAGGCTCAGCGTGGGCTGGGCGATATAGCCTGACGGGTTGGCCAGCAAAGCCGCACGGAAGTCTTCGATCTCGGCCTTGGTGGCGGCCGGGCCGACCAGCATGCCGTAGCCGCCCGCGCCGTGCACTTCCTTGACGACCAGGTCTTTCAGATTGGCCAGCGTGTACTGCAGGTCTTCATTGTTGCGGCACATATAGGTCGGCACGTTTTTCAGGATGGGCTTTTCGCCCAGGTAAAACTCGATCATCTTGGGCACGTACGGGTAGATCGACTTGTCGTCGGCCACGCCGGTGCCGATGGCGTTGCACAGCGAGACATTGCCGCTGCGGTACACATTGAGCAGGCCCGCGCAGCCCAGCGTGGAGTTGGGGCGGAAGGCCAGCGGATCCAGGAAGTCGTCGTCAACGCGGCGGTAAATCACGTCGACGCGCTTGGGGCCGCGCGTGGTGCGCATGTAGACGAAATTGTCTTTGACGAAAAGATCCTGGCCTTCAACCAGCTCCACGCCCATCTGCTGCGCGAGGAAGGCGTGCTCGAAGTACGCCGAGTTGTACATGCCGGGCGTGAGCACCACCACCGTGGGCTCAGCCGTCGCGGGCGGCGCCATGCCGCGCAGCGTTTCGAGCAACAAGTCGGGGTAATGGGCAACAGGCGCGACGCGGTTCTGGCTGAACAGTTCGGGAAAGAGCCGCATCATCATCTTGCGGTCTTCCAGCATGTAGCTCACACCGCTGGGAACGCGCAGGTTGTCTTCGAGCACGTAGTACTCGCCCTCGCCCTGCGCATTGGGCGCACGCACGATGTCGATGCCGCTGATGTGCGAATAAATGTTACCGGGCACATCCACGCCCATCATCTCGGGGCGGAACTGCGCGTTCTGGAAGATCTGCTCTGAAGGAACGACACCGGCCTTGATGATCTCCTGGCCGTGGTACACGTCGTGGATGAAGCGGTTCAGGGCCGTCACGCGCTGGATCAGGCCTTTTTCCATGCTGGCCCATTCGTGGGCCGGGATGATGCGGGGGATCAGGTCAAAGGGAATGAGCCGCTCGGTGCCGGCGCCGTCTTCGTCTTTGGCGCCATACACCGCAAAGGTGATGCCGACACGGCGAAAAATCATTTCGGCCTCTTCGCGGCGCGCCTCCATGACGTCGGCGGGCTGCTTGGCCAGCCATTGCTGGTAACCCCGGTAGTGCTCACGGACGCTGGATTCCGTGGCGTTCATCTCGTCAAACATCGGTCGGCTCATTGGCTTGATCTCCAGCAAGTGATGCGCATGGCAATTGTTTTAACGTAGCTTAGCAAGTAATGCGCCAAGTCGGTGCACCCCACCGCATATTTAAGAACCTCTTCTAACGCTCAGGCACATGATGCCAGTAGCGCAAGCCCTCTTCCCGCTGGCAGCGAAAAATCTCCGGCTGCAGGCTTTGCCATGAGGCCGCCCCGCACTGCGGCGACTTCACCAGGCGTATGCCGCGCTCTTCATACCGCGCCACCACGGAATCGACCGGATGGCCAAAACGGTTGCGGTAGCCCGCCTGGGCCACCGCCCACTGCGGCCTCACGGCGTCCAGAAACACCGCGCTCGACGATGTCTTGCTGCCGTGGTGGGGCATCAGCAGTACGTCGGCTTTCAGGCCAGCCGGGTCAGCCGTGGCCAGCCGAAGCTCCTGCGGCGACTCGATATCGCCCACCAGCAGGGCCGTGCGGCTGCCGTTGCTGATGCGCAGCACGCAACTCATGGCGTTGGACTTGCTGCCGGCGACGCCATAGTCCGCAGCCGCCGGATGCAGCACCTCAAAAGCCACGCCGTCCCAATCCCAGCGCTGGCCGCCCACGCAGCGGCTGGCCTTGCGCAAAGCCTGCAGCGGGTGCGTTTCCTCGATCGAGCTGAGCAACCGGGCGTCGGGCTGCATGGCCAGTACGGCGGCGGCCCCGCCGATGTGGTCGTTGTCGCGGTGGCTGACCATGAGCACATCCAGGCGATCACCCAGCGCCCGCAGCAGCGGCACCAGCACGCGGTGGCCGGCATCGCTTTCGCGTGAAAAGCGCGGCCCGGCGTCATAAAGCAAGCTGTGGCCCGCCGTACGCACCAGCACGGCGTTGCCCTGGCCGATGTCGGCCGCCAGCAGCTCAAACTGCCCGGGCGGCACACGCGCCGGCTGCCACAGCAGCACCGGCAACAACAGGGGAAGACCCAGGCCGCGCCAGCTCCATGGCAGCCGGGTCGCCAACAACGCGCCACCGGCCACGCCTGTCACCGCGCACCACAGCGGCGCCGCAGCCACGCTGACAAAGGCCAGAGGCCAGCTTGCCAGCCACTGAAGAAAGAGCGCCAGCACACCCACCGCCCATGCCGCCGCCAGCCAGACCGGCGCCCACAGCACGCCCAGCAAGGCCAGCGGCGTGATGAACAGCGTCACCACCGGAATGGCCACGGCATTGGCCAGCAGGCCGACCAGGGACACCTGGTTGAACAGCAGCAGCGACAAGGGCGTGAGCGCCAGCGTGACGACCCATTGCTCCCGCAGGGCGGCGGCAAGCCCCGCGAGCCAGCGGGGCAGATGCTGCCGCCAGCGCCCCGCCGGCGCTGAACTTTCAGTGCCAAATTGGCCTCCAGCCCATATCCCACCTTGGGTTGCCGCTCCTGAATCTGTAGCAAACAAGACGCCGACCGCCACGAAGGAAAGCCAGAACCCGGCCTGCATCAGGGCCCACGGATCCAGCGCCACCACCACCGCCATGGCGAGCAGCCAGGTCTGCGCCCAGGGCCACTGCCGTCCGCCCTGCCGCAGCAGGATCACGGTGGCCAGCATCCAGACCGTGCGCTGCGCCGGCACGCCCCAGCCGGAAAACAGCGCATACAAGGTGGCCAGCAACAGCCCGCCCAGCGCCCCTGCGCCGCCGGCCGGCAAGGCCAGGCACAGCCGGGGCGTCAGGCGCGCCGACCGTCGCCAGAGGCCGCCAATCAGCAGCGACGCGGCCCAGGCAAACATCGTGATGTGCAGGCCGGAAATGCTCATCAGATGCGCCACACCCGTCGCACGAAACACATCCCAGTCAGCGCGCTCAATCGCATTCTGGTCACCCACCACCAGCGCAGCGATAACACCCGCCATCTGCCGGTTCTCGATCCGCTGGAAGACCGCATCACGCACCACCTGCCGGGCTTGCTCAATCGGGTGCCACCAGCTGGAGGAAAGCTTCGCGGGTGGCGCGTCGTGCACGCCGGCGCGTACATAGCCGGTGGCCTGCAGGCCCTGCTCCCAGAGCCAGAGTTCGTAGTCGAAGCCATGCGGATTGCTGTTACCGTGCGGCGCCTTGAGCCGAACCGTCATCTGCCAGCGCTCACCGGCGCGCAAGGGTTGCGGCTGGCGCTGCAGCGCGAGCGCCACCTCGAAGGGGTCAGCGTCTTGCGCCGGCGCCGGCGCTTCGCGCCCGGCAAAGCCCGAATACCAGCCCAGCAGAATCTGCGGCGGCAAGGCGACCGTGCGGCCATCCAGGCGCGCCGACTCCACACCGAGGCGAAAGCGCACCCCGTCTTCGCCGGGCTGCGGCATCGCCAGCACGCTGCCGCTCACCTCGATATCGCGGCCTTCGAGCACCGGGCTGAGTGCAGCAGACTGGAAAACACCGGCCCGCCAGCCCGTCACGGCAAACCCCAGCACGGCGGCGAGGGCGAACACCAGACACACGCGGCGCCAGGAGGCCGTTTGCCCCCCGCCAAAGCGCAGGAGACCGCCAGCCAGTGCACAGGCCAGCAGAACGGCCACCCCATACCAGGATTGGGGCCACTGCGCGGCTTGCTGAAGTTGCAGGGCAACGCCTGCGATGAAACCGGCGCAAGCCGGCCCCGGGCTCATGGCGTTCTGCCATGGCCCGCCTGATGTTGGTCGCGTCAAGGCGGCCTCCCCTTTTTCGAAATTATTTTTAGATCGGGCTTCTACGGCCGCCCATCACCAGGCAATCTGCAAGGCAACCCGCAACCCTGCCTGCAAGAACGCTAAAGCGCCAGAGAAATTTGCGCTGAAGGGTGCGTGGCGCAGCTCTTGCTTTCAGAAGCATCGCCAAATGCGGGTAAGCTGTCCACATGGTGTTTCCCGGGGCCGCAAGACGTGGCGGTCCTATTGAGGGTATTGAGCGTATGTTTCTGACGGCGTGTTGCACGCCCGTCGTTTTTTAAAGCGAGGCTGCCTTGTCCATCCACGTTGCCCTGAGCCACATCACCCATTACAAATACGACCGTCTGGTCAAGCTCGGCCCCCAGGTCGTGCGGCTGCGGCCCGCGCCGCACAGCCGCACCCAGGTGCTGTCGTATTCCCTCAGGGTTGAGCCCGCCGGGCACTTCATCAACTGGCAGCAGGACCCTTTTGCCAACTACCAGGCCCGGCTGGTGTTTCCAGAGCCGACACGCGAATTCAAGGTCACGGTGGACCTGGTCGTCGAAATGGCGGTGTTCAACCCCTTCGACTTCTTTCTGGAGCCTGCCGCCGAAGAGTTTCCGTTTACCTACAACGCCCTGCAGGCCCGCGAGCTTGCACCCTATCTGGCGACCCAGCCGGTCACGCCGCTTCTGAAGCGCTACCTCGACAAAATCGACCGCACGCCCAAGCGCACCATCGACTTCCTGGTCGGCCTGAACCAGGGACTGCAGTCCGACATCAAATACTCCATCCGCATGGAGCCCGGCGTGCAGACGCCCGAAGAAACCTTGCGCCTGGCCTGCGGCTCCTGTCGCGACACCGGCTGGCTGCTGGTGCAGTTGCTGCGCCACATGGGCCTGGCCGCGCGCTTTGTGTCGGGCTACCTGATCCAGCTCAAGGCCGACGTCAAATCCATCGACGGCCCCAGCGGCGCCGAAACCGACTTCACCGACCTGCACGCCTGGTGCGAGGTCTTTTTGCCCGGCGCCGGCTGGGTGGGCCTGGACCCCACCTCCGGCCTGATGGCGGGCGAAGGCCACATCCCGCTGGCCTGCACGCCGGAGCCTTCCAGCGCCGCGCCGGTTGAAGGCGGCGTCGACAAATCCGAAGTCGAGTTCGAGCACCACATGGCAGTGCAGCGCATTTACGAATCGCCGCGCGTGACCAAGCCCTACACCGAAGAACAATGGCAAGAGGTGCTGTCGCTCGGCGAAAAGGTCGACAAAGACCTGGCCGCCGGCGACGTGCGCCTGACCATGGGCGGCGAGCCGACCTTTGTGGCCACCACCGACCGAGACGCGGCCGAATGGAACATCGACGCGCTGGGCCCTACCAAACGCGGCTATGCGACCGAGCTCGTGCAAAAACTGCGCGCTGAATACGGCGAAGGCGGTTTCCTGCATTTCGGCCAGGGCAAGTGGTACCCCGGCGAGCAATTGCCGCGCTGGGCACTGAGCATTTTCTGGCGCAAAGACGGCCAGCCGATCTGGCAAAACCCGGAGCTGTTTGCCGACGAGCGCCAGCCTTGCAACTACACCAGCGCCGACGCACAGCGCTTTGTGCAGACGCTGGCGGGCAAGCTGGGCCTGGCCACCACTTACATCACGCCAGGCTATGAAGACACCTGGTACTACCTCTGGCGTGAGCGCCGCCTGCCGGTCAACGTCGATCCGTTTGATTCGAAGCTGGACGACGCGATGGAGCGCGAGCGCCTGCGCCGTGTCTTCATGCAGGGCCTCGATTCCGTGGTGGGCTATGTGCTGCCGCTGCAGACCAAAGAGCAGCTCAAGCAAAGAAACGCCGGCGCGTCCCCTTCCCTGGCGGGCCCCAAATGGACCACCGGCCCGTGGTTCTTCCGCGACGAGCGCATGTACCTGATGCCGGGTGATTCGCCCATGGGTTACCGGCTCCCGCTGGATTCCGTGCCCTGGGTGTCCAAGACCGACTACCCCTACATGATCGAGTCCGACCCGTTTGCCCCGCGGCAGGCTCTACCGGCCGCATCGGCCATGGCGGCGCGCTACAACGGCAGCTTCAGCGCGGCCAGCGGTGTCACACCGGCAGCCCCTTCGGCCGGCGGCAGCGCCAGTTCGCTGGCGCAATACATGGCGCGCTACATGACGGGCAACACCGCGCTGTCGCAAGCCAGCCGCATCCTGCAATTCCGTCCGCTGGGCAATGCCGGTGCTAACGGGGCGAACGGCAAGCCGGCCGCAGACGCAGCCGCGCCCGCCAATGACCGCGCGCCCAAGCCCTTTGAATCGGCCGCCTGGCTCACGCGCACCGCACTCTGCGTCGAGGTGCGAGACCCTTCGCGCGCCAACGGCCCCAAAGACAAACCCAAGGCCGACCCCGACAGCAAGGCCAACCAATCAGCTCGCGGAGAAGTGGGCGCGATTTACGTCTTCATGCCGCCGATGGAGCGACTGGAGGATTACCTCGATCTGCTCGCCGCAGTGGAAGCCACCGCGCAATCGCTGGGCGTGAGCATCGTGCTCGAAGGCTATCCGCCGCCGCGCGACCCACGTCTGAAAATGCTGCAGGTCACACCCGACCCGGGGGTCATTGAAGTCAACATCCACCCGGCCTATAACTGGGGCGAGCTGGTGGAGCACACCGAATTCCTCTACAAGATCGCGCACGAAACACGCCTCTCGGCCGAGAAGTTCATGACCGATGGCCGTCACACCGGCACCGGCGGCGGCAACCACTTCGTACTGGGCGGCGCCACGCCGGCCGACAGCCCCTTCCTGCGCAAGCCCGAGGTGCTGGGCAGCCTGATCGCCTACTGGCACAACCACCCGTCGCTGAGCTATTTGTTCTCTGGCATGTTCATCGGTCCGACCAGCCAGGCGCCGCGTGTGGACGAAGCCCGCAACGACCAGCTCTACGAGCTGGAGATCGCCCTGCGCGAGATCGAGAACAACCGCAAAAAATACGGCGCCGACATGCCGCCCTGGCTGGTGGACCGCACGCTGCGCAACATCCTGGTCGACGTGACCGGCAACACGCACCGCAGCGAGTTCTGCATCGACAAGATGTACTCGCCCGACTCCACCACGGGGCGGCTGGGCCTGCTGGAGCTGCGCGCCTTTGAGATGCCGCCGCATGCGCGCATGAGCATCGCCCAGCAACTGCTGCTGCGCGCCCTGGTCGCGCGCTTCTGGAACAAGCCCTACCACGGCCGCGTCACGCGCTGGGGCACCGAGCTGCACGACCGCTTCCTGCTGCCCGGCTTCATCCGCATGGATTTTGAAGACGTGCTGACCGAGCTGCGCGAGGCCGGCTATCCCTTCGACATGGCCTGGTTCGAGCCGCATTTCGAGTTCCGCTTCCCGCTGATCGGGCAGGTGAAGTCCAACAGCATCGAGCTGACATTGCGCAGCGCGCTGGAGCCCTGGCACGTGATGGGCGAAGAAGGTTCGGCCGGCGGTACGGTGCGTTATGTCGATTCGTCGCTCGAGCGCATCGAAGTGCACGTCACCGGCCTCAATGACAACCGCTATGTCGTCACCGTCAATGGCCGCGCGCTGCCGCTGCAAAGCACGGGCCGCGTCGGCGAATACGTCGCGGGCGTGCGCTACAAAGCCTGGAACCCGCCTTCGGCGTTGCACCCGTCCATCGGCGTGCATGCGCCGCTCACTTTTGACATCGTCGACACCTGGATGGAGCGCTCGCTGGGTGGCTGCCAATACCATGTGGCGCACCCGGGCGGGCGCAGTTACGACACGCTGCCCGTGAATTCGTATGAGGCGGAAAGCCGCCGCCTCACGCGCTTCTTCCGTATGGGCCACACGCCCGGCAAGATGCGCGTGGCGCCGGCGCAGCCGAGCCGGGAGTTCCCGTTCACGCTGGACTTGCGCTAAGAACCTGTTTACGGCCTGAAGGGGCAATCGGGGCGGGTTCCGCCCTGATTGCCTTCTACATTGCACGCACCAGCTTCAATCGCAAGGAGTGCCATGAGTGCCGCCTCACCGTCCCCCGTCTTTGCCCCCGTTCCGGGGATGCACGACTTTGATTTTCTGCACGGCCACTGGCGAGTGCATAACAGCCGTCTGCGCCAGCGCTTGCGCGGCAGCACCGACTGGGAAAGTTTTGACGCCACGCAATACTGCCAGCCCCTGCTGGGCGGCTTGGGCAACACCGACGAGTTGCGCCATGGCGCCGGGCCGGTCGGCATGTCGCTGCGGTTTTTTGACCTGCACGCGCGGCAATGGCAGATCTACTGGGTCGATCCGCGCGACGGCTTGCTGCAGCCGCCCGTCCGCGGCACCTTTGTCAACGGCACCGGCGTTTTTGAAGGCGTAGACGAGCACGAAGGCCAGCCGGTGCGGGTGCGCTTTACCTGGTCGGGCACACACAGCGCCACGCCGCGGTGGGAGCAGGCTTTCTCGGCCGATGAGGGCAAGAGCTGGGAAACCAACTGGGTCATGTCGTTCACGCGCATTCACGCCCCGCCGCCTGCGTACGAGCCCTTGCCAGCGGCCGATCACGGCTTTGACTTCTTCTTCGGCCGCTGGAAGGTCCGCAATCGCCGCCTGCTCAAGTCACCGTCGAACGACAACGACTGGGAGGTTTTTGAGGGCCTGCAAATCTGCGAACCGCTGTTGGGCGGCCTGGCCAACTATGACGAGTTGCATGATGCGCAAGGCGTGCCGCTGGGCTTGTCCATCCATCTGTTCGACCTGGCGGCCGGGCGCTGGACCGCCCGCTGGGTGTCGGCGCGCGACGGGCTATTGCAGCCACCGGTCGTGGGTCGTTTTGACAAGAACGGCGGAGTGTTTGAAGGTGCCGACACTGCCGGCGGCCGGCCTGTCCGGCTGCGCTATATCTGGTCATGCCTGGACACACCGGAGCCGCGCTGGGAGCAAACGCATTCGGCCGATGAAGGCCAAACCTGGACCACTAACTGGGTCATGGACTACTCGCACGGGGGCTGAGGTACCGAATGGGGCTTTCCGGCGGCCTGCCAGCAGTCCTCGTCAGTCTGTCTTATGGGTGCAACATTTGCATGCCGAGGCGGCATAAATAGCGTTTTGCCAAGGCATTGGACCTGCGCCGCGCCTTGAGACGCGCAGGCCGCAGGCATACTTGCAAGACGTGGAAAATAACACCGAGTCCCTTTTTGCCGCCCAGGCGCTTGAATCTCCCTGCGCCCTGGCCGCCGCGCTGGCACCGCATGCGGCAGCCGGGCATTTCGACGAGTTGCGAGGCCGCGCTTCCGAGGGTCCCGCGGAAGCAGTCCCGCCGCCACAGCCCGTGCTGCGTGCTGCCGGCACTGCCTCTGAAGCCACCCCGCCTTCAGCTGAAGCGCCGTCCGCCGCCGACGACACGCTGTCGACCGAGTGGACGCGTTTCTTCAACTTCCTGGGCGCCGACGGTTTTTACGACCTGAACCACCGCACCGCCAACCTGCGCCGCCAGATCCGCGACAACGGCGTGACCTACAACGTCTATGCCGACGCCAACGGCCCGCAGCGCCCCTGGGCGCTGGACCTCTTCCCCATGATGGTGTCGGCCAGCGACTGGGCGCACATCGAGGCCGGCATCCAGCAGCGCGCCCGCCTGCTGGACCGCGTGATGGCCGACATTTACGGCCCGCAAGAATTGCTCTCTAAAGGCCTGCTGCCCAGCGCGCTGGTGCACGCCCACCCGGGTTACCTGCGCGGCATGCAAGGCGTGAAGCCTGCCGGCGGCACCTACCTGCACATTGCCGCTTTCGACATCGCGCACGGACCTGACGGCCAGTGGTCGGTGGTGTCGCAGCGCACCCAGGCGCCTTCGGGCCTGGGCTACCTGCTGGAAAACCGGCTGACCATCTCGCTGCTGTTTCCCGAAGCCTTCCGCGAAATGAAGGTGGAGCGGCTGGCCGCGTCGTACAAGGCGCTGGTCGATGGCCTCAAGGCCATGAGCCCAGGCGACAGCAACGAGGAAAGCCGCGTGGTGCTGCTCACGCCGGGGCCCTACAACGAAACCTATTTCGAGCACGCCTACCTCGCGCGCTTTTTGGGCCTCACGCTGGTTGAAGGCAGCGACCTGCTGGTGCGCGATGACAAGCTCTACCTCAAGACCCTGCGCGGCCTGGAGCCTGTGCATGGCTTGCTCAAGCGGCTGGACGATGAATTCCTCGACCCGCTGGAATTGCGCTCTGACTCCACACTGGGCGTGCCCGGCCTGCTGCAGGTGATACGCGCGGGCAACGTGCTGGTGGTCAATATGCCGGGCTCGGCCTTCCTTGAGTCCAGCGCGCTGCTGGGCTTTCTCCCCGCGCTCTCCAGGCATTTGCTGGGCGAGACACTGGCCCTGCCCTCGGTGGCTACCTGGTGGTGCGGCGAGCAGGCCGTCATGCAGGACGTGCTGAGCCAGCTCAAGAATTCCGTGATCAAGCCGACCTACCCCGGCTCGGGCATGGAGTCGGTGATCGGCCACACGCTGTCACGCCGCGCGCTCGACGAATGGGCCGGCCGCATTGTGCGCCGTGGCGAAGACTACACCGTGCAGGCCTACCTGCCGCTGCCGCAAACGCCGACCTGGCAGGGCGAGCGGATTTCCCCGCGCTCGGCCATGCTGCGCGTGTTCGCCGTGGCGGACGGCAACGGCTCCTGGCAGGTGCTGCCCGGCGGCCTGGCACGGCTGGCCGGCAAGAACGAGAACATGTCGTCGATGCAGCACGGCGGCAGCAGCGCCGATGTCTGGGTGCTCGGCAACCCATCCGCCAGCAAGGCAACGGCTCCCCGCACTGAACAACCCGCGCCCGCCTGGCCTACGGCGCCGCTGCGCCACCGCCCGCCCGTCACCAGCCGCGCGGCCGAAAATCTTTTCTGGCTGGGCCGCTACACCGAGCGCGCCGAAAACTCCACCCGCCTGGCGCAAATCACGCTGCAGTGCCTGGGCGGCGAAGACCAGACCTCCCAACCCCTGCTCGCCTGGCTGACCAGCATGGCGGTGGGCAACGCGCTGGTACTGGACACCGTGCCGCCGGCCACGCAGGCGCGCCGCGTGTTCGAGCGCGCACTGATCGCCAACCTGGCCGACACCGAACAGGCGGCCAGCGTGGGCTACAACCTGCGGGCGCTCAAAAGCGCGGCTTCGGCCGTGCGTGAGCGCCTGTCGCAAGAGCAGTGGCACCTGATCGTGCGCACCGAGGCCGACTTCTTCCAGCGCTGCGCGATTTTCAGCGCCGTCACCCCTCCCGGTGCCGCCAGCCAAACCCAGCACCAGGGCGGCCAGCACCAAAGCCAGAGCCAAAGCAGCCCTAACCCGCTCACCACCTACGCGCTCGAATACTCCTCCGTCGAGGCCCTGCGCGCACTTGAATCCGCCAGCGGCTTCCTCTCGGCCATGACAGGCGCGCAAACCGACCGCATGACGCGCGACGACGGCTGGCGCCTCTTGAGCATGGGCCGGCTGATCGAACGGCTCAACACATTGGCCGGCGCGCTGGTGCGCGGCTTTGAGACCGGATCGGTCTTTGAAGAAGGCGGCTTTAACGCGATGGTGGCGCTGTTTGACAGCACCATCACCTTCCACGCGCAATACCAGCAGCGCCGCGACATCTCGGCCTTGCTCGATTTGCTGGTGCTGGACCGCGACAACCCGCGCTCGCTGGGCTGGGTGGTGCAAACCTTGCGCGGCCGCCTGGCCAAGCTGGCGGGTAGCGCACCTGGCTACCTGCCCGACCTGGCCATGGAGCTGCCGGACCCCGGCAGCTGGGCGCTGGCCGAACTGTGCCAGGGCTCGCCTGTGCAGGACGACGGTGAAGACGGTGAAGGATCCGAAGGTGGCAGCCAGCACTATGCGCATCTGGTCCAGTTGCTGGAGCAATGCTGCGACGCAGCGCTGGACCTGTCGGACACCCTGAGCCGGCGCTACTTCAGCCATGCGGCATCGGGCAGCCAGAGCCTGGGCGCTTAAGGCCGGCGGGCGAGTCATTTCATGCTGCTTCACGTCGTTCACGAAACCCGTTACCGCTATGCCCCTGCGGTCGTCAACGCACACCATGTGGTGCACCTCAAACCCGCCAACCGCGGCGGCCAGAGCCTGCTGAGCTACGACCTGCGGATCGACCCGGCGCCCGTGCAGCTGCGCGAAACCGTGGACATCTACGGCAACACGCGCAGCTATTTCTCCCTGCAGACGGCGCATGAAAGCCTCACCGTGGTGGCCGACAGCATTGTGTCCACCTCGGTGGCCAACCCGCTGCAGTCAGAGGCATCGCTGTCCACCGGCAGGTCTGCATCGCCACCATGGGAGCAGGTGCGCGAGCAGTTCCGCTACCGCGCGGGCGCCGCCTACGACAGCGCCTCCGAGTTCCTCTTCGCCTCGCCCTATGTGCCGCGCGACGAGGCCTTTGTCGAGTTTGCGCGGCCCAGCTTCCTGCCCGGCAGGCCATTGCCTGAAGCCGCACGCGACCTGATGGAACGCATCCACAGCACCATGACGTACGAAAGCGAGAGCACCGAAGTCAGCACGCCGGCGCTCGAAGCGCTTCAGCAAGGCAAGGGCGTGTGCCAGGATTTCGCGCACATCATGGTGGCCTGCTGCCGCGCGATGGGTTTGCCCGCGCGTTATGTCAGCGGTTATTTGCTGACCAGTCCGCCGCCCGGCCAGCCCCGCCTGGTGGGCAGTGACGCCTCGCACGCCTGGGCCTCGGTGTACTGCCCCGGCCTGGGCACCTGGCTGGATTTCGACCCCACCAACAACCGCGCGCCCGGCGAAGACTACGTGACGCTGGCCACCGGCCGCGACTTCCTTGATGTGTCGCCCATGCGCGGCGTGATTCGCGGCGGCGCGCAGCACATCCTGGATGTGGCGGTGACGGTGGAGCCGCTGCCCGACAACGCAGCAGACGCTACGAGCTGACCGGCTCGCCGAGTACAGCGCCTTCGGGCAGGCCACGCGCCAGCCAGCGGCGGCACAAGCCCACAAACTCCTGCGCCGCACCCGACTGCGCCTGCCGCGGCTTGAAGGCCAGCAAAGCCCGAAACCACACATCAGCCGCCAGCGGCACGCTGCGCAAACCCAGCGCCAGGTATTCGCGCGCCACCAGCGGGTTGGTCACCGCCAGCCCTGCACCGGCCAGCACCAGCGCGCATTGCGTCGCGCTATAGGGCGTTTCGATCACAAAGCGCGGTTGCACGCCGGCTTGCGCCAGCGCCGCCTCCAGGCGCCGCTGGGCCGGGTCCGACGCAGACAAACCCACCAGCGGCACCTCCTGCAAATCCTGCGGATGAAGCAACTGCTTGCGCGCCAGCGGATGGGCAGCCGGCATCACGCAGACGGCGGGCGCCTGGTAAAACATCGAAGACACCAGCCCGCTGGTGTCGGCCTCGTCGCCCAGAAAAGCCAGGTCCACCGCGCCCTGAAACAGGGCCTCGCGCAGCACCTTGGAGCTGTCAACCATGAGCAGGCAGCGCGTGCGCGGATAACTGCGCTGAAATTCCGCCAATGCCCACGGCATGACGCTGGCCGCCATGGCGTGCAGCGAGCCGATGCGCAGCACCGTGTCTTCATGCGACTGCAGGGCGACGATTTTGCGCTGCACGGCTTCCAGGCCCTCGTACACCCGCTCGACTTCTTCCATCAGCGCATGCGCCTCTGGCGTGGGCGTGAGCTTGCCCTTGGGCCGATCAAACAGCTTGAGCCCGGCACGCGCTTCGAGTTGCTGCAGCAGTTGCGTCACCGCCGGTTGGCTGACGTGCAGTGCGGCCGCCGCGCGGTTGGCGGTGCCCAGCCGCATCACCATGCGAAACACCTCGATCTGGCGTGCGCTTGCGTCGGCCATGGCCGTCTCCTTATAAGTTTTACTTATTCTAAATTGCGAACTGGGCGCACACGGCACGCCAGCGCCTTCGTACCATCTGCCTCATGAATCCCGCTTCCTCCGAATCCCTCCAAAGCCCGGCTCCACGGCACACCATCAGCCGCAACCCCCAGCTGGCCCAGCTGCGCTGCATCCACTGCGCCCGCCAATACCCCTTGCAGGACCTGCCCACCGGCTGCCCCCACTGTGCGTCAGAAGGCACACCCGCCAGCCTGGAGGCCGTGTACACCCAACTGCCGAGAACCCTGAAAACAGCCAGCGAAGGTTATAAGTGGGGCGACTGGCTGCCCTACACAAAAGGTGTGTCCCTCGGCGAAGGTGACACTCCTTGCCTGGACCTGCCGCGTCTGGCGCGCGAACTCGGTGTGCGCCAACTCTCGGCCAAGCATGAAGGCATGAACCCCACCGGCTCCCATAAAGACCGCATGTCGGCGCAGGCCGTCAGCCGCGCACTGGACATGGGCGCGCAAACCGTGGTGCTGGCCTCCAGCGGCAATGCGGCGGTGTCGGCAGCAGCTTATTGCGCGGCCGCCGGCCTGCGCTGTGAGATCGCGACGTATCACGACTTGCCCGCGCCCTATGCGCGGGCGCTGCATTATCTGGGCGCCCAGCGCGTGATGTTCGACCGCGGTTTTGGCCGCTGGGACCATGTGCGCCGCCGTGTCGAGCAGGACGGCGCTTTCGCGTTAACCAACTACACGGTGCCCGCGGTGGGCAGCCCCGTGTTTGGCGTGGAAGGCTACCGGGCTGTGGCGCTCGAATGCGTGGCGGAGGGTTGCATGCCAGATCACGTGCTGGTCCCCACCGCGCGCGGCGATCTGCTCTGGGGGTTGTACAGCGGCTTTCGCGACCTGCTGCATGCCGGCTTGATCGAACGCATGCCGCGCCTCTGGGCGGTGGAGCCCTTTGCGCGTCTTTCGAAAGTACTGGACGGCGCGCCGCTGCAGTCCGAATTCAGCGGGCAGACCGCGCAGTTTTCGATTGGCGGCAGCACCGTCACGCTGCAACAGCAACGCGCGGTCCGGCAATCGGGCGGCGGCGCTGTTGTGGTGGACGACGCCGGCGCGATTGAAGGCCTGTCAAAGCTCGCCGCGCAAGGCCTCTGGGTAGAACTCTGCGCCGGCGCCTGCGTCACCGCGCTGGCGCGCCTGCGCGAGCGCGGTGACGTCGAGCCCTCACAGCACGCCTTGCTGCTGCTCACCGCCAAGGGCGACCGCGATGCGTTTGATGCCCTCTCCTGATGTCTCCGATGACTCCGACCACTCCGAATTAAACCCACCGACACCCTCTATCCTGCAAAGGAATTTCCCATGACCGCTTTGAAGATCCGATTGCTTGCCGCCCTCTTCGCCTCTGCCTGCCTGATGGGCGCCGGCGCCCATGCGGCCTACCCCGACAAACCGCTGCGCCTGATCGTGCCCTGGGCGCCGGGCGGCAGCACCGATGCGATTGCGCGTGCCGTCGCGCAGCGCATGAGCGAGACCATGGGCCAGACCGTGGTGGTGGACAACCGCTCCGGCGCTTCCGGCCGCATCGGCACCGAAGCGGCGGCCAAGGCGCCACCTGACGGCTACACCTTTGCCATCGTCGAATTGCCGCACGCGATTGCGCCGGCCGTTTTCAACAAAATGCCCTACGACCTGCTGCGCGACTTCACGCCGATTTCCATGGTCGGCACCTCGCCGCTGTTGCTGTTTGCTACCGGGTCGCAATACAAGAATGGCGACATCAAAGGCTTCCTCAAAAACTACCGCAGCAACAAGGTTCCGCTGACGTTGGCCCACAGCGGCAACGGCTCCATCAGCCACTTGTCGAGCGAACTCTTCGCCGGCGCCACCGGGATCAAGGTCAACGCGATTCCCTATCGCGGCTCCGCCCCCGCGCTCACCGACGTCGCGGCCGGCCAGGTGGATGCCCATTTCGCCACGTTGGCCAGCGGCAGCTCGCTGTTAGGCGCAGGCAAGATTTCGGCGCTGATGGTGACGGGCAGTGCGCGCCTGGCCGGGCTGCCCGGCGTGCCGACGGCGCGCGAAGCCGGCATGGACGGCATGCAGTTCAACCAGTGGTGGGCCCTGGTGGCGCCCGCCACCACACCGATCGAGATCGTCGAGCGCCTGCGCAGCGAAGCCGTGGCAGCGCTGACCCATGCTTCAACGCGCGAGCGGCTCACCACGCTGGGCATTGACCTCAAGGGCTCGACCCGGGACGAACTGCGCGCCTTCATGCGCAATGAGGTGGACCGCTGGGGCGCGGTGGTGCGCAAGGCGGGCATCAAGCCTGAGTAGGCTGAATAGAGCAAGGCGTCGGCAGTTGCCTTCCATCACATCCTTTCATGCCACTACAGGCCCCACCGGCGGAGGGCCTGTCCTACAATTCCCCTGCACTGCCGGCCTTCCCAACCCAGCAGATGCTATTAAAAATATAGCGTCTTGCCAAGGTGGATATTGGGCTGGGTACCTTTTTCATCATCAAAGGATTCCTCATGAGCGCCCATGACAAGCTGAAAGCCCTGAACATCACCCTGCCTGCCGTGGCAATCCCTCTGGCTGCCTACGTGCCCTTTGTGCAGACCGGCAATCTGGTGTTCCTGAGCGGCCACATTGCCAAGAAAGACGGCAAGCCCCTGGTCGGCCAGTTGGGCAAGAACATGACGACCGAAGAAGGCAAGGCCGCGGCGCGCTCCATCGCCATCGACCTGATGGGCACACTGGAAGCGGCTGTCGGTCTCGGCAAAGTCAAACGCATCGTCAAGCTGATGAGCCTGGTCAACTCCACCGGTGATTACACCGAGCAGCACCTGGTGACCAACGGCGCCAGCGAACTGTTTGCCGAAGTCTTCGGCGACGCCGGCAAGCATGCGCGCAGCGCGTTCGGCGTGGCGCAAGTGCCGATGGGTGCCTGTGTTGAGATCGATTTGATTGCTGAAGTCGAATAAGTTTTCGGCATGAGGCAAGCCTTGCTCATCATTGATGTGCAACGCGGGCTGTTCGACGCAGCACCGCGGCCTTTTGAGGCGGACCTTGTTGTCGGCCGTATCAACGCCTTGACGGCAAGGGCACGCGATGCCGGGGTTCCGGTCTTCCTGATCCAGCACGAGAACGCCGGAGAATTGCAGCATGGCTCCGGCAACTGGCAGCTGGAACCAAACCTGGCCGTCAGCGCAAGCGACACCACGATCCGCAAGACCACGCCCGATTCATTTCTCGGCACGGGCCTGCAGGACCTGCTCACGCAACACGGCATTGAACAGCTGGTCATCTGCGGCTATGCCTGCGAGTTTTGCGTTGACACCACGGTGCGGCGCGCCGCAGCGCTGGGCTATCCCGTGATCCTCGCCGCCGATGCACACACGACGCACGACAAAGCCCACGCCACGGGTGCGCAGATCAGGGCGCATCACAACGCCACGCTGACCGACATCACCAGCTTCGGCCCCGTAATCGAAGCCAGGCCGGTGGTGGAAATCCTGTTTGACCGGCAGGCCCAATAAGACCCCTTGCAACGGCCGGCGATCACCCGGCCTAAAATCCAGATCGTCCCGGTCATTTTGCCGGGGCAGCGTTCTCAGGGCGGGGTGAAATTCCCCACCGGCGGTGTTTGCAGGCAACTGCATCAGCCCGCGAGCGCCCGGCCTGCCTCACGGTAAGCCGGGGTCAGCAGATTCGGTTCAACTCCGAAGCCGACGGTCACAGTCCGGATGAAAGAGAGCGCGATGCTGACGGCTGTGCCGTGGACGGCGTTTGCCGGTGTGGAGTTCTTCCGCCCCGGCGACCGTGTGTCCGCGTGCTGGCCGCAGGCTCGTGCGCCCTGATTCTGGTAACACCTAGATAGAGGCCATCCATGAGTCAGTCAACCAAGTCTCCCGTTTCCACCACCCAATCGGGCGGCCCATCCCACAAGGCGCGTTTCGCCTTTATCCAGTCGTCCTGGCACGAGGACATCGTGGATCAGGGCCGCGGCGCCTTCCTGGCCGAGATGGCCCGGCAAGGCGTTGGGGCCGAGTCCATCGACACCTTTGAAGTCCCCGGTGCGTTTGAGATTCCGCTGCACGCCAAAAAGCTCGCGCAATCGGGCCGCTACGCCGGCGTTGTCTGCTGCGGGCTGGTGGTCGATGGCGGCATTTACCGCCATGAGTTTGTGGCCGATGCGGTCATCAGCGCGCTGATGGGCATCCAGCTGGAAACCGGCGTGCCGGTGTTTTCAGCGGTGCTGACGCCGCAGCACTTTCATGAGCATGAAGAACACCGCAAGTTCTTCACTGCGCACTTCGTGACCAAGGGCAAGGAAGTGGCGCAGGCCTGCCTGGAGACGGTGGCGGGCCTGAAGAAGCTGGAGTCGATGCTCGCGGCCTGATGCCGCGTGCGCGGCCAGACAGCCCGGTTGCTACCAAATTGATAGCTAAAAGCCAAGGTGGCGCCTTGGCTAGAGGCCTATTTTGTACTTAGCTTTTTACTCAACCCGGGTAACGCCGCTCGGCTTGAAGCCCAGGTCGGCCGCCTTGCCCTTGCGGGCGCGCGCAGCGCGTGCGTTGTTCAACGAGCGGATCTCCAGCGTCTCTTCACGCGCCTTGCCGCCGCGGCCTATGCCCTCGATCTTCACGCTGCGCGTATAGGCCGCGGCGCCCGCCAAAGTATCTTTGGCTTCAAGGTCGATCAGCATCAGGCCGCGCCCGCCGGCGGCCTGCATCTTCAGCTCGCCGATTTCAAACGTCAGGATGCGGCCACCCGTGGAGGCGCAGGCCACATGCGTGGCGGGCACCAGCGGCACCGCACCACTGTTGAAGGCGGCGTGCGACGGCCGGCAGATGGTCTCGCCTTCAGCGCAACTGATGAAGGCCTTGCCGGCTTTGAGACGGGAGGTCATGTTCTCGACCGTGGCGAGGAAGCCGTAGCCGCCGCTGGCGCTGAGCAGCAGCGCCGCGTTGGCCGGGCCTGCAAAGTAATGCACCAGCTGCGTGCCGGACTCCAGGTCGATCAGTGTGGTGAGCGGCTGGCCGTCGCCGCGCGCACCGGGCAGCGCAGACACCGGGACCGAGTAAATCCGGCCGCGCGAGCCGAAGGCCAGCAGCGTGTCGACGGTGCGGCATTCAAACGTGGCATACAGCCCGTCGCCGGCCTTGAAGGCAAAGCCCGCCGCGTCGTGCCCGTGGCCGCTGCGTGCGCGCACCCAGCCCTTGTCGCTGATGACCACGGTCACCGGCTCGTCCAGCACCTTGACTTCAAGCACGGCTTTTTTCTCGGCCTGAATCAGCGTGCGGCGCGCGTCGGCGAATTGCTTGGCGTCGGCTTCGATCTCCTTGATCAGCAAGCGGCGAAGCGCTGCCGGGCTGCCCAGGATTTCTTCAAGCCGGCCCTGCTCTTCACGCAGGTTTTTCAGGTCCTGCTCAATCTTGATGGCTTCAAGCCGCGCCAGCTGGCGCAGGCGGATTTCAAGAATGTCTTCAGCCTGGATTTCGCTGAGTTTGAAACGATCAATCAGCGCGGCCTTGGGCTCGTCCGACTGGCGGATGATGGCGATCACCTCGTCGATATTGAGCAGCACAAGCTGCCGGCCTTCGAGGATGTGGATGCGGGCGAGCACCTTGTCGAGGCGGTGCTGCGAACGCCGTTGCACCGTGGTCTGGCGAAACTCGATCCACTCCGTCAGCATCTGGCGCAGGTTTTTCTGCGTCGGCTTGCCGTCCAGCCCGACCATGGTCAGGTTGATGGGTGACGAGCTTTCAAGGCTGGTGTTGGCCAACAGGGTGTTGATGAGTTCAGACTGGCTGATCTTGCTGGTCTTGGGCTCAAACACCAGGCGCACCGCAGCGTCTTTGCTCGACTCGTCGCGCACCACGTCAAGCACAGCCAGAATGGTCTGCTTGAGCTGGACCTGGTCCTGGCTCAGGGCCTTTTTGCCGGTCTTGATTTTCGGGTTGGTGAGCTCTTCGATTTCTTCGAGCACGCGCTGGGTGCTGACGCCGGGCGGGAGCTCCTGCACCACCAATTGCCATTGGCCGCGTGCCAGTTCCTCGATCTTCCAGCGGGCGCGCACCTTGAGCGAGCCGCGGCCGGTGCTGTAGGCGGCCGCGATTTCGGCGCTGCTGGAGATGATCTGCCCGCCGCCCGGGTAGTCGGGCCCGGCAATCAGGGCATAGAGTTCTTCGTCGGGAAGCTTGGGCGTTTTGATGAGCGCGACGCAGGCGTCGGCCACTTCACGCAGGTTGTGGCTGGGGATTTCGGTGGCCAGGCCCACGGCGATGCCGCTGGCGCCGTTGAGCAGCGTGAACGGCAGGCGCGCCGGCAGCTGGCGCGGCTCGTCGAACGAGCCGTCGTAGTTGGGTACAAAGTCGACCGTGCCTTCGTCGAGCTCGTCCAGCAGCAGCGTCGTAATGCGCGCCAGCCGGGCCTCGGTGTAGCGCATCGCGGCTGCGCCATCGCCGTCACGCGAGCCGAAATTGCCCTGGCCGTCGACCAGCGGGTAGCGCTGGCTGAAGTCTTGCGCCATGCGCACCATGGCGTCGTACGCCGCCTGGTCGCCGTGGGGGTGGTATTTACCGAGCACGTCACCGACAACACGGGCGCTCTTGACGGGCTTGGCGCCGCTGGCGCCATTGGCGCCGCCAAAACCCAGGCCCATGCGCGCCATGCTGAAAAGAATGCGGCGCTGCACCGGCTTCTGTCCGTCGCACACGTCGGGCAGGGCGCGGCCCTTGACGACGCTGAGCGCGTATTCAAGGTAGGCCCGCTGGGCGTACGCGGCCAGCGAGTCCTGGTCGGCGGGTTCGGGAACAGGGGCAACGGCGTCGGGAGTGAAGAGGTCCATCTTGGAATTGCTTTGCGTGATTGACGGATGAGTGGATCGAAAAAAAAGTGTGCGGCAGCGCGGATTATCGGGCGAGGCCTCAGCGGCTCATGGGCGGCAGGAAGGAAAAGATGGAGTCGCGCTTTGAGTTCTTGGAGCCCTTGGAACCGTTCGAACCGTTGGGGCCATTTGTGCTGTCTGGCTTGGTCAACTGGTCTTCAGTCACCACCAGAATGCTCCGGCTGCGGTGACTGCGCGGCCAGTCCCCGAATATATCGGCCATGCGGTCCAGCCATTCGTGGGTCTCGGGCAAGGTCATCGGTGTGCTGGTTTTCAGCAGGTTCACGATCACGCGAAACTTGAATTCCACGCCTTGCAACAAAGGGCTGTCGATGCGCAGGCCGCTGACCACCAGCCGGGTAGCCAGGACATTGACATCTTCGGCGCCCTGCAGGCCCTGCGCCACCACGGCAAAGTGCCCACCGGAGATACGGGCGGCCAGATCGTTGTCGCCGACAGTGCGGCGCAGGCGCATGGCCGCTTCGAGCAGCATTTTTTCATTGAACTCGGCGCCCAGCTCATTGACCAGGCCTTGCCAGTTCTGCACCTCGATCAGGAACAGCGCGTTGCTGGCGGGTGTCTGGTGCACACGCGACATCACGCGCATCAGGCGCTCGACCAGCACACCGGTGGTGGCCAGGCCTGTCAACGGGTCGGTGACATGGGCCGAGAACGTGCGCAGGCGGCTTTCATTGAGGAGACGGCTGCGCCAGACCAGGGAAAGATAAATGGCAGGCACTTGCAGCAGCAGCATCAACACCACAGGCCAATAGGGCTGCCGGGTATCGGCCAACCCGGCAAGGAAGGCAGCGGAAATCGCCAGCCCCGCCAGCATGCCAAACAGCATCCACCACTTCCACGGGCCGGCTGAGTCCCATGATTGCTGCATGAGATAACCATGAAATGCCAGCAGCAAGGCCGCCCAGGCCAGCGCAGCGCCTGCCGAAACTGCGGGCGAGGCCACGCCTGCAAGCAACCCCAGCAAAACCAGGCTGGCGGATGCGACCACAGCGATGGCCGCTTTGGCCGCCGTGGTGAACTGCCGATTCTTCAGGAGCCGCGCCTGGAACCCTGCCAGCAACGCGGGGCCGGCCACCAGCAGCAGGTCTTCCGCCATCCCGGTGCCGTCCGCAAACCGCTGGCCGGCGATGGCCGCCGCCACCATCAAGGACACGTAGACAGCCAGCGCGAGCAGCGTGCGCTCGTCGTAGGCAAAAGCGATGATCAGGCTGAGAAGCAGCACCAGGCCCAACACCCCGACCGCCACACCCAGCGCAAACATCCCGGGATTGAACACCAGATGCATAGAGGTTCAGTTCCGTTCGGGTTGGACCTCTAAGGTGGCGGTGGATGCCACCGTGGTGGCGGGCACCATGTTGCCGCGGCCGGTGGTGCCGCCCATCATCTCCATGCGCACCCTGCCCCCAGGCGACGCCATCATGCTGGGCGGCTTGAGGTGGTTGTAGAGCTGCATCACGGTCTTGACGTAGTTTTTGGTTTCCGGGTAGTTGGGGATCTTGTTGCCCGCGCGCTGCACAGCGCCCTCGCCGGCGTTGTACGCGGCAATGGCCAACTCCAGCTGGCCGGGGAACATGGCGATCAAATCGCTGAGATAGCTGGAACCGGCCCGGATATTGGTCTTGGGGTCGGTTAGCCTTTTGTGGACGGTGGAATCCTTGGTGGCCCGCACGCCGTAGCGCTCTGCGGTGGGCGGAATCAGCTGCATCAGCCCGACCGCGCCTTTGGGCGACACCGCCTGGGTGTTAAAGCCCGACTCGGTGGCAATCAGCGCCTGCAGCAATTCGTAGTCGATGCCGTGCGTGGCCGAGGCTTCGCGCAGCAGGTGCTTGACGGCCTTGTAGTTGGGCGACACGTCAAAGTAGGCCAGCAGCTTGGGGGGTGCAGCGGCCACGCCCGTGGCACGGCTGGCGCCGTTGCCCACGGCCTTGCCGCTTCGCCCGGTGTTGTTGCCGCCCGCGGTGAAGCTTTCAGCGCCGCGGAAGAAGAGCTCATAGCGGTCGTCCAGCCGGGCCGCCGAGAAGTGCGCAATGCCGTCTTTGTCGACATAACCCCAGATATCCGCATGTGCCGGTGCAGAAAACAGCGTAGCCAGCCCCAACACCATGGCGGGCAGGCCGGCTGCGCGCAAAGGCTTGTGCAGCAGCGAAATAAACGAGAGAAGTGGGAGGCGCAAGGCCAAAGGCAATTTCATCAAATGTCAATTTCCACGGCGTCGCCGTGCAGCTCCATCAGTTCGCGGCGCGCCGCAGCTTCGCCTTTGCCCATCAGCTTGGTGATGAGCGTCTCGGTTTGCAGGAAATCCTGGTTGCCCAGTTGCACGGGCAACAAGCGGCGGGTATCAGGATTGAGTGTGGTTTCCCATAATTGTTCCGCACTCATTTCGCCCAGGCCTTTGAAGCGGCTAATGCTCCAGGCGCCTTCTTTCACGCCATCTTTGCGTAACTTGTCCAATATGGCGGTCAATTCGCCTTCATCAAGGGCATAGACCTTGGAGGCAGGCTTTTTGCCCCGGGCCGGCGCGTCGACCCGGAACAGCGGCGGCCGGGCCACATAGACATTACCCGATTCGATCAATTTGGGGAAGTGGCGGAAAAAGAGGGTCAACAGCAGCACCTGGATGTGCGAGCCGTCCACATCGGCGTCGCTCAGGATGCAGACCTTGCCGTAGCGCAGGCCGGAAAGGTCTGGCGTGTCGTTCGGGCCGTGGGGGTCAACGCCGATGGCGACCGCGATGTCGTGAATTTCGGTGTTGGCAAACAGGCGGTCGCGCTCGACCTCCCAGGTGTTAAGCACCTTGCCGCGCAGCGGCAGGATGGCCTGGCTTTCCTTGTCGCGGCCCATTTTGGCGCTGCCGCCGGCCGAATCACCCTCGACCAGGAAGACTTCGTTGTGTGCCAGGTCCCGGCTTTCGCAGTCGGTCAGCTTGCCGGGCAGCACGGCCACGCCTGAGCCCTTGCGTTTTTCGACCTTCTGGCCGGCTTTCTGGCGGGTTTGGGCGGCCTTGATGGCCAGTTCGGCCAGTTTGCGGCCGTAGTCGACGTGCTGGTTGAGCCAGAGCTCCAGCGTGGGGCGCACAAAGCTGGAGACCAGCCGCACCGCGTCGCGTGAATTGAGGCGTTCCTTGATCTGGCCCTGAAACTGCGGATCCAGCACCTTGGCGCTCAAGACATAGCTGGCGCGGGCAAAAACGTCTTCAGGCAAGAGCTTGACGCCCTTGGGCAGCAGCGAATGCAGGTCGACAAAGCTCTTGACGGCATTGAAGAGGCCGTCGCGCAGGCCGCTTTCGTGGGTGCCGCCGGCGCTGGTCGGGATCAGGTTGACGTAGCTCTCGCGCACCGGCTGGCCCTCTTCGGTAAAGGCGACGCACCACTGCGCGCCCTCGCCTTCGGCAAAGCTCTCGTGCGAGGCGTCGGCAAAACCTTCGCCCTCAAACATCGGGATCACCGGGTCGCCCGTCAGCGTCTGCATCAGGTAGTCGCGCAGGCCGCCCTTGTAAGACCAGGTCTGTGTGTCTTTGGTTTTCTCGTTGGTGAGCGTCACCGTGACGCCGGGCATGAGCACGGCCTTGCTGCGCAGCAGGTGCGTGAGCTCGGCCATGGGCAGCGCGGACGATTCGAAGTATTTGGCATCGGGCCAGGCGCGCACGGTGGTGCCGGTCTTGCGGTCGCCCTCGCCGTTTTTGCGCAGGTGCAGCTTTTCGATGACGTCGCCGCCCGAGAACACCAGGTGGGCGACCATGCCTTCACGGTAGGACGTGACTTCCAGGCGTTTGGACAGCGCATTCGTCACGCTCACGCCCACGCCGTGCAGGCCGCCCGAGAAGCTGTAGGCGCCGCCCTTGCCCTTGTCGAACTTGCCGCCGGCGTGCAGCCGGGTGTAGACGATCTCGATGACCGGCACCTTTTCTTCAGGGTGCAGGCCGAACGGGATGCCGCGGCCGTCGTCGTCCACGCTGACCGAGCCGTCGGTATGCAGCGTGACCTTGATTTTCTTGCCGTGGCCGGCCAGGGCCTCGTCGGCGGAGTTGTCCAGCACCTCCTGGATGATGTGCAGGGGGTTGTCGGTGCGCGTGTACATGCCCGGGCGCTGCTTGACGGGCTCCAGGCCCTTGAGCACGCGGATCGAGCCTTCGGAATATTCGGTGGGTAGTTTGTCAGCCATGGCAGATGAAAGAATTGCCGCAATTGTAGTCGGGGCCGGCAAAGTCACTGTATGAACGTACAGTTCCACGCTATGACGAATCGTTTTCGCCGGATTGCGGCTCAGGTCCAGGCAGCGCGCGGACAGGCAGCCCCGCGGCATCGTTTTGCCGTTTTCGTTACAGTCGGGATAGCTTCTTTTCGCATTCCTTTACGCTTTCCGGCGCCCCCACCCATGACTTCCGACACCAAAAAACTCTCGATGCTCCAGGTGCTGATCTGCGGCGCCACCATCGTCACGCTCTCGATGGGCATACGCCACGGCTTTGGCCTCTGGCTGCAGCCCATCACCCAGGCGCAGGGCTGGACGCGCGAGACCTTTGCCTTTGCGCTGGCGGTGCAAAACCTCTCCTGGGGCATTTTTGGCATCTTTGCCGGCATGGCGGCCGACCGCTTTGGCGCTTTCCGTGTGATCGTGGTGGGCGCCCTGCTGTATGCGCTGGGCCTGGTGGGTATGGCCCTGTCGCCGACCGGCTTGCTGTTCACCCTGACGGCCGGCGTGCTGATTGGCGCGGCGCAGGCCGGAACCACCTACGCCGTCATTTACGGCGTGATCGGGCGCAATATCTCGGCCGAAAAACGCTCCTGGGCCATGGGCGTGGCAGCCGCGGCCGGCTCCTTCGGCCAGTTCCTGATGGTGCCGGTCGAAGGCTTCCTGATCAGTGGCCTGGGCTGGAAGGAAGCGCTGCTGGTGCTCAGCGGCGCGGTGCTGCTGATCGCCCCGCTGGCGCTGGGCCTGCGCGAAGGCGGTTTTGCCGGCGGCCAGCCCGCCAAACGTGAGCAAACCATCACCCAGGCGCTGCGCGAGGCCTTCAAGTACCCCAGCTTTCAATTGCTGATGGCGGGCTACTTTGTCTGCGGCTTCCAGGTGGTGTTTATTGGCGTGCACATGCCCAGTTACCTGAAGGACAAGGGCCTGTCGCCCCAGGTGGCAAGCTACGCGCTGGCGCTGATCGGCCTTTTCAATGTGTTCGGCACCTATATCGCCGGCTCACTGGGCCAGAAAATCGCCAAGCGGAAGATTCTCGCGACGATTTACCTGTCGCGCGCCATCGTCATTGCCGTGTTCATCGCAGCGCCCCTGAGCCCGCTGAGCGTCTACATCTTTGCCAGCCTGATGGGCCTGCTCTGGCTGTCGACCATTCCGCCGACCAACGCGGTGGTGGCGCAGATCTTCGGCATCCAGCATTTGTCGATGCTGGGCGGATTTATCTTCTTTAGCCACCAGATCGGCTCTTTCATGGGCGTCTGGCTGGGCGGCTATTTATATGACCGCACCGGCAGCTACGACATCGTCTGGTACATCGCCATTGCGCTGGGCGTGTTTGCCGCGCTGGTGAACCTGCCGGTGCGCGAGACGCCGATTGTTCGCGGCGGCCTGGGCAAACTGCCCCAAGGGGCCTGAGATGGCCAAAACAATCGGCCTGTGGGCGCTCGCGATCATCGCGTCGCTGGGGGTGTTTGCCCTCTACACACGGCCCGATTTCCTGGTCACACTCGCCAACCAGATCTGGGCCTGTTTCTAGCCTTCTGCGACCTTTGCGTCCTGCGTGAGGCCGGCCCAGAATTTTTAAGCGATTTTGGGCTGCAGCCCAATAAAGACGAGCACCAGCCGCTATGAAAACGATAGTAATCACCGGGGCCTCCGACGGCATAGGCGCCGAGATGGCGCGGCAATTGGCCGCCACCCACGGCGCCGGCGTGGCGCTGGTGCTGGCCGCACGCAACGAGGCGCTGCTGGGCGAAGTCGCAGGCCAATGCGCCGCCCAGGGCGCGCAAACGCTGGTCGTCAAGACTGACGTTTCCATCGAGGCGCAATGCCGCCACCTGATCGATGCCGCCGCCGGGCGATTCGGCCACATTGACGCCCTCATCAACAACGCCGGCATGTCGGCGCAAGCCCTGCTGGAAGACGTCAAGGCCGAGGATCTGGCCTGGTATGAGCAACTGATGCGCATCAACTTGTGGGGAAGCGTCTGGTGCACGCATGCCGCCCTGCCGCACCTGAAGCTGCGCCGAGGCAGCATCGTGGCCGTATCCAGCCTGGCGGGCCTGATCGGCGTGCCGGGACGCACGGCCTACAGCGCCACCAAATTTGCCATGGTGGGGTTTTTTGAGGCGCTGCGCGCCGAAATGAAAAGCGCGGGCGTCAGCGTGACGACGGCCTACCCGGGCGTGGTCGCCACCAACATACGGCATCGGGGTTTCAATGCGGCCGGTGTGGCGGCCGGCTCCAGCGGGTTGAAAGAGGACGACGCCATGAGCGTGGAGGAATGCGCCCGCCTCATCCTGCAGGGCATGGAGCGCCGCGACCGCGAGGTCGTCATGACGGCCAAGGGCAAGCTGGGCCGCTGGCTCAAGCTGATCGCACCCGGCCGGGTCGAGGCGATGGCGCTGGCGGCACTCAAAGACGACGTCAAGCCAACATGACGGGTACCGTGCACGGCATGGAGCCACCTTCCGCCTGGGTGCAGCGCTGGTCGCATCTGGTCCCCCAGCGCGGCGTCGTGCTGGACGTTGCCTGCGGCCACGGGCGTCATGCGCGCTGGTTTTATGAACGAAATCACCCTCTGGCCCTTGTAGACCGTTCACATGAAGCTATCAATTTCATAGCAAACTCACTGCCTGCGCGTCCCACCCAGGCGGTTGAAGCCGTGGTCGCCGACATTGAAGAAGGCCCCTGGCCGTTTGCGGGCCGCGAATTTGACGCCGTCGTCGTCACCAACTACCTGTGGCGCCCGCTTCTGCCTGCTCTTTTGGCCAGCCTGGCACCGGGCGGCGTGCTGATTTACGAAACCTTTACCCAGGGCAATGAAACCGTGGGCAAGCCCTCACGGCCCGATTTTTTGCTGCGGCCCGGTGAATTGCTGGAGGTTTGCAAGGGCCTGCGGGTGGTGGCCTTCGAAGAGGGTTTCCATGAGACCCCGCCGCGTTTCATCCAGCGTATCGCCGCTGTTCGTGAAGCTGCAGGAACTGCGGGTTTGCCCGCCCCGGCACGCCACCTGCTGGCCTAAGGACTGCCCTGGGCTCTGGGTAGAATGCAGGATTGGCTTTTTGGAGCCGGCCGGCGGTATTGCGGCCAGATCCTCCCCAGGCCGCGAACGTTTACAAGCAAAGCATGAAACCCATTACTGGCAGCATCGTTGCACTGGCAACGCCCTTGCACGAAGACGGCAGCGTTGATTACCCCACACTGCGCAAGCTGGTCGACTGGCACATCGCAGAGGGAACCGACTGCATCGGCGTGGTGGGTACCACCGGCGAATCGCCCACCGTCAACGTCGAAGAACACTGCGAAATCATCCGGGTTTCGGTAGAGCAGGCCAAAAAGCGCGTTCCCATCATGGCCGGCTGCGGCGCCAACTCCACCGCCGAAGCGATCGAGCTTGCCAAATTCGCCAAAGGCGTCGGCGCCGACTGCCAGCTGCAGGTCGTCCCCTACTACAACAAGCCTACCCAGGAAGGCCAGTACCGCCACTTCAAGGCGATTGCCGAAGCCGTGGGCGACTTGCCGACCGTGCTTTACAACGTGCCCGGCCGCACCGTGGCCGATATGGCGCATGCCACCGTGCTGCGCCTGGCCCAGGTGCCCGGCATTGTCGGCATCAAGGAAGCCACCGGCAATATCGAGCGCGCGCAGTGGCTGATCAAGGAAGTTCCCAAGGGCTTTGCCGTGTATTCAGGCGACGACCCGACGGCCGTGGCGCTGATGCTGTGCGGCGGCCAGGGCAATGTCAGCGTGACGGCCAACGTCGCGCCCCGCCTCATGCATGAACTGTGCGTTGCCGCCGTGGCCGGCGATGTGCGGCGCGCCATGGAATTGCAACTAAAACTGCTGCCCTTGCATCGAAACCTCTTTGTCGAAGCCAACCCGATTCCCGTCAAGTGGGCGATGGCCCGTATGGGTCTTTGCGGTGGCACACTGCGCCTGCCGATGACGCCGCTGGAAACATCGAACGAAGCCACCGTTGAAAACGCCTTGCGCGCCTGCGGCCTGATTTGATTTGCCTGATCTGATTTTTAAGGGAACCCAAGTGAAGATATCGTCAACACGTCCTGCATCTACCAAAGCCCGGAGCGCCGCAACCGTGTCTGCGCTGGTTGCCCTCGGCCTGCTCGCCGGCTGCTCTTCCCTCAGGGAGGTCATGGACGGCGAACGCGTCGACTACAAGAGCAGCGGCGCAAAGGGTCCTTCACTGGATGTCCCGCCCGACCTGACCCAGCTTACCCGCGAAACCCGCTACGTGGTCCCTGGCACCGCCGTGTCTGCCAGCAGCTACCAGGTGGGCCAGCCCACCCAGGCGGTGCAAACGGCTGCGGTAGCCGTAGGCGACGTGCGGATCGAACGCGCGGGCAGCCAGCGTTGGCTGGTTGTGAACCGCCCCGCCGACAAGCTCTGGAGTCCAGTCCGCGACTTCTGGCTGGAGAGTGGTTTCCTGCTGTCGCAAGACGATGAAAACCTTGGCATTATGGAAACGGACTTTGCCGAGAACCGCGCCAAACTGCCCCAGGACTTTATCCGCAGCGCCCTGGGCAAGGTCTTTGATGGTCTTTATTCCACTGGCGAGCGCGACAAGTTCCGCACGCGCCTGGAGCGCCGCCCCGACGGCGGCACCGAAGTTTATGTCAGCCACCGCGGCATGGTGGAAGTCATCACCGGCGCCAAAAACGGCAATGCCACCACCGGCGACAGTACGGTGTGGCAGCCCCGCCCCGCCGATCCGGAACTGGAAGCCGAGTTCCTGCGCCGCATGATGGTCAAGCTGGGTGTCTCGCAAGAGCAATCCAAAGCGCTGGTGGCCGCAGGCGTCACCAAACAAACCTCCCGCATGGCCACGGTCAACAACCAACCCGTCGTGCAGATCGACGAAGGCTTTGAACGCGCCTGGCGCCGGGTCGGCCTGGCACTGGACCGCACCGGCTTCACCGTCGAGGACCGTGACCGCAGCCAGGGCACCTACTACGTACGTTACGTCGAGCCTGTTGCGAACAAAGCCGAGCCAGGCTTCTTCAGCAAGCTGTTCAGCGGCTCTCCGGCCGCCACACCGCCCCTGAAGTACCGTATTGCGGTCAAGAGCCAGGGCGAGAGCACCACGGTGTCGGTCCTCAATGCGCAGGGCGCCCCCGAATCGTCGGCCAATGCGCAGCGTATCGTGCAAGTGATCGCCGACGACCTGAAATAAACCCCGACTTGCGGTCCGATTTTCCAAGCTTCGGTCTCGCAGGTCACTCAGCGCTCATACGCCGGTGTTAAGGTTCAAAAGCCTGGGCAGCGGCAGTTCAGGCAACGCCACGCTGGTCGAAGCAATGGGGACTGCGCCTTTGCGCATCCTTGTCGATTGCGGGCTGGGCCTCAAGCACCTGCTCTATCGCCTCGGCCACGCCGGCCTGCAGCCGGAAGACATCCATGCCGTCTTCGTGACGCATGAACATGGCGACCACGTTGGCTGCGCGCGATCCTTTTCACTGCGCTACCGCATCCCGGTGTGGATGAGCCGCGGCACCCATGCCGCTATCGGTTCGCCGGATTTTGACGGCTTGCTGCGCGTGGCACGCGACAACCAGCCTGTGGATCTGGGAGGCATGCAGTTGACACCCTTCACGGTACCTCACGATGCCCGGGAGCCGCTGCAGCTCAGCTGCACCGATGGCTCGGCAAAACTGGGCATCCTGACAGATCTTGGCCACGCCACCGCGCATGTGCTGGCCCATCTGGCGGCTTGCGACGCCTTGCTGCTGGAATGCAATCACGACACGGACATGCTGGCCCAGTCGTCGTATCCGGCCTTTCTAAAACGCCGGGTGGGCGGCCAGTACGGCCACCTTTCAAACGTCGCCGCGTCGGACATTGCGCGCACGGTCGCTCACCGGGGATTGAAGCATCTGGTGGCCGCGCACCTGAGCGTGCAAAACAACCGGCCCGTACTGGTTCAAACGCTGATGGCCGAAACCCTGTCTTGCGGTGTGGAGGACATCCTTGTCGCGAGCCCCGACAACGGCACCCCCTGGCTTCACCTCTGAAATTTGACAACCCCGACACCAAACGACGGGCATAAAAAAAGCCGCCTCGCGGCGGCTTTTTCTGACTCGCTGAAGAAATTACTTCGCAGCGCTGGCAGGAGCCATAGCGGCAGCAGCGGCAGAAGTAGCGGCAGCAGCGGCAGCGTCAGCGGCGGCTGGTGCAGACGCGTCAGCGGCTGGTGCGCTGGCAGCAGGTGCTGGTGCCGGTGCGACAACTGGTGCGGGTGCTGGCGCAGGAGCTTCTTCCTTCTTGCCGCAAGCAGCCAGAGCAACAGCGGCAACGATAGCTGCCAGGACGAGTGACTTGTTCATTTTTACGATCCTTGATGATATTTAAGAAAACAATTTCCGGAAATTGTCAAAAAACCCAAACCGGAATTCAAGTTAATTTTGACCGGGGAAAGGACTCGAGCTCTTTCTACCCAGCTTTAAATTATATGCTGGATATTACAAATGCGAACGCAAGCCCGGAAACCCTTAGTCGGAAAATCGCTGCCGTACGACGGACAACGGCGAACAAACACCCCGGCCTACAGCCCGAGCGTGGTTGCAGGAAAAGCGGGCGAGCTTTTCAACAGGCGCTCATTCAGGCGCTCCCGCAGCGCCACGCGCCTGCCCACTTCCGAACCCGAGACGCCCGTGCAGCGCTGAAGGTCCAGGCGCTCAAATACCCACTGGGGGCCCAGCAATGCACTGGGCATTTCGTCGGCCGGGGCCGACGCGTTCGCGCGGCATTCCACAATATGGGCCCAGGTGCGCCGCCAGGTGACGAATCTCGCGTGCCGGCGAAGGATCTCGTCATAGTTTTTTGCCAGCATGGTGAATTTCCGCCCGGTCATCGACCAGTCGTTCAGCGCCTCAATCACCGCGCGCTCGCCCAAGGGCCAATCACCAAAATCGGGATCACAGACAACAATTTCCCGCCACCCCTCTGCCGCCGCCGCTGAAAAAGCCTGGCGAATCAATTGCGTGAAGTCGGTGAGTCCGCTGAAGCGGCCCTCCGCAAGCATTAGAGGCTGGATGCTTTGTTTTTCAGGGTCCATGAGATTTCTCCCGGGCAAGTTCACACTACGTCAGGAATCGGCCGGCAATAGCGCTTGCCGCAGCCAGCCGGCATCATGCCAGTCGCCCAGCAGGGCCATGGCGGAGATGCCGGCCTTTCGCAACTCTCGTGGCGACAGGCTGCGCTGGTCGGCCAGACGCCGCATGAGAGCCGCATCCGCGCCTTTGGCAAGGTAGCTTTCACCGTTGATGAACACATGATCGCTGTCATACATCATGCGGGTGCGCGCATCAAGCTGAACGCCGGCCTGCCCTGCCCGCGCGGCGTCGGCGTCCCATTCGACGGCAGCCTCGTCAAACCACACCGAGGGTTTTGGTTCGGTCATGTATTCGCCCAGGGCACAGGCCAGTGCCAGCGGGTCTCTCAACGCCTCTTCAAGCGCCTGGCCGGCAAAAGCGGCCAGGCTTGCAGGCAAAGCCGCCGGAGTGGCCGTTGCAGGCTGCTCCGGGTCACGGTACAGAGCCGCCGTCTTTGCCCTGCCGCGGCGGCCGGGTGCATCGCCGTCGTTGTCGTCTTCACTGAATTCAGCCAGCCGCTGCAGCAACTCTCCCGCCAGTTCGCGGCGCCCCGGCGACCTGAAGCCAATGGAATAGGTCATGCAGTCCGCAGCCTTTCCTCCTTGAATCGTTGACTCGGCAACGCCGTCGTGCGCATAACGCGGCGGCAGGTAAAGCATGTCGCCGGCCTCCAGCACAAACTCCTCTTCCGGCTCGAAATTCTGCAAAATCTTCAGCGGCACATCTTCCTGAAGGGTCAGGTCTTTTTGCCGCCCGATCTTCCAGCGCCGGCGGCCGCTGGCCTGCAGCAAAAACACGTCATAGCTGTCGAAGTGGGGCCCCACGCCCCCGCCCGCAGTGGCAAACGAAATCATCAGGTCATCGAGCCGCGCGTCCGGGACAAAACGAAACTGTTGCAAAAGGGCATGCGCTGCGGGCTCATGCAAATCCACACCCTGCACCAGCAAGGTCCAGCCTTTCTGGCTCAGGGGCGGCAGCCCTGATGGTGCTAGTGGTCCCTGCTTCATGCGCCAGCCTTTGGGCTGCTGCACGATCAGGCGCGACTCCACATGCTCGCGCGCAGCCAGCTTGAAAAGCTCTGTGCGGCTCAGTACAGGCCGCATTCCGGGTATGGCCTGGCGCACAAGCAGCGGCTTTTTCTGCCAGTGCCGGCGCATGAATTGCGCGGGGCTCAGGCCGGCGAGAAGCTCTAGAGGTTGATTTACATCCATGGGACAATTGTCGGATGAAAATCACCCCGCAATGCGTCGTAGCCCTCACATGGACGCTGAAAGACACCTTGGGCGATGTGCTGGACGAACTTGATGAGCCGATCGAATTTTTACTGGGCGGCGATGACCTGCTGGCCAAAATCGAAGAGGCCTTGCAAGGCCATGAGGCCGGCGACCGGCTTGAACTGCACCTGGAACCCGAGAGTGCGTTCGGCGATTACGACGAAAACCTGGTTTTTCTCGAGCCCCGGAAGATCTTCCCTGCCGAGCTGGAAGAAGGCATGACCTTTGACGGCGTCGCACTGCCAAACGGCCATAGTGGACAAGCGCCGCATGACCATATTTACACGGTCACCGAAATTTACCCTGACCACGTCGTGCTGGACGGCAATCATCCGCTGGCAGGTATCGCGATCCGGCTGGACATCAAGGTCGACTCGGTGCGCGAAGCGTCCGAAGAAGAAATCGGCCAGGGCTCTTTGGGCACCGGCTTCTTCAAGCTCGAACCTCTCACACCAGGAAGCGGCACCCTGCACTGAGGGCGCCGCATCAGGTCAACCCGGCCTTGCGCCGGGTGACCCTGCATGCTTACATCCGGTAGAGCAGCCCGTTTTCAATCCTCACGCGGTCGCCGATGCGCAGGTCGCCCGTTGAAGGCACGTCATATGCGCGGCCGCTGCCGTTGTCGAGCTGAACGGATACGCGATACGTTTCACGTACCGTGGTGTTGCGATTTTTCTCAATCGCATTACCGGCCACAGCGCCGCCGACTGCACCCGCCACCGTGGCGACATCCTTGCCGGTTCCGCCGCCGATCTGATGGCCCACTACTGCACCGGCGACACCGCCGAGGATGGCGCCTACGCCTGAGCCCCTGGCCTGTTCCTGGGTACGGAACACTTCCACATTGCTCACGCGTCCGTACTCGATGTAGCGGTTTTGCTGGTTGGTCGGGTAGGTGCCAGCGGGGTAAGTGCCGGCGGGATAGCTGGCGTTAGGGTAGCTGGAGTTGGGGTTTGTGGCGGGGTAGTTTGCATCAGACACCTGAGGGCTCATGGGCGCGCAGGCCGCAAGGCCGGCAATCGCCAACACGGCGCAGGTCGATGAAATAAGGCGGGATGTGTTTCGCATGAGTCTCTCCTGTTAATAAGTTCATGAGATCCCGCCTCCTGCAACCAGCTCCGTTCGTGCGAGGAAACCAGTACCAGGGGCCAGGGACTCCCATGGCTTATTACAGACACATCGCCGCAAATTCCGGGTGGGGATTGAACCTGTGAGAGCGTGGGAACCTTGTTGCAGGGGTTGTAGGAAAACCCCCACTCCCGTTCACACGCGGCGCGGCGCCCGCCAGCGCCGCAAATCAGGCTTTACCGGTAGAGCCGTAGCCGCCTTCGCCCCGCTCGCTGGCGGGAAACTCGGCGACCACATTGAACTGTGCCTGCACGACGGGCACGATCATCAGTTGTGCGATGCGTTCCATCGGCTCAATGGTGAAGGGCACGTCGCTGCGGTTCCATGCGCTGACCATCAATTGACCCTGGTAATCACTGTCAATCAGTCCGACCAGGTTGCCCAGCACGATGCCGTGTTTATGACCCAGGCCGGAGCGCGGCAGGATCAGGGCCGCATAGCCGGGGTTATGCAGGTAGATCGCGATGCCGGTGGGCACCAGCTGCCACGCATTGGCCGCCAGCGTGAGCGGCGCGTCCAGACAGGCGCGCAGATCCAGGCCGGCGCTTCCGGGCGTGGCGTACGCGGGCAGATTGCCTTGAAGCCGTGGGTCGAGAATCTTGACGTCGATGTGCATGAATTACTTTTTCCTGGATTGTTGATTTTTTTGGGCGTCTTCGGCCGCCTGCCGGGCCAGCTCACGCAGACGCCGGACAAGTGCGCCCGAAGAGTTGCGGTTGACCGTGAAAATCGCCCAGGCTGCATAGGCGAGCAGCGCGGGGATAAACAGGAAGCCTGCGCCGGGTACAAATGCCGCCAGCGCCTGGGTGCCTATCCACAAACCGACCACCCACTTGATGTGCGTCAGGATCGGGATGCCGGCCACAGGCGTGGCAGCCGCATTGACGGATGGCGTGCCTGAACTCGCTGAGAACCGGGATGGAGCTTGGGATGGAGATGACGCATCTTTCCCCCCTTGGGGCTTGAGCAAGTCTTCGCGGGCACCCGCTGCCGTGTTGGCACCGGTCAGGCGCTCCACATAGCTGGCAAAGTCGCCATCGGGTGGCGTATCTGAAGGATGAATCATGATCCCCCCGCTTTCCGGTCTGCCGGCGCCATCCTGGCCGCAATCTCCTGCACCAGGCGGCGTGCGAGCGAAAGCTTGGACGCCCTGGGCAACTCGGTGCGGCCCCGCTCATCAATGAGCAGCAGCGCATTGTGGTCCTGCCCAAAAGTATCGGGGCCGATGTTGCCGACAAGCAATGGGACCTTTTTGCGAAGGCGTTTGGCTTCTGCGTTCTCAACCAGGTCATGGCTTTCCGCCGCAAAGCCCACGCAAAACAACTTTCCGGCCTGGGCAGCGGGCAGCTGGGCCACGGTGGCCAGGATGTCGGTGTTCTCGGAAAACGCCAGTTGCGGGGCCTGGCCCGAGCCGTCTTTTTTGATTTTCTGGGTTGACGGCGCAGCAGGGCGCCAGTCGGCGACCGCGGCCGTTGCTATAAAAACAGTAGCTGCTTGCGCACGCTGCATAACGGCTTCAAGCATATTTTGTGCAGATTTAACGTTGATGCGAGTCACACCTCGCGGCGTGGGCAGGCCCACCGGGCCGGCGACCAAAGTGACCTCGGCGCCGGCCTCGCGCGCCGCACGTGCAATGGCAAAGCCCATTTTTCCGCTCGACAGATTGGTGATGCCGCGCACCGGGTCGATGGCCTCGTACGTGGGGCCGGCCGTGACCAGTACATGCCGACCGGCCAGCGCTTTGGGTGCAAAGAAAGCAATCACGTCTTCCAGGATCTGTTCAGGCTCCAGCATGCGGCCGTCGCCGGTTTCGCCGCAGGCCTGAAAACCGCTGCCCACACCCAGCACCGTGGCGCCATCGGCGTCCAGCTGAATAAAGTTGCGCTGCGTAGCCGGATGCGCGTACATCTCACGATTCATCGCCGGCGCCACGAGCAGCGGCACCTTGTCGATGGGCCGGGCCAGGCACATCAGGCTCAGCAGGTCGTCGGCGCGGCCGTGCAGCAGCTTGGCCATGAAATCGGCACTCATCGGCGCAATCAGGATGGCGTCCGCCTCGCGCGACAGGTTGATATGCGCCATGTTGTTGCTCATCCCGCCGGAAGGACGGCTGTCCCACTGGCTGGTATAGACGGGCCGGCCGCTCAGGGCCTGCATGGTGACGGGCGTGATGAACTGCTCGGCCGCTTCGGTCATGACCACCTGCACCGCAGCACCCGCCTTGATCAGCGCCCGGCACAGCTCGGCCGCCTTGTAGCAGGCGATACCGCCAGACAGGCCCAGCACGATATGTTTGCCGGCCAGATCCAGGGCGTCCTCACCCCCCGGACTGTTTTCTGCAAAGTTCAGTTGTTTCGTCATTTCCGCAATGTAGCAGGCGAGAAAGCCCCCACGCCTGGCCTGAGAGCGGGGCAGGCAAGAAAAAGGAGCCGCGCGTCCCCAGCCGCCACTATCAGGTCAAAGCAACCCGTATAATCTCCGTTTACCACCTCTACGAACTTGCGGTTCGTACCTGACATGACCAAATTTGTCTTCGTCACCGGCGGTGTGGTGTCTTCCCTGGGCAAGGGAATCGCCTCAGCCTCCTTAGCTGCGATCCTGGAATCGCGAGGCCTCAAAGTCACTCTCATCAAGCTCGATCCCTACCTTAACGTGGATCCGGGCACGATGTCGCCCTTCCAGCATGGCGAGGTTTTTGTGACCGACGACGGCGCCGAAACCGACCTGGACCTGGGGCACTATGAGCGTTTCATCGAAACGCGCATGCGCAAGGCCAACAACTTCACCACCGGCCAGATTTACAAGAGCGTCCTCGAAAAAGAGCGCCGCGGCGACTATCTCGGCAAGACCGTGCAGGTCATCCCGCACGTCACCAATGAAATCCAGGAATTCGTCAAACGCGGCGCCGGTTACGAAACCGCCGACGCGGTCGACGTGGCCATCGTGGAAATCGGCGGCACCGTCGGCGACATCGAATCGCTTCCCTTCCTGGAAGCCGTACGGCAAATGAGCCTGCGCCTGGGCGCCAACAACACCGCCTTTGTGCACCTGAGCTACGTTCCCTGGATCGCAGCCGCCGGCGAGCTCAAAACCAAGCCGACCCAGCACACCGCAAAACAGTTGCGTGAAATCGGTATCCAGGCCGATGTGCTGTTGTGCCGCGCAGACCGCCGCATCCCCAACGAAGAGCGCGAAAAGATCTCGCTGTTCTCCAACGTTCCAGAGTGGGGCGTGATCTCGATGTGGGACGTCGACACGATTTACAAGGTGCCCCGCATGCTGCATGAGCAAGGCCTGGACGGCCTGATCTGCGACAAGCTGCGGCTCAACACCCCGCCCGCCAATCTGCGGCGCTGGGACGACCTGGTCTACGAGACCGAGCACCCGCAGACCGAAGTCAACATCGCCATGGTCGGCAAGTATGTCGACCTCTCCGACAGCTACAAGTCGCTCAACGAAGCCCTGCGCCACGCCGGCATGAAAAACCACGCCAAGGTGGTGATTGAGTATGTCGACTCCGAAACCATCACGCCGGACAACGTCTCGCGCCTTGCGCGCTTTGACGGCATCCTCGTGCCGGGCGGTTTTGGCGTTCGCGGCGTCGAAGGCAAGATCTGCGCAGCCCGTTTCGCCCGTGAGCAAAAGATGCCCTACCTCGGTATTTGCCTGGGCATGCAGGTGGCCACCATCGAATTTGCGCGCCATGTTGCTGGCCTCAAAGACGCCAACAGCACCGAGTTCGACCCGGCCACACCGCACCCCGTGATCGCACTGATCACTGAGTGGAAAGACGCTGACGGCACGATCAAGACACGCGACGCCAAATCCGACCTGGGCGGCACCATGCGCCTGGGTGCGCAAAGTTCGGACGTCGCCAAGGGCACGCTGGCTCACAAGATTTATGGCGATGTCGTGACCGAACGCCACCGCCATCGCTACGAAGCCAACGTCAATTACCTTGACGCCCTGCGGGCCTCGGGCCTGGTCATTTCCGCGCTGACGCAGCGCGAGCAACTGACCGAGATCGTCGAGTTGCCCCAGGATGTCCATCCCTGGTTCGTCGGTGTGCAGTTCCACCCTGAATTCAAGTCCACGCCCTGGGACGGCCACCCGCTGTTCAATGCCTACATTGCGGCCGTGCTCCAGCACCGCGCCACTGCGGGGCAAGACGGCAAACCCGCAGCCAAGCCCCTGAAGGCGGTGGCTTGACCATGAAACTGTGCGGATTCGACGTCGGCCTGAACCAGCCGTTTTTCCTGATTGCCGGCCCTTGTGTGGTGGAGTCCGAGCAATTGCAGATGGACACCGCCGGCACGCTCAAGGAAATCACCGCCTCGCTGGGCATCCCCTTTATCTTCAAAAGCAGTTTCGACAAGGCCAATCGCACCAGCGAGACGGCCTTTCGCGGACTCGGCACGGAAAAAGGACTGGAGATTCTGGCCAAGGTCAAAAAGGACATTGGCGTGCCGGTGCTGACCGACATCCACTCCGAAGACCAGATCGCCCAGGTCGCCAAGGTCGTCGATGTGCTGCAAACACCGGCCCTGCTGTGCCGCCAGACCGACTTCATCCATGCCGTGGCGCTGTCCGGCCTGCCGGTCAATATCAAGAAGGGCCAGTTCATGGCCCCGGGCGACATGAAGAACGTCATCGACAAGGCGCGCGCGGCCGTCAGGGCAGCCGGTCTGCCGGAAGACAACTTCATGGCCTGCGAACGCGGCGCCAGCTTTGGCTACAACAATCTGGTCAGCGACATGCGCAGCCTGGCCATCATGCGCGAGACCAACGCGCCGGTCGTGTTTGACGCGACCCACTCGGTGCAACTGCCCGGCGGCCAAGGCACCAGCAGCGGCGGCGTACGCGAGATGGTGCCGGTGCTGGCGCGTGCCGCAGTGGCGGTCGGCGTCTCTGGTCTCTTCATGGAAACCCACCCGGACCCGGCCAAGGCCTTATGCGACGGCCCCAACGCCGTACCCCTGAAACACATGAAGGCTTTGCTGGAAACGCTGATAGAGCTGGACCGGATCACCAAACGCAACGGCTTCCTTGAAAACAACTTCGCCGCCTGAACGCGGGCAAGCCCCGCAACGGCGCGGGGCCCAGCGCCACTCGACCGGATCAAGATAACCAGCGTCCCCAACCCGTTTCGGAGCCTCACATGTCCAGCGCCTACATCATCGCCAACGTCACAGTTACGAACCCCGAACAATACGAACAGTACAAAAAACTGTCTAGCATTGCCATGCAGGCGCACGGTGCCGAGGTCTGCGTGCGCGGCGGCAAGCTTGAAGTACTGGAAGGCGACTGGACACCCAATCGCATCGTGGTGCTGAAGTTCCCCAGCATGGAGCAGGCCCGCGCCTTCAACCAATCGGCCGAATACGAAGCGGCCCGCCAATCGCGCAAGGACATCGCTGTCATGCGCATGGTGCTGGTCGAAGGCGTTTAACTGTTTTGTTTGATCTTTATTCTCTGATTTCGAAAGAACCTAAATGAGCGCAATTGTTGATATCGTCGGCCGCGAAATTCTCGACAGCCGTGGCAACCCTACCGTTGAATGCGATGTGCTGCTGGAGTCCGGCGTCATGGGCCGCGCGGCAGTTCCTTCCGGTGCTTCCACCGGCTCGCGCGAAGCCATCGAGCTGCGCGACGGCGACAAGTCGCGTTACCTCGGCAAAGGCGTGCTCAAAGCGGTCGAGCACATCAACACCGAAATCTCCGAGGCCGTGCTGGGCCTGGACGCCAGCGAGCAGGCCTTCCTGGACCGCACGCTGATCGACCTGGACGGCACCGACAACAAATCGCGCCTGGGCGCCAATGCCACGCTGGCCGTCAGCATGGCCGTGGCGCGTGCAGCCGCTGAAGAAGCCGGCCTGCCCCTGTACCGCTACTTCGGCGGCAGCGGCGCCATGCAAATGCCCGTGCCCATGATGAACGTGGTCAACGGCGGTGCGCACGCCAACAACAACCTGGACCTGCAAGAGTTGATGATCATTCCGGTCGGCGCGCCCAGCTTCCGCGAAGCCGTGCGTTACGGCGCTGAGGTCTTTCACGCGCTCAAGAAAATCCTGCACGACAAGGGCATGAGCGTGGCCGTCGGCGACGAAGGCGGCTTTGCCCCCAATGTGACCAACCATGAAGCCGCCATCCAGATGATTCTGGAAGCCATCGACGCGGCAGGTTATGTCGCAGGCGAGCAAATCGCGCTTGGCCTCGATTGCGCAGCCTCTGAGTTCTACAAGGACGGCAAGTACGTCCTGGGCGCGGAAGGCCTGAGCCTGGACGCCACCGAATGGACCAACATCCTGGCCACCTGGGTCGACAAATACCCCATCATCAGCATCGAAGACGGCATGGCCGAAGGCGACTGGGACGGCTGGAAAATCCTCACCGAGCGCCTGGGCAAAAAAGTGCAGCTGGTCGGCGACGACCTGTTTGTCACCAACACCAAGATCCTCAAGGAAGGCATCGACAAGCAGATCGCCAACTCCATCCTGATCAAGATCAACCAGATCGGCACCCTGACCGAGACTTTTGCTGCCATCGAGATGGCCAAGCGCGCCGGCTATACCGCCGTCATCAGCCACCGCTCGGGCGAAACCGAAGACTCCACGATTGCCGACATCGCCGTGGGCACCAATGCAGGCCAGATCAAGACCGGCTCGCTCTCGCGTTCGGACCGCATGGCCAAATACAACCAGCTGCTGCGCATCGAAGAAGACCTGGGTGACATCGCGTCCTACCCGGGCCGCGCAGCCTTCTACAACCTCAAGTAAATGGCCCCCACGCTCGTCGCTTCGCGTACTTCGCTGCCCCCCGAGGGGGCGCGTTTTTTCTTGGGGCGGCCCGGCGAAAAAACCTTCTCCCTTAATCATCACCTGCAAGCATAGGCATGGGAAACCGCCTCGTCCCCGCCATCCTGATTGCGCTGTTGGCGATATTCCATGCGCAACTCTGGATTGGGCGAGGCAGCATTCCCAGCGTGCGCGAAATGCAGCACCGGCTGACCGAGCAGCTCGCCAAGAACACCCAGGCCCAGGCCGCCAACGACCAGCTCGCGGCGGAAGTCAGGGACTTGAAGGAAGGCCTTGAGATGGTGGAAGAAAAGGCCAGAACCGAATTGGGCATGGTCAAGCCCAATGAAATCTTTGTGCAGATCACCAAGTAGGCGGCTGCCGTGAAAATCGCCATCGCGGGCGCTCCGTCGACCGGAAAAAGCCCACTCGCCGCCGCCTTGGGGCACGCCCTGCAGGCGGCAGGCCAACAAGCAGTGGTGACTGTCGCCACACCTCCCTTTGCGCATGATCTGGCCGGCCATGATCTGGTGCTGCTCACAGGGCTGGAGCCCGCATCGCCAAGCCCTGGCGCAACCGTTTCCATGGCTACGGCTCAGGAAGCAGCCGACCAGGCCATCCGTACGGCCCTGGCGTCGGCCGGCATCGCCTATCGTGTGATGTACGGCACTTCAGACCAGCGCCTGGCGCAGGCGCTCGAGGCCGCTAATCCGCCTGCGCCGCAACGCACAGTCGCGGCTCGCAATGGCCGCAAAAGCGCCTGGACCTGGGTATGCGACAAATGCAGCGACCCCACCTGCGAACACCGCTTGCTCAGCGACCTGCTGGCACAGCGCGCCAACGGCAGCCCCGCCTGACGGGCCAGCCGCCCAGGCGGTAGCCGCTGCCCTTACTGCACGGTCGAGGTGGGCGGCTGCTGGCTCGTCTGGCTGGTGAATAGCTGCGCCGCATCCACCGGGTCGAAGTCGTACTGCGCGCCGCAGAACTCGCATCCCACCGCCACCTTCCCGCGCTCGGAAATAATGCTTTCAATCTCACCCGTGCCCAGGCTGCGCAGCATGCTGCCCACGCGGTCACGCGAGCAGCTGCAGGCAAAGCTCGGCGTCAGCGGCTCAAACCGCGTGACCTGCTCTTCCCAGAACAGGCGGCGCAAGATCGTATCGGCATCCAGGGTCAGCAGCTCTTCGCGCTTGAGCGTGCCGGCCAGCATGGCGATGCGTTTGTAATCTTCATTCACACCGATCTGGTCTTCATTGGCGTCCCGGTCAATCGTGCCTTCCAGATTGCCCTGACCCTTCACAGGCAAGCGCTGGATCAGCAGGCCGGCCGCCACCTTGCCGTCGGCGGCCAGGATCAGTTTGGTGTCGAGCTGCTCGCTTTGCAGCATGTAGTGCTCCAGCACTTCCGCCAGGTTCTCGATTTTTTCGTGCTCATCGCCAAACAGCGGCACCACGCCCTGGTAGGCCTGCTGCCCCGGCAGCTTGTCTTTGGGGTCCAGCGTGATGGCGCACCGGCCCTGGTTGCTCACATTGACGAGCTGGCTGAGGGTGCTGCCAGGGTCAACCGTTCCGGTCACCGTGGCCGTGGCCCGCAGGCTCAGGTCGGGTTGCACCTCGGCCACAGCCAGCTTGACCGGACCGTCTCCAAAGATCTGCAAGATCAGCGCGCCGTTGAACTTGATGTTGCTTTGCATCAGCGCGCCGGCTGCCGTCATTTCACCCAGCAGGTGCGTGACCTCGGCCGGATAGCCGCCGCCAGCCTGCCGGCGTTTGAGGATTTCCTGCCAGGAGTCCGTCAGGCGCACCAGCATGCCGCGCACGGGCAGGCCTTCGAAGATGAATTTATGGAGTTCGGACATCAGGCCCCCTTGGCTGAGATGGGAGCACTGGCGTTAGCGCTCCGTGTGTACTTGTTTGGTTGGGTCATTATGGGTTTCAGGCGATTTTCTTGAGCCCGGCCTTATAGCGCCCGGCATTCTCAATATAGTGCTTCGCGATCATTTTTAAACCCTCGATCTGCTCAGGGGAAAGCTGCCTGACCGCCTTGGCCGGGCTCCCGAGGATGAGCGAGCCGTCCGGAAATTCCTTGCCTTCCGTCACCACGGAGCCCGCGCCGACCAGGCAGTTCTTGCCGATCTTCGCGTGATTGAGCACCACCGCCTGGATGCCGATCAGCGAGCCGTCGCCGATGGTGCAGCCGTGCAGCATGACCTGGTGGCCGACGGTGACGTCTTCACCGAGCGTGAGCGGAACGCCCATGTCGGCATGCAGCACGCTGTTGTCCTGCACATTGGTGCCCCGGCCCACGGTAATGGTTTCCGTGTCGCCGCGGATGACCACGCCAAACCAGACGCTGCAGTCTTCGCCAAGCCGCACATCGCCGATCACCTGGGCGTTGTCGGCCACCCAGGCAGACGCGGGAACGGTCGGGGTCAGCTTGTCCAGTTGGTAAATAGCCATGATTTTTTATTCGGGTTTAAAGGGGAGAGCCAGAGAAACGGGCCATAAAGGCGCCAAGGCCTCGAAGCCCGATTGTAAGGAGAGCCCTGCCCGCCATCACCGACAATTCCCCCATGACCACGACACTGCTTCCAGCCGAACTGCGCCAGCAAGCGCTGCGCGCGCTGCTGGAGGTGGATTCAGAGCAAAAAGTGCTTCTGGCCCAGGCGCTGCATGCGCAAGCAGCTATCATTTTGATAGCAATCGATGTGCCGCTCCAGGCGCCGGCCGGCTTGCCCGGCTGCCCGGCCCGGCCCGAGCTGCGCTCCCACCTCGACGTCCCCAAGCGCTCGCCCTTCACGCACGAAGGCCTGGCCGCCCTGCTCCATGCCGTGACCCACATCGAGTTCAACGCCATCAATTTGGCCCTGGACGCCATCTGGCGCTTTCCCGGCATGCCCAAAACCTATTACCTGGACTGGCTCCAGGTCGCCGCCGAGGAGGCCCACCACTTCAGCCTGCTGCGCGCCCATCTGCAGGCCATGGGCTATGACTACGGCGATTTCCCTGCCCACACCGGCCTGTGGGACATGACGGCCAAAACTGAAGGCGACGTGCTGGCGCGCATGGCGCTGGTGCCGCGCACCCTGGAGGCCAGGGGCCTGGACGCCACCCCGCCCATGCAGGCCAAGCTGCGCAAGGTCGGCACGCCCGATGCACTCCGCGCCGTGGACATCCTGGACATCATCCTGCGCGACGAGATCGGCCATGTCGCCATCGGCAACCACTGGTACCGCCACCTGTGCGCCGAGCGCGGGCTGGACCCGGTGGCGACCTATCCGGAGCTGGCCCGGCAATACGGCGCGCCGCGGGTGAAAGGCCCGCTAAACCTGGACGCCCGCCGGCTGGCAGGCTTCGACGATTCCGAGTTGGCCTTCCTGAATTCCTAGTGCAGAAAAGGGGCATTTCCTACATCCAGTGACGGCAGGGTTTTCAGAACCTCGCTAGACTGCAAAAGCACTTGAAATAGGAGTTTGCGCATGATCAGGCACCTGGTTCCAGACATCCCGCCGCAAATGCCGCGCTTGCCCGCGGACATCGCCCTTCAGTTGCCGCAAGGCCAGCGTCTGGGCTCGGCCAACGCACCCGTCAAGCTGGCGTTTTCCCATTGGTCGTCCATCGCCCGCCTCAAGGCCGGCCAGATCGGCGCGCTGGCAGAGGAATACGTCGAAGGCAAGCTCCAGCTCGAAGGCGCCATGCGCGATGTGATGCGCGCCGTCACCAAGCTGCTGCCCGGCAACCCTGTGCACAGCGACACCGGCTGGTGGTCCGGCCTCCTGCACCGCGCCAAATCCCTGGCCGCCCACACCCATGCCCGCGACGCGGCGCAGATCCAGTTTCATTACGACGTCTCTGACGCCTTCTATGCGCTGTGGCTGGACCCGCGTCGGGTGTATTCATGCGCCTACTACAGCGACAACGCCATGACACTGGCCCAGGCGCAGGAAGCCAAGCTGGACCACATCTGCCGCAAGCTCATGCTCAAGCCCGGTGAGCGCTTCCTGGACATCGGCGCCGGCTGGGGCGGCTTGCTGCTGTGGGCGGCCGAGCACTACGGCGTGGACGCCACCGGCATCACGCTGTCGAAAAACCAGCATGCGCATGTGCAGCGCCTGATCGAGGAAAAAGGCCTGGGCGGGCGCGTGCGCATGGAGCTGCGCGACTACCGCGACATGCCCGAGGACCAGCCCTTTGACAAGGTGTCCTCCGTGGGCATGTTCGAACATGTGGGCCACGCCAACATGACCGCCTACTTCCAGAAAATCATGCGCCTGCTGGCGCCCGGCGGGCTGGTCATGAACCACGGCATCACCGCCGGTGGCCTGGAAAACCGCCAGCTCGGCGCCGGCATGGGCGACTTCATCGAAAAGTACATCTTCCCCGGCGGCGAGCTGATGCATGTCAGCGCGGTGCTGGAGCACATGTCGCGCGCGGGCCTGGAGATGGTGGACACCGAAAACCTGCGCCCCCACTACGCACGCACGCTGTGGAACTGGTCAGACGCGCTGGAAGCGAAGCTGGACGAAGCGCGCCAGGTGCTGGTCGCAGATGGCGGCACCGAGCGAGCCGAAAAAACCCTGCGCGCCTACCGCCTGTACCTGGCCGGCAGCGCGATGAGCTTTGAGCAGGGCTGGATTTCGCTGCACCAGATGCTGGCGGCGCGGCCCTCGGGCGATGTGCACAACACGGCCGTCACCGGGGCACAGTCTGCTTACCCATTTAGTCGAAACTATATGTACAGTGCGGCCCCTTGAGGGCCCCGCCGCTCAACCTCTCGGGTGGTGCTGCGCGTGCAGCGCTTTGAGCCGTTCTCGCGCCACATGGGTGTAAATCGTCGTGGTGGAAATGTCGGCGTGGCCCAGCAGCATCTGCACCGCGCGCAGATCGGCGCCGTGATTCAGCAAGTGCGTGGCAAACGCGTGGCGCAAGGTGTGGGGTGACAGCGGCGAGTTGATACCCGCCAGCTTGGCGTACTTTTTCACCAGCATCCAGAACATCACGCGGCTCATGCCCTTGCCATGGCCGGTGACAAACAGGTCGTCGGTCTGCTGACCGCCCAGAATGGCCGGCCGGGCGTCGGCGATGTATTTCACAATCCATTCCCGCGCCACCTGGCCGAAAGGCACCAGGCGCTCCTTGCTGCCTTTACCCATCACGCGCAGCACACCCTCGTTCAGGCTGACATGAAAGGTTTTGAGCCCCACCAGCTCACTCACGCGCAGGCCGCTGGCGTACAGCACCTCCAGCATGGCCCGGTCGCGCAGGCCCAGCGGTATGTCCACATCGGGCGCGGCCAGCAGGGACTCGACCTGCGCTTCGCTCATGACCTTGGGAACACGCAGCGCCTGTTTGGCCGACTGGAGCTTGAGCGTCGGGTCGGCCGTGATGAAGCGCTCCCGCAACGCCCAGCGGAAGTAGCGCTTGAACACCGTCAGGCGCCGGTTGGCCGAGGTCGCCTTGGTCGCCGCGTGCCGGGCCGAAAAGTAGCGGTTGAGGTCGCTCTCGGCAGTCTCGTCGAGCTTGCGCCCTCCCTGCTCAGCCGCAGCCAGCCAGGTGGCATACAGCGAAAGATCGCGCCGGTAAGCCGCCAGCGTGTTTTTCGACAAGCCGTCTTCCAGCCATAAGGCGTCGATAAACCCATCAATGCTGGACTGGCTATGTACTTGCATGGAGGTGACCATAACAAAAAAGCCGCCGGGCATTCAAATGCGCGGCGGCTAGGTCGATGCTGAACCGGCAAAGACCGGCTCATGGCAATCAGGAATTAATCAAGCTTGAGCTTGGCGGAATCCACCACCTTTTTGTAGACCTCAAACTCAGCCTTGATCTGCGCCGTGAATTGCTCAGGCGTGTTGGCGATGATCAGCGAACCCGTGTCTTCGATGCGCTTGCGGATGGCCGGATCTTCCAGCGACTTCTTCACGCCGGCGCTGATTTTGTCGACCACTTCCTTCGGCAGGCCCTTGGGGCCGATGATGCCGTAGTAGGCCATGCGGTTCACCGGCTCCAGACCCACTTCCTTGAAGGTCGGCACGTCCGGCAGCACGGCCAGGCGCTGGGGAGCCGCCACCACGATGGGAATCAGGCGTTTTTGCTGGATGAAAGGCAGGGCGGACGGCAGGTTGTCGAAAATCATGGGGACCTGACCCGCCACCGTGTCGTTCAGTGCCGGACCTGCGCCGCGGTAGGGAATGTGCGTGACGAAGGTGCCGCTCAGGCTTTTATACAGCTCCATCTGCAGATGGCCGATGCCGCCGGTGCCCGACGACGAGAAGGAATACTTGCCCGGGTTTTTCTTGAGCTCGGCCACAAACTCCTTGTAGTTGCGGGCCGGAAAGCTCGGGTGCACCGCAATGATATTGGGCGTGGCGGCGATGTTGATGATGGGCGTGAAGTCCGTCAGCGTGTTGTACGGGATCTTGGGGTTGATGGCCGGATTGGCCGCGGTGGTAGACACCGTGGCCACGCCCAGCGTATAGCCGTCTGGAACGGTGCGTGCGATTTCCAGCGCGCCGACCACACCGCCGCCACCGGCCTTGTTCTCGACGATGACGCTCTGGCCCAGGGCCTTGCCCAAAGGCTCGGCGATCACGCGGGCCACGATGTCGGTGGTGCCGCCCGGTGCAAAAGGCACCTGCAGCTTGACCACCTTGTTGGGGTAGCCCTGCGCCAGTGCGGGGCCGGCAGCGGCGCCGAGCATCAGCGCGGACACCACGGAGTAAGCAAAGAGATAACGACGTTGCATGTTCAGGTCCTTCCGATAGAGAAACAGCAGGAATGGTAAACGCAAGCGCCGTGCCCACGCGTTGTGGATTACGCATAAGGGCAAACCCGAGGGGATTGGGGTTATTCTCGGCGGGTGAACTACGCGCAGCTTCTTTTCCCCGACTTTTCCCTCATCGTTTGCGGCTACCTGGTCTGCCGCTACACCGCCCTGAACCGCACGGTCTGGGAGCAGGTGGAAAGCCTGGTTTATTACTTTTTGTTTCCGGTCCTGCTCTTTCACTCCATCGTGAAAAGCCCTTTGGATCTTGGGGCCACCTCCAGCCTGATCAGCGCCGGTGTGTTGATGGGGCTCGCAGGCATTGCCATGGCCTACAGCCTGCCGCACCTGCCGTGGCTGCGCCGCCATATCGATGCGCGCGAGCACGCCGCCGCAGCCCAGGTGGCCTTTCGCTTCAACTCCTTCATCGGCCTGGCCATTGCCGACCGCCTGGCAGGCCCCCAGGGCCTGCAGCTGATCGCCGTGCTGATCGGCGTGTGCGTGCCGCTTTTTAACGTGGCGGCGGTATGGCCCATGGCCCGGCACGCCAAGCGCGGCTTTATGGGAGAGCTGCTGCGCAATCCGCTGATCCTGGCCACCGCCACCGGCCTCATCGCCAACCTGCTGGGCTTCACCCTGCCCGTCTGGCTCGAGCCCACCGTGACCCGCATCGGTGCCGCCTCACTGGCGCTGGGCCTGATGGCCGCAGGCGCCGGCATGCAATTCGCCCACCTGACGCAAGCCAAGACCCTGGCCATTGCCGTGCTCTCGATACGCCACCTGCTGCTGCCGCTGGTGGCACTGGGGCTGGCCAAGGCCTTCGGCCTGTCCCCCACACAAACCACCATCCTGCTGGCCTTCTCGGCTTTGCCCACCGCCTCCAGCGCCTATGTGCTGGCGGCACGCATGGGCTACAACGGCGGTTATGTGGCGGGTTTGGTCACGCTCTCGACCATGCTGGGCGTGGTGAGCCTGCCGTTTGCGCTGGGCATCCTGCGCTAGGACAAGCCAGCGGACCTTCGGCTGTCCGGTATTCGGTTCCCGCTCCCGCTCCCGATTGGCCCTTCTGGATGCGCCGAGGAGCGGAGGTTCAGGCGGATCAGGGATCGCGTTGTTTGAGCGAAGCGAGTTTAGCGAGACCCCGCCTGAACCGAGCACCGCAGGTTGCCCGAAGCGCAGCGGAGGGACGCAGCAAGTAGGGTCGCCTTTTCTTTTGCTTACTTTTCTTTTGGCGAAGCAAAAGAAAAGTGAGTTGCCGCCGGGCAACCCCCGGCCAACCGCGGGCAGCAAAGAGCACAGCATTAGAGCAATCGGGGCCTCGATACAAGCTGCGCCCAGATATCAAGAAGCGTTTTTCCTGGAGATGTATTCGTCCATGCGACTCAGCAAGCGCCACCACTCCGACCCATCCTCCCGATAAACCCGAATCGCCCCCGCCCGCACCAGAATCCTGCGCAACTCCTCCTCATCAAATCCCCCCAGATGCGCCTGCAGGGTTTCAAACGAACGGTCCGTATAGCCCTTGTGGCCGAGGAAATGGCGTGCCGTTTCCTCGGCCATGAACTCGGTCTTGTGCTGCTCATGCGCCAGCGCCAGTTGATGCCGGTGCTGCTGGCGGTTCAAAAAGTAGGTGATGCTTCCACCGACAGCCGCACCAAACAGTGACGCCAGCGCGCCAGAAATCGTGGGATCCATGCGATTCTTCCTTTCATGTGCAAGGCACAGTACGAGTCAATAACAAGTCAAACGGCAACCGGTCTGCAAGCTGGCCTGCAAACCGGTTGCTATCAATTTAGTAGCTACACCTCAATGCTCCAATTGGGCTAGAGGCCATTTTTATCATTAATCTGGTCCAGTGCCCATTGCACGTGTTCTCTGACCATCTCGCCCGGGTCCGCGGCCCGCGCCTGCAAGGCCGCACGCAGGGGCAACGCGTGCGCGCCGTCCATCACGCGCAGGGCGTTACCCATCGCCACGGCGATGTTGCGCAGCCAACGCTCATGGCCGATGCGCCGGATCGGGCTGCCTTCGGTGAAGCGCAAAAACGCTTCTTCCGTCCAGGCGAACAAGGTCACCAGTTGCTGCCCGGTCAGGCCCTGCCGCTCGTCAAAGTCCGGCAGCGCGCTGCGCTGGGCGAATTTGTTCCAGGGGCAAATCAGCTGGCAGTCATCACAGCCGTAGATGCGGTTGCCCATCAGCGGACGCAACTCCAGCGGGATGGCACCCGCATGCTCGATGGTCAGGTAGGAGATGCAGCGGCGCGCATCGAGCTTGTGCGGCGCGATGATGGCGCGCGTGGGGCACACGTCGATGCAGGCCTGGCAGGTGCCGCAGTGCGGCGTGACCGGCTCGCTGGGCGGCAAGGCGATATCCACATAAATTTCGCCCAGGAAGAACATGGAGCCCGCTTCGCGGTTCAGCAGCAGTGTGTGCTTGCCGCGCCAGCCCTGGCCGCTGCGCGCCGCCAGCTCGGCCTCCAACACGGGGGCTGAGTCCGTAAAAGCGCGGTGGCCCAGTTGCCCCACATGTTCAGAGATGCGTTCACTGAGCTTTTGCAGGCGGCTGCGCAATATCTTGTGATAGTCGCGGCCGCGCGCATAGACCGACACAATCCCTTCGGCGGGCCGCTCCAGGCGGCTGAACTCCAGCGCCTGCCACTCGCCCGGCGCGGCGGCGGTGGAGGCCGGCAGGTAGTCCATGCGCGCCGTGATCACGCTCACTGTGCCGGGAATCAACTCAGCCGGCCGCGCGCGTTTGAGGCCGTGCGCGGCCATGTAATGCATGTCGCCATGAAAGCCCGCCGCCAGCCAGGCCGATAATCCGGACTCAGCCGACGATAAATCGACGCCGGCAATGCCAATTTGCGAAAATCCAAGCTCGCGCGCCCAAGTTTGAATTTGAGAAACGAATTGATGACTGTTCAAAGAGTTGCTGGCGGACACCCGCTCATTGTAAAAAACATTGCCTGGCCCGACGAGGCCGCCACGGCAGCGTTTGCCAAGGCGCTGGCGATGCATCCCGCCATCGGCCGTGCGCTCATTGAGCTGCAAGGCGACCTGGGCGCCGGCAAGACCACCTTTGTGCGCCACCTGCTCAAGAGCCTGGGCGTCAAAGGCCGCATCAAAAGCCCCACCTATGCGGTGGTCGAGCCCTACACTCTGCCGGAGATGACTATCTGGCACTTTGACTTCTACCGCTTCAACGACCCGCGCGAGTGGGAAGAAGCCGGCTTTCGCGACATCTTCGCTGCTACTGGCCTCAAGCTGGTCGAATGGCCGGAAAAGGCGGGCCCGCATCTGCCGCAGCCCGACCTGCTGCTGCGCCTGGAAGTCCTGCCCGACGATAGCCGTGCCGTCACCATGACGGCCCACACGCCCACCGGCGCGGAATTGCTGGCATGACGCGCCCCGCCATGAACCGCCGAAGCGCCCTGCAAATGGGCAGCGTGGTGCTGTTGCTGGGTGTCCAGCACATCGCGCGCGGCGCCACCATCGTGGCAGTGCGCGTCTGGCCCTCCAAAGACTACACACGGCTCACCATCGAATCCGACGGCGAGATCAAGGCGCGCCAGTTTTTTGTCGCCGAGCCGCCGCGGCTGGCCGTTGACATCGAAGGCATAGACCTGATCCCGGCGCTTCGTGAACTGGTCGCCAAAGTCAGGTCCGACGACCCCAACATCTCTGGCATCCGGGTCGGGCAAAACGCACCCGGCGTGGTGCGGCTGGTCATCGACCTCAAGCAAGCCATTCTTCCGCAGGTGTTCACCCTGCCCCCTGTGGCGGCCTACCAGTACCGCCTGGTGTTTGACCTCTACCCGACACAAGTCGCCGACCCGCTGGAGGCGCTGATCGCCGAAAAGCTGGCGGACAAGCAGTCCGGCGCCGCTCCGTCAGCGCCCGCCGCCTCCGGGAATGACCCGATCGCCGACCTGATCGCACGGCAATCAGGCAAACAAGCCGACAAGCCGCCACCGGCAGTCGTCGCCGAGAAGGACAAGGACAAAGCCCCTGCGCCGACCACGAACCCGGCCATCCCGGGCGGCGCCAAACCCCCGCCCGAGGCGGCTCCGGTCGTCAAGAACAAAACCGACCGCCTCGTCATCGTCGCGCTGGACCCGGGCCACGGCGGCGAAGACCCCGGCGCCGTCGGCCCCGGCGGCACGCGCGAGAAAGACGTCGTGCTGCAGATCGCGCACCGCCTGCGCGACCGCATCAACTCGCAACCCAATATGCGCGCCTACCTCACGCGCGACGCCGACTTTTTTGTGCCGCTGCACGTCCGCGTGCAAAAGGCACGCCGTGTGCAGGCCGACCTGTTCATCAGCATCCATGCCGACGCCTTCTTCACGGCGCGGCCGCAAGGCGCCAGTGTGTTTGCACTCAGCGAAAAGGGCGCCTCCAGCAGCGCCGCGCGCTGGATCGCCGACAAGGAAAATTCGGCCGACCTCGTGGGCGGCATCAACGTCAAGGCCAAAGACGCGCAAGTGCAAAAGGCCCTGCTGGACATGAGCACCACGGCGCAGATCAACGACAGCCTGAAGCTGGGCAGCGCCATGCTGGGCGAGATCGGCAATGTCGGCAAGCTGCACAAACCCAAGGTGGAGCAAGCCGGCTTCGCCGTGCTCAAAGCCCCCGACATCCCCAGCGTGCTGGTAGAGACCGCCTTCATCAGCAACCCCGACGAAGAAGCCAGGCTGCGCAGCGAGGCTTACCAGATCCAGCTGGCAGATGCCTTGATGCGCGGCATCTCGCGCTACTTCGCACGCAACCCGCCGCTGGCACGCAACCGCGCGGTTTAAGGTGTATCAGGCGGGACACACCGTGTAGCAATTTAGGCTGCGGCACGCCCGCATGCGCATGCAAAATGCGCCGAGGATTACTGCGAAAGGCCCCAGAGGGCCGACAGTTCGCAGCGAACTTCTCCTACAACTGCGCAACGGCTACGCACCTACATTGAAGTCACAGGCAAAGCCGGGACATCACAGTGTGAAGGTCTGCAGCAAGAGCCTGAAACTCTTAGCAAAGGTAAACGAACATGAACACGAAACTTATCCTGTCGACAGCAGCAGCAGCGGCACTCATCGGCCTCGGCGGTTGCAGTACCAGCCCGACAAACGCACAAATCGGCACCGGCGTCGGTGCAGTAGCCGGCGGTGTTTTGGGTAACGCCGTATTCGGCAGCACCCTGGGTACCGTAGGCGGCGCCGCAGCAGGTGCGCTGATCGGTAACGAAGTCGGCAAGAAACGCTGATTGCTGCCGGGCGCGATTAATCGCGCCACCCCGTGCTAAACCGGATAAATCAGCGAGTTGAGGATCATCTCGCTGTCATACACACAAAGACGGCTCCTGAATTTCAGGAGGCCGTCTTTTTTCATGAGCTCGTCGATATAGCGGCCCACGTTGTAGACCTCGCTCACGCCGCCCGGCTTGGTGCGGAACACCGCGTAGTTCGCCTCGGCCTTGATCACTTCACCTTCAGGCGCCTCAGCCTGCGACACGATGCGCGCCGGGCTGATGATGTGGCGCATGTAATAAGGCCCGTGGTAGATGGTCTGCGTGACGCCATACACCCGGTCTTTCATCATGCCGCGGCTTTCCAGCGCCATCAGGGCCAGCGGCAGGCCACGGTCAAAGTTCTCGCGGGCCTGCACTTTGTAGTGGCCGTCTTCCACAAAAAATTCGGGCCACTCTTCAAAGCGTTTTTCGTCCAGCACCGCGGCATAGGCCGCGTTGAGCTGGTCCACCTCTTGTTGCAGCATCAGGCGCTGCAGCGCTTGTTCGCTTGCCGTCATTACAGTCGTCTCAGTCATAGGCCCATGACTTTCTTCCAGTAGGCATACATGCTGCGGATCAGGGTCTCGGTGACCATGTGCTCGGTCATCTCGGTGCCGGTGCCGCCCAGCTCACACAAGGTGGAGCCGCTGTCGCCCGCCTGTGCAAAGCCGGCCTGACTGAACTCGATCACCTCGCCGTCGTCGGCGCTCACAAAACCGGCCGGGCCGAACAGGTTGGCCTGGCGCAGGCGGCGCTGCGTCATCTCGGGCGTGTCGTCGCTAAAACCAAAGTGCGTCCAGATGAAATCAAACTCGCCCTGCCCGCGCGGCACGATGTGGCGGGTGCTCAGCGAGTTGACCTGCTGCTGGATGATCAGGCTGGGGAACAGCGTGATCATGGTGACGGTGGGCACGATGTCGCTGCCGGGGTTGGCAGGATCGGGCACCTTCCACCAGGGCTCAGGCACCACGTCGAGCAGGCGGTCGTCGTGCAGGGCCATGTTGGCCTTGAACGAGGTCACGCCTTCGGTCACGGCCGCGTTCTGGCCGCCTTCATTGCGGCGCGAGATCATCACGGCATGGCGGCCTTCGCCGTCCATCACCATGCGGCTTTTCTGGTCGGCGCGCCACAGGCCAAAGGTCACGAACCAGGTGTGCAGCAAGCCGGGGTGGTACGGGTCCTTGATGTTTTCCATCATCAGCTTCCAGTTGCCCGGAATGCGCTGGCGGTTGTAGCCCAGCAGGGTCAGCTTGCGCGCGCCTTCCGGGCCTTTGAAGATGCGGTCGAGCCAGGGCATGATCTGCGGGCCCAGGTAGTCTTCGAGCGGCTCGGTGTCTTCACTGAAGGTGGCAAACACCAGGCCGTGCAGCACCGCCACGCGCAGCTTGGTCAGGCCGTGGTCCTTCAAGTCGAAGCCCTCGGGCATGCCGCCGTTGACGCAATCGGCTTCTTTCACGCCGTCCTTGAAGGGCAAGCCCGCCAGGTCGCCATTGAGCTTGTAAGTCCACTGGTGATACGGGCACACAAAGCTTCGCGCGTTGCCTTGCGGGTTCTGGCAAAAGCGCACGCCGCGGTGGGCGCAGCGGTTTTCGACCACGCGGATGCCGTGGTCGATGGCACGGTCCTTGGGCGCGATGCGGTCTCGCACCATCAGCACCTGGCGCTCGCCCACATGCGTGAGCCTGTAGTCGCCCACATTCGGGATCTCGGCCTCCAGCCCCACGTAACACCAGTGCGCGCCGTAGAAGATTTTCTCCAGCTCGCGCTGGTAAAGCTGGGCGTCGGTGTAGGCCCAGAAAGGGACGCGGCTGGAGCCGGGCTGGGTCCAGCGGGACAGTTCAGTGTTTGAAAGGGGCGGCGCGTTCATGGGTCCTCGTACAGGAAGGGGGCGGAATAAATAATACGCTTACTTATTAATTGCCGCCAACCGGGTTTTACCCCACCCACCGCTGGCAGCAGTCAGACCGAAGGAGAAGAAGACGACGACATGGCCTTGCGCCTGGCCTGCCAGGCACCAAAAATGACAATCAGACCGGGAATCAGGATCATGGCCCAGATGATCTTGTCGAGGTGGGTTTTGACAAACGGGATGTTGCCGAAGAAGTAACCCACCGTCACGATGCCGCCCACCCACAGCGCCGCGCCCACCACATTGAATAGCGTGAACTTGCTGCGCGTCATGTCGGACACGCCCGCGACAAAGGGCGCGAAGGTGCGAAGAAACGGCATGAAGCGCGCCGCGATGATGGTGACGCCGCCATAGCGCTCATAAAACGCATGGGCCTGGTCAAAGGCCTTTTTGTTGAACCAGCGCGAGTTCTCCCATTGAAAGACCTTGGGCCCCAGGGCACGCCCTATCGTGTAATTGCACTGGTCGCCCAACACGGCCGCCACAAACAGCAGGCCGACCGCGACCGGAAAACTCATCAGGCCCACGCCGCACATCGCGCCCACCACAAAGAGCAAGGAGTCGCCCGGCAAAAACGGCATGACCACCACACCGGTTTCGACAAAGATGATGATGAACAGGAGGGCGTAGACCCAGGCGCCGTAACTGGTGACAAAGGCCTCCAGGTGCTTGTCGACGTGAAGGATGAAATCGATGAGAAAGGTGGCTAGTTCCATGCCGCCGATTTTGACAGGTGCGCGCGCGCTTTCCTCAATACCCGTGCCGGCGGCCGGCATCTGTGTGCCAGATCGTCAGTTCGCGCGCACCCGTGTCATCACGTGCACCAGTCCCTTGCCGGGCGCATAGACGTAGCCGTAGCTGCTGCCGCCTGTCTTGTAGCCGTACTGCATGGCGCCGGGAATGCCCTGCCAGACGCAGGAGAGTTTCTCTATTTCGAGGTGCGAAGGCTCATAGCGCGTGCCGCGGGAAAATTCGTAATACGTCCCGTAGGTGCGCTTCTGGCCCTGGGTCCACAAGCCGATCGGGTACTTGCCCTCGTTGGTGATGTTGCCGATGCGCTGGTCAAACACACGGCCCATGCCGGTGCGGTCCGCCGTCATCGCATAACGCTCGAAGGCCCGCGGCACTTTGCGCTCATAGACCTCGTAGTTCTTGCCCCCCTGCCCCTGCCATGCGACGGGCCCTTTGAGCGTCACGTCGCCGCCGGCGAGCGAGCCGTCCGGCAGCTCGTCGCTGAAGGTGTAGGTGCGGTCCACCGGGACCATGACCAGCTCATTGCCGGCGGGCATGGGGCTGCCCGTAAAAAGCTCCACCGGCAAAAACCGCTCCTTGACGCTTTCGTCGTGCACACACACAGGGGCTTGCGCGCCCTGCGCCTGGGCTGCGCCGAAGAGGGACAAAGCGCCCCAGACCGACAAAAGCAGGGGAATTTTTTTGAATGGCATGGTTTCCTTGAAGTAGCGGAAAAATCGGTGGGGCTTGGCACGGCACCAGTACGAAAGCAACAGAATATTACAAGTTAACGGTACAAGCCCGTGCCCGCTGCCGGGGTCTGGCTCGCCTTTCATCCCCAAAAAGGGCGACCCCCTAAAATCCCCAGCAATGAGCATCACCACCACCCGCCGCCCTATCCGCGAGCTTCCCGACGAACTGATCAGCCAGATCGCGGCCGGCGAAGTGGTGGAACGCCCGGCCTCCGTGGTGCGCGAACTGGTCGACAACGCCCTGGACGCCGGCGCCACGCAAGTGACGGTGCGCTTGCTGGCCGGCGGTGTGCGGCTGATTCTGGTGGAAGACGACGGCTCTGGCATTCCGCGTGAAGAGCTGCCGGTGGCGCTGCGCCGCCATGCCACCAGCAAGATCGCCTCGCTGCAGGATCTGGAAGCCGTGGGCACCATGGGTTTTCGGGGTGAGGCCCTGGCCGCCATCAACTCCATCGCCGACATGAGCCTGCTGTCCCGAACTGCCGCCGACGAACACGCCTGGCAGCTCGACGGGCGCACCGGCGAGCTCAAACCCGCGCCACGCAGCCGCGGCACCAGCGTGGAAGTGCGTGAGCTGTTTTACGCCACGCCGGCGCGTCGCAAGTTTTTGAAGACCGACGCCACCGAGCTGGCGCACTGCATTGAGGCGGTGCGCCGCCATGCGCTGGTGCGGCCCGATGTGGGTTTTGCCATCTGGCACGAAGGCAAACTGGTCGCGCAATGGCGCGCCGCCACGGGTGACACCGCCCACCAGCAGCGCCTGGCCGATGTGCTGGGCAGCGAGTTTGTCGAGCAGTCGGTGGCCGTCAGCTACGAAAGCAGCGCCCGCCGTGCCGACGGCCAGCCCGCCGTTCGCGTGTGGGGCGTGGCCGGTATTCCTGACGCGGCCCGCTCGCGTGCCGACCAGCAGTTTGCCTACGTGAACGGCCGCTACGTGCGCGACAAGGTGCTGACCCACGCCGCGCGCAGCGCCTATGAAGACGTGCTGCACGGCCACCGTCAGCCGGTGTATGCGCTGTATATCGAGATCGACCCGGCCCGCGTGGATGTGAACGTGCACCCGACCAAGATCGAGGTGCGCTTTCGTGACAGCCGCGAGGTACACCAGGCGGTGCGCCATGCGACAGAAAACGCGCTGGCTGTCCCGCGCTCCGCCGCAGCGGCGGCCGTGTCCGCAGTCGAGGCGCTGAACGGAGATTCGGAGCCAAATCGGGCTTTCGCCCAACAGGGATGGGCGCAACCCGCTATCAATTTTGTAGCAAACGGCGGTAGCAACCGGGTGTCGGACTTTGAAGCCATGTGGCCCGCACAGCCGCAGGCCGCCAGCCCAAACGGCTTTGCGGCGGGCGCCGGCACACCCGGCACACCCAATACCTACAGCGGCACGGGCAGCCCCGTTGTCAATGGCTATGACGAGAGCTTCACGCCCCTGCCCCCCGGCGACTGGCCGCTGGGCCGCGCCATCGCCCAGTTGCAGGGCATTTACGTGCTGGCCGAAAACACTCAGGGCCTGGTCATCGTCGACATGCACGCCGCCCATGAGCGCATCGTTTATGAACGCCTGAAAACCCAGATGGATGCCGGCGACGGCGCCAGCATTGCCAGCCAGCCGCTGCTGATTCCCGCCACCTTTGCCGCCAGCCCGCAGGAAGTGGCCACGGCCGAAGCCAGCGCCCAGACCCTGGCGACGCTGGGCCTGGAGATCACCCCCTTCTCGCCCAAAACCCTGGCCGTGCGCGCTGTGCCCACCAGCCTGGCGCAGGGCGACGCGGTCGAGCTGGCCCGCAGCGTGCTGGCCGAGCTGTCCCAGCACGACGCCAGCACCGTGATCCAGCGGGCGCAAAACGAATTGCTGTCGACCATGGCCTGCCACGGCGCGGTGCGGGCCAACCGCAAGCTCACGATGGACGAGATGAACGCCCTCTTGCGCCAGATGGAGGCCACGGAGCGCTCCGACCAGTGCAACCACGGCCGGCCGACCTGGCGCCAGGTGAGTATCAAAGAGCTGGACGCGCTCTTCATGCGCGGGCGTTAGAGCCGGTCAGCTTTTCACAAGCTTCACGGCGCAGATACGGCGACGAAGGGGTGCGGGCGCAAGAATTGCATGCCCGCAGCTGTTACAGATCGGGCAATCGGCGAGGCCCAAAGCCGCCCCTGAGAACTTTTTCAGCCAAATTCACTCAGTCATGACCATGAAACGCTGGCACTTCTTCACCACCCTTTGCACGGCGCTGGCACTGCTGGCCGGTTGCGCCACCCTCGACGAAAAGCAGCGCGCCTGGATTTTCCAGCCCAGCGACCGCACCTGGAGCGGCGGTGCCGCAGCCGCCGTCGGCATGGACGACGTATGGATTGATTTCACCTCGGCGGCCACCGAGCAACCCGTGCGCCTGCACGGCCTGTGGCTGGCCAGTGACAAACCCGACGCCGGCCAGACGCCCGTGATGCTCTACCTGCACGGCGCACGCTACAACGTCACCGGCTCCGCGCCGCGCATGCGCCGCATGCAGGAGCTGGGTTTTTCGGTACTGGCGATTGACTACCGCGGCTTCGGCAAAAGCACCAACGAGCTGCCGTCCGAAAAATCCGCCTACGAAGACGCCCGCGCCGCCTGGGACTGGCTGGCCAAAACCTACCCCGACCGGCCGCGCTACATCTTCGGCCACTCACTCGGCGGGCCCATCGCCATCAACCTGGCCACCGAGGTGGCCGACGAACGCGGAACGATTGTGGAAGGCACCTTCACCTCCATCGCCGACGTGGTGAGCAGCTCTCCCCAGTGGGGATGGATGCCGGTGTCGCTGCTGATCACGCAGCGCTTCGAGGCGGTGCGCAAGGTCGGCAAAATCGGCTCGCCGCTTCTGGTGGTGCACGGCGGCGAAGACCGGCTCATCTTGCCCGACCTGGGGCGCAAGCTGTATGAGGCTGCGGCTGAGCCCAAGCTTTTCATGCTGGTTGAGGGCGGCTCGCACCACGACACCAACCTGGTCGGCCAACCGCAATACCGCCAGGCGCTGGGGCAGCTTTTTGGCATGAAATAGGCCGGCTGCGGGCCCCGTTGCGAGGCCGATGCCCCCGGGGCAATCTGATACCCTCGACTGGATGTCCGCCTCTCCTTCCTCTTCTTCCCCGAAAACTTCGCCGGTCACCGCCGATCCGGCTACGCCCATGTCGACCGGGCTGATCGTGCTCATTTTGTCGATGCTGCTGGGCATACAGCCCGTCACCACCGACCTCTACCTGCCCGCCCTGCCTGCACTCACCGAAGGCTTCGGCGCGCCCATGTCGCAGGCCCAGCTCACGCTCAGCGCGCTGCTGCTGGCCTTCGGCACGTCGCAACTCATCTGGGGCCCGCTGTCTGACCGCTTCGGGCGCCGCCCCATCCTGCTGTGGGGCCTCACGGCCTACACACTCGCCTCCATCGGCAGCACGCTGGCGCCGTCGATGGCACTGCTCATCGTCTGGCGCATCGTGCAGGGTGCGGCCATGGGGGCGGTGGTGATGTGCGCGCGCGCCATCGTGCGCGACCTCTACCACCCGCTGGAAGGCGCGCGCGTCATGTCCAAGGGCCTGAGCGGCCTGGGCGTGCTGGCCTGCATCTGCGCGCCGCTGGGTGGCGTGCTGTCGCAGCTGTACGGCTGGCGCATCGCCCTGGCAGCGCTGGCCGTGTTCGGCGGCGCCACGCTAACTTTGGTGAGCCTGCGCTTTAAAGAATCCCTGGCGCAAAAGAATCCCAAGGCCTTGCAACCGGTCACACTGTTTCGCACCTGGCTGCACATCGTGCAAAACCCCACCTTCCTGGCCTTCTCGGCGCTGACGGCTGCCTCCTATGGCGGCTTGTTCACCTTTTTGGCGACCTCGTCTTTCGTTTTCATCCAGGTGCTGGGCCTGAGCAAAACCGGTTACGGCCTGGTGATGTTTTCGATGTGCTTTTGCTACCTCACCGGCACCTTCATCTGCCGGCGTCTGCTGCCGCGTTTTGGCGTGCGGCGTTCGGTGGCCATTGCCGCCTGCCTGAGCCTGACGGGCGGCACCACCATGGGCGTGCTGGCCTGGTTCGGCGTGCAGAACGTCTGGGCCATCATGCTGCCCTTCTACCTCTTCATGCTGGCTCACGGCGTGCACCAGCCTTGCGGGCAGAGCGGCGCCGTGGGGCCTTTCCCGCAGGCAGCGGGCGCCGCCTCGGCACTCAACGGCTTCTTCATGATGCTGGTGGCCTTTGCCATGGGTGGCTGGCTCGGCACCCACATGGACGGCACGGTGCGGCCGCTGACGCACGGCATCTGGCTCTGGAGCGTGCTGATCGCAACAGCCGCCTGGACAGTGGTGCAGAAATACGGAGAGCCCGCCCATGAGGCCGCGGCCAAAGCCTGACATCGGAGCGGCAAGCACGTGAGCGCTCCCTACATCTGCATCGCCGGGCCCACCGCCTCGGGCAAGACCGCCGCTGCGATGGCGATTGCCCGGCAGTACGACGTTGAAATCATCAGCGTCGATTCAGCGCTGGTGTACCGCGGCATGGACATCGGCACCGCCAAGCCCACGCCGGATGAACTCGCCGCCGTGCCGCACCACCTGATCGACATCCGCGACCCGCTGCAGGCCTACAGCGCCGCCGAATTTGTGGCCGATGCCGAGCGCCTGATCACCGAGATCGCCGCGCGCGGCAAGCTGCCGCTGCTGGTAGGCGGCACCATGCTGTACTTCAAGGCATTGTTCGACGGGCTGGACGACATGCCCAAAGCCGACCCCGCCGTGCGCGCCGCGCTGGCCGATGAAGCGGCGGCCAAAGGCTGGCCTGCGCTGCATGAAGAACTTGCGCGCGTAGACCCGGCCACGGCCGCGCGGCTGGCGCCCAATGACTCGCAGCGCATCTCGCGCGCGCTGGAGGTGTTTCGTGTGTCGGGCCAGGCGCTGTCATTCTTTCATCAGCAGGGTGCTATCAAAAAAGTAGCTACTCCCCAAGACGTTGAGCGGGCTGGAGGCCTTATTTCCTTAGAACCGCAAGACCGCAGCTGGCTGCATGAACGCATCGCCCAGCGCTTTGACGCCATGCTGGCGGCCGGCTTCATCGACGAGGTGAAGGCCTTGCGCGCGCGCGGCGACCTCAACCCTGACCTGCCATCCATGCGCTGCGTCGGTTACCGCCAGGCCTGGGAGGCTCTCGACGACAGTTACCCGATGAGTGAGCTGCGCGACAAGGGCATCTTCGCCACGCGCCAGCTGGCCAAGCGCCAGATCACCTGGCTGCGCTCCATGCCGCAGCGGCACGTGGTGGCCTGCGATGGTGAGGAGCCCGTGGCGCAGGTTCTGCGTACCATGGCACGATTGCTCAAACCAGACAGCGCCGGGAGCACAGTGTGATGTTGCAAGTCCGCAATCTCACCAAACGCTACGCAGACACCGCGGTCTTCGCCGCTGTCTCGCTCGACGTCGCACCCGGCGAGTTCGTTGCCATCGTCGGTGAATCGGGTGTGGGCAAATCCACGCTGCTCAATTGCATGGCCGGGCTGGACACCTGGGATGAAGGCTCCGTACACCTCAACGGCCAGGATCTGAACTCCCTCAGTGACGATCAACGTGCGCTGCTGCGACGCCGGCATGTGGGCTTTGTGTTCCAGGCTTTCCATGTCTTGCCGCACCTGGATGTGGCGCAGAACGTGGCGCTTCCTTTGCTGCTGCTGGATCAACCCGACGACGCCAGGGTCAAAGCCATGCTGGATGCGGTGGGCCTGGGCGACCTGGGGGCACGCCTGCCGCAGCAGCTCAGCGGTGGGCAGTTGCAGCGTGTGGCGATTGCGCGGGCCTTGGTGCACCGGCCCAGGCTGCTGCTGGCCGACGAGCCTACCGGCAACCTGGATCCGGCCACGGCCGTGCTGGTGATGGACGCGCTGATTGCGCAGACGCGTGAGCAAGGCGCGTCGCTGGTGCTGGTCACTCACTCCGAAGCGGCCGCAGCGCGTGCCGACCGCAGGCTGCATCTGAGCGCCAGCGGCATCACATCCTGAATCGCTTTTAGCGCCCCGCCAGCAGCTCGGCGTAGCGCGCCATGTCGACATTGCCGCCGCTCACGATCACGCCGATACGCTCGTCCTTGCCCGTACCGCCTTCCAGCGCCGCGCAGGCCGCGGCAAACGCCAGGCAGCCCGTGGGCTCGACCACCATCTTCATGCGCTCGGCGAAAAAGCGCATCGCCTCCACCAGCTGCGCATCGCTCACGGTGAAGATGTCGTCCACGTCGCGGCGGATGATGCCGAAGGTGTACTCGCCCAGGTACTGCGTCTGCGCGCCGTCGGCAATGGTTTTGGGCGTTTCAATGCGCACGATGCGGCCCGCGCGCAGCGACTGCAGGCCGTCGTTGCCCGCTTCGGGTTCGACGCCGTAGACCTTGCACTTGGGCGCCAGTGCCCGCGCAGAAAGCGCCGAACCGCTGGTCAGGCCACCGCCGCCCAGGCAGATGTAGAGACGGTCCAGCGGGCCGGTTTCTTCGAGCAGCTCTTTGGCCGCCGTGCCCTGGCCGGCAATCACATCCGGGTGGTCGTAGGGCGGAATCAGCGTCATGCCGCGCTCTGTCGCCAGGTTTTTTGTCAAGGCCTCGCGGTCTTCGGTGAAGCGGTCGTACAGCACCACCTCGGCGCCGTAGCCGCGTGTGGCGGCCAGCTTGGCGGCCGGTGCGTCCTGCGGCATCACGATGACTGCGGGCATGCCCAGCATGCGCGCCGACAAAGCCACTGCCTGGGCATGGTTGCCAGACGAAAAAGCGATCGCGCCGGCCTTACGCTGCGCCGCGTCGAACTTCGACAGCGCATTAAAAGCGCCGCGAAACTTGAAAGCGCCCATGCGCTGGAAGTTTTCGCATTTGAAGAAAAATTTTGCGCCCCAACGGGCGTCGGCCGTGGCTGATTGGAGGACGGGGGTGCGGTGCGCGTGGCCATCAATCCGCGCGGCGGCGGCAATCACGTCGTCATAGGTAGGCAGTTGCATGGAGCGCTCAAGCTTTCTTCAAAAAGGCGGTTCAAAAGTACGGTTCAGGGATGCGGGTCATGATAGCCGAGCCTCCCCTGCGAAGAGCCCTTCTCCACGGATGACAGAGGGACAGTTATAGTCAACATCGCCATGCCCGAAACCCCCTCTACCCCTCTGGAAATCACGCCCAGCCGCCTCCCCGAGGACCTGGCGGCCGTTCAGCAGCTGGTCAACCAGGCGCAGCCGCAGGCCGCGCAAGCCGCGCTGCGCAGCGTGCTGCTGCAGCGTCCCGACGACGCATTGGTGCGCGTCTTTGCCGCCCTGGTCGCGCGCATGGGGCAGCAGTTCGATCAAAGCCGGACGGAGGTGGAGCACGCCCTGAAGCTCAATCCCCGGTTCTTCCCGGCCTGGATCGAGCGGGCCCGGCTTGAGCGCGTTACCGGCCGCATCGATGCCGCCGTTCAGGCCTTCGCGCAGGCCCATGCGTTGTTGCCCGACGCTGTCGACGGCCTGCTGGAGTGGCACGGGGCCTTGTATGACGCCAGGCGCTACGCCGAGTCCCTGCCGGTGATTGCCCTGTTGGCCGAGCGGCGGCCGGCCGATGTGGCAGCGCAGCTTTATCTGGCCTCCACGCTGCAACAGCTGGGGCGCCACGCCGAAGCGGCGGCGCTGTATGAGCCGCTGCTGGCACAAGCGCCGCAGTTTCCGCTCATGCTGAACAACTACGCGGCCGCCCTGATGAACACCGGCCGGCAAAGCGAAGCCCTGCCGATCTTCCAGCAGGAAGTGGCGGCCCGCCCCGACAACACCCTGGCGCGTGTGAACCTCGCCACGCTGCTGAGAGAACGTTTTGACATCGATGCCGCGCAAGAACAATTGCGCATCGCCAGCGCCCAGGCGCCGCGCTACCCCATCGTGCACAACAACCTGGGCCTGCTGCTGAAGGAATACCAGCAATGGGATGAGGCCGAAGCCTGCTTCAGACGCGCGCTCAGCCTGGACGACAACTACTTCGGCGCCCGCTGGAACCTCGCCATGCAGCGCCTGCTGCGCGGGGATTTTGCCGAAGGCTGGCCGCTGCATGAGGCGCGCTGGGTCGGCGCTCCCGAACTGCGCCATCAGCCCAACGAGTTGCCCAAGCCCCGCTGGCGCGGCGAGCCCCTTGAAGGCAAAACGCTGATGGTGTGGAGCGAGCAAGGCGCCGGCGACATTCTGCAATTTGTGCGTTACCTGCCCCGCCTGGCCGGGCAGGTGCATGCGCAAGGCGGACGCCTGCTGCTCAGCGCCAGCAAGGCCCTGCAACCGCTGCTGGACGCGAGTTTCAAGGGCGTGCTCGACGCGCCCGTCCTTGACGACAGCGAGCCGCTGCCGCTGGCCGACTTTGACTGCCACTGCCCTTTGCTCTCACTGCCCTTGCACCTGGGCGTGGGCGCCGGCGATCTCACGGTGCCTGTTCCCTACCTCAAGCCCACCACCACGCGCATGACGCACTGGAAAAAGCAACTGGCCGAAGACCACCAGCTGCGCGTGGGCCTGGCCTGGAGCGGCAGCCTCACGCACCAGCGCAACCCGCTGCGCGCCGTGGGCATTGAGGCCTACACCCGCTTTGCGGACGTAGCCGGTGTGAGCTTTTACAACCTGCAGTTCAACGCCGCGGCCGATGTGGCAAAGGCCCGCGAGGCCGGCCTGCCCCTGACCGATTTGACGCCGGAGATGTCGGACTTCAACGACTCCGCCGCCTTCATGTCGCAGCTGGATCTGGTCATCAGCGTCTGTACCTCCACTGCCCACCTGGCCGGCGCGCTGGGCAAGCCCTGCTGGGTGCCGCTGGATGTGAACCCGCATTGGGTCTGGCTGCTGGAACGCGAGGACAGCCCCTGGTACCCCCAGACCCGGTTGTTCCGCCAGCCAGCCTATCGCCAGTGGGAGCCCGTGCTGCAACACCTGCATGCGGCGTTGCGCGATTGGGCCGGCGAAGCGGGCCACAGCGCCAAGCCGGCCAAGCTCAAGTCATCCAAACCGCTCCAGTCCCGCAAAGCCTGAACCGCGCACGCCGGCACCCACCCATGCTTGCCCTGCTCTCAAGCTTTTCCTGGCGGGAGCTGCAACACCACCCGTGGCGCAATGCTGCCGCCGTCGTGGCCGTGATGCTCGGTGTGGCGCTGGCGTTTTCGGTGCAGTTGATCAACGCCTCCGCGCTCAGCGAGTTTTCGCAAGCAGTGCGCGCCGTGAACGGCCAGCCCGACCTGGAGCTGCGCGCCGTGCAAGGCGGCTTTGACGAGAACCTGTACCAGCGCGTGGCCGGCCATCCGCATGCCGCCCTGGCCAGCCCCGTGCTGGAGGTCAGCACCTATGCCCTGGACGGCAAAGGGCAGCGCCTGCCCTTGCGCATCATCGGTGTAGACGGGCTGGCGGTGGCGCCCATCGCGCCGGCCCTGATGCCTGTGCCTTCTTCGCAGGCGGAGCGCTTCTCCCTGTTTGCGCCCGGCATGGTGTTTTTGAATCCGGCCGCGCGGCAGCTCTTTAGCGGCGACACGCTGCGCCTGCAAAGCGGACTGGAACTGCGCGCCGTCTCAGTGGCCGGCAGCGTTAGCGCCGGCGGCGGGCCGCTGGCCGTGATGGACATCGCCGCCGCGCAAGACCTGTTCGGCAAAGGCGGACAGCTCTCCCGCATCGACGTGCGGCTCAAAGCCGGTGCAGATGCCCAGGCCTTCATCGCTTCGCTGCAGCTGCCGCCCGGCATCACCGCCACCGCCCCCGGCGATGCCGCCGAGCGTGTGAGCAATCTCTCGCGTGCTTACCGGGTCAACCTGACGGTGCTGGCACTTGTCGCACTGTTCACCGGTGCCTTCCTGGTGTTCTCGGTGCTGTCGCTCAGCGTGGCCAAGCGCGCGCAGCAGTTCGCCTTGCTGGGCGTGCTGGGCCTGACGGGCCGCGAACGCCTGCAGCTGGTATTGGCTGAATCGCTGCTGCTGGGCCTCGTCGGCAGCGCGCTGGGCATTGCACTGGGTACGGCACTCGCCGCACTGGCGCTGCGCCTTTTGGGCGGCGACCTGGGCGGCGGCTATTTCACCGGCGTGGCGCCCGGTCTGCAGTGGAGCGGCTGGGCCGCACTGACCTACGGCGCGCTGGGGGTACTGGCTGCGGGCGTGGGCGGCTGGTGGCCGGCGCGGGCTGCGCAAAAACTGCCGCCCGCGCAAACCCTCAAAGGCCTGGGCGTGGTGGCCCGTACTGGCAAAGCGCACTGGCTCAGCATCGCCCTGGTGGCCGCCGGTGCGCTGCTCGCGCTGGCGCCGCCGCTGTTCGGCGTTCCGCTGGCGGCCTACATTTCGGTCGGCTTGCTGCTGGTGGGCGGGATCACGGCATTGCCCTGGCTGATTGCCCTGCTGTATGACAGGCTCAGCCCCTGGGTGGCGCACCGGCTGCTGCCCCTGCTGGCGGTAGAGCGCGCACGCCGCGTGCGCGAAAGCGCGGCAGTAGCCGTCAGCGGCGTGGTGGCCTCGCTCAGCCTGGCGGTGGCGCTGACGGTGATGGTGGCCAGCTTTCGCGAATCGGTCACGCGCTGGCTGGACGTGGTGCTGCCGGCCGACCTGTATGTGCGCACGGCGCTGGGCACCTCGGCCAGCGACACGGCCTACTTCTCGCCCGAGTTTGTGGCGGCGCTGGGCGGCCTGCCCGGTGTGGCGCGGGTGGGCGCGGTGCGCACCACGCCGCTGCTGCTAGATGCGGCCCTGCCTGCCGTCACGCTGATTGCACGGCCGCTGGACGAGCCAGCGAGCACGCTGCCGCTGGTGGGCCAGGCGCTGGCCGTGCCGCCGGGGCGCATCGGCATCTACGTGAGCGAGCCGATGGTGGACCTTTATGGTTTGCGGCCGGGCCAGGCCTTTCCTTTGCTGTCGCAGGCGTTCTCACAATCTTCGCAGTCTTTTAGTGCTCCAGCCCAATCAGCGCCTGGGCCAGTAGCTCCTGATTTGATAGCAAGACCGCTCAACACCACCACACTGCCGCCGCCGCAGTTCTATGTGGCGGGCGTCTGGCGGGACTACGCGCGCCAGTTCGGCGCCATCGCCATGGCCCGCAGCGACTTTGAACGCCTGACCGGCGACCGCCGGGCCAATGAGCTGGCCTTATGGCTGCGCGCCGGTGCGGATGACGGCCAGATGCAACAGGCTGTGCGCGCGCTGGCAGAGCGGCAGTCCGGCGCAGGTGCGCTGCTGGAGATGGCATCGGTCAGCCAGTTGCGCGCCACATCGCTCAGGATTTTTGATCGCAGCTTTGCCGTGACCTACTGGCTGCAGGCGGTGGCGATCGCTATCGGCCTTTTCGGCGTGGCCGCCAGCTTCAGCGCACAGGTACTGGCGCGCCGCAAAGAGTTCGGCCTCCTGGCGCACCTCGGGCTGACGCGGCGGCAAATCCTCACGGTGGTGGCCGGCGAAGGCGCGGCGTGGACGCTGATCGGCGCGCTGGCGGGCCTGGCGCTTGGCCTGGCGGTATCTGGCGTGCTGGTGTACGTGGTCAACCCCCAAAGCTTTCACTGGACCATGGACCTGATGGTGCCCTGGCAACGCCTGGGCCTGCTGTGCGCGGCCGTGGTGCTGGCGGGTACCGTGACGGCCTGGCTGGCGGGGCGTGCGGCGGCGGGCAAGGACGCCGTGCTGGCGGTGAAGGAAGACTGGTAAAGCGAAGGGTCAAGGGCTGATCTCATGGCGGCTGAGCCCTCGCACCTGTGCCGTCCTACAAGGCCCAAGGCCTGAATCCCACGCTTTGCGGCAGGCCTGCGCGTCACACTGAATCCACGTCACCCCTGCACGTGGAGCCCGCTATGAGCACCAGCACTTATCCCAACATCCCCAATACCGTCATGCCTCGTGCCCTGAGCACCGGCAATCAGGCCGGCGCAGGCGCCACTGAAGAGCGTGCGCCGCAAGCGCCTGTTCGGCTTGCCCACGGCCTGCTCGCCATCCGCAACGACGACGGCAGCGTGACGCTTCAGCCCACGCAGCCCCTGACGCTGCAAGCCGAAGAACTGGAAGCACTGGTGACCGATCTGGCTGGCCTGCGTGCCTCCATGGACCCGCCCTACCCGCTGGACTGCCCGCCGCTGTCCGCGCTGGAGCCTTGCTACAGCCCGCGGCACTGGGTGGCTTGCGATCCGCTGACCGGAAAGATCCTGCTGTTTCTGCGCCATCACCTCTTTGGCTGGCTGGGCATCGTGCAGACGCCGGAAGCCGCGCTGGAGATGCTGAAGTCGGTGGCCGTGGAGATGAAGAACCTCGAGTGGTCTGAAGATGACCCCAAGCGCGAATTGCACTGACGCTGCACTGAAGTTTGCAAACCATCTTCGCCACGTTGCGCGTCTCCTGCCGGCGCCGGCGAACTTTAGCGGTATTTAGTTTTTTCCAATGGCGGCAAGGCCCTCGCAAGGCGCTTTCGTTTGCTTACTCACGAACACTTTTTTGACCCGCAATTGTCATCACGGCATCGCGCGGCGCTTCTACCATGGAGGCATCACTTCAAAGAGGTCTTCACCATGGCAACCGTCAAAGCACCGCCACATGACTACCGCATTGAAAACGTCGACCCTGTGCAGGGCAGCCTGTTGCATGCCAATTCCCAGCATCTCTACGCCGACTACTCGCTGGCGGTAGCCGTCGCCGTGAAAAGCGTGGCCGACCCTACGCGCCAGGAAGTGCGCGTTGTGCATATTCCGAGCGGGGAAGTTGTCTTTCGCACATCCGGCGCGGGCCAGTCATTTTGAATTTATCGTCAAGCCAGTTTGATGCTGGCCGCAAAGTGGTCGTACACCGCCGAGATTCTTCGCAGGTGGCGCGACTCGGGGTGCGCCAGCAACCACAGGTCTGATTCACAGTCACTCAAGGTGCCGCCCAGCGGCACCAGCGCGGGCTCACCCTCCAGCATGAAGACGGGCACGATGCCCACCCCCAGCCCCGCCTTGATCGCATCCATCACCGCCACAATGCCGTCCGCGTGATGGCGCGGCGTGAGCTTGGGAAACTGCTTGCGCCGCCACAGCACCGACGGGTGCTCGGGCAGGGATTCGTCGGGCGCTATCCAATCGAGGGAGCCCAAGCCTTCCAACATCGCCGTGGCTTTTTTGGTTGAGATGGCTTTGGCTTGCGGCTTTGAGCCGCACACCACAAAACGCACCGTGCCCAGCTTTCGCCCCACCAGGTGATCCGGTGGCTTGCGGGTAGCGCGCAGGGCCAGGTCGGCGTCACGCCGGCTGAGGCTCACCAGCTCATTGCCCGTGCGCATATCGAGTTGCAGCAGCGGGTGCTGCGCCAGCAAAGGTTTGAGCGAAGGCAGCACCAGCCCGCGCAACACAGCGTCCGTCGTGGTGAGCCGCACCCGGCCCGACACGCCCTCATGCGGCCGCTGGGCACTGGCGCGCGCGGCTTCCAGCTCGGCTTCAATGCGCTCGGCATGCTGCACCAGGGCCAGCATGGGTTCGGTCGGCAGGTAGCCCTGGCGGGAGCGTTCAAAGAGGCGCTGGCCCAGGCTTTTCTCAATGCGCTGCACGGAGCGGAAGACTGTGGAGGCATCGGCCTCCAGCCGCCGCGCGGCCTCTGCCAGCGTGGCGCCGCGCACCAGGGCCAGCAAGGTTTGCAGGTCGTCAGCGGTCAAGTTGTATTGCGTTTTTGCAATGATCGTTTTCATGAACGCCAATTTACATTGTTTTTTTGCAATCGTACAGTGCAGGCCTCTTTCCACTCTTTTCTCTTTATTGCGAGGCTTTCATGAACTCATCGACATCCCATTCCTTTGACTCGGCGAACACGCAAGACTGGGGCGCCACCCTGCTGCGCGTCAGCCTCGGCCTCATGTGGGTCACCCACGCGCTGCTCAAGATCGTGGTCTACACGCTGCCCGGCACGGCGCAGTTCTTTGGCTCGGTTGGCCTGCCCGGCTTTCTGGTCTACCCCGTGGTGGCGATGGAACTGGCCGGGGGGATTGCGTTGCTGCTCGGTTTGTATGGCCGCCAGGTTTCGCTGCTGCTGTCGCCTATTCTTCTGGTCGCCGCCTGGGTGCATCTGCCCAATGGCTGGGTGTTTACCAATCCCAAAGGCGGCTGGGAGTACCCGGTGTTTCTGCTGGTAGCGTCTATCGCGCACTGGCTGCTGGGTGACGGCAAGTTAGCCCTGCGCCGTAGTCGCGCTTTCGTGCCGGCCTGAAGGAGAAACATCATGCAACTGACCCTGATCAGCCACACCCTGTGCCCTTATGTGCAGCGCGCCGCCATCGTGCTGGCCGAAAAAGAAGTCGCGTTTGAACGCCGCTATGTCGACCTGGCAAACAAGCCCGACTGGTTCAAGGCCGTCTCGCCGCTAGGCAAGACGCCGGTGTTGATGGTGGACGATGACGCGATTTTTGAATCAGCCGTGATCTGCGAATACCTGGACGACACGCTGCTGCCGCGCCTGCACCCGGCGGATGCCTTGAAGCGCGCGCAGCATCGTGCGTGGATGGAGTTTGGCTCGGGTGTGCTGAACACGATCGGCGCCTTTTACAACGCGCCCGATTCGGCGGCGTTGGCCCGGCAGCGTGAAAACCTGCAGCAGCGGTTTGCCCAGCTTGAGGCCGTGCTGCCTGGGCAAGGCCCCTACTTCGCCGGGGCATCTTTCAGCATGGTCGACGCCGTGTTCGGCCCGGTGTTTCGTTACTTCGATGTGCTGGAAAGCGCAGGTGAAACGGGGTTCTTTGACGACCTGCCGAAAGTTCGCGCCTGGCGCGCCGCGCTCGCCTCGCGCCCGTCAGTGCAACAGGCCGTGGGCAGCGGGTATGCCGCAGAGCTGCACCGCTTCTTCCTGGCCCGTGGCTCCGAACTTTCGCGCCGTATTTCAGAGCATGAAGGGTTGAGCTTGATGCTATAAATCGAATAGTCGCTTTTGGCCAGAGAATCTGCAAACCGGCTTCGCGGCGAAGGATGTGTCCCGGTTGCCTCCAACCCTAAGTCTGAGAAGTCCCATGCTTGACACTGCACGCCCGAAAGGGATTCTGATGCCACCCACCGCGCTGATCCTTGCAATCGCGGCGGTTTCTTGTGTAGCAGGAGGAACGCTCATCCTTTTTGACCAAGAAATCAGCTTTGCGATCCTGATGCAACTGCTCAATCCCGGACGCGATACTATCCCCGCGATTGCAGAGCGTCCCGGCTACATCTACTTCTTCCGGGCTGAGCTTTTCTTCGCAGGCAGTCTGTTCATAGCCATTTCTTTGACAGCAGCCTGGCTTGCATCCACGGGCTACAGGCAGTACGCACGAACAATTGCACTCCTTCTTGTGTGTTCTATTCTCGTGAGCAGCGCCGCGTTTTGTTTGTACAGGCAATACATGCAAGTTCAACTCACTGATCTTCGAATGTACGGAAAACTCCAACCTCCGCGTTCGAAAGGGTCAATGACGCCACTGGGAGAAGTTCCCATTGCCATGCTCACGCTGTCTGGTCCGCTACTGGCCTCCGCGTTTGTCTTGATGCGCCGTCGTCGCGTCGGCCAAACCCATTCCTGAGTTCGCGATCAATCGCGGCGTCGTTCGAACATGATCGTCCCCTGTGATCACGAACTCAAGCCTGACGAAATGTCGCCAGCGTCTTGAGCAGGTTTCGGGTGGCGCCGTCCAGCGCGTCAAGCGGCCGATGCACCATGGCCGTATGGCGTGTCAGCGCAGGTTTGAGCGGCACCAGTTGCACGTCATGCCGCACATTGGATTCCTCCAGTGATTGCTCCCTGGGCAATACCGCCGCACCATAGCCCGCAGCCACCAGGCTCTTGATAGCTTCTGAGTAATTGAGCTCAATGCGGGCACGCGGCGTGAAGCCCGCGTCGGCAAACCAGGCCATGGTCATGCGGTACATGTGGGTTGGCGTTTCGTTGAAAATCAACGGCCGCGAGGCCAGCCACGCGGGCGTGGCGTGTTTGGGCGCCTTCCAGCGTTTGGGCACAAAGGCCATCATCGGGTCGCTGCGCCAGTGGGTGATCACCATGCCGCGCTGCGCGGGCGGGGGCGTGGCGACCAGGCCGACATCCAGCGTGCCGTCGAGCAGCCGCTGCATCGTGTCGGCAGAGCCCAGAATGCTGACCTCGACATCGATGTCGGGATGAGCATCCTCCATCGCCTTGAGCACTTGCGGCAAAAAGTAAACCAGCACACCAGTGGTGGTGCCCAGGCGCACGCGCCCGGTGCGGCCCTCGACGTGGCGCTTTACGGCATCGACCGCATCGTCGGCGTCGCGCAGCAGGCGGCGGGCGCGCTCGACCAGCATGGCGCCTGCCGGTGTGGGCTCCACGCGCCGGCCGCCACGCACCACCAGCGGCGTGCCCAGGCGGCTTTCAAGCTCGCTGACATGCAGGCTGACAGTGGGCTGCGCCAGGTGCAGGCCCTGCGCGGCAGCAGAGAAAGTGCCCAGGTCGGTGATGGCCACCAGCGTTCTCAATTGGTCCAGGTTCAGTTCGCGCATGAAAACCTCTCTACCGGGGATTATCAGAAATCCTGATAGTTTCAATCAGAAAACTCAACTTCCACAATACCAGAATAAATTGCACCATGGGCGCCTGGCTTCATTCAGACCTTCCAACCGCACAAGGAGAACCCCATGCCGTCCGCCGCCATTCCCACCGTCACCCCGGGCTTCAGGCCGTTCGCAGACTTCCTGCGCCGCCTCGCGGCTTTACCGGCGGCAATGCGCAGGCTGGGCCGCCATTTCAGCAACGCCTGGTTCAGGGAGGCATCGTGCGCAGCCACGCCGGATGTGCCGGCACCCACCCGGCTGCAGCGAGACGAACTCATGGCTATGAGCAACCATGAACTCAGCGACCTGGGCATTGGCCGCAGCGAGATCCCGGCCCTGTTCGGCGAGCCGTCGTCATGGAAAGCAGGCCGGTATTGAGCGCCTGCCTCGCCCACGTTGGCGGATGCAGGCCTTGCTGCGAGAATCGGGGCCATGACCGCCCCAAACTCCAGCAGCCCCTGGCTTAGCGCCGCCATCGCCCGCATCGAGGCCGACTACCAGCGCAGCGCCGACACCCACCTCATCCCTCTGCCCCTGCCCGAATTTTCGGCGCACGGCATCGACTTCTACCTCAAGGACGAATCCACCCACCCTACCGGCAGCCTCAAGCACCGGCTGGCGCGGTCGCTGTTTTTGTATGCGCTGTGCAATGGGCTGATCCACGAGGCCTCCACCATCGTCGAGGCCTCCAGCGGCTCCACCGCCGTGAGCGAAGCCTACTTCGCGCGGCTGCTCGGCTTGCCCTTTATCGCCGTGATGCCGCGCAGCACCTCGCCCGAGAAGGTAGCGCAGATCGAGTTTTACGGCGGGCGCTGCCACTGGGTCGACAGCGCGGCCCAGGTCTACGACGACGCCCGCAAGCTGGCGCTGGAGACCGGCGGCCACTACATGGACCAGTTCACCTATGCCGAGCGCGCCACCGACTGGCGCGGCAACAACAACATCGCCGAAAGCATGTTCAGCCAGATGGCGCGCGAGCGCCACCCGGTGCCGCGCTGGATCGTGGTGGGCGCGGGCACGGGCGGCACCAGCGCCACCATAGGGCGCTATGTGCGCTACCAGCGCCACAACAGCCAGCTGTGCGTGGCCGACCCGGCCGGCTCGGTGTTTGGCGCTTATCACCGCACCGGTGACGCCAACCTGACCGGCGTGGGCTCGCGCATCGAGGGCATAGGCCGCCCGCGTGTGGAAGCCAGCTTTATCCGCACGGTGATTGACCGCATGGTGGAGGTGGCCGATGTCTCATCCGTGGCTGCCATGCAGGCGCTCTCGCGCCTCCTGGGCCGCCGCGTCGGGCCTTCGACCGGCACCAACCTGGTGGGCATGCTGACGCTGGCGCACGAAATGCTGGAGCGCGGTGAGCAGGGTTCCATCCTGTCGCTGCTGTGCGATTCAGGTGAGCGTTACCTGCCCACGTACCACAACGCCGAATGGGTGGCCGACAAAATGGGCGACTGCAATGCGGCCTGTGAACAGGTAGAACGCCTGATGCGGCCCGCACCGGCCCGCTGAAGAAGCCGCATGCAATTGCCCCCGCTGCCTCTGAGCTTGTTGCGACGCCAGTTGCTGCTGGGTGGTGCGGCTACGTTGGCGGGATGGGGCGGCGCCAGCGGCACGGCGCATGCCCTGCCCGCCAAGGCACTGGTCTTCCCGCGCGACCGTGGCGCCCACCCCGGCTTTCGCACCGAGTGGTGGTACATCACGGGGCAGGCCACGGCCAAAGATGCCGGGGACCGCGTGTTCGGTTTTCAGCTCACCTTCTTCCGCTCACGGGTGGATGCCACGCAAGGCATGGCGTCGAAGTTTGCCGCCAAACAATTGCTGTTTGCGCACGCCGCCATCACGGACGTGCAAGGCAAAAAGCTCTGGCATGACCAGCGCATTGCGCGCGACGGTTTTGGCCTGGCGTCTGCCGGCAAGCAGGACATGGACTTGAAGCTGCGCGACTGGTCGCTCAAAGCCGAAGGATCGAAATACATCGCAGAACTGCCTGCCACCGACTTCGCCATCAAATTGCAGTTTGAAGAAACCCAGGCGGTGCTGCTGCAAGGCAACAAGGGCCTGTCGCGCAAAGGCCCTGAAGAAAAACAGGCCAGCTACTACTACAGCCAGCCGCAACTCGCCACGCGTGGCAGCCTGCAAGTCAAAGGCCAGACTTTCAACGTGAGCGGCAAGGCCTGGCTGGACCACGAGTGGAGCGACGAAATCCTGCACCCCGACGCGCTAGGCTGGGACTGGATCGGCATGAACCTGCTGGACGGCAGCGCCCTGACCGCCTTCAGGCTGCGTGACAAGGACGGCAATGCGCTGTGGGATGGCGGATCATTTCGCTCACCCCAGGGTGGGCTCTACACCTTTACCCGGGGCGAGGTGATCTTCAAGCCGGTGCGCCGCTGGAAGAGCCCGCTGACGCAGGCCACTTACCCGGTGGAATGGATCGTGCGCACACCGGCTGATTTTTATACCGTGCGCGCCGTCATCGACAACCAGGAGCTGGACAGCCGCCAGTCGACCGGTGCGATTTACTGGGAAGGCCTGAGCGAGCTGATCGACAGCAACGGCAAGCGCGTGGGGGTGGGGTATCTGGAGATGACGGGCTACGCCCAGCGCTTGAGGATGTAGCGCCGGCCGCGGCAGCGGCAGCGGCCGCGGCCGCGGCACGGCGCCCGTCGGGCATCAATAGTCGGCGCGAATCAGGCGCTGGCTGCGTGCGCTCATGTTGCGGCGGATATTGGCCGTCAGCCATGGGTAGGGCTGAGCGGACGCCTCGGCAACAGTGGCTGTACCTGGCAGCACGAACTGCGCGGCATTCAGCAGCTTGCGCAAGAAGGACGAAGCGGACGAAGCAGGAGCGCGGCGGCCGCCAGTAGCGCCGTTGGCAGTTACGGGTTCATTGAAAAATGCGGTGCGTGTCATTTGAGAGTCCTTTCGAAGTGACATGAGAGGCAAGGGCTGCAAAACCAGAGGTCATGACGAGAATATAGGGTTAACGAGTATAAAAGTAAAACGACTAATATTGCGTTTCAATGCAATAAAACTGCATATAGAGCGTACCCTCCAGAGTGACCTCTATTCAGACAAAAAGCGCACAAAAACAGCCGCACAGGGAGACAAGCCATGGATATCAACCTCGCCCGTACCTTTCTCGAGATCGTGTCCTGCCACAGCTTTGTCCAGGCGGCGGAAAGGCTGCATGTCACCCAGACGGCCGTGAGCGCCCGCGTGAAGACGCTGGAAGAACTACTGGGACGCACGCTGTTCGTCAGGAACAAGGCCGGTGCATCCCTCACCCCCGCTGGCGAGCAGTTCGTGCGGCACGCGATGACACTCGTACAGGTCTGGGAAAGGGCCCGGCACCAGATGGCGGTGCCGCCCGGGCGCCGCGCGCTGGTCACGGTGGGCTGCGAGATCAGCCTCTGGCAGCCGCTCATGCTCGACTGGCTGTTCTGGATGCGCAAACACGCGCCCGACCTGGCGCTGCGCACTGAAGTCGGCGTTGCAGACGACCTGCTGGAGCGCGTGGCCCATGGCACGCTCGACATCGTGATTGCCTATGCACCCCGGCAGCGCCCCGGCCTGCGGATCGAGCTGCTGATTGAGGAAAAACTGGTGCTGGTCACCACCTCCCCCGGCCTTGAAACGCCACAACCCGCCGACTATGTGTACGTCGATTGGGGCCGCGAGTTTTCGGCGCAGCACAGCCTGGCATTCCCCGAGCTTTCCAGCGTCGGCGTGTCTTCCAGCCTGGGGCCGTTGGGCTTGGAGTACCTGCTGGCCGTGGGCGGTGCGGGTTATTTCCGGCAAAACGTGGTGCGCCAGCACATCAAGGACAAACGCCTTTATCGCGTACCCGGCCAACCCGAATTTTTGTACCCGGCTTACGCCGTCTACTCAGGCAATGCCGACATGACAGTGCTGGAGCCGGCGCTGGCCGGGCTCCGCCTGGCGGCAGCCGGCGGCCCCAACAGCAGGCCGCGGGTGGCCAAGCCGCTGAAAGCGCCCGGCAAGGGCAAGCAAGCCGCGCCATGACACGGAATGCACCGCGTACACGTGGGGTTGATTTGACGGTACGCCACACAGGGTGACTACACTGGGTGATTGCCCAGCCGGCCTCCCCGACATCCCCTTTTTCAATTAAATCAACAATGGATTTCTTTCTTCTGGTGACCTTTGTCGCCATCGGCACTTTTCTTCTCAAGAGCAAAGACGAGCGCAGGCGAATCGCCTTGCTGGGCAGCTGCCTCGGCCAGTACCAGATTGAAAAGCTGATGGAAACCCTGACCGAAGGCTACCTGCGGGCCCTCGGCGAAAACGACCCCGAACGCCGCGACCAGATCTGGAACCAGCTGGCCAGCTCCGAGCTGAAACTGTGCGGGCAATTCACCAGCTTTGTTGCCGCGTTTTCCAAGGTGGATGAAGCCGACGCGCGCGTCAGCAGGCTGCCGATTTCTTTTCCCTACGCTGACCGGCTACTTCCGGCCCTCACCTTCGACATGCGCAAAGTCCTCGCCATCCATGCGCAGGGCATCCTGAACGCTGCCGAGAACAAGGCAGGCCATTCACTCAAGACCAAAGCATTCACCCTGTCGGCAGAACTGTTCTTGATGCAACACAGCTGCCACTGGTTTTGCAAATCCAAAACGGTAGCGTCGGCACGTTTGCTGGTGAGGCACAAAACGTCATACGACCAACTGCTGGCGGCCGTTTCGCCTGAAACGCGTAAAGCCTATACGGCCCTGCTCGGCCGGTAATTTCCCAGCCCAGGCCGTACCCGGGCATCTGCCGGGAAAGGCTTGTCGCGCAGGCAACAGCGCACCGGCGTGACCCGCCCTATATTGACAGCCATGACGGAACAAACCCTCCTGAACACCCTGCAAGCCGTGAACCAGAGCGCATCGTTCAACCGGTGGGCAGGCTTCAAGGTCACGCACGCCGCAGCCGGCGAGGCTGAGTTGCGCATGGACTGGCGCAAGGACGACATGGGTCAGTACTCGGGCTACCTGCACGCCGGCCTGATCGGTGCGATGCTGGACACCGCCTGCGGTTACGCCGCCGCCACCGTGGCGGGCCGGGTGCTGGCGTCAAACTTTTCTGTGAACTGCCTGGCGCCGGCCGTGGGCCGCAGCTTTGTAGCGCGCGGGCGGGTGGTGAAGGCCGGGCGCAAGCAGGTGTTTGCGAGCGCGGAGCTGTTTGCCGAGCAGGAGAGTGGGGAGTTGGTGTTGGTGGCTACCGGCAATGCGATTCTGGTTCCGGTGGAGCCGACCGCCGGGTAACACCCGTCTATTAAAAGGTTAGGCGTCTGGAGCAATACGCGCCGGCAGACTTAGGCATGCGCCTCAAACTCCTGCCAAATTGCATCAATAGTCTTGCTCAGGTCCTTGTTTGCCTCGACGCGTTCCTCAAAATCGTCTCGCCAGATATGGAAATCGGAGAAGCTTCCGTTGCCTGCATTCATGGAGCGGTAGGACTGACGAGCCTCTGAAACCAGGATCGCAGCTTCACTTGAATTCTCCTCGACCTCTTGGAGGATGGCGATGATGTTGCCGACACCTCGTATCCAGTTCTTTTCATGCTCTGCTGCCATGATGGAATAGAGCTTTAGAAAGAGCTGACAAAGGCGCTGAGCACGTTCGATATCTGTAGAGGTTGGCATGTTTCGCGTGATTTCGGTGGACGAGCGACTGTTCAACCCTCGATGTCACCATAGATTGAAGAACGACTTCTTGCGCTTGTAACAAAGCAAGGCAATCGACTCCGGGTCAAGCAGCGACGGGTCGGCGTATCCCTCCAGGTTATAGCCAAAGAACTCGCGAAGCGCTTCCTCGCCAAGCTCCAGCGGGTGAAAAGGAAATGGATAGGGAGGCTCATCGTCGTCCATATCCGCAGGGTCAACCGCCGGGTGTCCCCCATCCCAATACGGTGCCTCGAATGGCAGGCGCTGGCCGATGTCTTCAACGATGCCGCTGTCCGGTGCAAGACTGAGGGAGCGCTCCAGCTTTGCGTTGCGCCACACAGCGAATGCGAACCAGTCCACGACGCTGTGCATCGCGTGAAGATGCACAGTTCTGGGGCCTGCGTAGTCAAGGAACCGCGCCGGGATTTTTGACGGGTGGTCGATCGCGAACTCCTTGGCGGCCACGATCACCATTCCCGGGAAACAGCCAATACGAATTTCGTTATCAGGCGGAGAAGCCCACATCAGAGACCCGTCTTCCAGCGGCTCCAGCTTCTCTTTCGGGAAAAGCGCTGCGGCAACTTTGCGGGATTCTTCCCGGTCAAGCGTCGGCCGCGACGCGAGGCATTGACGGGGATCTCCGTCCGAGATAACAACCATCCAGGTTTTCGCGCCCATAGTGCTCCGATGTTTTGTATAAAAGGCCTGACGCCAGAGAACCGACTGTTGGCGTGATGCGATGAAAGCGTCAGGCCACGACAAGCCCCGCCACAGCAAGGCGCTTTGTGAGGGATGTCAGGCCACCTTCGTACTCCCAGTAAAGCACACGCCCATGCGATGAACTGACCAGGATGTACTTCTCGGTTGCGGATTGAATTCGTTCAATCGCGATGAGCTTTTCAACAAACGGCTCATCGTGAATCTCATCGACGATCTCTTTGTTGTCCGGCGTGTAGCCGTGCATCACGATAGCGTTGCGAACTTGAACTGAAATGAACTTCATTGATCTGTATCTCGCGTGATTAAGAAAAGGTGATGGGGATTTCATTCGCCCGGTTTGGCGAGATCGGGCAATCAAGGCAAAAGATACCGGTAGAACCATCGGCAGCGCCAGCCGCTTCGGGTGCCCGCTTCCCAGTGGCGATTGATTAACTCACCCCGACGTGCATGGCGCTGCGCCGGGTCCAGGCGTCACTTGCTTTTTTCAGCCAGCTCTTTGAAATCGCTGGCGATCAACGAAAGTACGCCGCTCCCGTCAGACTCTTTCGCTGTCCATGTTTTGCCATCGCCATACAGAGACAAGTGGATAACCTGTCCTTTTTTCAACGAAATAATTTTGGTGACGTCGGAAGTCGACCAGGAGCGCGAACCACCGCCCCGGTCATCATAGAACCCCATGGTCAGTATGTGCACACCGGGCAGCAAATGCAATTGATAGCGCCCGCCCGAATAGAAGCCCGAAGTCTTGAGCTCTGTGTAGCTGGAGGCCGGCAAACCATCCACCGACCTGATTTTGATAAGCCCGTCCGTTGTCACGATGCCCACATCCTCGATGGGCCTTGGTTTGCCCTCATAACCAAGATAGGCATATTTTGAGTACATCTTGCCCATCGTTGGCGGAGCGTCGGTGTAGTTATAACTGGCACACCCCAAAAGAAGGGTTGGGGCAAGCAGCAGTGCGGTAATGAGTTTTTTGTTCATGTTCATATCAGGCTGGGAACAAATGAATTGGCCGGAAAGCCAATCGGAACGAGTGTAAATAGCTCCTGAATGGGTGCCACGCTCGCCTCACTCAGCGAATGTTGAACAGCATCGCATGGCCGGAGCGTTGTGCGCGTCTATAAAAGAAAGACAGGCCGAGGATTGCCTTGTAAACCGCCTCGTACGAAAAGCCTGTCACCAACTGTTCGTGCCGGCGGCGAACTTCTTCTTTCGACAACTGCGTCAAAGCATGGGCAGTTCTTTGGACATCCTCAGAGTAGGAATAGGCTCCGCTCTCTGCAATGGCTTGAGTGATGTCTGCTCCACACCCTTTCTCTGTGTCCAGGATTTTCGCCAGTTCATACCAGAACAGCTCCCCTTCGCTATAGCAGTCTGCCGGCTTTTCGGCGGAAGATCCTTGCAGGAATGATTCGCCATCCAGCGAACCCGCAATGATGCGTTGCAGCTGGTCATCAGTGAGTGAATAGAAGGTTCCCCCAAAGCTCATGGATTTTCCTTAGTGGTGTGGCAAGTTGATTTTTGTGGCGTCTAACGCTTGACATGGGAGGCTCGAGCCGGCTTGCCAGACTTCCTCCCGCGTAGATCATTGGGGATTGGACCTCCAGGAAATTTACGGAATTCATACCAATACCAATATCGATATTCCGGCAAGACTCTCAACCCCAGCTCAGTCCGCGGACGACTTGAGCCAGGTCGCTCCAAGCATTGAATTGGCCTGCAGCCCAATGAGTACGCTAACAATCCGCTATTTATTTAATAGCAAAAAGAAAAAGGCGCCCAAGGCGCCTTTTCTAGTCGATCAAGCCGTAGCAGCCTCAGTGCGCGCCCGCAGCAGCATCAGTCCTCTGCATCTTGCGGTACAGCTTAAACAAATGGAACAACGCAAGACAACGCCAAATAACATGAACAACCAAAGCTTTGTGCAGCGCACTCCCAACTGTTGCCTCTATCAATGCATAGCTAGTCCCAGCTAGGGATAGGAATTGAAATATTGATAGAAGATATATTGGTCTGACGCCAGGCTTGGAGACAAGCCAAATTAGCCCAATGGAGTAGATGGCAATATCTGGACCAACCTCTCCTAGCGCACTAGGGCCCAGAAAACAGAGAGAGCACAATAGCCAGAAAAAATGCCCGGCATTGACAGAAAGTGCTGGAAGGATGGTCTTGGAATCTTCCTTCAGTAGCCGCGATCCACAGCACCATACAACTCCCGTCGCGAATAATGGCACCAGTACATTGTTGATACCAGAGTACGCCCCCACCGCGAAGCCCACTATTGAGGCCAAGAACCTCAAAGATTGTGACGCAATCGAGCTTTTGTCTGAATTACTCATTGTTTGTCCTGAATTACTGCATGCCGTTGAATCTTTGACATAAGTTGGTAATTGCAATTCAATCTGGCTATTAGAAAACTCCTGAAAGTCAACGCATATTGAGCAACAGGGAAACTTACGAAATTAGTACATACATCAAAAATCCCCGGAAATTGCGTAATTCTTCATTGGAGTTTGGAGTGTGTAACGGTATTGCCCCAAGTTAGCTGAATTCAGTCGCTCTCAAATCATCCAGGCATTAAATCGGCTACCAGCCCAATAAGAGCATTGGCAAGCAGCTATTAATTTGATAGCACAAAGAAAAAGGCGCCCAAGGCGCCTTTTGAATTTGACCGAGCCGAAACCGCCTCAGTGCGCACCCGCCGCAGCGTCCGCACTCCCCGGCCCCGCCCTGGTGTGCTTGGTCAGATACACCAGCGGAATCAGCAGCAAAAAGATCAGTGCCGAGACATAGAACACGTCATTGGCCGCCAGCATGTAGGCCTGCTGGTCGACCAGGCGGTTGATGGTGCCCAGGGCCTGGCTGGGCGAAAGGCCTGCGCCGGCCAGGCCTGTGAGTGCGCTGTTGGTGGCAACGCTGCCCTGGTTCACGTATTCGCTGATCTGCGCGTGGTGCATGGCGGCGCGGTCTTGCCAGATGGTGGTGGCAATCGACGTGCCGAAGGAGCCGGCGGTGATGCGCACAAAATTCGACAAGCCCGAGGCGGCAGGGATCTTGTCGGGCGAGATGCCCGACAGCGTGATGGTGACCAGCGGGATGAAGAAGAAGGCCATGGCCACACCCTGGATGATGGTGGGGATCATGATGGTGGTGAAGTCGGCTTGGGTATTGAAGTTCGAGCGCATCCACAGCACCAGCCCGAACACCATGAAGGCAAACGCGGCGAAGCGGCGCGGGTCGACCTTGGCGATATTTTTGCCGACGATGGGCGACAGCAGCAAGGCAAAGGCCCCGACAGGCGCCAGCACCATGCCGGCCTGCGTGGCGGTGTAGCCCATGTACTGCTGCAGCCACAGCGGCAGCAGCACCACATTGCCGAAGAAGAGGCCGTAGCCGACGGACAGCGCCAGCGCACCGGCCCAGAAGTTGCGCCGCTTGAAGAGCGTCAGGTCGACCACCGGGTGCTCCTCTGTCAGCTCCCAGATCACGAAGGCGATCAGGCCGACCAGCGCGATGATGCCCAGCGCGATGACTTCACCGGAATGGAACCAGTCCAGCTCCTGGCCTTTGTCGAGCATGATCTGCAGCGAGCCGACCCAGACCACCAGCAGCGCCAGCCCCACGGAATCGATGGGCAGCTTCTTGGTGATGCTTTCACGCTTTCGGAAGATGCTCCAGGTGATGAAGGCCGCACCGAAGCCGACGGGGATGTTGATATAAAAAATCCACGGCCAGGAAATGTTGTCAGTGATCCAGCCGCCCAGAAGCGGCCCCATCACGGGCGCGACCAGCGTCGTCATGGACCACAGCGCCATCGCCAGCCCCGCCAGCGCTTTGGGGTAGCTCGACAACAGCAGCGCCTGCGACAGCGGAATCATGGGCCCGGCGACCAGGCCCTGCAGCACGCGCAGGAAGATCAGCGTGGTCATGTTGGGCGCCAGGCCGCACAGCCACGAGGTGATGACAAACAGGATGACGCTGGTGGTGAAAAGACGCACCTGGCCGAAGCGCTGCGACAGCCAGCCGGTCAGCGGCACGGCAATCGCATTGGCCACGCCAAAACTGGTGATGACCCAGGTGCCCTGGTTGGGGCTGACGCCCAGGTCGCCGGCGATGGCCGGCAGCGACACGTTGGCGATCGAGGTGTCGAGCACGTTCATGAAGGTCGCGGCCGACAGGGCCAGCGTTCCCCAGAGGCGTGCCGAGCCTGTCAACGGCGGCGGTTGGATGTAGTCGGAAGCAGGTGCGGAGGCCATGGGAACCTGAAGGAGTTTGAGCCGGTGAAAGTGACTATGCGAGCCGGTGCAGCGCAGTCAAAAGGAAACGCGCGGCAACCGGCAACGGGTCTTAATGGGTCTGGGCGGAAGTCACCGGGGCCACGCCATGGCTGGCAACGGACAGCAGATGCGCCGTCCCCGCATCAGGCGCTTCACGGCGCACAGCCGGTACGGGCTGTGCGGCGGCGCTGGGCGACTTGGCCAGGGGCTCAGTCTTCACGGCCTTGCCTGCCTTGCCGGTGTTGGCGGCGATCACGCGCTGCACATCCTTGTCGGCCGCATCGTCCTGCGCGCCGTAGGTCTGGGTGTGTGCGAGGGCCGCATCGCGCGGCGCGTCGGCCAGCGTCTTGCCGTCCTTGTTGCTCACGTCGACTTCAGCGTCCATCGACAGGCCCACGCGCAGCGGGTTGTCGGCGAGCTGTTTGGCGTCCAGTGCGATGCGCACGGGTACACGCTGCACCACCTTGATCCAGTTGCCGGTGGCGTTTTGCGCAGGCAGCAGCGAGAACGCCGCACCGGTGCCGACGCCCAGGCCTGACACCGAGCCCTTGTATTCAACCTTCTTGCCGTAAAGGTCAGCCACCAGCGTCACGGGCTGGCCGATGCGGATATTGCGCAGCTGCACTTCCTTGAAGTTGGCATCGACCCACACCTGGTTGAGCGGAATGATGGACATCATGGGCGTGCCGGCGGCCACGCGCTGGCCAAGCTGCACCGTGCGTTTGGCCACATAGCCGTCAACCGGCGCCAACAGGCCGGCACGCTGCGTCGCCAAGTAGGCTTCGCGCACTTTGGCGGCAGCGACTTGCACGCTGGGGTGCTGCTCGATGCTGGTGCCTTCGGTCAGCGCCTGGTTGCTGGTGAGCTGCTCGCGCGCGGCGACCACACCGGCTTGCGCGGCGGCCAGCGCGCTTTTGGCGTTGGCCAGTTGCGTCTGGGCGTGATTGAGTTCTTCTTTGGACACGGCCCCGTTGCCGGTGAGCGACTGGCGGCGGTTCAGGTCGTCGCTGGCGCGGGCGATGTCGCTCTGCGCCTTGGCCACGTCGGCGTCGCGCAACGCGATCTGCGCGGCGAGCGAGCCGTTGTTGGCGTACAGCGTGCGCACCTGGCGCACGGCCTGGGCCAATGCGGCCTCCGCCTGGTCAAGCGCGACTTTGGCGTCAGCCGGGTCGAGCTGAACCAGCGTCTGGCCGGCTTTCACAAAGTCGGTGTCGTCGGCCATGATGGCCATGACGGTGCCGCCGATCTGCGGCGTGATCTGGATCACATTGCCTTGTACGTAAGCGTTGTCGGTGGACTCGTAGTGGCTGGCCACCAGGTATTCATAGGCGGACCAACCGAGGCCGGCGACCACCACGACGGCGGCGAGCGCTGTGAGGGCCTTCTTGCGCTTGGGGTTGCCTGCGGGAGGTGCTGCGACGGCAGATGCGTTGGAGGATTCAGGTGTGCTCATGATGTTTGCAATCCGTTTGTGATGTGTTTGTTATACGTTGCTTGTCTGCTTGATGGCTGCCCGGTGGCGCGGCGGGCCTGCAGACAGTTATTAATGAAATGTGGCTCCAGCCAAGGCGGTGCCTTCATAGTTAGCTACTTTTTTTGTAGCACCACCTGTGGGTAGGGCAGATGCCGTCGGCGCCGGGTCAGCCGTGTAGCCGCCGCCGAGTGCGCGAATCAACGCAACCTGCGTATCGAGTGCGCGGGCTGCCAGGTCAACCGCCTGCCGGCGCTGGGCCAGCACGCTGGTCTCGGCGGTGAGCACGTTGAGGTAGTTGCCCAGCCCCGCTTTGTAGCGCTGCACGGCGATTTCATACGCGCTTTCGGCAGCTTCCTGCGCGGCGCGCTGTTCAGTTTGCTGGCGAACAATCGCTTGCGACGAAGCGACCTGGTCGGCCACGTCGCGCACGGCATCGATCACGGCGGCGTTGTAGCTTTCGACCGCAGCGTCGAGGTCAGCGGTTTTTCCGCGCAGGTTGGCGCGCAGCCGGCCGGCGTCAAAAATCGGCAGGCGCAGCGCAGGGCCCACGCCCCATTGCCGGCTGCCCGAATCCATCAGCTGGCCCAGGCCGATGCTGGAAAAACCGGCGAAGGCGACGAGGTTGATGTTGGGATAGAACTGGGTCTTGGCGTTGGCAACATCTTTGGACGAAGCCTCGACGCGCCAGCGCGCGGCGGCAATGTCGGCGCGGCGGCCCAGCAGGTCGGCGGGGATGTTGGCGGCGATTGCTACATTTTTGATAGCTGCCTGCTCAGGTGGTGTCTGGGCTACGACCAGATTTGGCTGACCAACCAGCGCTCCCAAGGCATTGCGCGTGAGCGCCATCTGCTCTTGCAGGGTCTCCAGCTGCAGGCGCGCTTCGGGCAGGCCGCCTTCGCTCTGGCGCAATTCCAGGCGGGTGTCGAGGCCGGCGTCGACGCGGTCGCGCACCAGCTTGAGTGTTTCTTCACGCTGGGCCAGCGTGCGGCGTGCGACGTTGGTTTGCTCGTTCAGGCGCACCAATTGAAAGTAGGTACGGGCGACATTGCTGGCGAGCAGCACGCGCGCAGCCTGGGCGTCAGCCTCGGCGGCGTTGGCGCTGCCCAGCGCGGCGTCCAGTGCTGCACGGTTCTTGCCGAAAAAGTCGAGCTCCCAACTGGCGTTGAGCTGGGCGGTGCCGCTTTCGCGGATGGAGCCTGCCAGCGGCGGCGGCACCGCGCCGTTGGCGGTGTAGCGCTGGCGTGTCGCATCCAGCTGGCCGGTGAGTTGCGGCAAGGTGGCCGCGTCGGCCACTTCGGTCACGGCTTGCGCGCGTGCCAGCCGCGCTTGTGCGAGCTTGAGTGTCGGACTGGTCTGCAGGGCTTGGGCGACCAGGGTGTTGAGTTGCTCGTCGCCAAACTCGCGCCACCATTCGGCGGCCACTGGCGCCTGGGCCGTTGTGGCTTCTGCATTCAGGCCCAGTGAAGGCGCGTCGCGCAAGCTGGCCTGCGGCGAGATGCCCGACATGTCGGCGCAGCCGGTCAGGCCCGTCGCCATCAGGCCCACGGCCACCACGCTGGCGGCGGCCACCAGGGCCATGCGGAAGGAGGCGCGCCACACGGGCAGGCGCTGCGCTTGCTCTGTGTGGTCGGCCAGGCTGACAGAGGCGCCGGCGGTGCAAAGGGTGTTGCTGTTATTTGTCATCTTTTTCATTCGCTGCTTGAAGGGTGTGCGCGGTTTCCAAAATGCGGCGCAGATAGCCTTTGAGGTTTTGCCACTCGTCGACCGAGAAGCCGGCCAGATGGGCGTTTTGCACGCGGCTGAGCACAGCGGGGATTTCCTTGGCGGCCTCGCGGCCCTCGGTCGTCAACTCAAGGTTGACCACGCGGCGGTCGTCGCTGGAGCGGATGCGGCGGCAAAAGCCCTTCGCTTCCAGCCGGTCGAGCAGGCGCGTCATGGAGCCGGCGTCAAGCTGGCATTCACGCGCGAGTTCAGCCACGGTGGAGGCCTTCTTCAGATAGAGCTTGAGCATGGGCACCCACTGCGCGTTGGTCAGGCCTTTGGGTTCGAGCTCGCGCGTGACCTGCTGCGAGACGCTGTTCAGGATCTGGCGCATCAGGTAACCGGTGCTTTGGCCTGCGTCGTAGTCAGAGGCGCAATAAAACTCGGCCGGCAACCCGCAAAGAGGGGTTTCCAGGTTGGCTGGCAGTGGCTGGCCGGTTTGGGGACCGATTGGCGGGCTGGCGGTTTTGGATTTCATGGAAACGAATAATACATGCCTAGACAATTAATGTCAAGGCGGTGTTTGTTTGGGCTGTTGTTGCTTGGGATGCCTTTGTTAGGGCAATGGGTTGGCCGGCTTTGTGACTAAACTCGTGTAATGGCTACCTCTTCTGCTCCTTCTTCTTCACCCCTCCCCGCTCCCGCCCTTGCCTCCCCCGGCGCTCTCGGCGCCAAAGGCTCGCCCCGCTCGCTGTCCGGCCTGCTGCCTTTTTTGCGGCCTTACCGGGGGCGCATCCTGCTGGCCATCTTCTTTCTGGTGATGGCCGCGGTGGCCACGCTGGTGTTTCCACTGGCCCTGCGCAGCCTGATCGACGGCGGCCTGAGCGCGGCCGACAAAGGCCAGCAGCTGATGGCGCTGCGCACGCATTTCTTCGAGCTGTTTGGTGTGGCGGCGGCGCTGGGGCTTTTTTCAGCGGGCCGCTTTTATATGGTGAGCTGGCTGGGCGAGCGGGTGACGGCCGACCTGCGCAACGCGGTGTACGGCCACGTGGTGCGGCAAAGCCCCGAGTTCTTTGAAACCACACAAACCGGCGAGGTGCTGTCGCGCCTGACCGGCGACACGACGCTGGTGCAGACGGTGGTGGGCTCGTCGCTGAGCATGGGCCTGCGCAACGCCGTGATGGGCGTGGGCGCGCTCGGCATGCTGGTCTACACCAACCCTTATTTGATGGTGCAGGTGCTCGGCGTGCTGGTGCTGATCGTCGCGCCTTCGGTGTGGTTTGGCCGGCGTGTGCGCAAGCTCTCGCGCGCCAGCCAGGACCGCGTGGCCGACTCCAGCGCGATTGCGGCCGAGGTGCTCAATGCCATCCCCGTGGTGCAAAGCTATACCGCTGAAGCGCGTGAATCCGAGCGATTTGACCAGTCGACCACCAACGCCTTCAACACCGCGATTCGCCGCACGCGGGCGCGCTCGGTGCTGGTGGCTTTCATCATCATCGCCACCTCGGCGGCGCTGCTGTGGGGCCTGTACCAGGGCACGCAAGCCGTGATGCGCGGCGACATCACGGCTGGCCATCTGGGCCAGACGGTGGTGTATGTGATCATCCTGGCGAGCGCCGCGGCGGTGCTGGGCGAGGTGTATGGCGACTTGCTGCGCGCAGCCGGCGCCACTGAACGGCTGATGGAATTGCTGCAGTCGCGCTCGCCCGTGACTTCACCCTCAAATCCGGTCCCAGCCCAGGTAATACCTGGGGGAAGCGCTATCAAATTTGAAGCAGTGACCTTTCACTACCCCTCACGCCCGGCGCACGCGGCCCTGCATGATTTCAGCCTGAGCGTGGCGCCGGGCGAGACGGTGGCCATCGTGGGACCGAGCGGCGCGGGCAAGAGCACGGTGTTCCAGTTGCTGCTGCGCTTTTACGATCCCCAGTCCGGCCGCATCGAACTCGATGGTGTTGCTACTCGCGACATGACGCTGGAAGACTTGCGCCAGCGCATCGGCATCGTGCCGCAAGACGCCGTGATTTTCTCGACCAGCGCACTGGAAAACATCCGCTACGGCAAGCCCGGTGCAAGCGATGACGAAACAAAGGCCGCGGCCACGGCCGCCTTTGCGCATGAGTTCATCAGCGCGCTGCCCGAAGGCTATGACACCTTTCTGGGCGAGCGCGGCGTGCGGCTGTCGGGCGGGCAGCGCCAGCGCATTGCGATTGCGCGCGCGATGCTGAAAAACTCGCCGCTGCTGCTGCTGGACGAAGCCACCAGCGCACTGGACGCCGAAAGCGAACGCATGGTGCAGGCGGCGCTGGAGTCGGCGATGAAAGGCCGTACCACGCTGGTGATTGCGCACCGCCTGGCCACGGTGCAGCAGGCCGACCGCATCCTGGTGCTGGACCAGGGCCGGCTGGTGGAGCAAGGCACGCACACCGAGCTGGTGAACCGCGGTGGTGTTTACGCGCGGCTGGCGGCGCTGCAGTTCACCGTTTGACGGCTCTGCGGCAACGGCGGTTGCAGCTCCCGCCACCGCCTGCATACCCCTTGCAGGCGGGTAGCGGAATTCAAGTCCACGCATATGCATTTTTTGCATAGATTCTGGTTCACAATGCCTTGGACTAATTGAGGGCAGGCTTTTAAGCTGCGTGCATTGAGTTTTTACGCAAGAAATCCCACAAGGAGTTTTTTCAATGTCACAAGCAGCCTCATCGGGCCCCACCTCTATTCCTGCAGGTTCCCACCCGCTTCCTTCCTACCTTCAGGCCGACAACCTCGGCCCCTGGGGCAATTACCTGCAACAGGTAGACCGCGTCATCCCCCACCTGGGCAGCCTGGCCCGCTGGGCTGAAACGCTCAAGCGGCCCAAGCGCGTGCTGATCGTCGACGTGCCCATCCACATGGACGACGGCACCGTGGCGCACTTTGAAGGCTACCGCGTGCAGCACAACGTCTCGCGCGGCCCCGGCAAGGGCGGTGTGCGTTTTCACCAGGACGTCACGCTGTCTGAAGTGATGGCCCTGTCGGCCTGGATGTCGGTCAAGAACGCGGCAGTGAACGTGCCCTACGGCGGCGCCAAGGGCGGCATCCGCGTCGACCCGAAGAAGCTTTCACGCGGTGAGCTCGAGCGCATGACGCGCCGCTACACCAGCGAGATCGGCATCATCATCGGCCCCAACAAAGACATCCCGGCGCCCGACGTCAACACCAACGACCAGATCATGGCGTGGATGATGGACACCTACTCGATGAATACCGGCTCCACCTCGACCGGCGTCGTCACCGGCAAGCCGGTAGACCTGGGCGGCTCGCTGGGCCGGCGTGAAGCGACCGGCCGCGGCGTGTACACCGTGGGCGTGGAAGCGGCCAAACACATCGGCCTGGACATAGCGACCGCAAAGGTGGCCGTGCAGGGCTTCGGCAATGTGGGCGGTGTGGCGGGCAAGCTGTTTGCCGAAGCCGGCGCACGCGTGGTGGCTGTGCAAGACCACGGCGGCACGATTTACCGCGAAGCGGGCCTGGATGTGCCGGCGCTGCTCAAGCACGTGGAAGCCACCGGCAGCGTGGGCGGCTTTGCGCAAGCCGAAGTGATCGCCAACGACAAGTTCTGGGACGTGGAGTGCGACATCCTGATCCCGGCTGCGCTGGAGCAGCAGATCACCGCTGAAAACGCCGGCCGCATCAAGGCGCGCATGATCATCGAAGGCGCCAACGGCCCGACAACACCGGCGGCCGACGACATCCTGCACGACCGCAATGTGCTGGTGTTGCCGGACGTGATCGCCAACGCCGGCGGCGTGACGGTGAGCTACTTTGAATGGGTTCAGGATTTTTCGAGCTTCTTCTGGGACGAGGACGAAATCAACGCCCGCCTGGTGAAGATCATGCGCGAGGCTTTTGCCGGCATCTGGGCCGTGTCACAGGACAAGAAAGTCAGCCTGCGTACCGCCACCTTCATCGTGGCGTGCCAGCGCATCCTGCACACGCGCGAGCTGCGCGGCCTGTATCCCTGATCCTCCCGTTCGGTGCGGGCGCGTGCCGGCAATCGCTATCATTTCGATAGCTGGTTGCGCCCGTCCCTATTGGGCTAGAGGCCGATTTGATACCTGAAAACGGCCTTTTTCAGCTACTTTTGGTTGTTTTTCGGGACTTGACGAGCCCCGAAGGCTGGAACATCAGGTCTAGCCGAATCGACGTGGGCGCCGGTCGTCGCCAGCGGTAAACCTCAAGCGCCTTGCTTTACTTGGGGTCGTTGACGCCGCCATGGCCCACGCACCCCGATGCGCCTTTCACCGTATGGCGGCCATCGCCACAGCGGGTAATCACGGCCTGACGAGCCTTGCGGCCTGTGGCCTTAACCTGGCGGCCAGCCTGGCGGATATTCTTTCCGGCCGTGCGCTTGGCCTGCACGGCTTCCGATTTCGCTTCGCTGGCCTTGTCGCCAACGGTGTCACCTGCATGCGCAAGCGGCATGAATGAAAGAGCCAGTGCGATTGTGGCGAGGACGTGTTTCATGGTTTCCTTCAGGATGGTTAGGCATTCGGGGATACCTGTGGCAACCAGTGCGTATCCGGTATTGCACTATAGCCCCATCGCCAAAGAGTTCGAGGCTTTCCGGAGCCAGGCTGCATCGAGCGCCCAGCGCAGCTACAGCACTATTGAAGCGTTTCTTTCAAAGCAGCAAGCATGGGCAGGGGCATGACTTCAATGCCCTCATCAGTATGGGTTAACACGTGACGCAAGGCATTCAAGAACTCAGCTTGTTCCACATGATTTCGTTCGGTTGGTATTACCGTTGCCGCTGAATTGGGTGTTTTCGCACCTTTCCCGGACGCAGCCTCCAACCCCGGTGCCTGGCAAGCTGCGCTTGCCGCCAGCGAGCCCCCTCTTCTTGTATCGCCAACAGGGCGCCACGTCCTGCGACAGCACCTTCGTGCGCTCAAGCCCGCTTCGCTTGACGCAAGGGACAGCTGGCGACGGCGGCGGAACGCGCCGTTCAGCACTCAAAAACCCCCTTTCATCAGACGCGCCTCGCCGGCACATCTCACCCCAAATAGGCAATCAATCCGTAGTACAGCGATACCTAGAATTTTCGACAAGAAGTCAGAACGTCCTACACCCGTACACAAAAGGCTTCGATACCCCTCCGGCCATATGCCGGGATGTTGTTGAACCTGACCAAGTCGTCATTAAACAAATTGGCAGCCGTGAAGAACCTCAAAAAAAAATTACTCACGCTGCGCGCTCGTGGAAATTGCGCCGCGACAGCGCCACACCGATCCCGGGGTTTTTCACTTCTGGAAGTGCTGATATCAATGGTCATCCTGTCTTTCGGGCTGCTCGGCATGGTCGGTTTGCAGGCCACCGCCCTGCAAGCCAATCGCCAGGCACGGATACAGGCAACGGCAGGAAGCCTTGCCCATGAGCTGGCCGAAATGATGCGACGCAACAAGGATGTCGGGGCGCTCCCGGCAACAGACAACCCCTATCTTGGCCACTACGACCCATCCGACGCGCGGCCAACCAAGCCTTCGTATTGCCTGAACGTCGCTCCCCTTACGACAGCCTGCTCAAGTGCCACTGAAATTGCCAACGCACAGCTGACCGAGTGGCTCACCCGCGTGCGAGCCGAACTGCCCAACGCCTATGTGAGGATCTGCGTGGACTCCGCGCCGTTTGACGCGAGTGGAATGCCTCGTTTTACTTGCACCGGTACAGGTGCCGGTGCGACAACCGTTATCAAAATCGGATGGTCGCGGCTGTCTACCAATCGCTCGGCAACAGGCGCAAATGCGATAGAGGAAGGCACAGTACCGTCGCTGGTTCTCCCCGTCACACCCGGAGGTCCGACCTAGCATGGGACCACATCGCGTCACTCTTGAGCTTCACGCAAAGAGCGCATTAAACGCCTCTCAATCGAAGGGGCAGCGGGGACTCACGCTGGTGGAGCTGCTGGTCGCCATGCTGGTCAGCCTCGTCATTACCCTCGCCGCAGTCTCTTCGCTGATTGTCAGCCGGCGCGGCTTGACCACCGTCGACGCGGCCGCACAACTCGGTGACAACGCCCGCTTTGCAAGCGCCCTTTTGCTGCGACTGGGTACCCAGGCCGGATTCCGGGATGTTGAATATGCGGCAACGCCGAGGACCACCAATACCGTGGGCCTGAACGGTGCCGACGCAGCCCCCCATGTGTCCGGCGTCAACAACGCCATTCCCAGCTACACCGACCCGTACAACAGCTACACGACACCGCGCACCAGCTCCGTTGGCTACGGCAGCGACATCCTGATCCTGCGCTACCAGGCCGCCGAGACCTTTCCGCAATCAGGTATATCGGACAAGACAATGATCGATTGTTCGGGCAACCATTCCGACGCGGTGCCGACTGATCGAGACGACCGCATGGTCAGCGTCCTGTATGTCGGCGTCAGTGAGGGTGAACCGTCGCTGATGTGCAGTACAGGTCCCTCAAACGCACAGCCCATCATCTCGGGTGTGGAGAGCTTCCAGGTCTTGTACGGCGTCTCAGGCGTGACCCCCAATACGGCGCCCACGGGGACCGCATTGGCCGACAGTGTCGCAGACCGCTACCTGCGCGCCGATCAAATCGTGGTTGCCGGCGATGCAGCCGCCACCAATGCCAACTGGAGCCGTGTGCGCAGCTTGCGCATCGGGATGCTGCTGCGAGGAGCACAAGGCTCGGCTCAACAGAAGGAGGTGCAAACCTTCTATCCACTCGGGCTCGCCAAGGCATCGGCGACAGGCGCAGCCGGCTCCGCCATGTCCTCTGCCAGCGACCCGGGCACGATCTTTACCGCGCCGGCTGACGGCCGGCTGCGCCAGACCGTGACTTTCACGATTCACCTGCGTAACGACCAGGGACTCTGAGATGAAGAAAAGGGTCCTTTCAACGCGAGCTTTCCTTGGTACGACCAATGAGCGCGGTGCGTCGCTCATCATGATCATGATCATCCTGACGATTATTTCCATACTGGGAATCGCAGGCATCAAGATCTCCATGATGAGCGAAAGAGGCGCCCGAAACGACCGGGACCAGCAGATTGCCTGGGAAGCTGCCGAAGCGGCGCTCATTGACGCCGAGCAAGACATATTCGGCCCCGCTGCATCTTCACGGCGCAGCACCTTCACCCCTGTGACCGATGCGCAGGCATTTGTGCCAGGGTGTGGCACGAGCGGCAACAGCCGAGGCCTTTGTGCAACGGCGACCAGTGGCAGCCCCGTCTGGCTGACTGCCGGTTTTGATTTTTCGGATTCGTCAAGCGACGCGCCCTCCACAGCCTACGGCACATTCACCGGCCACACCTTTGCTACGGGATTGATCGGAGTACAGCCTGTTCAGGCGCCCCGCTATGTGATCGAACCCATCAGAGATCCTGCAGACAGGGATCTCAGCAATCCGTCACCCCAGTTTGTCTACCGTGTGACTGCGATGGGCTTTGGCCCCCGCAAAGACATACAGGCGGTTGTGCAAATGATTTACCGCAACTAGTCGTTAGAAGAGCAAGAGCACCATGCAGATCAACCCAAAAGCTTTTACCGCCTGCTTCCGTATGGCGCTGCCGGAAAGTTTTTTCGCCGCACGCCGCCAAGGCTCGATATCCCGGCAAGGGTATTTGGCGAAACATCGGCGCAAAAGCTGGCTGCTGGCTATCTCTTTCTTTCTGGCTGCGGCGTTGGTTTCTCTGATCGCGTCGGGACAGGTCTCCCCACCGAATATTCCCGCAATTAACCTGGCAACGGGTCCGCTCTTTGCCGCGGCCAATGGGGACAAACCGGCCATCACATTCGCCTTGTCGGTGGAAACGCCAACCGTGGGTGCCCAGTATCTCGCGGATCCTCAGGCCACAACTGACGACACGTATACCAATACCAAGGAATACCTTGGGTACTACGATGCGGAGAGCTGCTACACCTACAACAACACGCCGGCGGAAACGCCAACAACCGGCCAGAGCGCGACTGACTACAAGCGATTCGATCGCAGCGGCTCCGCCACCGGCAGGATGTGCAGCAACGCCTTTAGCGGGAATTTTCTTAACTGGGCCAGCAGCTCAGCCATGGACATGATGCGCCTCTCGCTGACCGGAGGCGACCGCTACATCGACACGCCCAGCCTGACAATATTGCAGCGCGCGGTGCTTCCCAATGGGGGGGATGCGGGTTGCATGTGGAATACAAATTTTTTCCCCGCCAAAAAATTGCAAAAAGACGGCGGTAGCGCCAACAACTATTGGGGCGCCCTTCCTGCTGTCATGAAAACCCAGGCGGCAGGGAACGATGTCTGGGTTGCCAACACGCTTAACCGCCTTTACTTCGGAACCCAGAAAACCGGCAATTGCGCAGACGCGGGCGCGCACACCCTGGGCACCGCCACCCCATCCGGCAGTCTCGGGCCTATCGGCCACGTTTCAGGCGACCGGCCCGACGACACCGAGTCTTGTGCGCCTCAGGGAGGCACCTGCACTTTTTCGGGAACCAAGGAAATCTGGTATGGCGCCCCGGGGGGCTGGAAGGTGGCGCCTGCTGCCAACATGGCTGCGTGCGACCACAACGTATTGGGCGATCCGATCTATGGCGTTAACAAGGCCTGCTATTACAGGCCCTACGACGGACCGTGGGTGCCGACGCCCAACAGCGCCATATTGAGTACCGACGGATTTTTTTATGGGCGCGTACAGGTGTGCGACTCTTCCTCCGCAGGTGTGCTGCAAGACAACCGTGATTACGGGCTTTGCACCCAATACCCGAACGGAAACTACAAGCCTGTTGGCGCCATCCAGAAATACGGCGAACAGATGCGACTGGCCGCCTTCGGGTACCTCATGGACAATTCACTTGGCCGTGTTGGCGGCGTCTTGCGTGCACCCATGAAGTATGTGGGTGCCAAGACATTTAATACCAACGGCATTGACAACACGGCGACCGGCGGCAACCCCCACGCGGAATGGAATGCAAATACCGGCGTGTTCTTGTCAAACCCCGACAACGACACCACGCAGACCACACCGATCAGCGGCGTCATCAATTACGTGAATAAATTTGGGCGAACCGGCCCGGTGCTGGGCAGATACAAAGGTTACGACCCTGTGGGTGAGTTGCACTATGAGGCACTTCGGTACCTCCAGGGTCTGCAACCTACCCAGGGGGCCGTGGCCGCTGCGACAAGCGATATGTCGGACGGCTTCCCCGTCTTTACAACATGGACCGACCCCTACGGCGATGGCAGGTCCGCATCGGCAGATTACTCATGCCTGAAAAGCAACATCGTCACGATTGGGGATATCGAAACCTGGGATCAAAACAGGCTGCCTGCCTCCCCCAATGCCGCCAACAACATCGTTGACATCAATTACTGGCGCTCGGTCGTTCAGGCCTTTGAGAAAAACGAATCGAAGACCTACGGTGTCCACCCGGTCACGGGCAACCCCCTGGTCACCGGCAATCCCAACGGAGCCAACGGGGCGGTGGCATCCAGCACAGACCGCAGCCAGATGCTCGGAACCAGCTATTGGGCCAATACCCACGACATACGCGGCACAACCTGGACGAACGCGGAAGCCATGCAACGTCCCGGCTTGCGGGTCAAATCACTCTTCTTTGATGTCGACGCTTACCGGAGAGCCTCTAACGAGGCTGACCGGCGCTACAAAAACCAGTTTTTTACGGCGGCCAAGTATGGCGGCTTCGAAACTGATGCGTCCAACATTGGCGGCAAGCCCTACAACACCTATGGCAATCCATTCCAGCGACAGGACGGCACCATCGACAACAACGTTTGGCAGGACCCCGCAACGCCTGGTGAAGCCAGTGCCTATTACCGTCAAAGCGATGGCCGCTCCGTACTCCGTGCATTCGACAATATCTTCAGCCGGGTGGCCAGCAGCGCCAGAAGCATCGCCGGCAGCGCCACCTCAAGCAAGAACGTCACCCAAGCCGGCAGCACGATTTACCAGGCCGCGTTCGACACGTCAGACTGGAACGGGGATGTACTGTCTCTTCCACTCAATGTGGACAGCAGCCATGCCGCATCTGTCGGGAAGCAGCCCAACTGGAGTGCGGCGGACAAACTGTCAACACGGGTAGCACCGGCGACTTCACGCAATATCGTGGTCGGCAACGTTGGCTCTACGGCCAACCCGGTAGCCTCGTCATTTACCTGGGATGCCATAGACAACACGCTTAAAGCCCACCTGGCCAAAATCACCCCTGCCTCGGATGCCGATACGCTGGCACCGGATCGGTTGAACTACCTTCGGGGCGACAGGTCAAAAGAAGCAGGCATCTTCCGCAAACGCACCAAACTTCTGGGCGACATTGTCAATTCCGGCATCGTTTATTCAGGCGCCCCTGCCGGCAACGTAGGGCCGAGCAGCACCTATCCAGGGTTTGTGACAGCCAATGCAAGCCGGGCGGCCGCGATCTTCGTGGGCGCCAACGACGGCATGCTTCACGCGTTTAACGCAAGCACGGGCGACGAGCTTTTCGGCTACATCCCCAGCTGGATGGGCCGCAAACTGGCTGCGCTGACAAGCCCCAACTACAACAACAAGCACCAGAGCTATGTTGATGCCACTCCCACGGTGGCTGAAGCCCAGGTCGGATCCGCCCAAGAATCAATCGACTGGAAGACCGTATTGGTCTCAGGTACGGGCGCCGGGGGCGCAGGTGTGTTTGCACTCGACGTCACCAATCCATCCACATTTTCTGCCTCTAATGTCATGTGGGAGTTCACCCATGCAGACGACGCCGATCTGGGGTATGTCGTTGGACGCCCCAAAATTGTGAAGTTGCGGACAAGCGCACCAAATGCGAAAACCCCGGCCTATCGATGGTTTGCAATGGTGGCCAGCGGCGTGAACAACTACGTTCCCGACAGCACCTTTGGAGGCACTTACAGCGATACCGGCAGACCGGCATTGTTCTTGTTGGCCCTGGACAAACCGGCAGGCGAAGCATGGACCGCACTGGGCACAGAGGGCACGCCGCCCAATTACTACAAAATTTCTCTACCCATCGATATGCTGGCAAGCGCAACCAAGGCGACGGGCCTGATCAATTTTCAGCCGGTTTTTGGCACTGCGGCAGAGGTCACGCAGGTCTACATGGGCGACTTGCATGGCAACCTCTGGAAGCTGGATTTTTCTCTTCATGGCGCCACCGAATGGAACATGAACAAACTCTCGGCCTATAAGAAGGGCCCCGTCGCAGATCCTCAACCCTATCCGCTGTATATCGCCAAAACCAGCGAAATTGCCCCCGTCCGACAACCTATTTCAATGGCCCCCAGTATCGTGGCCGGCCCATTGGTCGGAGGTGTCAGAACCACCTACATCGCGTTTGCCACCGGAAAGTACCTTGAAACTTCAGACAACGCGACAACCGGTTCAAACTCGCTTTACGTCATCTACGACAACGGATCAATTGCAGCTGACAGCAGCCCCGCAACCGCCAGCGTGATCTCAGGCCGCGGTCGCCTGCAAAGCGGCAGCATCAACACAACAACCGGCGCAGTAACGGTGCCCGCATTCACCTGGGGGCGGGCTGCCAGTGACCTGGATGGCACTCAAAGGTCAGGCTGGATGATTGACTTCACCGGAGCGGGAGAGCGCGTCGTCAACAACGCAACGGTGGCCGGCGACAACCTGATATTTGGCAGCCTCATCCCGGCGGCAACCACGGCCACAGGGCCGTGCCCCAAGGCTGGAGGAGGCAAGGCATACGTCATCAACATCGACTCCGGGCAAGGCAACACCACGAACTCAACAGTAGGACTTCTCGGAGAACCCCTGGTGCTTGAGATCACCTCCGCGGCGACGTATACCAACAGCACCACAACAGGCCGCCGGGTAAAGACCGTCGTCCGGGAGGTTGTGCAACAAGGCTCTTCCGGCGTTACGACCGGCGGGACGGTCACCAATACGTTGGCAACAGGAAGATTGAGCTGGCGACAGATCAACAACTACCAGGAACAGAAAAACGCATCATGAAGAGAATGCACGAAAACGGCTTTAGCTTGATTGAGTTGATGATTGTGGTCGCGGTCATTTCTCTTCTCGCATCCCTTGCCTATCCGTCATATACGTCTTCCATTCTCAAGGGGAAACGTACCCAGGCAAAAGCGGCGTTGGCGGAATTGCTACAACAGCAAGAACGGTTCATGACGCAGAAAAACTGCTACCAGCCGTTCACCACAGATACCCACGGCGCGGCGGTGGCAACAGCAGGATCATCGGCCTGCGGCTTTCCGGCAGGAACCGCGGTACCTTTCAAAAATTTTTCAGGCGATACCCCGGCAAGTTCGGCCTACCTGTTAATGGCCGACGCTTGCCCAACCAGTCGCACCTCGGCGTCGCCGACCATGTCAACGCAAGACTGCATCCGGGTTATCGCCAAACCGAGAGGCAATGACCCGGCTGTGGGTGCACTGCGGATGACCAGTTCTGGCACACAGGACTGCACGGCGCCAGCCAGCGACACCGACGCGCTCGCCATGACGTCATCAAAACTGTGCTGGCCATGATTCGCGTCAGGTCACAAGGAAGGGGGTTTACTCTGATCGAGTTGATGGCCACGCTGGCGATCGCGGCCGTACTCGCATTGGTAGCCGCGCCTGGCTTGACGGCCTACAAGCGCAACGCCGAACTAACAGCCACCATTAACACCCTGCTGTCCGCTGTCAACGCGGCACGAAGCGAGGCCATGAAGCGTGGAATGAAGGCCATGGTTATGCCGGCCGATCGCAGCCAATGGCGCAGCGGCTGGATCATCTTCGTCGACAGGGATGGGGACCAAAGATATAGCGAGGCAAACGACATCACGGTACTGACGCAGGGACCTATCGAGAGCTACTTCAGCATATCAGGCACGGGTAGTGCGGCAGGTCCGGCACCTTATATTTTGTACGATGGTTCAGGCTACTCCAAGCTGAAGAATGGCAACTTCAGTCCGCTGACTTTAAGTCTGAGCCGAAATGACCTGTCCGGTCGCTCTTTGCAAGAACAGACCAGGCGTTTGGTGATTGCCAAAACCGGCCGAGCCAGAACCTGTAAACCGGCGAGCGCAGCTGATCCAACCTGCCTGTCAGGTGGCACTCAGTAGATACACCGCCGGACCATGATTCAAACCAGGACAAGGAGAAATAGAAGGAGTCTGATTTCCTCGTATTCCTGCACGCTCTTCTCCGAGTCCGTCACATCTACTGCAGGGTCCCATTACCGCCGGGCAACAAGGGCAAAGGGATGATTTCGATACCTTCATCCATCAGCTCTTCGGCTTCACGCAAACTTGTCTGCCCGCGGATATTTCGCGCTTCAAGCTCTCCATAGTGCATTGCGCGAGCCTGTTCGGCAAAACGGGAACCGACATCCTCAGTATTAGTTAACACGTGACGCAAGGCTTTCAAGAATTGAGCTTGCTCCCCATGATTCCGTTCGGTTGGCATTACCGCGGCCGATGAATTGGGTGTTTTCGCACCGTTCCCGGACGCAACAGCCAAATCTGAAGACGCAGCCGATGGGACCGCGTGTCCGGATGGGTCCTGACTCGTATGACCACCGAGGTTCAGTCGAGGTGCGCTGGGGAGTTTTTGAACGCCTGTATCCGCGCACATGGGGCATTCAATAAGGCCGCGCGATAACTGGCTCTGAAAGTCGTCCTCAGACGCAAACCAGCCTTCAAACGAATGCTGGTGCGAACACTGGAGATTCAGGACCTTCATGGCGGGATTATGTGCCCGGGACCTACGAAACAGCAGGCTGCCAGTCCAATGCCCACGCGCCCGACAGCACGTTTTGCAGCCACAACACACCGGTCAGGGTCTTTGCATCGGTCACCTCACCGCTGGCACACCAGGCCAGTAACTGGGCAGACGTGGCTGTGAACACATCCAGAAACTCGCCGGCATCGAGCTTGCGCGGGCCCGGTGTCAACCCGCGGGCGAACCAGATGTCGATAAATTCTGTTGAATAGGAAATCACTGGGTGCAGCACACCGGCCCGCGCCCATTGGTTTGCGGTGTAGCCGGTTTCTTCGAGCAACTCCCGCTGTGCGCAGGCCAGTGAGTCCTCGCCTGGGTCCAGCTTGCCCGCGGGGAACTCCACCATGACGGCCTGGACCGGGTAGCGGTATTGGCGCTCCATCACAAGACTGCCATCGTCGCACTGAGCAACGATCATCACGGCGCCGGGGTGGATCACGTATTCGCGGGTGGCCCGGTTGCCGTCGGGCAGTGCGACGGTGTCGCGCATGGCGTGGAGAAAGTTGCCCTTGAGGATTTCCACGGAATCGAGCCGGGTCTCTACAAGGTGTGCATCGCCGGCCGGTTTGCCGCTTGGATCAGAGCCGGGTGCGGCTTTCATGGGCGATGTTTGAAGAGGTAACGCCAGATAAAACCGGGAAACGCGAAAGTGATGAAGAGCGCACCTGTGATGGCATAAAACTCCCAGCCCTGCGGAGCGATCTGGCCGGTCCGCTGCTCCAGGTAAAGGCCCAACCCACCGGCAAGGAAGTACCAGACGACCATCTCCCCCACACGGATAGCCAGGTTTTTGGGTTGCCTGAGCGCATAGACCGCAAAAAGGCGGTTGCTGATAAAAGGCAGGTTAGCCGCCAGCAAGCCCAGCAAGACGACTAGCCAGACCGAAGCTGTTTGCGTCATGAAAAGAATCAGCTGCCCAGGGACTTGACGATGCTGCTGATGGACTGGGCGCACAAGGTCATCAAACCGCCGGGCATCATGCCCAGAATCAGGATGAGCGCACCATTGATCGCCAACACCACCTTGGCATCCGTCGGCCCGGAGACCGGTTGGGCGTTATGGGCCAGGGGCACGTCAAAGTACATGACCTTGACGATGCGCAGGTAGTAGAACGCACCGATCAACGACATGAGCACCGCAAAAACAGCCAGCACGATGTAGCTGGTTTGCTGCGATGAAATCAGCGCTTGCAGGACAGACAACTTGGCATAGAAGCCGACCAGCGGCGGCAAGCCGGCCAGCGAGAACATGCTGATGGCCATCACGCCGGCATACAGCGGACTGCGTTGGTTCAAGCCGGCCAAGTCGGTAATTTCTTCAGACTCATGCCCGGCGCGAGCCAGCAGCATGATGATGCCGAAAGCACCCAAAGTGGTCAGTACATAAGTCACAGCGTAGAACATCGCCGCGCTGTACGCCGACTCGGTGTTGAGCTGGTTGCCGTTCACCACACCGGCCAGCAAACCGAGCAGCAGGAAACCCATCTGGGAAATGGTCGAGAACGCCAGCATGCGCTTGAGATTGGATTGGGCGACAGCGGCGAGATTACCCACCAGCAAAGAGCCAATGGCCATCAACCCCAGCATTTGTTGCCAGTCAATCGCCAGCGGCAGCAAACCCTCCACCAGCAGGCGAATGCAGATCGCAAATGCGGCGAGCTGCGGTGCTCCGCCGATCAAGAGAGTCACTGCGGTGGGTGCGCCCTGATAAACGTCAGGCAGCCACATGTGGAAAGGCACAGCCCCCAGCTTGAAAGCCAGGCCGGCCACAATGAACACCAGACCGAAAACCAGCACCTGGTGCTTGACCTGGCGGCTGGCAATGGCGTTGAACACCTCGTTGAGATCCAGGGAACCCGTCGCGCCATACAGCATCGACAAGCCATACAAGAGGAACCCGGATGCCAGCGCACCCAGCACGAAGTACTTCATGGCGGCTTCAGTCGCCGTGGCGTTGTCGCGGCGCAATGCGACCAGGGCATAACTGGACAGCGTCAGCAATTCCAGCCCCATATAGATCACGAGGAAGTTGTGGCCCGAGATCATCACGAACATGCCAAGCAGCGCAAACAGGCTGAGCGTGAAGAATTCACCGCCGCGCAGCATGTCACGATCAGCCGCGTAAGGCCGGCCGTAAACCAGCGTGATCATCAAGGTGATGCAGGCAAAGCACTTGAGCCAGCCGCCCATGGGGTCGCTGACCACCATGTTGCCAAAACCGTAGAAGGTCTGACCACCCACGGCGTAAGCAGCCTCCATGGCAGCCACCACAGCGAGCGTCAACAAGGTCAGCACATAGGTGAGAGTGCGCTGGGGCGTCTTGACGCCCAAGTCCACCAACGCGATCACGCAGGCCATGGTCAGGAGGACGATTTCGGGGTAAACCGCGATCCAGGATAGTTTGTCGATCATCTGAATTCTTTGTAGTTGCTTCGGTTCAGCTTCAGTTCAGCTTGGAGACTGCGACATGCTTGAGCAGGTCCGCCACCGATGTGTTCATCACGTCCGTGAACGGCTTGGGATAGATGCCCATGTACAGCACCGCAATAGCCAGCAAGGCGAGCATCAAGAATTCGCGGCTGTTGATATCGGTGAGGGCCTTGACATCGTCATTGGCCACGGGCCCCAGGTAAACGCGCTTGTACATCCACAGGGTATAGGCTGCGCCAAAAATGAGTGCCGTCGCCGCGGCGCCGCCTATCCAGAAGTTGTATTTGACGGCGCCCAGAATCACCATCCACTCGCCGACAAAACCCGCCGTAGCCGGCAAGCCGCAATTGGCCATGGCAAACAGCAGCGCAAAAGCCGCGAACTTGGGCATGGTGTTGACCACACCACCGTAGCTGGCGATTTCGCGCGAATGCACGCGGTCGTACAGTACACCGATGCACAGGAACATGGCGCCCGAAACAAAGCCGTGGGCAATCATCTGGACCAGGCCGCCGGAGACGCCCAGATCATTGAAGATAAAGAAACCCAGCGTGACAAAACCCATATGAGCCACGGATGAATAAGCCACCAGCTTTTTCATGTCTTGCTGCACGAGAGCCACCAAACCCACGTAGACAACGGCAATCAATGACAGCGCGATCATCAGCCAAGCCCATTCGTGCGATGCGTCCGGAGCAATTGGCATAGAAAAGCGCAGGAAACCGTAAGCGCCCAGCTTCAGCATGATGGCGGCCAGCACGGCCGAACCTCCGGTGGGCGCTTCAACGTGCACGTCCGGCAGCCAGGTGTGTACCGGCCACATCGGCACCTTCACCGCGAAGGCTGCAAAGAAAGCGAAAAACAGCAAGGTTTGGACCGTACTACCCAGAGGCAGCTTGTGCCAGGTCAGGATATCGAAGCTCCCGCCCGACTTGTTGTACAGGAAGATCAGCGCCACCAACATCAGCAGCGAGCCGAGCAAGGTATACAGAAAGAACTTGAAGGCAGCGTAGATCTTGTTAGGTCCGCCCCAGATGCCGATGATGAGATACATCGGGATCAGCGTGGCCTCGAAGAACACGTAGAACAGAATGCCGTCCAGCGCGGAGAACACGCCGATCATGAGCCCACTGAGGATCAGGAAGGAGGCCATGTATTGGTTCACGCGCGTCGTGATGGCTTCCCAGCTGGCGATGATGACCACCACGTTGATGAAGGCCGTCAACAACACAAACCACAGCGAAATGCCATCCACGCCCAGGTGGTAATTGACATTGAACCGCAGGATCCAGCTGGCCTTCTCCACAAACTGCATGGCCGATGTGTCCAACGCAAACCCGCTGTACAAAGGCAGAGTAACCAGAAAGCTCACGATCGCACCAATCAGTGCGATCCAGCGGACGCTGCGCGCCTGCTCGTCACGGCCCAACGCCAGCAGAACCACCCCGAAAACAATCGGTGTCCAGATCGCAAGACTCAACAAACCCATTCTTGTTCTTCCTTGTATTTGTTGAACTGATCAGCGGTTGAGCCAGACGAAATACGTCATCAACACAAACACGCCAATGATCATGCCGAAGGCATAGTGATAGATGTAACCGGACTGCAACCTGCGCACAACACTGGAAACCCAGCCAACCAGTTTCCAGGAACCATTGACCAGTGCACCGTCGATCAGCTTCTGGTCACCGCCCTTCCACAGGGCCGTACCCAAAGCACGGGTACCACGGGCCAATACGTTTTCATTGAACCAATCGAGGTAGTACTTGTTCTCGAGCAGCGTGAAGATCGGCATGAACATGCGCTTGATCGCCGCCGGCAGAGCTGGGTTCCTCATGTACATGTACCAGGCCAGCACGGAGCCCGACAAGGCCAGCCAGAACGGTGCAGCGGTGAGCCCGTGCAAAGCCATCTGAGCCGGACCGTGGAACAGCTTTTTGAGCTCTTCCATGGCTGGATGTTTTTCCAGATTCACCAGAATCGAATCTTTGAAGAACTCGCCGTACAGCATGGGTTCGATCGTCAAAAAGCCGATGACTACGGACGGAATCGCCAGCAGAATCAGCGGCGCCGTCACAACCCATGGAGATTCATGCGGTTCGTGATGCTCGTCATGGTGACCATGGTCATCGTGACCATGATGATGTGCGTCGGGATTCTGGTCAAACCGCTCTTTGCCGTGGAACACCAGGAAATACAACCGGAATGAATAGAAAGCCGTCACAAAGACGCCGGCCAGCACCGCGAAATAGGCAAAGCCGGCGCCAGCGAGATGGCTTTCATGCACGGCTTCGATGATGCTGTCCTTGGAATAGAAACCTGCAAACAACGGCGTACCGATCAAGGCCAGCGTGCCCACCAAAGAGGTGAACCAGGTGATAGGCATGTACTTGCGCACGCCACCCATCCACCGGATGTCCTGGTTGTGATGCATACCGATGATGACCGAGCCGGCAGCCAGGAACAGCAGCGCCTTGAAGAAGGCGTGCGTCATCAGGTGGAACACAGCCACAGAGTATGCTGAAGCGCCCAACGCGACTGTCATGTATCCCAGCTGTGAAAGCGTGGAATACGCGACCACGCGTTTGATATCGTTCTGGATGATGCCAAGAAATCCCATGAACAATGCGGTAATCGCACCGATCACCATGATGAAACTGAGGGCGGTATCGCTGAGTTCAAACAGCGGCGACATGCGCGCCACCATAAAAATGCCGGCGGTCACCATGGTCGCCGCGTGAATCAGCGCAGAGATGGGGGTGGGACCTTCCATGGAATCCGGCAGCCAGACATGCAAGGGGAATTGGGCCGATTTACCCATCGCACCGATGAAGAGGCAGATGCAGATCACGGTCACCAGCATCCAGCCGGTGCCGGGAAGCGTCAGTTTGGAGAGTTCGTCGGCTTTGGCAAAAGCCTCACCGTAGTTGAGCGTTCCGGCGTAGGCGGCGATCAGGCCAATGCCCAGAATGAAGCCGAAGTCACCCACGCGGTTGACCAGGAAGGCCTTCATGTTCGCAAAAATCGCGGTCGGCTTGTTGAACCAAAAGCCGATCAGCAGGTAAGACACCAGACCGACAGCCTCCCAGCCGAAGAACAGCTGCAGCATGTTGTTGCTCATCACCAGCATCAACATGGAGAAGGTGAACAACGAGATGTAGGCGAAGAAGCGGTTGTAGCCCTCGTCTTCTTCCATGTAGCCAATGGTGTATATGTGCACCATGAGGGAGACGAAAGTCACCACGCACATCATCATCGCCGTGAGGCCATCGACCAGGAAGCCGATTTCCATTCTCAGGCCACCGACATTCATCCAGGTGTAGAGCGTCTCGTTGAACCGCGCGCCGTCAATCGCGACGCTCTTGAGCGTCATGGCCGAAATGATGAAAGCCACCAGCACGCCAAGAATGGTGAGGGTGTGCGACAGGCGCCGGCCGATCCAGTTGCCGCCGAAGGAAGTGCCGAGGATACCGGCCGCCAAGGCGCCGGCCAGAGGTGCCAACGGAACGGCGAGCAGGGCCGATGCTGAGAGGGTTTGGCTCATCTTGTTTTAGCCCTGGAGCGTGTTGAGTTCGTCGACGTTGATGCTGGACTTATTGCGAAACAGCAGCACCAGGATGGCCAAGCCGATGGCCGATTCGGCCGCGGCGACGGTCAGAATAAAGAACACGAAAACCTGGCCGGCCATGTCGTTCAGGTAGTAGGAGAAGGCCACAAAATTCATGTTGACCGCCAGCAGCATGAGCTCGATGGCCATGAGCAACACGATCAGGTTTTTACGGTTCAGGAAGATGCCGATGACCGACAGCGCGAAAAGCATCGCGCCCAGCGAAAGAAAATGTCCCAGTGTGAGCGTCATGGCTTCTTATCCTCGGCGGGTACTGCAGCTGCGGCGACAACCGGCGCTGCAACGACGGATTTCATCTTGACCAGACTTACGCGGTCTGCGCGCTTGACCCGAATCTGCTCTGACGGGTTCTGGTATTTGGAGTCCTTACGCGCACGCAAAGTCAGAGCGATGGCGGCAATAATGGCCACCAGCAAAATCACCGCGGCGACTTCCAACGGATAGATATATTCCGAGTACAGCAGCTTGCCGAGCTCTTTGGTATTTGAAACCTGAGCACCGATCTGGCCGGCGGCGCCTGTAGTTTTGGGGGGTTCACGAAAGCCTCCCATTAGCACGTAGGACATTTCCAGCGCGATGATAGCCCCCACGGAACCAGCCAGCGGAAAATGCTTCCAGAATCCTTTACGCACGCTGTCTATGTTGATGTCCAGCATCATCACGACGAACAGGAACAGCACCATCACCGCACCCACATAGACCAGCACCAGCGTGATGGCCAGGAACTCGGCTTTGAGCAAAATCCAGACGGCGGACGCCTGGAAAAATGCCAGCACGAGATAGAGCGCAGCATGCACGGGATTGCGCGCGGTAATCACCTTGAATGCTGCAAACAGCAGCACCGCGGCGAAAACATAAAAAAGACCTGTTTTAGCGTCCATGTTCTTTTGGATTCTTTCTTGAGCCAGCTGACTATTAGGGGGTTCAGCGGTACTTGGCGTCTGCCGCGCGGTTGGCGGCAATTTCCGACTCGTACCGGTCGCCCACAGCTAGCAGCATCTCTTTAGTGAAATACAGGTCACCACGTTTTTCACCGTGGTATTCAAAAATATGGGTCTCAACGATAGAGTCGACCGGACAGCTTTCCTCGCAGAAACCGCAGAAGATGCATTTGGTCAGGTCAATGTCGTAGCGCGAGGTGCGGCGGCTGCCGTCTTCGCGCACGTCGGATTCGATCGTGATGGCCATCGCCGGGCACACCGCCTCACAGAGCTTGCAGGCGATGCAGCGCTCTTCACCGTTTTCGTAGCGGCGCAGCGCGTGCAGTCCGCGAAAACGCGGGCTCAACGGGGTTTTTTCTTCAGGGAACTGAACCGTGATCTTGCGGCTGAACATGTACTTGCCGGTCAGGGCCATGCCCTTGAACAGCTCGGTGAGCATGAAACTCGAAACAAAATCCTTGACGGAGGCTACTGCGGAAGACATGGTTTATTTCCAGATGTTGTAGGGGGTCTGCATCCAGGCCCCGACGACCACCAGCCAGACAAGAGTGACAGGGATGAAAATCTTCCAGCCCAAGCGCATGATCTGGTCATAACGAAAGCGCGGAAAAGTGGCGCGCACCCACAGGAACATGGTGACCACGACAAAGGTCTTGGCGCCCAGCCAGATCCAGCCAGGAATGAAGCTTAAGGCTTCGACGGGCGGCAACCAGCCCCCCAGGAACAGCAGCACGGCCAGGATGGCGACCAGCCACATGTTTGCGTACTCGGCGAGGAAGAACATCGCGAAAGCCATGCCCGAATACTCGACCATGTGGCCGGCTACGATTTCGGACTCGCCTTCAACAACGTCGAACGGGTGGCGGTTGGTCTCGGCAAGGCCAGAGATGAAGTACACGACAAAAATCGGCAGCAACGGCAGCCAGTTCCAGGACAGGAAAGTCCAGCCATTGCTAGCCAGCATGCCCTTGCCCTGGCTCATCACGATGTCGGTCATGTTGAGGCTACCCGACACCATGAGCACCACCACCAGGCAGAAGCCCATCGCAATTTCGTAGCTGACCATTTGCGCCGAAGCGCGCATCGCACCGAGGAACGCGTATTTGGAGTTGGACGCCCAGCCCGCAATGATCACGCCATAAACTTCCAGCGACGTGATCGCCATGAGGAACAGCAGGCCAGCATTGATGTTGGCCAGTGCGATCTCGGGCCCAAAGGGAATCACGGCCCAAGCGGCCAAGGCCGGCATGATCGTCATGATGGGGCCGAGTACGAACAGGCCCTTGCTTGCCGCAGTGGGAATGATGATTTCCTTGGTCAGCAACTTGAGCGCATCGGCGATCGGTTGCAGCAAGCCAAAAGGTCCGACGCGGTTGGGGCCGAGGCGAATCTGGGTAAAGCCAATGGCCTTGCGCTCCCACAAGGTGAGGTAAGCCACCAGACCCATCAGCGGTGCCAGGACGCAGACGATCTTGATGAGTGTCCATAGCACAGGCCACACGGTGCCAGGCCAGATACCACCCATCAACCCCTGGCCGAAGGCGTGGATTCCATCAATCATGCGCCTACTCCTTCGAGCTTCGCTTCAAGGCCCGCAGCATGGCGGGCATCCGCCGTCAGCTGCAGCGATGTGGCACGCCTGACCAATCCGTCGAGCTGGTAAATGCTGGCCACAGAAGGCGCCTGCGCCGGAGCCGCAGACAGCTCGATGCCGGCCTGAGTGCTGTTGCCCAGCTTGCCCGCTGAAAGCTGCGCAGCATCGGCACCAGCGATCTGCTTGAGCACATCTTGCGACGATTCGAAATCAAAACCAGGCAACCCGAGCAAATTGGCAAGCACACGCAATACTTTCCAGGCTGGCCGCGCATCGCCCAATGGCTTGACGACGGCGTGAAAGCCCTGCACGCGACCTTCGGCGTTTACGAAAGTGCCGGGGGTCTCGGTAAAAGGCGCGATCGGCAGCAGTACATCGCTGAAGCCCATATTGGCCTTGAAGGGGCTTAGCGTCACAACCATCTGCGCAGTGTTGAGAGAGGTTTTCGCCCTCGCGCCTGCAGCGGAATCAAACTCGGGTTCGTTGTTAAGCAAGATCACGGCTTTGAGCTGGCCATCCAGCATCTGGCCGGCGTTGAGGCCGCTGCCGGCAGGCAATGCACCAGCCAGTTGCGCGCCCACAGTATTGGCGGCTTCCGTCAGGTAGCCAACGGTGGCACCCGTTTGCTCGCCGATCCAGTTGGCAAGCGCCAGCAAGCTGGAGGCTTTGACGTGATGCGCTGCGGCATTGCCTAGAAGAATAGCTTTGCGCTCACCGCCCTGCAGGGACTTGGCGATGGCTTTGGCAGCATCAGTAGCTTGACCAGCGGCGGGTGCGGCGACACCCTTGTCAGCCGCAATCGCCGCAGCCACGTCGGCCAGCGCTTGAGCCCAGCCTTCAGGGGCTGCGAGCAAGGCGTTGGCGACGGGGATGGCCCATGCGTCGGCGCTTGCCAGTTCGGCCGCGGAATTGACGATGCTGAGCGCCCCGCCCTTGCGCACGGACTGGCGGATGCGCTGCGCGAACAGCGGATGGTCCTTGCGCAGGTTGGAACCAACCACGAGCACGCGCTGCAGCTGCGACAGCGAAGCGATGGACGTGCCCAGCCAGCGAATAGCTGAAGGAGCGGCGAACTCCGCGTTACGCAGGCGGTAGTCGATGTTCTCGCTGCCCAGGCCGCGCATCAATGACGCGGCCAGATAGAGCTCCTCCAGCGTACTGTGCGGGCTGGCCAAAGTGCCAATGCTTTGCGCGCCATGGTCAGCCTTGATCTGCTTGAGGCCATTGGCCACGTATTCAAGCGCGGTTTGCCAGTCGACAGTCTTCCACTCACCGCCCTGCTTGAGCATAGGGCTGGTCAGGCGCTCGTCGCCGTTCAAGGCTTCATACGAGAAGCGATCGCGGTCGGCAATCCAGCATTCGTTGACATCCTCATTCTCGAGCGGCACCACGCGCATGACCTTGTTGCTCTTGACCTGGACAATCAGGTTGGCACCGGTCGAATCGTGCGGGCTGACCGACTTGCGGCGTGAGAGCTCCCAAGTGCGGGCGCTATAACGGAAAGGTTTGCTGGTCAGCGCACCCACGGGGCAGATGTCAATCATGTTGCCGGACAGCTCGGAGTCCACCGACATGCCGACGAAGGTTTCAATCTCGGCGTGCTCGCCGCGATGCGACATGCCGAGCTCCATCACGCCGGCCACTTCCTGGCCGAAACGCACGCAGCGTGTGCAGTGGATGCAGCGGCTCATCTCCTGCATGGAAATCAGCGGGCCAACGTCCTTGTGGAAGACGACGCGTTTTTCTTCTTCGTAGCGCGACTCACTGCCGCCGTAGCCAACCGCCAGATCCTGCAGCTGACATTCGCCGCCCTGGTCGCAAATCGGGCAGTCCAGCGGGTGATTGATTAGCAGGAACTCCATCACACCCTTCTGGGCCTTGATGGCTTTGTCGTTCTTGGTGCGCACGATCATGCCCTGCGTAACCGGCGTGGCGCAGGCCGGCATGGGCTTGGGCGCCTTCTCCACATCGACCAGGCACATGCGGCAGTTCGCCGCAATGCTCAGCTTCTTGTGATAGCAGAAATGCGGAATGTAGGTGCCGGCTTTTTCGGCCGCATGCATTACCGTGCTGCCTTCAAGCACTTCCACCTTCTGGCCGTCGAGTTCTATTTCAACCATACTTTTTTCTTTCCTCGACTCAGGCTTGCACAGCCGCCGAAGCCTGGGATGTGGGGGCGTAGGACACTTGTGGCTTGATCATGGCTTCAAACTCGTGACGGAAATGCTTGATCATGGCGCGCACCGGCATGGCCGCAGCATCGCCCAGCGCGCAGATGGTGCGGCCCTGGATGTTGTCGGCCACCGAGTTAAGCAGGTCCATATCCGTTTGTTTGCCGTGGCCGTTGTGGATCCGGTCCACGACGCGCCACAGCCAACCCGTGCCTTCGCGGCAGGGTGTGCACTGGCCGCAGGACTCATGCATGTAGAAGTAGGACAGGCGTTTGAGCGACTCGACCATGCAACGGCTGTCGTCCATCACAATCACCGCGCCCGAACCCAGCATGGAACCAGCCTTGGCGATGGAGTCGTAGTCCATGGTGCATTCCATCATGATGGAAGCTGGCAGCACAGGTGCCGATGATCCGCCAGGAATCACGGCCTTTAGCGTGCGGCCTTTGCGCACGCCGCCGGCGAGTTCAAGCAGCTTGGAAAACGGCGTGCCCATGGGAACTTCATAGTTGCCCGGCAACTCGACATCGCCCGACACCGAATAAATCTTGGTGCCGCCATTGTTGGGCTTGCCGCATTCGAGGTAGGCCTGGCCGCCGTTGCGGATGATCCAGGGCACCGCGGCGAAAGTTTCGGTGTTGTTGATGGTGGTGGGCTTGCCATAGAGGCCGAAGCTGGCCGGAAATGGTGGCTTGAAGCGCGGCTGACCCTTCTTGCCTTCAAGCGACTCAAGCAACGCGGTTTCTTCGCCGCAAATGTAGGCGCCAAAACCATGCGAAGCATGGAGCTGGAAGTTAAAGCTGCTGCCGAGAATTTTGTCGCCCAGCAAGCCGGCTGCACGGGCCTCTTCAAGCGCTTCTTCAAAGCGCTGATAGGTAGCGAAGATCTCGCCGTGAATATAGTTGTAGCCCACACTGATGCCCATGGCATAGGCGGCAATTGCCATGCCTTCGATCACGCTGTGCGGGTTGTACTGCATGATGTCGCGATCTTTGCAAGTCCCGGGCTCGCCCTCGTCCGAATTGCAGACGAGGTATTTCTGCCCCGGGAACTGGCGCGGCATGAAGCTCCACTTGAGTCCAGTCGGAAAACCTGCGCCGCCACGGCCGCGCAGGCTGCCAGCCTTGACCTCGGCAATGACCTGGTCGGGGGTCATGCCCTCCCCGCCGTCCTGCTTGAGGATCTTGCGCAGTGCCTGGTAGCCACCGCGGGCTTCGTAATCCTTGAGCCGCCAGTTGCTGCCGTCAAGGTCGGCCAGGATTTGAGGGTTGATGTGCCGACCGTGGAAACAGGTCTGCACACCGGTAGCCGAGAACTGGGACAGCACGCTTTGTGCGGCTGCGCTGTTGGGAGACAGGGGTGCGAGCGTCATGATTGCTTTGCCTCGGCGGATTTGAGACCTTCGATGAGCTGGTCCAGCTTCTCGTTGCTCATGAAACTGCACATGGTGAGGTCATTGACGAGCATCACCGGCGAATCCGCGCAGGCGCCCAGGCACTCGGACTGCTGCAGCGTGAAGAGGCCGTCGGCGCTGGTCTCGCCCATGGCGATGCCCAGTTTGTGCTCCAGGTGCTTGAGCGCCTTGGCGCCGTCGCGCAGCTGGCAAGGCAGATTGGTGCAGACGTTGAGCTTGTACTTGCCAACGGGGCGCTGGTTGTACATGTTGTAGAAGGTGGTGACTTCATGCACTGCAATCGGCGCCATGCCGAGGTATTCGGCCACAACCTTTTCACTCTCAGCACTCACATAACCGTACTCTTCCTGCAGGATGGTCAGGCAGGCCATGACGGCAGACTGCTTTTGATCCGCTGGGTATTTGGCGACTTCGCGGTCGAACCGCACTCTGGTTTGTTCAGAAATCATGGGGGAAACCATCCGGTTTAGCGATCAATCTCACCGAACACGATGTCCATGGTGCCGATCACGGCAACGGCATCGGCGATCATGTGGCCGCGCGACATTTCGTCCATGGCCGCGAGATGGGGAAAACCCGGCGGACGGATCTTCAGGCGATAAGGCTTGTTGGCGCCGTCGCTGACGATGTAGATACCGAATTCGCCTTTGGGGTGCTCGACCGCTGCATACGCCTCGCCTTCGGGTACGTGAAAACCTTCGGTGAAGAGTTTGAAATGGTGGATCAACTCTTCCATGTTGGACTTCATGGATTCACGGTCTGGCGCAGCAACCTTGTGGTTGCTCGTAATCACAGGGCCAGGGTTCACACGCAACCAGTCGATGCACTGCTTGATGATGCGGTTGGACTGACGCATCTCTTCGATGCGGACAAGGTAGCGGTCGTAGCAGTCGCCGGTCTTGCCCACCGGGATGTCGAAATCCATCTTGTCGTAGACGTCGTAGGGTTGTTGCTTGCGCAAGTCCCATGCAAAACCCGAACCCCGAAGCATGGGGCCGGTAAAGCCGAGGTTCAGAGCGCGCTCCGGCGAGACGACGCCCACGCCAACCGTGCGCTGCTTCCAGATACGGTTGTCCGTCAACAAGGTTTCGTATTCGTCAACGTAACCTGGAAACTTGTTGGTGAAGTCCTCGATGAAGTCGAGCAACGAGCCCTGGCGGTTCTCGTTCAGCGCTTCAATGGCCTTCGCGTTCTTGACTTTGCTGACGCGGTACTGCGGCATGCTGTCGGGCAGGTCGCGGTACACGCCCCCCGGACGGAAGTAGGCCGCATGCATGCGTGCGCCGGAGACGGCCTCATACATGTCGAACAGCGCTTCACGTTCGCGGAAGCAGTAAATCAGGATGTTCATTGCGCCGCAGTCGAAACCGTGCGCCCCCAGCCACAGCAGGTGGTTGAGCAGGCGCGTGATTTCGGCGTACATCACGCGGATGTACTGCGCGCGAATCGGAACATCAACGCCGAGCAACTTTTCGATAGCCAGGCAGTAGGCCTGCTCATTGGACATCATCGAGACATAGTCCAGCCTGTCCATGTAAGGCAGCGACTGAATGTAGGTCTTGCTTTCGGCGAGCTTTTCGGTTGCACGGTGCAACAGGCCGATGTGTGGATCGGCGCGCTGGATCACTTCGCCGTCGAGCTCGAGCACCAGGCGCAGCACACCGTGCGCTGCGGGATGCTGCGGTCCAAAGTTAAGTGTGTAGTTTTTGATTTCAGCCATGTGGGTATCTCTTGCCAACGCTGCTTACTGCAGGCCGCCGTAGTTATCTTCACGAATCACACGGGGAGTGATCTCACGCGGCTCGATGGTGACCGGCTGGTAAATCACTCGCTTTTGCTCAGGGTCATAACGCATCTCCACATGCCCCGACGTCGGGAAGTCCTTGCGGAAAGGATGGCCAATGAAACCATAGTCGGTGAGGATGCGGCGCAGGTCGTTGTGGCCTTCGAAAACAATGCCGTAGAGGTCAAAGGCCTCGCGCTCAAACCAGTTGGCCGAGTTCCACACGCCATTGAGCGAATCCACCACGGGGAAGTCGTCATCGGCACAGAACACCTTGAGGCGAACTCGCTGATTGAGGCTGACCGACAACAGGTGCGACACCACGCAGTAGCGCAGGCCGTCGTACTGGCCATCCTTGTATTCAGAATAGTCGACACCGCACAGATCGATCAGCTGCTCGAAGCGGCAACCAGGCGCATCGCGCAACTGGGTTGCAGCCGCCAGGTAGTCCACAGCGGACACCGTAAGAGTGATTTCACCGAGCGCGATGCTCAGGTTTTTAACTTTGCCGCCGAGCACTGCATGAATCGTTTCGGCAAGTTGCTCCATGGAAACAGGAGAAGAGGACATGCCTATGCCCTCGCAATCGTGTTGGTGCGGCGAATTTTCTGCTGCAGCTGGATGATGCCGTACATCAGCGCCTCCGCCGTGGGCGGACAGCCAGGCACATAGACGTCGACCGGTACGATACGGTCGCAGCCGCGAACCACTGAATAGCTGTAGTGGTAGTAGCCGCCGCCATTGGCACACGAACCCATGGACAGCACCCAGCGCGGCTCTGACATCTGGTCGTACACCTTGCGCAGCGCCGGGCCCATCTTGTTGCAGAGCGTACCCGCCACGATCATCAGGTCGGACTGGCGCGGGCTGGGACGGAACAACATGCCGAAGCGGTCGATGTCGTAGCGCGCAGCGCCCGCATGCATCATTTCGACGGCACAGCAAGCCAGACCGAACGTCATGGGCCAGAGCGAACCCGTCTTGGCCCAGTTCACCACCGAGTCGTAACTCGTGGTCATGAAGCCTTCGTTGAAAACACCTTCAAGTGACATACCCGTACCTTTGTGGCGAGACTCGCCTAGAGAACCCTCGGGATCTTTTTATTCCCAGTCCAGCGCACCTTTTTTCCACTCGTAGACGAAGCCCACGACCAGAATGCCCAGGAAAATCATGACCGACCAGAAACCGACAGGGCCGATCTCCTTGAGCGCCACGGCCCAAGGAAAAAGGAAAGCGATTTCGAGGTCAAAAAGAATGAAGAGGATGGCGACCAGGTAGTAGCGCACATCGAATTTCATGCGGGCATCTTCGAAAGCTTCGAAGCCGCATTCGTAGGGGGAATTTTTTTCGCTATCGGGTCGCACGGGACCCAGCAATCGACCCAAGACTTGAGGCACCACGCCGACACCCACACCGACCAGAATAAACAGGAGAACAGGAAGGTATTGATCGAGGTTCATCGTGGATTCAACTTCTGAAAAGCCACTTGCGCGGTTTGCTTCAGTTTGCCGTTTGAGCCGACAGCACTGCCGGAGCGTTGCTGCCGATGCATGTCAATCTGGTGCGGACGGCGAGACTCGAACTCGCACACCTTTCGGCACTACCCCCTCAAGATAGCGTGTCTACCAATTTCACCACGTCCGCGGTATTTAATTGCCTGGATGGCATGAGGAAACCTTGCGGTTTTGGGCTTTCCAGACAGTCTCAGAGTTTACCCTGAAATCCTGCCCCTCCCATGAGGAGGAGGCAGCAAAACGCGTTATTTCGTCGGGATTTGCGCAGCGCCTGATGCGGCAGGTGCAGGCGGAACCGGAACTGCGGCAGTCGTGCTCGCAGGCGCCGTGGTGCCCGGAATCTGAGCTGCTCCGGAAGCCGCAACAGCAGGTGCAGGAGCCGTCACAGCCGCGCCTTCCAGAACGCTGGAGCTGGTGCGCGGCTGTGCGCTGCCGCCAAAGTAAGCGAGCAGCAAGGTGCAGGCAAAAAACAACGCCGCCAGGATGCCGGTAGTGCGCGACAGAAAGTTGGCGCTACCGCTTGCGCCGAAGAGGCTGCCGGAGCCGCCGCTTCCAAACGCTGCGCCCATGTCGGCGCCTTTGCCGTGCTGCACCAGGATCAAGCCAATCATGCCCAGCGCCGAGAGCATCTGCACCGCGAGGACAATGGTTAATACAACGTTCATATCTACTCCTAAATTAATAGCGCGCTACGCCTGTCAGTTATGGGCTGCAGCAATAATTGTCAAAAAATCGGGGGCTTTGAGGGAGGCGCCGCCAATCAACCCGCCGTCGATGTCGGGTTGGGTCAGCAGGGACGCCGCATTGGCAGCGTTCATGCTGCCGCCATAGAGAATTTTCACACGTGCGAACTGGTCAGTGGCCGCCTTCAGCTGGGCTCGCAAAACCGCATGTACCGCTTGCGCCTCTTCCGGTGAAGCCGTTTTGCCCGTGCCGATGGCCCAAACAGGTTCGTAGGCCACCACGATTTCACTGATGCAATGACCGTTGGTATGGATCACTGCGGCCAATTGCCGCTTGACGACTTCTTCCGTGTGCCCGGCTTCGCGCTCGGCGAGCGTCTCACCGATGCAGACGATAGGCGTGATGCCGGCGGCGAGTGCGGCCTTGGCTTTGTCAGCAACCAGCTGATCGGTTTCAGCATGGTACTGGCGGCGCTCTGAATGCCCGACGATGGCAAAACGGCAACCGAACTCCTTGAGCATGGTTGCACTCACCTCTCCGGTATATGCGCCAGAGGCATGCGCTGAGACATCCTGCGCACCCAACTCCACAGCGGCAAGGCCGGCCTGCGCGGAACGCATCGCCTGCACTTGCGCCAGGTAAGGGGCAGGTACGCACACGGCCACTTCGCATGCAAGCGGGTTCGCCAGGCCGTGCGCCAGCGCGTCCAGCAAAGCGGTATTGGCCGCCAGGCTGCCGTTCATCTTCCAGTTTCCTGCTATGAGTTTTTTCATTCTTGGCTCACCAGGTCAAAACGATTTTTCCGACATGCTGGTTGGACTCCATCAGCGCGTGCGCTTTGGCGGCATCCACAGCGGCAAACGTACTGTGAATCACCGGTTTAACGGCGCCACTCGCAATGAGCGGCCAGACTTTTTCTTTCAGCGCCTTCGCGATGGAGGCCTTGAACTCAATGGAGCGTGGACGCAAAGTCGAGCCGGTGATGGTCAGGCGCTTGCGCAGCACAAGGCCGGCATTGAATTCAGCCTTGGTGCCGCCTTGCAACGCAATGATGACCAGGCGGCCGTCTTCGGCCATGCAGTCAACTTCGCGCGCCACATAACCGCCGGCGACCATATCAAGAATGACGTCGACGCCCTTCCCGTTCGTCAGCTTTTTGACCTCTTCGGCAAAGTCACTGGTCTTGTAGTTGATGGCATGGTCCGCACCCAAAGCCACGCAGGCGGCACATTTATCGTCACTGCCTGCCGTGACCAATACAGTCGCGCCCAGCGCCTTGGCGATCTGGATGGCCGTCACACCGATGCCGCTGGAGCCGCCCTGGATCAGCAGGGTTTCCCTCGGCTGCAGGTGGGCACGCTCAAATACATTGCTCCACACCGTGAAGAAGGTCTCCGGAAGCGAAGCCGCCTCGATATCGCTGAGGCCCGCAGGCACCGGCAGGCATTGCGCGACGGGTGCAACGCACAACTCGGCATAGCCGCCACCCGCCACCAATGCGCAAACACGGTCACCGATTTTCAAACCTGCAGCAGCCATCGCCCCAGCATCGCCGGAGACAATCACACCCGCAACTTCAAGCCCCGGAATATCCGACGCACCCGGCGGTACCGGGTAGTGCCCCATGCGTTGCAAAACGTCAGGACGGTTCACGCCGCTGGCGTTCACGCGGATCAAAACCTCACCGGCGCCATCGACAGGCGCCGCACGCGAGCCAAGGCGTAACACCTCGGGCGCGCCATAGGATGTAATTTCAACGGCTTTCATTAGAATCCAGGTCATTTGTGCCGCCAGCCCGCGACATTCAAGGGCCAGCAGCTACAAAATCAATAGCAGATACTGATCAGCCCCGGTCCTGATCCTGGGCCGGACGGTCGAGCAAAGCCTTCATCGACAGCTTGACGCGGCCCTTCTCGTCGGTTTCCAGAACCTTGACCTTGACGATCTGGCCTTCACTCAGGTAGTCGGTGACTTTCTCGACGCGCTCGTGGGCGATCTGGCTGATGTGCAGCAGGCCGTCCTTGCCGGGCAGCAGGTTGATCAGTGCACCGAAGTCCAGGATCTTGGTGACCGGGCCTTCGTAGACCTTGCCGATTTCGACTTCAGCGGTAATCTCGGCGATACGGCGCTTGGCCTCATCAGCCTTGGCGCTGTCGTTCGAGGCGATGGTGATGGTGCCGTCTTCCTCGATGTTGATCTGCGTGCCGGTTTCTTCGGTCAGCGCACGGATGACGGCGCCGCCCTTGCCGATCACGTCGCGGATCTTCTCAGGGTTGATCTTCATGACGTACAGGCGCGGAGCGAAGTCGGACACTTCAGCTTTGGCTTCGCCCATGGCTTCCTGCATCTTGCCCAGGATGTGCATGCGGGCTTCCTTGGCCTGGGCCAGCGCAACCTGCATGATTTCCTTGGTGATGCCCTGGATCTTGATGTCCATCTGCAGCGCGGTGATACCGAAGGTGGTACCTGCAACCTTGAAGTCCATGTCGCCCAGATGATCTTCGTCACCCAGGATGTCGGTCAGCACGGCAAAGCGGTTGTCTTCCTTGATCAGGCCCATCGCGATACCGGCCACGTGGGCTTTCATCGGCACGCCGGCATCCATCAGCGACAGGCAGCCGCCGCAGACCGAAGCCATCGACGAGGAGCCATTGGACTCGGTGATTTCAGACACCACGCGCATGGTGTACGGGAACTCTTCTTTCGTAGGCAGCACGGCGATCAGCGCGCGCTTGGCCAGGCGGCCGTGGCCGATTTCGCGGCGTTTTGGCGAGCCGACACGGCCGGTTTCGCCGGTGGCGAACGGAGGCATGTTGTAGTGCAGCATGAAGCGGTCTTCGTAGTCGCCCGACAGTGCGTCGATGCGCTGCGCGTCACGCTCGGTTCCCAGCGTGGTCACGACCAGCGCCTGGGTTTCACCACGCGTGAACAGGGCAGATCCGTGGGTGCGGGGCAGTACGCTGTTGCGGATTTCAATGGCGCGGACGGTGCGCGTGTCGCGGCCGTCGATGCGGGGCTCGCCTGCCAGGATCTGGCTGCGAACGATCTTGGCTTCGATGTCGAACAGCATGCCTTCAACGGCTACGCCGTCGAATTCCACACCGTCGGCCTTGAGCGCAGCCATCACCTCGGAAGTCACCACGCGGCAAGCCTGCGTACGGGCTTGCTTGGCGCGGATCTGGTAAGCAGCTTGCAGCTTGGCGCCGGCCAGTTCGTTGACCTTGGCGATCAGCGGCTCGTTCTTGGCAGGAGCCTGCCAGGCCCACACCGGCTTGCCGGCGTCGCGCACGAGTTCATGGATCGCGTTGATGGCGATGTTGCCTTGCTCGTGGCCAAACACCACGGCGCCGAGCATGATTTCTTCAGACAATTGCTGGGCTTCGGACTCGACCATCAGAACGGCAGCTTCGGTACCGGCCACAACCAGGTCCATCTTCGAATCTTTGAGCTGGGTCTTGCCGGGGTTCAGCACGTACTGGCCGTCGATGTAGGCCACGCGGGCAGCGCCGATGGGGCCGTTGAACGGGATGCCGGAAATCGACAGTGCGGCGCTCGAAGCGATCAGCGCAGGGATGTCGCCTTCCACTTCAGGGTTCAGCGACAGCACGTGGATCACGACCTGCACTTCGTTGAAGAAGCCTTCAGGGAACAGCGGGCGGATCGGGCGGTCGATCAGGCGGGACGTCAGCGTTTCGAATTCGCTGGGGCGGCCTTCGCGCTTGAAGAAGCTGCCGGGGATACGGCCGGCGGCGTAGGTTTTCTCGAGGTAGTCAACGGTCAGGGGGAAGAAATCCTGGCCGGGCTTGGCATCGGTCTTGGCGACCACGGTGGCCAGCACGACGGTGCCGTCCATGTCAACGATGACAGCGCCGCTGGACTGGCGTGCTACTTCGCCGGTTTCCATCGTGACCTTGTGCTGGCCCCATTGGAAGGATTTGGTGACTTTGTTGAAAATGCTCATGTTCTTTTCTCCACTAAATTCACGCACTTGAGGCAGCGCGGGAGGCCCGGAGTGGCGGCTGGCTGAACACGATGCCATTCCACAAAATGCCTGGAATCAGGGGCCTGACCAGGGCTTTTTTTGTGGAATGACACAGCGCGTGCTCGTTTTGCCTTGCTCCGAAGTAAAAAGCGCCTGAGCTAGTGAACTAACTCAGGCGCTTTCAAATCGTTTTTACCGATTACTTGCGCAGGCCAAGCTTGGCGATCAGCGCGGTGTAACGTTCGGCATCTTTGGACTTCAGGTAGTCCAGCAGCTTGCGGCGGCGGCTCACCATGCGCAGCAGACCGCGGCGGCCGTGGTGATCCTTGGCGTTAGCCTTGAAATGGGGGGTCAGTTCGTTGATGCGGCCGGTCAGCAGCGCCACTTGAACTTCAGGGCTGCCGGTGTCGCCGGCGGCACGTGCGTTGGCCTGAACGATTTCGGCCTTGATTGATTTTGCAATCATGTTTTCTCTTTCTTGCACCGAGGTGCGCTTGCGAGCGAAGCAGCGTTCCCGACATGGGAGTGAATAAACCGCTTTCGTCGTGTTCCGGCAGTAAAAGACCAAATAAGGCCTCAAACTGCGCAGAGCCTTGGATTATAGCCCAAGCCAACTCCTGAGGCGCCCCACCCCTTGCCCCAGCCTGGCGACGTCCTGGCTGGCAAAACACCAGCGCAGCCAGCCTTGGGCCTCGGGCCCCGGGTTGACCATAAAGGCATTGCCGGGCGCCAGGCCCAGCCCGGCCTCCACGACCAGGCGTTTGGCTGTCTCTAGCGAGTCGCCAAAGCGGGCCTGGTCTTCCAGCCGGAAAAAGGCGTACATCCCGCCTTTGGCCGGGGCCAGCTGCACGCCCGGCACCGCCTGCAACAGCGGCACCAGGGTGTCCCGGCAGGTTTTCAGGTGGGCCACGACCCGGGGGGTGATGTCGGCAGTCCGCTCAATGGCCACCAAGCCCGCCCGTTGAACAAATACCGGGGCACAGGAGGTGTTGAACTCCACCAGTTTGCCCATGTGCGGCGTCATGGTGGCCGGCATCACCAGCCAGCCCAGGCGCCAGCCGGTCATCAAAAAACTCTTGGAAAAGCTGTGAACCACCACCAGGCGGTCTTCGGGCGCCGCGATATCCAGGAAGCTGGGTGCGCAGCCATTGGGGGTGGGCTCGTAATACAGCCGCTCATAGACCTCGTCTGCCAGTATCCACGTGCCGGTTTTGCGGCAATGCGCCAGGATGGCCTCCTGCTCGGCGCGCGACAAGGTCCAGCCGGTGGGGTTGTTCGGCGCATTGACGATCAGCAGTTTCGTTTTCGGCGTGATAGCGGCCAGCAGCTCGACCACATCCAGCCGCCATTCCCCCGCCACAGGCTTGAGACTGACGCATTTGACCTGCGCACCCATGATGGCCGGTTGGGCCGTCAGGTTGGGCCAGACCGGCGTCACGGCCACCACTTCGTCGCCCGCATCTACCAGTGCCTGCACCGCCAGCATCAACGCATTGACACCGCCAGAGGTCACGGCGATGCGGTCATCCGTAACGGGCGCAGCCCCTGCGCAGCGCAAGCCTGTTGCGTACCCCGCAATGGCCTCGCGCAACTCGGGCAGACCCAGGTTGTGCGCATAAAAAGTCTCCCCCTGCTGCAATGACGCCGCCGCCGCGTCGCGGATGAACGCCGGCGTGACCTCATCGCTCTCGCCAAACCAGAACTTCAGCACATCGCTGCGCCCCATGCCGGCATTGGCGACCTGGCGGATCATGGATTCTTCAAGGTTTAAAACGGCCTGTCTCATGGGAGTGTTCGATCTGCCTGCCGGCGTGTGTCAGTAAAAAAGAGATGTCAAAAGCTCAGGGCCGGACCATCTTGCAGCCGTTCGGCTGCTCGGCCCGCTCCGGCGAAATCGTCTTGATAACGCGAAAGCCGTAGCCCGATCCTTCCACGTCAAATTTCACGCCGGGTGAGCCTTGCTTGCCCATCAGCGCCACCAGCAGCGGCTGCTGGAACTGGTGGTCGGACGCGCGCATCGCGCCCTTATGGCCTGCAAAGGTGACCGTGCTGCGCTCCAGCTGCGCAGCCACCGCACCGGCGTCGGCGCTGCCCGCCTTGTCGATGCTTTGGGCCAGGGATTCAATCATGAGCTGCATGCGCATGTGCACATAGTCGTCTTGCGGTTTGGGAAAGCGCTGGCGGAAGGATTGGTAGAAATTCTCGGACTGCGCGCCGGCTTCGTTAGGGAACCAATCAGCCACCGCGACGACCTTGCCCACACCCGCATCGCCCAGCGCACCCGGCACGCCCAGCGCATTGCCGTAAAACGTGTAGAACTTGCCTTCGTAACCGACTTCTTTGGCCGCCTTGATCAGCAGCGTCAGGTCATTGCCCCAGTTGCCCGTCAGCACCGCCTGGGCGCCGCTGGTCTTGATCTTCACGGCATAGGGGATGAAGTCCTTGACGCGGCCCAGCGCGTGCAACTCGTCACCCACGATCTGCACGTCGGGGCGCTGCACACCGAGCTGCTTGCGCGCTTCGCGCACCACCGCCTGGCCAAAGCTGTAGTCCTGACCGATCAGGTAAATGCTTTTGAGCGCCTTGTCGTCCTTGAGCACATCCATCAGCGCGGCCATTCGCATGTCGGCATGCGCATCAAAGCGGAAATGCCAGTAACTGCATTTTTCATTCGTCAGGATCGGGTCGACCGCCGAATAATTGAGAAACAGCACGCGCTTGTTTGGTTCACGCTCGTTGTGTTTGTTGACGGCATCGATCAGCACAGCCGCAATGGCGGACGAATTGCCCTGCGCAATGATGGTCACACCGTCGTCGATGGCCGAGCGCAAAGCCGCCAGCGCTTCTTCGTTCTGGCCCTTGTTGTCGTAGCGCTCAATCACCAGGTTGCGCGCGCCACCGGACAGCTTCACGCCGCCGCGCGCATTCACACGTTCTGTGGCCCAGACCAGATTGCGGAACACCGCTTCGCCGGTGTTGGCGAACGCGCCCGACAGGCTTTCAATGAGTGCGATCCGCACCGGCGGCTGGCTCGCGGTCTGCGCCGCGGCTGCCAGCGAGGCGCCAAGACATAGGGCCAGGAAGAGGCGTTTCAAGTGTTTTCGCATAAAAAAATAGACCCTTGCCTTTTGCTTGATTTGGCTTGAATAAACCGCGCCCACACCTAACTGGTGTGCATGCGGCAATCACGGTGAGCGCCGCGCAGTGTAAGGGGAAAACGCCCCTTGTTAACCCATCAAGGAATAGCCATGTTTTACTCTCTCGCCAACCGCCCTTCCCGCGCTTTTCATCGTCACTACGCTCCCGTCGTGAGCAACGGCGCCCTGGAGAACTTCCTCAACGATACCTTCTCGTCCCTGTCTGACACCAGCGCGGCCAAAACCGCCAACGTGGAAGACCTGGAGAAGGCCTACACCCTGCAACTCGACGTGCCAGGTCTGGCCCGCGAACACCTGGACATCAACATCGAAGGCGACGTGGTCCGCGTTGCCAGCAAGGACGAAGCACCCCGCAAGGTCAAGGCAGCATGGCGCTTCCCCCTGGAGATCGACACCGCCAGCAGCACCGCCAAACTTGAAAACGGTGTGTTGACGCTGACGCTGGGCAAGAAGATTCCCGTCAGCAATGTGACAACTCTGCAGATTCAGTAATCCCTGATTAAACCGCGTGTCCGGCCTATACCAGCCGGCGCGCGGAACCGGCTTTGCCGGGCCGCAGGCGCAGCGGCCCCCTCGGGGGGCAGGGAGCTACGCGGAGCGAGCGAGCGTGGGGGCAAGCTCCCAGCGCGGCTTCACATCAAACGTGTAGCCGCGCTGAAGCGTTTCCAGCCCGGCCTGCAGCCGCATGCCGGCCGCCAGGGCAATCATGGCGCCGTTGTCGGTGCACAAATGCAATTCGGGGTAATGCACGCGGATGCCGCGCTGCCTGCAGACGGCATTGAGCTGGCTGCGCAGCAGCGCATTGGCGCCCACGCCGCCGGCCACCACCAGGCGCTTCAACCCGGTTTTCGTCATCGCGGCCAGGGATTTTTTCACCAGCACCTCAACAATCGCCGCTTGCGTGGACGCCGCCAGGTCGGCTTTGCGGCTCTCCAGGTCAGGCCCCAGTTTTTTGGCCTGCGTCAGCACCGCGGTCTTCAACCCGGCAAAGGAAAAATCCAGGTCACCGCTGTGCAGCAAAGGCCGGGGCAGCTTGAAGGCCGCGCCATCCCCCTGCTCAGCCAGCTTCGACAAATGCGGCCCGCCGGGATACGGCAGGCCCATCAGCTTGGCCGACTTGTCAAAGGCCTCGCCGGCCGCGTCATCAATGGTTTCGCCCAACAATTCGTAGCTGCCCACGCGGTCCACCCGCATCAGCTGCGTGTGCCCGCCGGACACCAGCAACGCTACAAACGGAAACTCGGGCGGGTCGGCACTCAGGAAAGGCGATAGCAAATGCCCTTCGAGATGATGCACGCCCATGGCCGGCTTGCCCAGCGCCGCCGCCAGCGAGCAAGCCACACCCGCCCCCACAAGCAGCGCCCCCGCAAGGCCGGGGCCGCGCGTATACGCCACCACATCGACCTGCGCCAGACTGCTGCCCGCCTCTGACATCACCTGGTGAGTCAGCGGCAGGACGCGCCGGATATGGTCCCGGCTCGCCAGCTCCGGCACCACGCCGCCATACGCCTGATGCATGTCAATCTGGCTGAACAGCGCATGCGATAGCAGGCGCGGCACGCCGCTGCCACTGGCATCCACCAGCGCAACGCCCGTTTCATCACAAGAAGACTCGATTCCCAATACCAGCATGCGGGCAAGTGTAAAGTGTCCCTCAGGGAACAACTCGTTGCAGGGTCTTGCGGCACAGATGTTGCTGCTCTCCAAAAAAACACCCCATGATGAAGTCCGGACTCAGTTTTCTTGTTGCCGCGCGTCAATGCGAAATCGGCGAGCTCGAACAGCTTGCGCTCACCAGCGAGCTGGTCAATGCCATTGGCCGCCTGATCCATGCGCTGCAAAAGGAACGGGGTATTTCCAACGTGTTTCTCGGCTCACAAGGGACACGCTTTGCCGACCAGCGCCCGCAGCAGGTCGCCGAGTGCGAGCGTGTCCAGCAGTTCGTGCGTACGCATTTCGACGCGCTGGACACCGAGCCCTCGCGCGTGCGTAACGGCGCGCGCCTCTTCAGCCGCATTGCGTTTGTGCTGCACGCGCTGGACGCCCTGCCCGCGCTGCGCCGGCGCGTCAGCACCCAGGCGACCACGCCCGACGAGTCCACAGCGACCTTTTCGCGGCTGATCGCCGGCCTGCTGGTGGTTGTCTTCGAAGCCGCCGACAGCGCCACCGACCCCGAGATTTCCCGCGCGCTGGTGGCCATGTTCAACTTCATGCAAGGCAAGGAATTCGCGGGGCAGGAGCGCGCCTGCGGCGCCGCCACCTTCGCCTCGGGCCACACAGACGCGGCGCGCCAGCAGCAGTGGCAACACCTGATTGAATCGCAGGAGCGCTGCTTCGAGGTGTTCACCGATTTCGCGGACCCGGCCGTGCTGAACGCCTGGAACGCCTCCCAGCTGGCCGAGTCCATGGCCGAACTGGAGCGCCTGCGCCGAAAGGGCGGCACCCCGAATGCCGGCGGCAAGCTGGACGCCAACCTGAGCCAGACCTGGTTTGACTGCTGCACGCAGCGCATCGACGCGATGAAAACGGTGGAAGACCTGCTCGCGGCCCACCTGCGCGGCCTGTGCGAACGCAAAATCGCCCAGGCACACGCTGAGCTGCGTGACCAGAAAGCCATCCTGGACGAACTCTCGCGTCAGGCCGACACAGGCCCACACGCCCCCGCCCACTACGGGCCGCAAGTGGAACGCTCCATCCTCGGCCTGGTGCAGGAACAGGCTCATCGCCTGCAGGTCATGAGCGACGAACTTGAGACCGTACGCGCCGCGCTCAACGAGCGCAAAGTGGTGGAGCGCGCCAAAGGCCTGCTGATGGCCACCCGCAAGCTCAGTGAAGACGATGCCTACAAGATGCTGCGGCAAACCGCCATGAGCCAGAACCGCCGGCTGCTGGACGTGGCCGAGTCCGTGCTGGCAATGGCTGACTACCTTTAATCCTGTTCGGTACGGTGTAGCGCTGCAGGCGCCACAGTTGCGGCCTGCTGCACTGCACAAATCCCGTGCCTGAGTTCCCCGCCGCGCACCAGCTTGGGTAGCAGCTGGCAGGCCCCCAAAACCCTCACCTCTTCCCCAAGCGCTTGTTTCCAAAAGGAAATTTCGCGCGGCCTTGCAAAGATACTGACTGGCACGATTTCTGCTTTATTCATTGCCAAGGCAGGACCAAAGACGGTCCCGCAGCAAGTCTTTCGAGGCTTGTCCAGGACAACGGCGTCCATCTATTACCCGCTTCGTGCAGGTGACCAGATGGACGCCGTTTTGTTTTTCAGCTTGTCTTTTTTCTTCTTTTTGTTTTGCCACAGGAGTTCAACATGACGCAGCAGTCTTACGGCCCTCTCAAACCAGCCCGCCGCGACTTCATCAAAAAAGCCGGCGCCGCCAGCAGCGCTGCGCTGTTCACCGGCATGCTTCCGGGCGGCGCCTGGGCGGCCGGCTCAGATGCCCCGGAGAAGAAGGAAGTCAAGATCGGCTTCATCCCGCTGACCGACTGCGCCTCGGTGGTCATGGCCTCGGTGCTGGGCTTCGACAAAAAGTACGGCGTGAAGATCATCCCGACCAAGGAAGCCAGTTGGGCAGGCGTGCGGGACAAGCTCGTCAACGGTGAACTCGACATGTCACACGTGCTGTACGGTCTCATCTACGGCGTGCATCTCGGCGTTGGTGGCCCCAAAAAGGACATGGCTGCACTGATGGGGCTCAATCGCAACGGCCAGGCCATCACGCTGTCCAAGGCACTTGCCGACAAGGGCGCCGTCGATGGCCCATCGCTGGCCAAAGTGATGGCCAAGGAGAAGCGCGAATACACTTTCGCCGGCACTTTCCCGACCAGCACCCACACGATGTGGCTCAACTACTGGCTGGCTGCTTCCGGCATCAGCCCGGTGAGCGATGCCAAGGTCATCGTGGTGCCACCGCCGCAGATGGTCGCCAACATGCGCGTCGGCAACATGGACGGGTTCTGCGTCGGCGAGCCATGGGGCCATCGCGCCATCATGGACAAGATAGGCGTCACGGCCATTACCACCCAGGACATCTGGAAGGACCACCCCGAAAAAGTACTGGGCACGCGGGCCGAGTTCGTCAAGGCGAATCCCAACACCTGCCGCGCCGTGATGATGGCGATCCTCGAGGCCAGCATGTGGATCGATGCCAGCCTCAACAACAAGCTCAAGATGGCTGAAACCGTCGCCGAAAAGTCTTATATCAACACCAGCGTGGACGCGATCAATCAGCGCATCCTGGGTCGTTATGACAACGGCATGGGCAAGACCTGGGACGACAAGAACCACATGAAGTTCTTCGATGATGGCCAGGTCAACTTCCCTTTCCTGTCCGACGGCATGTGGTTCCTGACACAGCACAAGCGCTGGGGCCTGCTCAAAGACCATCCCGACTACCTCGGAGTGGCCAAACAGATCAACCAGCTCGACCTCTATAGCCAGGCTGCAAGCGCGATGAAAATCAGCGTCCCCAAAGACACGATGCGCAGCAGCAAGCTGTTTGACGGCACGGTATGGGACGGCAAGGACCCTAAAAAGTACGCCGACAGCTTCAAGGTTCACGCCTGAGCACGCCCGCACCACCACGATTGAATGTCTCCATCCATCCCCACGCAAAGAGGTGACGCCATGGTCAGTGCCGTATTTCACTCTCCCCTGGAGGCCGCCCCTGCAGCCCGCAGGGGCGACAAGGCCAGAGAAGCAGTTGCTACAAATTTAATAGCAGCTAGCGCACACCCACCTTTGGCTGCAGCCCAAAACGACATGAAAACTCCTGACACCGTCCCGGCGCCCAGCGCGGCTGCAACACCTGCCCGCGCGCCATGGGACGCATCCTTCATCTGGTTGAGCCTCTTGCCACCCGTGCTCGGCCTGGGTTTGCTGGTGCTGATCTGGGAACTGGTCTTCATGGGAACGGCAGGCAGCATCCCCTCGCCCAAAGACACGTTTGTGCAGGCAGTGCAGATCTTCAGCGACCCCTTCTACAGCAAAGGCCCCAACGACCAGGGCGTGGGCTGGAACGTGCTGTCCTCGCTCAAGCGCGTGGCCATGGGCTTCGGCATGGCGGCTGTCGTCGGCATCCCGGTCGGCTTCATGATCGGCCGCTTCAACTTCCTGAGCCGCATGTTCAATCCGCTGATCAGCCTCTTGCGCCCGGTGTCACCGCTGGCCTGGTTGCCCATCGGCCTGCTGGTCTTCAAGGGCGCCAACCCGGCCGCCATCTGGACCATCTTCATCTGCTCGATCTGGCCCATGATCATCAACACCGCCGTCGGCGTGCAGCGCGTGCCGCAGGACTACATGAACGTGGCCCGCGTGCTCAACCTCAGCGAATGGAAGATCGTCACCAAGATCCTCTTTCCCGCCGTGCTGCCCTACATGCTGACCGGCGTGCGCCTGGCCGTCGGCACCGCCTGGCTCGTCATCGTCGCGGCCGAAATGCTGACCGGCGGCGTCGGCATCGGCTTCTGGGTCTGGGACGAGTGGAACAACCTCAACGTCAAGAACATCATCATCGCAATCTTTGTGATCGGCATCGTCGGCCTGGTGCTGGAGTTCGCCCTGATCAAGTTGGCCACCGCCTTCACGTTCGAAGAAGTCAAAAACTGAATCTGAAAGGAATCACCATGACATCCTTCACCACCAAATACATCGAGATCCAGGGCGTCGAGCAAACCTTCAAGACCAAGAAGGGACCTTTCTGCGCACTGCAAAACGTCAACCTCACGGTTGCCAAAGGCGAGTTCGTCGCACTCATCGGCCATTCGGGCTGCGGCAAGTCCACCCTGCTCAACCTGATTGCCGGGCTGACCACGCCCACCCAAGGCAGCCTGCTGTGCGCCAACCGCGAAATCGCCGGGCCCGGCCCCGAGCGCGCCGTGGTGTTCCAGAATCACTCGCTGCTGCCCTGGCTCACCTGCTTTGAAAACGTCTACCTTGCCGTCGAGCGCGTGTTCTCCGCGACAGAAAACAAGGCGCAACTCAAGGCCCGCACCGATGCGGCGCTGGCCATGGTCGGGCTGACGCCCGCCGCGCAGAAGCGCCCGGGCGAGATTTCCGGCGGCATGAAGCAGCGTGTCGGCATTGCACGCGCCCTGTCGATGGAGCCCAAGGTGCTGCTGCTCGATGAGCCCTTCGGCGCGCTGGACGCCCTGACCCGCGCCAAGCTGCAGGACGAGTTGCTGCAGATCGTCGCCACCACCCAAAGCACGGTGGTCATGGTGACCCACGACGTAGACGAAGCGGTACTGCTGAGCGACCGCATCGTGATGATGACCAACGGGCCTGCAGCCACCATTGGCGAGGTGCTGGCCATTGACCTGCCCCGCCCACGCAACCGCGTGGAGCTGGCCGAAAGCACCCAGTACCTGCACTACCGCAAGGCGGTCATCGACTTTTTGTACACACGGCAGGCCCACGTGGAAAAAGCCGCTTAAGGGCGGCTTCAAGACCTGCAAACGCACCGAGACAACCAAGGAACCACGATGGACATGCGTGTCAAAAAACCCAAACTAGTCATGGTGGGCAACGGTATGGCCGGCGTCCGCACGCTGGAAGAGTTGCTCAAGGTCTCGCCCGACCTCTACGACATCACGGTCTTCGGCGCCGAGCCCCATCCCAACTACAACCGCATCCTGCTGTCGCCCGTGCTGGCCGGCGAGCAGACACTGGACGAGATCGTCCTGAACTCCTGGGACTGGTACACCGACAACCACATCACGCTGCACGCCGGCAAAAAAGTGGTCGAAGTCGACCGCATCAAGCGCGTGGTGCGCGCCGTGGATTCCAACGGCGGCGTCACCGAAGAAGCGTACGACCGCCTGCTGATGTGCACCGGCTCCAACCCCTTCATCCTGCCGGTGCCGGGCAAAGACCTGCAAGGCGTGATTGCCTACCGCGACATCGCCGACACCAACGCGATGATCGACGCGGCGACAAAATACAAGAAAGCCGTCGTCATCGGCGGCGGCCTCTTGGGCCTGGAGGCGGCCAACGGCCTGATGCTGCGCGGCATGGAAGTGACCGTGGTGCACGTCATGCCCTGGCTGATGGAACGCCAGCTCGACGATGTGGCGGGCAAGCTGCTGCAAAAGTCGCTGGAAGACCGCGGCCTCAAGTTCCTGATCGGCGCGCAGACGCAAGAACTCACCGGCAATGAAGAAGGCCGCGTCACATCCATCAAATTCAAGGACGGCAGCGAAGTGGCCACCGACCTCGTAGTCATGGCCGTCGGCATTCGCCCCAACACGCAACTGGCCGAATCCATGCGCCTGCACTGCAACAAGGGCATCGTCGTCAACGACACCATGCAGACCGTCACCGACGCGCGCATCTACTCGGTGGGCGAATGCGCGGCGCACCGCGGCATCGCCTACGGCCTGGTAGCGCCGCTGTTTGAGCAAGCCAAGGTGGCGGCCAACCACCTGGCACAGTTCGGCATCGGCCGCTATACCGGCTCGCTCACCTCCACCAAGCTCAAAGTCACCGGCATCGACCTCTTCAGCGCCGGCGAATTCATGGGCGGCGAAGGAACCGAAGAGATCGTGATGAGCGATCCCTTTGGCGGCGTCTACAAAAAACTGGTCATCAAAGACGACAAGCTGGTCGGCGCCTGCCTCTATGGCGACACGGTGGACGGCAGCTACTACTTCAAGCTGCTGCGCGACGGCCGCAACGTCAGCGACATCCGCGACAAGCTGATTTTTGGCGAGTCCAACCTTGGCGATGCGGGCCATGAAGGCCAGAACAAGGCCGCGCTGATGGCCGATGACGCCGAGGTCTGCGGCTGCAACGGCGTCAACAAGGGCACCATCTGCAAGGCCATCAAGGAAAAAGGCCTGTTCACCCTGGACGAAGTGCGCAAGCACACCAAGGCCAGCGCCTCCTGCGGCTCCTGCACCGGCCTGGTGGAGCAGATCCTCATGTTCACCGCCGGCGGCGACTACTCGGCCACGCCCAAGCTGAAAGCCATGTGCGCCTGCACCGACCACGGCCACCAGGCAGTGCGTGACGCCATCCGCGCCAACAAGCTGCTCAGCATCTCCGGCACCTTCAAGTTCATGGACTGGAAGACACCCAACGGCTGCGCCACCTGCCGGCCCGCCGTCAACTACTACCTGATCAGCACCTGGCCCAAGGAAGCCAAGGACGACCCGCAAAGCCGCTTCATCAATGAACGCAGCCACGCCAACATCCAGAAAGACGGCACCTACAGCGTTATCCCGCGCATGTGGGGCGGCGAGACCACTGCGAGCGAGCTGCGCCGCATTGCGGACGCGGTCGATAAGTACAAGATCCCGACCGTGAAAGTCACCGGCGGGCAGCGCATCGACTTGCTGGGCGTCAAGAAGGAAGACCTGCAAAACGTCTGGAAAGACATCGGCATGCCTTCGGGCCACGCCTACGCCAAGGCCCTGCGCACCGTGAAAACCTGCGTGGGCAGCGAGTGGTGCCGCATGGGCACGCAGGACAGCACGCAGATGGGCAAAGACCTGGAGCGCGCCATGTGGCGGATGTATGCACCGCACAAAGTCAAGTTTGCGGTGAGCGGCTGCCCGCGCAACTGCGCCGAGTCCGGCATCAAGGACGTCGGCATCATCGGCGTCGACTCGGGCTGGGAGATGTACATCGCCGGCAACGGCGGCATCAAGACGGAAGTGGCCCACTTCTTCACCAAGCTCAAGACCGCCGCCGAAGTGCTCGAATACACCGGCGCCTTCTGCGAGCTCTACCGCCAGGAAGGCTGGTACCTCGAGCGCACCGTGCACTACGTCAACCGCGTCGGCCTGGACTACGTGAAGAAAAAAATCCTGGAAGACCACGAAGGCCGCAAGGCCCTGTGGGAACGCCTGCAGTTTGCGCTCGACGGCGAGCCCGATCCCTGGTTCGACCTCAAGGAAGCGGCTGTCGATACGCGCCAGTTCGCCGCGCTCCCCGCCTGAGATGCCGGGTCATCGTCTACACACCACAAGAAAAACCTGATGCGACACACCCTTCACCGCCGGGCTTTTTGCAGCCTGACGCTCGCTCCTCTCGTTTCGCTGGGCGCCCTGGCGCCTTTCGCCGCCCACGCGCAAGTGGCCGGCATCGGCGACGCCATCAACAAGGCCGGGCGCCAACGCATGCTCTCGCAGCGCATGGGCAAGGCCTGGTTCGGCCTGGGCCAGGGCATTCAGGCCGACTCCGCACGCCGCGTGCTGGAGCAGTCCATGGCGCTGTTTGACCGGCAACTGGTGGAACTCAAGGCGTTCGCGCCGGCCGGTGAAACCCGCGACACCTATGTCCAGCTGGAAGCGGCCTGGTCCGACTACAAAGCCCTGCTGATCGGCACAACGCCCTCGCAGGACAAGGCCAAGGGCGTGCTGGAGCAAGCCGGGAAGGTGCTGGCGCTGGCGCACAAGGGCACCGGGCTTTTTGAGCAGCAGGCCGGCAAGCCCGGCGCGAAGCTGGTCAACGTAGCCGGCCGCCAGCGCATGCTCTCGCAGCGCATGGCCCAGTTTTACCTGGCCAACAACTGGAACGTCGAAAGCACGGTCAGCGTGCGCGAGATCAATAAGGCCCGCGAAGAATTCATTCCGGCGCTGGAACTGTTGCGCAACGCGCCCGAAGCCACGCCAGAGATCAAGCAGGAACTGGCACTGGCCGACAACCAGTGGTTCTTTTTCGACAACGCCCTGAAAGCGCGCGTGACCGGCGCCAAAGCGGCCACCGACGTCTTCGTCAGCAGCGAGAACCTGCTGCAGGTCATGGACCGGGTCACCGGCATGTATGCACGGGTTCTGGGTTAAGAGAGTCTGGAGGAGACAACCATGAGTGAATGGAAAAAAATCTGCCTGGTCGATGAAATCCCCGTACTCGGCTCACGCCGCGTGGCGCGCGCGCAAGGCATGGATGTCGCGGTGTTCCGCAACGACCAGGACCAGGTCTTCGCGGTGCTGGACCGCTGCCCGCACAAGGGCGGGCCGCTGAGCCAGGGCATTGTCTTCGGCACCAGTGTGGCCTGCCCCCTGCACAACTGGACGATTGACCTGGAAGGCGGCTGCGCCAAGGCGCCGGACGAAGGCTGCGTGCAGAAATTCAGCGTGCGCGTGGAAAGCGGCGCCGTGCATCTGGACGCCGGTGAGCTCGCCACGCTCGCGACGGACTTGCCGCGCCCGGTCGCCGGCCCTGCCCGAAAAGAGCTGGCCAGCACATGACCGCTGACGGGACCCTGCGCGAAACACGGTCCACCTGCCCTTATTGCGGCGTCGGCTGTGGGGTGATCATCGAATCGCAAGGCGCCGAGATCACCGGCGTGCGCGGCGACCCTGACCATCCGGCCAACTTCGGGCGACTGTGCACCAAGGGCTCGACGCTGGCCCTGACCGCAACGGCATCCGTCACGCGGCAGACCCGCCTTTTGCAGCCGATGCGGCGCGAGCACCGGCATGAAGCGCCCAAACCGGTGTCCTGGGACAGCGCCCTCGGTTTTGCCAGCGAAAGCTTTGCGCAGATCATCCGGGAGCACGGGCCCGATGCGGTGGGGTTCTACATCTCGGGCCAGTTGCTGACGGAAGACTATTACGTCTTCAACAAGCTGGCCAAGGGCCTGATCGGCACCAACAATGTCGACACCAACTCACGCCTGTGCATGAGCAGCGCAGTGGCGGGCTACAAGCAGACGCTGGGCGCGGACGCACCGCCTGCGTGCTACGACGACGTGAACCATGCGCAGTGCATTTTTATTGTCGGCAGCAACACGGCTTACGCACACCCGATTTTGTTTCGCCGCATTGAAGACGCCAAGGCGGCCAACCCGGCGCTCAAGATCATTTTTTGCGACCCGCGCCGTACCGACACCGCCGAGATTGCCGACCTGTACCTGGGCATACAGCCGGGCACCGATGTGTCGCTCTTTAACGGCATGCTGCACATCATGCTGTGGGAAGGCTGGACGGATGCCGCCTACATCGCGGCGCACACCACGGGCTTCGACGCCCTCAAGGCCACGGTGCGTGACTACACGCCCGACCTGGTGGCCGAAACCTGCGGCATCAAAAAAGAAGACCTGCTCGCTGCGGCCAAACTCTTTGCCACCTCGGCCGCCACGCTGAGCCTTTATTGCCAGGGCTTGAACCAGTCGAGCAGCGGCACCGCCAAGAACGCCGCGCTCATCAATCTGCACCTGGCGACCGGCCAGATCGGCAAACCCGGCGCGGGCCCCTTCTCGCTAACGGGCCAGCCCAATGCGATGGGTGGACGCGAAGTGGGCGGCCTGGCGAATCTGCTGAGCGCGCACCGCGACCTGGCCAACCCTGATCACCGTGCCGAAGTTGCTGCACTCTGGGGCATCCCCTCTGTGCCTGAGACACCGGGCAAGTCCGCTGTCGAGATGTTCCAGGCCGCAGCCGATGGCGAGATCAAGGCGCTGTGGATTGCCTGCACCAACCCGGCGCAGTCTATGCCCGACCAGGCCACCGTGCGCCGCGCCATGGAGCGCGCCGAGCTGGTGATCGTGCAAGAGGCGTTTTCCACCACGTCGAGCTGCGACTACGCCGACCTGCTGCTGCCGGCCACCACCTGGGGCGAAAAGATCGGCACCGTGACCAACAGCGAACGCCGCATCAGCCGCGTGCGGCCGGCTGTGGCGGCGCCGGGCCAGACGCGGCATGACTGGTCGATTGCGGTGGACTTTGCGCAGCGGCTGGAGAAGCTGCTGCCCGCCCGCGCGGCAGCCGGCGCCACCCTCTTCCCTTATCCAATCGCCGATGAAGCATCGGGCGCAGAAACCATCTGGAACGAACACCGCGAGTCCACCCGTGGCCGCGACCTCGACATCACCGGCTTGAGCTACGCCTTGCTCGACGCGGCGCCGCAGCAGTGGCCCTTCAAGACCGGCGATACGGCGGGCAAGGTCCGGCTCTATGAAGACGGCGTGTTCCCCACCGCCGATGGCAAGGCCCGCTTTGTCAACACCGTCTACAAGCCGGTGGCTGAGCCGCGCGAATCGCGTTATCCGTTTTCCCTCACCACCGGCCGGCTGCGCGACCACTGGCATGGCATGAGCCGCACGGGCACGCTGGGGCGCCTGTTCGGCCATGTGGCCGAGCCTTGCGTGCAGATGAATGTGCAGGACATGGCGCGGCGCCTGCTCAAGGACGGCGACCTGGTGCATGTGACCTCCAAGCGCGGCTCCATCGTGGTGCCGCTGCAGGCCTCGCCCGAGGTGGCGGTGAGCCAGGCCTTTATCGCCATGCATTGGGGTGAGGAGTACCTGAGCGGGCAATCCACGAATGGCGACACGCTGGCCGGTGTCAATGCGCTCACCACCTCGGCCTACTGCCCCAGCTCCAAGCAGCCCGAGCTCAAGCATGCGGCGGTGAAAATCCTGAAAGCCGAAATGCCGTGGACGCTGCTGGCCATGGCCTGGCTGCCTGAGGGCGACGCGCTGACGGCGCGTGAGCAGCTCAAGCCGCTGATGGCGCAATTTCCCTTCACCAGCTGCGTGCCGTTTTCCAACAACACACCGCTGGCCGACCGCAGCCGCGAGCGCACCGGCGTGCTGTTTCGCGCCGCCAGCCATGAGGCGCCGCCTGACGACACGCTGGTTGCGCTGGAACGCATCCTCGGCCTGGATGGGGCCTACGTTCTGCGTTATGCCGACCGAAAAAAAGGCCAGCGCCGCACCATGCGGCTGGTGCGCAGCGAAGGCGATGCTCACCTCGCCGGCTTTGTGCTCGCAGGGGACACCAGCGCCCAGGCCTGGATCAAAACCTTGCTGCAAGATGAGTTGCCGGCGCACACCTACGGCCGGCTGCTGCTGCTGCCAGGCGCGAAGCCGCCGGTGGCGGTGCAGTCGCGCGGCAAGCCGGTATGCACCTGCTTTAACGTGACCGACATCGCCATCGACGAGCACCTGTCGCTGCTGGCGGCCGGTGGCGGCGGCGGCGGCCACCTGGGCACCGATGAAGAGCGCCTGGCCTCGCTGCAATCCACCCTCCAATGCGGCACCAATTGCGGCTCCTGCGTGCCCGAACTCAAACGCCGGGTGCGCTCATCGCGCAGCGACGCGGCGGCTGCAGCGCCGCACGCCGTCATCCCCATCCGCCAAGTGGCTTAAGCTCATAACGAGAAGTTATCTGCATTGGCGGACAATCACGTTTATGGGTATTAGCCAGTACATCAAGGAAATCGGCCGCGGCAAGGATGGCGCCCGCCCGCTGACGCGCGAGCAGGCCACCGACCTGATGGGCCAGGTGCTGGACGGCACCGTGACCGACCTGGAAATCGGCGGCTTTTGCCTGGCCATGCGCATCAAGGGCGAAACGCCCGAAGAAATGGCGGGCTTTCTGGATGCATTGCACCAGCGCCTGAACCACCTGCCCGCCGGCGACAGCCCCACCGTGGTGCTGCCCAGCTACAACGGCGCACGCAAACTGCCGGTGCTCACGCCACTTCTCGCGCTGCTGCTGGCGCGCGAGGGCGTTCCGGTGCTGATCCACGGCACGCCTACCGAATCAAGCCGGGTTTTTGCATCAGAAGTGCTTCTGGCCCTTGATGTACCTGCACAGTCCGCTATCAAAAAGATAGCAAACGGCGAGGTGGCGTTTGCGCCGACCGAGCTGCTGCTGCCGGCGCTCAAGCGCCTGCTGGACGTGCGCCGCGCCGTCGGCCTGCGCAACCCGGCGCACAGCCTGGTCAAGATCATGACACCCTGCCTCGGCAAAAGCCTGGTGGTGAGCAGCTACACACACCCGGAATACGCTGTGTCGATGGCGCAGACCTTTGAGCTCACGGGCGCCAACGCACTGCTGCTTCGCGGCACCGAAGGCGAAGTCGTGGCCGACGCCCGCCGCATGCCGCAGATGGACGCCTTTATCGGCGGTCAGCGCTCACTGCTGCAGGAAACCCAGGCCGGCACCCTGGCCTCTATCCCCGACTTCCCCAAAACAGTGGACGCAGCCGCCACGGCGGACTACATTCGCGCCGTACTCGCAGGCAGCGTGCCGGTGCCGCCTTCGATTGCGCGGCAGGTGGAACATATCTTGCAGTTGCTTCCTCAAATTCAAATCACCTCACGATCATGAACAACGGAAAAGTCACTCTCGTAGGCGCAGGTCCCGGCGATCCGGAACTGCTGACCCTCAAGGCCCTCAAGGCCATCCAGCGCGCGACCGTGCTGCTGGTGGACGACCTGGTCAGCGACGAGATCGTGGCGTTTGCGCGGCCCGAGGCGCGCATCGTCTATGTGGGCAAACGCGGCGGCTGCAAGTCCACGCCGCAGGCCTTTATTGAAAAGCTGATGCTGATGGCCGCCCGCGAAGGCGAAGACGTGGTGCGCCTGAAGGGCGGCGACCCGTTCATCTTTGGCCGCGGCGGGGAAGAAGTCGAGCACCTGCGCGCTGCCGGTATCACGGTGGAGGTCATCAACGGCATCACCGCCGGCCTGGCAGCCGTCACGTCGCTGGGCGTGCCGCTCACGCACCGCGCACATGCGCACGGCGTGGTGTTCGTCACCGGCCATGCCAAGCCGGGCGACACGGGCACCGACTGGAAAGCGCTGGCCGCCACGGCGCACAGCGCGCGCCTCACGCTGGTGATCTACATGGGCGTCAGCGGCTCCGAGCGCATCCAGGACGAGCTGCTGTCGGGCCTGCCGGCAGCCACGCCGGTGGCCGTGATCCAGAGCGCCTCGCTGCCCACGCAGCGCCACATCACGACCACGCTGGGCGCACTGGCCCACGCCATCCGCGAAGCTGGCATGGCCAGCCCCGCCGTCATCGTGGTGGGTGACGTGATCAGCGGTGTGGCGCTGGCCGCCGCGCCCCCTGACGCCGTGCGCGTGGCCTGACGGAAAGATCCGCGTCACACCGCTGTCACGCGCGGTGCCTAAGCTCCCGGTCTTTCGACTGGAGCATTCATGTCCTTCCGTTTTCTGGCCGGCGCTCTGTTGGCGCTCAGCATGGCCTCGGCCCAGGCGCAAACTTTTTCATTCGGCCTGTGGGGCGACATGCCCTACCAAAAAGCCGGCGACGACCCCAAGATTCCCGCGCTGCTCAAAAGCATCAACCAGTCAGACATCGCCTTTTCGATCTACGACGGCGATATCAAGGATGGCAGCTCCAAATGCACCGACGACATCTATGCCGCAGCGCTCACGATGTTCGGCGAGCTGAACAAGCCGGTCATCTATGTGCCCGGTGACAACGAATGGACGGACTGCCACCGCCTGAACAACGGCGGCTATGACGGCCTGGAGCGCCTGGCCTACCTGCGTAAAACCATGTTTCCCACCACGCGCAGCCTGGGCAAGCGCACCCTGCCGCTGGTGCACCAGGCCCCGCTGGGCGAGAAGTTTGTGGAGAACACGCGCTTTGCGCACCGCGGCATCGTGTTTGCCACGCTCAATGTGCCGGGCAGCAACAACAACAAAATTCTGAACGAAAAAGACTGCACGCAAAAAAGTGCGCGTACCGCCCCCCAATGCGAGGCGTCCAACGCCGAATACCTGGAGCGCGACGCGGCCAATGTACGCTGGCTGCAGGAGGCCTTCGCCCAGGCCAAGGCCGGCAAGGCGCGCGGCATTGTGCTGGTGATCCAGGCCGACCCCGGCTTTGACTTGCCGGAAACCGAAGACAAGGACGAGAGCCAGGCCCCAGGTGTCAGCGGCTACCGCAACTTCATGAACAACGTCATCACCGAAACAGAGCAGTTCTCCGGCCAGGTGTTGCTGGTGCATGGCGACACGCATTTCTTCAAGGTCGACAAGCCGCTGTACAGCCCCGGCAAGCTGCTCGCCAACCTCACGCGCCTGCAGACTTTCGGCAGCCCGCTGATTCACTGGGTACGCGTCACCGTGGAGCCCAAAAACCCCAACGTGTTCACGATCCAGCCGGTCATGGTCAAGCAGTAAACCCGGCCCCGGCAAGCTGTGCCGGTGCGGGTGCAGGCACAGCGCCGTGCCCTCCCGCGCACGGCTACACTCCCGAAGTCAAAACAACAACAGCGGGAGCCCCACGGTGCTTGAAAAACTCAACGAATTGACAGAAAGCCACGGTGAACTGCGCCGCGGCAAGGGCCTCATGAGCGGCGTGATCGCCCTCAGCCTGGGCATCCTGTGCTTTCTGGGCGTGCTGGCTTTTCACTTTCCTGAATACCTCACCACGCCGGAGCTGCGTAAAAGCTACAACGTCGACGTGATCCGCATCGTGATGCTGGCGGCGCTGGCGATTGCCGGCGGCATCTCGCTGGTCAACATCATCTTCAACCGTTCGCGCTGGCTGGCCAGTGCGGGCTTTTTGCTGGTGGTGGCCACGGCGCTGCTGGGCGGCCACAAGGTGCCGGTGAACGACTTCGCCGACAACACGCCCTACATCGGCCTGGACTGGTTCATCCTCGACCTGCTGGGCTCGTCGCTGATCTTCATCTTCATCGAAAAGCTGTTTGCGCTGCGCAAGGACCAACCGGTCTTTCGCGCCGAATGGCAAACCGACTTTCACCACTTCATCGTCAACCACATGATCGTGGGCTTTGTGCTGCTGGCGACCAATTTGCTGGTGCACAAGTTCTTCGGCTGGGCCGCCAACGACGGCATTCGCGGCTGGGTGCAGGGCCTGCCCTTTTGGGGCGGCGTGCTGCTGATCGTGCTGGTGGCCGACCTGGTGCAGTACTGGACACACCGCGCCTACCACGAGGTGCCGGTGCTGTGGCGCCTGCACGCGGTGCACCACAGCGCCAAAAGCATGGACTGGCTGGCCGGCTCGCGCCAGCACATCCTTGAATTGCTGATCACCCGCACGCTCATCCTCGCACCCATCTACGTGCTGGGCTTTTCCAAGGAAGTGATCGACGCCTACATCGTGATCGTCGGCTTCCAGGCGGTGTTTAACCACTCGAACGTGAGCGTACGCCTGGGCCCGCTGCGCTACATCATCGTCACGCCCAACTTCCATCACTGGCACCACAGCCAGGACCAGGAAGCGCTGGACCGCAACTACTCGGCGCACTACGCCTTCATCGACTACCTCTTCGGCACCGCCGTGAAAAGCACCAAGCTCTGGCCGGAGCGTTATGGCGTGCTGGGCGACTACGTGCCCAACGGTTTCCTCAAGCAGCTGAAGTTTCCGTTCACCTGGAAAGGCTAGTGGGACTTGGCCCCCACGCTGTTCGCTTCGCGTAATGCGCTGCCCCCCGAGGGGGCCGCCCGCCCTGCGGCCCGGCAAAGCCGGTTCCGCGGCTCATGCTGGCTAAAGCTCGCGGAACGGCGAGCGGTGGTCTGAGCGTGCTCGTCCATTCATTCGATGTCGTCGTGATCGGCGCGGGCGCCGCGGGGCTGTTCTGCGCCGCCCAGGCCGGGCAGTTGGGCCTGAAGGTGCTGCTGGTCGACCACAGCGAAAAGGTCGCCGAGAAGATCCGCATCTCGGGCGGCGGGCGCTGCAACTTCACCAACCGCGACGCCACGCCGGCGCAGTTTTTGGGCGAAAACCCGCACTTTTGCCGCTCGGCGCTGTCGCGCTACACGCCGCAGGATTTCATCGAACTGCTGCAGCGCCACAACATCCCCTTTCACGAGAAGCACAAGGGCCAGCTATTTTGCGACCGTTCGGCCGAAGACATCATCAACATGCTGCTGGCCGAGTGCGACGCCGGCCAGGTGACGCGCTGGCAGCCCTGCGGCATAAAAAGCATTAAATATGCCTCCAGCCCAGATGGATCCTTGGGAGGCAGCTATCAAATTGAGAGCGACCGCGGCTCCATCGAAGCGCCGCAAGTCGTCATCGCCACTGGCGGCCTGTCGATCCCCAAGATTGGCGCAACCGATTTCGGCTACCGCATCGCCAAACAATTCGGGCTGCGCCTGGTCGAGCCACGCGCCGCGCTGGTGCCGTTGACCTTTGACGGCGAAAGCTGGGCGCCCTATGCCCAGCTGGCAGGCCTGGCGCTGCCGGTGCTGATCGACACCAGCCCGGTGGACGCCAGCCCCAAGCAGCGCAAAAAAGCCGTCGTGTTCTCCGAAGACCTGCTCTTCACCCACCGCGGCCTGAGCGGCCCGGCGGTGCTGCAAATTTCCAGCTTCTGGCGCGAAGGCCAGCCCATCCGCATCGACCTGGCCCCCGGCGTGGATTTGCCGGCGCTGCTGCTGCGCGCCAAGGCTACGTCCAAAAAACTCATCGCCAACGAACTCGCCACCCTGGTGCCCAGCCGCCTGGCCGACGCCTGGGTCAGCCAAGACCCCGCCCTGCAGCGCCCCATCAGCGACGCCACCGACAAGGCGCTGCAGGCCCTGGCCCAGCGCCTGGCCGGCTGGGAGCTCACCCCCAACGGCTCCGAAGGCTACAAAAAAGCCGAAGTCACCACAGGCGGCGTAGACACCCGCGATTTGTCCTCCCAAACCCTCGAATCCAGGCAGCCAGGCCTGTATTTCATAGGCGAAGTCGTCGACGTCACCGGCTGGCTGGGCGGTTACAACTTCCAGTGGGCCTGGGCCTCAGCGCACGCCTGCGCCCAGGCCCTCGCCGCCAAGGCGGCCGCCTGAGCCAGGCAAAACCCTTCCCCGATACAGCCGAAACGTCGGAAAATAGGGGCCCAGCGAAGCGAAGGCCCGGGGTTCTCCCCTACCAGCATGAGCCGCGGAACCGGCTTTGCCGGGCCGCAGGGCGGGCGGCCCCCTCGGGGGGCAGGGAGCTACACGAAGTGAGCGACCGTGGGGGCCACGTCCAGTGCTATAATCTCAGGCTTTGCTAGCAAACCCGCGTCCGGCCTGATTCTGATCAGATCACTAACGACGCAAATTTTGGATCTATTCATCAATGACCACCATCCGTGTAAAAGACAATGAGCCCTTCGACGTGGCTCTGCGCCGTTTCAAGCGCACCATTGAAAAACTCGGCCTGCTGACCGACCTGCGCGCCCGCGAGTTTTACGAAAAGCCAACGGCTGAACGCAAGCGCAAGAAGGCAGCTGCCGTCAAACGCAACTACAAGCGTATTCGCTCGATGCAATTGCCGAAAAAGCTGTACTAATCTTTAGTACCGCCTCACGGCAAGAAAAAGCCCGCACGAGGACGCTCTGCGGGCTTTTGTGTTTTTGGCGCCTCCCCGGCCCGGCCGATCCCACCCCACCCCATTCGCTTCAGGAGCCCCAATGTCCGCACTCAAAGACCAGATCACCGAAGACATGAAGACCGCCATGCGCGCCAAGGACAGCGAGCGCCTGGGCACCATCCGCCTGCTGCTGGCCGCCCTCAAGCAAAAAGAAGTCGATGAGCGCGTGGTGCTGGACGACGCGGCCGTGATCGCCATCGTCGACAAGCTGATCAAGCAGCGCAAGGACTCGCTCGAAGCCTTCACCAAGGCCGAGCGCAAGGACCTGGCCGACAAGGAAGCGGCCGAACTGGTCGTGCTGCAGGCCTACCTGCCCGCGCGCCTGAGCGCCGACGAAGTCGCCGCCGCCGTCAAGGCCATCGTGGTTGAGCTGGGTGCCAGCGGCCCCGGCGACATGGGCAAGGTGATGGGCGCCGTCAAAGCCAGGCTGGCCGGCAAGGCCGACATGGGCCAGGTCTCGGCCGCCGTCAAGGCCGCGCTGTCGTCCTGACACCTCAGCCCCGGCTTTTCGCATGAGCTACTCCTGGACCACCTTTGACGAAGTCGTGCGTCACGTGCTGCAGACGCTGAAGCCGGCGCGCATCCTCGACATAGGCGCCGGCCAGGGCAAATACGGAAAGATGGCCCGCGATGCAGGGCTGGCCGCCACAGAGATCACGGCCGTAGAGTGCGACACGTCGCTCAATGCCGGGCTTGCCGCCGCCGGCTACAACGAAGTGCTGAACATCACGGCCCAGCAGTTGCTGGACCAGCCCGCCCGGCACTACGACCTGGTCATCATGGGCGACGTGATCGAGCACATGAAGCATTCCGACGGCCAGGATCTGCTCGAGTTCCTGAACTACCGCTGCAGCTACCTCCTCATCATCACGCCCGAATGCATGCCGATGAGCGACGCGAATTTTTACGTGGGCCACAACTCGCTCTGGACGCCACGCGCCATGCAGTGGCACGATCTTTGGGCGCATCAACGCTGCCGCGTCATGCACTTCTACCTGCTGCGGGGTTACCTCGACTTCGAGGCAACGCCACTTGTCGACGTGGTGGCTGGCGTCAATGCGCAGGGTTTCGTGCTCAAGCTGGAAGAAGCGAATGTCGGTGAAACGGCGGTGCCCTGCCATCTCACGGTCACCGACCAGGTGATTTCAGACCCCATTGCCGGCGAGCCCGGCAACAATTGCATTTACCGGCCGCGCTAGCTCACCGGGGTTTTCAGCGGTTCAGCAGGATCAGCGCGCAGCCCGTCACCGTCAACACCGCACCGACCCAGCCGCCCATCGCAGGCCGGCGGCGGTACACCCACCACAAGAGTGGCAGCAGGACCACCGGCGTCACCGACGACAGCATGCCCACCATGCCGGCGCTGCCGTGCTGCAGCGCCTTGAGGATCAAGGTCATGCCCAGTGTCATGCCGAGCGCGGCGCTGGCAAAGGTGTAGCCCAGGTCTACCCAGCGCGGCGACTGCGTGGCCTGCACCAGGCGCCAGCCCGTCAGCAGCAACAGGAGATGGGCCGCCATGCTGCTGCTCATGCGCACGGCCGAGGCCGCCACCGGGTCCAGCCCCGTCTGCATGAGCGGCTTGAGCATCAAGGTGGCGACCGACTGCCCCAGCGCGGCCAGCAAACCCAGGCCGATACCGATGGCCAGCCGCCCCTGTGTGGCTTCCCACTGGTGTGATTCGCTTTCGCGCCGGCCAAAAGCGATGGCCGTCATCACGCCGCCCACCAGCAGCGCGCTGCCCAGCAAGCCCCAGCCCGACAGCGTTTCACCCAGGAACAGCCACGCCAGCACCGCAGAAAAAAGAGCGTGGGTGGCAAACAAAATACCCGAGCGCCGGGGCCCCAGGCGGTTCATGCAGGCAAAAAGCGCCGTGTCGCCGATAAAAATGCCGACCAGGCCCGACAGTGCCAGCACACCCGCGCCTTCAAGCTGCAGGCTGCGCCAGTTGCCCGTGGCCAGCGTCATGCCCCACAGCAAAAAGCAGGCAAAGGCCATGCGCCAGCGGCTGAAGGAAAAAGGCCCCATGCGGGCCACGGCGGTTGCCGACAACAGGCTGGAGCCGGCCCAGGTGGCCGCCGCGACAAGCGCCAGCGTTTCGGCGGGCAAGGCCATCAAGAAAGAAGCAGCAGCCGCAAAGGCTTAGCTCCCCGCCACCTTCATGCGGTTGACGAGGATGGAGCCCACGGTTTTGGCGCCGTAGTTGTAGGCGTCCGCGCCCACGGCCTCAATGCCCATGAGCATGTCGCGCAAATTACCGGCGATGGTGATTTCTTCCACCGGAAACTGGATGCGGCCGTTTTCAACCCAGAAGCCCGAAGCGCCGCGCGAATAGTCGCCCGTCACGTAGTTCACGCCCTGACCCATCAGCTCGGTCACAAAAAGGCCGCGGCCCAATTTGCGCAACATGGCGTCCAGGTCGTCGCCGGGGCGGGTGTGGCGGCTGGTCATGGTGAGGTTGTGCGAGCCGCCGGCGTTGCCGGTGGTGCGCATGCCGAGTTTGCGGGCCGAATAGGTGCTGAGGAAATAGCCCTCGACGCGGCCGCCCTCTACCACCTGGCGTGCCTTGGTTTTCACGCCTTCTTCGTCAAACGGTGCGCTGCCCTTGCCTTTACGCAGGTGCGGGTCTTCAGCGATGTCGATGTGTTTGGGGAAAGCCGCTTTGCCCAGGCTGTCGGCCAGGAAGGTGCTTTTGCGGTACAGCGCGCCGCCGCTCACGGCCTGCGTAAAGCCGCCGAGAAGGCCTGCGGCCAGCGGCGACTCGAAGAGCACCGGGCACTGCGTGGTCGGGATCTTGCGGCTCTTCAGGCGTGCCAGCGCGCGCTCGGCGGCATAGCGGCCCACGGCCTCAGGGTGCGCCAGGTCGCGCGCGTCGCGCATCGAGCTGTACCAGGCATCGCGCTGCATCTGGTCGCCCTTGCCGGCAATCGGCGCCACCGAAATGCTGTGGCGCGAGCTGGCATAACCGCCGCGAAAACCCTTGGTGTGGGCGCTGAAAAAATGGCTTTGCTGGGCCGAGACGCCGGCGCCTTCGCTGTTGGTAATCAGCCGGCTGGTGCCCAGGGCTGCGGCTTCGCACTGCAAGGCGAGTTGCGCGGCTTGTTCCGAGTCGATAGACCAGGGGTGAAAGAGGTCCAGCGCCGGGTGCTGGCGCGCGATGTCGCGGTCGTCAGGCAGGCCCGAGGTTTCGTCTTCCGCCGTGAACCGCGCGATGTCGTAAGCCGCTTTCACGGTCTGCTCGATGGCGGCTTTGGAGAAATCGCTGGTGGCGGCATTGCCGCGTTTTTTGCCGATGTAAACCGTGATGCCCAGCGACTTGTCGCGGTTGCGTTCCACGTTTTCCAGCTCGCCCTTGCGCACACTGACCGACAGACCGCAGCCTTCGGAAGCCTCGGCCGCGGCATCGGTGGCGCCCAATTTTTTGGCGTGGGCCAGTCCGGCGTCGACGAGTTCCTCGAAAAAATCGCGGTGGTAGCTGAAGCCCGATTCGGGACGGGAAGCGCTGCGGGTTGCGCCGCCGGCGCGTGAGGAAGCTTTTTGGGTCATATGGGTAGCTATGATACTGACTGCTATGAATACCAAGACTACCAAGGCGATTCCCAAGGCCATCAAGGGCTACTGGTCCAACGGCCGCTTCGTCAAACCCGAGGAAATCGCGCTTGAAGAAGTCGGTCCGCCCAGCAAAACCCAGCTCAAGGCCGAGGCCGATGAGAAACAGGCTCTCGGCGAAGCGCTGCTGACGCTGCGCGCCGACCTGATGGCACGCCTGGACCTGCCCGACAAGCTGCGCGATGCGATCGCCGACGCCAAGAAGATCACCAATTTCGAGGGCAGACGCCGCCAGATGCAGTTCATCGGCAAGCTGATGCGTCCGCTAGACCCGGAACCCATCCGCGAGGCCATCAACGAGCAGCTCAACGGCTCGGCCGACCTGACGCTGGCGCTGCACCTGGCCGAGCAGTGGCGCGACAAGCTGATCGCCGACGATGCCGCGCTGGGCACCTGGCTCGAAGAACACCCCGGTACCGACTCACAGCAACTGCGCGCACTGATCCGCCAGGCGCGCAAAGACGCCAAGCCTGAAAAACCCGGCGAAGCCGCGCGTCACGGCAAGTCTTACCGCGAAATCTTCCAGCTGGTGCGGCAAACCCTGGCAAAGGGGCCCGCTGAGGCTGACGAGCCCGAGGAGCCTGAGGCATGAGCGACGCCTTTGACGCCGTCAAAATCGGCATCGTTTCCGTCAGCGACCGCGCCTCGGCCGGCGTCTACGTCGACAAAGGCCTTCCTGCCCTCAAAGAGTGGCTCACACGCGCCCTGCGCAACCCCATCACCTTTGAAGAGCGCCTGATCCCCGACGAGCAGGCAGGCATCAGCGCCGCGCTGATCGCGCTGGTCGACGCGGGCTGCTCCCTCGTGCTGACCACCGGCGGCACCGGCCCCGCGCTGCGCGACGTGACGCCCGAAGCCACGCTGGCCGTGGCCCATAAAGAAATGCCCGGCTTCGGCGAGCAGATGCGGCAGATCAGCCTGAAATTTGTCCCCACGGCCATCCTGTCGCGCCAGTGCGCGGTGATTCGCGACAAAAGCCTGATCCTCAACCTGCCCGGCCAGCCCAAGTCCATCCAGGAAACGCTGGAAGGCCTCAAAAACGAGGCCGGCGAATCCGTGGTGCCCGGCATCTTTGCGGCTGTACCCTATTGCATCGACCTGATAGGCGGCCCTTACCTGGAAGCCGACCCGGCCGTTTGCAAGGCTTTCCGGCCCAAATCGGCCATCCGCACGCCGGGTACGCCAGCCCCATGAAGCAACGCGCGCCGTCCGCCATTACGACGGCCGCGCAGCTGGCAGCCGGTACGCTGGATGCCGCCACCCTGCTCACAGAAACCTGTGCGCGCATTGATGCGGTAGATGCCACGCTGGGCGCCTTCACCGCCCGGCTTGACTTGCCCACGGCGCTGGCCCGGCTCCCGGCGCTTAAAGGCCCGCTGCAGGGCCTGCCGGTCGCTGTCAAAGACATCTTCGACACCTGCGAGCTTCCCACGCGCTACGGCTCAGTGCTCTATCCGGCCGAGCCGGCCCGCTTTGATGCGGCCATCGTCAGCGTCATACGCCGCGCCGGCGGGTTGGTGATCGGCAAATCCAGCACCACCGAGTTCGCGTTTCTCAACCCGACCGCCACGCTGAACCCGAACGCCCCGGGCCGCACACCGGGCGGTTCGTCAGCCGGCTCGGCAGCCGCTGTGGCGGCAGGCCTGGTGCCTTTTGCCATCGGCACACAAACCGGTGGCTCGGTGATCCGCCCGGCGTCGTACTGCGGCGTCACCGGCTTCAAGCCCAGCTTCGGCCTGCTGCCTACGCCGGGGCTCAAATGTTTTTCATGGTCGCTCGACACCGTGGGCCTGTTTGCCGCCAGCGTGCCTGAGGCGGCCTGGTTTGCGCAGGCGCTCAGTGGCCAGGCACTGGCGCTCGATGAAGCCCCGCAGGCAAGACCGTGGGTAGTCGGCGTGCCGGATGCGTATCCGTGGGCTGAGCTGTCCCCCAGCGCCCGCCAGGCGATGGATACCGGCAGACAGGCACTCAAAGCCGCAGGCGCCGAAATCAAACGCGTGACCCTCCCCGGCTGGATCCAGGACGCGTTCGACGCGCAGGACATCATTCAGGGCTGGGAGGCCTGGCGCAGCCTGTCCCGCGAAGTGGACGAGCACCCGCAAGCGCTCTCAGACATCCTGCGCAACTACCTGCTGGCGGGCAGCCAGATCACGCCCGCCGCTTATGAAGCCGCGCAGCGCACCGCCGCACAGAGCCGCAAGGCCTGCGCCGAATGGTCTGGCCAGTTTGATGTGCTGATGACGCCCAGCGCGCCCGACGAGGCCCCTGCGGGCTACGGCAGCACCGGCACGGCGATCTTCAACCGTGTCTGGACGCTGCTGGGTGTGCCTTGCGTGAATGTGGCGGGTGCGACCGGGGTGAACGGCTTCCCCATGGGCCTGCAAATCATCGGCGCGCCGCATGCGGACCGCACCTGCCTGCAGGCGGCTGCTTTCCTTGAGCAGGCCCTGCAGCCGGCCTGAAACCGCGGCTTATTTGCCGACGAGCTGGTTGAGCTTGTCGGCCTCAAACGTCTCGGTCAGCGCGGCATCCTTGGGCACGCAGTCTTTGCTCATGGCCGTTTGCGGGCCCGACAGCTTTTCAATCGCCTGCCACAACAAGGCGATCTGGTGCTCCTGGGACGACGCGTTGTCGATCAGCCCCTTCATGGCCTGCCCGAGCGGATCGTCGTCCAGGGTGATACCGTAAGCGGAGAACTTGGGCGAGGTCGTAACGTCGGCGCTTTCACCCACTTTGGACGGGATGATGCGCGCCGGAATGCCGACCGCCGTGGCACCGGCCGGCACCGGCTTGATGACCACCGCATTGCTGCCGATCTTGGCCCCGTCACCGACCAGGAAACCACCCAGCACCTTGGCGCCGGCGCTCACCACCACGTCTTTGCCCAGCGTCGGGTGGCGTTTGGCGCCTTTGTAAAGCGAGGTTCCGCCCAGCGTCACGCCCTGGTAAATCGTGCAGCCATCACCGATTTCGGCGGTTTCGCCGACCACAACGCCCATGGCGTGGTCAAAAAACACCCGCTCGCCGATCTTGGCGCCCGGGTGGATCTCAATGCCCGTCATCCCGCGCGAAATATGCGAGATAAACCGGCCCAGCCATTTGAAGCCGTGGTTCCAGCACCAGTGCGCCCGGCGGTGCAACACCAGGGCATGCAGGCCCGGGTAGCAGGTCAACGCCTCCCAGGCCGTGCGGGCGGCGGGGTCGCGGTCGAGGATGCACTGGATGTCGGAGCGGAGTCGGGAAAACATGGTGGGAGTTTAGTGGCCGTCCGCAGACCCTGCTGGCCTGCTGCCTTTAGGCGGCGTTTGGGTGGCTTGGGTCAGCATGGCCTTGGCAACCCCGCGCAGGATGTGGATTTCCTCGGGGCTGAGCTGGGCGCGGTTAAACAGCTGGTTCAGCCGCGGCATCAGCTTTTTGGGCGACGCCGGGTCCAGAAAGCCGATGCCGGTCAGCGCCTCTTCCCAGTGTTTGAGCATGCCGGCCACCGCGGCCGCGTCGGCCAGCGTCGGCTCGGCCGTGGCGGGCTGCACGCTGAAGCCGCCCAACGCCTGCCGCCAGTCGTAGGCAATCAGCTGCACGGCCGCGCCCAAATTGAGCGAGCCGAACTTCGGGTCCGTCGGGATGCTCAACGCCACATGGCAGCGGTAGACGTCTTCGTTTTGCATGCCGAAGCGCTCGGAGCCGAATAAAAAAGCAACCGAATCGGGCTCCAGCCCAGACGGTGCCTTGGCATCACGCTCCTCTTTTGATAGCAAACCGGCAAAGTGCTCGCGCGGCGACCGCGTGGGCGGGCCGAAGTCGCGCGGCGTCATGGCTGTGGCGCAGAGGTGGGCCATGCCGTCTACCGCCTCATCCAGCGTTTCGACGATGCGGGCATTTTTGAGCACATCAAGCGCGCCGCTGGCCCGCTGGATGGTTTCTTCGCGGTTGAGCACATTGGCCCAGCGCGGCGCCACCAGCACCAGGTCGTCAAAACCCATGGTTTTCATGGCGCGGGCGGTGGCGCCCACATTGCCGGCGTGGCTGGTGTTGATCAGGATGAATCGGGTTCGCATGGGGCTGGATTGTCCTACGTTGCCTTATGAACTTACGCAGAAGGCTTGAGCAGCCCGATCAGCGCTGCAATCTTGGGCGACATCGCGCCTTTGCGCCAGATCAGGTCGGTTTGCGCACAGTCGCTGCCGGGCGGCAATTCATGCACGCTCAGGCGCGCCCGCTCCGGAAAAGTCGCCAGCACGCTGCGCGGCACCAGCGAAATGCCCATGCCCACCACCACACAGCCCAGCATGGCGTGGTACGACGTGATCTCGATGGTCTGCACCGGCAGGCTTTTTTTGCCGGCGTACCACTGCTCCAGCCGCGCCCGGTGCGGGCAGCCGGGCTCAAAGGCGACGATGCTGCGCGGGGGTTCTGCACCCGCCGCTTCTTGGGACGTGATCGCTGCATGCCCGGCGCTTGCCACGATCACCAGGTCTTCGCGGTAAATCGGTTCGCGCTCAAACGGCCCGCCGGCAATCGCGCCGGTCACCAGCGCGGCGTCCATGGTGCCGGCCAGCACCGCAGCCGCCAGTTGCTGCGGGTTGCCAGTCTTCAGCGTCAGCTTGACGGCCGGGTACTGCCGCACAAAATCGCTGAGCGGGCCGGGCAGGCGCACGGCAGAGGTGCTTTCCATCGCGCCCAGCACAAAAGGGCCGCGCGGCTTGCCGTCCTGCACGGCTTCGCGCGCCTCGTCGGCCAGGGCCAGCAGCCGCTCTGAATACCCCAGCAGGGTCTGCCCCGCCGGTGACAGGTGCAGCCGCTTGCCTTCGCGGATAAAAAGTTGGGCGCCCAGCTTGTCCTCCAGCTGGCGGATACGCGTCGTGATGTTGGACTGCACCCGGTGAAGGCGCTCGGCCGCACGCGTGATGCCGCCAGCCTCGACCACGGCCCGAAAAATCACCAGGTCACCCAGATCCATAAATCTCTCTTAAAGATGTTTTGTATCTTTATTATTCATTTTTCAGAATGATCTGTCACGCGTATCGTCCAGCCCTTCTCACTTCATGACTTCAACCCACAAGGAACAACGATGGCAAAGGCTTACTGGATCGTGCGCGTGTCGGTGCGCAATGAGGCGCAATATCCCGCCTACCTCGCCGCTGCAAGGCCGGCTTTTGAGAAATTCGGCGCGCGCTTTCTGGTGCGCGGCGGCGCGTACGAATGCATGGAAGGCAGCTCGCGCGAGCGCAATGTGGTCGTGGAATACGCCGACCTGGCCACGGCCAAAGCCTGCTACGCCAGCCCCGAATACCAGGCCGCCAAAGCCATACGCCAGCAGCATGCCGACGCGGATTTCCTGATCGTGGAAGGCGCCTAGGGCCGGGCGCACGCGATATCGCCACCGGGAGGGGCGATAAGAGCTCATACCGCGTTTATGGGAAAATACGGTTATTGCCCGCCGCCCGCATCGCCAGCGCCGGTTTTTCCCGTTCTTCCCTACAAATTATGTCCAGCAATCTCCATCCCATGCTCAACGTGGCCATCAAGGCTGCGCGCGCTGCCGGCGCCATCATCAACCGCGCGGCGCTTGACGTCGAATCGGTCCGCATCTCGGTCAAGCAGACCAACGACTTCGTCACTGAAATCGACCAGGCCGCCGAAGCGGCCATCATCGAAACCCTTCTGACCGCCTACCCCGGCCACGGCATCCTGGCCGAAGAATCGGGCAGCGAGCATGGCGCCAAAGACTCCGACTTCGTCTGGATCATCGATCCGCTGGACGGCACCACCAACTTCATCCACGGCTTCCCGGTCTATTGCGTCAGCATCGCGCTGGCCGTCAAAGGCAAGGTCGAGCAGGCCGTGGTGTACGACCCCACACGCAACGACATCTTCTGCGCCACCAAGGGCCGCGGCGCCTACATGAACGACCGCCGCATCCGCGTGGCCAAGCGCACCCGCCTGCAAGAGTGCCTGATCTCCACCGGCTTCCCGTACCGCCCCGGCGACAAGCTCAAGACCTACCTCAACATGCTCGGCGAAGTGATGAGCCAGTGCGCCGGCGTACGCCGCCCGGGCGCTGCCGCGCTGGACCTGGCCTATGTGGCCGCAGGCTTTAGCGACGGCTTTTTTGAAACCGGCCTCAAGCCCTGGGACGTGGCGGCCGGCTCGCTGCTGGTGACTGAAGCCGGCGGCCTGATCGGCAACTTCACCGGCGAGGCCGACTTCATGGACCACGGCGAATGCGTGGCCGGCAACCCGCGCATCTACGGCCAGATGGTGGCCACCCTGGGCAAATACAGCAAATTCGCCGGCGTGGGCGACAAGGCTGCGGTGCGCCAGGCACTCAAGGATGCGCCGGCCGAAGCGGAAGACGGCGCAGAAGCCGCGCCAGCCCCGGCCCCCGCTGAAAAACCCACCCTCAAGGCCAAGCGCATCAAGGCCACGGACCACCCTGCTAACAAAGCGCCGGACGCTCCGTTCTAGGCAGCACAGCAAAGCTCGCCCTGCGGGCTTTTTTTTGCTTAGCGTTTCGGTAAAGTGTGCTCAAGCACACCATGAATCGGCACGGCACTTCCGACACCAATCGCGGGTAACTAACTTGCTCAATTGATAAAGGCCCCACTGGGGCCTTTATCAATTCGACTCATCTATTTTTACTGGAACTCGAACTAACAGTTCGCTCTGAACCAGTCCTCGCTGGGAACTTTATATTTTCCATGAGATATCAAATACCCCTGAAAGAATCCATAAGCTTTGTCTTTGGCGATGTCACCTGGCGTCATTATGTCGGGCCGAAATACATACTGAGCGCCTCCGCCGATCACTCCACCACGAATGAAAGCCGCTGTGACCAACTGAGAACAGAAATACCGCCCTCGGTCTGTCCCATCGTCCATTACAACGCCATCAAAATGATCTTTCACACGCTCCATAACCACTGAATCGTGTGCCTTTTTGCGCTCCCGAATGCGACTTTTGCCAATCGCATTAAAACCTTTTCCCACTTGTTGATTGGCAAATTCTTTTAGCGCCTCAATGTTTCCATCAAGCCAATTCCCCTTGCCTCTCATGATCGCAACGTGATCGTAGTTGTCCAGCAACTTCGAAATCGAAGCTATTTCGACCGAATTTTCTGAATGAAAAATTTCATCGCCTCCCAACGATATCGCAACATGTGAATAACCAATTTCACCCTCTTCTTTATATGCAGTTTGCCCCGCGTAACACAGCAGAACATCTCCTGCGCGCAAATCTTCAGGCTGCAGAATTTTTGGCTTATCACTTTTATCCATTTTTCACCTTGAAAATGTTGGCTTGCTTGGAAAGCTTAAAGGACAATCTTCCAAGGGTTTACACCAGACAAAATTGAGTCACGCGCGACCTCGCAATGACGCTAGGAGCAGGCCGAAGAGAAGCGCCGCTGCGACACGCACAGGGCAACAGGGCACTCATGAGGGGCGCTAGACTCACCGAGAGAGAGAGAGAGAGAGAGAGAGAGAGAG